>NZ_JADHZD010000015.1 GCF_020102855.1 Nocardioides lacusdianchii
TGAACCAACCCAACCAAAGGCCAGGCCAGCCACAATCAATAAGAGCCACATCCCCTGACTGAACAAAACTGACATCTGTCAGAATCATTGTCAAAGAAACCGCGACCCAACCACCCCAACCCCAAAAGGCCGAAGAAGAAGAGCCAACGGGGCATAACAAACTAATTCGTCGACTAATCAAACACACTGTTGAGTTCTCAAGAATCAGACGCATCCACATCGCGATCCAGTGAGGATCTCGGTTGCGCGGAGCAACTGGTGAAACTTAGCGAGCGACTTTCTGTCGTGGCAAATCCTCGACTGTTTCGCTCTGACCCGGTGGTGTCACCGTGACCGATGACCGCTTCGGGTTGTCCTGCCCGGGGCCGGGAGCCCGGCCTGACCGGCCTTGCTCCCCGCCGCTCCCTGGCGACAAAGAGAACATTAATCCTGACCGGCAGAACGCGCAAATCGAAGCGGTGTGACCGCGAGCACATCAGCGTTTCCGCAGGTCAGAGGCCTGTTGAGACGCGTGGGACGACTCGGGCGGCGTGGCGGAGGGCGTACGAGCCCCCCACCACGCCGCCCGGGAGGAGCCGCGCAACAGCTGTTCAGACCACTTCGACGCCGGCGAACTTCTTCTTGCCACGGCGCAGCACCAGCCACGAGCCACCGACCAGGTCGGTGGCCGTGGGCTGGAGCTCGGGGTCCTCGACCCGCACGTTGTTCAGGTAGGCGCCGCCCTCGGACACCGTCCGCCGCGCCTCGCCCTTGCTCTTGGCCAGTCCGCTGGCGACGAGGAGGTCGAGGATCCCGGGCAGCTCGGCGGCCGGGACCGTCGTACCTCCGGCCTCGCGCAGCGCCGAGGCGAGCGTGGCCGCCTGGATCGACGCAAGGTCTCCCCCGCCGAAGAGCGCGGCGGCCGCCGCCTTGGCGTGCTCCACCTCGTCGGCACCGTGCACCAGCGCGGTGACCTCGTCGGCCAGTCGCTTCTGCCCGGCACGCAGGAAGGGCTTCTCCTCCGTCTGCTGCTCGAGGTCCTCGATCTCCTCGCGCGTCAGGAAGGTGAAGATGCGCAGCAGCTCACCCACCTTCTCGTCCTCGACGTTGAGCCAGAACTGGTGGAAGGCGTACGGGGAGAGCATCTCCGCGTCGAGCCAGAGGGCACCGCCCTCGGTCTTGCCGTACTTGGTGCCGTCGGTCTTGGTGATGAGCGGCGTCGCGAAGCCGTGGGCGCTGCCACCGGTGACGCGGCGTACGAGCTCGGCGCCCCCGGTGATGTTGCCCCACTGGTCGGAGCCGCCGAACTGGAGTGCGACGCCGTGCTCACGGTGCAGGTTGAGGTAGTCCATCGACTGGAGCAGGACGTAGGAGAACTCGGTGTAGCTGATGCCCGACTCCAGGCGCCGCTTGACCGTGTCGCGGGCCAGCATCCGGTTGACCGGGAAGTGCTTGCCGATGTCGCGCAGGAAGTCGATGGTGGACAGCGAGGCCGTCCAGTCGTAGTTGTTGACCGTCCTGGCCGCGTTCTCCCCCTCGAAGGAGACGAAGCGGGAGACCTGCTGGCGCACCCGCTCGGTCCACTCCTTGACGGTGTCGAGCGAGTTGAGCACGCGCTCGCCGGAGTCACGTGGATCGCCGATCATCCCGGTGGCCCCGCCGACCAGGATGAACGGCGTGTGGCCGGCCATCTGGAGGCGTCGCGCAGTGACCAGCTGGACGAGGTTTCCCATGTGGAGGCTCGGCGCGGTGGGGTCGAAGCCCACGTAGAACCTGACGCTCCCCTCGGCCAGCGCTGCGCGCAGCGCATCGCGGTCGGTGGAGTGCGCGATGAGGCCGCGCCACTCCAGCTCGTCGAGGACGTTGGAGCTCGTCACGTCAGTTCCTTCGGGTGGGGTCGGGTTGGTGGTCGGGCACTAGCCTAGGGCGAGCGCGGAGAGGGGACGGCACGTGATCGCAGGCAGGTACAGGCTCGAGCGACAGATCGGTCGAGGCGGCTCCGGGACGGTGCACCTGGCCCTCGACGAGGTGCTGGGCCGCCAGGTCGCGATCAAGCGGATCGGGCTCGTGCCGGGCTCCGGGGACGCCGAGCTCGAGCGGGCCGAGCGTGAGGCACGCCTGGCTGCCGCGCTCAACCACCCCCACGTGGTGTCGGTCTTCGACCTGGTCAACGAGGACGACGTCCGTTGGCTCGTCATGGAGTACGTCGACGGGGTGACGCTCAGCGAGCGCGTGCAGGCGTCCGGTCCCCTCGACGCGACGGACGCCGCCACGCTCCTGGCGCAGGTCGCGGACGCCCTCGTCGAGGCGCACAGCCACGGGATCGTGCACCGCGACGTCAAGCCCAGCAACATCATGATCGCCGGCGGCGCGGCCAAGCTGAACGACTTCGGGATCGCGCGCTCCGACGACGACGCCTCGCTCACCCAGACCGGCCTGGTGACCGGTTCCCCCGCCTACCTCGCGCCCGAGGTCGCCTCAGGCTCGTCCGCGACGGCAGCCAGCGACGTGTGGTCGCTCGGAGCCACGGCCTACCACGCCGTCACGGGGCGCCCGCCGTACGACGTCGGCGACAACCTCATCGGCGCGCTGTACAAGATCGTCCACGAGGACCCGCCGCGCCTGCCCCAGGACCACGCGCTCGCGGGCCTGCTGTCGGTGATGATGCACCGCGACCCCGAGCAGCGCTGGCCGATGCAGCGCGTGCGCGACGAGCTCCTGCGCGTGTCACGGGGCCAGCGCTCCACCGTCGCGGTGGCGCCGGTCTCCCCCGCTCCCCCGGAGCAGACCGGCGTCCTGCCGTTGGCGCCCACCCCCACCGCTGCGAAGCCGACGCGTGACCGGATCCGGTGGGCCTGGCTGGCGGGTGCGGCCGCGCTCGCGCTCGCCGCGGTCGTCACGGCGTACGTCCTCGCCGGTCGCGACACCCCCCAGGCCGCGCCCGACGACGGCGCGGGCGCACCTCCCGAGTCGTCACAGACGAGCGAGCCGCAACCGAGCGCCAGCCCGGCGTCGGCGGAGGACACCAAGGAGCAGATGGATGCCTTCATCGCCTCCTACCTCGCGACCGTCACCACCGACCCGCGCGCGGCCTTCGAGCAGCTGACCCCCGGTTTCCAGGAGGCCAGTGACGGGTACGAGGGCTACATCGGCTTCTGGAGCACGGTGCGCTCGGCGGAGCTGCTCGAGGTCGCGAGCAACCCGAGCGACATGACGGTGGCCTACACGGTCAGGTACGTCATGCAGGACGGCCGGGAGAACACCGATCAGATCCGGTTGCAGCTGCAGAAGCAGGGCGAAGGCTTCCTGATCGCGAACGAGGGCTGAGCCTGCGTCTCCGCCACTGGTCCCCACGGGTGTGCGGCGATGCCCGGGCACGTGTCTAGCCTGAGGCGGAGCCACGAAAGGGGCATCCACGGTGATTGCAGGCAGGTACACCCTCGTCCGCGAGATCGGTCGCGGCGGCGCCGGTGTCGTCCACCTCGGGCACGACGAGGTGCTGGACAGGCACGTCGCCATCAAGCGGATGGGGCTGCTCCCCGGCACCACGGAGGACGACGTCGCCCGCGCCGAGCGCGAGGCCCGTCTGGCCGCGGGGATCAGCCATCCGCACGTCGTGTCGATCCTGGACCTCGTCAAGGACGAGGACTGCTACTGGCTCGTCATGGAGCACGTCGAGGGACGCACGCTCACGGAGGTCGTGGTGGCCGAGGGGGCGCTGGAGCCCGCCCGGGCCGCCGGGATCCTCGCCCAGGCCGCCGACGGACTCGTCGAGGCCACCCGCGCCGGGATCGTGCACCGCGACGTCAAGCCCAGCAACATCATGGTCGACGACCAGGACCACGCGAAGCTCGGTGACTTCGGCATCGCGCGGTCGGCGGACGACGCGGCCCTCACCCGCACCGGCCTCGTGACCGGGTCCCCCGCCTACCTCGCCCCGGAGGTCGCGTCCGGATCGGTCGCGACCACGGCGAGCGACGTGTGGTCGCTCGGAGCGACCCTGTTCCACGCGGTCGTCGGCCGGGCGCCGTACGACATGGGCCAGAACGTGCTCGGGGGCCTCTACCGGATCGTCCACGCCGACCCGCCTCGCCTGCCGGACGACCACCCGCTGGCGGCGGTGCTGGCCGGGATGATGCAGAAGGACCCCGACGAGCGCTGGTCGGTCGAGCGGGTGCGCGACGAGCTGCGGCGCGTCGCGAGCGGCACAGCGGCCGCCGCGGCCGCAGGCCCTCGTCCCGACAGCGAGGCGACCCTCACCCTGGGCGCGGTGCCCGGCGCGGCCCCATCGGCTACCACGCCCGAGCCGCCGCGCACGCCGGTCGCCGCCGCGCCGGCCTCGGGCGCTCCCCGACGTGACGGGCTCCCGCTCGCGAGGATCGTGACCGTCGCGGCGCTCGTGCTGCTGATCGGGCTCGGCGCCTGGTTCCTCTGGCCCGACAACGACGGCAGCGACAACACCGCTGAGGCACCCGCGGGGCAGAGCCAAGAGCCGGAGCCGTCCGACACCCCGTCGAGCGACGCGCCCACCGACGAACCCACGGCGGAGCCGACGACCGAGCCCACCACCGACGACCCCACCCCCGAGGAGCCGACGCCGGCGGACGACGCCTCGGCCATGCAGGCCTTCGTCGACGACTACTTCTCGCGCGTCACCTCCGACCCGGAGTCGACCTTCCAGCTCCTGACGCCTGAGTTCCAGGCGGAGAGCGGAGGCTTCGACGACTACTCCGGCTTCTGGAGCACGATCGAGTCCGCATCTGCGTCCGACATCCGTGCCGACGTCGACGGCATGGCGGTCAGCTACACGGTCACCTACGTCACCACGTCGGGCCGGACCACCACCCAGCCGGGACGGTTGCTGCTCCAGGAGAGCGGCGACGGCTACCTGATCGCCGACGAGGGCTGACCGATCGCACACGCGTCGTAGGGCGGGTGGGGCTCGAACCCACGACCCAAGGATTATGAGTCCTCTGCTCTGACCGACTGAGCTACCGCCCCTCACGCTCAGGAACCCGAGTCGACCACCGCTGCGTGGGGCAAACGTGGGGCACTGATCGCGGCCAAGACCACCGCGGACGGCTTCTTGGCGAGATGAGCATAGATCTGCGTGGTCTGCGGCGAGACATGCCCCAGCAGCTGCCCCACCTCGGCCAACGACACCCCGGCCTGCAGGAGCCGCGACGCGTAGGTGTGCCGCAGGTCGTAGACCCGCGCGTGCCCCACGCCCGCGGCCACGAGCGCCGGCTTGAAGACCCGCGTGTCCCAGTTCCCCACCCGCAGCGGCGTCCCCGACGGCGACGTCAGCACCAGCGACGACCGACAGACCCCGGCGGAGTGCTTGAGCCCGCAGCCGCCCTCGAGGTCCTCCCCCGCCGCCTCGCGCAGCGCCTTCCACGCACGCAGCGCGTCGACCAGGTCCGGCGGGAGCGGCAGGTCCCTGATCCTTCGGCCCTTCGGGTAGGCCTTGATCGTGCCGTCCTCCTGGTCGTACGTCTCGACCACCCGCACGGTGGCGCGGTCCAGGTCGAACCGGTTCCAGTGGAACCCCGCCCCCTCGCCCGGGCGTACGCCGGTGCCGAGGTAGGTGTCGAGGATCAGCCGGTCGAGCTGGGTGGGCATCTGCTGCCACAGCGCCGCGGACTCGTCGTCCTCGAGGTAGCGCTCCATCGCCTTGGCGCTGCCGGCGAGCTTCAGCCGCGCGGCCGGGTTCGAGTCGATGATCTCGGCGTCCATCGCGGCCGACAGCGACGCCGACAGCAGGTGCGCACACCGTTGCACTGTCGTCGGCCCGGCGCCGGCGGCGCGGAGGTCAGCGATCCAGGCCTTCACCCGCTGCCGGGTGATCGCGCCGATCGGGACGTCGGCCCAGTGCGGGTCGAGGTGGAGCTCGCGGCGGCGTAGGTCGACGCGCCGTGTGGACGCCTCGATGTCGCGGGTCGGCCACCACTCCTCGACCCAGTCGCCCCATGTTCGCTTCCGCGCGTCCGGGTCGCCGTGCATCCGGCGCCTGGCCTTCTCCTCCGCGGCCGCGGCCGCGCGCACCGCCTTCGGCTTGTGGGTGTGCGTGCCGGGCACTCGCTGCCGGCCTCCCTGGGCGTCACGGTAGACCCCGCGCCACCGCCCGGACGGCAGCCGCTCAGCCCACGCCACGGCTACCCACGGTTGCCGAGCACCGCGATCACGCCCACGACGCAGATCAGGATCAGGACCACCAGGGCCGCGCGCTCCCACACGGGCCGCTCCATCCAGCCGGTGAAGGACTTCTTCTCGTTCATGCTGACTCCTGTTCGTCGGTCTCCCCCTGCCGCCGTACCCGATGCAAGGCGCGCAGCTGGTTCTTCTCGGCCGGATGAGCGGCGTGCAGCCGGAACTGCACCCACTCCTCCGGCAGCTTGAGCAAGCTGGCGACCAGGTGCCGCTGCCACTCAAGCTGGAACGCCCAGAGCAGGGACGACATCGGCATCGCCCGCCGCGCGGCTTCCCGCTCGACGCTGACCTCTGCGGCGATCGACCCATGGCAGGCCCGGTCGTTCCTGTCTGCGTGGACAAGCTCGTGCCACAAGTAGCGCCGCTCGTCCTCGAGCAGCATCCCGCTCCGCAACACGATCGCCCGCCGGCCGTGGTAGTAGCGACCAGGCTCGGCGATCGGGAGCCGAATCATGCTCAGGTCCGGACGGGCCGCGAGCGCGACCCACGGATCAGGGAGCCTGGCGCCGGCCTTCCACCCGTCGGCGCAGCTGGTCGATCTGCTGCTGCATCGTGTCGAGCACCTGCAGGACCTCGTCGTCACTGATTCCCCCTGACTGGCGCGGCCCGGGTGCCGCAACGAAGTCGTCATCCTGCGCGGGGGCACCGACAGCGGGTCCGTCGAAGAGGCTCTCAGGGATCTCTCCGCCGAGACCGATCTGGCGGATGGTGCCGGATGGCCAGCCAAGCGCGGACTCGATCCGCCCCTGGGTGCCGAGCTTCGGCCAGCGCTGCCCGTTGAGGAAGTCGCCGATCGTTCCCGCGTCGGCTTCGGCGGCCTCGGCGAGCCACCCGTTGTTCTTGTAGTTCTTCGCCAGCCACTTCGCCACGGCGTCTGACGCTCGGCGCTGGTTGGGGTTCTGCGGCATCGAGGCCTCGTCTCTGGATCACGAGCCGGAGTGTTTCCGGAAAAGTCAGGGAACATCAACGGGGTGCATCTCGTACAACCGGGAACACCGACGGGAATACCGAGGCGTAACTACCGAGATGTGACACGGGCTGAACTGCGAGGATGGGTTCTTCCGAACGATCTGCCCTGTTCCCCTTGACTTGTTCCCTGATGTTCCTTACGGTCTTCCCATGACTCCGAAGACCACTTCCCAGCGGGAGCAGGAGGAGCGCCAGCGAGTCGGCGCCACTCTCCGCACGATCCGCCAGACACGGGGCTGGGACCTGGGAGCCCTGGCCACGCAGGTGGACATCTCCTACTCCTACCTCTCCAACATCGAGGCCGGCCGCAAGCCCCTCACCGACATCCTCCTCGCCCGCCTCGCCACGGCCCTCGACGTCGAGCAGATCGCGATCAAGGTCCCCACCGGCAAGACCGCCAAGACCACCGAATCCGCGGACGCGGTCGCCTGATGGAAGGCGAGCGGATCTGGTTCAACACCAGCCAGGCAGGCGACCACGCCGGACGGCACCCCGTCACCGTGCGCCGCGCCCTCGAGGCCGGCGAGCTCCACGGCGGGCAGCCGAAGACGGGCGGCCGTTGGCGGATCCACCGCGACTGCCTCGACGCCTGGGTGCTCGGCACCTCGTGCCCGCACGCAGCGCTCAAGTCGGCCTGACGGCCGTCCCTGCACGACCCCGAAATAGCCGGCGCCCCGGCCAGAGCTTGGCAGCAGACCAGGGCGCACGAACTGGAAGGAAGCATCCCATGACCGGGATCACCAGCACCAACACCATCCCGCGCAAGCGGGTCCCCGAGATGGGCCTCCTTGGCAAGAAGGCCGTCATCGACCATGCGATCGAGCACGGCCTTTCAGACCCCGAGGAGATCGGTCACGGCGACCGCTGTGTCCGTGTCTGGCTCACCGGGACCGTCGAGGAGTCCGACGCCTGGGTCGACACGATCCACGTCGACGACACCGTCGTCGAGCCCCTGCGCAGGGGCCGCGAGCGGGTCCGTGTCACCGGCCGGCTCCCGCTGCTCGGCATCCGCGTCGAGATCCGCTTCTCCCGCCCCGCCGCCACCACGCGGATCCAGGGCCTGCCCCGCAAGGGTGACCGGGCCCGCATCCTCCGCGGCGCCCACGACGGCCGCGAGGGTGTCGTGCAGTCGGTGTTCCGCGGCATGGCCGGTGGGCACGTCACCGAGGTCCTCCTCGAGGTGCCCCGGTTCATCGGCGAGCCGGACGGCCCGACCTACGAGGTCGTCCTGCCGTTCGCTCGCGACGAGATCGAGGTCGTCTCGTGATCGAGCTGCTGCAGGCCATGGGCCTCGACGACATCTCCGCCGCCCTCTGGGGCTTCCTGGCAGGCGCGACCATGTCGGCCCTGTGGGTGTCCGCCTGGTTCGTCGGCGAGTCGGTCGTCAACTGGCTCCTCGAGCCCGGGTTCACCGCCCACACCGACGACGCCCTCGAGCTCACCCGCGAGCAGGAGGTGGCGTCGTGATCACCGCAGGCGACTACCGCACCTCGCGTCTCGACGACGCGATCGACCGTGGCTTCGACCCCCACCCCGACGACATGCTGCCCCCGCCGGCGCACCTGCGCTCCCCCGCCGGGGTCGACGTGCTCGCCGCGTTCGCCGCCGACGTCGAAGCGGCCCGCGCGCAGAGCGGCGGTGCGGCATGACGGTCACCATCGCGCCCGCCGTGCGCTCCTACCCCGACGACGACCAGGTCGAGGTGCTGCCCTGCACCGAGTGCCTCGACCTCCTCGAGGCCGACGAGCTCCGCGACTGCGGCACCCACCGGCTCTGCCCGGACTGCCTCGCGTCGTCGACGTGCTCGGGGTGCACCGAGATCCGTCACGAGATCGCCGCCGACCTCGCCGAGCAGTCGGCGTACGACCGGTGGCGCGACATGCAGGAGGACCACCGATGACCGCCCCGCTCCACGCCCGCGACATCCGCGGCAAGGGCCGCTACTACGGCTCCTGCGGCCGCGACGGCTGCCCCCTCGAGCGCGCAGAGGGCGACGGCCTCATGTCCGTCACCAACGCCCAGTCCGTGATCGCCAAGCCCGCGCTCGTCCCCGCTGCCGCCAAGGCCACCGCGGCCGCCGCGTGGGACTACCTGCCGCTCATGGTCGCGACGTCGCGGCAGTCCCCCGAGGGGCCGTGCGCCCGCAAGCGTGTCGCCGAGCGGTGCGGCAACTGCCGGTTCTGCGTGACCGCGCAGATCAAGGCCGAGCACAAGAACGAGTGGGAGAAGGCCTCCGACCTCGGCACCCGGGTCCACGCCCACGCTCACGGGCACGTGCTGCAGCAGCCGCTGCCCTACGACCCCGAGGTCGAGCCGTTCGTGCACCAGCACCTGCTGTTCCTGGACCGCTGGCGCATCGACCTCGACCGGCACGTCGAGGCCGCCGAGACGACCGTGGTGTCGTGGAAGCACGAGTACGCCGGGACCGGCGACCTGTGGCTCCATCTGCCCCTGGCGTACGACGAGGCCACTGGCCGCACGACGTTCACGTCCTGGTCGCGGCGCAAGCTGTGGCTGATCGACGGGAAGTCGAGCGCGAAGAAGCCCGCCGACGTCGTCTACGCCGACCAGCCGCTGCAGCTGTCGGGCCTCCGGTACGCCGACGAGGCTGTGCTGCCCGACGAGACCGTGGTGAAGGTCCCGAAGTTCGAGGGCGCCGCGATCCTCAACTGGCGCACCACGGCACACGCGCTGATCCCGCAGCCGTCTGGCCGTGAGGTCCACAAGGCGTTCCTCGGTGCGGTCGCGCTGCAGCGGCTCTTCCACTCGCAGGACGTGAAGGCGTGGGAACAGGTCGACGCCCCGGTCGTGGCCGAGCCGAAGGGCGAGGTGGCGTGATGGGGACCTTCCACGTGACCACCGACCGGCCCAAGGTCCCTGCCGCGTCGTTCGTCGCCGAGGACCTCGTCGACCTCGGCGCGCAGGTCGCCAGCCACCTCGCCCGGCACCGTGTGCTCTCGCGCGCCGTGCCCTACGACGCGCAGGTCGGCGACGACTGCGGCGCCATCCACCAGTCCGGCCTCCCGCGGCCGGTCACCTTCGTCATCCGCAAGGAGTCCTGACATGCCCATCATCACCACCCAGCGCCGCATGGCCGAGCAGGGCCGAATCCGCCTCGGCCACAAGATCACCGGCACCAGCAAGCAGGGCCGCGAGTACACCCGCCCCGCCAAGCTCGAGCGGTTCCGCTTCACCAGCCCCTCCGAGCGCCTCATCACCGAGATCGCCAACACCTACGGCGGCGACGCCCGCCCCTGGGACAACGACGGCAAGTCCGAGTTCGAGGTCCTCTCCGAGGCCACCGCGATCCCCGTCATCGTCGTCAAGGGCGGCTTCTCCCAGTGGCACGAGTACTGGACCAAGGGCGGCTGCCAGCACCGCTGCGACGGCGAGAAGGACGTCGCCGGCAACTTCTGCGACCCGGGCGACCCCAACCACATCGCCGCGATCGAGAAGCCCACCACCCGCCTGTCGGTGATGCTGTCGGAGATCGAGTCCCTCGGCGTGTGGCGGATGGAATCGAAGGGCTGGAACGCCGCCGCCGAGCTGCCGTCCATGGCTGAGCTCGCGATGCACGTCGGCGACCTGGTGCCGGCCACCCTCGGCCTGGCCGAGCGGTCGTCGATCGTCCAGACGGACAAGGGCCCGCAGACGTCGCGGTACGTCGTGCCGTTCCTCGACCTGCACGTCACGAAGCAGCGGCTCGTCGAGATCGTCGGCGGCGTCGGCGGAACGCCCGCGCTCGAGGGTGCGGGCTCTGGCCCGGCGGCGCTCGAGGCGCCCAAGAGCGACCCGTACGCCGAGTGGCTGCCGCAGGTCGACGCCGCTGAGGACATCGACTCGCTGACGGTCATCTGGAACGAGATGCGCGACGGCCACGAGCTCGTCGGGCAGGACTCCACCCCCTCGGCGCAGCGCGAGGCGTTCGTGGAGTACTTCCGCCGCCGCGCCGCGGCGGTCAAGGCTGCCTCATCCCCCGAGGCAGGATCTGGGGAGGCGGCGACCTCGACCCCCGCCGCCTCCCCGCCCCGTGCAGCTGAGGAGCCGCAGCCCGACGCTGACGGCGCCTACCCGGCCGAGACTGTCGGCCCGGATGCCGACCAGGTGTGGGCCGACATCGTGAAGGCCGGTGGCGAGCGCGGCATGACGTTGCCGGACATCGAGCAGGACGTCGCGGGGTTCCTGAACGGCGGTGACGTCGACGGCCCGAGCAAGGTCAGCGAGGCGTCCGGCGAGGAGCTGCAGGCGTACCTCAACATCCTCGTGGAGCGTGCCGCATGAGCAACGGCAGCGACTGGGGCGCGACCAACTCCAACTGGCGCGGAGGCAAGACCAGCCACCCGCTCTACGACATCTACAACGACATGGTCGGCCGCTGCACCCGGGCGACCCACCTCCGATACGCCAGCTACGGCGGACGCGGCATCACCGTCTGCGACCGCTGGACTGGCCGCCAGGGCTTCTGGAACTTCGTCGCCGACATGGGGCCGCGCCCCGAGGGTCGGACCGCAGCCGGGCGTCCTCTCTACTCGCTCGACCGCGTCGACAACGACCGCGGATACGAGCCCGGCAACTGTCGTTGGGCGACCCAGTCGCAGCAGTCGCGCAACCGCCGCCGGCACGGCTACGAGACCCGCGGCCGTTCGGCCACGGGCACCTTCCTCCCGAAGGAGGCCTCCTGATGGCCAGCAGCAAGTGGGACGGGTTCGACTGTCTCGGATTTGACCTAGAAACTTCGGGGGTCGACGTGTGGGGCGACCGCATCGTCACGGCCGCTCTGGTCGCGATCTGGGACGACGGTCGGAAGCGTCACCTCACCTCCTACGTCGTCGACCCCGGCATCGACATCCCCGAGGGCGCCGCCGCGATCCACGGCTACACGCGCGACCGCGCCATCCGCGAGGCCACCCACGCCGACCCCTCCCAGGCGCTGTTCGAGATCTCCGGACGCCTCGCCACCGCCATGGGCCGCGGCATCCCCATTGTCGGCGCCAACCTGTCCTACGACCTGACCCTCCTCGAGACCGAGAACCGTCGCCTCGAGGTCCCCACCCTGGTCGACCGCATGGGCGGCCACACGAAGATCCAGCCCGTCGTCGACGTGATGGTCCTCGACAAGCACGTCGACCCGTACCGCAAGGGCGGCCGGAAGCTCGAGCAGCTGTGCACCACCTATGGCGTGAAGCTCGATGACGCTCACAACGCCGGCGCCGACGCCCTCGCGGCGTGCCTGCTGTGGCCGGCGATCATGCGCAAGCACGCCAGCAAGTTCCCGGGCATGACGCTGCCCGCGCTCCACCAGTCGCAGGTGGGGTGGAAGCGGAAGCAGATGGACGGGCTGCGGGAGTACTTCGACAAGAAGGGCACCGAGCACGACGGGTGCTGCGGGGAATGGCCGCTGCACCGTGCGTGCGCACCGGCGCTGGTCGGGGGTGCCCGATGAGCACGGACAACGTCGTACGCCCGACCGTGTGGCAGGAGAACGCCGACCTCGCCGCATTACGTGACCGGGTGCAGCAGGCGGACCTGGTCCTCGACGTAGCGGCGAAGGCTGCGGTCGCGTCCATCCGTGCCGGCCGCTCGGGCTACGCGCACTTCCAGCTCGCCCGGGCGCAGGAGCGTGCGAGCCGGATCCTCGGCCCGACCGACTGGACGACGCTCGCCGGAGGTGCCCGATGACCGCCCAGCACCCCGCCGCACCCGAGACCGAGACCGACGCGAACGGGCTGACCGAGGCCGAACGGGAGATCATCGCGCCGTGGTTCGTGGGCGACCTCGACACGGGCTGGCCGGGCGACGACTCGGGACTCATTGCGGCCGTCGAGCGCATCGTGGCCGAGCGTGTGCGGGTCGTCGAGGGCGAGCGGGATGCGGTGGTCGAGGTTGGTGCCTACGCGCAACAGAAGGAAGCCACGGCCCGAGCGGTGAACGACGCCGCACGCATGGCCCAGGTTGCCGCTCGACGCACGCGGGAACTGGCAGCGATGACCGCCCGTGCTGAGTCCGCCGAGGCTGCACACGAGGCCGAGAAGGCAGCCCACGAGCGGCTGAGGGCGGGAGTGGAGGCGCTGGCGGACGAGTGGGCGGAGGACTACCCCGGCCCCAATGCGGCGTGCAACCGGACCCCCGACGAGTGGGCGACCGACCTCCGCGCCCTTCTCGCTGGCGGTGGGGCGCGATGAGCGGGGAGAGGTGGGTCTGCTCGTTCGCGCACCCACTAAGCCCCACGTGGTCGACGGACCTGCACCACTGCCCGATCTGCGGCCGCAAGCGGACCCCAACCCCCGTGCCGTCCGAGGTGGCTGAGACCACGGCAGGCGAGCGGGAGGTCGAGGCGCATCTTTGCAGCCCGAACCGGTGCTGCAATGAGTGTGGCCGCCACCTGACCCCGCACGTCATGGCCTTTCGCGATGACATGAGCCCGATCCTCTGTGCCGCCGAGCCGGACGCCGGGGAGGTCGAGGTGTGGGTCGACAGTCTGCGTTCGGCCTACTCGCAGGGGCCCGGCTGCTACTTGCCCGAGGGGTGGCACGCCGCTGTGGGTCGACTGCTGGCCGCGATAGACGAGAGCGCACTCACCCCCGCCCTGCTCGACCGGGTGCGGCGGGAGGAGGGGGAGCGGATCGCGCAGGCCATCGAGGCGCGCTCGCTACCGACTCCCGAGCGCGGCACTCCGGGCCCCGTAGAGCGCGCCGTCTACGCCGACGCCGCCTGGATCGCCCGCGCTGCCTCCGTTGGCCGAGGGGAGGGGCTGTGAGCCGCGTCCTCCTCATCGCCATCCTCGTCGCCGCGTGCGTCGGCATCACCTACCTCGCCCTCGCCCGCGGTGACGGGAGCAGCCGACCATGACCAACCTCGTGATCGTCGTCCACGGCACTCCCATCACCCAGGGGTCCAAGACCCGCAACCGCTACGGCATGCACGACGACAACTCCAAGGTCCTCAAGCCCTGGCGCAAGAAGGTCAAGGACCACGCCGTCGACGCCAGCCGCTACCACGACCGCTTCACCGGACCCGTCCGCGTCACCATCCGCTTCTCCTTCGACAGGCCCAAGAGCCACTACCGGACCGGCCGCAACGCCCACCTCATCAAGGACAGCGCGCCGCTCTACCCGACCCACAAGAACGACCTCGACAAGCTGCAGCGCGCCTGCTTCGACGCGCTCACCGACGCCGAAGTGTGGGCCGACGACGGCCAGATCGTCGACGTCCGCGCCCGCAAGTTCTACGCCGGGGAGAGCGAGTACGCCCTCGACCGTCCCGGCGTCCTGATCCTCATCGAGCCCCTCGACCCCTCTCCGGCCTGCGCCTCCTCCCCCGTGCGCGCGGCCGGAGAGGCCACCACCTCCCCGGCCGTGGTCTCCCCCACCACGGCCGGGGAGGCCCCCCAGCACAAGGAGGTGCTGTTCCCGTGACCACCAGCGAGCAGCAGGACATCCGCTACTGGCTCACCCCCGCCGGCTGCACCGCCACCGGCGGCCACCGCCCCGACCTCGACCAGCGCCACTGCCGCGTCTGCGGCGCTGTCCTCCAGGTGGCGTCATGACCACGAGCGCCAAGACCTTCACCCGCTGGTGCCGCACCTGCGGGTGGAAGGGCACCTACGACACCGCCGGCCGCGCCGACTACGCCAAGCGCAAGCACTCCTGCGAGAAGCACCTCCGCAAGAACGCCTCCCGCGAACGCGCCGCCGCCCGTGAGGCCACCGTCGACCGGACCCCGAAGCCGTGCCTCCACAAGATCGCCGACCACCACCACGGCACGCGCGCCGCCTACGTCCTCGACCGCTGCCGCTGCCTGCCCTGCGCCAAGGCCAACGCCCAAGCCGAGACCGACCGCGAGCGACAGAAGGCCTACGGCCGCTACGACAAGTTCGTCGACGCCAACCCGGTCCGCGCCCACATCATCGCCCTCGGCGAGCAGGGCATGGGCCTCAAGCGCGTCGCCCGCGCCGCCGGCGTGTCCAACGGCTCCCTCTCGAAGCTCATGTGGGGCGTCTACGCACCACGCACCGGCCCGTCACGCGGGTGTGCCGGCGCCGGCGACCTGGTCCGCGGCCCCTCGAAGCGGGTCCTGCGCACCACCGCCGAGAAGGTCCTCGCCGTCCAGCTCGAGCTCGCCGACGGCGCCAAGGTCGACGCCACCGGCACCACCCGCCGGATCCGGGCACTCGTCGCGCTCGGCTGGTCGCAGAGCAAGCTCGCCGCCCGACTCGGCATCCAGCGCAGCAACTTCCACCTCGGCAGCGGCACCCGCCCGCAGGTCCGCACCATCACCGCCAAGGCCGTCGCTGCGCTGTACGACGAGCTGTCGATGACCATCCCGCCGGCCGAGACCCACCGCGACAAGATCTCAGTCTCCCGCGCACGCCGCTACGCCAAGGACCGCGGATGGCTGCCGCCGCTCGCGCTCGACGACGAGCTGCTCGACGACCCGACCTACAAGCCCGGGTCGCTGCTGCCTGACGTCGACGACACGGGACTCGACGAGGCCGCGATCTACCGGCGTACGCACGGCGACCGCAGCGTCCGCCTCACGAAGGACGAGAAGGCCGAGCTGGTGCGCCGCTGGACCGAGGCGGGCCGCTCGCTCGCCGAGCTCGAGCGCGTGACCGGGCTCAACAGTCACCGCTACCAGCAGGAGGCGTCATGAGCGGCGTACGGCAGGGCAGTCACCTCGAGCACCTCCTCGAGCTGCGCGACCGCGTCGACGAGGAGATCGCCAAGGAGCGCGTCCGCGCGGCGGCCGCCGACGCCCGGCGCGCCGAGCTCGACGCATCCCGGCGCGAGAGCGAGGAGGCCGCGCTGCGGGATGCCCAGCGCGCCCGCCGCGCCGCCGAGAAGGAAGCCGAGCGCGAGGAGCGCCGCGAGGCAGCACGCGCCGCACGGGAGCAGGCCGCGCTCGAGCGGATTGCCGA
The DNA here is from genome assembly GCF_020102855.1 of Nocardioides lacusdianchii. GTDB lineage: Bacteria > Actinomycetota > Actinomycetes > Propionibacteriales > Nocardioidaceae > Nocardioides > Nocardioides lacusdianchii. Next base: position 16,076 of record NZ_JADHZD010000015.1, read on the forward strand.
GGTCGAGCGCATCGAAGCCGCGGCCCCGACCGACCTTGTCCGCGCCTGGGCGCGCGAGACCGGCATCCCCGTCGGCGACCGCGGCCGCATCCCCCTCGACCTCCGCAAGCAGTACCTCACCGCCACCGGAGCCGCCTCGTGAGCCGCTTCCGCGCCATCTGGCCCATCACCAACGAGCGGCTCCCCTTCACCGCCCTCTGCGCCCAGGCCACCCACGACATCCCCTTCCTCGCCGCCCAGGCCCACGCCCGGCTCACCGGCCCTGGCCGCTGGTCAGCCGCCCTGTCCGCCGAGGTCCCCGGATCCGGCCGCATCACCAAGTGGGTCCTCCTCTACGAAGCCCCCGCCGTCCAGGCACCCCGACGCACCAACCCCACCCAGGCAACACCCATCCAGCAGGAAGAGACAGCCGCATGACCGACCCAGCCGACTACACCGCCAAGATCCGCGCCAAGGGCCTCGACGCCACCGGCGTCACCGAACAGCTCGCCGGCGAGATGTTCCGCAACAAGGGCCGCCACTACATGGCCATCGTCGAGGTCAAGGTCGACGAGACCCACGAGAAGGCCGACGGCGCCCGCAAGGTCGACCTCGTCCTCACCCTCGTCGAACCCGCCACCGACTCCGCCCTCGAGGAACACCTCCGCGAGCTCACCCGCGTCGGCTACCTCAACCGCCAGCAGTCCGACGGCCAACTCGCGATCGACACCTCCCTCGGCACCGAACGCACCGTCGCCGACGTCCTCGCCTCCGGCCAGCGCTACCGACCGCACCCGTTCCTCCCCGACGACGCCGCGAAGGACACCCCCATCTGCGACCTCTGCGGCAGCATCGAGGCCTCCGCCGTCCACTCCACCCAGGACGTCCTCGACGAGCCCGAGGGTGACGACGGCAGCGACCCGACGCACGACGAGGTCGACTCCGAGGGCAACCCCGTCGATCCCGAGGACGAGGACGTCGACCGGGCCAAGGACCCCGAGGGCTGGGAGGAAGACCCCGACCTCGTCGACGCCCGCAACCGCCACCTCTCCACCGTCCCCGACCCCTTCACCACACCCGCCTGAGACCTGGCCGCGGGGGTCAACGCCACCCGACGTCGCGCCGCCTGCACGCGACCAACGGACCGAAGGACGCCCCCACACCGCCAGGACTCCTTTCACCTGGCCGGCACTCCTGCCCCCGCGGCCCACCCCGACCCATCCACCTCGGACCAGAAGGACCACGTGAGCGCCACCCACGCCCTCTACCGCTTCCACTCCGCCGACGGCACCCTGCTGTACGTCGGCATCACCGCCGACCCCGGCACCCGGTGGCGTGCCCACTCCCACGACAAGCCCTGGTGGCACGAAGTCGCCAACGTCACCGTCGAGCAGCACCCCGACCGCCAAGCCGTCCTCGAAGCCGAACGCGCAGCGATCATCGCCGAGCAGCCCCGCTACAACGTCGTCCACAACCGCGGCCAGCTGCCTCTGCCCACCCCGGCCGAGCAGACCTTCTACAGCGTCTGGTCCGAGCAGGCCCGCGAGATGCCCGACGACTGTCACGACGTCTGCGTCGCCGCCGGCATCGAGGCCATCTACTTCCCCCACTTCTGGGCCCACGGCACCGCGCACTACCTCTGCGAGCACGGCCACGCCTGGACCTGCGGTTGGGGCAACGACCACGTCGGCGCCGCCCCACAGCACCGCGGCACCCCACACCTGCGACTCACCGGAGCCGCCCTGTGACCGCCTACGACCTCGAGCCGCCCTTCGACCCAGAGACCGACCGACCACCGGTCCTCGACCCCGACATCCCACCCAACTCCCGCGGCGCCGAACAGGCCCTCCTCGGCACCCTCATGGTCAACCCCGACATGGCCCCCCTCGCCGCGACTCTCATCGACCGCGACGACATCTACCGACCAGAGCACATCGCGATCTGGGACTCCATCCACGCCGTCACTGCCACCGGCGCACTTCCCGAACCCGCACTCGTCCTCGACCACCTCACCCGCGTCAAGGAGCTCAACAAGGTCGGCGGCGCCCCCTACCTCTTCGAGCTCGTCCAGGCCGGGCGCTTCGGCCAGCTCGACGAGTACGCCCGCATCGTCCGCGACACCTCCCGCCTCCGCTCCGCCCAGGAAGCGACGAGCAAGGTCCGCTCCGCCATCCAGTCAGCCCGACCAGAGAACGTCACGGACGCCATCGAGGCCGCCGTGACCGTCATGGACCAGGAGCTCGTCCGGTTCGGCGCATCCACCAACCAGCGGATCCGCCACCACGTCGAGACCATCGACGAGCTGCTCCACGGAGAGGACGACGACACCTACGACTGGGTCATCCCCGGCCTCCTCGAGCGACAGGAACGCGTCATCATCACCGCCGAGGAAGGCGCCGGGAAGTCCACCCTCCTGCGCCAGATCGCCGTCCAGGCAGCCGCCGGCATCCACCCCTTCACCCTCGAGGCCATCACCCCCATCACCGTCCTGCACATCGACGTCGAGAACACCCGCCGACAGTCCCGCCGCCGCTACCGGCCCCTCCGCTTCCAGGCCGGCCACCAGCTCGAGTCCGACCGCCTCCGCATCGAGCTCCGCACCGCCGGCCTCGACCTCACCACCGAAACCGACCGCGACTGGCTCCTCGACACCTGCCGATACGTCCAGCCGGACCTCCTCCTCATCGGGCCCATCTACAAGCTCGCCAACGGCGACCCCACCGAGGAGAAGTCCGCCAAGCCCGTCGCCATGGCCCTCGACCTCGTCCGTGACCAGATCGACTGCGCCATCGTCCTCGAGGCCCACGCCGCCAAGGCCACCGGCAACGGCAACGCTCGCAAGCGCCCCCACGAGCCCTACGGCTGGTCCGGGTGGATGCGCTGGCCCGAGGTCGGCCTCTGGCTCGACCGCGACGGCACCCTCTCCCCCTGGCGCGGCGCCCGCGAAGAACGCTCCTGGCCCTTCACCCTCCAGCGCGGCGGCATCTGGCCCTGGGCCGCCGTGCTCTCCGACGTCGACAAGAACTGGAACACCATCCGACGCGCCCGTCTCGACCACGGCGAGTACCTCTCCATCCGCGAGCTCGTCAAGCAGACCGGCATCACCAAGGCCCAGATCGAACGCGCCATCGGCCCCGCCATGCCCTACAAGAACCAGTGGCTCTCCCTCAACGGCACCCCCTCCCAGCGCTCCATCGAGGACGAGCTGTGACGACGCGCCGAACCCACCTCGCAGCTGTCTTGCTCGCGACCCACCCCAACAAGACAGCACGTCTGTCTTGCGCTGTCCGCAAACCCCACAAGACAGCCCTGACCTGCACAAACACCACCACCACCCGCTGTCTTGCCCACTCCCCCGAAAGACAGCCCGATTTCACACAAAACCGCAGGTCAGACGCTGTCCGGACCTGTCTCTCCCTACGGGAGAGGGGGTTCCTCCGGACACCCACCCCCTCACCCGGTCGGAGGACGCACCGCCGGCACCCCCTCGAACACCACCACCCCGATCTCCCAGGAGCCACCACATGAGCATGACCTTCACGCTGACCTGCGGCTGCGGCGCCGAGGTCGAGACCAAGGGCGACACGTTCGCCGAGGTGAAGGCTGCAGCCGAAGCGCTCGGCTGGAGCACAGAAGAGCCGACCTGCCCGGATCACGCGACGCCCGACGGGCACCCCGAGCGGGTTGATCCCATGGACGGCGAGATCGATGGCTGACCCCATGGATGACACGTCGAACGACCGTCGGTGCACCGCGACGTCGAAGCAGTCCGGTGAGCGGTGCAAGCGGGCCGCGTCTCCGGACAGCGCGGTCTGCGCGATGCACGGCTCGAAGTCGCCGCAGTCGCGCGACGCCCGCGAGCGTCGACGGGCCGAACGCCAGGCCCTGGTCGCTGCGGAGGCGTTCGGGCTGCCTCGTGAGGTGGACCCGCACTCCGCGCTGCTCGAGGAGCTGCACCGGTGCGCCGGCGCGGTGCAGTGGCTGGGCGCGATCGTGGCGGACCTGGACAAGGACGAGGTCGTGTGGGGTCGCGTGAAGGAGACCCACGGGACGCAGCTCGAGAAGGGCGCGGAGAACGGCACGACGTACGCCGCGCAGACCAACGCGTTCGTCCGGCTGTGGCAGGAGGAGCGGGACCGGCTGGCGAAGGTCGCGAAGACGTGCGTCGACGTCGGGATCGAGGAGCGCCGTGTGCGGCTGGCGGAGTCCGCTGGCCAGCAGCTGGCGGCGGTGATCCGGTCGGTGCTGGACCAGCTGCTGCTGACGGACGAGCAGCGGTCGTTGGCGCTGCAGGTCGTGCCGAACGAGCTGCGGCGTCTCGCCGGCGATGTCGTGCCCGGTCAGGTCGTCGGCGGAGGTGCGGCATGACGCGGCCGCTGTTCATCGAGGGCATGCAGGTGTTCGTCTCGCCGGCCCTGCCGACGGTGCCGTCGCACCGTGAGGTCGCGCGCCGCACAGTGCGGCACGGCTACGCCGAGGTGCTGGCGTGGCTCGGCGAGGACGTCGGCCCGGGGCCTGGCGAGGCGACGCACATGGTCGTCGGCGTGGATCCGGCCGGCGGCGCCGGCTGGGTGCCGTCGTGGACGGTGTTCGTGTCGCAGTGGGCGTACGACGCGCTCCGAGCGCGCGCCGACGCTGAGGCCGGCCCGTCGGTGGTGCACGGTATCGACCGGGTCACCGGTGACCACCTCTGCGGCCAGGTCGCCGGCGTCGGGACGGATGCCCTCGAGCCGGGCATGGAGATCTCCTGCCCGCTGTGCCGGCTCGTGATCGAGCGGTGGGTGGTGCTGCCGTGACCGGCTACTTCCCGGACCCGGGACCGATGTCCGTTGGGCCCGCTCGGGCGTACATGCACGAGCACGAGTGGACCGAGGCCGGCGCGTACCTGAACCCGAATGGCACCTGGTCGGCGCTCTTCACCTGCTCCCTGTGCCCCGACGTCGGGCTCGGCGGTCACGTCGGCCCGATCCCGCCCGGCTACTGCCCGTGCGGCTGGGTGCAACGCGTGCCCGGCCGGAAGCGCTGCGAGGACTGCAAGCGCCCGCTCGACCAGACCACCACCCACCTCGACACCCAGGAGACCCGATGACCACCACATCCACCACCGCCTACCTGGATGCCAGGCGCGGGAACGAGAGGACAACCGAAGATGCCTGAGACCGAGAGCACGCAGCACGCTGGCCTTGACGCCCCCACGACGGCGGTCGTCAACGCGCTCTACCCCAACGAGACGCTGGACGAGATCCCGCCCACCCCCTGCGACATCCGAGTCCAGACCGCGCGCCAAGCCATCGGCGCGTATCTCGCAGCGATGACCCCCCAGCCCCCCGCCGCACCCGAGACCGAGACCGACGCGAACGGGCTGACCGACGCCGAGCGCGACCGCCTCCATGACGCGGTGTTCGCCGAGGGGTACGAGCCCGCGTGGAACCCGGTCCTCGCGGAGGTCGAGCGCATCGTGGCCGAGCGTGTGCGGGTCGTCGAGGCCGAGCGGGATGCGGCACAGCGGATCGCAAGTGCCCTCCGCTCGATTCTCAGTGGCGGTGGGGCGCGATGAGCAGCGAGTGCCGCTACCCGTGTAGCTGCGACCGGTTCCCCGAGGAGCACTGCTCCTGCATGGACGGCCACACCCCCGCCCCCGAGCCGTCCGAGGTGGCTGAGACCACGGCAGGCGAGCGGTGCCCCGGATGCGGGAGCGTCGTCAGCGAACGATTCCAGACCTGCCGCCCGGTCTCCGTGGACGTCACTCAGGTCGGCTACCGCTACCTCGCTGGGACGTGGGGCTACTGCCTGCACCTAGGCCGCGATATCAAGACCACCGAGACGCCCCTGCTCGACCGGGTGCGGCGGGAGGAGGGGGAGCGGATCGCGCAGGCCATCGAGGACGGCTGCGACCTGCCCGCGACCCCCTGCCGCATGTGCCGAGACGCCGCGCTGCTCGCCCGCGCTGCCTCCGCTGGCCGAGGGGAGGGGCTGTGACCCCTGACCCCGAGCTGCTCGACCGGATCCGCGAGCAGGTGCCCGCATGAGCCGCCCGTGGAGGGGCCTCGCCGCGGTCGCCGCCGACGCCGACACCGCAACAGAAGCCCTCATCGAGTTCAACACCCCCGAGTGGGAAGCGCTCAAGCAGTGGTGCGAGTTCCACGCCATCGACCCACACGCCGTGCTCGCCGGCACCCGGATCAGCCGCGACGAGTGCGGCCGCTGCATCCGCTACGTCGGTCTCGTCCTCGACGACCAGGGCCGCAAGCAGTACGACGGCGACCCCGAACTCGGCCGGATCCGCACCGCGCCGATGGTCGAGCAGGGCGAAGCACCGCCGCTGCCGTTCCCTGACTCCATCGCCGCGCTCCTCCGACCATCCCGACCGAGCACCCCGGAGACCACGTGACCGACGAACGCTCCTGCCCACACGACCAGTCGCAGCCCGTAGAGGTCCGCTCCCGCGAGACCGGCGCCACCGAGGTTGTCGCCCGGATCTGCACCGCCTGCCTCACGCAGCTCCCCGCCGCGTGGGGCTGCACCGCCTGCGAGTGGACCGAAGAACCCCGCCGGCTCTGCGACCCCGCCCCGACCCTGATCCTCGCCCGACCATGCCAGGAGCACGCGTGACCGACCACCGCCCGCCCGCCTGCCACTACGACCGCCACCTCGGCGAGCGCGTCACAGGCGAGCACCGCGACGACTGCCCCAACCCCACCGGCCACCGCGGCTGCGTCCCCTGCACCGCACCCCACTGTGTCGTCTGCGGCCGCAACCACGCCACCAACGACCAGCCCCTCACCTGCCCCACCTGCCAGCACGCCGTCGACCAGGACCTGAAGGACATCACCACGGCGTACGACGAGCTCGCCGCCGAGGCGACCGACGGTGGTGGTGACGGCCGCCTCGTCGCCGCCGCACCGATCCCCGGCGGGACTGCCCAGGTCCTCCGCGGCCCCACCGTCCTCGTCGCCGCCATGCGCACGTACGCCGGCTACACCGACGAGAACTACCTCGAGGACCACCACGCCTCCGACCCACTCCCCCCGCTCGCCGTCCTCGCCCACTGGGAGGACCAGTACCGCACCTGGCTCGGCCACACCCCCGCCGCCATCGCGACCGTCGGCTCCTGCGTGGACTACCTCCGCACCCAGCTGCCCCACCTCGCCCAGCAGCCCGACGGCCCCGACTGGCCGGCCTTCACCCGCGAGGTCCGCGACCTGAGGGCGCGCCTCGAGCGCGCGCTGCACGACGAACGCGAACCCGAGCGCGGCGTCGAGTGCTTCGAGTGCGGCGACACGCTGCAGCGCCGGTGGCGTCGACCAGCACGGTGCACCCACTCCACGCCCGCGCGCCGCGAGCTGCGCCGGTGGGCCCGCCTCGGCTACCCCGAGGCACTGACCGTCGCGGACGTCCGGGCGGCGTACGTGCCGTGCGGGAAGTGCGACCAGGGCGGCATCGAGGACCCGTCGGCCGGGCAGTCGTGGGAGTGCCCGGGTTGCCGGAAGGCGTACGACCCGGGCGAGTACGCCACCGCCGTACGCCGCGACCTGCTCACGAAGGGCGCGAACGGTGACGGGTGGACCCACGTCTCGATGGCCGCCACCGCGGCATCGGAGATCACCGACGGCCTGGTGCTGGCCGGCACCGTGCGCAAGTGGATGGACCGCAACAAGGTCGCGTCGTGCTGCGTGTGGGAGCCGGGCAAGACGTGGGGCATGCGGCTGGTGTTCTGGCCGGACGTCGCCGACGCCGCGCTCGACCTCAACCGTCGGGTGGCGGCCGCGCGGCTCGAGCAGCAGCGGCGAGCGCGGGAGCACGAGGCGTGGTCGGACGCGGTATCCGCCGGCGAGGACCCGAAGGCGGCCGGCGTACGGCTCGGTCTCGCGCCGGCGCGGGTGCGGTCGTTCATCGAGGAGCACGACCGGCTGGGCGCATGAGCGTCCTGTCGGTGGATGTCGGCGAGCCCGGGCATGATGTCGCCATGACGAGCGACGGGGAGCCGCATACCGACCGGCACCAGCTGGACACAGTAAAGATCCTGTTGATCGCCGTCGTGGGCGTGCTCCTCACGATCGCTATCGCGTACGCCACCTGGTGGCACTCCGACCTCAGCGTCAGCGAGTTCCCGTCATGGCTCGAAGCCTGGGCGACCGTGGCCGCTGTCGGCGCTGCGATCGTCGGTGGCTTCTACGCCGCTCGCGCGTTCAGCCTCGAACGGCAGCGCGACTGGCGGCGCGACGAGGACAACCGCATCGCGCAGGCGTCCCTAGTGGCTGCGTGGTGACCCTCTCGCGAGAAAGTTGACGGCGGGGCTCGTTCTGGTGTCTCATGTCCTCAAGAACCCCCTACCCAAATCCCGGTAGCAGGGGTTCTTCGCACGTCCGGAGGTGCGCACGATGACCACCACCTCTGACCCGCTCAACGTGTGGGAGCACGCCGCCCGGGCGTTCGAGCTCCGCGCCCCCGACCCCGTCCGCGACAAGGCCGACGAGGACTCCTGGCGCACACCCGGCACCCTCGCGAAGCGCCTCAACCCCGCGACCGTCCAGACCCCGGCCCTCGACTGCGTCGACGCCGCCCTCGAGCGCGTGCGGAACACCCCCGACGGCCGGCTCATCATCACGATGCCCCCACAGGAAGGGAAGTCCACCCGGGTCGCCAAGGACTTCGTGCTCCACGACCTCAAGCAACGACCGTGGACCCGCATCGTCGGCGCCTCCTACGGCCAGGGCCTCGCGAACCGCAACGGCCGCTCCATCCGCAACACGATCAAGTCCAACCCCGAACTCGGCATGACGCTCGCGGTCGACAACGGCTCCGCGTCCGAGTGGCAGCTCGACGGCCGCGACGGCGGCCTCGTCAGCGTGGGCATCGGCGCCGGCCTCACCGGCCGCCCCGCGGACCTGATGGTCATCGACGACCCGATCAAGGACCGCAAGGAAGCCGACTCCGAGGTCTACCGCCAGGCGGTGTGGGATTGGTGGACCGACGTCGCGTCCACCCGACTCGCGCCCGGTGCGCCGGTCGTGGTGATCCTCACCAGGTGGCATGAGGACGACTTCGCAGGCCGGCTCCTCGCCGCCGAAGACGGGCACCTGTGGGAGGTCCTCAACATCCCCGCCCAGGCCGACCACGACCCGGAGAAGGGCGAGACAGACCCCCTAGGCCGGGCGCCGGGCGAGTTCCTCGAGTCCGCGCGCGGGCGTACGCCGGCGCAGTGGGAGGCGATCCGCACCCGCGTCGGGACCAGGACGTGGAACGCGCTCTACCAGGGCCGCCCCTCCTCGGCCGAGGGCAGCATGTTCAAGCGGGACTGGTGGCAGCGGTACGACCAGCTGCCGTGGGTGCAGCGCGAGGACGGCGCCCGGGTGATCGTGGGGCACTTCGACGAGCTCCTCATCAGCTGGGACATGACGTTCAAGAAGACCGAGGGCACCGACTACGTCGCCGGGCACGTGTGGATGCGCCGCGGCGCCGACGCGTTCCTGCTCGACCGGATGCACGGACGGATGGACTTCGTCGACACCCTCGCCGCGTTCAAGGCGTTGGCCGCGCGGTGGCCGCAGGCGGTGCTGAAGCTCGTTGAGGACAAGGCCAACGGGCCCGCGGTGATCTCGATGCTCGCCCGGACCGTGCCGGGCATCGTGCCGGTGGAGCCGGACGGCGGGAAGGAAGCCCGCGCTGCCGCGGTGTCGCCGCTCGTCGAGGCCCGCAACGTGTGGCTCCCCGACAGTGAGCTGGCGCCGTGGGCCGACGACGTGATCGAAGAGGCGGCCGGGTTCCCGACTGCCGCGCATGACGACGACGTCGACGCGATGTCGCAGGCGCTGAACCGGCTGATCCTGCAGCCCCTCCTCGAGGGCGGGATCGTGACCGCGGAGGACCTCGACGAGGAGCTCGCGGACTTCGGCTCCTACGTCCCCTGACCTGCTAAAGATCCGCCGATCTCACCGAGATGGCCGGAAGTTGAGCAACCCGAGAGGCGGTGACACCCCGTGCCCGACACCACCGCCCCCGCAGTCGAGAACCTCCAGGAACAGCTCCGCGCCGAGCAGGAGAGCAACCTCCTCGCCCAGGAAGCGATCGCCGACCTCACCATGCAGCTCGAGGACCGCGGCTGGCGCGCGCTGTCCCACGGCGTCGCCGACGAGTTCACCGCCGACGGCCGCCGCCGAGTCGCCGCAGCGTGCCGCACCATGGCCGTGTCCAACCCCCTCGTGAAGCGCGGCCTCCAGCTCCGCATCGGCTACATCTGGGGCCAGGGCCTCGAGGTCGCCGCCCAGGTCCGCGACGACGAGGCCCTGCAAGCCCAGGTCAACGACCTCCTCGCCGACTTCGAGACCGACAACGACCGCTCCCTCACCGGCTCCCAGGCCCAAGAAGAGCTCGAGCGGGCCCTCGGCACCGACGGCAACGTGTTCCTCGCCTGCTTCACCAGCCCCCTCGTCGGGCGCGTGCAGGTCCGGTCCACCCCGACCGACGAGATCGTCGACATCATCACCAACCCCGACGACCGCGACGACCCGTGGTTCTACGTCCGCGAGTACGTCGAGACCACCCTCGAGGCCGGGTACGGCACCGGCACCACCCGTGCCCGCCGGCAGACCCGGAAGGTCGTGCACCCCGCGCTCGGCTACCGGCCCGCGACCCGCATCAAGTCGCTGAACGGCCACGAGGTCCGCTGGGACGCCCCGATCCTGCACGTGTCGGTCAACCGCCTCGACGGCTGGCAGTACGGCGTCCCCGACGCCTACGTCGCGATCGCCTACGCCCGCATGTACCGCGACTTCCTCGTCGACTGGGCCGGCCTCACGAAGGCGCTGTCGAAGATCGCGTACAAGATGACCGGCGACACCCGCTCCCGCGCCGCCCGCGCCGCATCGTCTGCCCGCGCAGCCGCGGCCGCGTCGCCCGACGGGCTTGCCGGTGCCGGGCAGGCCGCTGTCCTCGGCCCCGGGCAGGGGCTGGAGGCGGTGTCGAAGTCCGGCGCGACCATCGACTCTCAGTCCGGGAAGCCACTCGCTGCGATGGTCGCCGCGGGCATGGGCGTCCCGGTCACGATGCTGCTCGCCGACCCCGGCGTGTCCGGTGCCCGCGCGACCGCGGAGACCCTCGACCGGCCCACCATTCTCGAGATGGGGATGCGCAGGCTGCTGTGGCAGGCGGCGTTCGAGCGGATCGTGCGGCACGTCATCACCGCCGCCGTCGAGGCCCCCCGCGGCCGCCTCACCGGGACCACCCTCGTCGACGACTGGGGCCTGAAGCACACGATCCTCGGCGGCGGCGTCGAGCCCACGCTGGACTTCACCTGGCCGCCGCTGGCCGACCTGGACCCGGTGAAGCTCGTCGAGGCGATCGTGAACGCCGACGGGACCGGGAAGGTCCCGCCGCTGACCACGGTCCGGCTGCTCCTCAACGCCCTCGGGGTGAAGGACGTCGACGAGGTGATGAAGAAGGTCACCGACGAGGACGGCGCCTTCATCGACCCCGAGGCCACCGCCGGCGACGCCGCGGCGCAGCGGTTCCGCCGCGGTCAGGACCCCACGGGAGCCCTGTGATGGGGCGCCGTACCCTCCGCGTCACCACCGAGCTCATCGGCGTCGAGGTCGGGCACTGGTGCAACCGCTGCCTCACGTCCGCCGGGATCCGCGTGCGCTACGCCGTGACGGTTGGGCCTTCGCTGTGCTTCCACACCGCGACCGCCTGCCAGGACTGCGAGCACGACGACGTCGAACTCGTCGACGCGCCCACCACGATCTGGCAGTCCTGACGTGCCGATCACCGACCGCACCCTGCGCCTCGAGCAGGACCTCCGCGACGCCCTCCAGGCCATCACCGACGCCCAGACCCGCGACCTGGTCCGCGCCTGGGCCATCGCGTGGGACGAGATCGCACCCGACCTCACCGCCGCGCTCCTCGAGCAGCTCGTCGCCGGCGAGCAGATCTCCCGCGCGCAGCTGCTCCGCTCCACCCGCCTCCGTGCGGCCCTCGCGGTCGTAGCCGACCAACTGCAGGACCTCGCCGCGGCGTCACAGGTCCGGATCGTGGGCGACCTGCAGGCCGTGGTCGACACTGCCGGCGCCGCGCAGGCGTCTGTCATCGACTCCCAGCTGCCGGTGAACTTCATGTCCCCCGACGACCTCGCCACCTGGTCACGCGTCGACGCCGACCAGATCACCGCGATCGTCGCCCGTGCCACCGAGCAGATCACCTCGCTCCACAAGCCTCTCGCGCCGGCCGCGTACGACGTCGTGCGCCGTGAGCTCATCCGTGGTGTCGCCGCAGGGTCCAACCCCCGCGAGACCGCGCGCCGCATGGTCCGCCGCGCCGAGCGGGTCGGGTTCAACGGCGGCCTCACCCGGGCGCTGGTCATCAGCCGCACCGAGACCCTCGACGCCCACCGCGAGGCCGCCCGGGTCGGCCGAATGGCGCACGCCGACGTGCTCGACGGCTGGACCTGGCTGGCCAGACTCGACGCGCGCACCTGCCCGTCGTGCTGGGCGCAGCACGGGACCGTCCGCCCGGTCGACGAGCAGGGCCCGAACGACCACCAGCAGGGCCGCTGCACCGCGGTCCCGACTACGAAGAGCTGGGCCGACCTCGGGATCGACATCGAGGAGCCTCCGTCGCTGCTGCCCGACGCGGCGACCCGGTTCGCAGCCCTGTCCCCCGCGGCTCAGCGTGAGGTCCTCGGCCCCGCCCGGCACGCGGCGTGGGCGCGCGGGGAGTTCCCGATGGACGCCTGGTCGGTGCGGCGTACGACGGACGGGTGGCGCGACTCCTACGGGGTGGCGCCGGCACCGCCGAGCGGCGGCCGGTCGTCGCGCACCGCAGCCTGACCCGGCTCGAACCGCACAGCCCCGCAGCGCGCGCACGACGACACCGTCGACGCACCGCGCGCCACGACCACCTGATCGAGGTCCCAGACGTGCCCGGCGCAGTCGGCGTCGTCGTCCATTCCCACCGACAGAACGCTACCCGTGACCGGGAGGTCTGACCATGCCCCAGCCGCTGCACGAGTCCGTGAGGTCTCTCGCCGAGGCGACCACGAACCCGAGTGCTGAGTCCGGCCTCCTCGAGGTCGAGTTCATCACTCCCGGGTGGGGGTCGTCGGGCTACTACTCCCGCGCCGTCGTGGAGGCTGCCGCGCCGCTGTTCGCGGTCGGCACCCACATGTACTTCGATCACCCCTCGGCCGCGGAGAACGCGGACCGGCCCGAGCGGTCCGTGCGGGACCTCGCCGCCGTCATCGAGGAGGCCGGGACGGTGAACCCGGCCACCGGCGGGATCCTCGGGAAGGTCCGCCCGCTTCAGGCGTACAAGGAGCTCCTGACCGACGAGGCGTTCGCCAAGAACGTTGGCCTCTCGATCCGGGGGTCGGCGACCGACATCACGGTCGGTGAGGCCGAGGGCCGCAAGGGTCCGATCATCGAGGGCCTGGCCGACCTGTCGTCCGTCGACTTCGTGACCAGGGCCGGTCGAGGCGGGCGGGTGCTGTCGGTGCTCGAGTCCGCCGGCGTCGTCGAGGCCACCCACAACGACACCCGCGAGCAGCTGCAGAACGCGCTGGGCCTGACGTACGGCGGCGAAGACCGCTGGACCTACGTCCGCGACTTCGACGAGACGACCGTCTGGTTCCAGGTCAGCGCCGACGGCGTCGAGCGCATGTACGGCCAGACGTACGCCGCGGCCGACGGCGCGGTCACCCTCACTGGCGAGCGGACCGAGGTCCGCACCGTCACCACCTACGTCCCGGTCGCCCGGCCGGGAAGCACCACCACCGAGGAGTCCGAGGAGGACACCATGCCCAACATCGAGGAGAGCGAGCTCACTCGCCTTCGCGAGGACGCCGGCCGGGTGACCGCGCTCGAGGAGCGCGCAACCACCGCCGAGCAGCGTGCCATCACGGCCGAGCGGGAGCGCGACCAGCTGCGCGCCCGCGAGTCCGCGATCACGCACGCTCGGTCCCGCGTCACCACCGCCAACGCGGCCCTGCCGACCTCCACGGTCGACCGGATCGTCGAGGCCGCGACCCGCACCGTCCCGCTGACCGAGGCCGGCCAGCTCGACACCACTGCCCTCGACACCGCCGTCGACGCCGCCCGGACCACCGAGGAGACCTACCTCGCCGGGCTCGCCGAGGCGGCAGGCGCCGGCCGTGTGTCCGGATTCGGTGGCATCGCCACCGAGCCGGCCGCGATCAGCGAGTCCGACATCGACTCCGCCGTGGGCTCCGCCTTCGGCCGCCAGGTCAAGGAGGCCTGACCCATGCGCAACGAGCACTTCTACCCCAACGACCCGGCCGACAAGCTGTCGCTCCCGGTCGCCGCCGACACCGCCTCCGGCGCGCCGGTCATGGTCGGGGCCCTCCCCGGCGTCACCGCGACCGCCGAGGGCGAGGGCGGCAACGCCGACGGCTACGCCTCGGTGTGGCTCGCCGGCGTCTACCGCCTCCCGATCACCACCACGACCGCCATCACCGTCGGTGGCGCCGTCTACATCACCTCGGGTGGCTCCCTCACCCCGGTCGCGTCCGGCAACACCCTCTTCGGCCACGTGGTCGAGGCCAAGGGCACCACCGCCGGCGAGATCGTCCCCGTCAAGCTCGCCAAGGTCTGAGGAGGACCACGATGACCAGCACGCTCATCAACGTCGCGGAGACCTTCGGGCTCACCGAGGACCAGACCCTCGCGGGGGTCTCGCCCATCACGCGACGCCAGTACACCCCGCGCCGCCGTGGCGCGATCGTCGAGGCCGCCACCCTGTGGCAGCGCGTCTTCGAGGGCGACATCCGTGCCGCCGTCCAGGTCCGCGAGGCGCTGTCCACCTCCGACCTGTTCGTCTCCGCCACCGGCGACGTCCTGGACCGGGAGCTGCTCCAGCAGTACACCAACATCCAGGCGGAGTGGGCCGGGTTCGCGACCCGGACCCTGGTGCGGAACTTCAAGCCGAAGAAGATGGTCGACATCCTCGGCGGCCGCACCGCTCTCGACCGCGTCCCCGAGCTCACTGCCTACCCGGGCGCCGAGTCCGACACCCGCGAGTTCGAGATCCAGGTGGCGAAGTTCGGCCGCCAGTTCGGGTTCTCGTGGGAGGCCATGGTCAAC
Source organism: Nocardioides lacusdianchii (assembly GCF_020102855.1). Lineage (GTDB taxonomy): Bacteria > Actinomycetota > Actinomycetes > Propionibacteriales > Nocardioidaceae > Nocardioides > Nocardioides lacusdianchii. The sequence goes on from NZ_JADHZD010000015.1 coordinate 31,147, forward strand.
GACGACCTGGACGAGCTCATGCAGATCCCCAACCGGTTCGCCGAGGCGGCCTCCATCACGGAGACCAACGCCGCGCTCGAGCAGATCGCCGACCTGACCACGGGCGCCCCCAACACGGGGTTCTTCAAGGACTACTCGGCGGTTTCCGGCTACGGGAACCTCAACACCGCCCCGGTCGCCGGGGTGCTGAACGAGGCCAACCTGCAGACGGCCATCGAGGCCGTGCGTCAGCGCAAGGACGCCGAGGGCAACATCGTCCCGGCGCCCCGCCTGAAGCTCGTGGTGGGTCCCGCGCAGGAGTTCACCGCCCGCCGGATCCTCAACGCGACCGAGCTGCGCGTCACCAGCGGCAGCCGCACGTCCGTGGAGCCCAACCCGCTCCGCGGCACGGTCGACCTCGAGGTCGTCAACCGGCTCCCCGGCCTGGCGTGGTTCGTCCTCCCGACGCCCAACCAGGGCCGCCCGGCCATCGCGGTCGCGTTCCTGCGCGGCTTCGAGACCCCGGACATCCGGCAGAAGGCCAACGCCGGCCAGGCCCGCCAGCCCGACGAGGGCGACTTCGACGACGACTCCGTGCGCTACCGCGTGCGGCACGTCACCGGCGCCGCCCAGGTGGACCCCATCCACACCTACGCGGGCACCGGCTCCGCCTGATCCGTTCTCGGATCGCCTCCAGGTGGGGCGAGGGGCTTCGCGCTCCTCGCCCCGCCTGGCACCACCACCGTGACGTGAGGAGCCCGTGATGGCGACCAGCAGCACCCCCGAAGGCCAGGTCCGGCTCCTCATCAACGACACCGCCACCACCGACCCGGTCTTCACCGACGACGAGATCACCACCTTCCTCGCCCTCGAGGACGGCAACGTGAAGCGGGCCGCCGCGCAGGCCCTCGACACCATCGCCGACGACGAGGCCCTGACCTCGAAGGCGATCCGCACTCAGGACCTCGCGACCGACGGCGCGAAGGTCGCCGACTCGCTCCGCAAGCGCGCCGCCTCCCTGCGCTCGCAGGCCGACAAGGCCGACGACGACGCGGACGACGGGTTCTTCGCGATCGTCCCCATGAACGTTGGCCACCGCGGCCCCGAGCTCACCCGCCACGAGCCGGGCTACTGGCCGTGAGGCGCCACCACACCGGCTCCGGCCGACGCCAGGTGATCCCGGCCGACTGGGAGGCCCCGCACCGCGTCGTCGCCGCCGGCACCCACCGCGGCCGCGTGTCCCTCCGGGTCCCCGGCACCGTGCAGGTCTTCTCCGACGACGAGCAGGCCATGGTGACGACCCCGGTCCCGCCGTACGCCACCGAGGTGCCCGCCCGCGTCCTCGAGCTCAACGGCGAGGCGAACACCATCCGCACCGGCGAGGACACCGAGATCGTCGTCGACTTCCTCGTCGCGATTGCCGCCGACCACGACGGCGTCACCGCCGGCCACCTGGTGCACGTCACCGCGGCGACCGACCAGCTGCTCGTCGGCACGACCCTGCGGGTCCAGCACGTCGGCCGCGGCACCGAGCGCTTCGAGCGCCACCTGTTCTGCACCCACATCGACTGAGGAGGCCGCGATGGGCATCGAGTTCGACGCCTCCACCGTCGTTGCCTACAGCACCCGCCTGTCCGCCGCCGGGGGCCGCGTCGGCGCCAAGGGGTCCGCGGTGTTCCGCAAGACGATCTTCGACATCGAGGCTGACGCGAAGATGCTCATCGAGGCGTACGACGCCGTCGACACCGGCGACATGATGAACTCCACGACGTCGACCATCTCCGGCGACGGCCGCACCGGTGAGATCACCGGCGAGGTGGGCCCGACCGTCGACTACGGCCTGTACGTCCACGAGGGCACCTCCGTGATGCCCGGCCGCCCGTTCCTGGCCGACGCGTTCGACCGGCGTGTGACGCCGTTCGAGGCCGCGCTGGCCACGATCGCCGAGACCGAGGCCTGACCCGGTGGCCGCCGTCGTGTCCCGCCGCACTGTCGCGAACGCTGTCGCCACCCGCCTCGTCGGGGTCACCCAGGCGACCGGCTACTACGGCCAGATCGGGCGGCCGCTGCCCGGGCAGACGCTGGTCAGCGCCGGTGGCACGATCCCCGACGACCCGCCCGCCAAGGACCCCACGAACGGCGACATGCGGGTCCGGGCCTACTTCGTGCTCTACCCCGGCGCCGGCGGTCCCGGCCCTGACGCCGACCTGGCCGACGAGAACGTCGACCTCACCATCAGCCTCCCCGTGACCGCCGTCGCCGGCGACGTCGAGGACCTCCTCGCGCTCATCGACCGCATCACCGGCCGGGTCCTGCGCTGGACGCCGACGATCCCCGGCCTGGCGTGCGGGCGGATCCGGTTCCCCGTCGGCTACGAGCCCGGACCGCTGCTCGTCGACGACCAGATGAAGCCCGAGCGGCTCTACGTCCGCCTGCCGTTCCAGATCACCGCCACCACCTGAGGAGTCCCCGATGGGCCAGTTCGTGAACGTCTACTCCAGGGCCACCGGCCTCAAGCACCGGGTGCCGGCGCACTGGATGGACCACCCCACCCTCGGCAAGCCGTTCCGCAAGACCCCGAAGCAGACCGCTGCCGAGACCCGCGCCCTGGGTTCGGCCACCCCCGCCACCGACGTCGTCACCCCCGACGCGTCGGCCAACACCGAGTCCGCGGCCGCCGCGGGACAGGAGTAACCCCATGCCCAAGAGCCTGGCCGACGGCCACCTCAAGTTCACGATCCTCACCGAGAAGCCGGCCAACCCGAGCGCCGTCACCGCGACGATCCTCAACGCCGGCGTCGACGCGTCGTGTGCGGTCCTCGCCTCCGACTTCACCTTCTCCCCCGCCGACTCCGACAAGGTCAACGAGAAGGCGCTGTGCACCACCAACAACGCCAACGCGATCGGCGCCGACAACTTCCAGGCCGGCGCCACCTTCTTCCGCTACTTCGACGAGGTCACCGGCGCCGCCGACCTCCTCGAGGACGAGGCCTACCAGGCCGTGAAGGAGAAGGGCACGACCGTGTGGGGCTTCCTCCGCGAGTCCGGGAAGCTCTCGACGGCCGACTGGGCCGACGGCGACGAGTACCTGTGGATGGAGCTCCTCACCGACCGTCCGCAGCGGCCCTCGAACGCGGGCGGCTACATCAAGCGCCGCGTGCCGATGGAGCCGCAGTCCGGCGACGACGGCGTGGTCGCCGCCGGCGCCTGACCGGTCGCATCCCCTGAGCGGGGTGGTGGGTGGACGTCGAGGGCCACCCACCACCCCTGACGTCACCCAGCCTCTCGACAGCCCGCCTCGACACCCCTCGACCTCCCTCGACAGGAGCACCACCTGATGAACGACGACACCACCCTGAGCGACGACCCCACGTCGACGCCCGCGCCCGACCCCATCGCGCTGGTGAAGCCCAAGCGATTCACCGTCGACGAGGTCCTTGCCAGCGCACGCCGCATCGAGCGCACCGCCAACGTGTGCGTCCGCGGCGACCTCCAGGCCGAGTTCGACGAGCTGCTCGACGAGCTCGCCACCCTCGTCACCGCCACCGGCGAGCTCATGGAGGACGACACCGACGAGGCCCTCGGCGACGTCACCGCCCGGACCCGCGTCGCGCAGATCAACGAGCGGATCCCCGTGCTGCGCCGCGAGATGGCTCAGGCCATGTGGTCGGTCAGGTTCCGCGGCATGTCGTCGGATGAGTGGGCGCCGTTCGTGAAGAAGAACATGCCCGAGAAGGGCGACAAGAAGGACTTCTTCAACCTCCTGCTGTCGAAGACCGCGATCGAGCCCGAGCTGACCCTCGACCAGGTCCGCGAGCTGCGGAAGGTCTTCACGCAGCGCTCGATAAACGAGCTCGTCAACAAGGCGTGGGAGGCCTGCACCGAGGGCGGCATCGACGTCCCAAAATTGCCTCTCTCCTTGCGGAGGACCCACTCCTAAGGGACCTGATCTCGGCCGCCCGCGAGGCCGGGATCGCGCCGACGCTCTACCTCGGCGTACGGCTCCCCATCGTCACCTACGAGTACGGCGACCCTGAGCACCCCGAGCGCATCACGCGCGCGATCTCCGGGCCGCCGTACACCGCGGAGGACCACGCCCTCATCGGCGGGCTCAGGGCGTACGAGAAGACCCGCTGCCCGGGCGGCTGCGGCTTCGCGATCGACGTGGCCTGGCACTCCGACATGGACGGCTGGTTCGACGACGTCCACGAGTACGTCTGCCACGCCTGCACGGCCCGTGAAGGCACGGAGCGGAAGTTCGTCTCCACCGACACGAGCCGCGACTTCACCGTCCAGCCGCTCCCGCCGTTCGAGATGGGCGGCACCACCACCGCCCCGACCCCGCCCGCGCCATCGGCGGGGCGCCGTACCGACGCGACCTTGGAAGGCGGTGAGCTGTGAGCGAGACCCGGTCCGTGGTCGTCCGCCTCTCCATGGAGGCGTCGAACTACATCAGCGAGGCGCAGAAGGCCGGCAAGGTCGGCGAGGACGCGATGCGCCGCGTCGAGCGGTCCACGGTCAGCGCCGACCAAGCCCTCGACCGCATCGGCGGGCAGGCCGGCCGCGCGTCCCTCGCGCTGTCGGTCGGACTCGGCGCGGCGATCACGAAGACCGCGAACTTCGACCAGGCCATGTCGAGCGTCCAGGCCGCGACCCGCGAGACCGAAGCCGGGATGAAGTCGCTGCGCGAGGCCGCGCTCGAGGCCGGCGCCGAGACCGCGTTCTCCGCGACTGAGGCCGCAGCTGGCATCGAGAACCTCGCCAAGGCGGGCGTGTCGACGAAAGACATCCTCGACGGCGGCCTCACCGGCGCCCTCGACCTGGCAGCCGCCGGCGGACTCGAGGTCGCCGACGCAGCCGAGGCCGCGGCCGGTGCCCTCGCGCAGTTCAAGCTCGACGGCGACCAGGCCACCCACGTGGCCGACCTCCTCGCCGCCGGCGCCGGCAAGGCCCAGGGCGACGTGTCCGACATGGTGCTCGCGCTGAAGCAGGCCGGCACCGTGTCCGCCCAGACGGGCCTGTCGCTCGAGGAAACCGTCGGCGCGCTGTCCGCGATGGCCGAGCAGTCGCTCCTCGGGTCGGACGCCGGCACGTCGTTCAAGACGATGCTGGCGGCGCTCACCCCGAACAGCAAGGCCGCCGCCGACGCGATGGACGCCTACAACATCAGCGCGTTCGACGCCCAGGGCAACTTCGTCGGGATGACCGCGCTCGCCGGGCAGCTCCGCGACGGCCTGTCCGGCCTCACCGACGAGCAGCGCGCGATGGCACTCGAGACGATCTTCGGTTCCGACGCCGTACGCGCCGCGTCGATCATCTACGACAACGGCGCCGAGGGCATCGCGAACTGGACCTCCCAGGTCAACGACGCCGGGTTCGCGGCCGAGACCGCCGAGACCAAGCTCGACAACCTGAAGGGCGACCTCGAAGAGCTCGGCGGCGCGTTCGAGACGGCGCTCATCGGGACCGGGTCGGGGTCACAGGGGTTCCTTCGCGGACTCACTCAAGGGCTGACGTCCGCGATCAACGCCTACAACGAGCTGCCCTCCTCTGCGCAGACCGCGACCAGCGTGATCATGGGCGGCGCCGCGCTGATCGGCGGGTCCATCTGGGTCGGGTCGAAGCTGGTCCGCGGGATCGCCGACACCCGCGAGGCCCTCGACTCTCTCGAGGCGTCGGGCAGCAAGGCCACCGGCGTGATGAAGGGCCTCGCCGCCGCCGGCGCCGGTCTTGCCGTGCTGCTTGTCGCTGCTGAGGGCATCAAGGCCATCCAGCGTGCCACCGACGAGGCTCTGCCTGGCGTGGAGACCCTCGAGGGTCGGCTGATCGACATGGCCAACCTCCCCGACGGCTTCTCTGGGCGGATCGGTGAGGAGTTCGACTCCATCGGCGACAGCATCGACCGCATCGCCGACCCGGGCCGTGCCGACGAGATCTCCGACACCTTGCAGACCCCCTTCGAGGGCCTGTTCGGTGAGGCTTCCAGCCTCCGCGCAGCGAAGGCTGAGATCGACTCCCTCGACGAGGCGCTGGCCGGGCTGGTGTCGTCGGGCAACGCCGACCTCGCCGGTGACGCGCTCGCCACGATCGCCGAGCAGTACGACCTCACCGAGGGCCAGGTGAAGAGCCTGACGTCGCTCCTCCCCGGCTACAACGACGCCCTCGCGGCGCAGGCCAACGACGCCGAGCTGGCCGCGCAGGCAGACGCCGAGCTCGCGGCCGCCACCGAGGGCGTCGGCTCCGCCATGGCTGGCGCTGAGCCCCTCACGAAGGGGCAGGCTGACGCGCTGAAGGAGGCCCGCAAGGCCGCCAACGACACCGCCCGGGAGTTCTTCAACCTCGGCGACGGGCTCGACGACTCGACGGTCTCCCTCAACGAGTGGATCGCCCAGATGGCCAGCCAGGCCGACGCGCTCCGCAACTTCCGCCTCAACGCCGAGAAGGCCGCCGACAAGGGGCTCCGTAAGGGCCTCATCGCCGCGCTCGAGGACGCCGGCCCGGCTGGTGCGCTGCGGATGCGGCAGCTCGCGAACGCCACGGAGACCGAGATCCGCAAGGCCAACCGTGCCTGGCAGCGCGGGCAGGACGAGATCAACAAGTACGTCGACGCCACGACGAAGGTCCCGCGCGAGGTCTCCACCACTGTGAAGGTGAACAAGGAGGCGGCCGCGCAGGCGATCACCTCGATCAACGCCCAGCTCGCGGCGATCGACCGCAACATCGTCGTCAACGTCAGCGTGCGCCGCGGTGGCGGCGGCGAGCTGCCCTACCTGTCCGGCGCCCCCGGCGCGACGAGGAAGGCTGGCGGCGGGCTGCTCCGCGGCCCGGGCACGGGCACGTCGGACGACATCCCGATCCTGGCGTCCAACGGCGAGTACGTCGTGAAGGCCGCCGCGGTGCAGAAGTACGGCGTCCACATGTTCGACGGCTACAACGCCATGCGGTACGCGACCGGCGGGCAGGTGGAGAGGAAGCGGTCGCGGACCGCGTTCTCGGTGGTCGACAACTCCGACTCCCTGCAGGCGGCGATCGACCGCCTCACCGGTGTCGCGGAGAACCAGACCGCCGCCGTCGACGCCCAGCGCGCGGCCCTCGAGGATGCGACCGAGGCCACCGACATGTGGGCCTCGAAGATGGCCGACGCCGGCCGCAACACCCTCTCCAACTTCGGGCTCGACCTCTTCAGCAGCTCCTCCAACCCCTGGGCCGAGGGCGCCGGCGGTGGGGCGCTGTCCAACCTCACCAACGCCAACGCCGGGCTGACCGAGCGGATCGACCTGCAGGCCCAGCTCGGAGACCTGGGGCTGACCGGGGACGCGCTGTCGCAGCTCCTCACCGGCACGAACGAGGACATCGCCGGGATGATCCAGCGCGGCGAGATCGGCCAGTACGCCGCCCTCTACAGCCAGTACCAGTCGCTGAGCTCCACCGCTGCCGGCGGGGCCGGGCAGCTGGCGTTCGGGTCGGAGTACGCCCAGGCGCAGGCCGTGCAGCAGCAGGAGTTCGTCGAGCTGCAGGCGCAGACGGCTTCCCTCAAGGCCCTCGAGGCGCAGATCGGCAGCCTCGCGGCCGCGCAGGAGCGCACCGCGTCGCAGGTGGAGGAGCTGAACGAGGAAGGCCCGGCCCGCACGGGTGTCGCGGCTGGCCGCGAGGCGGCCCTCGCTGTGCGCGGGTGGGGCAACGAGGCAGCACGACGCACCCGAGGCGAATGGAGCACCCAGTGACTGCCGCGACCGAACTCGTTGTCCGCTGGTCGGGCGGCTCGATCAACCTGACCGGCTGGAACGACGGTCCCTTCGGGGAGTACCACGTCAAGACGTTCACCAACGGCACCAGCTGGGGCAACATCGAAGCGGTCCGCCGGACGCTGCGCACCGCGATGCTCGACGGCGCCAGGTCGACGAAGGACCGCGACAGCAACCGCAGCATCCCACTGAAGCTGAAGGTGTCTGCCCCGTCCCACTCGGCCCTCGTCGGTGGCGAGCAGGAGCTCGACCTCATCGACGGCCGCCGCTGCGAGCTGGTGTGGACTCCCCCGGCCAAGCTGGGGGTCGCGCCCACGGTGTTCGTCATCGACTTCGCCGACCTGCACCACGACACCAGCACGAAGGACTGGGACCTGGGCTACGAGCTCGGCGAGCTGCGCTACGGCCTCACCTTGTCGGCGCTGCCCCATGCGTACGCGGACTCGTGGATCACGATGCCGGCCCTGGTTCAGGGCGCGTCGGTGCCGGTCACCGTCGACGACTGCTCCTCGGCGACGGGCTGGACCGCGACGGGCGCGACGCTGTCCACGTCGGCCGGGAAGCTCGTCGTGACGCCCGAGGCTGGCAGCACGACGATGACCGCGACCCGCTCGGGCTCGGTCGATCTCACGACCGACCGCTACCTCACCGCCTGGGGCAACCGCCCCGACAAGGTCGAGGTCGCCAACGGCAGCACCTGGCGCACTCTCGCGCTGAGGGGCATGGACGGCAACTACCACGTCTACGACGGCACTCCGCTGGCTGACCCGACTGTGGATGCCTTGCGGTTCACGTGGGCGGCTGGCAGCCCGGAGGGCGTCGCCGGTGCGCTCACCGCAATGGCGTTCGTCGACATCCGCAAGCAGTCCGGTCCCAGGTCGACCGAGGCCCGGCAGCAGACCCGCGCGGTGGAGGTCCCGGGCTCCCGGCGTACGCCCGCGTCACTGCTGGTGCAGTCCGCCACCACTCCGCTCGGGATCGCCCTCATCTACGGCGGCCCGCAGTACAACCCCGCGATCTCCCGCGGCGCGACCCACACCCGCGCGACCACCTCGTCCAACCTCTCCGGCAGTCAGAGCACCCTCACCTCCGGCAGCGCCATCGCGTTCGAGGTACCCGCCACCGACTTCTACACCGGCAGCCACTCCATGTTCGTCTGCGCCCGCCCCGTCGCCGGCGGCGTCACCACCACCGGCACCCTCACCGCGACCATCCAGCTCCGCGGTGCCACCGGTGGGATCATCCTCGAGACGGTCCGCACCCAGACCCTCACGTGGGCCGCAGGCGAGGTGAAGCTCGACCTCCTGGGCGCCGTCGACCTCCCGGGCGCGGCTCTGCCTCCCGGGTCGCTCACATACGTGCGCGTCGAGCTCGGGTGGGTCAAGGACGCTGCTGCACCCGACGAGCGGAACCTGTTCATTGACGAGGTCCTCTTCTTCAACCGCACCCTCGGCCGGCTCGTCATCGCCAACGCCGGCCTCAACCGCAAGATCTGGGTCGACGCAGCCAACCTCGACGTCGACCACGACGTCGTCTACGCCGGCTCCGGCCCAAAGTACGACGCCGCGCCGATGAGCCTCGAGACCGAACTCCCCGCCTGGGCCGGCGCGCTGTCGATGAACCCGGGCACGACGCACCTGTACGTCGGCACCACCGGCGCGCTCGACACCACCGTCGAAGCCACCTTCCGCCCCGCCGGGAACACGCACATGCCCGTCCTGGTGGTGTGAGGTGGAACAGCCCGACCTCCTGATCGACGGCCGCCGCGTGTCGCTGATGATGCCGTGGGGGGACCTCGAGCTGGTGAAATGCTGGCCGGGTGGCACGGAGTCGATCACCTTCGACATCTCGCGAGGCCACGCTCTCTTCCGGCCCGGCGCGCTGGTGACGCTCGACTACGGCGGCATCAGGATCGCCGCGGGCCGGCTAAACCGTCCGACGCGCGGCGAGCTGCTGCAGGCAGTCGGGCTGTGGCGGCTCGGTGAGGAATTCACTGCCCTCGACGGTTCGTTGGCCCCTGCGACGTCAGTTCACGCGGCCGTGGATGGTCCGATCGGGCGAGGGATGCCGTGGCGTCGCGGCCCCGATGGCACTGGATCGATCTACGACCTGTCGCCGGAGCCGCTCGTGCGTGGGATGCCGAACCTCGACCCGGACCGGACCCACTCGGTGTCGGAGTTCATGGACGCCTCCGCCAAGGAGCGCGGCCACCTGTGGGGAGTGGACCCCTACCGCTTCGCGTTCATGCAGGACTGGGCAGCGCCGACGATGCACTTGCTTCCCGACGTCGACGGCCTCGGCCGCAACGCCGACGGCTACGCCTCCTGCCTCATCGCGCGCTACAACTCCGTCACGACTGGCCTCTACGAGCCCGCGGTCTACGAGGACGTCGAGGCCACGAAGCGGTGGGGCTACCGCGAGCGCACGCTGACCGTCCTTCTCGCCGAAGGTCAGCCGATCACCGAGGAAGCCGCCCTCGGCATCCTCGCCGGGATCCTGTCCCAGGGCCGGGCGGGCATGGGCTGGGAGCGCCCCGTCGAGGTGCAGTACGGCGACGTCGTGAACGTCCGCCAGGAGCCCGTCGACCTGTGGGACCTCGGGCAGCCCGCGCAGACCATCACCGCCCACGGGCTGGCCGAGGACGTCGCCGACCTCGACGGCGGCACCACGGCGCTGATCCGTGTCGCCAGGACCCGGCACCGGGACTCCACGGTCCTGATCGAGCCGGCCGGGCTGTCCTCCCCGATGGAGGACGCACTGGCCGCAGCCGGTGTGGCGTGACTCCCCAACCGCGCGAACGGCATGACCTCGGAGGGAGCCATGCGTGCCCACGACGAACAACGGCGGACTCCCCCTCTGGGCGCGACTGACGATCCTCGGAGCGCTCCTGCTGCTCCTGATCTTCAACGTCGCGACCAAGGGGGACTCGGCCCTCTCGCTGCTCATCGGCGGCGGCCTCTTCGCCGCCATCGGCATCGACCAGAACGCCCGCAACCGAGGAGGGACATGACGTGCCCGTGACCGAGTTCTACGAGACCTGCCGCGAGATCGTGCGATTCGTCGCGCCGGTCGCGTTCCTGTGGCTCGTCTACCGCAGCGTCCGCGCATGGCCGGCCGACTGGGCCAAGCCCGACCACGTGTGGCACTACCGGCTGCTGCTCATCATCGGCTCCGGCTTCCTCGCCGGCGCGACGTGGGGCGCCTTCTGGTACACGCGGGTCGACGCACCCGCGACCGGCGTCTCGGTCCTCACACTCACCCTGTCGCTGCTGACGTTGGCGCTGTGCGCCTGGTGGCCCAAGCCCCGCTCGATGCGGAAGGACTGACCATGCCCCGACCCACACCCCGCTGGTGGATCTTCGTCTCGATCGCCGGCCTCGCGATCGTCGCGATCGCGTTCTACTTCCTGACCCGCGACGCCAACCAGAAGGCCGACAACCGCGGCGCCGTGGTGGTGACGTTCGCCGAGCAGGCGCAGGAGGCGTGCGCGGACCCTGTCCAGCGCGCCGACCTCGCGGAGACCGGCTTCTCCTGCGCGGCACTCGAGGAAGCCGCTGAGCGCGTCGAGTCCGACGACCAGGCCGTCCTGATCCCGGGACCCCGCGGCGAGCGCGGCCCTGTCGGACCTCCCGGCCTCGACGGCTCCGACGGCCGCGACGGGCAGCCCGGAGCCACCGGCCCGCGCGGCGCCACCGGCCCCGCCGGCAAGGCGGGCGAGCCCGGCCTCCCCGGCCCCACCGGGCCTGTCGGTCCCGGAGGCCCCGCCGGAGCAGACGGCCAGGACGGCGCGCGTGGAGAGATCGGCCCGACTGGACCCACCGGAGCGAGGGGCGACACCGGAGACACCGGCCCCGCCGGCGAGCCCGGGCCCCGCGGCGAGCCAGGTCCGCAAGGACCTACTGGTGAGCCCGGAGCCGTTGGCCCGAAGGGTGACCCCGGTGCGCCCGGTGCGCCCGGTGCGCCCGGTGCGCCCGGTGCTCCTGGCCGCGGCATCGAGACCATCGCTTGCGAGTCCGTCACCCCGTTCACGCTGACCGTCACCTACGACGACGGCACCACCGCCACCTACGAGTGCGGGCGCGGCGTCCTGCCCGAGTGACCCGGCTGCGCGTCCACCTCGCCCACCTCATCGCCCGGACCTCTCAGGTCTTCCAGCCGCTCTGCCCGGGCGGCTGTCGGCAACCCCTCGGCCACTGCACCTGCAGGTGGCTCCCACCTCTCCCCGAGGAGTGACCCATGTCCCTGCCCTACGCCGTCCCCGTCCGAGGCAAGCCCGGCTGCCCCTGCGACGCTGAGTGGATCCCCGCCCTCGAGGAAGAGCTCCTCGAGCAGGGCATCATCACGAAGCCGCTCACGATCGCGCAGCTCATCGGCATGGCCAGCGCGTCCGCCCTGGTGCACAGCCGCGGCGGTGCCGGCGACATCTGGGAGACCGACGAGCGGATCTCCTACGTCGCCCGGCAGATGGGCGCCGTGTCCTGGCCGCGCGTCACCGGCTCCTTCGCGAACAACCGACACACCCACTGGGTGCTCATCGGGTGCCCCCACCTCCACCAGCAGGGACGCAACCAGATCACCGAGGCATACGCCGGCGGCGACGGCCTCCTCGGTGACGTGCCGGACGACTCCGCGCTCCACGCCGCGCTGTGGCCCAAGCGCACCTGGCGCCAGGGCATCGCCTGGCACCGCGAGCAGCAGCTGCGCCGGCGCCGGATCGTAAAGCTCGAGGTCGCCCGGGCCAGGCGCGCGAAGTGGCGTCGCTGGACGAAGCGCGCGACGACCAACATCGATCGACTCAAGGCGCTGACGAAGTGACCACCCGGGCGCCACGGCGCGCGCTCGGCATCCACTCCTCCGGCCGATTCGACCGCACCGACGCGTCCCTTGCCCGCTCGGTCCGCCGACTCCGCAAGGTCACCCGCGGCCGCCTGCTCGCCCGCCACCGGGTCTCCTACGTCACCGGCACCGAAGCCTCCGGCCGCGGCTGGAAGGACATGAAGGACATCCTCGGCACCGACCAGGCATGGGACTACGCCTGGATCAAGGGCCGCGGCGCCGGGGAGTGCTGGGCCACGTGGCGCACCAGCCACCTCGAGCTCGCCGGCACGCCGTACACGCGCAAGCTCACGACCATGACATGGCGCCGGTCCGCTGCCTACGGTGGCGGCGAGGCACCGCCCGTCGAGGCGCTTGTCGTGCCGCTGAAGGTCGTTGGCCGCCCCAACCGGCGCCACCTCTACGTGGTCGTCCTCCACGCGCCGCTCGACAACACGGACCTGCGCGCCGAGATCTGGCGCGACGTCGCCCGCGGCCTCAGGGTCCTCGCGGCCGACATCCGCGCCAGCGACCCGCACGCAGAGCTGGTCTTCGAGGCCGACTGGAACAAGAACCACCGCATCCCCTCCGAGCGGGGCGCGATCGCCAAGTACGTCGCGCGGCCGCTGCGGCTCGTGCAGGGCTGGGACGGCTCGAGCCCCGAGCGGGGTGGCACCCACGGCCGGCAGCTCATCGACGGTGTCGTCACGTCGCGGCGGGTCCTGGGCTGGTCCACACCCTGGTGCTGGCTCGTCGCCGACGACGACTCCTCCGACCACCGCCCCTACGTCCACACCCTGCGCTGGCCGCTCCTCCCGAAGCGGATCCGCAACCACCTCACCAAGGAGAACTGAGCCATGACCAGTCGACCCCTCGCCGCGGACGCCCGCAACCGCGCGCTGCGGACCTTCCTCCAGGGCCTCGCGTTCACCATCGCCGCCGCGGTGGTCGTGTCCCTGCTGTCCGCCGTCACCTCCGCCGCGTCGTGGGGCGAGTTCGGCGGCGTGCTCGTCGGGTTCGCGTTCTTCCAGTCCATCGCGGTCTCCGCGCTGTCGTGGGTGATGCGCGCCGTGCTCGACCCCGCGTCCAGCATCCCCACGCCGCTGCCGCCCGCCGACCCGGGTGAGCCCGACGCCAGCGCTGGCGACCAGCACCGCTTCTGACCTCCACCACCACCACCGCGAGAGGGACCGCCGCCCATGGCCACCTACGCCACCCTGACCGTCAACGCCAAGGAAGTCATCGGCGAGCGATTCACCAACGCCAACGCCTCCGTGTGGGTCGAGCCCGACACCCCCCACGGCCTGATCGTCGTCGACGGCACCACCATCCGCATCGGCGGCCGCCGCGAGGTGCCCGACGCCTTCGGGATCGTCACCTTCCCCGACCTCGTCACCACCAACAGCGCCGACAACCCCCGCCCCTTCGGCTACCGCGTGACCATCGAGTGCGCCCCCACCGGCAGCCGCACAAGGGATCCCGAGACGATCGTCACCAGCAGCTTCCCGCTGACGTCGAACAAGAACCTCGCGGACATCGACGAGGCTTGGGACAACATCACCGCGCCCCCGTCGTGGCGCTCCGACTTCCGCGACGAGATGGAAGGGCTGCGGGACGAGGTTGAGGCCGACCGTGCCTATGTAGAGGCGCGCGTAGTCGACGACCTCGGCACCACAGACGGGCAGACCACGGCCCTCGTTGAGACGCCCAGCAGCCTAACCACGCAGGCACTCTCATCCCGGTACGCCCGGCAGGACCGCCGCGCCCTCAACGTCAAGGACTTCGGGGCCAAGGGCGACGGCATCACCAACGACTCACCCGCATTCCAGGCCGCCTTCGATGAAGCAGAGGCACGCGGCGGCGCACGGGTCGACGTCCCAGACGGCACATACAACATCGGCACCGGCCTACAGATCGGGTCAAACACGCACCTCGACCTAGACTCCGGTGCCGTGCTCCTCCGAGGAACCAGCGCCTACGCCAACATGATCCGCAACAAAAGCGACGGCAGCATCGGCGGCTACGACGCATCCAAGAACATCACCATCTCCGGTGGAGTCATCGACGGCAACGGGTTCAACCACACCACCAACTGCACACTGGTCGGATTCGCCCACGCCAAGGGGATCACCATCCGGGACATGCGGATGACCAATCTGTCCGGCACTTGGCACTGTGTCGAGCTCAACGGCGTGCAGCACGGCCAGATCCTCAACTGCGAATTCGACAACAGCCTTGACGTGTTCTCCACCGAGCTTGTCCAGATCGACCTGATGAAGGACAGCGCGGTCTGGCCCTGGTTCGGACCCTACGACAACACCCCGTGCAACAACATCATCGTCTCGGGCTGCTACTTCCACGACTCCACCGCGACCGGGATCGGCTCACACACCAGCGGCACCGCCAGTACCGAAATCGTCATCACCAACAACGTCTTCCGTAGCGTCCACTGGGCCATCAAGCCGTGGGACTGGGGCCACCTCGAGATCAGCCGCAACGACATCTTTGAGTGCTTCGGCGGCATCATTTGGAACGGCGCACCCGCCGCCGTGGTCTCTGATATCGCCATCACGAATAACCGGATGAACCTCAAGCCCGCATCCCAGGGGCGAGGCATCGGTGTGATCGGCGGAACGTCTGGCGCAGCGCGGAACATTCGAGCCGTCAACATCTCCAACAACATCATCCGCGAGGCAGGCCGCTACGGCATCGGCGTGGACTGGGGTACCGGCGCAGTCATCTCGGGGAACGTCATCACGAACACCGGCACCTATGACAACGGCAGCGCGCAGAACCGCATTGCGATCTGGGTCTACAACACCAACGACGCCATCGTGCGGGGCAACGTTGTCCGCGACACCAACGTCGGTGGACTACCTGGCACCGTCGTCGCGGATCTTGCCGTAGGCGCCGACGCGGGCGGCACCAGCGACACGGTGGTCTCCGACAACATCTTCGCCGGATCGGCGATCGTCAACCAGTCCACCCGCTGCCTCACCACAGGCAACATCATCAAGGGCGCGCTGACCACCGGAGCAGGCACCACGGGACACAGCAAGGCAGCCAACGTCGTCGCCGGCACCTACGTCCCCTAGCTCCCGGCGGACCTCTCGCGCTCTCGGCGACGGTCGAAGAGGGCTGCGGCAACAAACCCGGTCGCCACGATAACCCAGTAGCCCGGGAACGTCGTCAGGTTGCTCGGCGGACCGAACTCGACGCGCGCCCAGGCCACAACAAGCCAAAGCGTCGTCATCCGATACCGCCACAACCACCCCAAGAAGAACACCGCCGCACGCTACCTCGGCGCGCTCCCGCAACACCAACACGGCCCCGGTCGTCGTCCTCATCCCGAGGGCGACGACCGGGGCCTGTTCTGCGTTGTCGCACCCGGCGCGCACACTGGCGCCATGGCAGGCGGCATGACTCCCGGGGGACGCGAGACCCTCGCGCAGCGCACCCAGACCACCCGCGAGCGCGAGGCCGCTCGGCGCTACGGCCACGGCACGTCCGACTTCCACGGCACACCACCGGCGCCCTGGGCCGACGCCCTCACCGACGCCACGCCCGCCGACCATCCGCCGCCGGTCAAGCACTGCTGGTACGACGGACCACGAGGCCGACAGCCCGCCCTCCTCCTCGGCTGGCGCAACACCGGCGGCCACTACGACGGCCGCATCGCCGTCGCCGCCCCCGAACCCGACGGCTGGGCCATCGTCGAGATGTGGGTCAGCCAGGGGATGCTCTCCCCCGCTTGACCTCGTCCGCACGCTTCACCAGCTCGAGGTGATCGCGGCGGAACCACCTGCGCCTGTCGTGCACCACGCTTGGCAGCCGCCCGCGCCGCGCGCGCACCTTCACCGCCTCGGGCCCGACGCCCATCACGACGCCCGCCTCGCGGGCGAGGAGCCAGTCGTGCTCGTCGTCCGGCGGCACCGGCCCCGACGGCTTCACCGCGCGCCGCGCTTCGGCCGCGGCAGCGCGCACGCCGGCGAGCTCGAGCACAGCAGCGCGGGACAGCGACGGCCGCTCTCTCCTCGCAACCAGGTCGCCGCGGCGCAGCATCTTCGGGATCAGGCTCGGGTGCACGCCCAACAGACGCGCGGCCTCGCGCTGCGTGATCCATCCCGAATCGGACACGACGGCAGGCTAGCGCTGTCGGTGGCCCCACCTACGGTCCTGCGGCATGGGGACACTGACTGAGGACGACAAGGCCGTGCTCGACTTCGAGCGCCACTGGTGGAAGTACGCCGGCGCCAAGGAGCAAGCCATCCGGGACACGTTCGACTGCTCGTCGACGCGGCACTACCAGCGCGTCAACGCGCTCATCGACCGGCCCGAGGCCCTGGCGTACGACCCGCTCCTCGTACGCCGCCTCCGCCGCCTCCGCGACGCCCGCGCGCGACAGCGCTCTGCGCGCCGCCTCGACGTCGACGTCGACGAGCAGCTCGACGCCTGACGTGGGGCAGAACATGGGGCAGCCACAAGATCGACGCCGCTACACCCCACTTCGGTTCGGGACCCCGACTCACGCTCAGCCACGCTCAACCTGAGCGCGCCCACACACCCCACTGCACCCCGCCCCAGAGGCCGGATCGGATTATGAGTCCTCTGCTCTGACCGACTGAGCTACCGCCCCTCGGTGCGCACCCTATGCGAGGGGGATCTCGACCTCGTACATGTGCTCGACGACACGGAACCCCATCGCGGTGTTCGTGCGGTGCATCGCGGTGTTCGACGGGGCGGTCCAGGTGTGGACGAGCGTGATGGACGGCGGCAGGGCGGCGTACGCGGCGGCCTTCAGCGCGCCGCCGAGCCGATGGCCGCGGTGCGAGGGCATGACGAGCGTGTCGTCCTGCCACGCGTGGTCGGCACCGTGGGGCACGAACAGGAGCGAGTAGCCGCCGAGGACGCCGTCGGACCGGCGGCGGGCGGCGGCCACCCGGACGTCGTACGAGCGGGCGAGGCGCTCCTCGGAAGCGGCGAGCCTGGCGTCGTCGAGGACCGTGGTCTCGACGTCGAGCTCTCCGGCCGGGACGTCGGCGTTCATCTGGTTGCGCATGGCGAGGTAGTGCTCGCGGTGCTCGTCGGGGCAGCGACCGCGCCAGGTGACGAGCTCGTAGTCCGGGTGGATCCCGAGCGGGGCGACGGGCAGGTCCGCGACGAGGTGGTCCTCGCGGTGCTTCTCGACCGCGCCCATCGCCGTGGCGAAGTCGAAGCCTGCCCCGGCGACGGCGAGGTCGACGCTGACCTCGCCTCCCGCCCGGGTCCGACCGGCCGCCCGAGCGCGGTCGGCCAGGACGTGCCACAGCGCGCGGCCGACCCCGCGTCTGCGGTGCTCGGGCAGCACGTGGACCTCGGCCCACCCGAGGTCGAGGTTCTCCGCGAGCGGGAGCTCGAGCTCGGCCACGCCGACCAGCCGGTCGCCGTCGTGCGCCTCCCAGCGGACGCGCTCAGCGTACGGCCCCGGCTGCGTGGCGGAGACCTCGAAGGCGTCGAACGCCTGGAGGAGGGCGTACGGACGGTCGGCCCGGGCGGACCGGTCCTGGACGTCGTACCAGCGGCGGCGGGCGTCGGGGTCGGTCACGTCGAGCTCGCGGATGTCCACCGGCCCATCCGACCCCACCCGCGCGACCGGGACAACCGGATATCGGGTTCGGCTCCACGCCCGCGACGGGTCGTGGGACAGTGGGCCGTCTCGGGATGGGAGGACCTCGGGTGGCCAAGGACCGCGCAGAGCTGCTGAGCCCGTCGCAGCGTCACCTGGTGACGCGCTTCGGCTACGGCGTCGACGCCACCCTCGCCCAGGACGTACGCCGTGCCGGTGGCGCGCAGGCGTGGTTCGAGCGCCAGCTCACCCGTCCCGGCGCGGTCCCCGATCGCGGTGCCGAGCAGGTGCGCGGCTGGTGGCCCGACCTCGACCGGGAGCCCGCCGACCTCTGGCAGCGCCAGGTCCAGGAGGTCCGCGGCGGCTGGCAGGTGATGGAGGACTACGGCCGCTGGCTCCTCGTGCGTCGGATCCGCACCCGCCGCCCGGTGCTCGAGAAGATGACCGAGTTCTGGGAGGCCATGCTGCACGTGCCGGTGAGCGGTGACGCCCACTTCACCTGGCGTGTCGACTACGGCGACACGATCCGGCGCCACGCGCTCGGTCGCTTCGACCAGATGCTCGTCGAGACCACGACGCACCCGGCGATGCTGATCTTCCTGTCGGCGGCCACCTCCACCAAGCGCGCGCCCAACGAGAACCTGGGCCGCGAGCTGCTGGAGCTGCACACCCTCGGCGCGGGCAACTACACCGAGGACGACGTCAAGGCCTCGTCGCGGATCCTGACCGGCTGGCACGTCGACCTGTGGAAGACGTGGGCCGCGTCCTACGTCGAGGACGACCACTGGACCGGCACCGTGCAGGTCCGCGGCTTCCGCGACAAGAACCGGAAGGCCGACGGACGCCGCCTGACCAGGGACTACCTGCGCTACCTCGCGCACCACCCGGACACCGCGCACCGGATCGCCGAGCGGCTCGCGACCAAGTTCGTCCGCGACGACCCGCCGGCCTCGCTGGTCAGACGACTGGCGAAGGTCTACCTCACGAACGACACCGCGATCGTGCCGGTGCTGCAGGCGCTCGTGGCGAGCAAGGAGTTCCGGTCCTCGGCCGGCAAGAAGCTGCGCGACCCCAGCGAGGACGTCGTGGCGACCTATCGCGCCCTCGGTGTCGACGTGGGCCGCCCGTCGGAGAACGACTCCGGCGCCAACGCCATGCTCTGGCAGGCCTCCGGCCTGGGGCTGTCGCCGCACGCCTGGCCGCGACCCGACGGCACGCCCGTGACCGACGCGGTCTGGGCCTCGCCGTCGCGGGCGCTCGGGTCGATGAGCATGCACTGGTCGATGGCCGGCGGCTGGTGGCCCACCACCGACCTCCGCTACCGCAAGCCCGCTGCCTGGGTGCCGGCGAAGAAGCCGGTCAGGTTCGAGGACCTCGTCGACGACGTGTGCCGCGACCTGCTCCACCGACGCGCGACGAGGTCCATGGTCGAGACCGCGTCCCTGGCGACGGGCTGTCGCCGCCGGGAGAAGATCGACCGCGAGCACGACCTCTACCGATGGGGATTCCCCCGGCTGCTCGCCGCGGTCCTCGACTCCCCCGACCACCTGGGGTGCTGACATGACGACCCACGGACCCACCTCATCTGCCTCCGGCTCCGCCCCTGCCTGCGGCTGCCCCGACTACGACGAGGCCCGCCTGGCGCTCAGCCGTCGCGCGTTCCTCGGTGGGACCGTCCTGGCCGGGGGTGCGATCGCGCTCGGCTCCGGGCTCACCGGCTCGGGACCGCAGGCGTACGCCGTCGCCGGGCGCACCGCGGCCGGCCTGGCCTCGACGACCGGCTCGGTGCTGGTGCTCCTGTCGCTGCGCGGCGCCGCCGACGGGCTGTCGCTGGTGGTGCCGCACGGCGACCCCGCCTACTACGCCGCGCGCCCGCGCATCGGCGTACCCCGCACGGCGCTGCTGGCGCCGGACGCCATGTTCGGCCTGCACCCCGCCCTCGCGCCGCTCCTGCCGATGTGGAACGCCGGCACCCTCGCTGCCGTGCACGCCACCGGGATGGCGAGCCCGAACCGCTCCCACTTCGCGGCGATGGAGGCCATCGAGGACGCGGCGCCGGGGTCGACGGCCCGCAACGGCTGGCTCAACCGCCTCCTGGGCGAGCTGCCCAGGGCCTCTCCCCTGCAGGGCACCGCGATGGGCAACCAGGTGCCGACGTCGCTCTTCGGCACGAACCCCGCTTTCGTGGTCGGCCGGGTCGACCAGGCCGAGGTGGCCGGCGCGGACGACGACGGGCGCCGGCTGCGGGCGCTCCAGCACGCGTGGAAGGGCCGCTCGCCGATGGGCCGTGCCGTACGCGACGCGATCGCGGGCGCCGAGACCTTCGGCGCTGCCCGCGACCTGCCCGCCGGCAGCCCCGCCACCGCCTATCCGGGCAGCCAGCTGGGCAAGGCGCTCTCCGACGTCTCGCGGATCGTCCGCTCCGGCGTCGGCGCCGAGGTGATCACCGTCGACCAGGGCGACTGGGACATGCACACCGACCTCGGCACCCTCGAGTGGGGCGAGATGAAGCGCAACGCCGGCGACCTCGCCTCCTCGATCGCCGCCTTCTTCGCCGACCTCGGGCCGGCAGCCGACCGCGTCACGCTCGTGACGCTGAGCGAGTTCGGCCGGCGGGTCAAGGAGAACGACGACTACGGCACCGACCACGGCTTCGGCAACGTGATGTTCGTGGCCGGCGCGGGCGTGCGCGGCGGGCGCTACCTCGGCTCCTGGCCCGGGCTCACCGACGCCCTCGACGCCGACCTGCTCGTGACCACCGACTACCGCAGCGTGCTCACCGAGGTCGTCACCCGCCGCTTCGGCGTCTCCGTCGGGCAGGTCTTCCCGGGCTTCGCGCCGCAGGCGGTCGGCGTCATGGCCTGACGAGGGCAGACACGCGCGGTCGCGGGTGCGATGCTCGGACCATGAGCGACGCACCCCGTCTCGAGCCCCTCCCCGAGGACTGGGAGACCGCCCTCTTCGTGGTCGCCCACCCCGACGACATCGAGTACGGCGCCGCGGCGGCCGTGGCGGGGTGGACCGGCCAGGGCAAGCGGGTCGTCTACTGCATGGTGACCAGCGGCGAGGCGGGCATCGACGGGCTCCACCCCGACGAGTGCGGCCCGCTGCGCGAGGCCGAGGAGATCGCGTCAGCGCGCGCCGTCGGCGTGGACGAGGTGGAGTTCCTGCGACTGCCGGACGGGATCCTGGAGTACGGCGTCGCGCTGCGCCGCTCGATCGCCGAGGTCGTCCGACGCCACCGCCCCGACGTCGCGCTGACGATCAACTTCCGCGAGACCTTCGGCGGGACCAACCTCAACCAGGCCGACCACATCGCGGTGGGCCGGGCGTTGCTGGACGCCGTACGCGATGCCGGCAACCGCTGGGTCTTCCCCGAGCAGCTCACCGACGGCCTCGAGCCGTGGGGCGGCGTGCGCGCCGTGTGGGCGGGCGGCTCCCCCGACGCCACGCACGCCGTCGACGTCACCCAGACGTTCGACGCCGGAGTGGCCTCGCTGAAGGAGCACCGGGCCTACATCGAGGGGCTCGGCTGGGAGGGGTGGGACCCCGAGGAGTTCCTCGACGGCATCCTGCGCGGCGGCGGACAGGGGCTCGGCGTCACCCACGCCGCGACGTTCGAGGTGTTCCCGCTCGGGTGGGGCTGAGCCGTCGGCGTCAGCGGCCGAACAGGCCGCGGCGCGGCCGCTCGGTGCGCTGGCCCGCGCCGCGGTAGCGCGCACCGACGGGGAGGGCGGGACGAGCGGGCACAGAGGCCGGCGGGGCCGGCTCGGCCGGGGCGCCGGACGGCTCCGCGGACGGGTCGAACTCGCTCGTGACGGAGGCCAGGTCGTGGCCGGCCAGGATCGCCCGGATCTCGTCGATGATGGCCACCAGCTCCTCGTCCTCGGCCGTCGAGGCCCGCGCCACCAGGGCGTGCCGGCCGAGGGAGGCCCCGATGACGGCGCCCTGCTCGAACCGCAGGCGCATGAAGCCGGTGGCGTGCTGGTCCTCCAGGGAGCGCAGGATGGCGAGCATCCGGTTGCCGACCTCGGCGAGGTGGTGCAGGTCCTGGCGCTCACCCACCGCGCCGATCACCCGCGCACCCGCGGTGACGACCGAGCCCCACACGACGCCGTCGACACCGGCGAGCCGCTGGAGGCAGTGGGTGACGGCCGCGGTCGTGTCGACGGCACCGACCACCGTGTACGTCGGCGTGGTGCGGGGGTCGAGGGGCGTGAGCGCCGCCCGGTAGGTGCCCTCGCCGGCCGGGGTCCAGGTGACACCGACCGTCAGCCGGTGCGTGCCGAAGGCCTCCATCACCCGCAGGTCGCCGACCCCGACCAGCTCTCCCATCCGCCGGGCCAGCCGACCCGTGTAGGGAAGAGCCGCGGCGAGGGTGCCGCCGGTGCGGTCGTCACCCAGCACCGTGCCGTCCGGGCGCACGAGGAACTCGGCAGGGTCGCTGGCCTCGATGCCGTGTTCTGCGCTCATGCCCGTCAGCCTGACGCAGCCTCCGCGTCCTGCCCTGCCGCGTAACCCACAGTTCACACCCGGGGCGAAAGCGTTACGCCCCGGCAACCGCAGCGCGCAGGTTCCCGGAACCCGGACCCGCCACGGTGGCACCTCCAGCTCGGGCACACGATCACGCACCCACTCACAAGGAGGTCCTTGGTGGTCAACACCGGCGACACCGCATGGGTCCTCGCCAGCGCCAGCCTGGTGCTGCTGATGACCCCCGGGCTGGCGCTCTTCTACGGCGGCATGGTCCGCGCGAAGAGTGCCCTGAACATGATGATGATGTCCTTCGGCGCGCTGGGCCTGATCAGCGTGCTGTGGGTGCTCTACGGCTACTCCCTCGCCTTCGGCGACGACGTCGGGGGTGGGCTGCTCGGCAGCCCGACGCAGTACCTCGGCCTCGGCAGCCTGCTCGAGGACACGACCACCGAGGCGGGCGGCCTGCCGGCGATGGCCTTCGTCGGCTTCCAGGCGGTCTTCGCGATCATCACCGTCGCGCTGGTCTCGGGAGCGGTGGCCGAGCGGATGAAGTTCGGCGGCTGGCTGGTCTTCGCAGGCGTATGGGCCACGGTCGTCTACTTCCCGGTGGCGCACTGGGTTTTCGACTTCAGCGCCGGCGACCAGTCGGCGGCTGGATCGCCAACACGCTCGGTGCCATCGACTTCGCCGGCGGCACCGCTGTCCACATCAACGCCGGCGCGGCCGCACTCGCGCTGGCGTTGGTGCTGGGCACCCGCCGCGGGTTCGGCGCCGAGGCGATGCGCCCGCACAACCTGCCGCTCGTGATGCTCGGCGCGGGCCTGCTGTGGTTCGGCTGGTTCGGCTTCAACGCCTGGTCCGCCCTGGCGGCCAACCACACGGCCGCGGTCGCGTGGGTGAACACGCTGGTCGCGCCGGCGGCGGCCAGCCTCGCGTGGATCCTGGTGGAGCGCGTGCGTGACGGCTACGCCACCTCGCTCGGCGCTGCGTCCGGGCTGGTCGCCGGGCTCGTCGCGATCACGCCGGCGTGCTCCTCGGTGTCACCCGTGGGTGCCATCCTCGTGGGCATCGGTGGGGGCGTGCTGTGTGCCCTCGCGATCGGGATCAAGTACCGCCTCGGCTACGACGACTCGCTCGACGTCGTCGCCGTCCACCTCGTCGGTGGGCTCTGGGGCACCGTCGCCATCGGCTTCCTCGCCACCGCCGCGGCACCGGCCGGCATCGACGGGCTGCTCTACGGCGGCGGCACCGACCAGCTCTGGCGCCAGGTCGTGGGGGCGCTCGCGGTGCTGGCCTACTCCTTCGTCGTCACGTACGTCATCGCGCAGGGGCTCGACCGCATCATGGGGCTGCGCGTGGCGGACGACCTCGAGGAGGCGGGCCTGGACGCGACCGTCCACGCCGAGCAGGGCTACGAGCTCGGGGGCATGTCGGTCAGCCCCTGAGCTCGGCCTCCACAACGGCGTGGAGGGAGCGAGGGGCCCGGGGCGTGGTGCTCCTGGGCCCCTCCCACGTCCGCGCCCGAGTCCGCGCTCACGGGACGATGTGCTCACTCTCGCGGATGTCGGTGATGGCCATGTGCCCCGGTGCGTGGCCGATGGCGAGCGCGGGTCGGGACTGCATGACCGCCGCCTGCGGGGTCACGCCGCACGCCCAGAAGACCGGCACCTCGCCCGGGCGCACCTCGACCGGGTCGCCGAAGTCGGGGTCGTCCAGATCCTTGATGCCGAGGTCCGACGGCGACCCGACGTGGACCGGGGCGCCGTGGACGGCCGGGTAGCGGGAGGTGACGCGCACGGCAGTGGACACCTGCGAGGCGGGCATCGGCCGCATCGACACCACCAGCGGACCGGACAGCGATCCGGCCGGACGGCACGCGCGGTCGGTGCGGTACATCGGCACGTTGCTGCCCTGCACGATGTGGCGGACCGGCACGCCGGCCTCGACGAGCGCGTCCTCGAAGGTGAAGCTGCAGCCGATGAGGAAGGCCACCATGTCGTCGCGCCACCGCTCGACCACGTCGTCCACCTCGGCCACCAGCTCGCCGTGCTCGTAGACCCGGTAGGCGGGCAGGTCGGTGCGCAGGTCCCCGGAGAACCGCGGGCTGCTCACCGCACCGGGCTCGGTGACGTCGAGGACCGGGCACGGACCGGGGTTGCGCTGGGCGAACAGCAGGAAGTCGTAGGCCAGGTCGCGCGGGACCGCGAGGAGGTTGGCCTGGGTCCACCCGGCGCACCAGCCGGACGTGGGCACCCGGAGGCCGGCACGGAACCTCGCACGGGCCTGGTCGGGCGAGAGGTGGTCGGGAAGGTCCGGACGGTGTGACTCAGTCATCGTGGGCTCCTGGGGTGAGGGGTGCGGACGGGACGCGTACGAAGGTGATGCGCTGGCCCGGACGCACCTGGGCGGCGAGCGGGAGGTCGGGACCGACGACCACGGCGATGACCGGGTAGCCCCCCGTGACCGGGTGGTCGGCGAGGAACAGCGTCGGCTGGCCGGACGGCGGCACCTGGAGGGCGCCGCACACCATGCCCTCGGGTGGCAGCTCGTCGTCGCGCCGACGGGCGAGGGCGGGCCCGGAGAGCCGCATGCCGACGCGGTTGCTGTCCGCGGTGACGTCGTACGCCTCCCCCACCAGCGCCTGGCGCGCCGAGGACGTGAACCAGTCGGCACGCGGACCGTCGACGACGCGGAGGGTGACGTCGCCGGCGACGGGGTGCGCCACGGGAGCCAGGTCGACGCCCGGCAGGCGGCCGGTGGGGCTGCGCACGAGCAGCGTGTCCCCCGGCGCGAGCGGCGTGGGACCCAGCGCCGCGAGGGTGTCGGTCGAGCGGGAGCCGAGCTGCTCGGGACCGCCGATCCCACCGCGGACGGCGAGATAGCTGCGCAGGCCGGTGGCAGGCACGCCCAGTCGCACCCGGGCACCGTCGGGCACCCGCACGACGCCGAAGCCCCAGTGCGCCCGGCCGTCGACGGTCATCGGGCACGGAGCACCGGTGAGCGCCACCGTCAGGTCACCGTGGGCGAGGACCTCCAGCCCGCCGAAGGTGACCTCCACGGCAGCGGCGCCCTCGTGGTTGCCGAGGAGCCGGTTGGCCAGGCGCAGCGCGGGTGCGTCCGCCGCCCCGGAGTGCCCCACGCCCAGGCCTCCGAGGCCCGTCCGGCCCAGGTCCTGCACGGTGGCCAGCGGGCCGGGGGCCACGACCTCGAGCCAGGCAGTCATCGCACCTCCACGAACCGGACGCGCGACCCCGGCACGAGCAGCGCGGGCGGGTCACGCTCCAGGTCCCAGGGCTCGAGGGTCGAGCGACCGATGAGCTGCCACCCGCCGGGCGACTCGCGCGGGTAGACCCCGGTGAACTCGCCGGCCAGCGCGACCGACCTCGCCGGGACCCGCGTGCGGGGGACGGTGCGACGCGGGACGGTCAGCCGGTCGTCGCCGACCATGTAGCCGAACCCCGGCGCGAACCCGCAGAACGCGACCGTCCACTCCTGGGAGGTGTGTGCCTCGACCACGCCGCGCTCACCCAGGCCGGTCAGTCGTCCGACCTCGGCCAGGTCCTCCCCGTCGTAGGTGACCGGCACCTCGACCAGCCCGGCATCGGGACGGTGCCCCCGGCGTGGCCGTACGGCTCGCACGGCGCGGGCGACACCGTGAGGGTCGGCCCGGGTGGGGTCGATCCGCAGCATCAGCGTGCGGGCGGCCGGGACGAGGTCCACGACACCCTCGGGCGGGTCCTCGACCAGCTCGGCGTAGAGGGCCAGCACGTCCGCGAGGTCCTCGACCTCGACGAGCAGGCCGGAGTCACCGCACGGCAGGAACCTCATCCCGGCCCACCGTCGAGGAACGACGCCACCCGCACCCCTGACTCCTCGAGGCGACGGCGGACCGCGGTCGCCATGGCCACCGCTCCCGGGCTGTCGCCGTGCACGCACACGGAGCCGGCCCGCACCGTGACGAGCGAGCCGTCGGCGGCCACCACCTCGTGGCGCGTGGCCATGCGGACGGTGCGCTCGGCGACCTCGGCGGGGTCGTGGAGCACGGAGTCGGGCTCCCGGCGCGGGACCAGCGTCCCCTCGGGCGTGTAGGCACGGTCAGCGAAGGCCTCGGCCACGGGCACGAGCCCGGCCGCCTCGGCCACGGCGAGCCACACCGACCCCGGCAGCCCGAGCACGGGCAGCGTCGGGTCGTAGCGGCGTACGGCGTCGGCGACGGCCTCGGCCTGCGCCTCGTGGTGGACGATCGCGTTGTAGAGCGCGCCGTGGGGCTTCACGTAGCGCACCCGGGTGCCGGCCACGCGGGCGAAGGCCTCCAGCGCGCCGAGCTGGTAGAGCACGTCGTTGGTGAGGTCGTGGGGATCCATGTCGATGAAGCGCCGCCCGAACCCTGCGAGGTCGCGGTAGCCCACCTGGGCGCCGATCACCACCCCGCGCTCCGCGGCGCGCTCGCAGGTGCGTCGCAGCACCGTCGGGTCACCGGCGTGGAAGCCGCACGCGACGTTGGCGCTGGTGATGACGTCCAGGAGCGCGTCGTCGTCGCCGAGGGTCCAGCTGCCGAAGGACTCCCCGAGGTCGGCGTTGAGGTCGATGCTCGCGGTGGTGGTGGCGGCGGTCACAGCAGGTCCGCGATCCCGCCGAGGGAGTTCCAGCCGAGGTAGACCGTCAGCACCCACGAGAGCGCTCCGACGACCAGCAGCGCCTTCGGGTAGCGGTAGCCGCGGAGGAGGTCCGTGCGGCGGGCGGCGACCCACAGGATGATGCCGAAGCCCACCGGGAGGATGAGGCCGTTGAGGGCACCGGCGAGGACCAGCAGCGTGACCGGCGCCTTGCCGAGCGCGAGGTAGACCGCCGTCGAGAAGACGATGAAGCCGACCGTCACCCAGCTGCGGCGCTCCTCGAGGCGCCGCGAGAAGCCTGAGAGGAAGGACACCGAGGTGTAGGAGGCACCGATGACCGAGGTGATGCTGGCGGCCCACAGGATGATGCCGAAGACGCGGACGCCGACCTCGCCCAGTGCGGCCTCGAAGGCCGACGCGGGCGGGTTCTCCGCGGCCAGGGTCACCCCTCCGGCGACCACGCCCAGCACGGCGAGGAACAGCAGGGCGCGCATCACCCCCGTCACGAGGATGCCGGTCACCGAGCCACGGGTGATCTCCCGGACGCGCTCGGGGCCGGTGATGCCGGAGTCGACCAACCGGTGCGCGCCGGCGTACGTGATGTAGCCGCCGACCGTGCCGCCGATGAGGGTGGTGATGATCAGGAAGTCGATGTCGTCGGGCAGCACGCTCTGGCGCAGCGCCTCCCCGACCGGGGGGCCCGACACGATCGCGGCGTAGAGGACCATCGCGATCATCAGGAGGCCGAGCACCACGACGATGCGGTCCATCGCGATCCCGGCCCGCTTGCTCAGGAAGATCGCGATGGCGATGCACGCCGAGATCGCGCCGCCGATCTTGACGTCGAGGCCCACCATCGCGTTGGCGCCCAGCGCCGTGCCGCCGATGTTGCCGATGTTGAACACCAGCCCGCCCATGACCACCAGCGCGGCCAGGAAGTAGCCGGCGCCGGGCAGCACCGAGTTGGCCAGCTCCTGGGCGCGCATCCCGGAGACGCCGACGACGCGCCACACGTTCAGCTGGACGGCGATGTCGACCAGGATGGACACCAGGATCGCGAAGGCGAAGGCCGCACCGAGCTCGGCGGTGAAGACCGTGGTCTGGGTGATGAAGCCGGGGCCGATGGCGCTGGTCGCCATCAGGAACATCGCACCGAGCATCGTGCCGCGGACGGCGGTCCCGGACGCGGTGCCCTGTCCGACCGCCTTGCCCTCGCGTGATCGTGTCTCGTCGGTCATGTCTCGTCCGTCCGTGTCGGTCCCGGGCCTCGGCATCGGCGTCAGGAGTGTTCCCCGTCACACCAGAGTGAGGTATTGTTGAACAATCCGTCAATACCCCCGGTCGGATAGCCTGCGGACGTGACCACCACCGACTGGCTCGAGGAGCTGCGCAGCGAGCGCTCCGACCTCGGCCGCGCGAGCACGGCAGGCCGGGTGGCCGACGTGCTGCGCACCCGCATCACCGAGGGCCACCTGCGTCCGGGCACGCGGTTGTCGGAGGAGGACATCGGAGCGGCGCTCGGCGTCTCCCGCAACACCCTGCGCGAGGCGTTCCGGCTCCTCGGCCACGAGCGCCTCCTGGTGCACGAGTTCAACCGCGGGGTGTTCGTCCGCAGGCTGACGGTCGACGACGTGCGCGACCTCTACCAGGTCCGACGCATCCTGGAGTGCGGGGCCGTACGACGCCTGGCCGAGCGTCGGGCGTCCGACTCCCCACCAGCCGGGCGGACGGCCGAGCTGCTGGCGCCGGTGCGGGCGGCCGTCGAGGAGGGCGAGTCCGCTGCCGCCCAGGACGCCTGGGTGTCGGTCGGCACGGCCAACATGCACTTCCACCAGGCGGTGGCGGACCTGGCGCAGAGCCCCCGCGTCACCGAGGTGATGGACCACCTCCTGGCCGAGCTGCGGCTGGTCTTCCACGTGATGGACGCACCGCAGGCCTTCCACGCGACCTACCTGCCGGAGAACCGGGCGATCCTTGAGCTCCTCGTCGCCGGCGACCTTGCCGGGGCGGAGGCGGCCATCGCGACCTACCTCGACGCCGCAGAGGCGCAGCTCGTGGAGGCGTACGCCGCTGCTGCCGCGCGCGGCTGACGTCAGCGGACCTCGGCCACGGAGTCGAGGACGAGCACCTCGCCGCCGCGGCGCGGGGACGTACGGGCGTAGCCGCCGCTGAGGCACCCGCGCGAGGACCCGACGTTGAACAGGCCCGTGTGGTCGCCCGCACCGAGGGCGAAGGCGCCCGCCATCGGGTACATCACCTGCTCGCGACCCACCGTGTGGCCCAGGCCCACGGCGTGCATCAGCTCGTGCATCATGATCTGGCCCCAGCCCGCCCGCTCGCTGGTCGGGAACCCGGCCGGCAGCTGCTCCTCGCGGTCGAGGGTGACGCGCCCGCTGGTGATGAGCCGCCGCACCCCGCCGTTCTTCGCCGGGTCGACGAAGTAGTAGGACGGACCGCCGATGCCGACCACGCCTCCTCCGAGGGACGGGGTCGCGGACGCGTCCGACCACTCGACGTGCAGCTTGCCACCGCTGGTCCCGACGTAGGAGAACTGCAGTCCGCTGCGTGCGGACACCGCGGTGACGGCGCGGGTCATGTCCGCCAGGCCGCCGGCGTACTCCCCGGCCGGGGCGTAGGACCAGGCGATGGGCGCGCACGAGTTCCAGGCGATGGGGTCCGCGCCGCCGATGTAGGCCCAGTGCGCGGGATCGCCCAGCCCGGTCGTCGGGGTGGGCACGGGCGGGGGCGTGCCGGTCGGGTTGTTCGTCGGAGACGCGGTGGGCGTGGGCTCGACGGGGTTCGGCTCCACCGCGACCACCGTGACCCGCACGGTCGCCGAGAGCGCACGCCCGCGACGAGGCGCGATCACGACTCGAAGCGCGTGCCGCCCCGGCGCGTCGACGCGGGTGGACGTGCGGAAGGCACCACGGGCGCTGGTGCGGGAGCGGTCGACGCCGACCCACTGCCGGGCGGTCCGACGCTGCAGACTCACCACGGCGCGACGGTGCCTCGCGCGACCGCGTACGACGATCCGCTCCCCCGCGACGACCCGGGCGTCGGCCCTGACGGTCAGTCCGGGCTTCCTCACCGTGGTCGCGACCAGCACCTGCGCGGCCGCCATCGTGTCGTGGACCGACGCCGTCCCCGTGGCCGGAGTCGTCTCTCGACCCTGCGCGGGCCCTGCGGCACCGGTCGGGGCCAGCAGACCGGCGACGACGAGCGGGACGGCGGCCAGGCACAGCAGCGTGCGGGGCGCCAGGAGCGATCGGATCACGGTTCGGGGGTCCTGGGTTCGTTCGGGGGCGGACGGCGTCGGCGGACGCGCGGCGGCTGCACACTCTGCCCCACCCGCGGGGGCTCCACACCGGGAACGGGAGGATCGGTGGGCTGCCGCTCGATAGGCTCGCGCAGCCGGGGCTCCGCATGGCCAGCAGGCTGCCATGGATGCCGAGACGCCGAGGAGCAGGACGTGAGCAGGGACAAGCACCGCAAGGCGCGACAGAAGGCCGAGCGCGAGGCATGGGAGCGCGAGCAGACGCGACTCGCAGAGCGTCGCCGACGGCGAATGCTGCTCCTCGGCGCCTCTGCCGCGGCGATCGTCCTGTCCGTGGTCATCGGCCTCGTGGTCGCCTTCGCCGGCAGCGAGTCGGACCCCACCGTCGATCGGCGCCCGGACGAGGACGTCGAACTGATCCCCGAGGAGGCGGCCCGCGAAGCGCAGGCGACCGCGGCCGCAGCCGCAATGGAGGCAGGTGAGCCGATCGCCGATGACTACACCGTCGCCCCCGGCAAGCCGGTGGACAGCGGCCGCAGACCACCGGTCGACGACCGACCTGTCGCCTGCGGGGCCGAGGCGCCGACCAATGTCCGCGCCTCCCGCCCCTACTACCCCGGAGGCCCTGCCCGCGTGCTCGAGGAAGGAGTGGACTACGTCGCGGAGATCCAGACCTCCTGCGGACCCATCACCATCGACCTGTTCGAGGATGACGCGCCAGAGTCGGTCAACTCGTTCGTCTTCCTCGCCCGGGAGGGCTTCTACGACGGCCTGGAGTTCTTCCGCGACTTCGGGGGTGTCACGGCGATCCAGGGCGGCAGCGGGGACAACACTGTCGGGTGGGACATCGGATACCGACTCCCGGGCGAGCCGCTGCGCGCCGAACGCGAGGGTTATCCGGTCGGAACCGTGACCACCGCCGGAGAAGGGCCGTACACCGCAGGGAGCGAGTTCTACATCGCCTACGGCTCGAGCTTCGACTCCGGCTACGCGACCGACCGCATCCACACCGCTTTCGGGCGAGTGCTGGACGGGATGGACGTCATCGACACCGTCACCGCCCTCGATCGCATCGGCATGGGGGGCGAGGCCTATGCTGCACGCCTCTTCATGAACAAGGTCACGATCCGGGAACGTTGAGCCTGTCGTGCGTGACGACCGTGTGCCGTGGGACAATCGCTGCATGGAGGCGGGCCAGAGCGGCATGCGCTGGACGCGCGCCGCGACGGTAGCAACGGCCGCGACGCTCGTAGCAGTAGGTGCACACCTCGGCGCGGGCGGACCCGCCCCGACACTGCCGGTGCTGGCATTCCTCGTCCTCGGACTTGCCGGGCTCCTGGCCCCTTTCCTCGCCCGGCAGGTGTCCCCCGCGGGCATCGTGATGCTCACCGTGGGCGGACAGTTCCTCGCCCATGCGACACTCGCGCGGGCCACCGGTCACGCCATGGCGAGCGCGAACGCGGACCTGCCTGCTGGTCAGCATGACGGAGGGGGCACAGCAGCCGAGGGCACCATCGCGACAGCGTTCAGCCTCCTCGTGGCGAGCGATGCAAGGATGATGCTGGCGCACCTCGCCGCTGCTGTCGTCGTCGGGGTCTGGCTCGCAGCGGGCGAACGATCACTGTGGACCGTCGTGAGGCTCGTCTGGCGCCGCCTCGCCCTTCCGGTGCAGCCACCGACGACGACGCTCCCACCGCCTGTGGCGATTCCCGCCCGCACCGCCGCACCGGTGCTGCTGCGCCTCGAGGCGGGAAGCCTCGTGCGTCGCGGTCCGCCGCACCTCCTCGCCGCCTGAACTTCCGCGCCCACCCGTCGACCACTGCGCTCCGCTCCGGTCGGCGGGACGCAGGCGCGTTCCGTCCTGCCCCGGCACCGCCGGATTCACCGAGGAGACCCATGACCCAGATCGACCCGCGCCCCCGCGTGCGGCCAGCCCCATCGCGCGGTGGTGCGCGCACCACGTCCGGCGGGTTGTTCCGCGCCGTGTGGCGCTGGCACTTCTTCGCCAGCATCGTCGTCGTACCCGTCCTGCTGGTGCTTGCCACCACCGGCCTCATCTACCTCTTCCGCTTCCAGCTCGAACCACTGCTGCACCCCGACCTGCTTCGCGCGGACCGGCCGGCCGGGATGGACTTCCAGCAGCCGTACAGCGCCCAGATGGACGCCGCCGAGCGCGCCTATCCCGACGCGACCCTCCTGGCAGTGGCCGAGCCACGCTCGGCCGATCGACCAACGGTCATCACGGCTGAGATGCCCGACGGCACGCCGCGTGAGATCTACGTGAACCCGTGGGGCGCCGAGGTGCTCGGCTCGCTGAACCCCGACACCACCGTCAGCGGTTACGCCGTGCGGCTGCACGCCGACCTGATGGCCGGCGCGTGGGGCGATCGCCTCATGGAGCTCGGCGCCTGCTGGGCCCTGGTCACCGCGCTGCTCGGCTACTACCTCTTCTGGCGCGGCCGGCGCGCCCGCTCGCGCCGGCCGAGGTCGTTGCGGTCCTGGCACGCGCGCATAGGCGCCCTCGCGGGCGTCGGACTGGTGACGTTGCTCGTCTCCGGACTCCCCTGGACCGGTTTTTGGGCGCACAGGTCCAGGAGATCGCCACCGACCAGGGCACCTCCCTGTGGAGCCTTGACCACGGCGCTGAGTCCGATCCGGCCTCCACACTGGACGAGTCCCTCCCCCACAGCCACGCGGTCCCCTGGGCCTCGGGCAAGACGGAGGTGCCGCGGTCCGACGACACCGGGCACGGCGGTGCGGTCGCCAACGTGGACACCGCGATCGAGGTCGCCGCGGACGAAGGGCTTCGGCATCCGATGACCGTGGCACTTCCCGACGGCGACGACGGCGTCTACTCGGCCATCGGCTACGCCTTCGACGCGCCCTCGGACGAGCGGACCGTCCACGTGGACCGCTTCGGGGGAGAGGTCGTGTCCACCTACGGCTACGACGACTACCCGCCGCTGGCCAAGGCTGTTGCGCAGGGCATCGGGCTGCACGAAGGACGATCGCTCGGCCTGGTGTCCTTCTGGCTCGCCGCGCTCATGTGCGTGGTGGTCATCGCCTCGTGCGTCACTGGGCCCCTGATGTGGTGGCGTCGGCGACGCCGCGGGAGCGGGATCGACGCGCCGCGGGGGCGAATGCCCGTGTCCGGGTCACCCTGGCTGCTGGGAGGCCTGGTGGTCCTGGGTGTCCTCCTCCCGTTCTTCGGCCTGACCCTCCTCGTCGTCCTCGCCCTCGACCAGCTGGTCGTGCGCCGCGCGCCAGCCCTCACCCGCTGGTTCTCCACGCAGTAGAGGATCGAGAGACGACGGCGCGGCAGTGGCGGGCGGGAAGGTTCCTGCCCGCCATGTGCCCGTCATGTCGCGGATGCCTTCCACGCTCCGACCGGACGCCTGGTGGCGTCAGGGTCCGGAGGTCATCTCGACTTCGGAAGGAAACCCTCGTGCACAGCAAGAAGCGCGTCATCACCACGGTGGCGGCACTGGCCGGCCTCGTGACCGTCGGCAGCATCGCCGCGACAGCAGCGATCCCGGCTTCGACGCCCATCGGCTTCACCCAGGACCGCTCGGCCGAGCTCGCCAAGCAGATCGACCCCGCCAAGCCGCGCAACGTCATCCTCATCGTCGGCGACGGCATGGACGACGCGATGATCACCGCGGCCCGCAACTACGAGTACGGCGCCGGCGGCCGCTTCCCCGCCCTCGACGCGCTGCCGTTCACCGGCGCGATGACGACCTACGGCCTCAAGGTCGGCGCTGGACCGGACTACCCCGTCGCGTACGTGTCCGACTCCGCCCCCACCGCGAGCGGCTGGTCCACAGGCAAGAAGACCGTCGACGGGCGCGTCTCCCAAGGCCCCAGCACCGCATCGAACGTGCCCGGCGAGGACTACGAGACCGTCCTGGAGAAGTACAAGAAGCAGGGCAAGCTCGTCGGCAACATCACGACCTCCGAGGTCACCGACGCCACCCCGGCCGCCGCTGGCGCCCACATCAACGCCCGGGCCTGCCAGGGCCCGGCCGACATGGCCAACTGCGCCCCGGCCCGCAAGGTCAACGGCGGCAGTGGTTCCATCGCCGAGCAGCTCGTCGACAACAAGATCGACGTCCTCATGGGCGGCGGCGCATCTCGCTACGCCCAGCCCACTGACGCCGGCCCCAGCGTGCTCTCCTACGCTCAGGACACCCACAAGTACCGACTCGTCCAGGACGCCGCCGGGCTCGACAACGTGACGTCTCTCGCCGGCGGCCCCGTCCTCGGCCTCTTCGCGGGTGGGAACATGACCCCGATGTACAAGCCGCTGGTCGCGACTCCGGCCGGTGCCGGCGGACCCGAGGCCAAGTGCGAGCCTGCCGACCGCGCCGGCCAGCCCGACCTGTCCGCGATGACCCAGAAGTCCATCGAGCTCCTCGACAACCCCAACGGGTTCTTCCTGCAGGCCGAGAGCGCGATGATCGACAAGCAGGAGCACTCCTCCGACATCTGCGGCGCCATCGGCGACCTCAAGGAGCTCGACGAGACCGTCGCGGTCGCGCTCGCCTACCAGGACAAGCACCCCGACACCCTCGTCGTCGTCACTGGCGACCACGCCCACTCCACCCAGATCGTGGGCGGCAACCTCGACGACGGCAAGCAGCTCGCCACCGTCCAGACCGCCGACGGTGACCCCATGACCGTTGCCTACTCCACGAACTCGGTCGGCTCCGACCACACCGGCGCGCAGATCCGCGTCGCCGCCTCCGGTCCCCAGGCCGCGAACGTCACTGGAGTCATCGACCAGACCGACCTGTTCGCCACCCTCCTCGGCCGCACCCCCAGCACGCTGCCGGGCACGCCGAACACACCGGCGCCGACCACCACGCCGACCCCGACGACCACCCCCACGCCCAGCACTCCGGCCGCGGCCAAGCCGGTCGTCTCAGTAGCGGCCTCGTCGCGCATCACCAAGACGGCCCTGGGCCGCAAGGGGCTCGCCGTCGCCGTCGCAGCCGCCGCCGGCGACACCGTGACCGTCCGCCTCGTGCGCGACGGCAAGACCGTCGCCCGCAAGACGCTTCGAGCCACCGGCGGTCGCGTCACGCTCAAGACCACCAAGGCCAGCATTGGGAAGCTCACCCTCAAGGCCACCGTCACGGGCAAGGGCGGCACTGCCACCGACCGCCAGAAGGTCCGCGTCACCCGCAGATGAGCTGACGGCGCGCAGAGCGGCCCCGGTCGGTTGACCGTCCTCCGGGCGTGGACCCCCCAGTCCGCGCCCGGAGGCGCCCGGCTCGGCGGCTACGCTGGCGCCGTGATGCTGAGACCAAGTGTGGCCCTGCTGGCAAGCGCCGCGACCGCCACCCTCCTCGCATCGTGGCCATCCAGCGCCACGCCCAGTCACGAGTCGACGACTCCCCTGCGGGCCGACGACGGGGCGTCAGCACCTCTCCGCCCCGCCCCTGCGCGGGATGACGGAAGCGTCCCATCGACCGGGAGCGACAGCCCCAGGACGAGACCCGCCGTACCGGAAGCCCCCATCCTGCCGAACGCCTACCGCTTCGTCTCCTACCCCGACTTTCTCAACCAGGACGTCGCCGACCTCACGGCCGGAGACCGACAGACGTACGTCGACCCGGATTCCGGGAAGGTCCTGAACTCGACCAACGTCGCCTACGAGGAGGCCCTGGACGCCGTTCTGTCGGAGATCGGTTCGCGAGGGGCCTCCGACCTGCTGGTCGCCGGTGACCTGATGGAGGGTCGGTGGGGGCGGGACGACTCGGGGGCGGGCGTCTTCGGCCCCGTCCGGAACGACCGCGAGCGTCTCGCAGCCACTCGGCAAGCCGCTGCGACCTACTACCCGGCCTGGTCCGATCGCCTGGCAGCGTACGGCCTGGTTCCCTTCCCTGCCCTGGGCGACCACGAGATCGGGGACAACCCGTGGCGGCGACCCGGCGACAAGTGGATCGACTTCAAACGCAGGTACGTCCCAGCGTTCAAGCGACTCTTTGCGCGCAAGCTGTTGCGAGAGCCCGACGGCGACCGGCGATTCGTCGATCGCCCGAGGCGCGGACAGGCGCGCGACACGGCGTACGCGGTGCGACTGGACCGCAACGTCCTTCTCGTTACGATCGACCCCTTCACGCGACGAGACGGAGACGTGCAGGTGCGTGTCGACCGCGCCCAGCTCTCATGGCTGCGTGGCGTGCTGCGCCGCGCACGGCGCCAGTCCGTCCCCTGGGTGATGGTGCAGGGGCACACCCCGATTGCCGGGCCGGTGCGTCACCGCAACTCGAGCACCCTGTCCTACCAGGGCAGCACCGGGTCGGCCCTCTGGCGCACGATGGTGCAGGGCGGCGTCGACGTCTACCTGACCGGTGAGGTGCACGACCAGACGGTCAGCGTCCGTGACGGTGTCGTGCAGGTCGCCCACGGATCACTCTTCTACCGGGGCGAAGCGTCCTACCTGATCGGGCAGGCGACCCCGAAACGGTTGGTCCTGGAAAACCGGCAGTTCCGCGGTGACGTCGACTTCTCGGACCGCCTGTGGACCACATCCCGTCTCGGGGCCCCCGGCACGGTGACGTATCCCGATCCTTCAGTCGTCACGGGCACCCTCGAGGCGCGCCGCACACGTGACGGTGGCATCGACGTCCAGAGCAGCTCGGGGATCCTGCGCCCGACCCGGTGACCCGGTGACGCAAGCAGGTGCCTGTCACCAGGACGCTTCGTCGCACGCCTTCGTGGCACGTGCCTCGACCTGGAGAGTTGCGTGCTCGATGCGGTGCTCGCGGCGCATCACGTCGCGAGCCTGCTCGAGCACCCCCTGCGCAGACGCCTCGTCGCTGACGACGAGGTGGGCGGTCGCGACGTACATCCCGGACGTCAGGGTCCAGACGTGCAGGTCATGGACGTCGGCAACACCTTGGACGGACTCGAGGTCGCGGACGACGTCGTCGAGCTGCACCCCCTCCGGCACGTGCTGCCCCAGCACGGCGAGCACTTCGCGCCCGAGCACGACTGCTCGGACGGCGACGAACACACCGATCGCCAGCGCGACGATCGTGTCCCACCATCCTTGGCCCGTCGTCGCGACGAGGACGCCGGCGATGATCACCCCGACACTGCCGGCCGCGTCGGCGACGACCTCGTAGTAGGCGCCCTTGACATTCAGCGACTCCTCGGAACCGCCACGCAGCAGCACGATGGAGACGACGTTGATCAGTAACCCGATAGCGCCCACCACCAGCACGGGGCCCGCTTCGACCTCGACGTCCTCCCCCAGTCGCCCGAGTGCCTCGATGACGACGTAGGCCGACACGCCGAGCATGATCAGGACGGTCAGGCCGGACGCGAAGATCTCCGCACGGTAGGACCCGTAGGTGCGTCGCCCCGACCGGTCGGGGCGGGTGGCGATCTTCGTCGCCGCGAGCGCGGCGCCCAACGCCACGACATCGGCGGCCATGTGGCCCGCGTCCGAGATCAGCGCCAGCGACCCGGAGATCAGCCCGACCGAGAGCTCGACGACGAAGAAGGCGCCCACGAGCCCGAAGGACACCAGCAGACGCCACCTGTGCCGCGCTCCGGCGTGGCCATTTCCGTGTCCGTGTCCTGCACCCATCAGTGGTCTCCTCGCGTGGCTTCGTCTTGGTTGTGGTCGTTGTCGTGGAGCTGGTGCACCACGGCACCAGCATCAGGGCTGTTCGCGTGGTCGGCGTGGAAGAGCGCCTCGTCCAGGAGCCTGTGGACGTGCTCGTCCGCAGCGGTGTAGTAGGCGAAGGTGCCCTCCCTGCGCACCTGCACGAGACCTGCCAGCCGGAGCTTGGCGAGGTGCTGGCTGACAGCAGAAGAGGTGGCGCCCACGACCTCTGCCAGGTCGTTGACGGACGACTCGCCGTGCAGCAGCGCCCACAAGATCTTGATGCGCTTGCGGTCGGCCAGCATGCGGAACGCCTCCACCGCCAGGTCGACCTGGTCGTCGGACGGCATGCCCATGTCCTCCTCGCCGGCGCTCATGCTCCTACTATATCTGCACACCCGCGCATATGCGCAAATACTCAACCTTTGGGCACGTCAGGTCCGCGGGCCGCCGCGCTCCAACGCTTCAGCCAGGGACGCGGCGTGTCGCGAGCTGATGAGCCAGTACGGCGTCGGATCACCAGGGTCGTCGATGCCGACACGCACCCCCGTGGAGATGTAGGGCCGCAGGAGCAGGTGGGCGCGGCCCTCGGCGTCCCGTCCCGCCTGGAGCCGCATGGCCTGAGCGTCCAGGGCGACGACCGATCCGAGGTGTCGTCGTTCGATCTTCGCTCGCCCGGCGCTCAGCCAGTCGTCGGTGACCGTGATGACCGGTGCGCCATAGGAACGGAGCAGGACCGCCATGACGAGCAGGAGCATCGCGCTCACTGTCCAGGCGAGCGGCTCCGGGACCGCGACGATCATCGCCAGCCAGAAGCTGCTCACCATCAACGTCCACTGGAACCACCACCGGATGGGCACCCGCAGGCGCTCGCGATAGGTGCTCATGAACCGAAGAGCAGGTAGAGGCCCATGAAGGTGTAGCCGACCATCGCGGCCAGGAGCGCCAGCTGGCCGACGACGTGGTGACGTCGCGGCAGCAACGAGATCGCGCGGTCGTGGGCCGCCATGACACCCAGGACGTGCCCGACGACGATCGCCAGCACCTTGATGCTCGCCAGCACCGTCGGGTTCTGCGACAACCAGTAGTTGACCTCCATGTCGGCCGTGCCGAACAGGTTGGCGCCACTGCCGACGGGATCGCTCATCTGGATCAGGGTCTGCTGGCCGTACTCGACGAGGAAGGTCAGGTAGTGCGCGATCATGTAGCCCACGATGATCGGGACGAGGGAGTGCGCCAGCCGTCGGGGCAGCTCCTTGCGAGCGCTGCGCCGGGTGTCGACGGCCGTCGTCATGCTGGCCACGGCGAACGTCGTTCCCACGACGAGGATGATGACCACCATGAGCGCGGTCCCGAGCCGAGTGACGTCGACCTCGTTCGACTGCACGTAGCGAATCCACGTCGCAGAGCTGCTCCAGCTGTCGTACGCAGTGCTTCCCAGGAGGACCGCGACGACCGCGACCAGACCCGGCTCGGGTCGGAGGCGCGACAGGTTGCGCAGCGGACTGACCAGCACCAACCGCCCGGAGGCACTCCTGCTCCACAACGAGAGCCGACCCACAAGCGTGGAGTAGACCTCGAAGGGATCGGCGCGACCGATCCACGTCGTACCGAACACGGCCCACCCCAGGAGCATCGCCGCGAGGTAGAACGCGAACCACAGGCGCACGACACCGACATCGGTGCTGCTGGGCGAGATGAGCTCGAGCCAGACGAAGGTGAGCAGGCCGATGGCGGCGGGCCAGTACCCGAGCGCCGCGGGGTAGGGCACCACGCCCTCGCCGCCCGAACGACCTGTGCCCTTGTCGAGCAGCTCGGCGAGCGTGCGCACAGGACTCATCGCGCGGAGGGCCGGACCGAAGAGCAACGACAAGGGGACCAAGCCCACCCACAGCCACGCATACGTCACCCCGAGCAACGGATTGGCCAGGTCGTTCCTGCCGAGGAGGGCGGGCCAGAGCATGAAGGCGAGGAAGGCGATGCCCATGACACGAAGGCCTGCCCGGAACCACGACCCGTCGAGCACCCGGGCGATGGGCGGCGGCACCGCTAGCTCGTGCCCGGCCCGGCCGAAGCGCGGCTGTCTCCACGCCAACAGCAGGACCACGAAAGATATCGCGAGCGCGGCCGTACCGCCGACGATCGCGAGAGAGCCCGAGATCGGCAGGTCGTCCGCGCCACCCAGACCGTGCGCGGAGATGCTGCTCAACGAACTTCCAGGATTGCGACGACCGCGCTGGTGTCGTGCTCCTCGACCTCGACACTGCCTGGGGTGTCGATCGAGATCTCGGCACGAGTCCCTCCCTCGCCGAACTCCACGTACTGCTCAGGCTTGGAGTGGACGTGCAGCTCGCCGGCGCGGTCGGACTCGATGTCGAACACCACAGGCTCACCGCTGGCCAGGTCCAGCTGCGCCGCGTTCGGGGTCACGCGGTCGCCGCTGATCCTGACACTCACCGTCGCGGCCGTGGGCTCATCGGGGGGAGACGTGGACTCCGTCGGCTTCGGGGAGGGCGATTCCGCAGACGCGCTGGGGTCCGCAGTCGGAGCCGACGCATCCGCGTCGCCGGGGGCAGGTGCGTCCGGGGTCGAGCAAGCGCCCAGCGCAAGCAACGGGACAAGGACAGTCGCACTCAGGAGTGTGCGGCGCAAGGTTCCTCCTCTGTGATGGCCGACGCGTCGGCCTTCGTGCCGGCCTTGAACTGCGCCAACGTACTAAGAAGGATAGTAGTGGCTGCCTCGGCGTGCGCCCTGGCACGGGTCGCGTTGTTGACCGGCCCCGGACGGGACGCACCTACTATTGCCGATAGTATGTAGCCATGGATGGCGTACAGGTGTCGCACGGCAAGGGATCGGTCCCGCCCGCGCCAGCGCCAGACGACCGCCCGCGCACGTCCGAGCTGACGGCGTGGGCCCGTTGGGGATGGCGACGACTGACCTCGATGCGAACTGCGATCGTGCTGCTCGTCCTCCTGGCACTCACCGCCGTGCCGGGTTCGGTGCTTCCCCAGCGGGGGGTCGCCAGTGACCCGGCGGCGGTCGCCAACTTCGCGCGCGAGCATCCCGATCTCGCTCCGTGGCTGGACCGCCTGTCGCTCTTCAACGTCTACAGCGCCCCTTGGTTCGCCGCGGTGTACGTCCTCCTCCTCGTGTCCATGACCGGATGCGTGGTGCCGCGGTGCGCTCAGTTGTGGCACGACTACCGCTCCGAGCCGCCGCCCGCACCGCGCCGACTTTCGCGTGAAGTGGGGCACCGTCATGGACGGGTGGAGTCGGCGGAGAAGGCCCTGGGTGCCGCAGCTGACCACTTGCGCGCCAAGAGGTTCCGCGTCAGCGTCACCTCGCACGAGGTGCGCGCTGAGAAGGGCCGGCTGCGGGAGCTGGGCAACCTTGGTTTCCACCTCTCCCTGCTCGTCCTCCTCTTCGGCGTCGCCGGCGGCAAGCTGCTCGGCTACGAGGGGCGCGTCGCACTGGTGGAGGGGGTGACCTTTGCCAACGTCTCCTCTTCCTACGACGCGCTCTCACCGGGACCGTGGGCCGACCTCCCCGGTCTGGAACCCCTCGAGCTCACCCTCGACGACTTCCAGGCGGAGTTCGAGACCGAGGGTGCT
This sequence comes from Nocardioides lacusdianchii, assembly GCF_020102855.1. GTDB lineage: Bacteria > Actinomycetota > Actinomycetes > Propionibacteriales > Nocardioidaceae > Nocardioides > Nocardioides lacusdianchii. Next base: position 72,886 of record NZ_JADHZD010000015.1, read on the forward strand.
CGCTTCGGCGAACCCCGCGCGTTCGAGGCGGCCGTCTCCTACTCCAGCATCGACGAGGGCGACGGATCCTTCACGATCCGGCCGAACCAGCCTCTCGACATCGACGGGACCAAGTTCTTCCTCACCGGCCACGGGTACGCCCCGGAGCTCACGGTGCGTGACGGCAACGGTGACATCGCTTCCTCCGGGCCGACCATCTTCTTGCCTGTGGACCCTGCCTTCACCTCCGACGGTGTGATCAAGGCTCCTGACGCGCGGCCCACCTCACTGGCCCTCCAGGGGTTGTTCCTCCCGACGGCAGTGGAGGGCACGGACGGCAAGGACGTCTCGGCCTTTCCCGACCAGGTCAACCCGGTCGTCCAGTTCACTGCCTACACCGGCGACCTCGGACTCGACGACGGATCGACCCAGTCGGTGTTTGCCCTCGACTTCACCGATCTCGAGCAGGTGCGCCGGGGGGACGGCACGCCGTGGCGTGCCTCGCTCGCACCCGGCCAGACCGTCCGACTGCCCGACGGGCTCGGATCCGTCACCTTCGACGGCCTCTCGCGATTCGCCAACTTCCAGATCGCCCGGGACCCGGGCAAGGAAGTCTCGTTGCTCGCCGCCATCTTGCTGATGGTCGGTCTCACGGCGTCGCTGGCCGTGCCGCGGCGACGCACGTGGGTGAGGGTCAACGACGACGGGACCATCGAGCTCGCCGCGCGGTCCCTGTCCCGGCGTCCCGTACCACTTGACGAGCTGGACGAGCTCGCCACCAGAATCGGCCTGTCTCCGGCGGATGCCGGGGCGCGGAAGGAGGAGACATGACGACCCTCGACCTGGCACGCGTGTCCGACGGCCTCGTGTCGACTGCCCTGGCGGTGTTCGCCCTGGCCCTGGTCGTCTACGCCGTGGACGCAGCGCTCGCCCGCACCAGAGGAGTTCGCGCACGCGAGCTGGTGTCTCCATCAGGCCGGGCGCACCCCGAGGTGCGGCCGCAGGTGCAGGCCACGCCGGGGATAGGATCCCTCACCCGCTCGGGGGCCTTGCTGACGCTCCTGGGCACGGCTGTGGTGTGCCTCGCCGTCCTCGCCAGGGGACTGGCAGCAGGTCGCGCCCCGTGGGGCAACATGTACGAGTTCGGGCTGACCGGATCTGCGGCCGTGGCAGTGGCCTTCCTCCTGTACCAGCGGGGACGACCAGTCGGACGTCTCTCCGCCTGGATGGTCGCGGCCGTCCTGGTGCTGCTCGGCGTCTCGGTCACGTCGCTCTACACCCCGGTGGACGACCTGGTGCCTGTCCTGAACTCGCGCTGGCTGGTCGTGCATGTCGCGGCGGCGATCACCGCCGGTGCTCTCTTCACCGTCGGCGCGCTGGCCACGGTTGCCCACCTGGTGCTTCAGGGCCGCGGGCGCTCGAGGGACGACGACCACTTCGCCGAACTCGCGCACACCGTGCACCTCGTTGCGTTCCCGATCTGGACCTTCGCAGTGATCGCCGGAGCGGTGTGGGCCGAGAACGCATGGGGCCGCTACTGGGGCTGGGACCCGAAGGAGACCTGGGCGTTCATCACGTGGGTGTTCTACGCCGCACACCTCCACGCCCTGTCGACGGCAGCCTGGCGACGACGCGCCGGCTACCTGGCGATCGCCGGGTTCCTGGCCTTCCTGTTCAACTTCTTCGGGGTCAACCTGTGGATCCCGGGACTTCATTCGTACGCAGGAGTGTGACGACATGGACAGCAACACCATCTCGACCATCATCCTCGGCCTGATCGCCACCGCCGGCACCGCAGTGGTGCTCTACCTCGTGTCACGGGCGAAGTGGTGAGCACCCACACCCGCCCCCGCGGGACGTTGCTCATGGTGCTCTCGGTCCTCCTCGGCACGGTCGCAGGCACGTTGCTCCTCGCCGCACCGGCAGGAGCACACACCGACTTCGTCCGGTCCGATCCCGAGGACGGTGCCACGCTCGACGACATGCCCTCCCGGCTGCTCCTGGAATTCTCCGACGAGATGGATCCACGGCTGAGCACCGTCACCCTGCGCCTCGGCACCGGTGCGAGCACCTCGCTCGAGCTCACGAGCGGAGCGGGACCGAGCATCCTGTCGGCGACAGTCCCGGGCTCACTGGCGATCCCCATCACGGGCGAGACCAGGTGGACGGTCACCTTCCGTGTCGTGTCCCGCGACGGGCACCCGGTGGTGGGCAGCACCCGGTTCTCGGTCCGGGCCCCGCAGGCAGAGCCTCCGACTTCCTCCGCTCCGGCCGACGACCCGCCCGGCGCCGAGGCGGACCGGGGTCCAGCCGGGACGACCGAAGCAGGATCTGACTCAGAGCCCGGTCGAACGGTGTGGGCCATCGCTGCTCTGGGGGTAGGCGCGCTTCTCCTCGTGATCGGCGCAGTGGGCGCGACCGTACGCCTGGTCGGACGTGACAGGGACCGGTCCGCATGAGCAGACCGCCCGGGTCGCTGGCTCTGGTCGCAACACCCGTCGTGATGATCGCAGTCGCTCTGGCCGCGGCCTCCATGACGGGAGCCCTCACCCCACTCGGAGTCGTGGGACTGCCGGACCCCGGGGCACTCACCCGGGTGGGCCTGCCGGCGGTACAGGTGGTGCGGGACCTGGCCTCCATCGTGACGGTGGGCGTGCTGGTGGTCGTCGCGACCTGCGTGCCGCCACCGTCGGGGACCGAGGCGTCCGACCTCGGGCCTGCGCGCTCACGTCTGGTGTCATGGGCGCAGCTGTCCGCCACCGTCTGGGCAGCGAGCAGCATCGTCCTGGTCGCGTTCGTCTACTCCGACGCCTCCGGCAGTTCCGTCGGAGCGCCCGGGTTCACCAGCGAGGCGATCTTCTTCGCGTTCGGGTTCGAGCTCGGTCTGTACGGCGTGTGGGGGGCAGCGCTCGCCCTGCTCGTCGCGGTGGGCTGCGCGTTGTCCGCCCGCATCGGCGGAGTGGGGGTCACAGCCGTCCTGGCACTGCTGGCGCTCTGGCCCATGGCGTTGACCGGTCACGGAGCCAGCACGGCCAACCACGACGAGGCGGTCAACCTCCAGTTCTTCCACTTGGCGGGAACCAGCGTCTGGCTCGGGGGGTTGGTGGCGCTCGTGCTGGCACGTCGGCAACTGGGCGACACCCTCCTCGTCACGGTGCGTCGCTACTCGACCCTGGCGGCCTGTTGTCTCGCGCTGGTGAGCGTGTCCGGGCTGCTCGGCGCCTGGTTGAGGCTTCCGTCACTCTCGTCGGCCCTCTCCTCCTACGGTGTCTTGCTGGCCCTCAAGCTGGCTGCGGTGGTGCTGCTGGGGATCGCGGGTTGGTGGCACCGTCGCCGCACGGTCGCCGCACTGGCGAGCGGCGCCGGAGGCGCCTTCGCGAGGCTGGTCAGCCTCGAGGTCGTGGTGCTGGCCGCCGCCGCCGGGTTGGGTGTCGCCCTCAGCCGCACCTCCCCGCCCGCGCCGCAGGGGGCTCCGCAGCCGCTCACTGCGGCCGAGTCACTGCTGGGAAGGACGCTGCCCGGGCCGCTGGATGCGTCGACGTGGTTCACGGCATGGGACGTAGACACCCTGTTCTTGCCCCTCGGCGTGGCGGGGATCTGCTGCTATGTCTGGGCAGTCACGCGGCTGCGTCGCCGCGGAGACTCATGGCCGTGGTGGCGTACGTCGTCCTGGCTCGTCGGGTGCCTGCTCTTCCTGTGGGCGACCAACGGCGCGCCCGGCACGTACGGCCGCGTGCTGTTCAGCATGCACATGGTCCAGCACATGACGATCGCCACGGCCGTACCGGTCTTCCTGGTCCTTGGCACCCCGATCACGCTCGCCATGCGGGTGCTCCGACGTCGTACGGACGGATCGCGGGGTCCACGTGAGTGGCTGACCAGCGTGACCCGGTCGCTCCCGCTGCACCTCGTGGGCCATCCCGTGGTCGCGGCTGGCATGTTCGTCGTCAGCATGGTCGCGTTCTACTACTCCTCGGCGTTCGAGCTGTCCCTCGAGTCGCACACTGCTCACGTCGTCATGACCCTGCACTTCCTCCTGACCGGCTACCTCTTCGCGGAGAGCGTCATCGGATCCGACCCGGGCCTGCACCGACCCCCGTACGCGCTGCGAGTCCTGCTGATCATGGTGACGTTCGGCTTCCACGCCCTGTTCGCGGTAAGCCTGATGGCCAGCTCGACGGTCCTGGCGGCCGACTGGTTCGGGTCGCTCGGGCGGACCTGGGGGCCTTCACCGCTCGAGGACCAGTACCTCGGCGCGCAGATCGGGTGGCTCATGGGCGAGTACCCGATCATCGTCATGGGAGGCACCCTCCTGACGGGCTGGGTGCTCGCCGACGGTCGCGAGCGGCGGCGGTTCGACAGGAACGAGCTGCGCGACCGGGACAAGGAGCTCCACGCGTACAACGCCTACCTGAGTCGGCTGGGCGGCGCGGACCTGACGCACGGCCCGACACCTCCTACGATAGAGCCTCGCAGTCCACGACGAAGCAGGGAGGAGCAGCTCGAGTGAGACACCTCGGACAGCTCGAGGCCGCCGTGATGCAGCACCTGTGGAGCATGGGACGTGCCGTGTCCGTGCGGGAGACGCTCGGTGCCCTCACGCAGGAACGCGCGCTCGCCTACACCACCGTGATGACGGTGATGGACAACCTGCACTCCAAGGGTCTGGTGGCACGGGAGAAGCAGGGCAAAGCCTATCTCTACACGCCGGTCTCCACCCGCGACGAGCACACCGCCCAAGTGCTGCAGGACGTGCTGTCGGACAGCCAGGACCGCACGGCTGCCCTCATGCACCTCGTGGGCAGGCTCGACGCCGGGGAGGCCGCCGAGCTGCTTGCCGCCCTGTCCGAGCGGGCGGAGGAGCCCACATGACCGCGGCCCTCCTGCTGGCCGTGTTCGCCGCCAGCGCCTCGGTGCTCGGCGGTCGGCTGCTGAGCCAGCCGTGGGTCTCACGCTCGCCGCGGGTGGCCGTGCTCGGCTGGCAGGCGCTCTCGACGTCGGTCGTGGCATCCATCCTCCTGGCTGCGACCGCGCTCGCCATGCCGTTCCTGCCACTTCGGTTCTCGCTCGCCTCTTTGCTCGGCGCGCACACTCTCACGATCGTCGAGCACTACGAGACCCCGGCCGGTGTCTGGCCCGGGCTCGCCGGCGTGACGGTGGTGGCGATCCTCACCACCATGCTCACAGTGACGACCGTCCGCAGCTTCGTCCGCACCCGGCGAGCCCGACGTTCGCAGCGCGACGCCCTGGAGCTGGTGGGACGTCGCCACCCGGGTGGGTTCACCGTGATCGAGCACGACGTTCCGGTTGCCTACTGTCTTCCGGGCACCGGGAACGGCACCGTGGTGCTGTCCTCTGCGGCGCTGGCGCTGCTCGACGATCGCGAGCGCGAGATGGTCCTCGGTCACGAGCGCCGCCACCTGCGCGCCCGCCACGACCTGGCTCTGGCCTTCTCGGGGGCGCTCGCTCGCACGTTCCCGTGGGTGCCGCTCTTCGCCACCTCGCACACCCAGATCGCGATGTTGCTGGAGATGGCGGCCGACGACACCGCCGCCAGTCCCGCGGATCGTCGGGCGCTGGCGGGAGCCATCGTGGCGCTGGGAACAGGCGTCCGCCCTGAGTTCGCCCTCGCCGCCAGCGACACGGCGGCCCTGGTCCGGGTCCGACGGCTCACCGCAACGACCCGCAGTCCTGTCCGGGGTCTGGGCGTCGTCGCCGGGGCGGGCGCGGCGTTGGTCCTGTCCATGCCCCTGGGCCTGGCGCTGGCCCCCGCAGTCGAGGCCGCAACACGTGACTGCTGCACAGTTGTCGACCTGTCGATCAGCGGCTGAGGCGCACCTTCCCCATCCGGCGTGCCGCGATCACTAATCTGCCGTGGTGGCGTCCTCGACCAGGCCGATGAGGGTCGAGGCGTCGACCTGTCCGATGACCCTCGCAGCCACTCCCCCGTCCGCGTCCACCACCACGGTGCTGGGAACGGCCGCTGCCGTCAGCACGCCACGGAACGCCAGGATGGCGGTGCCACTGTCCTCCGCGCGGACGCTCGGATAGGGGATGTCGAACGCGCGCTCGAACGCGCGCGCGGCGTCCGCGCTGTCACGGACGTTGATGCCGTAGAACTGGGCGCGCTTGCCCAACGTCTCCACGGCCTCCACCAGCTCGGGGGCCTCGGCGCGGCACGGCCCGCACCACGACCCCCACACGTTCAGGACCGTCACCGTGCCGCGCAGGTCGGTGTCGCTGAGGGTGGACCCGTCCAGCATGTCGACGTCGAAGGCAGCGAGGCTCGGCCGTTCCCCCGGCGCGTACTGCTGGACGAGATCAGGCGTGTCGCTGGACGTACCCGATGCCCCCGCGTCGTCCACGCTCAGGGCGCGCACGAAGAGCCACGTCAACAATGCCGTGACGAGCACGATGCCCACGAGGACGACGCCTCGACGCGCACGGGGGCTCACAGCGGCGCCTGCCAGCCGACGATGAGCGTCTGGAGCGCGGCCACGCCCCGGGACCACACGCCCGACACCTGGAGCAGGCCGACCACCACCAGCAGCAGCCCACCGGCCCGGGTGATGGTGGTGGACCGGCGGCGCACCCAGGCGAAGACTCGTGTGGCGCGGGTGAGGAACATCGCGGTGACCAGGAAGGGGACGCCGAGTCCGACGGCGTAGCCGAGCGAGAGAACGGCGCCGCGTTCAGCCGTTGCTGTGGTCGTGGCCAAGGTGAGCACCGCAGCCAGCGCGGGCCCGATGCAAGGGGTCCATCCAATCGCGAACACGGCTCCGAGCAGGGGGGCGCCGGCGAGGCCCATGCGAGGGGTGAGACGCAGCCGCAAGGTGCGCCCGACGCCGGGTAGCCGACCGGCGGCGCCGGCGAACAAGAGGCCGAAGACGATCGTCATCACTCCTGCCACGCGCACGATGACGTCCTGGTGCGCGAGAAGCCTGGATCCCAGCGACCCGAAGGCCAGGCCGTAGCTGGCGAACACGACGGCGAACCCGAGCACGAAGAGCGCCGTGCCTGTGACGGTGCGGAACCTGCGGGCCGGGGAACCGCCAGCAAGCTCGCGGGCGACCTCGGACTCGGTTCCGGCCATCCCTGCAACGTACGACAGGTAGCCGGGCACCAAGGGCAACGAGCACGGCGTGAAGAAGGACAGCAGGCCCGCGACCAGTGCCACGGGCAGGGCCACCAGCATGGACCCGTCCAGGATGACGTCCTGCACTCCGCCCATCGTGTTCCAGCCTCTCAGAGCAGGGTGGACCAGTAGGACCAGAAGCGCTGCGCGATCAAACCGATCAGCAGGAGGTAGGGCACCAGGAGGAGCAGCGCGTGCCACTCCCCCGCGAGTGCCGCGGCACGGCTGCCCCGGAGCCGCTGCCCCAGAACCCCATGCGCCAGGTTGCGCAGCGTGACATACCAGAAGATCGGGATGACCACGGCCCAGACCACCATGCAGTAGGGACACAGCGCGCCGATGCGATAGATGCTCTGGAACGCCAGCCAGGCGACCAGCCCCACCGCAGCGGTGACGCCCAACTGGAGACCGACCCAGTACCAGCGCGCCAGCTGTCCACCAGCGAGGATCACGACACCTGTGGTCACGACCACCGGGAAGGCGGCTACTCCGATGATGGGGTTGGGGAATCCCAGCAACGCGGCCTGGGTGGTCTCCATCACCGATCCGCAACTCAGCACCGGATTGATGCTGCACGTCGGGACGTACGTGCTGTCGTCTCCGAGCCTGACGCGCTCGATGAGCAGCACCGCAGCGGCGAGGAGCCCGATCAGACCGCCGCTCGCCAGCCCCCAAGCCAGGCGTCGATCAGTGCTCACTCGGCGAGTGCCTCGTCCAGGACGGACGAGAAGTCCTCGACGGTCCGGGGCTCGAAGAGCTCGCCGTCGACGTAGAAGGTGGGGGTGCCTGCGACGCCCAGCGACTCTCCGTCTGCAACGTCACGGGCGACGCGCTCCTCCACCTCCTGCGAGGCGTAGTCCGCGTCGTACTGGTCCATGTCGAGGCCGAGGTCCTCGGCGTAGCTGCGGAAGAGGTCGTCCTTCGGCTCCTGGGACTCGCCCCACTCCTCCTGGGTCTCGTACATCATGCTGTACATCGCCTCCAGCTCGCCCTGTCGCGCGGCCGACTCGACAGCGCGCGCGGCACGTCCGGAGTTGACGTGGCCGGGAAGCGGGAAGTAGCGGATCACGAAGGTCACCTCGCCCGCGTACTTCTCGCGGAGGTCCTCCACGATGGGATAGGCAGCGCCACATGCCTCGCACTCGAAGTCGAGGAACTCCACGAACGTCACCCCGCTCTCCCCCTCCTCTCCGAGAACCCTGCTGTCCTCCCGCACGATCGCACCATCGGCGATGGCGGCGGAGACGTCAGCAGCCGCAGGCTCGTCACCGCCCCTGACCTGACTCACGGCGAACACGCCGACGATGGCGACGAATACGGTCACGGCGACGGCGATGGCCACTCGGGTCTGCTTGCGCACGATTTCTGCCTTCCTGGGATTGCTACTAAGCAGCATAGTAGCCGTGCACGGCAACCCTTGCAGCGGGCTTCAGACGGGCGGGATGGGCTGGCGCTCCGGCGGAACCAGGCGCGGAACCAGGCGCACCAGGACGACCATGGCGACGAGCTCAACCATCGTCTGTGTGACCACCGCCAACGGAACGAGGTCCAGCTCGGCCGGAAGTGCCAGCGCTAGCGGCAGCACGACCAGCGAGTTGCGGGTCGCGAACGAGAACGCGACCGCTCGGGTCCCCGCGACGTCGAGGCGGGCTGCGCGGCCGGCGAGCATCCCGAGAGCCACCGCGACCGCCACGAACACGGCGTACACGGGGACGAGCCTTGCCAGGTCGAGAGCCCGAGAGCCCACAGCAGCCACCTGTGAGCCGATGACCACCGTTAGCGTCGCCACCATCAAGGGCACCATGGCACCGGCCATCACGTCCTCGGCCGCCGATCCGGCGCTGGAGCGGCGTCCGAGCGCCTGCACCAGTGCAGCGCCGGACAGCGGTGCCACGATGAGCAGCAGAAGCGCCTCGACGAAGGGGCCCACGTCGACCACGTCAAGGACCTCGCGGCCGGCGAACACCCACAGGTAGAACGGCAACAGGAGCACCTGCGCCAGCATCAACAGCGGCGCGGCGGCGAGCAGGCGGGCGCGGGCACCACCCGCCAGGCCGGTGAACACGATGACGTAGTCGATGCACGGCGCGAGCAGCACCAGCAGCACTCCCAGCACGAGGGCGCGGTCGTCGGCCACGACCCTCGACAGCCCGAAGGCCAGCAGCGGGACCACGACGAAGTTGCCCGCCAGCACCGTCCCCAGGAACCGCACGTCGCCGAGCGCGCGTCCCACCTCGATGAGCGGGACGCTGAGGAACGTCGCGAACAGCAGCAGCGCCAGCACCGGGTTGATGGCGTGCTCCAGCGTCGGGGCCGCGCCAGGGGCTGAGAGGCCGAGCACGGCGCCCGCCGCGATGGCAACGAGGTAGAGCGACACCTGGCGCTCGTCCCACCAGACCACTACCCGCGCGGCCCGCGACCGGATCGTCACGGTCACAGTTCACCGCCACAACCGACATCGCCAGCAGCGTTCTCGGTGCGCCCGGAGCGCACCAGCATGCACTCGCTCCGGCACGACGACACGCTGTCGGGACACGCAGCGACACTCGAGGCGGCAGCCACCAGCCTTTGACGCAACAGCCTCAACCCGGCCACCTGCCGGTCGACCTCGGCCAGCCGGTCACGCAGCTTCGGGTGCAGCGTCTCGCGGACCCGGGTGCACGTCTGTCCCTCCACCGCGGCCAGCAGGTCCACGATCTCCAGCAGCGAGAGGCCCAGATGCTTCGCCGACTCCACGAACGACAAGCGCTCCAGCGCCGAGTCGTCGTCGGACCGGTGGCCGTTGGCCCCGCGCGGCGCGTCGAGCAGGCCGACGGTCTCGTAGTACCTGAGTGTCGTCGCAGCGATTCCTGACCTGGCCGCGACTTCGGAGATGCGCACACCCGAGCGTAGAGGTTCCAGTCGACTCGAAGGTCCAGTGGCCACAGACGGAGGTTCTCGAGGAAATGTCGGATCCGGCGTGCTCGGCGTCCGTTGCCGGCAGCTCAAACAGGAGGGCCTCCACCCGGGCGTGTGCCCAGATGGAGGCCTTCCTTCTCTTGCTCCCCCGGTTGGACTCGAACCAACAACCCTCCGATGCCGCCGCGAGTGCGATGAGCGCATGACGCCAGTTGACGCTCTCTGCCGATAAACGCCACTTGAACTGGGCAAACGCTGGCGTCTAGTGGTGTCGCGCTGACGCTGGTTGACAGCCCTTGACAGAGTTTCTGGCCTGTTTATGGACACCTTCAAGTCTCCGCCGCGAAGCGCATCTCCTCGTCGTGTGCGTGCGCCTGCCTGAAGGTTGCTGGCCACGCGGGTCAACGAGGTCGCCGCAGTCGGTTTCCAGAGCCATCCAGAGACCGCCTCGGCGCCGATAAGAGATCGGACACTTGAGGTCGGGGGGAGGATCCGAAGAGGAGGATCGGAAGAGATTTGAACCAGCGACCTCTGGACCTCCAGCGCGTGTGCGTTCCGCCGCTGGCGCTTTTGACCCCACTTGCCGATGTGTGCTCTGACCTGCACAGATGCGCACAACCCGCCGTGTCGGCTCCAGATCATCTTGACGTTTTCTGCTCGGATCAGCCGGCTTGTGCTGGCGTTTTCGGGACATAAGCGCGGCGTGACTCGAATCGCAGTCGGCTCGGAGGATGAGCCACGATTCGCGCCTGTTCGTGCCCAACTAGTGGCGCGGATTTGAAGTAGTTGAGCGGTTGGCCTTCGCGAGGATCTGGTCGGCGGTCTTGGTCCAGACGAAGGGGTGGGAGCGGTCGTTCCAGCCGTCAATGAAGGCGCGGATCTTGGTGTTGAGGTCCTTGACTGACGTGAAGACGCCGCGGCGGATGGCCTGTCTTTCGACGATGCCGAACCAGACCTCGACCAGGTTCATCCATGAGGCGTGGGTTGGGGTGAAGTGGATCTTGAACCGGGGGTGCTCGGCCAACCAGGCGCGGACGTTGACGTGCTTGTGCGCGGCGTAGTTGTCCATCACCAGGTGCAACTGGACCGGGTTGCCGTCCTCGTCGACCACGTCGCGGTAGGTCCGCTCGATCTGCTTCAAGAAGGCGAGGAACTCCTGGTGGCGGTGCCGCTTCTTCAGCCCTGATCCACCGAGGGTGATCAGGGGTCGGTGATTCCTAGTGAATGCCGGCGGGTGCGGTGGTCGGGGCATGGCTCGGTCTCCGGCCGGTGCCGGCTCTTCCACTTCGGTCCTCGGTTGCGC
>NZ_JADHZD010000016.1 GCF_020102855.1 Nocardioides lacusdianchii
CGAACCGGACGCGGTCGTGGGTGTCCCCGTCACGGTCGGCGCCTGGTGTGGCTTTCGGGCGGGTCGTGTAGGCGATGGCCGGTGTGGCTCGTTGTGGCAGGGACCGGTGCGGGCGGTGCCGGTTGTACGTGGTGGTGAACTCCTCGAGCAGGGCCTGTAGGTGCTCGAGGTCGGTCGGCTGCTCGGACTGGGCGCGTAGCCAGTTCTTCATCGTCTGTTGGAAGCGTTCTACCTTCCCGCAGGTGGTGGGGTGGTTCGGGCGGGAGTTCTTCTGCACGATCCCGAGGCGTCGTAGCTCGTGCTCGAGCATGCTGCGGCCGCCGCGGCCGCCGGCGAACCGGACGGTGTAGACCATGCCGTTGTCGGTCAGGGTGGATGCGGGGTCGCCGTGCTGACCTGCGGCTTTCGTGAAGGTGTCGAGCACGATCTTGGCCGTGATCCGCCAGTGCGCACTCACGTGCACGGCGTAGCGGGAGTGGTCGTCGAGCCAGGTGATGATCTCGACGTCTGCGCCGGGGCTGCGGTCTGGGTTGGTCAGTCGGTAGTGGGTGAAGTCTGACTGCCAGGTCTCGTTGGGCATCTCTGCCTGGAAGCGGATGTAGGACGACCTCGGACGCTTGGCCGGCTCAGGGGACACCGCACCGGCGCGAGTCAGGATCCGGTTGATCGTGGCCCGGGACAAGGTCACTGCGTGGTGGTGCTGCAGGTGCCAGCCGATGGTGTCGGCTCCGGCGTCGAGGCCGGACTCGACCAGCTGCTTGCGCAGCGCGAGGACGAGGTCGACAACTGCTTCGGGGGTCGCGTTGGGCGAGGTCACCGGACGCCGTGACTTCGCTTCGTAGGCGGCGTCGCCCTCGGCTCGTCGGCGGGCCATCAGCTTGCTGACCCAGCCCTCACTCACGCCGTAGCGGCGGGCGGCCTCAGCCTGGGTGATGCCCTCGGTCTCGATCGCGGTGATGACCAGCCTTGCCTTCGACACAGGCCAGCATCGAGTTTCCTATGTCGTGAGACATGGGTTTCCTATGTCCTGAGCCAGCACACTGTCAGCCCGACATGGTGATGTCTCAGGACATCCGCAAGGCCCGAACCCACGGAAGTGGGTTCGGGCCTTGGCCATTTCCGGGGCCGGGCTAGCGGGTGACGGCCAGGTCGAACTGGGCGATCACCGTCACGGGCACCTCGCCTGCGGCCGACCGGACCTGCCAGGCACCCTCGACGTAGGTGCCGCACGACTCGGGAACCGCACGCGATCCCTGGGCCAGGCAGGCCAGCGTCATGACCCGCCCGCCGGGGAACACCTGGGTCCGCGGCAGCGAGCGCCCCTCGAGGCCGACGCCCACCGACGTCACGGTGGCGAGGGCCCGGTCGTCCACCGAGCTGTTGCGCCGGAGCGCGTCCGGCAGCCGGTAGCGGACGTACAACGTCGCGGCTGACGGCAGGTCGCTCGGCACGTCCACGACGACGGCCCCGGCGTCCAGGCGTACGCCGTCCGCAGCGACCACGAGGTCCTCGGCGGCCACGTCCACCCCGGCCAGCACCGGGCTGCTCGGCGGCCGCAGCCGGACCCGGTCCATCGGTGTCGTCGTCGAGATCCAGTGGGTCACCACGAGGTCGTCCCCGTCGAGGACCTCGGTCTCGACGTACTCGCTGTCCGGGGACAGCGCCACCGGCGGGTCGAACTCACTCCCCTGCAGCTCCTCAGCGGCCGCGGGCGGCGCGACCTCGGCCGCGACCGTCCGCTCGCCCGACCGCGGCAGCAGGGCCACGCCCGCGACCACCACGAGGACGACGAGCAGCCCGACGAGACCACCGGCAACCAGCAGCCGTCGGGGGCGCCGTGGCCCGGGCGCCAGCTCCTCGACCGGTGCGTCCGGAACGGGGGCGGGAGCGGCCCCGGCGGTGAAGGCTGCGGGCGGCGGTCCCGCCGGCGCGGTCGCGGAGCGGTCCGGAGCATGACGCCTCGACGCCGCCGCAGTCAGCCGCAGCCGCGGCGCCTCGCCCGGGGCACGGCTCGGCGGACCTGACGCGAGCCCCAGCGGGGCGAGCGGGGCGAACTCCGGTGGGAGCTCCGGTGTACGCCGTCGGGTCGAGCCGTCGTCCGTGACGTCCGTCATCACTCGCTCCTCGGCGTGGGCTCGCCCACGGCCGTCGCAGTGACGACCGCGAGGCTCTGGTAGCCGCCCCTGCTCGGGTCGAACGGTCCAGCGCAGGTGACCATGACCAGCCGGTGCGCCCCGGCGGGCGAGTAGACCCACGGGTGGTCGGAGAGGGGGCCCTTGTCGAGCAGCCGCAGAGAGCTGACGACGTACTCCTGGCGCAGGGTGTCCGAGGTCAGCACGACCTTCTGGCCCGGGCGCACGCCCAGGAGCTCGGCGTACGGTCCCAGGCCCTCCCGCTCGGAGTCGACATGGGCGGACACGAGCACGGAGCCGAACGGGTCGCCGATGCGTGACCCGCCGCGCCACCAGCCGGCCACGTCGACGTCGGACGGCACGTCGAGGATGCCGTCGCGGGTCGTCGACACCGCGACGACCGGCACCACGGTCCCGCTCGGCAGCACGGTCCGCTGCGGAGACTCGGGTGCCACCGAGCCCGTGCGGGGCGCGGTCGCGGCCAGTCCTCGGGTGACCGTCTCCGGGGCCGGCTCACCGACCGGGGCCCCGCCGGCCGTGGGGGCGGCACCGCCGCGTACCACCATGAGGGCGACGAGGACCGCGACGACGGTCGCCACGGCCAGGCCGACCGCCAGCCGGCGTACGATCCTCCCCTGCCGGGCCGCGTGCCGTCCGGTCGGCTCGTTCACGACGAGGCTTCGACCGCGCGGTGCCTGCTGCTCCAGCCGCACGCCCCCGCGCCCAGGGCGACGAGGGCGGCCAGCAGCGCGGTCATCGCCGTCCAGCGGGACGTCCCGGGTGCGAGCTCGACGGAGTCCGGCCCGGAGAACGGGGACACGTCGATGCCCGCTGCCAGGCCGGCGCTGCCTGCGTCGATCGAGGCGGGTGCCTCGCCGGCGCTCGCCGCGAGCGGGATGCTGTGGGTGATGACGTCCATCGACGCGTCCTGGGCGTTGCCGACGGCGTAGACCATCGTGGCCGAGGCGCTCGCGAGACTCACGTCCAGCGGGCCGAGGATCGGCCGGGCGGTGAGACCCGACGGCACCAGCTCGGCGACGTGCGAGCCCTCGGCGACGTCCGCGGTGGCGAACTCACCGTTGGCGATGTTGCGGAAGACCACGGTCCCGTCGAGGCGGACGTCGGCCGGTGCGACCGAGGCCGTGTGGGCGATCAGCACACGCGCCTTGCCGGCAGCGATGGGCTCCGTCGGCGTCGCGTAGAGCGTGGCGAGCGGCTGGCCGCCGACCTCCGCGGGCCGGTGCACCACGAGGTCCTGGACCGACCCGGCCTCGAGATCCACCGCGGTGTCGACGACCACGTCGCCGCTCTCGTCGATGAACCTGACCTGGTGTGCGCCCGCCGGGACGGTGAAGGGGCCGAGCACCTCGCCGGTCGCGGAGCCCTCGCTCACGACCTCGTCGTCGATCTCGACGTGGAGGCTCTCGTCGGGCACGGCCTGGACGACCATCAGCCGAGCCGTCGTCTCCTGAGGGGCGGCCTGCGCCACACCCGCGAGGGACGAGAGGCCCATCGCCAACGAACCCACCAGCGACAACCACGCGATTCTCTTCATGCCGTGCTCCTGCTCATCGGGCGCGCTCCTGCGCGTCTCTGGCGATGCTTCGCGCAGGTGCAGCTGCCGGATTGCGGGTCAGCGGTGCACAACCCTCCTGTGGCTGCTCCGTGGGCCTCCGTTGACTCCCCGTTGTCCCCCGGAGCCGCTGTGGACTAGACCTGAGGGCCCCGGCGGGTGGCACACTGCCCCCATGGCTGACCCGGGCAACGGCAAACCCGACGACGGACCCTCTCTGGAGATGCCCGCCTTCTCGCTCCGGCGGAGCAAGCCGGGATCCGAACCGGTCGAGCCAGTCGTACGTGCGGAGCCGACGACGGCCGTCGCCCCGGCGGTCGAGGCCGAGCCCGCGCCGGACGAGCCCGTACGCCGCCGCGAGGCCAGCCGGCTCCCGTCCGTCGCCCTGGCCGGCCTCCCCGCAGCGGCCGTGACCGGCGTCGCGATCGGCGCCCTCGCGGTGCTGCTCGCCTGGCTGGCCGGCGCCGGCTGCAGCGTCGTACGCGGCACGTCGTCGTGCGGCGGCGCGGTCGGGCTGCCGCTCCTGCTCGCCGGCCTCGTGCTGCTCGCGTGGGCCGGCAGCCTGCTGCTGCGTGCCCTCGGGGTCGCGGACGCCGGCTCCACGAGCGTCCTGGCCGTCGGGATCATGGCCGTGCTCGTGATGGTCTTCCTGCTCGGCTCGCTCGACGAGTGGTGGGCGCTCGTCGCCGTGCCCCTGGTGGCCGCCGTCAGCTACGGCGCCTCCTGGTGGGTGACGTCGTCGGTGGTGGGCGGCAACGCCGACGCCGAGGCACCCACTCCCCGCGACGTGCGCTGACGGCTCAGCCGACCGGGCTGCGTCGGCGCAGTCCCACCACCAGCACGAGTGCGAGCACCGCGATCATGCTGATCATCATCGACGGGATGGTGAGCGAGGCGACCACGGCGTGCGGTCCGCTCTCGAAGACGTCGGCGGTGTCCTTGTTCACCCAGCCGTCCTCCGCCAGCCGGACGACCGCGGTCACCAGCTCGAGGCCCACGCCGACGACCGCCGCAGGGACCGAGACTGACAGCACCCACCCCAGGGCGCGCTGGACCCGCGCGGTGGCTCCCCGACGCTGGCGCCACGCCACCAGCGTGGCCACGACGAGGAGCGGCAGCTGGACGAGGTGCGCGGCGATGTGGAGGAAGCTGGTGTCGCCTGCCGCAGCGAACGGGAAGATCGTGAGGAAGGCGATCCACACGAGTCCGAGCAGGGTGAGTGGGGTACGCACGGCGGCCTCCTGGGGCATGGGCTGGGTGCCCCGAACCTAGGAAGGTCGCAGGTCAGCCGGCATCGGCCCTTTCGCCTAACTCGCCGCGCCACGCGAGCGCCGCGTGCACGCGCCGGTTCTCCAGCGGCCCCTCCGGCAGGTCCAGCTTGGCGAACACCGAGCGCAGGTGCGCGTCGACCGTGCGCTCGGAGATGACGAGCCGCGCGGCGATCCCTGCGTTCGACAGGCCCTCCGCCAGCAGCTCGAGCACCTCGCTCTCGCGGGTGGTGAGCGGTCCGAGTCGCGCCGGTGCGTCAGGCTGCCCGGACTCCTCGGGCACGGGCAGCGCCAGCGCCCTCGATCCACCGACGACCACCAGGACCAGTGCGGCGTACATCGCTGCCACGACGAACCCGGCCGCGCTCTGCGTGGCGACCGCGCCGCACAGCACCACCAGCGCGGCGCCGGCGAGGCTCGCGAGCGCCACCGCGGCCAGTCGCCGCGTCGCCTCGCCCGTGGCCCGGACCGCGGCGGTGAGGCTGACGGCCGGCCCGAGGAGGACCGTGGAGAGGAAGGCCAGGTTCAGTCCTGCTCCGATCTGCTCGCCCGGACCCCAGCCGACCAGGGCCTCCGCCTCGAGCGGAGAGAAGTCGCCGAAGAAGAGCGCGAAGCCCACGACCGCCGCGACGCCCAGCACGACGAGCACCGCCAGTGGCCACCGCGGCAGCCCACGTCCCAGGTAGCGCACGGCCAGCAGCGGCAGCAGCGAGAACGCAGCGATCAGCGGCAGGTGCCCGACCCCTCCGGCGACGGCGAGGGCCCACGCCACCTTCGAGCCCGGGGCCAGGCCGGAAGCGAGGGAGGCACCGGCCAGCAGGACCGGCCAGGCCAGCGCGCCGAGCGCGAGTGCGGCGACCGCACGGCGCCAGCGGACCCAGCCGGGGTCCAGCCGCTGGTGCTCCCGGACCATCACGGCCGCACACACGAGCGCTGCCACCGGCAGGACGTACGACGTCCCCCAGAAGGTGGTGCCCACAGCACGGGCGTACGCCGTCAGCGCGGTGGCGAGCACCGCGAGCACAGCGACACCCACGGGGAGCCGGACGCGGGTGGGGTGCACGTGCACCCGACCAGTATCACCGAGCGGCGGCGATCAGCTCCGCGATCTGCACCGTGTTGAGGGCAGCGCCCTTGCGCAGGTTGTCGTTGCTGATGAAGAGCGCGAGGCCGCGGTCGTCGGGCACGCCCGGGTCCTGCCGCAGCCGCCCGACGTAGGACGGGTCCTTGCCGGCTGCCTTGAGCGGGGTCGGCACCTCGTCGAGCTCGACGCCCTCGGCCGAGGCCAGGATCTCGCGGGCGCGGGCCGGGGTCATCGACCGGGCGAACTCGGCGTTGACCGCGAGCGAGTGTCCGGTGAAGACCGGCACGCGCACGCAGATGCCGGAGACCAGCAGGTCGGGCAGGTCGAGGATCTTGCGCGACTCGTTGCGGAGCTTCTGCTCCTCGTCGGTCTCGTTGAGGCCGTCGTCGACGATCGAGCCGGCCATCGGGAGCACGTTGTAGGCGATCGGCTCGACGTACTTCACCGGCTCGGGGAACGCGACCGCGGAGCCGTCGTACGCCAGCTCGCGGGCCTTGTCGCCGGCCTCGGCCACGCCACCGGCGAGCTCCTCGACGCCGGCGACGCCGGATCCGGAGACGGCCTGGTAGGTCGACACGATGAGCCGCGCCAGCCCCGCCTCGTCGTGCAGCGGCTTGAGGACCGGCATCGCGGCCATCGTCGTGCAGTTGGGGTTGGCGATGATGCCGCGCCCCTCCTCGACCACGCCGGCCATCGCACCGGGGTTGACCTCGGCGACGACGAGCGGGATCGCCGGGTCCTTGCGGAAGGCGCTGGAGTTGTCGATGACGATCACGCCGGCGTCGACGAACTTCTGCGCGAGCGCGCGCGAGGTGGTGGCGCCGGCCGAGAAGAGCGCGATGTCGAGGCCGGCGGGGTCGGCGGTCTCGGCATCCTCCACGGTGATCTCGCGGTCGCCGAAGGGCAGCACCGTGCCCGCCGAGCGGGAGGAGGCGAAGAAGCGGACCTGGTCGGCCGGGAAGTCCCGCTCGAGGAGGATCTGACGCATCGCGACCCCCACCTGCCCGGTGGCGCCGACGATGCCGAGGTTGACGCGTGCGCTCATCGGCCGGTGCCCCCGTAGACCACGGCCTCGACCTCGTCGGCGTCGAGGTCGAACGCCGTGTGGGTGGCGCGGACCGCGTCGTCGACGACGCTCTCGTCGACGATCACCGAGATGCGGATCTCGGAGGTGGAGATCATGCCGATGTTGACGCCCGCCGAGGCGAGCGCGCCGAAGAACTTCGACGTGATGCCGGGGTGCGAGCGCATGCCCGCACCGATCAGCGAGACCTTGCCGATCTTGTCGTCGTAGAGGAGCTTGTCGTAGCCGACCTCGGCCTGGATCCGCGCCAGCGCCGTCATCGCGGTCTGCCCGTCGGTGCGCGGCAACGTGAAGGAGATGTCGGTGAGGCTCGTCGCGGCCGCCGAGATGTTCTGCACGATCATGTCGAGGTTGACCTGCGCCTCGGCGAGCGCCTCGAAGATCCGCGCCGCCTCCCCGACCTTGTCGGGCACCCCGACCACGGTGATCTTGGCCTCGCTGCGGTCGTGGGCGACGCCGGCGATGATGGGCTGTTCCATGGTGTCTCCCTGGCTGGGCGCCTGCGGGTCGTTGGTGACCCAGGTGCCCTCGAGCTGGCTGAAGGACGAGCGGACGTGGATCGGGACGCCGTAGCGGCGGCCGTACTCCACGCAGCGCAGGTGCAGGATCTTGGAGCCGCAGGCGGCGAGCTCGAGCATCTCCTCGTAGGAGACCCGGTCGAGCTTGCGGGCGTGCGGGACGACCCGCGGGTCGGCGGTGAAGACGCCGTCGACGTCGGTGTAGATCTCGCAGACGTCGGCCCCGAGCGCGGCCGCGAGCGCGACCGCGGTCGTGTCGCTGCCGCCGCGACCGAGGGTGGTGATCTCCTTGGTGTCCGCGGACACGCCCTGGAAGCCGGCGACGATCACGATGTGGCCGTCGCCGATCGCCTGGGTGATCCGGCCGGGCGTGACGTCGATGATCTTGGCCTTGCCGTGCACCGAGTCGGTGATCACGCCCGCCTGGGAGCCGGTGAACGAGCGGGCGGTGAAGCCCAGGTCACTGATCGCCATGGCGACGAGCGCCATCGAGATCCGCTCACCGGCGGTGAGCAGCATGTCCATCTCGCGCGCCGGCGGCAGGGGCGACACGCCCCTGGCCAGGTCCTCCAGGTCGTCGGTCGTGTCGCCCATGGCGGAGACGGCGACGACGACGTCGTGCCCGGCCTTCTTGACCTCCACGATGCGCCGCGCGACGCGCTTGATGGCGTCGGCGTCGGCGAGCGAGGAGCCGCCGTACTTCTGCACGACAATGCCCACGGTTTGGTCCTCGGGATCGGGGTGCGGCCGTCAGCGGCCGCCTTCGACTGACGAGCCCGACGGCGTCGTTGCCGGCAGGCCGTGCCCGATTCTACGGCTGCTCGGCCGGGTCGACCTCGAGCATCTCATCGGCGACCGCGACCGCCGCCGCGTTGGCGACGAAGTCGGTGTCGAAGCGGTCGTGGGCCACGACGGTGAGCAGTGCGTTGAGGGCGGCACCACCGAGGTTGCCCCAGTTGTTGACGTAGGAGAACTGCCACCACCACAGCGCCTCCTCGACGTTGCCGGCACGGAAGTGGCGCAGGCCGTTCTCGAGGTCGATCGCGATCGACGCGAGGTCGTCGGACAGGCGGCTCTCGACCACCTCGGGGACGTAGGGGTCGAAGACGAACGTGTAGGAGTCGACACCCTCGAGCATGTCGGCCAGGCGCAGCCGGAGCTCGTCGATGTCGGCCTCCGGGCCCACGTCGGGCTGGAACTCCTCGCGCGGGGCGAAGTCGGTCTGCGCACCCAGGCGGGCACCCGCGAGCAGCACCTGGCTGATCTCGAGCAGGAGCAGCGACACGGCCTCCGAGCCGTTGCCCTCGCGGGCGATCTCGCGCAGGGCGAGCAGGAAGCTGGTCACCGAGTCGGCGATCTGCTCCTCGAACCTGATCTGGTCGGCGTCGGTCATTGTGCTGATCTCCTTCCGGCGAATGCGCGGCCGAGCGTGACCTCGTCGGCGTACTCGAGGTCACCGCCCACTGGCAGTCCACTCGCCAAGCGAGTGACGCGCAAGCCCATCGGCAGGAGCAGGCGCGTGAGGTAGGTCGCAGTGGCCTCGCCCTCGAGGTTGGGGTCGGTGGCGAGGATGACCTCGGTGACCGTGCCGTCGGCCAGTCGGGGCATGAGCTCCTTGACGTGGAGCTGGTCGGGTCCGATGCCGTCGATCGGCGAGATCGCGCCGCCGAGCACGTGGTAGCGGCCGCGGAACTCGCGGGTGCGCTCGATCGCGACGACGTCCTTGTACTCCTCCACGACGCACAGCACGCTCGGGTCGCGCCGCTCGTCGCGGCAGATCCGGCACTGCTCGTCCTCGCTGACGTTGAAGCAGATCGAGCAGAACTTCACCCGCGCCTTGACCTCGATCAGCACGTCGGCGAGACGGCGTACGTCGACCGGCTCGGCCTGCAGCAGGTGGAAGGCGATCCGCTGCGCGCTCTTGGGACCGACGCCGGGCAGTCGGCCCAGCTCGTCGATCAGGTCCTGGACGACGCCCTCGTACAAATGAAGCCCCTCAGCCCAGGCCGGGGAGGCCGAGGCCGCCGGCCCCGCCGCCGAGGCCGTCGGTGAGCGGGCCCATCGACTCGCTCGCCAGGGCCTCGGACTTGGCCCGCGCGTCGCGGTAGGCCGCGACGATCAGGTCGGACAGGTCCGAGAGGTCGTCGGGGTCGTTGCCGTCGAACTCACCGGTGCGGATGGTGACGCCCACCAGCTCGCCGACGCCGTTGGCCGTCACCGAGACCGCGCCGCCGGCGACGGTGCCGTCGACGGTCTGGCGGGCCAGGTTGGCCTGCGCCTCCTCGAGCTGCTGCTGCATCTGCTGGGCCTGCTGGAGCAGGGCGTTCATGTCGAAGCCGCCGCCGCCGAGGGCGTCGAAGGGGTTCTGGGTCATCGGGTCTCCCCCGTCGTGGATGGGACGTGCATCAGTCGTTGCGAATCTCTTCGATCAGCCGCGCGCCGAGCGTCTGGCTGAGCAGGGACTCGGTGTCGAGCGCGGCCGACTCGGCGTCGGGGTCGTCGGGGTCGACGTCGTCGTCGGCCGACCGGACGGGCTCGGACGCCTCGGGCGTGCCGCCCGCGCGGGCGGCCTCCAGCGCCTCGCGGGCCGGGGCCGCGGACACGACCGGCGCCGGCGCCGGAGTCGGAGCAGGGGCGTCATGCGCGGCGGACTCCCCGGTGACCCACGACGGCGGGGCATCGGGTGCGTCCGCGGCCGGGGCGGCGTCGGCACCGGGCCGCGGAGGCGCGGCGGTGGCCGACTGGCGCACCACGGGTGCCTCCGCGGCGGCACCGGACTGGTCGACGATGGACTCGACGCGCCAGTCCATGCCCACGACGTCGATCGCGGCCTGGCGCAGGATCTCGTCACACCCACCGTTGACGAAGGAGTCGCGCGCGCCGGAGTTGGCGAAGCCCACGGTCAGGCGGGTGCCGTCGACGTCGACCACGTGGGCGTGCTGCGAGAGCACCATCCACGCCAGGCGGCGACGGTTCTTGGTCTGCTCGAGGATGTCGGGCCACAGGCGGCGTACGTCGACGAGGCTGAGGCCGCCGCGCGGTCCCGCCGGCTGCTCGGCCACCGGCGTTCCCGGGGCGGCCGGGGCCGTCGGCTCCGGCGCGGGCTCGGCCACCGTCGGCGGAGGCTGGGGCGGCTCGGGCAGCGAGGTGGGCATCGGCGGGGGCGGGGCGGGGCCGTCGTCCCGCACGGGGGCGGGTGCCTCGGGCCGCGACGGCGCCGGGGACTCGACAGGGGGAGCGATCGGCACCGGGGGCGGCGGTGCGGGCTCGTCGGCGCGCGCCGGGGCGGGGGTCGCCGCAGGTGCCGCCTGCGGGGCGGCGGGAGCCGGTGCGGCGGGAGCCGGTGCGGCTGCTGCCCGCGTGACCGCGGCGGGAGCCGGGGCGCCGGTGACGTCCATGCGGCGCTCGAGGCGCTCCAGGCGCGCCATCACGCCGTCGGCGGTGTGGTCGGCCCCCGGCAGCAGCACGCGGGCGCAGAGCAGCTCGAGCAGGAGGCGGGGTGCCGTGGCACCACGCATCTCCGTCAGCCCGGAGGCGACGATGTCGGCGGCGCGGCTGAGCTCGATGGCCCCGAAGCGCGCGGCCTGGGCCACCAGCCGCTCCCCCGCGTCCTCGGCGACGTCGATGAGGCCGGTCGCCGGGGCGTCGGGGACGGCGGTGACGATGACCAGGTCGCGCAGTCGGCGCAGCAGGTCCTCGGTGAAGCGGCGCGGGTCCTGGCCGGTCTCCACGACCTTGTCGACGACCGAGAAGACCGCGGCACCGTCGCGGGTGGCGAAGGCCTCGACCACCTCGTCGAGCAGCGAGTCGGGGGTGAAGCCGAGCAGGTCGGTGGCCAGCTTGTGGGTGACGCCGCCCGGACCGGCGCCGCCGAGGAGCTGGTCGAGCACGGACAGCGTGTCGCGCGCGGACCCCGCGCCGGCGCGTACGACGAGGGGCAGGGCGGCGGGCTCGATGCTCACCCCCTCCTCACCGGCGAGCTGGGAGAGGTAGTCGCTCAGCAGGCGCGGCGGGATCAGCCGGAAGGGGTAGTGGTGGGTGCGCGAGCGGATCGTCGGCAGCACCTTCTCGGGCTCGGTCGTGGCGAAGATGAAGCGCAGGTGCGGCGGCGGCTCCTCGACCAGCTTGAGCAGGGCGTTGAAGCCCTGCGTGGTGACCATGTGGGCCTCGTCGATGATGTAGACCTTGTAGCGGTCGCGCACCGGGGCGAAGAACGCCTTCTCGCGCAGGTCGCGGGCGTCGTCCACGCCACCGTGGGACGCGGCGTCGATCTCGATGACGTCGATCGAGCCGGGTCCGCCGCGCGCCAGGTCGCGGCAGCTGTCGCACTCGCCGCAGGGGTCGGAGATCGGCGCCTGCGCGCAGTTGAGCGCGCGGGCCAGGATCCGCGCCGACGTGGTCTTGCCGCAGCCGCGAGGACCGGAGAAGAGGTAGGCGTGGTTGACCCGGTTGGCGGCCAGCGCCGCCCGCAGCGGCTCCGTCACGTGGTCCTGCCCGATGACCTCCTGGAAGGTCTCGGGCCGGTAGCGGCGATAGAGCGCGAGCGGTGACTCCACGTCGTGAACCCTAACCGTGCCCACCCACAGCGACCACAGGCCCGCCCCCTGAGGTGGAGGGGACATGAAGAGGCCCCCCACGCACCCGTCAGAGCTCACTGACCCTTGCTGCCTTCCGGCCCTGGGGGATTGGGCGAGGTGACGCCACGTGGGGGGTTGCCGGGAGTCTAGGCGGAGCCCGACGAGGTCCCCAAACCGAGGGTCCGCGAGCAGCCCGCCCGGGGCCGCGGCCGGGCGATTTCACCGCCCGCCGAGCCGACCGGTACTCTCCTCGGCGGAGGTATCGCCTAGTGGCCTATGGCGCTCGCTTGGAAAGCGGGTTGGGTTAATAGCCCTCGGGGGTTCGAATCCCCCTACCTCCGCCGCACACCTGGGCCCCCGCTCCTGCGAGTGGGGGCCCAGGTGCTTGTTCCGGCCCGGCGGGCCCCGCGGCGCAGCTCGACCGCGCACTCGTGCCGGTAGACCGCTCCGTTCATCTGGTAGCGGTTGCGCGAGGAGTCGACGAAGTCGCGCCGGACCCGCTGCCGGTCCTCCTCGATCGCCGCGCCCATGTGCGCGGCGTCCGGGAGGGCGTACGTGCCGGCGAGGTGCGCTGCGACCAGACGCGCCTGCGACTCGAAGAGCGGGAGGAAGCCCCAGCCGACGGCCTGGAGGAAGCCCACGAAGTAGAGCGACGGGTGCTGCGGGTGGAAGACCCGGAGGTAGAGCGGCACCCGGTTGTCGTCGGAGGCGAAGACGTCCTCGGCGAGGAACGGGGTCGTCGTGCGGTATCCCGTGCAGTGGATGATCTCGTCGACCTCCTCGCGGCTGCCGTCGGTGAACTCCACGACCGTCCCGTCCAGCCGCGCCACCTGCGGTCGCACCCGCACCCGACCTGCCTCGATCCGCGCGGGCAGGTCAGCGGTCACCGTCGGCAGCGCGGAGCCGAAGTGGTGGTCCGGGCGCGGCAGCCCGGCGCGGGTCGGCGACCCGACGACGACACGGCAGTACGCCGTCAGCAGCGGGCCGGCGACCGCCCGCGGCAGGTAGGCGTTGACCAGGAAGCCCAGCCACGCCGGCATGGCCCGGTCGATGCGCAGGCCGCGCGCGTAGTGGGGCAGCACGTAACCGCCCCGCCGGATCGACAGCACGGTTGCCTCCGCGACCGGACTGACGTCGGCGGCGATCTGGCTGCCGCTGTTGCCGAACCCGACCACCAGCACCCGCTTGCCGGCGTACGCCTCGCGGTCGCGGTAGGACTGCGAGTGCCGTACGGCGCCAGTGAACTCGCCCGGGAAGTCGGGGCGCAGCGGCTCGTTGTGGTGCCCGTTGGCGACGACCACGGCTCCGAAGTGGCGGGTCTCGCCGGTCGTGAGCGAGACCTCCCACCCGCCGCCCGGCGCGGGGTCGACCCGGGTCACACCGGTGTCGAACTCGAAGCGGTCCCGGATGCCGTAGTGGTCGAGGCAGCCGTCGAGGTAGGCCGTCACCTGCTCGGCGCGGGGGAAGTCCGGGTAGGCACGCGGCATCGGGTGGTCGCTGAGCTCGAACCAGCCGCGCGGGCTGTTGAGGGTCAACGCCGGCCACGCGTGGGTGAGCCCGGGGGTCACCGCCGCGGACCACACTCCCCCGGGTCCGGGGCGCTGGTCGAAGCAGGTGAAGTCGACGCCGGCACGCGCCAGCTCGACGGAGGTGGCCAGGCCGGCCGGGCCGGCGCCGATGACGCACACACCGTCTGTGCCAGCGGCCATGACTCCTCCCCTCCCTCCACAGGATGGGGGGAGCCACGGACGCCGTCAACGGCGCGGCCGCAGGTCAGCGCAGCTGCGCCTTGAGGCCGTAGCGCCACTCCTCGGAGATCAGCAGGCTGCCCTCGTCGAGGCGCCGCTCGACCGCGTCGACGAGCATCCGCGAGGCGCCCTCGGGGTAGACGCGGTCCCACGACAGCTCGGCGCGGTGCTCGAAGACGTTGTGGATGACGCTGGTCATCAGCGCCTTGTCGATCGGCGGGGCGAGGAAGTTGCTGCCGGCGAGGAAGGTCTCGGACCGGTCGGAGCCGAAGCGCAGCGTCACGCACGGCACCTCGAGCACGTTGGCCTCCTCCACGATCGAGCCGGAGTCGGTCACGATCACCGCGCACATCGACATCGCGGCGACCACGTCGAGGTAGCTGTCCCACACCGGGGTCGAGATCAGCGCGTCGCCGTACCTCGCCTCGAGGTCCTCGAGCCACTGGCGGCGGCCGAAGTTGTCGATCGCGGCCTCGGTGCCGAGCAGGCGGATGAAGAGGACGTGGTGGCCCTGCTCCAGCAGCGACTCCATCGCGTCCATCAGCAGGTTGAACCTGAAGTGGTTGGTGGTGTTCTCGCGGCGGTGGACGCAGAAGCGGAGGAAGGAGC
Source organism: Nocardioides lacusdianchii (assembly GCF_020102855.1). GTDB lineage: Bacteria > Actinomycetota > Actinomycetes > Propionibacteriales > Nocardioidaceae > Nocardioides > Nocardioides lacusdianchii. The sequence goes on from NZ_JADHZD010000016.1 coordinate 14,594, forward strand.
CGGCGCCCATCTGCGGGAACTTCTGCAGCACCTGGTTCTTGTCGCTGCCGGCGACCGCCTGCGCGAGCGCGTCGACGACGGAGTTGCCGACGACGTCGATCGCGGCGGGCGCGAAGCCCTCGTCCACGAGGAACTCGCGGTTGAGCTCCACCGGCGCGGCGTGCAGGTCGGTGCCGGCGTCGGCGACGCGGGTGTTGAACTGCTCGGGCGAGGGCTCGCGGCTGCCCTTGGACCAGCTGTTGCGGTCGATCGACTGCGCGCGGAACGACGCCCAGTCGAGGTCCGCACCCTGGTCGAGCCAGCCCTGCAGCACCTCCGGCTTCGGCGACAGCGTGCGCAAGCCCGCCTCGACGTGGACCAGCGCCTGGCGCTCGCCGAAGGTGGCGAGCGCGCCGGCCATCGCGGTGGTGGTGTCGCCGTGCACGTAGGTGATCGGGAAGCCGCCACGCTCGGCGAAGCCACGCAGGTAGAGGGCGAGCTTGGCGGTGATGCCGGAGACCAGGTCGTTGACGCCGCCGCGCACCTCGAGGTTCACGTCCTCGCGGACACCGAACTCGTCGAGCATCGACTGCGAGAGGTTGTGGTCGTAGTGCTGGCCGGTGTGGCACAGCACCACGTCGTGCCCGCGGTTGCGCAGCTCGTGGTAGATCGGCGCCTGCTTGATGATGTCGGGCTTGGTGCCGACCACGACGATGTGCTGGCTGTTCTCGTGGGACATGGGTTCCTTCGGGTGAGGTGCGGGGGTCGCCGGCGGAGCGGGGGTCAGAGGAGATCTTCGCGGGTGCTGGCCGCGAGGAGCGAACGCAGGTGTGCGAGGCCGCCGGCGTCGAGGGCCAACTTCTTGTCGAGGACGTAGACCGCGTCCTCGTGCGACACCACGACCAGGCCGGTCGCCCCGAGCGTGATGACGGGCCGCCCGTCCATGCTGGCGACGAGGACGTCGTCGCTCTCCAGCTGCAGGGCGGGGCCGATCGCGTGCTCGTCGTCGGCGGCGAGCACCTGCTCCAGACGCTTCCAGGTGCCGATGTCGCTCCAGCCGAGGTGGCGCGGCACGACCAGGCACTCCATCCCGGCGGCCAGCAGCGGGTAGAGCTCGTGGCCACCGATGGCCGCACCGCGGTAGCCGTTGACGTCTGGGCGGTCGGCGGTGAAGCGCGAGATGGCGTCGAAGACCATCGGCATCGCAGCGCGGTAGGCGTCGCACGCCTGCTGGACCCGTACGCCGTAGCAGGCGGTGTTCCAGTAGAGCGATCCCTCGTCGCCGATCTCGTCGATCGTCGCAGGGTCGGGCTTCTCGAAGAAGCTGGTGATCACCTCGACCGGCCCGCCCTCCCCCCGGGTGTGGATGTAGCCGAGGGTGCCGTCGAAGCCGGTGGGCTCGGCGCCGAGCACCACCATCGACTCGGGGGTCTCGACGAGCTGCGCGAGCATGTCGCGCGAGGCCTGGTTGAAGGCCTCGTCCTCGGTGATCAGGTGGTCGGACGGGGCGATCAGCGCCGGCGCGTTGCCGTAGCGGTGCTCGAGCGTCGCGATGCCGAGCGCGAAGGCCGTCGCGGGACCGGCCGGGTCGTCCTCGAGGATCAGGTTCTCCGGCGGCACCGGGCCGAGCGTCGCGCGCGCGGCGTCGGCGAACCGGGCGCGGGTCGAGACGTGGATGCGGGACGGGTCGACGATCTCGCTGAGCCGCTCGATCGTGCCCGTGAGCAGCGGACGACCACCCACGACGGGCTGGAACTGCTTGGGTCGACGGTCCCGGCTGATCGGCCAGAGGCGCGAGCCCTGCCCGCCGGCGAGGATGACGGCAACCGGCTCGTTGGTGGTGTCGGTCATGGCTTGATTCCATCACGGTGTCGGGGAGTGTGCAGAGGCAACGGTCGGTCGTGCGTCAGCGGCGCAGCAGCGGGCGCAGCATGAAGGCCAGTGCCAGGAGCGATCCGGCGACCAGGCCCGACCACAGCAGCATCGCGCGGGGCGTGCTGAACAGGTCGATGCGCTCGGGCGCGGGAGGCGCCTGGGCATCGGTGCGGGTCTCGGCGACGGTCGTCTCGACCTTGCCCTTGCGACCGGGCTTCAGCTCGCGCGTGAGCGCGTCGTGTGCCTGGACCACACCGGCCCCGGTCCACGGGTTCGCGACCTCGCCGTCCTCGCCCTGCACCGGGCCGTCGCCCTCGGTGGTGGCCAGCAGGCGGGCAACGAGCTGCTGCGGGGTCTCGCGCGGGAAGCGCTCGCGCAGCAACGCGACGACGCCGCTCACCTCGGCCGCCGACCACGACGTCGCCACCTCGATGATGTCGCAGGCCTGCCCGGACGCGTTCAGCGAGATCGCGCCGAGCGTGGGCGCGGCGACGTCGGTGTCGAGGTTGGGCAGGACGTAGGTGCTCGGGTCCTCGGCGCCCGGCGGGACGGCACTCACCGCCAGGACGCCGGGGTAGTCGGCGGGGTAGACGTCGGCGTCGTTGCCGGGCGTGCCCTCGAAGGACTCGTCGTCGGAGCCGTCGCCCTCCTCGCGGTTGCCGGAGGCGGCCACGACGACGAGCGGCAGCTCGACGAGGCGCGCGACCGCCGTCTCGAGCTCGGGGTCGGAGGCCGGCACGGCGAGGGAGATGTTGACGACGTCGAACTGCTGCGTGCGGTGGTCGGCGATGACGGCCTCGATGCCGGCGACGATGCCCGCGGAGGTCACCTGCTTCTCGCCCTCGGCGATGTCGGCGACCTCGGTGTCGTAGACCTTGTAGTCGAAGACCTGCGCGTCGGGGGCGACGCCGCGCGGACCGGCGATCAGGCCCGCGACGATCGTGCCGTGGCCGGAAAGGATGCCGGTGGCTGAGGCACCGCCGACCGCGACGGCCGTCGGGCGGTCGATGCCCGGCAGCGGCATCACGCCACTGTCGATGACCGCGACCTTCACGCCGCGACCGGTGGCGATCTCCTGTGCCTGCTCGACGTGCATCCGCTCGAAGGCCGGGTTGCTCTTGCTGTGCGTGTCGGCGAGCTGCTCGGAGCCCGGCACCTCGCCGACCGAGCACGGGGCGTCGTGCTCAGCCGAGGCCGGGGACGCCCAGAGCGGCACGACCCCCGTGGCGAGCAGCCCGGCCGCGAGCGTCGTACGCAGTCGTGCGCGGCTCATGAGCCGCTGTCCGCTTCCGCGGCGGCGGGCGCCGCGTCGTCGGGCAGCCGGCGCGCCCGGTTGGTCGAGAGCGGCACGCCGGGCTCGAAGAACTCCAGCCACGTGCTCGGCACGAGCGGCGGGTCCACCTCGGCGTAGCCGATGAAGTCCGGGACCTGCGGACCGAGGAGCGCGTACTTCTCGCCCTTGGTGTCGATGACGTAGGGGGTGCCGGCGTCGGCCGCGGCCTCGGAGCCGGACTGGACGTAGGCCCCGGCGCTGGGCTCGACGTCGACCTCGTGGCGCCCGGACGAGACCTCGCTCGGGTCGGCCGCACCGGTCGGGTTGGTCGCCAGGCTGACGGCCGGGTCGGCACCCGCCTCGGGGTGCAGGACGCCGCACAGCGCGCCGTCGGGCACCGCCGTGGGCAGGGCGGCGGGCCACTCGGCGGGGTACTTCGTGGACCCGAAGGACGCGACGAGGTCCTCGGTGATGGGGGTCGCGGCCCGGCCGACGACGTCGTAGACCATGCCGGCGAACGGCGAGAGCTCCTCGGGAGCCTCGTCGCCGAGCAGGTAGTAGCGCCCGGTGTCGGCGAGCAGCAGGTCGCCGATGCGGTAGCGGGAGAGGTCGGTGCGGCTGTCGCCGTAGGGCACCTGCTCACCGCGGCGCGTCACACCGAAGGCGTCCTCCTCGAGCGCGGCGCGCTCGGGGAAGAGGTTCAGCCAGTCGACGTCGACCTCGACGGGAGTGGCGCCGAAGCCGATGCGGTTGCCGACGGTGGAGGCGGAGGTCTGGTTGGCCGGCATGGGGAAGCGGTAGGCGCGCTCCTGCTGGTTGCCCACGGCAGGGGCCGTGGCGATGAGCCACTGCTCGCCCTCGTGGGAGACCAGGAACGCCGACCCGGTGAGGTCCTCGACCGTCGGGGTCTGCTGGACCGCGACCTTGATGCCGACCTCGGAGGCGGTGCAGGCGGTCCAGCCGTCGTCCACGAGCTCGCTTGCCGACGGCAGGCCCGCCGGGGCACCCTCGATGCCGAGGTCCTCACCGAGCTGCACGGTGCGGATGTACTTGTCGCGCACGGTGTAGGGCGTCAGCTCGGCGTCCTCGAGCAGCAGCTGCGCCGAGACGTAGTTGGGGACCCGCTGGAGCAGCGGGTCGTCACCGCCGCGCAGCACGACGTACTGCTCACCGGTGTCCTTGGAGATGATGAAGCTGCCCTCGTCGAGCCACTGCGCCGGCGGGCGGCCGAGCAGGAAGCCCGCGATCGCGGCGCCGGCGAGCAGCAGGACGGACAGCGCGACGCCGCCGATGAGCACCCGGCCCGGACGCACCGGCTCGACCTCGCGCCCACCGGGGGCGCCGGAGACGAACGCGGTGACCAGGCGGCGGCGGCTGAAGGCGTGGGCCTCGACGAGGTCCTTCTTGGTAGCCATCTGTTCCCAGCCCGCCTCAACCCGCCACAGCGGCGACGAAGCCCGCCGCCAGCACCATCAGGGGGAGCAGCGCGAGCAGAGTCACCATCTCGACCACGTCGCCCATCCGTCCGCGGCGCACCGAGGGCGAGGCCGGCACCAGGGTCAGCGCGAGCAGCACGGCGCCCACACCGGCGAGGCCGATGGCCGCACCGGCGCGCCAGCCGTCGTGGATCAGCAGCATCGACACCGCCACCGACACCAGGCCCAGGATCCCGGACGTCAGGCCCGCGAGGACCTCGGCGCCGGTGCGGTACTGGCGGGTGCGGAACATGACGGCCAGGCAGCACACGGCCGCGAGCACGGTGCCGTAGGCGCCGCGACCCACCGCGAACGGCGCGAACAGGACCAGCAGGGTGCCGACCGTCGCGGAGACGGCCAGCAGGATCTCGTGGCCGACGCGGGCGTCGCCGGCGACCTCGTCGGGGTCGATCTCCTCGGGGTCGGCGGTGATGTCGTGCAGCGAGTAGAGCTGGTCGACCTTGGTGCCGGTGACCCCGAGCGCCAGCCACGGGAAGATGCTGCCGGCGAGGACGACGAGGGTCAGCAGCACGGTGAAGACGACGTCGGGCTGGAGCGAGGCGACCCGGATCAGCACCGAGCTGGCCACGAGCACCGCGCCCACGACGATGGCCGGGATGACCAGCGGACGGCCGTCCTGCAGGCCGACGACGGCGACCAGGCCGGCGGCGAGGACGCCGAGCCCGGCGAAGAGCAGCGGGTCGGAGAAGAAGGCGTCGGCGAGGGGCCACCCCCAGCCCGGCAGCTCGCCGGGGGCGAGCAGCAGCCCGGCCACACCGGCGTACAGGGCGGCGAGGAGGGACACGGCCACGCCGGCCTCGGGCTCCTCCTGGGCCCGGGCCAGGACGACGCCACCGACGACCAGCAGGCCGGCGATCACCGCTGCGGCGACACCGCCGAGCAGGCTCTCGCCCCGCAGCAGCAGCGCGAGCGCGCCGAGGCCGAGCAGGATGCTGCCCGCGCCCAGTGCCGTACGCCGTCCGGCCGAGGGCTCCCACGGCTGGAGCTCGTTCTCCACCACGTCGGCCATCGCCTCGACGACGTCGTCGTAGACGCGCGGCGCCTTGTCGTCGACGCCGGCGGTGACCGTCAGCAGGCCGCCGTCCTCGATGCCCTGCATCGTGAGGCCGGCGTTGTTGACCAGGATCCGGCCCTCCTGGGTCACCAGGCGGTAGCCACCGTAGACGGTGGAGGCGTCGAGCAGGCCGACCGAGCGCGCCAGCTCGGGCACCAGCTCGGCGACGGGGATCGACCCCGGCAGCACCAGATCGACGCGCCGGGACCCCGAGGCGATGGTCACCCGGACCAGGCCCGAGGCGACCGAGGACCCCTGACTCATTGGTGTTTCCCCCTGGTTGTGCTTCACGTGCGCCGACGCGGGCCGGGCACCGAACGGAATGCAGCCTAGGCGAAATCCCCCCACCCCACCGACGGTGGGATGCGGCGCGCCTCACCGCAGGACGTCGGGCGCGGTCCCCTCGTCGTCGAGCCAGTGGTCGTCGGTGCCGAGCAGGTCGTCGCGCGACGGCGCCGACCGGTCCCTGCGCCGTCCCCCGCGGGAGCCGGCCGCTCCCGCGCTGGCTCCCCGACCCGCTCCGCCCCCGCGGCTCTGTCCGGCCTTCGCGCGGCCGGACGCCTGCTGGCTGCCCTTGCCGCCGACGGGCGCGGCAGCCGTACGTCCCACGCGGCCGCCGCGCCCGGACGCCCCGCCGGCTTGACCGGCCCGCGCAGCGCCGGCACCGGCACCGGCGCCGGCACTCGCCCGAGCTCCGGCACCGGCACCGGCGACACCCGCGCCGGCCGCGGCTGCGCCGGCCATCCCGCCGGCCCCCGCCATGGCGAGGGGAGGCATGCCGGCACCGGCCGGAGCGGTCGGCGCAGCGAAGCCAGCAGGGGTGGACGGGCCGCCCGAGGCGTACGCCACTCCGCCCTGCGGCGTGCCGGCGACGGTGGTGCTCGGCGGTGCGTCATGGCCCCAGCCCGGGGACTGCGGGTGGTGGCCCGGCTGCGGTGCGACGCCGGGCGGAAGGGAGTGGGCCGAGCCGGGATCGGCACCCGGGACGGCACCGGGCACGACGCCCGGACCCTGGCCGGGACCGGTGCCGGGACCGTGGCCCGTTCCCACCGGGTCGGTGGTCCGGACGGGCGGCCACGGCGGCAGCACCGGCCAGTCGGGGTCGGGCTCGGGCGGTGGCGGGCCGGGCCAGCCGTGCGGCGGCCAGACCGGCTCGGGCTCGTTCGTCGGGGCCTCGCGTGGGATCCCGTGGGCGCTGCGGATCTTGTCCTCGGACTCCTCGAAGACGCGGTTGAGCGCCTCCCACGCCTCGCGCGCCTCCTCCTCGCGCTGCTGCACCTGGACGGCGTGGCGCGCCGACGCCCGGTGGTGGAGCGTGGCCGCGGCGAGGTACGCCGTCTGGCCGGAGTCGGCGGTCGGCTGCGGGGCCGGCCCCGGCGGGCGCGGGGCGCCGACGCGGTCCCACACGCGCACCAGCGACTTGACCTGGCCGACGACCTCACCGGCGGCGTCGAGCGCCTGGGCGGTGCGGCCGAGGAGCCGGCGCTGCTCCACGAGGTGCTCGCGCAGGTCGCGGAAGGCGCCGACCGCCGCGTCACGGGTCTGCTCGCCGAGCTGGTCGTGCCCGCGCAGCCCGCGGATGCCCGCCGTCAGCTCGTCCTCCACCTGGCGCAGCGCGGGGATCGACGAGCGCCAGCCGGCGGCCATCTCGTTGAGGACGTCGGTGTCGCCGACGGTCAGCATGGCGCGCCGCACCTGGGTCTCGTAGTAGCCGGCCACCGGGCTCAGCCCTCGCCGAGGGACAGCTGCGCGAGCCGCCGGAAGTGGTCGCGGTCGAGCTCGTCGGTGCCCTCGAGGTCGCCGAGGCAGTCCACGAGGTCGCGCGCGAAGCGGCGTACGGTCCGGGCCTGGGCCTGGCGGTCCTCGACGGTGCGCTGGTGGGCGAGCTCGTAGACCGAGCGCAGGCTCTGGCCGGCGTGGAAGGCGCCGAAGTTGCCGGCCCGGGTCTCGGCGCCTGCGAGCGTGTCGACGTCGCGGTGCCCGCGCGCCTGGCCGACGTCCTCGGGCCCGGCACGGTCGAAGGACGGGTGCATGTGGTCGCCGGCCTGACGCAGCTGTGCTGCGATGCCCCTGATCAGCTCGGCATCGACCCTGATCTCGCCCACGCGTTCCCCCACGTCACGCTCGTACGCCGACCCCCGGCTGCACCCATTGTGGCGACGGGACGCCCGCTCCGGGCCGAAGTGCGGAAACTCGACGGAAATGCCGCGAGGCCGGCCGTCCCCGTGGGGACGACCGGCCTCGCCTCAGACGTGGTGCGCTGCGCTCAGAAGCGGTTGGCGCCCCGGGCGTCGGCCGCCTTGTACTCGGCGTTGGACGCGTCGACGCCCTGGCTGGCCTGCTGGAGCAGCAGGGTCATCTCGGTCATCGCCTGGTCCCACTTGGCCTTGGCCTGGTCGTACGCCATCTTGGCGTTACCGTTCCAGTCCGACTTGAGCGGGTTCAGCTCGTTCTCGAGCTGGTCGAGGCGCGCCTCGATGTCCTTGGCGGCCTTCATGACGTCGGCGGCACCGGCGTCGAGGGAGCCGTGCTGGACCTTGATTCCGTCGAAGCTCATCATCGATCTCCTAAGTCTGTGAGGGGCTCGGCGTCAGCCGAGACGGCCCTGGAGGTTGGCGTGGGTGGCGGACTGGCTCTCGTCGGTCGAGACGTTGTCGCGCTCGGTCTCCTTCATCGACGCGGAGAGCTGGTCGAGGGCCTTGAGGATCGTCTCCTGCTTCTGGTCCCACGCGATCATGAGGTTGTTGAACGCGGTGGCACCCTGGCCGCCCCATCCACCCATCATCGTCTGGATGTTGCCGGAGAGCACGCCGCACTTGTTCTTGACGTCACCGCGGGCCTGGTCGACGAAGTCGGCGCCCTTGGAGAGGGCCTTCTCTGTCTGGCCGTACATCTCGCTCATGAAAGATCCTTCTCCCTCGGCGGTCGAACCGACCGAGTTTCTGTGTGTTGGTGATCCACTGGTGGTGATCCGGTGCTCGGGGAGACGTCCCGGCCCCCCGCGCTGACGTGCATCTACCCGACCGGATTCGGGCTAAACATGAATCCACCGATCGACGCCGTCGCGAGTGTCGCCAGGCGTGCGTGACGGCAAGGCGGAGTGCCGAAGGCGGGCCGGAGGCCCGTCGAGTGCGCGACAACGCAGCCGGCGCGTGCGGATGGCGGCACGCAGCAGGCGAGAGATCGGCGGATTCATGTCGATCACGAGGTCATTTCCCACAGGCGGCGGAAGACGCCGGCCGCGACGACCGCCGAGGCGAAGGCGAGGCTGCCGCACAACGACTCCGCGACCTCGGCCCGTCGGGACCACCAGACCGAGCGCCAGCCGCGTCCGGTGGCGATGGCCGCGGCGAGCGCGATCGCGCCCAGCGCGACCACGACGTAGAAGAAGGTGTCGAGGTGCGAGGCACCGGGCCCGCCGACGAGGTGCACCGCCAGGGAGACCAGCGCACCGAGCCCGGCCAGGCGCAGCAGCGCCCGCGCGGCCGCGTGGCGGTAGGAGCGCGCTGCGAGCAGCAGCGAGCAGCCGGCGAAGAACACCAGGCAGCGGGCACCGATGCGGTCGAGGTCGATGGTGGCGCTGCGCAGCAGGAGCGGGCTGGCGACCACGACGGTGACGAGGATGGCCGCCGAGGCCCCGGTGACGATCCGCGAGGCCCGGTGGACCAGGCGCTCCATCGCGTCGGCGGCCACCACGATGCGGCCGCGTCGCCCCTTGCGCTGGGTGTCGCGCGCCGACCAGGCGGTCACGGCGAGCCGGTCGAGGTCGAGCAGCGCCTCGTCGGAGACGTCGATGGCCAGCGACGGCGCGAACCGGGCCGCCATCATCGAGCCGAAGACCAGCAGCGTCCACGCGACGCGGGCGTCCCAGCCCATCAGCGCCGGCAGGGCGCAGCAGGCGAAGACGGTGAGCCCGGAGACGATCCACACCGTGCCGATCTCGTCGCCGCCGTCGACCGACAGCGCACGGCCGATGCCGGCCACGACCGCGGCCGCGATGCCGGCCGCACCGAGGATGGCGGGCAGCAGGTGGGGTCCCGGCTCGTAGAGGGCCGCGAACGCGGCGGCCGCCGCGAAGGCGGGTGCGGCTGCGGCGCGCTGGCGGGTGTGCCGGCCGACCGGCAGGGCGCCCACGAGCGCGCACGCGAGCAGGATCCCCACCGTGACGGTCCGGACGGTGTCCTCCCCCGCGCGGGCGGCGTACCACCCGGCGAGGGCGGCCGCGAGCGACGCGACGCCGGCGATCATCGACGCGAGCGCCGGGCTCTCGGGCGCGTTCTTCGCCGCCTCGAGCAGGGTGACCTTGCGGGGGCGGTGCACGCCGGTGGTCGCCACCAGCACGTCGCCCGACTGCACCCCGACCTCGGCCAGCGGCACCGCCGCGTCGAGCCGCTCCCCGAGCGCGGTCTGCAGCAGCGGGATCCCGGAGACGACACCGGCGGCCTCGGCCTGCTTGGCGTACTCGCGTGCGACGTCGACGGACGTGGCTCCGGCGGGCACGACGAGGTCGAGCACCCCGGCGGGACCGTGGATGCTGACGGCGATGGTGGCGCCAGCAGAGCTGGGCATCGCTACGTCCGACACGAAATCCCCCTTCTCGTGCATCGGGCGGGCGCTTCTCGGCAGCAGGGTAGTCGCGCCCGTGCCGGAGCACACCTATCATCGTCGCGACTTCAACGGGTGAGGCAACGGGGGACGCGTGAGCACGACACTGCGGGGCGGCCAGAGGCTCGACGAGCCGGAGATGCCGGGCGGCCAGATCGTGCTCCAGCCGCCGCCGGAGCTGCAGGAGGGCGAGGGCGCCGGCGGTGTCCTGATGAACGCCATCCCGATGCTGGGCAGCCTCGGCTCGATCGTGCTCGTCGCCACGATGGGCAGTGGCGGCAACCGCACCCGCAGCTTCCTCGCCGCGGGCATGTTCCTCTTCGCCACGCTCGGCTTCATCATCGTGCAGATCGACCGGCAGCGGAAGCAGCGCGCGCAGCAGGTCACCGGCTCGCGCACCGAGTACCTCCGCTACCTCGGCAACATCCGCAAGGTGGCCCGCGAGGCGGCCGACCAGCAGCGCCGGGCGCTCAACTGGCACCACCCCGAGCCCTCCGCGCTGCCCTCGCTCGCCGAGGACCGCACCCGTCTGTGGGAGCACACCGCCTCCGACGCCAACTTCCTCCACGTCCGCTACGGCCTGTGCTCGCAGCCGCTGTCGCTGGAGCTGGTGCCGCCGGAGAGCGCACCCGTCGACCAGGTCGACCCGGCCGCCGCCTCCGCGCTCCACCGCCTGCTGGTGGTGCACCGCCTCCAGCCGAACCTGCCGGCCTCGATCGACCTGCGCGCCTTCGACCGCATCGAGCTGTGCGGCGACGCCGAGGAGGTCCGCTCGACCGCCCGGGCGATGATCTGCTCGGCGACGGCCTTCCAGAACCCCGACCAGCTAATCGTCGCGGTGCTCAGCTCGGAGCAGAACCTCACGCACTGGGACTGGGTGAAGTGGCTCCCCCACGCCCAGAGCGCCCGCGAGGCCGACGCGGTCGGGCCGATGCGCCTGGTCTCGACCTCGCTCGACGACCTCGGCAACCTGCTGCCCCCCGACCTCAGCGACCGGCCCCGCTTCGGCGCCGACGAGCGGGCCGCGACGCCCCACATCCTGCTGGTCATCGACGGTGGCCACCTGCCGCCCGGCAACCACATCGTGCCGCCCGACGGCCTGCACGGCGTGACGCTGCTCGACCTGCCGAGCCGGTGGGACGAGCTCGAGGACTCCACGCGGCTGCGGCTGGAGTTCGCCGACGGCCCCGACGAGCTGGGCAAGCGCCCGGTGAGCGCGCTGCGGCTGCGCGGCGAGCCCGTGCGGGCGCTGGCCGACCAGTGCGACATCGCCACCGCGGAGGCGTACGCCCGACGCATCGCGCCGCTGAAGACCGCGAGCGCCGAGTCGTCCTCGGCCGGCGGTGCCGTCGACATCACCTCGACGACCCCCGACCACATGGACCTGCTGGGCCTGGGCGACATCTTCGCCTACGACCCCGCCACCGCCTGGCGGCCGCGACCGGCCCGCGACCGGCTGCGGGTGCCGATCGGCATCGGCGACTCCGGCGGCCTGATCCACCTCGACATCAAGGAGTCCGCCCAGCAGGGCATGGGCCCGCACGGCCTGGTGATCGGCGCGACCGGGTCCGGCAAGTCGGAGTTCCTCCGCACGCTGGTGCTCGGCCTGGTCATGACGCACTCCTCGGAGCAGCTCAACCTGGTGCTCGTCGACTTCAAGGGTGGCGCGACCTTCGCCGGCATGGCCGACATGCCGCACGTCTCGGCCGTCATCACCAACCTCGCCAACGAGCTCACCCTCGTCGACCGCATGCAGGACGCGCTGTCCGGCGAGATGACGCGTCGCCAGGAGCTGCTGCGCGACGCCGGCAACTACGCCTCGGTCCGCGACTACGAGAAGGCCCGCGCCAACGGCGAGCCGCTCGAGCCGATGCCGTCGCTGTTCATCGTCGTCGACGAGTTCTCCGAGATGCTCTCGGCCAAGCCGGAGTTCATCGACCTCTTCGTCGCCATCGGCCGCCTCGGCCGCTCGCTGGGCCTGCACCTGCTGCTCGCCTCGCAGCGCCTCGAGGAGGGTCGGCTGCGCGGCCTCGAGTCCCACCTGTCCTACCGCGTCGGCCTGCGCACCTTCTCCGCCGGCGAGTCCCGCGCGGTCCTCGGCGTGCCGGACGCCTACGAGCTCCCCGCCGTCCCGGGCCTGGGCTACCTCAAGCCCGACCAGTCCACGCTGCTGCGCTTCAAGGCGGCGTACGTCTCGGGGCCGCCGTCGAGCCGCGCCCGCGTCGCCCGCGACGAGGGCGGTGCGATCCGCGGGATCCTGCCCTTCACGATCTCCGAGGTGCAGGCGCTCGAGCCGGTCGCCGACGACACCCCCGACGTCGCGAGCCCCCAGCCCCAGCAGCAGGGCGAGCAGCCCTCGCTGCTCGACATCGCCGTGACCCGGATGATCGGCAAGGGGCCCGAGGCGCACCAGGTCTGGCTGCCGCCGCTCGACGTGCCCGACACCCTCGACGAGCTCATGCCCGACCTCGTCGAGCACCCCGACCTGGGCCTGACCTCGCCCCAGTGGCGCGACGTCCCGGGCCTGGTGATCCCGCTCGGCACCGTCGACCGCCCCCGCGAGCAGCGCCGCGACACGATGACGCTGAACCTCACCGGCGCCGCCGGACACGTCGCCGTCGTCGGCGGCCCGCGCTCGGGCAAGAGCACGCTGCTGCGCAGCATCGTCACGAGCATGGCGCTGGTGACCACCCCGATGGAGTCGCAGTTCTTCGTGCTCGACTTCGGCGGCGGCACCTTCGCGCCGCTGGCCCGGCTCCCGCACGTCTCGGGCGTCGCGACGCGCTCCGAGCCCGACGTCGTACGACGAGTGATGGCGGAGGTCGAGGGCATCGTCGACCGCCGCGAGGCCTACTTCCGCACCAACGGCATCGACTCCATCGAGACCTACCGGTCGCGTCGCGCCCAGGGCCGTGTCGACGACGGCTGGGGCGACGTCTTCCTCGTCATCGACGGCTGGAGCACGCTGCGTGCGGAGTTCGACGACCTCGAGATGGAGATCCAGCAGCTCGCCGCCCGCGGCCTGACCTTCGGCCTCCACATCGTCACCGCGTCCACCCGATGGGCCGACTACCGCGCCGCGATGCGCGACGTCTTCGGCTCCAAGCTCGAGCTGCGCCTGGGCGACCCCCTCGACTCCGAGGTCGACCGCAAGGTCGCGGCCCTCGTGCCGGTCGGTCGTCCCGGCCGCGGCCTGGTGCCGTCGAAGCTCCACTTCCTCGGTGCGCTGCCGCGCATCGACGGCGACGGCAACGCCGACACCCTCGGTGACGGTGTCGACGACCTCATCGACAAGATGGCCGCCGCGTGGAAGGGCCCCGAGGGCCCCAAGCTGCGCCTGCTGCCGGAGATGGTCACGCTGGAGGCGATCCGCGAGGACGCCGTGCGCCGCCAGGTGCCCGAGCGCCAGATCCTGCTCGGCATCAACGAGAAGGAGCTCGCCCCGGTCGGCCTCGACGTCGACGCCGAGCCGCACATGCTGATCTTCGGCGACGGCCAGTCGGGCAAGAGCGCGCTGCTGCGGGCGTACGTCCACGAGGTCATGCGCACGCGCACGCCGAAGGAGGCGCAGATCGTCCTCGTCGACTACCGGCGCTCGCTGCTCGGCGAGGTCCCCGACGAGTACCTGCTGAACTACCTCACCTCCGCGACCCAGGCCACGCCGACGCTGAAGGACATCGCGAGCTACCTCGAGGGCCGCATCCCCGGCCCCGACGTGACGCCCGACCAGCTGCGCAACCGGTCGTGGTGGACCGGCGCGGAGGTCTTCGTGGTCGTCGACGACTACGACCTCGTCGCCACCCAGCAGTCCTCGCCGGTGTCCTCGCTGCAGCCGCTGATGGCGCAGGCCCGCGACGTCGGCCTCCACGTGGTGGTCGCACGGCGTACGGGTGGTGCGTCCCGCGCCCTCTACGAGCCGGTCATCCAGTCGCTGCGCGACCTCGCGATGCCGGGCGTGATGCTCTCGGGCCCGCGCGACGAGGGCGTGCTGATCGGCAACCTGCGCCCGCAGCCCGCGCCCGAGGGCCGGGCTCGCGTCGTCACCCGCGACGGCGGCACCCAGACGACCCAGCTGGCGTGGCTCGACCCGACCATGTGAGGCCGGGCGGGCCCTGCAGCGTCACCGCCGCCCGGAGCTGAACATCCCCCGCGCGATCTCGCGCGCGGCGGTGCGCATGAAGTCCTTGAACGCCGTCGACTTCACGACCGTCTCCATCATCGAGTCCTCCTCGGGCGCCGGCTTGGAGGACTTCTTGGTCACCCGCTCGTGGCGCTGCTCGCGGGCCATCTCCTCGACCCGGGCGTCCTCGGCCGCCTTGCGGGCGCCCTCCTCGAGCTTCTTGGCGAGCAGCTCGCGCGCGGACTCGCGGTCGATCGCCTCGGCGTACTTCTCGGCGAGCGGGGAGGCGGTGACCGCGGCCTCCATCGCGGAGGTCTCGGCGGCGTCCATCAGTGACTCCGGCGCCCGCAGCCGCGTCCAGGCGACCGGCGTCGGCGCGCCGCGCTCGTTCATCACCGTCACCACGGCCTCGCCGATGCCGAGCGAGGTGATGACCTCGCCGAGGTCGTCGTAGGCGCTGTTGGGGTAGGTGTTGACGGTCGCCTTCAGGGCCTTGGCGTCGTTGGGCGTGTGGGCGCGGAGCTGGTGCTGCACGCGCGAGCCGAGCTGTGCGAGCACCTCGTCGGGCACGTCGGTCGGTGACTGCGTCACGAAGAAGACGCCGACCCCCTTCGACCGGATCAGCCGCACGGTCTGGGCGATCTGGTCGAGGAAGGCGTCGGAGGCGTCGTTGAAGAGCAGGTGCGCCTCGTCGAAGAAGAAGACCAGCTTGGGCTGGTCGAGGTCGCCCTCCTCGGGGAGGTCGTGGAAGAGGTCGGCGAGCAGCCACATCAGGAAGGTCGAGAAGACCGCCGGCCGGTCCTGGAGGTTCGGCAGCTCGAGCAGGCTGATGATGCCGCGGCCGTCGTCGGTGGTGCGCAGGAACTCCTTGGTCTCGAACTCCGGCTCGCCGAAGAACACGTCGGCGCCCTGGGCCTCGAAGGAGACCAGCTCACGCAGGATCACGCCGGCGGTCTGCGGGGAGAGCCCGCCGATGGTCTTGAGCTCGGCCTTCCCGGCCGGGTCGCCGGTGAGGTACTGCAGGACGGCGCGCAGGTCGGCGAGGTCGAGCAGCGGCAGGCCGTGGGAGTCGCAGTAGTAGAAGACGAGCCCGAGCGAGGACTCCTGGGTGTCGTTGAGGCCGAGCACCTTGGCCAGCAGGGTCGGGCCGAAGGCGCTCATCGTGACCCGCACGGGTACGCCGATGCCCTGGCCGCCGATGGCGTAGAACTCGGTCGGGAAGCCCGTCGCCGTCCACTGCTGGCCCACGCTCGCCGTACGCGCGGTGAGCTTGTCGCTGCTCTCGCCCGGCTGGCTGAGCCCGGAGAGGTCGCCCTTGATGTCGGCGGCGAAGACCGGTACGCCATGGGCGCTGAGCTGCTCGGCCAGGAGCTGGAGGGTCTTCGTCTTGCCGGTCCCGGTCGCGCCGGCCACCAGGCCGTGCCGGTTGAGCATGGCGAGCGGGATCCTGATCGGCACGTCGCCGAGGGTCTCCGCGTCGAGCATCAGGCCGCCGAGCTCGAGCGCCGGGCCCTCGAAGTCGTAGCCCGGCGCGACCGCGGCCGAGATCGGGTCGGCGGGGGCCTGCGGCGGTGCCTCGGGAGTCTCACTCATGGCGCCAGCCTAGCCGCGCGGGGCGGAGCGGGGTGGGGCCCGGGAGGGGCGTCGTTATGATCACCGGCGTGATCTTCAAGCGGGTGGGCGACGGCCGGCCCTACCCCGACCACGGGCTCGACTCGCGCGGCTGGGCAGACCTGCCCCCGCGCCAGGTGCGCCTCGACGAGCTGGTGACCACCAAGGACACCCTGCGGCTCGACACCCTGCTCGACGAGGACTCCACGTTCTACGGCGACCTCTTCGCCCACGTCGTGCAGTGGCAGGGCGACCTCTACCTCGAGGACGGCCTGCACCGCGCCCTGCGCGCCGCGCTCCAGCAGCGCAGCGTGCTGCACGCCCGCGTCCACCTGGCGGACGGCTGATGACGGGTGCCGTGAAGTCCGCGCTCACCCTCGGCGTGCTGACCCTGCTCGTGGTCGTCGCCGCGGTGTGGGGCTGGGCCGCGCTGACCGAGCCCCTGCCGCAGGAGGAGCCGGTCGCGATCTGCGAGGACACGGCGGTCTCCGCCGGTTCCGAGGTGCGCCGCGACCAGGTCGTGGTCAGCGTCTTCAACGGCAGCGGACGCAGCGGCCTCGCCGGCGCGACCAGCGCCCAGCTCGCGGAGCGCGGCTTCGTCGAGGGCGACGTCGGCGACTCCCCCCTCCCCGCGACCACCACCCAGATCTGGTCGGGCGAGCCCAAGAACCCGGCCGTCCTGCTCGTCAAGCGGCAGTTCCGGGGTGCGCGGGTCGTGCAGGGTGACGCGCTCGGGCCGGGCGTCGTCGTCGTGGTCGGCGAGGAGTTCCAGTCGCTGCGCAAGAAGCAGGTCGAGTCCGTCATCGCCCAGGACGACGCGACCTACTGCCGCGCCACGGGCTCGGAGTAGCCCGACCTCAGTCGCGCTCGCGCCGCGACGGGTCACCGAGCCACTGCGCGAGCCGCCCGTTCTCCGAGACCTGCCGCATCCGGGCCTCGGTCGCCTCCCGCAGCTTGCGCGGGGTCACGACGACGAGGTCGTCGCCGTGGCGCAGGACCGTACGCAGCTCCGGGACCAGCACGTTGCCGCCGCGGATCACCAGCGACACCGAGGCCCCCGGGGGCAGCCGCAGCTCCCCGACCTCGACGCCGTGCATCTTCGACGTGGGCGCGATCGTCACCTGGAGGAGGTCTGCGTCCACCCGGTCGAGCGGCGCGGCCTCGACGTCGAGGCCGCGCGGCTCGGAGCGGCGCGCGACCCGCAGGCGGCGCGCCACCCACGGCAGCGTCGGGCCGGTGAGGAGGGTGTAGACCACGACCATCACGAACACGATGTCGAAGAGGTCGTCGGCGCCGTCGACGCCCTCGGAGAGCGGGATGGTGGCGAGCACGATCGGCACCGCACCGCGCAGCCCGGCCCAGGAGATGAAGGCCAGGTCGCGCGGAGCCATCGGCTGCGCGATGCTGCTGACGAAGACCGACAGAGGCCGGGCGACCAGCGTCAGCACGAGCCCGGTCACGAGCGCCTGGACGACCGTGTCGAGGTCGATGCGACCGGGCGAGAGCAGCAGCCCCAGCATCACGAACAGGCCGATCTGGGCGAGCCAGGCGACGCCCTCGGCGAAGGAGCGGGTCGCGACGCGGTGCGGGAGCTCGCTGTTGCCGAGGATGAGGGCGGCGACGTAGATCGCGGCGAAGCCCGAGGCGTGCAGCGCGGACGAGGCGCCGTACGCCGTGAACGCCAGGCACAGCACGGCCAGCGGGTAGAGGCCGGAGGACGGCAGCGCCACCCGCCGCATGAGCCACGCACCCGCGACGCCGCAGACCACTCCCACGAGCCCCCCGGCGATGAGCTCGAAGACGATGATGCCGGCCGTCTCGGCCAGCCCGGCCTGGCCGACCGCACCCGTGGAGATGATCCCGACGAGCACGACGGTCGGTGCGTCGTTGAGGCCCGACTCCGCCTCGAGCGCGCCGGTCAGCCTTTTGGGCAGCGGCAGCGCGCGGAGCACGGAGAACACCGCCGCGGCGTCGGTGGGCGAGCAGATCGCTCCGAGCAGGATGGCCAGCTCCCACGGCAGGCCGAGGAGGTAGTGGGTGCCGACGGCCACGACCGCGACCGAGACGGCCACGCCGACGGTCGCCAGCGACAGCCCCAGGCGGATGCTCGGGCGCACCTGTCGCCAGTCGGTGGTGAGACCGCCCTCGGCCAGGATCACCGCCAGCGCCCCGAACCCCAGCGCGTGCGCGAGCTGTGCGTCGTCGAAGGGGATCCCGAAGGGACCGCCCTCGCCCAGCACGACGCCGATCAGCAGGTAGATCAGCAGCGACGGCAGGCCGGCCCCCGCCGAGACCCGCACCGCGAGGATCGCCGCCAACGTCACGACCGCGCCGACCAGCACGAACAGGTCGAGCTGGTGGACGTCGAAGGTCATGCACACCTCTGTCACGGGGCCGGCGGGAGGCAGGTCGGGCCTGCGCCCGATCCTATCGGCCGGAGCGGGTCCGACGGGCCGCGTCCCAGTGCCCTCGCACGGTGCGAGAATGCCCTCTCGTCCACGTGGGAACGTTTGGGCAGGCCGCCTCTCGGGTAGTCGTCCACCGACGAAAGGGTGTGATCGATGTACGGCGACTCCGCCGCGGGCCGCAAGCGCGTCGCGCAGCTGCGCGAGCAGAGCGGTGACATCCGGGCCCTCGCCCAGCGCCTCGTGTCGCAGGCCGAGGCCGTGCCGTGGCACGGCAAGGCCGCCGACGCGATGCGCGAGCGCATCAAGGACCGCGCCAACCACCTCCGCACGGCCGCCGCCCACCACGAGACCGCGGCCGACTCCCTCGCCCGGCACCTCGTCGAGGTCGACTCCCTCAAGGAGGCGATCGAGACCCGCGCGCACAAGGCCACGTCGCTCGTCGAGGACGCCCGCACCCGCGCCGCCGAGGCGGACCCCGCGACGGTCCCCGACGACGCCGAGGCCGCGCTCCTCGCCTTCGACCCTCCCCCGGCCGGTCACAAGGACTGGCTGACCGTCGACCTCCCGGGGCTCTGACATGGTGACCATCGACCTCACGACCCCACCCCCGGTGCCGGCGAGCTTCCTCGACGGCCTGGCTCGGCGGCTCGCCCTGACCCTGCCCGAGCTGCGCCTGGTCGCCGAGCTGGCCGGCGGGGCACCGCTCCCGTTCGACCTCCAGCCCGGGGAGGCCACCGACGCCGGCTCGCTCTCCGGCCGTCTGGGCCAGAGCCGCGGTTCGGCCGAGGACTCGGCGTACGCCGACGCGCTGGGCACCCTCCACGACCCGCACGACACCCTCCGCCGGCGCGGCCTGCTCACCGACGAGGGCGCCGACCCGGGCGTCGTCGGCGCGGTCGGGCTGCTCGCGACGCCGCGCCTCGCCCTCGACATCGACGTGGCCGCCGGCGCCACGCAGGTCAAGGCCTGGCACCGCCAGGCCGGTGACGCCGTGGCGAGCCTGTCGACCTGCGACGGCATCGTGTTCGAGCTGGCGTGGTTCCCCGTCCGGCAGTGGACCACCGAGCTGGCGCGCGTCACCGCCGTTCCCGAGGACCTGCCGCTCACCACCTCGCAGGTGCCCGCCCGGCTCGACGTGCCCTACGCGCTGGCCGACTCGGTCGGCGAGGCGCTCCGGTCGGGACGCTCCGACCTGGTGCCGGTGCTGGTCGGCCACGCCGACGGCGCCGTGCTGGCCGACGGCGACGAGCTCGGCGACGCCGAGGCGGCAGCCGCGGTGTCCGCCGTGCACGCCGAGGGCCGCGGACGGCTGCGCATCCTGGCGGCCGAGGTGTCCGAGCGCGCCACCACAGCGGTGGGCGTGGTCTCGTGGGTGCTGCTCAAGGACGGCTGGCACGCCCTCACCCCGCGCCACGACGACGGTGCCCGCGTCTCGGTCACCCGCGTCGACCCCGACGCCCTCGCCACCGAGCTCGCCCCCGTGCTCGCGCAGGTCCTGGTCCGGGAGGAGCCCACCGATGAGTGACCTCGACATCCCCCGCACCCACAGCGTCGACGACGACTCCTCGGCGGCCGTCGCCGCCGACAAGTACGACCAGATGCTGGCGCTCGCCGACCTCTTCGACGCCTCCGGCAACGAGATGCGCACCCGCGCCCGCCTGGGTGCGGAGATCCTGCGCGACGACGACGTCGTCGACTCCGGTCCGCTCTCCCCTGCCACCTGGGGCCAGGCCGAGGAGGACGTCCGCGCCGCCACCACCGGCAAGCACGGGCTGCTCACCCGCTCGGTCGAGCTCGACGCCGACGCGCTCGTCGTACGTGCAACGGTGCTGACCTACCGCTGGATCGACGAGCTCCAACAGGCCGCCTACAAGACGCTCGGGTCGATCGCGGGCCGCGCCATCGGCTACCTCGCCCCCGAGGTGGCGCTGGGCGGCGCGATCGTCAGTGCCGGCCTGATCGAGAGCGACACGCTCGACCGCGACGGCGTCACCGCCTACCTGAGCGAGCTCGCCGAGAGCAACCCCGACCTGATGGAGCACCTCTCCGGCGGCGGCGGCCTCCTCGACGGCCTCCACATGCGCTCGCTGCTCACCGCTGGCGTGCTGTCCTCCGACCAGGGCGTGGCCGCCGCACGCGGCGGCCTGCGGGCGATCGGCGTCGAGGCGTTCCCCACCGACGCGGTCTCGGCCTTCCGCGACTCCGCGGGGTCGTTCGTCGAGGTGGAGGAGGCCGAGCCCGAGGTCGGCACGGACGTGGCCGCCGCGCCCCGGTCCCTCGAGGAGCTGATGGCCAACCTGGTCGCCGAGGACCGCCGGATCAGCGTCCAGCGCGTGGGCACGGGCCGCTACATCGCCTACCTGCCCGGCACCCTCGGCGCGGAGTCGGGGCGGCTCCGCCTCGTCGGCGCCGACCCGACCACGTCGGCCGGCCAGGTCGTGCGGGCGATCGAGAAGGCGGTGACCGAGGACGACGCGCGCGTCATGCTCGTCGGGTCCGCCGCCGGTGGCACCGTCGCCGCCGAGATCGCGGCGAGCCTGGTCTCCTCACGCTTCGTGGTCGACCAGGTCGTCACCGCCGGCGCGCCCTCGGCGCAGGTGCCTCGCATCCCCGATGCCGTGCGCATGCTCTCGCTGGAGGACCGCGCCGACCCCGTCGCACTCCTCGGCTCGCTGATCAACGCGCGCACGACCAACCGCCTCACGGTCGTGTTCGACAGCGGCGACCGCGACGGCGCCCACGTCTACGTCGCCGGCGCGCGGGCCGCCGACAGCGCCCAGCATCCCGAGCTCAGGGCCGAGATCTCCCGGCTCCAGGGGCTCGGCTACCTCGCCGGCTGAGCGAGGCTCACGCGATCTCGTGCACGAACTCGCCCAGCTGGGCGAGGTTGCGGCACTCCACCATCGGCACGATGGTGCCGTAGGTGTCCGCCGCGCTGTCCCCGGTGCCCCAGTGCCGCGGGTGCTCGGGGTTGAGCCACCACGCGTGCCGGGCCCGCCCGGCCAGGTCGGCGAGCACCGGCAGCGCGAGGTCGCTGTAGTTGGAGCGACCGTCGCCGAGGACCAGCAGGGACGACCGCGGGCCGATCGCGTCGGGGTGCTCCTCGGCGAAGCGGGTCAGCGCCCGGCCGTAGTTGGTGCGACCGAACATCGCCGCCTGCGACATGCTCGCGGCCAGTGACTCCATCACCTCGGCCACGTCGGCGCCGGGGCGGAACACGTCGCTGACCTCGGCCACGTCGTCGACGAAGGTGAAGGCCCGCACGCCGCTGAAGGCCTCCCGCAGCGCGAAGACCAGCATCAGGGTGAACTGCGCGAAGTTGGCGACCGACCCGCTGACGTCGCACAGCACGACGAGCTCGGTGCGGTGCGGGCGCCGCGGGCGGTGGTGGGTGGTCAGCGGCACCCCGCCGGTGGCGATCGAGGCGCGCACGGTGCGGCGTACGTCGAGGGGGCCGCGGCGGCGGGCGTGCTGCTCCTTGGTGAGGCGCGCGGCCAGGCGCCGCGCGAGGGGATAGACCTCACGGCGCATCTCCTCCAGGTCGCTGCGTCGGGCGGCGGTGAAGTCGAGGCGGTCGATCGTCGGGCGGACGGTCACACCGACGACGTGCTCGGGCCCCTTCTCCTCCGCGATGCGCCGACGGGCGTCGCCCTCCACCATCCGCGTGAAGTCCCCGATGCGCCGACCGGCGGTGCGCTGGGCCCGCTCCGCGTCGAGGCCGTCGGCGAGCAGCCCCTGCACGAGGCGGTCCACGAGCTCGGAGGGCGAGACCCGCTGGAGGGAGGTGTACGCCGACCAGCTCGACAGCCCCGGCCCGCGCCCGGGCATCGCCCCGAAGCGCGCGACCGCCTCCGCAGCGAGGTCCTGCAACGCCTGCTGGTCCCCGGAGGCCAGCGCCTCGGCGAGGGCCTCGCGGAAGCGCTCGAGGTCCGGTCCGGTGTCGCGCGGACCGGCGGCCGGCTCCGCGTCGTCACCGTCGCGCTCGCCGGCCACGCCGTCGCCGACGAGCCGCGGGTAGTAGATGTCGAAGACCGCGTCGAAGGTCACCCGCTGCGGCTGGCGCTTGACCAGGGTCGCGGCGTACGCCGCCCGCACGGTCTCGCGGTCGTGCCAGCTGACCTGCTCCAGCGCACTGATCGCGTCGAGACCCTCGGCGAGCGAGACCGACAACCCGGCGGCGCGCAGCGCCTCCACGAAGCCGATGTGGGTGTCGAGCAGGCTCACGGATCAGGCCGTCGCCAGCTTGAGCTCCTTGACCGCGCGGCGCTGGTCGGAGGCGTGCTTGAGCACGACGCCGAGGGTGCGCGCGACCGTGGCCTCGTCGAGGTCGCCGATCTGCAGCGCGATCAGCGTGCGGGCCCAGTCGACGGACTCCGCGATCGAGGGGGCCTTCTTCAGCTCCAGCTCGCGCAGCCGCACGACGACGTCGACCAGCTGCGCGGCCACCTTGTCGTCGAGGCCCGGCACCTGGCTCGTCACGATCGCCCGCTCACGCTCGGCGTCGGGGTAGTCGAGGTGCAGGAACAGGCAGCGCCGCTTCACCGCCTCCGACAGCTCGCGGCTGGCGTTGGAGGTCAGCACCACGAAGGGACGCCGGGTGGCCGTGACCGTGCCGAGCTCGGGGATGGTGACCTGGAAGTCGCTCAGCACCTCCAGCAGCAGGCCCTCGACCTCGATGTCGGTCTTGTCGACCTCGTCGACGAGCAGGACCGTCGGCTCCTCGCGCCGGATCGCGCTGAGCAGCGGCCGGGTGAGCAGGAACTCCTCGGTGAAGATGTCGTCGTGGGTCTCGCTCCAGCTGTCCTGCCGCGATCCCTGGCCACTGCTGGCCTGGATGCGGAGCAGCTGCTTCTTGTAGTTCCACTCGTAGAGCGCACGCGCCTCGTCGAGGCCCTCGTAGCACTGGAGCCGCACCAGCTCAGCGCCCGTCGCGCGGGCGACCGCCTTGGCCAGCTCGGTCTTGCCGACGCCGGCCGGGCCCTCGACGAGCAGCGGCTTCTCCAGCGCGCCCGCGAGGTACGCCGTCAGGGCGGTCGCGTCGTCGGTGAGGTAGCCGGCCTCGCGCAGGCGGGTGGCCGCGTCGGCGGGGCTGCTGAACCAGGTAGTCACGCAGAGGGGGCGGGATTCGAACCCGCGGTAGGTCTCCCTACGACCGCTTTCAAGGCGGTTCCGATCGGCCGCTCCGGCACCCCTCCTCGCGCGGCGTCGCGACGCCACACACCGCGGGACTCTACCCAACGACGGCGCTCGACCACCCGGGGGACGATCCGACGGTCCGCGTGGGAAAATCGCTGCGTGACGACCGATACCGCCACCGTGCACCGTCTCGCCCCCGCCGTCGCGGCGCGCCTGCTGGGCGTGGTGCTGTGCGGGGTCGCGGTGCTCATCCTCGTCAGCACGCTGCTGATCGCGGTGCTCGACCTCCACACCGTCTTCCTCCTGGTGCCCGTCCTGGTCACCCTCGCGTCGCTGGTGGCGTGCTGGTGGCTCTGGCGCGAGAAGGGCTGGGTCGTGAAGTTCACCGACGAGGGCTACCGGGTCCAGTGGGTGCGCGGCGTCGGCGCCGCGTCGGCGCGGTGGAGGGACGTCGAGGACGCGGTCACCACGACCCTCCTCGAGGCACCCGTGGTGGTGCTGCGGCTGCGCGACGGACGGACGACCACGATCCCCGTGGAGATGCTCGCGATGGACCGGGAGGCCTTCGCCCGCGATCTCCAGGAACACCTCCAGCGCGGCCAGGGACTGCGGAACTTCTGACCTGATTCGGCGCAGGCACCCCGGGCCTTGTAACCTTCTGTGCGCTCGACATTTGGTCGGGCATGGAGGCGTCGCCTAGTCCGGTCTATGGCGCCCGCCTGCTAAGCGGGTTTGGGGCTAAAACCCCATCGAGGGTTCAAATCCCTCCGCCTCCGCCCAGGTGTCGGCCCCCTCTGTCGCGAGGGGGCCGACGCGCGGCGTCGCCAGGTTTGCAGGAACCTGCAATGCACAGACCTGCAATCCGATCGGTGGGACGCCACCCCTGACGGTGGGTGAGAATGGACCTGTCATCCCCTGTGACAACGTGACATTAGAGGTGAAAGCAATGACCCCAGCACGCCGCATCGCGGCGGCCGCTCTCGTGGCCGCCTTCAGCATCGGAATCATCGGCGTGGGCGCTGCCCCGGCAAACGCGGACTACACATGGGGCACGAGGATCGGGGTTTCCCGCTGATCGACGTGCCATGATGTGCACGCAGTGAAGAGCTGGGACACGGACCCTCTCAACCCCCCACGAGTCTGGTCCGGACGGCCTCCCCCACAGGCCCGTCCCAGCATTCGAGGGCAGCAGCTCACCCCGAGCTGCTGCCCTCGATCCCTGTCCGGCGCGGCGTCGGCGGTGGAACCGGGTCAGTGACCCGCCTCGTCGGCCTCGCGCCCGGAGATCCCTCGCTTGCCCATCTCGTAGCCGAGCTGGAAACGCGTCTCGACCTCGAACTCGTTCTTCAGGTCGGCGACGTAGGCGGCGTAGGTGCGTGGACTGACCCCGAGGCGCTTGGCGCCCGCCGGGTCGGCGCGGCCCTCGAGCAGCATCCGGATCGTCATCGCCCGCTGCTCCGCGGCGATGTCGCGCATCAGTGAGGTCTCGCTGCTGGTGAACGGTCGGGCGCGCTCCCAGTGGCGCTCGAACATGTCGACGAGGTAGCCCACCATCGACCGGTCGCTGATCACCATGGCGGCGTTGAGGCCCTCGTGGCTCGGGATGACCGCGACGCGCCGGTCGACCACGATCAGCCGGTTGAAGAACTCGTCCAGGGTCCGCACCTCCGCGCCGGCGGCGGACACGGCGGCGACGTACTTGCGGGTGTCGGTGCCGCGGCGGGCAGCGTGCTGGTAGAGCGTGCGCATCCTCACGCCACGCTTGAGCAGGGCGATCTCGCGCGCCGTGACCTCCGCGAGCTGCTTGACCCCGCGCCGGTCCTGCGGCTGCGCGCTCAACAGCTCCTCCTCCGCATCGGCGACCGTCGACTCCAGGAAGGTCCGGATCGTCGTGGCGCCGCGGATCTCGGTGAACGGTCCTCCCACGGCGCTGGGCGAACGACGCCAGGCCTGCGAGAGCGAGCCGAAGGCCTGGGCCCAGTGGGCGGACTGGGCGATCAGCTCCGCGCCCTGCTGGCCCAGCGGAGCGACCACCTGGGCCTGGACCGCGGCCGGGTCGACGGCTCGCCAGCTGGTGCCGTCGTCGCTCTGGACGACGAGTCCGACCTCGGCGAGCAGCTCGAAGGCGTCGTGCAGCTCACCCCGCCGGCCGATCCGCGCGTCGGTGGCCTCGATGCCTCCCGAGGCGACGATCTCCTCGTAGAGCGGCGCGGACTTCTCCTCGAACAACGCGCGCTCGTGCTGCCCCAAGGGCATGGCACATCCTCCCACTCACCCCCGACACCAGTGGGGTGATCGTGCCACACGGACCCACGTGGCAAGGGCAGGAAATCGGCAGGACCCGCTCCTCCCGGCACAACAGGAGGAGCGGGTCCCGGCAACGCTGCGTCGGCGATCAGGCGTCGAGGCGGGCCTTCAGCGTGTCGAGCTCGCTCCACAGCACGGCGGGCAGGTCGTCGCCGAACTTCTCGAACCACTCCTCGATCTGCGGGATCTCGGCCTTCCACTCCTCCGCGTCGACCGCGAGCGCCTGGGCGAGCTGCTCGTCGGTGAGGCCGAGGCCGTCGACGTCGAGCGAGCCCGGCGCCGGCACGTGGCCGATCGGGGTCTCGATGGCGGCGGCCTGGCCGTCGATGCGCTCGATGACCCACTTGAGGACGCGGCTGTTCTCGCCGAAGCCCGGCCAGAGGAAGTCACCGTCGTCGGAGCGGCGGAACCAGTTGACGTAGAAGATCTTCGGCAGCTTGGCGGCGTCGTTGTCCTTGCCGATGCCGACCCAGTGGCCGAAGTAGTCGCCGGCGTTGTAGCCGATGAAGGGCAGCATCGCCATCGGGTCGCGGCGTACGACGCCGACCGCGCCCACGGCGGCGGCGGTGGTCTCCGAGGAGAGCGTCGCCCCCATGAACGTGCCGTGGTTCCAGTCGCGCGCCTCGGTCACCAGCGGGATGGTCGTCTTGCGACGGCCGCCGAAGAGGATCGCGTCGATCGGGACGCCGCGCGGGTCGTCGTACTCGTCGGCGAGGATCGAGCACTGCTTGATCGGGGTGCAGTAGCGGCTGTTGGCGTGGCTGGAGAGCTCGCCGGTCTCCTCGGCGATCTCCGGGGTCCAGCGCTCGCCCTTCCAGCTCGTGGCCTCGGCGGGCGTGTTCTCCAGGCCCTCCCACCACACGTTGCCGTCGGGGGTCAGCGCGACGTTGGTGAAGACCGAGTTGCCCTTGCGGATGGTCTCCATCGCGTGCGGGTTGGTGTGCTCGTTGGTGCCCGGCGCGACGCCGAAGAAGCCGAACTCGGGGTTGACCGCCCACAGGCGACCGTCCTCGCCGACCCGCATCCACGCGATGTCGTCGCCGATCGCCTCGACGGTCCAGCCGGGGATGGTCGGCTTCAGCATCGCCAGGTTGGTCTTGCCGCACGCGCTCGGGAAGGCCGCGGCGACGTACTTGGTCACGCCCTGCGGCGAGGTGAGCTTGAGGATGAGCATGTGCTCGGCCAGCCAGCCCTCGTCACGCGCCATGACGGAGGCGATGCGCAGCGCGTAGCACTTCTTGCCGAGCAGGGCGTTGCCGCCGTAGCCCGAGCCGAAGCTCCAGATCATCCGCTCCTCGGGGAACTGGACGATGTACTTGGTGTCGTTGCACGGCCACGCCACGTCGGCCTGGCCGGGCTCCAGCGGCATGCCGACCGAGTGCAGCGCCGGCACCCACTGCGGGTCGCGGCCGGCGGCGTCGAGCTCCTCGATGCGGGCGAGGACGTCGCTGCCCATGCGGGCCATGACGCGCATGGAGACGGTGACGTACGCCGAGTCGGTGACCTCGACGCCGAACATCGGCTGCTCGGCCTCGAGGTGGCCCATCACGAAGGGGATGACGTACATCGTGCGTCCCCGCATGCAGCCGGCGTAGAGCCCGCGCATGAGGTCCTTCATCTTCGCCGGGTCCATCCAGTTGTTGGTGGGACCGGCGTCGCGCTCGTCGACCGAGCAGATGTAGGTGCGGTCCTCGACCCGGGCGACGTCGGTCGGGTCGGAGGCGGCGTGGAACGAGTTGGGCATGACGTCGGGGTTCAGGCGGGTGAACGTCCCGGTCGCCTCGAGGGAGGCGGTGAGCTGGGCCCACTCCTCGTCGGAGCCGGTGCACCAGTGGATGGTGTCGGGCTGGGTGAGCTCGGCGATCTCGGTGACCCAGGCGAGGATGCCCTCGTGGGTCGTCGGCGGAGTCGTCTGGGTGTCGATGGTGGCGGTCATGACCGTTCCTTCAGCGTTCGTCGCGGTTCGCGCGGCCTCGTTGTCGGCGACTTTTTCCGGACGCTAGCGCTTGTGAAAGCGAGCACGTATTGGATCGGTCTAAGGGTTGTGACGTGGATCTCGCTACCCGGAGGTATGCCCCGGGCGCGGCTGGGCAGCCCTGCCGCTGCGTCAGATCGGCGCGTCCGGGTGGATGCTGCGCGTCTCCGCCCGACGGTTGCGGGTGGTGAACCAGTCGCTGACGTAGACCTTCGGCAGCATCTTGGCCACCGACAGCGTCACGTAGACGATCGTGTTGATCGCCACGAAGGCGGCGAGCACCGCGATGGCCTCGTGACGCAGGATGCTGTCCGGCAGGAGCACCCCCATGGGGACCACGCCCAGCACGTCAGACCCCCGTCCGTGCAGCGGTGTCGGGCTGGACGATGTGCTTCCAGTCGGCCTGGCGGGCCAGCGTCAGGTCCCACACGCCCTTGAGGTAGACCACGTTGAGGAACATCGCGTAGCCGAGCTCGGGGAAGAGCGAGAGCGCCAGCAGGCGCGCCCGCCACCCGCCGTGCCACACGGTGACGACCCGCTCGAGGGTGAAGACGAGGCCGATCCCGATCCAGAACGGGAACCACACCCAGCTCGACGTGGCCAGCACCATCAGCAGGATCAGCAGCAGGTAGGCGCCGAGCGCGATGACGCCGTAGCCGATGCCGAGCTGCTGCATCCAGTAGCGGAAGGTCTGCGGCCGCATCCCGTAGGCGCCGAGGTTCTCCAGGGCACCGCGCTGCCAGCGCAGCCGCTGGGCCCACAGACCGCTCCACGACGGCATCACCTCGGTGACGACGGTGCACTCGCGGGGGGAGACCATCAGCGCGCCGAGCGTCTTCAGCGCGATCGTGAGCTCGTTGTCCTCGGTGAGGGCCACCGTGTCGTAGACGTCGCCGGGCACGCCCGGCAGGAGCTTGCCGCGCTCCTCGGCCACCGCACGCAGGGCACGTGGGCGGAACACCGACGCCGTTCCGGTGAGCACGAAGACCCGCCCGCGGCGCCGGCGCAGGTCGCGCTGGTAGCGCGTGTACTCGTTGCGCTGGAACTGTCCGATGAGGCCGAAGCCGTCCTCGCCGTAGAAGAGCCCACCGACCGCCATCAGGGCCCGGTCGTCGGTGAGCCGGCGCGTGGCGCCGGCGAGGAAGCCGGGGTCGAGCGTGGTGTCGGCGTCCATGATCATCACGCAGTCGTTGTCCCCCTGGGCGGGGAGGAGGTCGTGCAGCGCCTGGTTGAGCCCGCCGGCCTTCTTGTGCCGGTTGGCCACCGTCTCGAAGACCTCCACGCCCGCCTCGCGCGCCAGGCGCACGGTCCCGTCGGTGCAGTTGTCGGCGACGACCACGATCCGCGCCGGCGGGGGCTCCTGGGCGAGCAGGGACGTGAGGGTCTCCGCGATGCAGCCCTCCTCGTTGTGGGCCGGGATGAGGACGGTGATGGTGACGGGGCCGGCGAACTGCCCGCGCGTCTCGGACATCACCAGCTTCGGCGCCAGCGGCATCCGGTTGCCGTCCTCGCTGCGGCGCGCCCGGGTCAGGAGGCGACGCTCGAGCCCCGCGACCGCAGCGGCCAGCAGCAGGGCGACGCCCGCCGCGGCGAGGAGGACGCGCGGCGCCGGCATCTCGGTGTCGTAGAAGACGCGCCAGATGCCGAACAGCACCCCCTCACTGGGGGCGCGACCCCTCTCGGGGGCACCGGCGGCGACCGCCAGCCAGAGGGCGACCGCCCCCAGCGCGGCGGTCCCGACGATCGCCAGTCCCACTGACCTCTGCAGCCACTGCACGCGACCTGCTCCCTCCTGCTGTGCCATGGGTGGTGGCCCGCGCGCTCAGTCCGCAGCCACGGCGGGCACGGGTGCGGGCACCAGCAGGAACTCCTCGATGAAGACGTCCATCGGCACGGGCTTGCCGATCAGGAAGCCCTGGGCGTAGTCGACGCCCTCGGCCCGGACCACCTCGAGGATCTCGGGGTCGGAGACGAACTCGGCCACCGTCTGCTTGCCGAGGTCGCGGGCGATGCCGACGATCGAGCGCACGATCGTGCGGTCCACCGACGAGCGGTGGACGTGCGCGACGAACTCGCCGTCGATCTTCACGTAGTCGAAGATCAGATGCTTGAGGTAGTAGAAGGAGCCGAAGCCCGCCCCGAAGTCGTCGAGGGCGAACCGGCACCCGAGGGCCGCCATCCGCTCGGCGAACTCGCGGGCCAGGGCGACGTCCGCCACCGCTGAGGTCTCGGTGATCTCCAGGATCAGCGCGTGCGGGTCGACATCGAAGCGCTGGAGCGCCGACAGGATGGTCTGCTCGACCGCGGGGTCGCCCATCGACGCCCCGGAGATGTTCACCTCCAGGCAGAAGTCGGGCACGATCTGGCGCAGCTGCGCGAGCATCTCGAGGCTGCGGTCGAGCACCCAGCGGTCGACCCTCGGCATGAGGCCGGCGCGCTCGGCGATGTAGACGAAGCGCCCGGGCGGCACGAGCTCGCCGTCCTCGCCACGCAGGCGCAGGAGCACCTCGGCCGAGTCGATGCGACCGGTCTTCATGTCCATGATGGGCTGGAAGTGGAGCGCGAAGCGGTCGTGCTCGAGGGCCTCCTCGATCCGCGACTGCCACTGCAGCCGCATCGAGCTGCGCGGGCCGCGTCCCTCCCCCTCGGCGAGGAGCGCGACGCGGTTGCGGCCGGACTCCTTGGCGTCGTACATCGTCATGTCGGCGAGGGCGAGGATGTCGGCGGAGTGCTCGGAGGCCGCCGCGAACGTCACCGCGCCCACGCTCGCGGACACGTGACGGCGTACGCCGTCGAGGGTCGCCGCGTGGTCGCGGATGCGCTCCACGACGAGGTCCGCCACCCGCTGGGCAGCGGCCTGGTCGGCGTCGGTGAGCATGATGGCGAACTCGTCGCCGCCCACCCGCGCGACGACGTCGGTGGTGCGGATCGAACGACGCAGCAGACCCGCGATCGTCACGAGGAGCTGGTCGCCGGCGTTGTGCCCGAGCGAGTCGTTGACCTGCTTGAAGTTGTCGAGGTCCAGCAGCAGCAGGGCTCCGGTGGGACCGTGCCGGCGGCACCGGTCCAGGTGTCGCTCGAGCTCGCTCTCGAAGCGGCGCCTGTTGGCCAGCCCGGTGAGCACGTCGTGGTCGGCGAGGTGGGCGAGCCGGTCGAGGTAGCGACGGCGGTCGGAGACGTCGACGACGTTGACCATCACGATGTCGCCGATCTGCGGGTCCTGGACCACGGTGCTGCTGAGCGCCACGGCGACGTCGTTGCCGCCCGAGTCACGCAGACGGCACTCGGCGTCCATGATCTCGCTGCGGTGGGACATCAGGCGCTCGACGTGGTCCGAGATGGCGTCCTCGCCGGGCGTCTCGAAGCTCGTGAAGGGGTGCCCGACCATGTCCGGCGGCTCGAGGCCGACGATCACGGCCAGGGCGGTGTTGACGCGCACGACCGTTCCCGCCGGGTCGAGCAGGGCGACCCCGTGCGGAGCGTTGTCGAAGAGCCGCTCCACACGCTCGTTCGCCGTCCGGGCACGACGGGTCTCCCGGTCGAGGTCGTGCACGATCCGCTGGACGACGGGGGCGAGCACGAGCGCGACCGTGCTCCACACCGCGGCGCGGCGCCAGTCTCCCCACACGTACTCCGGCGCGCCGATGAGCACGATCGGGAGGAGGAAGACGAGCACCGTCAGGCCGCTCGCCACCCACAGCTCACGGCGCGTGCCGGTGATGGCCAGCCACAGGATGGGCAGCAGGACGCTCGCACTCAGTCCGGACGAGGTGCCCCCCGCCGCGCCTCCCGACGCGTGGTGCACGAGGGCGACGAAGGGGAACATCAGGTACGCCGGCGCCGGGTCGAGCCACGTGCGCTCGGGGCGGCGCACCGCGAGGACGAAGAGGGCCGCGACCGCGACGAGGAGCAGCCCGGCCAACGCGTAGACCCACCACCCGCTGACGTACGGCGGGACCAGGATGACCCCGAGGCACGCCAGCGCCACCGCGGCGAACGGCACCGCCAGCCCTACGCCGGGCTTGCCGTTGCGCAACCACAGCAGCGGGTCCGCATGTTGCCGAGATCTTGACACGCACTTGATCGTACGTGCGATCTTCGTCCGCCGGGGCCGATTCGGTGGTCAGTCCTCCGCGTCGAGGTCCGCAGCCACCCGGCGGTGCGCCTCCCAGATCTCCTCGGGCATCCGGTCGAACTGCGCGAGGTGCTCCTCGCGGAAGCCCATCTCCTGCTGCCAGCGCTCCTTGTCGATGGTGAGGATGCGCTGGAGGTCGGCGGCCGGGACGTCCATGCCCGCGAGGTCGAGCTCCTCCTCGGTCGGGATGATGCCCACGGCCGTGCGGCGTCCCTCGACCTCGCCGTTCTTCAGCTGCAGGAGCCAGAGCAGCGGACGCAGGTTGTCGCGGTAGCCGGGCCACAGGAAGTGCCCGTCGTCGGGGTCCTTCTGGAACCAGTTGACGTGCGCGAAGATCGGCTGCTCCTTCGCCGCACCGACGACGTCGAGATAGTGGCGGGCGTAGTCACCCTCGCCGTAGGCCATGAAGGGCCGGTTCGACATCGGGTCGTAGCGCAGCTGGCCGTCGACGCCCTCGGCCGCGAAGGTCGCCTCGGCCCCGAGCGTCAGGCCGTCGTAGACGCCCTCGGCGAGGTCGGTGATCGCGCGGATGAGCGGCTCGCGGTCGCGGGTGCGGCCGCCGAAGATGATCGCGTCGATCGGCACGCCCGCCGGCACGTCGTAGTCGGGTGCGATGTTGGGGACGTTGGCCAGGGTCGTGGTGAAGCGGCTGTTGGGGTGCGCCCACGCGGCCGTGTCGTTGTCCTTGCGGTCGGCCAGTGGTGCGCCGGTCCAGTCGAGCCAGCCCTTCACGTCGGTCGGCGGCTTCGGGGACTTGCCCTCCCACCACACCTCGCCCGTCGTGGGGTTGTGGGCGACGTTGGTGAAGATCGCCTGCGAGCCCTCCCGGATCGAGTCCAGTGCGTTGGGGTTGGTCACCTCGTTGGTGTCCTTGGCGACGCCGAAGACGCCGTACTCCGGGTTCATCCCCATCAGCCGACCGGACTCCTCGTCGACCCACAGCCACGCGATGTCGTCGCCGTAGAACGTCACGTGGTAGCGCTCGCCCAGCGCGTCCGGGGGAGCCATCATCGCGAGGTTGGTCTTGCCGGAGGCGCTGGGGAAGCCGCCGCAGACGTGCCAGGTCTTCCCGGTCTCCTTGTCGTGGATGCCGATGAGCATGTACTGCTCGGCGAGGAACTTCCGGCTCGCCCAGCCGTCGTACGCCCCCTGCCGCAGGCCGTGCGCGATCTTGCCCAGGAGCGCGTTGCCGCCGTAGGAGGAGCCGAAGTGCAGGATCGTGCGCTCGTCGGCGACGGTCACGAAGTAGCGCTGGTCGTCGGGGGTGCCCTGGCCGAGGCTCTCCAGGTCGCCGGTGACGTGGACCGCGCGGACGAAGGAGTCCGGGTCCTCGAGGTCGTTGACGAACTGCACGCCCACGCGGGCCATCCGGATCATGTGGAGCACGACGGTGCGGGTGTCGGTGAGCTCGACGCCGGCGGCCCAGGGCTCGAGCGGGTTGCCGGGGGGTGACATCAGGTAGGGGATGACGTACATCGTCTTGCCCTCGGACGCGCCGCGCATCCGGTCGTGGAGCATCGGCTTCATCTCCGAGGCCGGGCGCCAGTTGTTGTAGACGCCGCGGTCCTTCTCGTCGTTCGTCGCGACGATGGTGCGCTCCTCGGAGCGGGCGGTGTCCTTGTAGTAGCTGCGGGAGTAGTAGCGCCCCTCCCCCGCGCGCTGGAGCTCGCCGGCCGCCACGGCCTCCTCGAGGAGGCGGGCGTCGTCGGAGGCGTTGACCACCTCGACGTGCTCGGCGCCGGTGAGCTCGGCGTACTCCTTGACGAACTCGCGGACACGGGGGTTGGTCAGCCCGGCTTCGTCCAGGACTGCCTCGAGATCTGCCATCGCGCTGCCTCTCGTCGTGCGACGACCCGTTGTTCGACGTGCCGTCGCGTGTGCGGTGCTAGGCACCCTAGGGCACCGCCTCGCGGGCCGGACCGGCCCTCGGGAGGTGCTGATTTCGCTCGTCCGGAGTACGTCCGCTATTCTCGACCAGTCCTCGCGGGTCCTACGACCAGCACGGACGGGCGCCTGTAGCTCAACGGATAGAGCATCTGACTACGGATCAGAAGGTTTGGGGTTCGAATCCCTACAGGCGCGCAGATCGGAACAGGTCGATGACCTGCACGAACGCCACACGCGAGGCGAGACACCACCCACCACGGTCGCCAGCATCGGCTCAAGAATCGGCCCAAGAACCACCGCAGGTACCACTGGCGGAAGCAGGCGGGTCCCGGCGCACCCAGCCGCACCACTCCCCCTCGGGGTCCGCGTCGCCTGACCGCTCGGAGCCGCTCCACGCGTGGCCAGCGGTATCGGCGCAGCCGTGATCATGCCCATCACCCTGGCCGTCATCACCTCGACCTTCCCGAGGAGCAGCGGGGAGCTGAGGGTGCGTTGCATCGACGGTAGAAGTCCGCGGTACCAGCGCACGGTTGTCCAGGCGACCGCGCTCGAGAACGGACTCGGTGGTCTCGGTGATGTCGAGCAGCACGTCGCCTGGCAGGGCGATGTCGGTGATGTCGATTCGCTCGATCGTCAGGCGCACGGTGTCGTTCATCGCGGGTTGGCGAATTCGATGCCGCAACTGAGCTTGACCCGGGCGAGCCGCTCGACCTCTTCGATGTCGTTGTGTGCGGCGCCCGGCAGGCCAATGGGTCTCCTTGTGGCCACGCCTAACGGCAACGAATGGCAGTTGGGTGTCCGCACGCGGTGTGATCTCGCGTGCGTCCGGGGCTGTAACGGCCTGCCGGTGTGGTGGTCACGTCCCCTCCGGACGGGCAGTTATCAGCACCGTGTACGCCGCCTAGCGTCGAACCGACGACACGAGGAGGATCCGATGGGTCAGTGGTTCGAGACAGTGAACGAGGCGCAACGACGGGCGAAGAAGAGGCTGCCGTCGTCGGTCTACTCCGCCCTGCTCGCCGGGTCGGAGCGGGGAATCTCCTACGACGACAACACGCGGGCGTTCGGCGAGCTGGGCCTGGCGCCGCACGTGGCCGGACTCTCGGCCAAGCGTGACCTCGCCACCCGGGTGATGGGCCAGGACATCTCGATGCCGGTGATCATCTCGCCGACAGGGGTGCAGGCCGTGCACCCCGACGGTGAGGTTGCCGTGGCGCGCGCCTCTGCGGCGCGGGGTACGGCGATGGGCCTGAGCTCATTCGCCAGCAAGCCGCTCACCGAGGTGATCGCGGCGAACTCGCAGACGTTCTTCCAGACCTATTGGATGGGCGACCGCGACGCGATGGTCCGTCGGATGAATCGGGCCCGCGACGCGGGAGCGGTCGGGCTGATCGCCACGCTGGACTGGTCCTTCTCGCACGGCCGCGACTGGGGCAGCCCGCAGATCCCGGAGAAGCTCGACCTCAAGGCGATGGCGAAGTTCGCGCCCGAGGTGCTGCGCCGCCCGCGGTGGCTCGCCGACTTCCTGCGCTCCGGTGCCCTGCCCGACCTGAGCGCGCCCAACCTGGCCGAGCCCGGTGGCGAGGCGCCGACGTTCTTCGGGGCGTACGGCGAATGGATGACCACCCCGCCGCCGTCCTGGGAGGACGTGGCCTGGCTGCGTGAGGAGTGGGGTGGGCCGTTTATGCTCAAGGGGATCTGCCGCGTCGACGACGCGCTTCGCGCCCGCGACGCGGGGGTCACCGCCATCTCCGTCTCCAACCACGGCGGCAACAACCTGGACGGCACCCCGGCCCCGATCCGGGTGCTCCCGTCGATCGCGGCCGCCGTCGGTGACGACCTCGACGTGCTGCTCGACTCCGGGATCAGGCGGGGCAGCGACGTCGTGAAGGCGGTCGCCCTCGGTGCCAAGGCCGTGATGATCGGCCGCGCCTACCTCTGGGGGCTCGCCGCCGGCGGCCAGCCGGGCGTCGAGAACGTCCTCGACATCCTGCGCGGTGGCATCGACTCCACGCTGCTGGGGCTCGGCCACTCCTCCATCCACGACCTCACGCCCGACGACGTGATCGTCCCCGACGGCTTCACCCGCACCTTGGGCGTCCCGCGGTCGTGACCCGCGTCGCCCTCGTCACCGGTGCTGCTCGGGGGATCGGCGCGGCCACGGTCCGCGCCCTCGTCGACGACGGCTGCCGCGTGGTCGCGGTCGATGCGTGCCTCGGCGAGGACCATGGATTGCCCGGTGTCGACTACCCGTTGGCGACGCGCGACGACCTCGACCTGCTCGGGTCGTACGGCGACGCGGTCATCACGCACGTCGCCGACGTCCGGGACCCCGACGGACTCGGTGCGGCGGCCGACCTCGCACTGGAGCGCTGGGGAAGGCTGGACGTGGCCGTGGCCAGCGCCGCCGTGATGGTCGGCGGTCGGCCCGCGTGGGAGACGACGGCCGCCGAGCTCGAGTCGCTCTGGGCGGTCGACCTGGTCGGCGTGTGGAACACCGCCGTCGTCGCCGTACCCCACATGCTGGCCGGCCCGGACCCGGCGAGCTGCCGGTTCGTCGCGATCGCCTCCGCCGCGGGCAGCCGGGGGCTGTTCCACCTGGCCGGCTACACCGCGACCAAGCACGCAGTGATCGGACTGGTGCGCGGCCTGGCGGCAGACCTGGTCGGGACCGGCGTCACGGCGGTGACCGTCTCACCCGGAGCCACTCGCACCGCGATGCTCGACGCGACGGCCCGGCTCTACGGGCTCGAGGACCCGGCCGACCTGGCCGGCGACCAGCTCACCCGACGCCTGCACGAGCCGGCGGAGGTGGCCGCGACGATCGTGCACTGCTGCTCCGTGGCGGGCGGACTGCTCAACGGCTCGGTCATCGACCTGGGAGGCTGAGCTTGCATCTGGTTGTGCCTGTCCGATCGGGCAGGGCGGCCCCCGCACAGTGACGGGCGGAAGTCGCCCGGCCGGCACCTAGGGTGAGGGCGTCCCACCAGTGGGTTCCCGGCTCGCTTCCCTGGGCTACCGTGGAAACGAACCGGGTGAGGAGGTCCTGTGGTGTCTGCCCTGACCCCTTCGCGCCCCCCGGCCCCTCCAGCCCTGGCGAAGTTCCACGCGCCGGAGGTGGTGTTCGGTGCCGACTCACTGGGTGAGGCAGGGTTCGCGGCCATCCGGCTGGGGGCACGTCGACCGTTCCTGGTCACGGACCCCGGCATCGTGGAGGCGGGCTGGCTGGCGACGCTGCTCACCCGGCTCAAGGCCGAGGGGCTCACGCCGGTGCTGTGGACCGACGTCACGCCCAACCCCAAGGACCACGAGGTGCGCCGGGCCTACGAGTTGTATGCCGAAAGCGAGTGCGACGTCATCATCGCCCTCGGCGGCGGCTCGGTCATCGATGCGGCCAAGGGCGTCGCGATCCTCTCCGGCAACGGCGGCGACATCCGCGACTACGCCGGCGTCGACCAGGTGACGCGACCCATCCCGCCGCTGCTGATGATCCCCACGACCTCCGGCACTGGCGCCGACGTGTCGCAGTTCTGCATCGTCACCGACACCGACAGGCACGTGAAGCTGACCATCATGGGCCGAGCCCTGGTACCCGATGTGTCGATCACGGACCCGCGGTTGCTCACGACCATGCCCGAGGACCTCAACGCCGCCACGGGCCTCGATGCACTCACCCACGGCATCGAGGCT
The DNA here is from genome assembly GCF_020102855.1 of Nocardioides lacusdianchii. GTDB lineage: Bacteria > Actinomycetota > Actinomycetes > Propionibacteriales > Nocardioidaceae > Nocardioides > Nocardioides lacusdianchii. The sequence continues at coordinate 52,145 of NZ_JADHZD010000016.1, forward strand.
TTCGTGTCGCTGGCGCACAACCCGCTCGCCGACACCCATGCGCTGAACGCGGTGGGCCTCGTCTGCCGCAACCTGCGCACGACGATCACCGAGCCGGCCGAGATGACGGCGCGGGCGAAGATGGCGCAGGCCAGCCTGCAAGCGGGCCTCGCCTTCACCAATGCGATCCTCGGCGCCACGCACGCCATGAGCCACCAGGTCGGCGGGCTGCTGGACGCGCCGCACGGCGTGGTCAACGGTGTCCTGCTGCCCCACGTGATCCGCTACAACGCCCGTGCCAGTCCTGACCGCTTCATCGACCTGGCCCGGTCGGCCGGCATCGCCGTCGACGGCATGCCCGGCGAGGAGGCCGCCGAGCTCCTCGCCCAGCACATCCGGCGGCTCGCCGACGACGTGGGCGTTCCGCGCGGGCTGCGCGAGCTCGGGGTGTCCGACACCGACATCGACACGATGGCGCACACCACGCTCGACGACGCGTGCCTGACCACCAACCCGCGCACGGCGTCCGAGGCCGAGATCCAGCAGCTGTTCAGGGACGCCCTGTGATGAGGGGCGCATCGTGACGACGCGGCCACAGCAGCCTCCACCGGACCTGGCCACCCTCACGGGGGTCAGGTCCGGCAAGGGCTCCTACTACCGCGCCTACGTCAACTCCGACGAGCGGATGCAGCGCGCCGTACGCGCGATGGACTCGATCTCGCGGGCGCTGGTGCGCACCCACGAGGGGCCTCGCGGGCTGCTCGAGGAAGTGGTGCGGGCGGCAGCCGAGCACCTGCAGGCCGAGTGGACCCTGTTGGCGCTGTCCGACGGGCACCTCAGGGGCGCCCGGCCCCGGTTCCTGGTCCTGGGTCCGGCCGACGGTCCCCACGGGCAGCCGACCGCCGACGACTCCGGCCTGCCGCCGATGGTGCAGCGTGAGCTGGGTGCCATCCGGGCCGGGCACGCGGTGCGCAGCAACGACGACGGCCGATGGGTGCGCGTGCCGATGACGCTCGAGGGTCGGCCGATCGGCTGTCTCGTGGGCCTCCACCAGCTGGCCGTCGACCCCGAACCCGGCGACCTGTCCGTGCTTCGCATCCTCGCCAACCAGGCGGCGGTCTCGCTGCACACCTCGGAGCAGTACCAGGCCAGCATGGCCCTGCACCGTCGAGCGCAGCTCCTGCACGGCGAGGCTCGCGCACACGAGCGCGACCTCGAGGTGCGTACCTCCGAGCTCCGGCTCGCTGAGGACCGACTGGTGCTGGCGCACCAGCGCGAGCTCATCGACACGGAGCGGCACCGGATCGCTCGTGAGCTGCACGACTCCGTGGCGCAGTACGTCCTCTCGGCCGGTATGGCCGTCGAAGTGGCGCGCGGCGAGGCGGAGTCCCTGGGTGAACCCGGGGCCGGCATCTCCCATCGACTCGGGACGGCCAAGGAACTCTCCCAGCAGGCGGTCGACCAGCTGCGGCGTGCGATCTATGCCCTGCACCGCACCCCGAGCGACACCGTGGTCGAGCTGCCCGAGCTGCTGCGCGAGGTGGCCGCCCACCACCGGCCCCAGCTCGTGGTCCAGGTCCGGGTCGAGGGCGAGGCCGTGCTGCTGCCGGCCGAGGCCGGGCACGAGGTGGCCAGGGCTGTCGGCGAGGCGATGTTCAACGTCGCCGTACACGCGAAGGCGGAGCGGGCCGTGGTGCGGCTGCGCTACCGGCCAGACCAGGTGCTGGTGTCGGTCGCGGACGACGGGCAGGGCGACCCCAAGGAGCTGAGCCGGCTGCTGCGCCTGGAGCGCGGTCGCTCCGGCGACGGGTCGCACCGCGGCCTCGCCAACATCGAGAGCCGGCTGGTCGAGCTGGGCGGCAGCGTCGCCTTCCGTCGTGCTCGCATCGGCGGAGTCCGCGTCGAGATGCGCATCCCGCTCCCGCTCACACCGCCCGACCGGCCGGGCATCATCGACCAGCTGGTCGCGACCGGGAAGCGGCAACCCGCCGCACTGAAGGCCCACCGAACAAAGGACAGCTCGTGACGACGCTGACACCACCCCAGCACGGCCATGACGTGGAAACGGTGCGGATCATGCTCGTCGACGACCACGCCATCGTTCGCCAGGGCCTGCGCTCGATCCTCGAGCGGGAGCGCGACCTGATCGTGGTCGCCGAGGCATCCACCCCCGACGAGGCGCTCACCGTGATCGGCCGCTCCGCGCCGCACATCGTGCTGCTCGACCTCAAGTTGTCGACCGCGTCCGACACCGAGGGGCTCGAGCTGTGCGCCGAGCTCACGAGCCGCCACCCCGACATCGGGGTGCTGGTGCTGACCACCTTCCTCGACGAGCAGCTGGTGCTCAAGGCCATCCGCGCTGGCGCGCGCGGCTACGTCCTCAAGGACGTCGACACCTCCGGGCTGGTCCGGGCGATCCGCGACATCAGCCGTGGTGAGAGTGCCTTCGACGCGCGGTCGGCGGCCGCGATGGTGCGCGGGCTCAACACCCCGGACCCCGAGGAGTCCCAGCAGCTCACCGCCCGCGAGCGCGAGGTGCTGCGGCTGCTGGCGCGCGGGCTCTCCAACCGCGACATCGGCGTCAAGCTGTACATCTCCGAGACGACCGCGAAGTTCCACGTCGGCAACATCCTGCGCAAGCTGGGCGTCTCCCGGCGCGCCGAGGCCGTCTACGAAGCGACCAAGCTCGGCCTGATCTAACGCTTGTCGATCACCAGCCAGCCGCCGTGATGCTCGTTCACCTCGAACGGTAGCCCGGTCGCGCGGCCCCACGCTGTCAGGTCGTCGAGGCTGATCGTGCGGACGTGGCCCCACGTCTCGTCCGCCTCGTCCTCGAGGGGTACGGCGATGACGACCCGCCGCGCCGCCAGGCGCACCGCCTCGGCGACCACTCGGTCGCCGTGCCCGGCGTCGAGGTGCTCGAGGAGGTGGATGGCCAGCACCGTGTCGGCACTCGCGTCAGGACCGGGGAAGTGCCCGGCATCGGCCGCGACCGTGGTCAAGGAGATGCCGAGGCGCGGCGCCACCCCGGCGAGCAGCCGGCTGGTGCCGGGGGAGAGGTCGCTGGCTGTCGTGCGCCGACCGCTGGCCGCGATGCGGAGCGAGAGAAAGCCGAAGCAGCAGCCCAGCTCGAGCACGCTGCCGGGAGCGAGCAGCTGCTCCGCCCGGGCGTAGACGGGTGCGTAGTTGGCGATGGTGCCGTGCCGATCTGAGCCCTGCGCCACCCCGGTGTGGTCGTCGATGCGCTGCTCGATGCGCGCCATCGAGTTGCGGTAGAAGAGCTCCCAGCTGTCCAGTGCCCCGGACCGCGACGTGCGCACGATGCCGGTGAAGATCCGCTCGAAGACCTCGGGCCCACGCAGCCAGCCCGGACCGAAGAGCTCATCGGCGAGCAGCCCGGCGAGGTCGTCGTCGACCAGCTCGGGCGGCACCCGGTGGCCGACGTGGAGCAGGTCTCGGTCGTTGTGCACGTCGAAGTGCTCGGTGCGGATCGTGTGCAGCGCGCGTCGTGGCGGCACCGGACCCTGCGCACGCACCTCCACGACCTCGTCGACATAGGCCCCGTCGAGGCAGGCCTGGAGCGGGTCGATGGGGGCCGAGGTCGCGGCCTCGGTCATCAGCCGACCTCGGACATCGACATGGTGACCCGGTCGAGACCGGTCAGGTTGCGCACCACCTGGACGCGGCTGCAGTACTCCGCATAGGCGGGGAGATCGCAGCGACCCAGTCCCCACGAATAGCGCGGTTCCGGGGTGAGCCAGACGGTCTCGCGGGCCCGCCGCGTGATCTCCTCGAAGACCGACAGTCGCGGGTCGTTGCCGTTGCCCCGGCCGTCGCCGAGGACGATCACGGTCGTACGGCGGGTGACGGCGGAGCCGAACTGCTCCAGGAAGTCCTCGAACGCGGATCCGTAGTCGGAGTCGGCATCGACGTCGAGCACACCACCGGCCGGCAGTCCGGACATCACGAGCGAGAGCGCCTCCTCGGGGTGGTGCTCGGCGAACAGGTCGGTGATCTCCACGAGGTCCTTGACGAACGCGAAGGTGCGCACCGACGAGGCCAGCGACTGCAGGCTGTGCACGAGCTGCAGGGTGAAGCGCGCCGCCGAGCGCACCGAGAGCGAGACGTCGCAGAGCACCAGCAGCTTGGGCCGGTCCTCGACCTTGCTGACGGTGACCGGTCGGAACGGGACGCCGTCGTACTTCATGTTGGCGCGCATGGTGCGGGCGCCGTCGACGACGCCACGCGCGGCGGCCTTGCGACGCGGACGCGGCGCGCCACGCAGCGACCTCAGCAAGCGGCGCAGGGCCTCTTCCAGCTCGGCCCGCTCGTGCTCGTGGATCCGCTCGGTCTGGGCTGCCCGGATCTCGCGCTTCTCGATCTCGTGCTCGACCGCCATCAGCTTCTCGAGGTGCTGCTTCAAGCGCTCGGGCAACCCGGCGAGGAAGGGTGCGAGTGCCGCGCGCAGGGCTTCGAGCGTCGCACCGCGGTCCTCGTCGACATCGGGCAGGGCGTCCTCGAGCCAGCTGAGCAGTGCCATCTCCTGGGCCACGGTGAGCTCGACGTCGAGCTCCATGCCAGGGCTGCGGATGAGGTCGCCGGGGGAGCCCGGGTTGTGCATCCGGTGCGTGGAGATCTGCACGCGCGCGGCCTCGCCGGCACTGCCCTCGGTGTCGTTGGAGAGCACGATCTCGTCGGTTAGGGCAGCGATGTCGATCTTGTTCGCCTCCTGGTGGAGGTTGTACTGCTGCGCCATGTCCTCCGGCTTGAAGAACTCCTTGATGTCGTCCGGCTTGCCGTGCGAGTGACCGTCCTCGGGGATGTCGCCGGGCTCGTCGGAGAGCGTGAACTGCTCGAGCTCGCCGTCATCGGTCAGGTCGTCGTGGCTGTGGCCGTGGCCGACCTCGTCCTCGAAGACCGCTTGCAGCCCGAAGAACAGGTCGAAGACGCGATCGAAGGTGTCCAGGTCGCGACGGTCCTTGATCAGACTGACCATGAGCGCCGATCGAAGCACCTCGCGCTCACCGAGCACGCCGGCCTGAGCGACGGCGTGCATCGCGTCGATCGCCTCCGCCGTGCTCACCCGCACCCCGTTGAGGCGGAGGAACCTGATGAAGCGATGGACTGCCCCCTCCATCGGATCAGACCGGACGCTTGCGGGCAGAGCGCGCAGCGAACGAGCGCTCGCCCTGGCTGGCCGTGACCGTCTTGACCGCGGGTGCCTCGTCGGACTTCCCGGGACCGCCGTAGTTGTCACCGTGGCGTCCGGGCCTGTCCTTGGCGGCGCGGACCTCCTTGCCGTCCACCTCGGCGTCACCGTCGTCGTGACTGTGGTCGCCGTCCGCGCCGTGGCCGTGTCCGTGGCCGTGTCCGTGGCCGTGTCCGTGTCCGTGGTCGTTCTTGGACGGCACCTTCGCATTCGGGTCGACCAAGGTGGGGATCGCGGCCAGCGCCTTCTTCAGGTCACGTTCGTACTTCACCACCACGTTGAGGGTCTGTGACAGCACGTCGGCACTCAGCTCGCTGACCCCGAGCACGGCCAGCGTGCGGGCCCAGTCGATGGTCTCGGAGATGCTCGGTGCCTTGCGGAGCTCGAGCGCGCGCAGACCTCGGACGATCTCGATGAGGCGGACGGCCAGCGCCTCACTGAGCCCGGTGTCCTTGGAGTTGATGATCTCCAGCTCGCGCTGCGCCTCGGGGTAGTCGAGGAAGAGGTGGAGGCAGCGGCGCTTGAGTGCGGCGGACAGGTCGCGGGTGTTGTTGGAGGTGAGCACGACGTACGGCAGTTGCTCGGCCTTCACCGTGCCGACCTCGGGGATGGAGATCTGGAACTCCGACAACAGTTCGAGCAGCACGGCCTCGAGGGCCTCGTCGGCGCGGTCGACCTCGTCGATCAGCAGCACGACGGGTTCGTCGGAGTCGATCGCTTCCAGCAACGGTCGGGGAGCGAGGAAGCGCTCCGAGAAGAAGACGCTGTCCTGCTTGGCGATCCGCTCGACCGCCTCGTTGAGGTCGGCGGCGTCCTCGACGACCTGGCCGATCTTCTCGCGCAGGATCTGGGTGTAGAGCATCTGCTTGCCGTAGTCCCACTCGTAGAGGGCCTTGGTCTCGTCCTGGCCCTCGTAGCACTGCAGCCGGATCAGCCGCCGGCCGGTGACGGCGGCGAGGCTGGTCGCGAACTGGGTCTTGCCCACGCCGGCCGGGCCCTCGAGGAGGACCGGCTTGCCCAGGCGGGTCTGGAGGAACACCGTCGTGGCGAGACGGTCGTCGGCGAGGTAGCCGGCTTCGCGGAAGCGCTCGAGGGCATGGGCGACGTCGTCGAACTCGCCTTCGCCGGCAGCATTGCGCGGATCCGTGTTCACTTGGCGCTCCTTCGAACGTGGTGGGGATGGGGTCCGGACCGGGCAGCACGGCGATCGCTGCCCGGTCCGGCGTACAGGGGCGAACCCGGCCTCAGGAAAGGAGGTCGTCCAGGTCACCGTTCATGCAGTGCTCGACGACGGGGCGAACCGTCTCGAAGGTGCACTCCTTGGCGTTGCCCGGGGTGCAGGCGTCGCCGAGGACGTGGTTGGTGATGCGGTCCACGTCCTCCTTGTCACCGGTGATCACCTTGGCGTTCTCGTAGAACTTCGTCGGGCCCTGGCCCAGCCGGTTCTTCGAGTAGCTGTCGGCGGTGATGTCGGTGAACTTCTCCGGGATGCCCACGTCGCGCAGCAGCCGGATCGAGGCGGCGAGCGCCGCATCGGCTGCCTGCGGCTTGGTCATGCCGCGAGTGTCGACGCCCATCGCCTCGGCGATGTCGGCGAAGCGGCCGTACGCCGCCGACATGTTGAACGCCCACACACGCGGCAGCGCGATGGCGTTGTTCAGGCCGTGGTGCGTGTCGTAGAACGCGCTGATCGCGTGCGACGTCGAGTGGATGATGCCGAGACCACCGGAGTTGAACGCCTGGGCGGCGATGTACTGCGCGTACATCATGCCCTCGCGTCCGGCGAGGTCCTGGCCGTTCCACACCGCTGCCCGGAGGTGCTCCGACGTCAGTTTGATGGCGTGCAGTGCGTTGCCGAGCGACGGCTGGAAGTTGATGCGGGAGACGTACGGCTCGCTGGCGTGCGCGAGCACGTCGAAGCCGCACTGGGCGGTGTAGTCGACCGGGCAGTCGAAGTAGAGCACCGGGTCGTCGATCGCCAGGGAGGTGACTGACGCGTCGTCGAAGGCGACGTACTTGTGCGGGTTGTCCGGGTCGGTCGTGGTGTCGGTGATGACGTAGGCCCACGAGGTCTCCGAGCCGGTGCCGGCCGTGGTGGAGACCGCGATGTGCGGCGGGTTCTTCGGGTTCTCGGACATGTTGAAGCCCTCGAACTCGTTGACGTTGCGACCGTCATGGGCCACCGAGACACGAGCGCCCTTGCAGGCATCGTGCGAGGAGCCGCCGCCGATGGAGACGAACGAGTCGCACTCGTTCTCCTGATACATCGCCACGGAGTCCATGACGTTGTAGTCTTTAGGGTTGGACTCGACCTTGTCGTAGACCACGACCTCCAGGCCGTGGTACTTCATCGACTCCACGATCTTGTGCACGATGTCGGTGCCGCGCAGGCCCGACGTCATGACGAGCGTCTTGCGGAAGCCGAGCTTGAGTGCCTCCGGCCCGATCATCTCGTGCGCGCCGGGTCCCATCAGGGCCCGAGGAAACGGGTGGAACTCCTTGATGGGGAACGGTTTGAGCAGTTCGTCGACCTGCATGGATGACCTCCTGGAGACAGATATCTGACTGCTCCGGACGCTAGGTCCGCCACGGGGCCGCGGCCAGACGAGGATCCGCATACGGGTCGGTGGGTCAGGAGTCGACCTGACCATCAGGGCAGGTCCGGCCCGCTGAGTGAGGGGTGCGCCGCCACGGCGTGCTTCCTAGCGTGGAAAGCGACCCACCAGCCATCTCGACCCGGAGGTATCGCCATGACCGACCCGAACCAGGACCCCACTCCCGAGACCAAGACCGCCGCCCTCGCCGAGGACGAGCTGGTCGAGGAGGTCTCCATCGACGGCATGTGCGGCGTCTACTGATGATCGACGGCGAAGCCTGGCAGCTGAGTCCGTCGGTGGAGTTGCGACCGGAGCCCTTCGGGGCGTTGGTCTACGACTTCTCGACCCGACGCCTCAGCTTCCTCAAGACCCTGCGCCTGCTCGACGTCGTCCGCCGCCTCGACGGGACGACAGACGTCGGTCACGCGCTGGAGTCTGCGGGAGTGGGCGAGGGGGAGCGCGCCGGCTACCTCAAGGCCCTCGACGGGCTCGCCGCCAACGGCGTACTGATCAGGAGCGCACCATGACCGCGACATTGACCGAGACCCCGCCGCCCGCCGTCGGTCGCCTCATCGACCAGTTCGAGCTCGGCCTCGACGCCCCGATCTGCCTCACCTGGGAGCTCACCTACGCCTGCAACCTTGCGTGCCTGCACTGCCTGTCGTCCTCGGGTCGCCGCGACCCCGACGAGCTGGACACGGAGGAGGCCAAGGCCCTCATCCGCGAGTTCGAGCGGATGCAGATCTTCTACGTCAACATCGGCGGCGGAGAGCCCACGGTGCGTCCCGACTTCTGGGAGCTCCTCGACTACGCGGTCGAGCACCACGTCGGGGTGAAATTCTCGACCAACGGCTTCCGGATCACCAAGGAGCGGGCCGAGAAGCTCGCGGCCACGGACTACATCGACGTACAGATCTCGCTCGACGGCGCGACCGCCGAGGTCAATGACGCGGTCCGCGGCCAGGGCACCTACGACGCCGCCATGAAGGCGCTCGCCAATCTCCAGGCAGCCGGCATGCAGGACTTCAAGATCTCGGTGGTGTGCACGCGTCACAACATCGACCAGCTCGACGAGTTCAAGGCGATCGCGGACAGCTTCGGCGCCCAACTGCGGCTGACGCGGCTGCGACCGTCGGGTCGCGGTGCCGACGTGTGGGACGAGCTGCACCCGCTGCCGCACCAGCAGCGCCAGCTCTACGACTGGCTCGTCGCCAACGGCGAGAAGGTGCTCACCGGTGACTCGTTCTTCCACCTTGCGGCGTACGGCGATCCGTTGCCCGGCCTCAACCTGTGTGGCGCCGGCCGCGTGGTCTGCCTGGTGGACCCGGTCGGGGACGTCTATGCGTGCCCGTTCGCGATCCACGACAGGTTCAAGGCCGGCAACATCCGTGACCTCGGCTTCGACCACGTCTGGAAGCACGCGCCGTTGTTCGAGGAGCTGCGCAGCCCGCAGACCGGCGGTGCCTGCGCGAAGTGCTCGGCCTACGACAACTGCCGCGGTGGCTGCATGGCGGCCAAGTTCTTCACCGGGCTGCCGTTGGACGGTCCGGACCCGGAGTGCGTCAAGGGCAACGCCGAGGAGGCGTTGGCGAGCCTGGACCGCGGCGCGCTCCCGGGCTCCAGTCAGGACCACTCCCACACAGGCACGGTGCGCAACGCACCCGTCGGACTCACGCTCGGGGCGACCCGGACGCGACCGACGAGCGCGTGCGACGAGAGTCCGGTCGCAGGGATGGTCTGAGATGGGTGCGAGCTCGGCCGGCGAGCCCAGTCGACGCCTCGGCCTCGGCGGGGCGCGCTGGCCAACGATCGAGGGCGACCCGCCGCTGGTGCTCGTACCCATCGGATCGCTCGAGCAGCACGGCCCGCACCTCCCGCTGGCGACGGACTCGATGCTGGCGTGTGCAGCGACCCGGGAGGTCGCCGTACGACTGGATGCTGCTGGTGTGCGCGTGCTGGTGGCGCCCGCTCTTGCGTATGGCGCCAGCGGCGAGCACGAGGACTTCCCGGGGACCATCTCGATCGGCCACGAGGCGCTCCATCTGCTGCTGGTCGAGCTCGGCCGATCGGCCTGCCGGTGGGCCAAGGGGTTGGTGTTCGTCAACGGTCACGGCGGCAATGTGCCCACGGTGGTGAGCGCCGTGACCACCCTGCGCGACGAGGGCCGCCCCGCCGCCTGGACAGGGTTCGGGGTGCTGGGCGGCGACGCGCACGCCGGCCGCACGGAGACCTCAATGCTGCGCAACCTGGCGCCGTGGACCGTGCGCATGGACCTCGCCGAGGCCGGGGCCACCGAGCCCATCGACCAGTTGATGCCGCGGCTGCGCAGCGTCGGCGTCCGCACCGTGTCGCCCAACGGCGTCCTCGGTGACCCGACCGGCAGCTCCCCGGACGAGGGCCGGCGACTCTTCGACGTGCTGGTGAACCGGCTGCATCGTGAGCTGACCGTTCTGGACGTCGGCAACGACGGCCGACTCCGGCGTCCCGAGCGCAGCAGCGTCAGATCGTGACCCTGCCGGACGGCTTCGGGGTCCGTCTGTCGTCCCGGACCAAGGTCTGTGACGGTGGCCGGTCACTGGTGGGCGGCAGCCGCGGCTCGGTGCTCTATCTCAGCGACGTCGCCGCCGAGCTGCTCGACGGCGGCCGGGTCCTGCGTGCGCACACCAGCGACGCCGCCACGCTGGCCAGGTCGCTCCTCGACAGGGGTTTCGCGGAGCCGTGGTGGCCGGACCCGGCCGGGCCCGACAGCGACGTCCTCGACGTGACCGTCGTGGTGCCGGTGCGCGACCGGGCGCCGGACCTGACCTCGTTACTCGAGGCGCTGCCCTCATCGGTGCCGGTCGTGGTGGTCGACGACGGATCGCGCGATCCCGATCTCGTCGCCCGTGTCGCTCGTGCGTACGGCGCCTTGCTGGTCGTCCACGACGTCAATCGCGGCCCGGCGGCCGCCCGCAACTCCGGCCTGCGACACGTGACCACGCCCTTCGTCGCCTTCTGCGACTCCGACATCGTCCCCGACCCCGGCTGGCTGGCGACGCTGCGTCGGCATCTCGACGACCCAGCGCTGGCGATGGTCGCGCCGCGGGTGCTGGGTCCCGAGCGTCGCCCCGGTGACAGCTGGGTGGAGCGCTACGAACAGGCGCGGTCCTCCCTCGACCTCGGCCCCGAGCCGGCAGCGGTGCGTCAGCAGGGCGTCGTTGCCTACCTCCCGAGCGCCTGCCTGATCGCGCGCGTCGCCGTACTCGCCCGGCTCGGGTCCGGCCCCTTCGACGAGGCGCTGCGCTGCGGTGAGGACGTCGACCTGGTCTGGCGGCTGCTCGCCGCAGGCGCGGGTGTGCGCTACGAGCCGGCGGCCACCGTCCGCCATCGGCACCGCGCCCGGCTGGGGGAGTGGCTCGGACGCAAGGCCTTCTACGGCACGTCGGCGGCACCGCTGGCGCAGCGCCACGGCTCGGCGGTCGCGCCCCTCGTCATCTCGCCCTGGTCGGCCGTGTTCGCGGCCGCCCTCCTCGCCCAGCGCCGCTGGTCCGTCCCGGTCGCGCTAGCCTCGGCTGCCGTCGCGACGGCCGGCACCTCCCGTCAGCTGGGCCGCAGTGAGCGTCCCGTTCGCGCGGCGGCGATCCTGACGCTGGAGGGCAGCGTCACCGTGCTGTGGCAGACGGGCGCCGCGTTGACCCGCCACTACTGGCCGCTCGCGGCCCTGGCCGCCACCCAGTCACGCCGCGCCCGGCGCGCACTGGCCGTGGCCGCGGTGGTCGACGGACTGGTCGACCGGCGACGGGTCGGGGCCGACCTGGATCCCGTCCGCTACGTGCTGGCGCGACGGCTCGACGACCTGGCCTACGGGAGCGGCGTCTGGCTCGGCGCCGCCCGGGCGCGTTCCTTCGACGCGTTGCGCCCCGACGTACGCCTCTCTCGTCGCCGATGAATCACGGTGCAACCTCGTCGAACCTCCGGCGCGCGATGGTGGGGAACCGGGCGGGCTCCGGAGGGGTGAGCGTGAATAATGAACCCATGGGTCGCGACGGCATGCGCGCAGAGGTGGCAGATTCCTGGCACCTGTCGGCGGCGGCGGGCGTGGACGTGGAGAGCGTCGAGGCGCCGATCACGCTGGCCGAGTCCGACCTGCGTGACCACCGGGCGGCTCATCCGCTCGCCCAGGTCTTCCCGCTGCTCGACGACGTGCTCGGCCAGGCCGCGCGGGACTGCGGTGCGGTCATGGCGGTCAGCGACGCGGCCGGCCAGCTCCTGTGGGTGTGCGGCTCTCCGTCGACGCTGCGGCAGGCCGAGAAGATCGGCTTCGTCGAGGGCTCGAACTGGGACGAGCGCCTGGCCGGCACCAACGCTCCGGGTCTCGCCCTGCGCCTCGGCCAGCCTGTCCAGGTGCGGCGGTCGGAGCACTTCCGGCACTCGGTCCAGCAGTGGAGCTGTGCGGCATCGCCGATCCACGATCCGACGTCCAGCACCCTGCTCGGGGTCCTCGACATCACCGGCAACGACGACATCGCGGTGCCGCAGACGATGGCGATGGTGCGGGCGGCGGCCCGGATGGCCGAGGCCGAGCTCGCGCGTGAACTGCTCACGCGCGCCGCGCAGCCGGTCGAGTCCAAGGCCGGTCCGCAGGTCGTGGTCGAGCTGCTCGGACGCCACGAGGCGCTGCTCACGATCGACGCGCGCCACTCGCTGCGGCTCTCCCCGCGCCATAGCGAGATCCTGCTCCTCCTCGCCTCGGCCCCGCACGGGCTCTCCGGCGACGAGCTCGCGGTCCTGGTCTACGAGGACGACGGCGCGTCCTCCACCCTGCGCGCCGAGCTCAACCGGTTGCGCAACCTCCTCGGCGACGACCTCCTCGCCTCCCGCCCCTACCGTCTCGGGGCCCGGGTCGCCGGCGACTGGCTGGCGCTCGAGGCGCAGCTGGCGGCGGGCGACGTACGCCGAGCGCTGCGCGACTATCGCGGCCCGATCCTTCCCCGGTCGACCGCGCCCGGCGTGGTCCGGCTTCGCGACCAGCTGCACCACTCGCTGCGTGCCACGGTGCTGGCGAGCAAGGAACCCGACCTGATGTCGACGTGGACGCGCTCTCGGTGGGGCGCGGACGACTACGACATGTGGGTGGCGCAGCGCGATGCCCTCGGCGCGGTGTCGCCGATGCGTTCGCTGGTCGACGGGCAGCTCGCGCGCCTCGACCGCGACCTGGCCTGAGGGCCGGCCCGGGGGTTCGCAACGTTCATGCAACGTGCCCGCTCCTAGCGTGACGGTCGTCACACACCCCCTCACTCTTTGGAGCATCACATGACTGTCTACGCCCAGCCCGGAACCGACGGTTCGGACATCGAGGTCAAGAGCCGCTACGGCCACTACATCGGCGGCGAGTGGGTCGACCCGATCAAGGGCGGCTACTTCGAGAACATCTCCCCGGTCAACGGCAAGCCCTTCACCGAGGTGGCGCGCGGGACCGCCGAGGACATCGAGGCCGCCATCGACGCTGCCTGGAACGCCGCCGACGGCTGGGGACGTTCATCGACCACCGAGCGTTCCAACGTCCTGCTCAAGATCGCCGACCGGATGGAGGCGAACCTCGAGTCCCTCGCCGTCATCGAGACGTGGGACAACGGCAAGGCGGTGCGCGAGACCATCAACGCGGACATGCCGCTGGCCATCGACCACTTCCGCTACTTCGCCGGCGCCCTGCGCGCCCAGGAGGGCGGCATCTCCGAGATCGACGAGAACACGATCGCCTATCACTTCCACGAGCCTCTGGGCGTCGTCGGCCAGATCATTCCGTGGAACTTCCCGATCCTGATGGCGGTCTGGAAGCTCGCGCCCGCCCTCGCGGCCGGCAACGCGGTCGTGCTCAAGCCGGCTGAGCAGACGCCGTGGTCGATCCTCAAGCTGATGGAGCTGATCGGCGACCTGCTGCCGGCTGGCGTGCTCAATGTCGTCAACGGCTTCGGTGTCGAGGCCGGCAAGCCGCTGGCGAGCAGCAGTCGCATCCGCAAGATCGCGTTCACCGGCGAGACCACGACCGGGCGGCTGATCATGCAGTACGCCTCGGAGAACATCATCCCGGTCACGCTCGAGCTCGGCGGCAAGAGCCCGAACATCTTCTTCGACGACGTCGCGGCCGAGAAGGACGCCTTCTACGACAAGGCGCTCGAGGGCTTCACGATGTTCGCGCTCAACCAGGGCGAGGTCTGCACGTGTCCGTCGCGCGCGCTCGTTCAGCGGTCGATGTACTCCGACTTCGTGCCCGACGCGATCGCCCGGGTCGAGGCCATCACCCAGGGCAACCCGCTCGACGTCACCACGATGATGGGCGCGCAGGCCTCCAACGACCAGCTCGAGAAGATCCTGTCCTACCTCGACATCGGCAAGCAGGAGGGCGCCAAGGTGCTCACCGGTGGTGAGCGCAACGTCCTCGAGGGCGACCTCGCCGAGGGCTACTACGTGCAGCCCACCGTCTTCGAGGGCGACAACTCGATGCGGATCTTCCAGGAGGAGATCTTCGGTCCGGTCGTCTCGCTCACCAGCTTCGACGACGAGGCCGACGCCCTCAAGATCGCCAACGACACAATGTTCGGCCTCGGTGCCGGTCTGTGGACCCGCGACGGCTCCCGTGCCTTCCGCGCCGGCAAGGCGATCCAGGCCGGCCGGGTCTGGACCAACTGCTACCACGCCTACCCCGCGCACGCGGCGTTCGGCGGCTACAAGCAGTCCGGCATCGGCCGCGAGAACCACAAGATGATGCTCGATCACTACCAGCAGACCAAGAACCTCCTGGTCTCCTACAGCCCCGACAAGCTGGGCTTCTTCTAAATGCTCGAACGAGTAGCGGTGACAGGTGAGGCGGCGGAGATGATCCGCCGCCTCACCGAGGCGCACGGCCCGGTGATGTTCCACCAGTCCGGCGGCTGCTGCGACGGGTCGTCGCCGATGTGCTACCCCGACGGCGAGTTCCGCACCGGCGACTCCGACATCCTGCTCGGCGAACTTGCTGTCGGGCTCGACCGCGACGTGCCCGTCTGGATGTCGAAGACCCAGTTCGAGTACTGGCAGCACACCCACCTCACCATCGATGTCGTCAAGGGCCGCGGCGCCGGCTTCTCCCTCGAGGCACCCGAGGGCGTGCGGTTCCTGATCCGATCACGTCTATTTACGGACGAGGAGTCCGCCACGGTCAACGGCTGACATGTAGGCCACGCCGGCACGCGCTGCTGCCAGCAAGTTGGACGACAACCCCGCGATCGTCATGGCGGGAGCGCGGTGATGCACCTAGTAGAGAGGCAATTTCGCCACTCAAGACACGGCTGCTTGCCGGCGGGCGTCAACGCGGCCCGACTAGCGCTGAACTTGCACTCCACTTTCAACTACCCGATAAGGAGACGATATGAATTGCCCAGGGAAGCCCGACCCAACTCGTTCAAGACTTCTGTCGAATCCGTCCCGTGAGGAGCGTCGCTTCGAGCCGCCCGCCGACCTCGCAGCCAACGCCAACGTCAAGGAGGAGGCCTACGCCCGCGCCGATTCCGACCGTGAGGCGTTCTGGGCCGAGGCCGCCGAGCGCCTCGACTGGGGCCAGCGCTGGGACCATGTCCTCGACTGGTCCAACCCGCCGTTCGCGAAGTGGTTCGTCGGCGGCACCATCAACGCCGCCGTCAACTGCGTCGACCGGCACGTCGATGCCGGCAACGGCGACAAGGTCGCGATCCACTGGGTCGGCGAGCCCGAGGACGACACCCGCGACATCACCTACGCCGATCTCCTCGACCAGGTCTCGCGCGCGGCCAACGCGCTGACCGACCTCGGCGTGCAGAAGGGCGACCGGGTCGCGATCTACATGCCGATGATCCCCGAGGTCGTCGTCGCGATGCTGGCGTGTGCGCGCCTCGGCGCCCCGCACACCGTGGTCTTCGGCGGCTTCTCCGCCGACGCCCTCGCCTCGCGCGTCACCGACTGCGGGGCGAAGGTGATCCTCACCGCCGACGGTGGCTACCGCCGCGGTGCGCCCAGTGCCCTGAAGCCCGCGGTCGACGAGGCCGTGGCCAAGGTCGCCGCCAAGGGCGGGGAGAGCCTCGTCGAGCACGTCGTCGTCGTACGCCGCACCGGCCAAGACGTCGAGTGGGACGACTCGCGCGACGTCTGGTGGCACGACGTCGTCGACGCCGCCTCGCCCGAGCACGACGCGGAGATGCACGACTCCGAGCACCCGCTCTACGTCATGTACACCTCCGGCACCACCGGCACACCGAAGGGCATCCTGCACACGACCGGCGGCTACCTCACCGGCACGTCCTACACACACTGGGCGGTCTTCGACCTCAAGGACGACGACGTCTACTGGTGCACCGCCGACGTCGGCTGGGTGACCGGGCACAGCTACATGGTCTACGGCCCGCTCGCCAACGGCGCGACGCAGGTGATGTACGAGGGCACCCCCGACGCCCCGCACAAGGGCCGCTGGTGGGAGATCATCGCGAAGTACGGCGTCACGATCTTCTACACCGCGCCGACCGCGATCCGGACGTTCATGAAGTGGGGCGACGACATCCCCGCCGAGCACGACCTGTCCTCGATCCGCCTGCTCGGCTCGGTGGGTGAGTCGATCAACCCCGAGGCCTACATCTGGTACCGCAAGCACATCGGTGCCGTTCAGGCGCCGATCGTCGACACCTGGTGGCAGACCGAGACCGGCCAGATGATGATCAGCCCGCTGCCCGGCGTGACCGCCGGCAAGCCCGGCTCGGCGATGAAGGCGCTGCCCGGCATCTCGATCGACGTGGTCAACGACGAGGCCCAGTCGGTCGGCAACGGCAACGGCGGCTACCTCGTGATCCGCGAGCCCTGGCCGGCGATGCTGCGCACTCTGTGGGGCGACGACCAGCGGTTCAAGGACACCTACTGGTCGCGCTGGGAGGGCCTCTACTTCGCCGGCGACGGCGCCAAGCTCGACGACGACGGCGACATCTGGCTGCTGGGCCGCGTCGACGACGTCATGAACGTGTCGGGCCACCGGCTCTCCACGACCGAGATCGAGTCGGCGCTGGTCTCGCACCCCAAGGTCGCCGAGGCGGCCGTGGTCGGGGCAGCCGACGACATGACTGGCCAGGCCGTGTGCGCCTTCGTGATCCTGCGCGACACGGCCGGCGACGGGGGGGCGGACATCGTCGAGGAGCTGCGCAAGCACGTCGCCAAGGAGATCGGCGCGATCGCGAAGCCGCGCCAGATCATGGTCGTGCCCGAGCTGCCGAAGACCCGCTCGGGCAAGATCATGCGCCGCCTGCTCAAGGACGTCGCCGAGCACCGTGAGGTCGGCGACGTGACCACGCTCGCCGACTCCACTGTCATGACGCTGATCACCGACAAGCTCACGTCCGGCAGTCCCAAGGACGACGGATGAACTCTGGCCGGACCAAGAAGGAGCAGCCCGCCGCAATGAGATTGATCTTGATGGGCCCCCCAGGAGCGGGCAAGGGGACGCAGGCGAGGGTCATCGCCGCCGAACTGGGAATCCCCGCCATTTCCACCGGGGATCTCTTCCGAGCCCATGTGGCGAAGCAGACACCCCTCGGCATCGAGGCGGAGCGTTTCATGAGCCTCGGCGAGTACGTCCCTGACTCCGTCACCAACGCGATGGTTCGAGATCGGCTTGACGAGGGTGACGCTCGCGGCGGATTCCTACTCGATGGCTATCCGCGCACATTGGCACAGGTTGAGGAACTCGACGTTCTGATGACCGCAAGAGGAATTGCTCTGGACGCGGTCATCTTGTTGATCGTTGATGGTGACGAAATCGTCGAGAGGCTGCTGCGGCGGGGTGCCACCGAGGGACGCACGGACGACAACGAGAGAGTGATCCGTCGCCGTCTTGACGTCTACGCGGAGGAGACCGAGCCATTGCTCTTGAACTACTCTCGCCGTGGCCTTCTCACCGAAGTCTTTGGTGCGGGTCCGCCTACCGAGGTGACCAGTCGAACCTTTGCCGCTCTACAGCGCTCCGGACTGATGGTGCCAAATCCCTCCCGAGGTCAGCCTCGGAGCGGCTTCGAGGGCGCACAGCCCTCGTCACGGTCAACGACCTGAGTTGTGAAGTACCAATGGAATCGTCCCACCACCAGGACTTCGTTGTTGGCGGCCCGGCCGGCAAGGGATTTGCGACTCTCTCAGGCGTCGGCCGTGCCCAGATGGATCTTGAGTACCGGAAATAGGTGAGGTCACATGTCGCTCCGTTCCCTTTTGGACGTCGCTCACGTCGCTGTGCGGGAGTTACGGTTGATGTGCCGAGATAGCGCACTTCGACGACGCGCATCAGTCAGGTGGATCGCATGAGGTTGCAAGTGGCAGGCTGTGAGGCATCTTCGTGTCCTCCGGCAGGGCGGTCGCTCTTTGGAGTATGCGAGTTCGCTCATTCTCCCGACGAGACCGAGCACGTCCGGTGGATTGCGATGGCTCACTACTGCTCCCGCGTGGCAAGTCGTCCGATATGACGAGGCCCATCCGGTGGTTTCTGACGACTCAGTTCGAGTACGTAACGCCCCCCGACAAGCCGGCATCACCGAGTCAGCTTGTACACGCGAAGGAGATGGGGACGCTCCTCACGGCCTGTGGGCAGATATCAACGAGCTGGTTCAAATACTGGGAGCAGCCCTTCGTTCCTGGCGCCCCCGGGCGTTGTTCGAAGTGTCAGATGGTTGTGACTGATTCGGGACTGCTGCCCCGCGAACCAGTTCGTCGTTTGTGGTCCGCGACGAACTTCTGACGTGGGCAGATTTGTCCAGCGAATGGCCCGAAGTTGAGTCCAGCAGAGTGGTGTACGACGTGGTGACCCTCGAGGGCGCTGACGCCCTCCTGCAAACAGTCCCGCTCGTGATCGGCATGTCCGACACGATCGGCGACACCGCCGCCATCGTGTTCGCGAGGTCGTTCTACGCTGCCCTAGCCTCCGCACAATCGGTCGTTACCGCGCTTGAACAAGCCAGAATGCAAATGCTCGCGACCTCGATGCTCGATGCAGATCAGGTGGACAAGTCCGCTCTTGCGACCTTGCGCGCACGCGACGACGCCGATCCGACGACAGTTGTCTTGGTGAGGCCCTCCGACGTTGCGCCGTAGGTATCGGCGCATAGCCGCCAGACCACCTTCGGGACACCCCTGGCAATCACCCTGTTGCCGCACGGCGGCGAGCCTGTCGGGGGCTGCCTCACCGCTGGTGAGGTCAGGGTCTCGGAGGGGGTCAGTTTTCGACCGTCGATAGGGGGTCAGTTTTCAGGCGTCGCCGACAGTGCGCGCGGCTTGGGGGCATCCATGGTGCGAACGCTAACCACGAGAGCGTCCGGATCTGCGGGTCCGTTCGCTTCGGAACCTGCGACGCTCCGCCATTGGCCCCACCCAAGGCACGAACCAGCGCTCGGCCCAGAAACGGCTCAAGTCGAGGACCTTTTGGGCGCGTGGCGACTGTGCGGGACGGTAGGCGCCTGGAGACGACACCTGCCTCTACATGGCTCTGACCTGCTAGTTTCGACGCGACGAGTGTCGTCGGAAGGCGCGCCGGGACGACACCAGTCACCTCAGCGGATCCCTCCGGATCAGAAGGTTTGGGGTTCGAATCCCTACAGGCGCGCAGATCGAAAACGGTCCCGGCTCCACGCCGGGGCCGTTTTCTGCGTCTCAGCCCGCCTGCGGACCGCTGTGCCGGTGGCGCTTGGGCCGGTTGGCCAGCACCAGGAACAGGCCCATCCCCACCACCACGAGGGTGGCCATGGTGAGCAGCACGGCTGCCCACAGGAACGGCGGCCAGTCGTGCTGGACGTACTGCTGGGTGAGCATCGCTACCTCCGGGTCTCTCGGCGATGCACCCACGATGGCCCCGGGAGCAGCACCCGGGACAGGTCCGGAGGACCCGTCCCGGGTGGGCCGGAAGGCCCGGGAGCCCGTCCGTGGTGGACGGCTCAGGCCTGCCAGATCCGCAACCAGTCGACCGACATGTGCTGCGGCAGCTGCTTGTCCCGCATGTAGGACAGCTCGTAGTCGGAGGAGAGCAGGCTCAGGATCGGGTACTGCGGCTGGCCGGACACCCCCTTGCGCGTGCGCCAGGTCTCCTGGCCGTCGATCCGGAAGATGTACGCCTTCGGCGTCCACTCCACCGAGAACACGTGGTAGTTCTTCGACCACCCGTCGCGCCGGTTCGCCAGGAAGCTCCTCGGCTGCTTGATCCAGGAACCGGTCTTGACGACCCGGCCGTCGCGCTTCCAGTGGATGAAGCTCGTCAGGCCGCCGCGGCGGTGCTTGTCGCCGAAGTACTCGACGACGTCGATCTCGGCGCCCGCCGTCCGCGGGCTGCCCGCCCGCGACACCTCGGGCTGCATCCAGAAGCTGCTGTGCTGGCCGCGCCGCGTGTGCATCTTGATGCGCGCGGCCGCGAAGCCGTACCTGAACGACACGCGGTTCTGCGTGGAGATGTGACCGTTGAGGCGGTAGGCGTAGCGGCCGGAGGAGGAGCCCCGCTTGACCGCCCTGCACCTGTCCTTGCGGCTGCGGTCCTTGATCACGCTGAGGCGCACCTTGCCGCCCCGCACCTTGACCGCCTTCGGACTGCCCTTGGAGCACAGGCGCTTGCTGGCCCGCTCGTAGGTCTGGCCGCGGTGGCTCCACTCGGGGCTGAGCGAGCGGCCCGAGAAGGTCTCGGTGTAGGAGGGCGTGCTCCAGCGTGCCGTGCTCTCCCCGCGGCTCGCGGCGGGTCGCAGGCCCTTGAAGCGCTGGGCCTTCACGCGGTAGGTCAGCGGAGCGCCACGGCGGGAGGCGCGGGCGGAGAACTCCGCACGGCCGCGGCGGTCCAGTCGCGCCTTCCCGACGTTCTTCCACCGGGTGCCGCGCTTGACCTGGAGCCGGACGGGGCGGCCGGCCCGGCGCGGCTTGACGGTGGCCGTGATGGCCACCCGGGCAGCGTCGGGACTGGCCGTACGGCGCCCCTGCTGCACGATCTGGGGCAGCACCTGGATCTTCGCCCGGGACCGCGTGGCCCGGCGTTCGGACGACGACAGCGCCGTCGGTGCGGTCACCGACGGATCGGCGGCCGACCCGGTGCCGGTGGCCAGGAGCAGGGACGCGGGCATCAGCAGCGCGAGGGCGCCACCGGCCAGCGCGCGTGGTGCGGGCATGGCGATGTCTCCTTCGTTCATCGTGACTCGTGTCTCTCGACAGCTCTTCCCTTCGAGGGTGTCCCGCGTGCCTGGCGCAGCCAAATCGTCGGGTCGGTCCGTAGGCTCGCCGTCGTGCCGATCGACGACGCCACAGTTGAGTCCCCGATAGTGGTGTAGCGCGGTCGCCGAGATCGTCACCGGCGTGTACGTCGGACGTTGGCGCGGCCACCGCGTGATCCTTCGAGTCAACCTTCTACCGAATCCTCGAGGACCATCACG
>NZ_JADHZD010000017.1 GCF_020102855.1 Nocardioides lacusdianchii
GTAAGTGGGTAAGGCCCCCCACAGAACATGGGGTTGATAGGCCGGAGGTGTACAGCAGTAATGCCCAGCCGACCGGTACTAATAGGCCGAGGGCTTGTCCCAACACCGTACAAGAACACACACAATGATCTGTACGACCCACACGCGCACACGTAACGAACACAGCTATGAAGCTTGTTCGCGTCCACTAGGCAGTTCCCAACCAACACACCCAACCCAAAACCAGCCGAGCTGGTCGGGGGTGTGGATGAGGTTGAAAGAGTTACGGCGGCCATAGCGAAACGGGAAACACCCGGTCCCATACCGAACCCGGAAGTTAAGCCTTTCAGCGCCGATGGTACTGCAACCGAGAGGTTGTGGGAGAGTAGGACGCCGCCGGACATACATTGTGAAAGTGGGGTCACCTTCGGGTGGCCCCACTTTTGCGTTCCCAAAGGCATCAAGTCGCCTGGAGGCGTAGTGGTCGTGGGCCATGTGTTGTCCACAGGCAGCCCTCTAGCGTTCCTGTCCACAGGGACGGCGCCATCGCCGAGCCGTTGTCGGCCGGCAGGAGAATGGTGTGGTCGCAGGAGGTGCACTGTGACCAAGACACAGACGAAGGACCCGGGCGACATCGATGTCGCCCTCAACGACGTACGACTGGTGGGTCGACTCACCAGCGCGCCCACGACCGTGGAGCTCCCGAGCGGTGACGCCGTGATCACGTTCCGGGTCTCGGTGCCCAGGGCTGGCGCTGTCACCGGTCAACGCGTGGACTCGGTGCCCTGCGCTGCGTGGAGTGCCCGTGTGCGCCGCAGCGTGCTCACCTGGCGGGTCGGTGACCTCGTCGAGGTCGAGGGCGCCGTGCGGTGCCGCTTCTACCAAGCAGGCGGGGCAACCCGCTCGCGAGTGGAGGTCGAGGCGTCGGCCGCGCGGATCATCCGCCGGTCACCGGGCGCATGAGCACTCCCAGGCTGGGCTTGGGCTGGAACGACGTTGCCTTCTCCGGGAGGAGGTCGCCGGACTCGACCAGGGCTCGCACCTGCTCGAAGTCGGGGCTGGGCAGGAGGACTGCCGGTGCAGCCTGACCTGCTGCAGCCAGCGCTTCGTCGACGGTGTGGTGGTGCACCACGCGGAGGTCCGGTCGGCGCAGGCGCGGAAGGACGGCGTCGTGCACCCAGGAGACCGGGGCATGCTGGGGGAGCGCCGGCGGCGTCACCACGTGCCAGGTCCCTCCGTCGGTCAGCACGAAGTGCGTGCTGTCCAGTGCGAGCAGTGCCTGGTGGCGCCCATGAGGAGTCACGCGTGCGCCTGCCGCTCGCGAGGAGTCGAGGAGATCGTCGAGCGTGGTGCCCGGGAAGGTCCGGTGGATGGCCCCGAGGAACAGGGGAGTGTCGTCCTGGTCGACGAGCATGGCCAGGCCCGTGTCCCACGACGTACCGGGGTGCTCCTCCTGCAGGCGCAGGTAGGCGGCGTACCGGTGGTGACCGTCGGCGAGGAGGCAGCGCGTCGTCGCGAGGAGTCCGGCGATCGCTCCGAGGGTCTCCGGGTCGCGGATCGCCCAGATGCGCTGGCGCTGGCCAGTGCGGTCGAGGTAGCGCCAGTCGGGTGCGCCCTGACTGACAGACGTGACGATCTCCCGAAGCTCGGAGCGGCCGTGGTGCACCAGCAGGATCGGGGCAGGGTTCAGGTCCATCTGCAGCATCCGGTCGGCGAGCTCGCCGGCCTGCTCGGGGTGGATGGCCTCGTGCGGCCACACGGCGCGCTCGTCGAAGGTCTCCGCTCGACGCGCCATCGACAGCGCGCCGACGAGGCCGCGCACCGTCAGGCCACCGACGGTGTACTCGTGGAGATAGATCGCGGGTGCGCTGTCGGCCGTGGCGCGACCCTGCGCGATCCACTGCTCCAGACGGGCTGCGACGTCGCGGTAGGGTCGCGCCAGCGCCCTGGCCGACGCGGGATCCCCGACCCGCTCGGGGGCCAGCATCACCGCACGGAACGGCAGGAGCTCGAGCGGCGTCGCGACGTACGGCGGCACGACGCTGGCGGGTTCCATCGGAGCATCGTAGGGGGACGCTCGTCACAGCCCGGAGAGGGGTGCAGCATGCTCGAGGAGTGCAGGACTCCGATCGTGGACACGTATGACCTGGTGATGTTCGACCTCGACGGTGTGGTCTACGTCGGGACCGATGTCATCGAGGGCGTCGCGGAGAAGGTGGATCGGATCCGCGCCAGCGGTCGGCACGTCGCGTTCGTGACCAACAACGCCGCCCGCACCCCCGACCAGGTGGCGGAGAAGCTCGTCGGGATGGGTGTCCATGCCGAACCAGCCGACGTCGTGACGTCTGCTCAGGCGGCTGCCCGCGTGCTTGCGGACGCCCACGGGGAAGGCGCGAGGATCCTCATGCTCGGAGGGGACGGTCTCCGAGCGGCGCTCGTCGAGGCGGGTCTCGAGCCGGTCGAGGATCCGGATGGTGCGGTCGCGGTGGCCAGCGGCTACGGACCGGACGTGCGGTGGCGCGACATCATGCGCGTGGCGAGCCTGGTCCGCGACGGGCTGCCCTACGTGGCGAGCAACGCCGACATGACCATCCCCACCGCCTACGGCCTGGCACCCGGGCACGGCGTACTGGTGCAGACGATCACCGGCTTCGCCGGCGTCGAGGCCACCGTGGCAGGCAAGCCAGAGAAGCCGCTGATGGAGGAGACGGTCCTGCGTGTCGGCGGGGACCGGCCGATCATGGTCGGGGACCGGCTCGACACCGACATCGAGGGCGCGCACGCGATCGGCGTACCGAGCCTGCTGGTGCTCACCGGTGTGACGTGGCTCGAAGAGCTCGCCACCGCAGGCTCGGAGCTGCGGCCGACCTACATATCACCCGACCTGGCGGGGCTGTTCGAGCCCCATGCCGCGCCCGCGGTCGACGGGAGTCGCGCCGAGCTGGGCGGCTGGTCCGGGAACGTGGTGGACGGCCGGCTGGAGGTCGACGGCACAGGGAGCGACGCCGACTGGTGGCGCGTGGCCGCGACGGCGTGCTGGCTCTACCTGGACCATGCCGGCGAGCCTGCTGACGTCACCGACACGGTGCCTCCCGGACCGGCCCGACGCCTCGGCGCCGAGTAGGGTCGCACCCATGGACGAGCAGCGCGGCGCCCCGGCGTACGAACTGGGCGCGAACGTCGCGGACGAGCGCGTCGACGTCGTCGCCCACCGTGAGGCGCCGAGCTACGAGCCGACCGGGGTCGACGCCGTGGACCGGGTCCTGGCCGACGTCGCCGCAGCGGTCGGCTCGCCGCTGCGCGAGCACGTGCGGATCTTCGAGCAGGCGCACGAGCAGCTGCGTCGTGCCCTCGACGCACAGCCCGCGTCCGCGGGGCAGCCCGACGACGAGGGTTCCTGACACCCGTGCCCCCACGACGACTTCGCCTCGACCAGGAGCTCGTCCGCCGCGGTCTGGCCCGATCGCGCGAGCACGCCAGCGAGCTGGTGGCGGCCGGCCGCGTGAGGGTCTCCGGCGCTGTGGCGACCAAGCCTGCGACCGGCGTGACCACGGACGTGGCCATCGTGGTGCGCGAGGACCCGACGTCGGTCGACTACGTCTCGCGCGGTGGGCACAAGCTCGCAGGAGCGCTCGAGGCCTTCGCGGCCCACGGCGTCAGCGTGGACGGCAAGCGGTGCCTCGACGCCGGCGCCTCGACCGGCGGGTTCACCGACGTGCTGCTGCGGGCCGGTGCGCGGGAGGTGGTCGCGGTCGACGTCGGCTACGGCCAGCTGGCCTGGTCGTTGCAGAGCGACGAGCGCGTGCAGGTGCACGACCGCACCAACATCCGCGACCTGACCCTCGATCTCATCGGCGACCCGGTCGACCTCGTCGTCGGGGACCTCTCCTTCATCTCGCTGGCCCTGGTGCTCGACCCGTTGCTGTCGGTGACCCGCAGCGACGGCGAGCTGGCGCTGATGGTCAAGCCACAGTTCGAGGTGGGCAAGGAGCGCGTCGGCAAGGGCGGCGTCGTACGTGATCTCGGACTCCGGGCCGAGGCGGTCACCGCTATCGCGGACCTCGCGGCTGCGCGCGGCTGGGGCGCCGTCGCGGTGACGGTCAGCCCGCTGCCGGGACCGTCGGGCAACGTCGAGTTCTTCCTGCTGCTACGCCACGGTCCGGCAGCGATCGGCGCCGACGACATCACGGCGGAGGTGCAGCGCGCCGCCTCACTGGGGGTGGCGGGTGAGAGGGTGGTCCCGTGACCGTCGAGAGCCCCGTACGCCGCGTGCTGGTGATGGCCCACACCGGACGGGCGGACGTACGTGACGTTGCTCGTGCGTGTGTGCAGCAGCTGACCGAGCACGGGATCGCCGTACGCCTGCTGGCGGACGAGGCGGCCGACCTCGGCCTCGCCGACGCCGACGGCCTCGTCGAGACGACCCTGCCCGACCACGTGCCCGGGGAGGGCTGCGAGCTGGTGCTCGTCATCGGTGGGGACGGGTCGATCCTGCGGGCCGCCGAGCTGACCCACGAGACCAGCACGCCACTGCTCGGCGTCAACCTCGGCCACGTCGGGTTCCTCGCCGAGGCCGAGCAGGAGGACGTCGAGTCCACGATCGCCGCGATCGTCGAGCGCAACTACACCGCCGAGGACCGGCTGACGCTGGACGTGCGGGTCAAGGTCGGGCAGGACACCCTGTTCTCCACCTTCGCCCTCAACGAGGCCAGCGTCGAGAAGGCGGCCCGGGAGCGCATGCTGGAGGTCGTCGTCGAGGTCGACGACCGTCCCCTGTCGCGCTGGGGCTGCGACGGCGTGGTGTGCGCGACCCCCACGGGTTCGACCGCCTACAACTTCAGTGCCGGCGGCCCTGTCGTCTGGCCCGAGGTCGAGGCGCTGCTGATGGTGCCGCTGAGCGCGCACGCGCTCTTCGCCCGACCCATGGTGGTGGCGCCCACGTCCGTGCTCGCGGTCGAGGTGCTGGCCAACACCGAGGGCTCGGGCGTGCTCTGGTGCGACGGCCGACGGACCGTCGACCTGCCGCCCGGTGCTCGCATCGAGGTGCGCCGCGGTGCCCGCCCGGTCCGTCTTGTCCGCCTGCACCAGGCGCCGTTCACCGATCGGCTGGTGGCGAAGTTCGGGCTGCCGGTCGAGGGCTGGCGAGGTGCGGCGGAGCGTCGCCGCCGCGACGGCGGTGACCACGATGCTTGAGGAGCTGCGGATCAGCTCGCTGGGCGTCATCGACTCCTCGACCCTCGAGCTCGGGCCCGGCCTCACGGTGATCACCGGTGAGACCGGCGCTGGCAAGACCATGGTCGTCACCGCCCTCGGGCTGCTGCTCGGCGGCCGTGCGGACCCCGGCGCCGTCCGCTCCGGGATCGCGCAGGCGCGCGTCGAGGGCGTGGTGTCGACCAGCGACCTGTCCGGCTTCCGGGAGGCCGTCGAGGAATCCGGGGGCATCGTCGAGGACGACCGGGTCGTGCTGGCCCGCAACGTCGCAGCGCAGGGACGTTCGCGCGCGTGGGTCGGCGGAGCATCGGTACCCGTCACCACGCTGGCCGAGATCGCCGAGCCGCTCGTCGCCGTGCACGGCCAGTCCGACCAGCACCGCCTGTTGAAGTCCGGTGCGCAGCGCGCCTCGCTCGACCGGTTCGCCGGTGACGCGCTCGCGAGGACCGCGGCCGACTACGCCGGGTGCTACGCCGAGCTCGCTGCGACCGAACGCACCCTCGCCGAGGTGATCGGGTCCGCCCACGAGCGAGCCCGCGAGGCCGACCAGCTCCGTTTCGGGCTCGGCGAGGTCGAGGCGGTCGACCCGAGGCCGGGCGAGGACCTGGAGCTCGCCGCCGAGGAGACGCGCCTCGGCTTCGCCGACACGCTCCGCACCGCAGCCGAGACTGCCCGCGAGGCACTCTCGAGCGAGGACGGCGCACCCGACGCGATGGGCACCACGAGCGCTGCCCGCCAGGCCCTCGACGGTGTCCGTCAGCACGACGCGACCGCGGGGGAGCTCGCCGACCGCATCGCCGAGCTCGGTCACCTGCTGGTCGACGTCGCGGGCGACGTGGCGTCGTACGCCTCGAGCCTGGAGACCGACCCGTCACGGCTCGCGCACGTGTCCGAGCGCCGGGCCGCGCTGACCGCCCTGACCCGCAAGTACGGCGAGACCATCGACGAGGTGCTGGAGTGGGCCGAGGACGGCGCCAAGCGGCTGCTCGACCTCGAGGACGCCGACGGCAGCATCGCCGAGCTGGAGGCTCGACGCGACCGCCTGCGCGCAGAGCTGGGTGCGCTCGCCTCGAAGCTCAGCAAGCAGCGTACGAAGGCGGCGGTGCGCCTCGGCAGGGCCGTCAGCGACGAGCTCACCTCGCTGGCCATGCCGCACGCGGTCGTGAGCATCGCGGTGACGCAGTCCGAGGTGGCGGCGCCGGGCGTCCCGTCCGGTCCGGTGCTGGACGTGGACGGACGCTGGCTGCGCGCGACCTCCTCCGGCGTGGACGAGGTGGAGTTCCTGCTCGCCGCCAACACCGGCGCCGACCCGCGGCCGCTGCACAAGGGAGCGTCCGGCGGTGAGCTGTCGCGCGTCATGCTCGCCCTCGAGGTGTCGCTGGCCGAGACCGGCTCGGTGCCGACCTTCGTCTTCGACGAGGTCGACGCCGGCGTGGGCGGCAAGGCCGCCATCGAGGTCGGGCGTCGCCTCGCTGCGCTGGCCCACTCCTCGCAGGTGCTCGTGGTCACACACCTGCCGCAGGTGGCGGCGTACGCCGACCGCCACGTGGTCGTGCACAAGTCCAGCGACGGCTCGGTCACCACCTCGGGCCTGGTCGCCCTCGACGAGGACGCGCGCGAGCGCGAGCTGTCGCGGATGCTGGCCGGCGTGGAGGACTCCGACAGCGCCCGCGCCCATGCCCGCGAGCTGCTCGCCGCCGCCGCGCCCGACCGGGCGTGCCTCCCTGAAGGGCAGGGTCGCGGCTGAGAGCATGGCGCGGTCATGAAGTTCGCAGTGCGCTCCCGCCCAGCCCCCGCTCTCCCCGGTGTCCACGGCCCGGCCAGGATCCACCGCCGCACGGCCAGCCTGCTCGGGCGCCTGCACGTCGGTGACGTCGCGGTGCTCGACCACCTCGACATGGATCGCGACACCGCGCAGGCGTTGATCGACGCCGGCGTGGTCGCCGTGGTGAACAGCGGCCCCATGGTGTCGGGCCGGTTCCCCAACCTCGGACCCGAACGGCTGGTCGAGGCCGGCGTCCTCGTGGTCGACAACGCGGGTCCGGAGGTCTTCGACCGGCTCCGGGACGGCACCGACGTCCGCATCGACGCAGGTGTTCTCCACGCCGGCGACACCCTCGTCGCGACCGGGCGCGAGGTGACCGCCGACCTGGTCCGCTCCGAGATGGGGCGCGCCCGCAGCGGGCTGAGCGCCCAGCTGGAGAGCTTCACCCACAACAGCACCGAGTTCCTGCGCCGCGAGCAGGACCTGCTCCTCCACGGCCACGGCGTGCCGCGGACCGCGACGGACATGGCGGGGCGGCCCGTGGTGGTCACGGTGCGCTCGCACGGCTGGCAGGACGAGCTGCGCGGCATCAAGCCCTTCGTGCGCGAGCAGCGCCCCGTCCTCGTCGGTGTCGACCACGGGGCGGATGCCCTCGTCGAGGCCGGCCACCGTCCCGACGTCGTGGTCGTCAGCGGCGCCGACGACCTGCCCAGCGCTGCCGTGCTCCGCAAGGCCCGCGACGTGGTCGTCCTGGTCGAGCGAGGTGCGCCACGCAGCGCGACCGAGCAGCTCGAGCGGCTCGGCATCCGGCCGTTGCGCTTCGAGACCACCGCCACCGCGGAGGACGCAGCCCTGCTGCTCGCCTCGGCCCGCGAGGCCTCGCTCATCGTCGGCGTCGGCATGCACGCCACGCTCGACGAGTTCCTCGACCGCCGTCGCGCCGGCCTGGCGAGCACCTTCCTGACCCGGCTCAAGGTCGGACCCGACCTGGTGGACGCGAGCGCCGTCCCGCAGCTCTACGACGGCGCCGTACGGCCACGGCACCTCGTCGGCGCTCTTGTCGCCGGCGTGCTCGCCGTGGCCGCCGCGGTGTCCGTCACCCCCGTCGGCCAGCAGTGGGTCGACGACCTCTCGCCGGCCGTCACGAGCAGCACGACCGACCTGATCGACAACGTCCGAGGAATTCTCCCGTGATCACCCTGCGTCACCACGTCCTGACCATCGTCGCCGTCTTCCTGGCGCTGGCCGCCGGCATCGTCCTCGGGGGAGGCCCGCTGTCCGACGTGGGCACCACGGTGACGGCCGCGAGCCGCGACGACGCCGCGCCGGCCGACGACGGAGGCAAGGCGGACTACTCCGAGCGCTTCGTCTCCACGCTCGCACCCCCGGTGATCGCCGGGCGCCTCGCGGACCGATCGGTGGCGGTCGTCACCGTCCCTGGTGCTGACGAGCAGCTCGTGACCGCGCTGACCGAGCAGGTCGGCGCTGCCGGTGGCACCGTGAGCGCCCGCTACGACCTGGGCGCGGACCTCCTGGACCCCGACCAGAAGTCGCTGGTCGACACCCTCGGCAGCCAGCTGCTCACCCAGCAGGCCACCGACGACGTCGCCGCCGACGCGTCGACGTACGACCGGATCGGCCAGCTGCTCGGCCTCGCGATCGCCACGAAGGAGGCCGAGGGCCAGGACGTGAGCGGCAAGGCGCGTGCCGTGCTCGACGCCGTCAGCGGCGCCGGCCTCATGGCCGAGCAGGCAGACGTCGAGCGTCGAGCGCCCCTGGTGCTGCTGGTGCTGGGCACCGACGCCGGGGACGAGGGCTCCGACGCCGTGCTCGCCGGACTGGTCGACGGCCTCGCGGCACAGGCGGCCGGTGTCGTGGTCGCCGGGGTGACCGCGGACGGGGGAGAGGGCCAGCTCGGACGGCTGCGCGCCGACCCCGCCACCGCCTCGGTCGCGAGCGTGGACGGCATCGACACCGCTGCCGGCCGGGTCACCGCGATCATGACCCTCCAGCGCTCGCTGACCACACCCGGCGGCGCCTTCGGTGCGTCGGGTGCCGACGGACCCGTCCCACTCGGGTAGGATCGAAGCCCGTGAAGAGCCGCACGCCGACCAAGCACGTTTTCGTCACTGGAGGCGTCGCCTCCTCCCTCGGCAAGGGGCTCACCGCCTCGAGCCTGGGCCAGCTGCTGAAGTCGCGCGGTCTCCGCGTGACGATGCAGAAGCTGGACCCCTACCTGAACGTGGATCCGGGCACGATGAACCCGTTCCAGCACGGGGAGGTGTTCGTCACCAACGACGGCGCCGAGACCGACCTGGACATCGGGCACTACGAGCGCTTCCTCGACACCGACCTCAACCAGATCGCCAACGTGACGACCGGTCAGGTCTACTCCACGGTGATCGCCAAGGAGCGCCGCGGGGACTACCTCGGCGACACCGTCCAGGTGATCCCGCACATCACCAACGAGATCAAGGACCGCATCCTCGCGATGGGCGGACCCGACATCGACGTGGTGATCACCGAGATCGGCGGCACCGTCGGCGACATCGAGTCGTTGCCGTTCCTCGAGGCCGCCCGCCAGACGCGGCACGAGATCGGTCGCGACAACTGCTTCTTCATCCACGTCTCGCTCGTGCCCTACATCGGGCCGTCGGGTGAGCTGAAGACCAAGCCCACCCAGCACTCGGTGGCCGCCCTGCGCTCCATCGGCATCCAGCCCGACGCGATCGTGTGCCGCGCGGACCGCGAGCTGCCCGACAGCATCAAGCGCAAGATCGCGCTGATGTGCGACGTCGACGACGACGCCGTGGTCACCGCGGCCGATGCTCCGTCGATCTACGACATCCCGAAGGTGCTGCACCGCGAGGGCCTCGACGCCTACGTCGTACGCCGTCTCGACCTGCCGTTCCGCGACGTCGACTGGACCACCTGGGACGACCTGCTGCGTCGCGTGCACCACCCCTCGGAGGAGGTCACGGTCGCGCTGGTCGGCAAGTACATCGACCTGCCGGACGCCTATCTCTCGGTCAGCGAGGCGCTGCGCGCCGGCGGCTTCGCCCACGAGGCCAAGGTCAACATCCGCTGGGTCGCCTCCGACCTGTGCGAGACCGACGCGGGCGCCGCCAAGCAGCTCGGCGACGTCGACGCGGTGCTGGTGCCCGGCGGCTTCGGCGTGCGCGGCATCGAGGGCAAGCTCGGGGCACTGCGCTACACCCGCACCCACGGCATCCCCACCCTCGGCCTGTGCCTCGGCCTGCAGTGCATGGTGATCGAGTACGCCCGCGACGTGGCCGGCCTGACGAGTGCCGGGTCGACCGAGTTCGACCCCGACACGGCCGAGCCGGTGATCTCCACGATCGAGGAGCAGAAGAAGTTCGTCGACGGCGCCGGCGACCTCGGCGGCACCATGCGCCTGGGCCTCCAGAAGGCCGAGCTGCTCGAGGGCAGCGTCGTGCGGGCGGCGTACGGCGCGGACGTGATCGAGGAGCGTCACCGCCACCGCTACGAGTTCAACGACGCCTATCGCCAGACCCTCGCCGACGCCGGTCTCGTCTTCTCCGGCATCAACCCCGAGCTGGGCCTGGTGGAGTTCGTCGAGCTCCCTGCCGACGTGCACCCCTACTACGTCGCGACCCAGGCGCACCCCGAGCTGCGTTCGCGCCCCACCCGTCCGCACCCGCTCTTCGCGGGCCTCGTCGGCGCCGCGATCGAGCGGCAGCGCTCCGAGCGGTTCCCGCTCGACGAGTCGGGGCTGCGCCGCAAGGACGACGCGGAGGACTGAGGGTGCTGGAGGCGGCGGGGACCTACCGCCGCACCGACCTGGAGCGACGCGACCAGCAGGTCTCGTGGGAGCGCCCCGACAAGGCGTTCTTCGCCGCGGGCGCGTGCCACGTGCTGGCGTGGGCGTGCCTTGAGGTGCACGCCGGCAGGTCCCTGCGCCTCGCTGCGATCCGGACGCCGGGCGCCCAAGAGGTCTGGCACACGTACGCAGTCTGGGGAGACCACGCGTTCGACGCCTCGGGCTGGCACCTCGAGCGGGAGCTGCTGAGGGCGAACGAGGCGTTCGAGGGCCGTGCCCTCGAACGGGTGCCGGTCGAGGCCTCCTTCGAGGACTTCTGCGTCGAGCACCACCACCGGCCGCCGCGAGACTTCTGGGCCGACCCGCGGCCGCGCGCGCAGGACTACGTGCGACGCTTCGTGCCGCCGTGGGGGCGCGACGAAGTGCCCGGTCAGTGCGCCTGAGCGCGAGGAAGTGCCCGGTCAGTGCGCGTGAGCGCGAGGAAGTGCCCGGTCGGAGGGCCTGAGCGCGAGGAAGTGCCCGGTCAGCGCTGGCGGGCCTGCAGGATCCGGCCCAGCACGAACGAGTTCGAGCGCAGCTGGTTGCGGGCGTACGCCATCAGGCTGGTGTCGTCGGCGGCCGCCTCGGCGGCGGCGAGGAAGTCCGCGTCGCCTGCACCGAGGGGGTACATCGCGCGGATCGTCAGGCCCTGGTTGAGCAGGCCGCCCTTGAGCGTGTGCAGCTCCTCGAGGTAGCGGTGGGTGAACGGCGCGAGCAGCTCGGCCTGGCCGGGGCGCCAGAAGGTCGAGCCGAGCACGAGCGTCTCGCGGCTCGCCGGGACGGTGTAGTCGACGAAGAAGGCCTGCCAGACCTCCTCCTTGGCCTCGAGGTCGGGCCGCGCGGCGAGGACCGCGAGGCGGCGCATGCCGGCGTCGGGGTCGGGGTCGGCCTCGAGCAGGCGCGCGACGCGGTCCTCGTCGTAGTCGCCGAGCTCGGAGCGGCGTACGGCCATGCGCCAGGCGAGGTCGAGGTCGGTGGCCTTCTCGGCGGCGGCCTCCAGGACCGACCAGTGGTCGTCGGTCGAGGCGGAGGCGGCCAACGTCCGCAGCGCCGCCTGGCGGGCGTCCGGCACGTCGACCAGACCGACGACGGCGTCGGCGAGCCCGCGGAGCAGGTCGGGCGACTCGGCAGCGGGGGCCCAGCGATCGGCGACGATCAGGGCCTGGCTGAGGAAGGGCTCGATCAGCGCGGGGCTGGTCTCGGCCCGCAGCGCGGTCGTGAGAGCGGCGGCGACGTCGCGCGGCGCGACGTCGCCGAGCAGCAGCAACTGTCCTGCCGTGGCGGCCACGAGCGCCCGGTCGAGCGGGTCGTCGAGCTGGTCGATGCGGTGCAGCATGTGCTCCAGCGAGGTGGCGTCCGGCTTGATCGCTGCGAAGGTGTAGTCGCCGGCGTTGACCAGGCGCAGGTCACCTGGGGGGAGCTGCACGGGGGTGCGCAGGCCGTCGACCTCGTGCGAGGACCGACCCACGGGCGCGAGGGTGTCGCCGGACGTGTCGAAGACCGCGATGTCGAGCCGGTGCGGGCGCGGCTCCTGCCCGTCGGTCGTCTCGACCACCAGCTCGTCGTCGACCAGCGAGATGACGTCGGTGCCGGCCTCGTCGAGCCAGGCCTTGGTCCAGGCGGACAGGTCGCGCCCGGAGGCGCGGGAGTAGCAGTCCATCAGGTCGTCGAGACGCGTGTTGGAGAAGGCGTAGCGGCTGAAGTAGTCGCGCAGACCCTCGACGAAGGCGTCCTCGCCGATGAAGGCCACGAGCTGGTGCAGCACGCTCTGGCCCTTGACGTAGGTGATCGCGTCGAAGTTCGACATCGCGGCAGAGACGTCCGGCACGTCGCTGCGGATCGGGTGGCGCGCCGGGCTCATGTCCATCTCGTAGGCGGTGCGCTTGGACACCGCCAGGAAGGTCGCCCACTGGTCGGTGAACTCGCTGGACCCGGCCATGCCCCAGTTGGCCGCCCACGACGCGAACGCCTCGTTCAGCCAGAGGTCGTCCCACCACTGCATGGTCACCAGGTCGCCGAACCACATGTGCGCCATCTCGTGGAAGATGAACTCGGCGCGGACCGCGCGCTGCGCGTGGGTCGGGGGCGTGCGGAAGAGCTGGCCGTCGCCGTAGGTGACGCAGCCCCAGTTCTCCATCGCACCGCCGAGGTTGGGCACGAACACCTGGTCGTAGCGCTCCTGCGGGAACGGGTATCCGAAGCGCTCGCCGAAGAACGCCAGGCCCTGACGCGTGAGGGTGACCATCTCGTCGAGGTCGCGCTCGAGGATCGGCACGAGCGACTGGCGGCAGTAGAAGCCGAGGTCGTAGCCGTCGTGCTGGCGGCGCACCTCGTGGAAGGGGCCCGCGTTGACCACGACGACGTACGTCGACAGGCGCGGGGTGTCGGGGAACGTCCAGGTCCGCGTGTCGGAGGCGTCGGCGTCCTCGACCGACTCCGGGGCACCGTTCGAGGTCACCAGCCACGAGGAGGGTGCGGTGACGACGAAGCGGTGCGGCGCCTTGAGGTCGGGCTGGTCGAAGCACGCCCACACCCGGCGCGCCTCGTCGGGCTCGAGGCTGGTCCAGACGTAGACGAGCTCGTCGGTCGGGTCGACCGTGCGGAGGATGCCCTCGCCGGTCGCGGTGTTGGTCGTGCTGGCCTCGACCACCAGGACGTTGTCGGCGGCCAGGGAGGGCAGGGGCAGCCGCCCGTCGGCGACCGTCGTGACGTCGAGGTCCTCACCGTTCAGGGTCGCGCGCGCGACGTCCATCGCGACGTCGACGAAGGTCGACGCGCCGGGCTCGGAGCAGGTGAAGGTGATGGTGCTGACCGAGGCGAAGACCTCGCCCTCCAGCAGGCCCGTCATGTCCACCGCGATGTCGTAGCGCTGGACGTCGAGGAGGCCCGAACGGGTGGCTGCTTCGTGCTTGGTGAGCGTCGACAACGTCATGAGGGTGACCGTACTCACTGTGTCCATCCGCGCTAGCGTGCGGGTCATGGACACCCCGACCGGCGCCCGGCCCGCAACTCCTCCTGCCGAGCTGCCCGCGGACCGGCCGATGTCCTGGCCCGTGGTCTCCAGCCGCTACCTCCACCGCGACGACTGGGTGGTGGCGCTGCGTGAGGACGTCATCACCCGTCCCGGGCACCCCGAGCAGTTCAGCCGGATCAGCCTCGAGCACCCGGGCGCGGTGATCGTGATGGCCGTCGACGAGCACGAGCGGGTCAGGTGCCTGCGGCAGTACCGGCACACCAGCGGCCACGAGTTCGTCGAGCTGCCGGCCGGCCTGCGCGACGCCGCGGACGAGCCCCCCGTCGAGACGGCGAAACGTGAGCTGCGCGAGGAGGTCGAGCTCGAGGCGAGCGACTGGCGGCTGCTGCTGAGTACGTGGTCCAGCGCAGGGATCAGCGACGAGGTCCACGACATCTTCCTCGCGCGCGGGCTCTCGCACGCGCCTCGCGGCGACTTCGAGATGCGGCACGAGGAGGCCGAGATGGAGGTCTTCTGGACCCCCGTCACCGACCTGCTCGAGGCGGTGCTGCAGGGCAGGGTCCGGCAGGGTCCGCTCGCCCAGGCCGTGCTCGCCTACGAGGTGCTCCGGCAGCGGGGGACCCTGGAGGCGCACTGACCTCCCGCGGGAGTAGTCTCGCTCCCGCTGTGAGGGGCGACACACAGTCGTGCGCCCCCGGACCATGAGGAGCTAGGCATGAAGGTCGGCGTACCCAAGGAAGTCAAGAACCGCGAGTACCGCGTGGCCCTGACCCCGATCGGCGTGCACGAGCTGGTCCAGCACGGTCACGACGTCGTGGTCGAGAAGTCCGCCGGCCAGGGCTCGCAGATCCCCGACGAGGAGTACGTCGCCGCCGGTGCCACGATGCTGGACACGGCCGACGACGTGTGGGGCAGCGCCGACATGATCCTCAAGGTCAAGGAGCCCGTCGCCGAGGAGTACCACCGGATGCGGGAGGGCCAGACCCTCTTCACCTACCTCCACCTCGCCGCCGACAAGCCCCTGACCGAGGAGCTCATGGCGCGCAAGGTCACCGCGATCGCCTACGAGACCGTGCAGCTGCCCTCCGGCGGCCTGCCGCTGCTCTACCCGATGTCGGAGGTCGCGGGCTGCCTCGCACCCCAGGTCGGGGCGTACTCGCTCATGAAGGCCAACGGAGGCCGCGGCGTCCTCATGGGCGGCGTCGGCGGCGTGGCCAACGCCAAGGTCGTCATCATCGGTGCCGGCGTCTCCGGCCAGAACGCCGCCAACATCGCGCTCGGCATGGGCGCGGACGTGACGCTCCTCGACACCGACCTCGACAAGCTGCGGATGTCGTTCTGGCGCTACAACAACCGGGTGCACGGCCTCGCCTCCTCCAAGCTCGCGATCGAGCAGCAGGTGATGGAGGCCGACATGGTGATCGGCGCGGTGCTGATCCCCGGCGCGGCGGCGCCCAAGCTGGTCAGCAACGAGCTGGTCTCACGGATGAAGCCGGGCTCGGTGCTCGTCGACATCGCGATCGACCAGGGCGGCTGCTTCGAGGACTCCCACGCCACCACGCACGACGACCCGACCTACGAGGTCCACGACTCGGTCTTCTACTGCGTGGCCAACATGCCCGGCGCGGTGCCCAACACCTCGACGTACGCCCTGACCAACGCGACCCTGCCCTACGCCGTCGGGCTGGCCGACAAGGGCTGGGCGCAGGCCCTGCGCGACGACCCGAGCCTGGCGCTGGGCCTCAACACCCACGACGGGCAGCTCACCAACGCGCCGGTCGGCGCCGCCGTCGGCCTCGACTCGGTGGGCCTCGACAGCGTCCTGGCGTGAGCCCTGGGGTCACGCTGCGGCGGGCGGTGCGCACGTACCTCGACCACCTCGCGGTCGAGCGCGGGCTGGCCGCCAACACGCTCAGCTCCTACCGGCGTGACCTGGGGCGCTACGACGAGTTCCTGACCCGCGAGGGCATCGACGACCTGGACGCGATCACCGAGGCCACGGTGGCCGCGTTCCTGGTCAGCCTGCGCGAGGGCAGCGACGCCCACCCGCCGCTGAGCGCGACCTCGGCCGCGCGCACCGTCGTGGCCGTCCGCGGCTTCCACAAGTTCGCCGTCTCCGACGGGCTCGCGCTCGCCGACCCGGCGGCGGCGGTGAAGCCCCCCACCCCGGCCAAGCGGCTGCCCAAGGCGCTGCCGCTGTCGGACGTGGAGGCCATCCTGGAGGCGGCGGGCGCACCCGACACGGTGCTCGCCCTGCGGGACCGCGCGCTGCTGGAGGTGCTCTACGGCACGGGCGCGCGGATCTCCGAGGCGG
Source organism: Nocardioides lacusdianchii (assembly GCF_020102855.1). GTDB lineage: Bacteria > Actinomycetota > Actinomycetes > Propionibacteriales > Nocardioidaceae > Nocardioides > Nocardioides lacusdianchii. The sequence goes on from NZ_JADHZD010000017.1 coordinate 16,085, forward strand.
TGGGCCTCGACGTCGACGACCTCGACCAGGTGGACGGCACGGTCCTGCTGCGAGGCAAGGGCGGCAAGGAGCGGCTGGTGCCCGTCGGCGGCTACGCCCGTGACGCGGTGGAGGCCTACGTCACCCGGGCGCGACCCGAGCTCGTCGGCACCGGCCGGGGAGGTCCGGCCCTCTTCCTCAACTCGCGGGGCGGGCGGCTCTCACGCCAGAGCGCGTGGGCGGTGCTGGTGAAGGCCGCCGAGCGGGCCGGCGTGACCGCCTCGGTGTCTCCGCACACGATGCGCCACTCCTTCGCCACGCACCTGCTCGACGGGGGCGCGGACGTCCGCGTCGTGCAGGAGCTGCTCGGGCACGCCTCGGTGACCACGACGCAGGTCTACACGCTCGTCACGGTGGACAACCTGCGTGAGGTCTTCGCGACCGCGCACCCCCGCGCGCGGGACTGACCGGCTCCGGCCCCCGCCGGCCGGGGCGCAGGTGGTTGGATCGACGCATGCCGGACGCCGTACGCCTCGACACCCGGGTGCCGACGGGCGCCGACCCGGACGCCGTCTACGACGCCTTCACCGGCTGGGTCGTCGACCAGGGGCTGGACCTCTACCCGCACCAGGACGAGGCCGTCATCGAGCTGCTCGGTGGCAACCACGTGATCCTCGCGACGCCCACCGGGTCGGGGAAGTCGTTGGTCGCCATCGGCGCCCACGTGGCGGCGCTGGCGGAGGACAAGGTCAGCTTCTACACCGCGCCCATCAAGGCGCTGGTGAGCGAGAAGTTCTTCGCCCTCATCGAGGTCTTCGGTGCCGACAACGTCGGCATGCTCACCGGTGACGCGGCGGTCAACCCCGACGCCCCGATCATCTGCTGCACCGCCGAGGTCCTGGCCAACATCGCGCTGCGCGAGGGCCGCGGCGCCGACGTCGGCCTCGTGGTGATGGACGAGTTCCACTTCTACTCCGAGCACGACCGCGGCTGGGCCTGGCAGGTGCCGCTGCTGGAGCTGCTCGACGCCCAGTTCCTGCTGATGTCGGCCACCCTGGGCGACGTCTCCTTCTTCGTCGAGGACCTCGGGCGGCGCACCGGTCGCGACACCGCCGTCGTGGACGACGCCGAGCGCCCTGTGCCGCTGAGCTTCCGCTGGTCGATGGAGCCGCTCGACGACACCCTCGAGGAGCTCGTGACGACCGGTCAGGACCCCGTCTACGTCGTGCACTTCACCCAGGCGGCCGCCGTCGAGCACGCGACCAACCTGCTCAAGTCGCGTCTCGCGGCCAGCGGCGGGGGACTGAAGGTCGACAAGGACGCGATCGCCGAGCGCATCGGTGGCTTCCGCTTCGGCGCGGGCTTCGGCAAGACGCTGTCGCGGATGGTGCGCAGCGGCATCGGCGTGCACCACGCGGGCATGCTGCCGAAGTACCGCCGGCTCGTCGAGACGCTCGCCCAGGCCGGGCTGCTCCGGGTCATCTGCGGCACCGACACGCTCGGCGTGGGCATCAACGTCCCGATCCGCACCGTGCTCTTCACCGGCCTGGCCAAGTTCGACGGCACCAAGCAGCGGGTGCTGAGGACCCGCGAGTTCCAGCAGATCGCCGGCCGCGCCGGCCGCGCGGGCTACGACACGGCCGGCTACGTCGTCGTACAGGCACCGGACTTCGTGATCGAGAACGAGCAGGCCAAGGCCAAGTCGGCCGCGCGGGTCGCGGCGGGGAAGAAGAAGTCCAAGGCCCAGCTCAAGAAGGCCCCCGAGGGCACGGTGGTGTGGACCGAGCAGACCTTCGACAAGCTCGTCGCGGGCGTCCCGGAGCGGCTGACCAGCCGGATGAAGGTCGACAACTCGATGCTCGTCAACGTCGTGTCGCGCGAGGAGGACGCCTTCGCGGTGATGCGTCGCCTGGTCACCGACAACCACGAGGAGCGCCGCGCCCAGCTCCGGCTCGCCCGACGAGCCCTGCGCCTGTCGCGCTCGCTCGTGCGCACGGGCATCGTCACCCGGCTGCCCGAGGTCGACCGGTTCGGGCGCCGCTACGTCCTGGCCGTCGACCTGCCCGAGGACTTCGCGATCAACCAGCCGCTCGCGCACTTCGCGCTCGCTGCCTTCGACGTGCTCGACCCCGAGTCGGAGACCTACGGCCTCGACGTCGTCTCGATCGTCGAGTCAGTCCTCGAGGCGCCCCGGCAGATCCTGATGGCCCAGCAGCACGCCGCACGCGGCGAGGCGATCGGGGAGATGAAGGCCGACGGCCTGGAGTACGACGAGCGGATGGCGCTGCTCGAGGAGATCACCTGGCCGCAGCCGCTGCGCGAGCTCCTCGAGGCGCTCTACGCGACCTACCAGCAGACCCATCCCTGGCTCCCCGACGACGCCCTGGGGCCCAAGTCTGTGGTGCGGGAGATGTGGGAGAACGGGATGGGGTTCACCGACTTCGTCGGCCGCTACCAGCTCGCCCGCTCCGAGGGCCTGGTGCTGCGCTACCTCACCGACGCCTACCGGACCCTGCGCCACTCGGTCCCCGAGGCGCACCGCGCTCCCGAGGTGGAGGACGTCATCGAGTGGCTGGGGGAGACGGTGCGCCAGACCGACTCCTCCCTGCTCGACGAGTGGGAGGCGCTCTCGGATCCGGCGCACGTGCCGGGCGCCGTCTCGCACCACGAGCCGCCGCCCCCGCCTCGCCCCCTCACCCGGCAGGAGCGCCCCTTCCGGGTCATGCTGCGCAACGCGATGTGGGCGCGCGTCGACGCGGTCTCGCGCGACGACCTCGACGTCCTGGTCCGCCTGGAGCGGGCGGCGGCCGACCGCACCGACCCGCCGCGACAGGTCGTCGTCGGACGGTCCGTGTGGGACGCGGCGCTCGAGGCCTACTACGCCGAGCACGACCGGGTGCTCACCGACGGCGACGCCCGCGGCCCGGACCTGCTGGTCGTGGGCGAGGAGCGCACCGGTGAGCCGGTGGGGGCCGAGGAGGGCACCGAGGCGCGGCTGCGCGACGTACGCCAGACGATCCACGACCCCGAGGGCGACCACGACTGGGTGATCGAGGCCGTCGTCGACTGCGACGCCACCGACAGCGCCGGCGAGCTGGTGCTGGCGACGGTCGCGATGCGGCGCCTCGGCGACCTCTGAAAGGGCCGTCGAGGGCTTCCGGCGAGTTCGCACAGGTTTGTGCACAGGCGGCCTCCGCCTGTGCAGGGGACCGTGGCTCCGTGCACAGATCTGGTCCGCGGCCTGTGGGACCGGGGCCCGGTGTTGTGGGGTGTCCGCGACGGACCTAGAGTCGCGCCGAGCCGTTCTCGGAACTGTCGACGTGTCGACAAAATTCGGGGCCTTCGGCGTGATCCAATCGAAGCCCAGGTCGACGTGTGGAGGAGCGGACATGAGCGGTGCGGGACGTCCCGGTCAGGGCTTCGGCAGCAGTGCCTCCGAGATGCCTCCTCTCGTCCGACCACCCCAGCCGCAGCAACCCGCCCCTCCATCTCGAGACGAGTACGACGTGACCCAGCCGATCCCCTTCGAACGACCGATCGCCGAAGCGGACACCCAGCCGTCCGCCGTCGTGCCGCTCGGTCCCACGGGGCGCCCGATGCCGGTCTTCCCCGACCCGGCCCCGCTGACCGTTCGCGGCCGCGCGCGGGTGGTGTCGATGTGCAACCAGAAGGGCGGTGTCGGCAAGACCACCACCACGATCAACCTCGGTGCGTCGCTGGCCGAGTTCGGGCGCAAGGTGCTGCTCGTCGACTTCGACCCGCAGGGGTCGCTGTCGGTGGGCCTGGGGCTCAACCCCCACGAGATGGACGCCACCATCTACAACCTGCTGATGGACCGCGAGACGACCCTCGACGAGGTCGTGGTGCCCTCCGGCATCGCGGGCATGGACCTGCTGCCGTCCAACATCGACCTGTCGGCCGCCGAGGTGCAGCTGGTGCACGAGGTGGCGCGCGAGCAGACCCTCCAGCGCGTGCTGGCGCCGGCGCTCGAGCACTACGACGTCATCCTCATCGACTGCCAGCCCTCCCTCGGCCTGCTCACGGTCAACGCCCTCACCGCCTCCGACGGCGTGATCGTCCCGCTGGAGTGCGAGTACTTCGCGCTGCGCGGCGTGGCGCTGCTGAAGACCACGATCGACAAGGTCCGCGAGCGGCTCAACCCCAAGCTCGAGATCGACGGCGTCCTCGGCACGATGTTCGACGGGCGCACCCTCCACAGCCGCGAGGTCATGGAGCGTCTGGTCTCGGCGTGGGGCGACACCGTCTTCCACACCGTCATCCGGCGCACGGTGAAGTTCTCCGACGCCACCGTCGCGGGCGAGCCGATCACGTCGTACGCGTCGTCGTCGACCGGTGCCGACGCCTACCGCCAGCTCGCGAGGGAGGTGCTCACCCGGTGGCCCGCCGAGTGAGCATGCCGGCCGCGGACGACCTGTTCCGGCCGACCTCCGACGCCGAGAAGGCCGCCGCCGAGCGCCCGCGCCGCGTGCGGGCGGTCGCCGACGAGGCCGAGGCCGGTCCCAAGCGGCCGAGCGGGCGGATCCGCCACGACGAGAAGATGACCGTCTACGTCACCGCCGACGAGCTCCTCGACATCGAGCACGCCCGGCTCACCCTGCGCCGCGAGCACGGCCTCGCGGTCGATCGTGGCCGCCTGGTCCGCGAGGCGCTGGCCCTGGTGCTGGCCGACCTCGAGGGTCAGGGCGTCGACAGCCCGCTGGTCCAGCGACTGCTGGACGAGTGAGCGGCGCCACCGACCTGGCCGAGCCGGGGAGCGAGGCCCCAGCGTTCGCCGTACGCCTGGACAACTTCGAGGGACCCTTCGACCTGCTGCTCGGCCTGATCGCCAAGCACAAGCTCGACATCACCGAGGTCGCGCTCTCGCAGGTCACCGACGAGTTCATCGCGCACGTCAAGAACCTCGGCGGGGCGTGGGACCTCGAGCAGACGACGTCCTTCCTCGTGGTCGCCGCGACCCTGCTCGACCTCAAGGCGGCCCGTCTGCTCCCGCAGGGCGACGTCGAGGACGAGGAGGACCTCGCGCTCCTCGAGGCGCGCGACCTGCTCTTCGCCCGGCTCATGCAGTACCGCGCCTTCAAGCTGGTGGCCTCGGTGCTCGAGGAACGCATCGCCTCGGAGTCGCGCAGCCACCCGCGCGCAGTCGGGCTCGAGGAGCGCTTCGCGACCCTGCTGCCCGAGGTCCTCATCGGGATCGGGCTGGACCAGTTCGCCCAGCTCGCGGCCAAGGCGATGGAGCCCAAGCCGGTGCTGGAGGTGTCGCTGCACCACATCCACGCCGCCAGGGTCAGCGTGCGCGAGCAGGCGCAGCTGGTCGTCGACCGGCTGCGACGCAGCGGCACGATGACCTTCCGCGCGCTGTGCGGCGACTCGCCGGACCGGCTGACGACGGTCGCGCGCTTCCTCTCGCTCCTCGAGCTCTTCCGCGAGGGGGCGGTGTCCTTCGACCAGGTCACGCCGCTGGGCGAGCTGACCGTGCGCTGGACCGGCGCCGAGGACGGCGACGTGGAGATCCACGACGAATTCGACGGGGCCCCGCCGCCCGACGAGGATGGCGGCACCGGGACCGACGACCGCACGTCCGACGTCCCGGCCCCGGACCCCCAGGAGGACGAGTGAGCGAGCACCCCGCGACCGCACCGGGCGACGTGGAGACCCTCGAGGTCGCCGTCGCCGAGCTGCGGCCCGCCCTCGAGGCGATCCTCATGGTCTGCGACGAACCGCTCGACGAGGTGCGCCTCGCCTCGGTGGTGGGGCACCCCGTCGCCGACGTGCAGGCCGCCCTGGGTGCCCTCGCCGCCGAGTACGCCGAGCAGGGCCGGGGCTTCGACCTGCGGTCCGTCGCCGGGGGATGGCGCTTCTACTCCCGCCCGGAGTACGCCGCGGTCGTCGAGTCCTTCGTGCTCGAGGGCCAGCAGGCCCGGCTCACCCAGGCGGCGCTCGAGACGCTGTCGGTGGTGGCCTACAAGCAGCCCGTGTCCCGCGCCCGGGTCTCGGCGATCCGCGGGGTCAACGTCGACGGCGTCATGCGCACGCTGCTCACCCGTGGGTTGGTCGAGGAGGCCGGACAGGACGAGCAGAGCGGCGCCAACCTCTACCGCACCACCTCCTACTTCCTCGAGCGCATCGGCATCACCTCGCTCGAGGACCTGCCCGAGCTGGCGCCGTACCTCCCCGACATGGACGACCTCGAGGACGAGCTCGCGAGCGTGGCCGGCCTCGACGCCCCGCCGCCGGACCCCGCGCCGGAGAGCTCACCCGAGTCGCAGCCGGCCGCGTCCGGCACACCCCCCACCCACGCCTCGCCGCACAGCGGCGCCGGCACCGAGCCCGACGGCGGGACCGAGATCGCATGAAGCCCCACGACGCCCCCGACAACGACCAGCCGAACTCCCAGCGCCCCGAGACCGACGAGGACGGGCTGATCCGCCTGCAGAAGCTGCTCGCCCAGTCCGGGGTCGCGAGCCGGCGCAAGTGCGAGGAGCTGATGCTCGACGGGCTCGTCGAGGTCGACGGCGAGGTGGTCACCCGCCTCGGCACCAAGGTCGACCCCCGCACCGCGGTCGTGCGCGTGGAGGGCAAGCGGCTGCCGCCGATCAGCGACAAGGTCTACCTGGTCCTCAACAAGCCCCGCGGCGTCGTGTCGACGATGTCCGACCCCGAGGGTCGCCGCACCCTCGGCGACCTCGTGGCCGACCGTGCCGAGCGGCTCTTCCACGTCGGGCGCCTCGACACCGACACCGAGGGCCTGATCATCCTCACCAACGACGGCGACTTCGCCCAGCACCTCGCCCACCCCTCCCACGAGGTCGACAAGACCTACGTCGCCGAGGTCGAGGGCGGGGTGCACGTCCGCACCGTGCGCCAGCTCCTCGCCGGCGTCGAGCTCGACGACGGCCCGGTCACGGTGAGCGCGGCGCGCGTGCTCGGCGGCGACCCCCGGCGTGAGGGCAGCAACCGGTCGATCGTCGAGCTCACCATCCACGAGGGCCGCAACCGCATCGTGCGCCGCCTGCTCGACCACGTCGGCCACCCGGTGCGCCGACTGACCCGCACCCAGATCGGCCCGGTGACGCTGTCCCGGCTGCGGTCGGGGGAGATGCGCGAGCTCACCGTGGCCGAGCTGGGCGAGCTGATGGACAGCGCGCAGCTCTGAGCCGCAGCGCCGTTAGGGTTCTCCCGTGGCAGTGAGGGCAGTGAGGGGCGCGACGCAGCTCGAGGAGGACACCCGCGAGCACATGCTCGCGCGGGTCGCCGAGCTCGTGACGGACGTGATGGAGGCCAACGAGCTCGAGGTGGACGACTTCATCTCGATCATCTTCACCGCCACCAGCGACCTCACCAGCGAGTTCCCGGCGTACGCCGCACGGCAGCTGGGCTTCTCCGACGTCCCGCTGGTGTGCGCGCGGGAGCTCGAGATCGAGGGGTCGATGCCGCGCGTGGTCCGGTTGATGGCGCACGTCGACACCGACCTGCCGCGCTCGGACGTCACGCACGTCTACCTCCACGGGGCCGCCAACCTGCGACGCGACCTCACCCGGACCACGAGCCATGACTGAGCGGCCTCTCCCGGCCCTCACCGGCCCGGTGGAGGTCGTCGGGGCCGGTCTGATCGGTGCCTCGATCGCGCTGGTGTGCCGGCGCCTCGGCCTCGACGTGGTGCTGCGCGACACGTCCGTGGAGCACCTCCGGACCGCCTCCGGGCTCGGTGCGGGGCGCGGAGCGTCGTCGCACGAGCGTCCCCAGCTCGTCGTGGTCGCGGTGCCCCCGGCGGCCATACCCGACGCCATCGTGGCGGCGCTCGGACGATCCGACGCGGTGGTGACCGACGTCGGCAGCGTGAAGGCGGCACCGCTGGCCGCGGTCGCAGGCCGGGTCAGGCCGGCGGACCTGGCGCGCTACGTCGGGTCGCACCCGATGGCCGGCAGCGAGCGCTCCGGCCCCCTCGCTGCGAGCGCGGCGCTCTTCGACGGGCGCCCCTGGGCCATCACACCGCACGACGCGGCCGCCCCCGACGCGGTGGGCCTGGTGGAGTCGCTGGTGCTGGAGTGCGGTGCCTCGCCCCGGCTGATGGCACCCGACGAGCACGACCGCGCGGTCGCGCGCATCTCCCACCTGCCGCACCTCGCAGCGGTCCTCGTCGCGGGGCGGCTCGCCGCCGCCCCCGAGGAGCACCTGGCCCTGTCCGGTCAGGGCGTGCGGGACGTGACCCGCGTCGCGGCCAGCGACCCGGCGCTGTGGCGGCAGATCCTGGAGGCCAACGCGGGCGCGGTCCTCGACCTTCTCGGTGAGGTGCGTGCCGACCTCGACGCCCTGATGACGGCCGTCGCGGACGACGCCGGACGCGACCTCGTCGAGATCCTGGAGCGCGGCAACGCCGGCACGGCGGCGATCCCGGGCAAGCACGGCGGTCCGGCGCGCCCGACCCGGTCGGTGTTCGTCTCCGTGCCCGACCACCCCGGCGAGCTCGCCCGTCTCTTCGGCGACGCCGGCGAGATCGGGGTCAACATCGAGGACGTCCACATCGACCACGACCCGGGCCGCCCGGTGGGCCTCACCGAGCTGGTGGTCGACCGGGGACGGGCCGAGCACCTGCTCGCCGCTCTCGAATCCCGCGGGTGGACGACTCACCGGTAATCTTCTCGCCCGTGAGCAGCGCCGAGACACCGTCCCTCGTCATCGCCGTCGACGGCACGTCCGGATCGGGCAAGTCGAGCACCTCGCGCGGCGTGGCCGAGCGCCTCGCCCTGCGCTACCTCGACACGGGTGCGATGTTCCGCGCGATGACCTGGTGGTTGCTGCGCGAGGGCGTCGACGTACGCGACGTGGAGGCGGTGGCTGCTGCCGCCGGACGACCGCGCATCGAGTCCGGCACCGACCCGCTCGCCCCGACCATCACGGTCGACGGCACCGACGTCTCGGTCGAGATCCGTGGCGAGGACGTGACCGCGGCCGTGAGCCCGGTGAGCGCCGTCCCCGAGGTGCGGGCCCTGCTGCTCGACCTCCAGCGCGAGGTCATCGGCGACGGCGGCATCGTCGTCGAGGGCCGCGACATCGGCTCGGTCGTGTGGCCCGACGCGGAGGTGAAGGTCTACCTCAGCGCCGACCCCGACGCCCGCGCCGTACGCCGTGCGGCCGAGCAGGGCGGCACCGACGTCGCCACCACCCAGCAGTCGCTCCTCGAGCGCGACCGCATCGACTCCGGGCGCGCGACCGCCCCGCTGACCATGGCCGAGGGAGCCGTCCACGTCGACAGCACGCACCTCACCCTCCCCGAGGTCATCGACCGCATCGTCGCGCTCGCCGAGCAGGCCGCGACGGAGCGGACGTGAGCAGGACCGACCTCCCCGCGAGCAGTTCGGAGCACCCGCCCACCTGGGTGCTCCGCGCCCTGCGTCCGGTCTCGGGCTGGCTGGTCCGGCGCCACTTCCGGGTCGCGGTGCACCACGCCGAGCGCGTGCCCGCCGTCGGCGGCGTGATCCTCGCCGCCAACCACGTCGGCATCGTCGACGGCCCGCTGCTGGCGGTGCTGTCCCCGCGCCCCGTGCACGCGCTGACCAAGCGCGAGATGTTCGACGGGCGGCTCGGAGGATTCCTGCGGCGCACCGGACAGATCCCGCTGGACCGCCTCCACGCCGACCCCGGCGCGGTCCGTTCGTCGCTGCGCGTGCTGCGCGACGGGGGAGTGGTCGGCATCTTCCCCGAGGGCACCCGCAGCAGCGGGAGGTTCGACCACTGCCACCCCGGTGCCGCCTACCTCGCGATGGTCACCGGCGCCCCGGTCGTGCCGGTCGTCTTCACCGGCACCCGCGGTGCACCCGGCAGCTCGCTGCCGGCCCGTGGCGAGGCCGTCGACGTGGTCTTCGGGCGCCCGTGGCGCACGCCACAGCAGCCCTGGCCCCGCACCCGGGAACAGGTGGGCGACACGGCGGCGTTGTTGCGGGAGCACCTGCTGTCCGAGCTGGACAGCGCCCTCTCGCAGACGCGCCGATCGTTGTCCGAGCCCTCACCTGCGGGACAATCCGAGGACGACCCCGAATCCGGGCTCGTCGAAGCATGAGAGAGCTGTGATCACGCATGAGTGACTACGACGTCGACAGCGTCGAGGCCGACAGCGGCCCGACCCCGGTCCTGGCCGTGGTGGGCCGGCCCAACGTGGGCAAGTCCACCCTCGTCAACCGCATCATCGGTCGCCGCGAGGCCGTCGTCGAGGACCGCCCCGGCGTGACCCGTGACCGCGTCTACTACGACGCCCACTGGGCAGGTCGCGCCTTCACCGTCGTCGACACCGGTGGCTGGGACCCCGACGCCCGCGGCATGGCCGAGAGCATCCGTGCCCAGGCCGAGGTGGCCGTGACCCTCGCCGACGCCGTGCTCTTCGTGGTCGACGCGACCGTGGGCATCACCGACGCCGACGAGGCCGTCGTACGGATCCTGCGGGCCTCGGGCAAGCCGGTCGTGCTGGCCGCCAACAAGGTCGACGACGCCCGCACCGAGGCCGAGGCCTACGGGTTGTGGAACCTCGGCCTGGGCGAGCCGTGGGCGGTCTCCGCGCTGCACGGACGCGGCTCCGGCGACATGCTCGACGCGATCCTCGCCGCGCTGCCGGAGACCCCGGCGCAGGGCTTCGACGAGGTCGGCGGGCCGCGGCGCATCGCGATCGTCGGCAAGCCCAACGTCGGCAAGTCCTCCCTGCTCAACATGCTGGCCAAGGAGGACCGCGTCGTCGTCGACAACGCCGCCGGCACCACCGTGGACCCGGTGGACGAGCTGATCACCCTCGGCGACCGCACGTGGCGCTTCATCGACACCGCCGGCATCCGCAAGCGCGTCAACCAGGCCTCGGGCCACGAGTACTACGCGTCCCTGCGCACCACGACCGCGATCGACCGCGCCGAGGTCGCCGTGCTGGTGCTCGACGCCAGCCAGATCGTGTCCGAGCAGGACATGCGCATCATCCAGACGATCCGCGACGCCGGCCGCGCCATGGTGATCGCCTTCAACAAGTGGGACCTGGTCGACGAGGAGCGCCGCCACTACCTCGAGCGCGAGATCGAGCGCGACCTCGTGCAGCTGACGTGGGCGCCGCGCATCAACTTCACCGCCCGCACCGGCTGGCACGTCGACCGGCTCGTCCCGGCGATCGAGAAGGCGCTGGAGGGCTGGGAGACGCGCATCGGCACCGGTGCTCTCAACACCTTCCTGGGCCGCCTGGTCGCCGAGCACCCGCACCCCGTGCGCAGCGGCAAGCAGCCGAAGATCCTCTTCGCCACGCAGCCCTCGACCGCCCCTCCGACCTTCGTCCTCTTCACCAGCGGCAAGCTCGACGCCGCCTACGAGCGGTTCATCGAGCGACGCCTGCGCGAGGAGTTCGGCTTCGTCGGCACGCCCATCATCATCAACCAGAAGCCGCGCGAGAAGCGCAAGCGCTGACGGTCGCAGCGTTGACGGGAGCAGCGCTCAGGGCGTGACGCCCTCGGCGCTGAGCCAGGCGAGCGGGTCCGTCGGTCCGCCCGCGCCGGGTCGAACCTCGAGGTGGAGGTGCGGGCCGGTGGAGTTGCCCGTCGAGCCCACGGTGCCGATCTGCTCGGCGACGTCGACCACCTGACCGGCGTACACCGACGTCTCTGCCTGGTGGCAGTACCAGACCTCGGTGCCGTCGGGGAGCGTCACGATGGTGCGCAGGCCGTACGGTCCGGCGTACGCCACCTCGGTGACGGTCCCTGCGGCGATGGCGACGATCGGCTCGCCCGACGACGCGCTGAAGTCCTGACCGCCGTGCTCGGCCTCCCACAGCGGACCGGTGAGGCCGTAGCCCGCGGAGACCCGGTACGACGCCAGCGGCAGCACGGCGCGGACCCGCTCGGGGTCTCCGTGGTAGCCGTACGCCGCGAGGACCGCCTTCCGGCCGAGGAGCGCCCTGTCCCGCGCGTCGGCGCGGCGGTTGAGGGTCATCAGTGTGCGCTGGCGCTCCCGGAGCTGCTCCTGGACCGCGATGGCCTGCTCGAGCGCCTCCGCCTGCGCACCCTGACGCACGGATGTCTCGGGTGCGGCCTCCGCCGGCACGGCGGCCAGGCACACCGTCGCGGCGACGACGGCGAAGACGATGCCGACTCGGCGCGGCAGTGATGACATGTGAACCCCCACGGTTGACGATTCATCTTCTGGCGCCGCCCGGCGACCCGGGCGGAAAGCGCGGCAAATGGCCCCAAGGGACTACGCGTCCACCCCTGTCCGGGCGGATGGGTGGGGCGATTCCGTTGCTGCGTGGGGGCTGCGGTAGTGTTCGGACCGCTCCGCAGGCCTCGCGCCGGGAGCGTTCGGGCTGTAGCGCAGCTTGGTAGCGCACCTGACTGGGGGTCAGGGGGTCGCAGGTTCAAATCCTGTCAGCCCGACCGAACCAGCAAGGCCCGGGCCCTGATCTGCACCTGCAGGTCAGGGCCCGGCTGGTTCTGTCCAGAGCCCCTCATGGCGTCGTGCGGGACCGGTTCTTGCGAACGCGTCGGTCGCGAACTGGGCGAAGGTCCGGGCCGGACGGCCGAGGACCTCCTGCACGGTGCGTCCACGACCGCCACCATGCCGCGGCGAATCCGGTCGTAGGCGCCGAAGTCGTTCTCACGGTCGAAACCCTCACGTCCGGCCAGGGCCTGTTCCATCGGAAGGTCGATGTATTCCACCGGCCTGCCGAGCGCCACAGCCAGGACGGAGGCGGTCTCGTCGAGGGTCAACTCCTCGGGTCCGGTGATGTCGAGCGTGCGGGCGTGCAACGCCGGATCCAGCATGGCTCGGGCTGCGACAGCGGCGATGTCCCGAGCGTCGATCCAGGCGATCCGCTGGCCATCGGACGGGAAGGGAGCCTGCCGGAGCGGATGTCGTCGAGCATGAAGCGCTCGTCGGCGAACACCTGGGAGAACCACCCCGGACGCAGGATCGTCCACGTGCGACCGCTGTCCTGCACCGCCCGCTCGACGCGCGGAGCCCAGTCGTCCGGCCCGAAGTAGCCGCCGTCGAGCTCCGAGAGCAGCACGACGTGGGTGCGCGGCGGTGTCCCGGCGATCAGCTCGCTGATGAGCTGGGGTGCGTCGGCACGGTCGGGGCGGACGACGAAGACGGCATCGAGTACGAGCAGGCTGCCCGGTCCGTCGGCCTGAGCAGTGCGCAGGCCTGCCTCCTCAAGGCCGTCGCCGACGGGCCGCGCACGATGGGCGACATCGCGACGACGTTGCTCTGCGACGCCTCCAGCGTCACGCAGCTCGTCACACGACTGGAGGCGAAGGGGATTGGTCCGCCGTCAGGCCGGCGCTGTCGACCGCCGCTCGCGCGAGGTCGTCATCACCCCCGCCGGCACGGAGCTCGACGCTGCCGCCTGGGCCGCGTTCGACTTCCCGGTCGAGCGCATCAACCGACTGCCGGCATCGGCGCGCGACACGCTCTCCGAGCTGCTCACCGCCCTCTCAGCCGACGCAGAGGGCCGCCCGCCGCGACAGCCCTAGCCCCGGTCGTTCAACCATGCCGAACCCGCGGTCAGCGCTGCGGTCGTGGCGAGGAACGTGGCGGCCATGATCGCGGTCGGTGGCAGTGAGCGAAGCCGCAGGGGGGTCGCAAGGACGGCAAGGATCCCCACCACGAGGACGGTGGTCCAGTAGACCGGGCTCGTGGTGTCCGCCACGACCGTGAGGCCGTAGATCCCGTCGGCGACCAGCACGCCGGCCAGGACCCCGGAGCCGAGCGCGACGGGCACGGAGCGCGTGCTGGCCGTCCCCGCGGCGGCGGCACCGATGACGGGCCCTGTGACCAGCCCGATCACGCACCAGAGCGTGGGATCGTAGGCGAGACCTCGCAGCTCGGAGCCGAGCGTGTATCCGAGGACGAGGCAGACGAAGCCGCCCGCGCCGAGCACGGCGCCCCACGGCAGTGTGGGCCTCGAGGACATGACCACCAGTGTCGTCATGGCAGCCCATCCGGACGGAGAGTTGGCCAACGGCGCCCACGCGTCAGGCAGGAAGCCCTGTGCCCACGACGTCACGGCTCCCAGCACGACGCTGACGGCGACGACCCTCAGGACGGGGCCGAGCGAGGTCACGGCCACGAGCGTTCGCAGGGGACTCGGTGTGGGACTGCGCCTCGCCCACTCATGTCTGGTTCTCGCCGCCGTCGACGTAGAAGTTCGTGCCGACCACGTAACTGCTGCGGCCGTCCGGCTCACCCATGGTCGCTTGCCTTCGTGGCCGTCCCGACGCGGTGTTGCGGCCACCGGTGCGGGTCGTCCTCCAGGCTCTGCCGGTCCCAGCCACCGAGGTCAGCGGCGGCCCGGTAGGTGGTGTGCAGGAACTCCGCCACGTCCCGGTCGGGGTTCTCGGCCTCCGCCACCGCCTCGTACGGCAGCAGGAACTGGCGGTTCTCGGCGCTGTAGTAAGCCGCGTCCGGACCGACGGGGTGGTCGGCGAAGCCGTCGGGCTCGGGGTAGGCGTAGGCGTAGAAGGCGCCCTCCTCGCCGCCGCCGGGCCAGAACCCGGCACTGCTCAGCTCGCGGGAGTACCCCTCGACCATGACCCAGTCCCCGCAGTTGGGCGCACCGCCGGGGTGTGCTGGGGCCGGACGTCCGGAGAAGCGGGTGCACGCCAGGTCCATCGCGCCCCAGAAGAAGTGGACGGGGCTGACCTTCCCGACGAAGTGGGAGCGGAACTCGCCCAGCACCCGGTCGGCGTCGACGAGCTGGCGCCAGAAGAGCTGCGCCGCGTCGCGGTCGTAGGTCGCGTTGTGATGGTTCTCGGCGAAGGGGATCGCCGGTTCCACCTCGTTGGGGCGGGCGTCGATCGTCGCGTCGATCCCCAGCGCCCCGAGCGCGCTCATGGTCTCGCGGTAGAAGTCGGCCACGGGGCGTGACGACAGGCCGACGCGACGTTCGCCGCCGTCGCTGGTGCGGATCCTGAGCTGGTGCTCGACGAAGTCGAGCTCGAGGTCGAAGAGCCCGCCGCGGTGGGGGATCGGGCCGGTGGTCATCCCGCGGGGGCTGACGTAGAGCGTGACCTGCCACCAGTGATTGAGGAGTGGGGCCTGCGAGAGCCGGATCTTGCCGACGATCTGGGTCCACATGTGCACGGTGTCGCGGGTCTCGGTCCAGTCGTCGACCCGCAGGCGCGGCCACGCGTGCGCACGGCCGGTGTGTGTCTGCATGTTCGAGCCTTTCTGGCGGTCTCTACCTGTGTTCGGGGTTGGCCTGGTCGGGGGCGCAGCCTGCGTCCCACTCGCTGCGCCGGTTCCCGTACGCCGGGATGCCCCCTGCGGCGCGCAGCAGCGCGGCGAGGTGCATCAGGTTGTAGGTCATGAAGGTGGTGTTGCGGTTGGTGAAGTCGTTGTCCGGGCCGCCGGACCCGGGGTCGAGGTAGGAGGGGCCAGGGCCGACCGCGCCGATCCAGCCGGCGTCGGCCTGCGGCGGGATGGTGAAGCCGAGGTGCTGGAGGCTGTAGAGCACGTTCATGGCGCAGTGCTTGATGCCGTCCTCGTTCCCGGTGATCACGCAACCGCCGACGCGCCCGTAGTAGGCGTACTGGCCGGCTTCGTTGAGCACGCCCGAGCAGCCGTAGAGGCGTTCGATGACTCGCCGCATCACCGAGCTGTTGTCTCCCAGCCAGATCGGCCCCGCGAGCACCAGGATGTCGGCGTCCATGATCGTGTCGAAGATCGCGGGCCAGTCGTCGGTCCTGGCGCCGTGGTCGGTCATGTCGGGTCGCAGGCCGACCGCGATGTCGTGGTCGACCGCGCGGATGACGTCGACCGCGATGCCGTGCTCCTCCATGATGCGAGTGCTGACCCGCATCAGCCCGTCGGTGTTGCTGGGCTCCGGAGAGGGCTTGAGGGTCGCGTTGACGAACACGGCTCTCAGGCCGTCGAACCGGGGCACGGTTGCGCCGTCCGCTGGCTTCGGCATGCTGGCTCCTAGTCGCTGACCCTGGACGGGGGCGCGTTGAAGAGAAGGTCCTGGTAGTCGGGGTGGGTGCGCAGCCAGCCGAGGATGAACGGGCAGATCACCAACGCCTTCAACCGGCGTTCGCGTACGTCGTCCAACGCGGCGCGGGCAAGGGCGCTGCCGATTCCCTTGCCCGCGAACGTCGTGCCGACCTCTGTGTGGGTCAGCACCACCAGCTCGCTGGTGTCCTGGTACTCGACGAACCCAGCGAGTGTCGTCTGGTCGACGATGGCCTCGTAGCGCTGCCGGTCCCGGTTGTTGGTCACGGTCACGTCGGTCGACATGGGGCCCTTTCCGTGTGTGTGCGTACGTCCATCGCACGTCCGTGCGACGGCTAGATGCTCCCCCGGCGGGCCGTGCCTTCGCGTCGGTGAACATCCCTGAGTCCCGACCAGTCGGGCGCCGGGTGGTGCCGGTGCCGGGCGTCCACGGTGCTCAGCTGAGATGAAGGTCCTTCAGCTGACGACGCGACGTGATGCCGAGCTTGCGGAAGATGTTGCGCAGGTGGGCCTCGATCGTGCGCGGACTGAGGAACAGCTGCGCAGCCACCTCCCGCGAGGTTGCTCCGGTGGCGACCAGGCGTGCGATCTGCACCTCGTGCGGCGTCAGGGCGTCGGTGGGTTGCGCGGTCCGTTTGCGAGGATGCTCGCCCGTGGCGCGCAGCTCGCGAGCGGCCCGGTCGGCGAACGCGTGCGCGCCCATCGCCGTCAGCTGCTCGTGGGCGGTGCGCAACTGGTTCCTGGCATCCTGACGGCGTCCCTCGCGGCGCAGCCACTCGCCGTAGACGAGAAGTGAGCGAGCAGCTTCACCCGCCATCCGGGACCGCCCCAGCTGCTCGATCGACTCGAGGTGGTGCTCCTCGGCGACCTGTCCGTCGCTGGTCAGCGCACGAGATCGTGCGGCGATGCCCAGCGCCCAGGACGTGTCGCAGGCGAGGGCGCGCGGACCGAGCTGCTCCATGGCGTCGGCTGCGACGTCCGGGTGGCCGTCGCGCACGGCCGCCTCGATGAGCTCCGGCAGGTAGACGTTCCTCGTCCCCAGCTCGTCGGTGTCACACGCCCGCTCCGCGGCGGCTCGGGCGAGCGCGTAGTTGCCGAGACCGTTGTGCAGCACGGCCGTCGCGTACTCGGCCACCGCGACTTCCCCACCTCCCGTGGAGTTGGCGCCGTCGCGGCGGGTGATGTCGAGGAGATGGGCGGTGCCGGCCTGATCACCGCGCCATGCAGCGAGCATGACCTGACCGTGTCGCAGGTGCGCCGCGCCGATGGCCTCGGAGATCGCGGTCGACTCGGCGGCAAGCTCTCCCGCCCGATCGAGCTCACCGGAGAGGGTCAGCACGGAGACCAGGAAGCTCAGGGCTGCTGGGAGTGTCGCCAACGCGCCGGTCTCGCGTGCCAGCCGCACGTGGTGGCTCGCCAAGCGGTGGGCGAGCTCGTCATCGAGGATCCCGACCGCCGTGCGGCTGGCCAGCCAGAGCCAGCGGTCGCTCCGGTCGTGCGCGGGGCCGCCGGTCAGCACGTCGTTCCCGAACGCCTCGACAGCGGGGCGGAGTGCCGAGACACCCGCGGCGTACCCGGCCGTGAACGTCGTCACGAAGCCGTCGAGGAGAAGGTCCGCAGGCCGCGGTGGCACACCGGCCGCGGGAGCTGCTCGTGCTGCTCGTGCACGCGCTCTGCTTCGCGTCCGCCGTTGACGAGCGCAGCGTCGAAGGCGTCCAGGTAGGTCTCGCGAGACAGCGCGGCGTCGAGCGGAGCCAACGTCCCGGCCGCCTTCAGCAGCATCGTCGGCGCGTCGCTGTCGCGGGTGAGGTGGAAGGCGATCTGGGCGCGCAGCAGCTCGAGCCGGGCGACCTGCAGCGCGTCCAGTGGTCCAGCCGCAGCGGTCGTCAACAGCTCCGAGGCGGCCTCCGACGCACCGGCTGCGTGCTTGGCCTGCGCGGCGATCAGCGCCCGGCTCGCACGCCGAGCAGGCTCTGGGGTCAGGTCGGCCGCCTGCTGCAGGAACGCGGCCGCCGCGGCCAGGCCACCGCGGGCACGCGCCCTTCCGGCCGAGCGTTCGAGCTCGGCGGCGGCTTCCTCGTCGGTGCCGAGCACCGCCCGCGCGCGGTGCCAGGCATGTCGGTCCGGGTCGACCTCGCGGTCGGTGGCGGTGGCCAGCGCGCCGTGCACCCGTCGACGGTCGGGTTCCGTGCAGGCGCCGTAGACGGCTGAGCGCACCAGCGGGTGCCGGAAACGCACCCGGCTGTCGATCTCCAGCAACCCCGCCTCCTCGGCGGGCTCAGCTGCGTCGGGGTCGATGCCGAGGGTCCCGGCGGCGCGCCACAACAGGGCGGCATCGCCGGTCGGGTCTGCGGCCGCGAGCAGCACCAGCAGCTGGGTCTCGGACGGCAGGTCCCTCGAGCGTCGGTGGAACATGTCCTCGATGCGGCGCGGCACGCTCAGCGCGTGCGGCAGCTCGAAGCCGCCGGCCAGCTGGCCGGGCTGGGCGTGGCCGGGCAGCTCCAGGAGCGCGAGCGGGTTGCCGCGGGCCTCGGCGACGATCCGGTCACGCACCTCGTCGTCGAGCGGTGTCCGCACTGCGGTGGCGAGCAGTGCACGGGCGTCGCGGTCGCTGAGACCGCCGAGGCGGAGCTCGGGCAGTCCGGCGTAGGAGCGAAGGTCGCCGTCGTCAGTGGGGTCCCGGGCGCACAGCAACAGGACCAGCCGCTCCGCTGCGACGCGTCGGGCCACGAAGGCCACCACTTGCGCCGAGGCCTCGTCCAGCCAGTGGGCGTCGTCGACGATGCACAGCAGTGGCTGCTCCTCGGCGACCTCGGACAGCAGGTTGAGGACGGCAAGCCCGACCAGGAAGCGATCCGGAGCCGTGCCGGCCTCCTCCCCGAACGCGGTGCGGAGGGCGGTCCGCTGCGGCTCGGGCAGCGCATCGAGGTGTCCCAAGAGCGGCGCGCACAACTGATGAAGGGCTCCGAAGGCGAACTGGATCTCGGACTGGAGACCGATCGCGCTCTCCATCCGGAACGCTGAGCGGGCCGCCGCCCGGCGGGCATGCTCGAGCAGCGCCGTCTTGCCGATCCCGGCCTCGCCCAGCACGGTGAGCGAGCCGCTTCGACCGGCACGTGCCTCAGCAAGCAAGCCTTCGACTGCCGAGCGCTCGGCGCGACGGCCCACTAGCTCCACCGGCCGCTCCTTCTCAGTTCCACCGGACTGGATGACTGTCGCTGATGCGATCGGCCCGCTGTCGGGGCTGGGCTCGCGGCCGGAGACAGGTCACAGAGGCACCTACAGGGTACGACACCGGGACTTTCACCGACGCGAGCCGACCGGGAGCTGGACGAACCTGATGACACGGCAGCAGCCAGGGCCGACCGGCCTGCCGGACCTCCTCGGCTCGGGGAGCGGGGGTTCCCCGGCCGAGGAGCGGGCTCTCCCGCGTGCCCAGGTGCTCATCACGACGAAGGGAATGACCCGATGCCCGACGCTCCCGTCATCGACGTCGACGGACTCACCGTGACCTACGGTGACTTCGCCGCCGTGCGTGACGTGTCCTTCCAGGTCCACCGCGGGGAGCTCTACGCGCTGCTCGGCACGAACGGAGCCGGCAAGACCTCCACGCTGGAAGTCGTCGAAGGTCACCGACGGGCCACCTCCGGCACGGTGCGGATCTTCGGCGCCAGCCCGCAGGATCGTCAGGCCATCCGGCCGCGCATGGGCATCATGCTGCAGGAGAGCGGCTTCTCCCCGGACCTGACGGTGGAGGAGTCGGTCGACCTGATCGGCTCCCTGAGCGGGCGGGTCGACTCCACCGAACGGGTGCTCGACGTCGTGGGTCTCACCCGCAAGGCAGGCACCATCGTCGCCCAGCTGTCCGGTGGCGAGAAGCGTCGTCTGGACTTCGCCACTGCGGTGTATGGCGGGCCGGAGCTGGTGATCCTCGACGAGCCCACCACGGGGTTGGACATCCAGTCCCGCGACGCGCTCTGGGATGCGGTGGACAGGCTGCGAGAGACCGGCTCGACGGTCGTCCTCACCACGCACTACCTGGAGGAGGCGCAGGAGCGGGCCGACCGCATCGGCCTCATGCACGAGGGCAGGCTCCACCGCGAGGGCACGGTCGCGGAGCTCACCCAGACCCTGCCGTCGGTCATCACCTTCGGGCTTCCTCCCGGTGCCCCCGAGCCGCCGACGGTCGGGGCACGCAACGGCGCCTTCCACATCGAGACGTTCCACCTCCAGGACGACCTCCACCGCCTCCTGGCATGGGCACACGAGCACGGCGTGGAGCTGGAGAAGCTGCAGGCCGGACCGACCCGCCTGGACGACGTCTTCCGCGCCCTCGACGCCACCTGAACCACGAGCAGGCCGCACCACGGCGCTCGCACACGAAAGGAACCTCGACCATGCTGGCCATCGCTCGCAGCGAGATGACCCAGATCTTCCGGAACCGGCTCGTCCTGGTCACCGGCCTCGTCATACCGGTCGCCATCAGCGGCTACTTCGTCTACGAGCACGAACGGTTCTCCGACCTGGGCAGCCTCGGCTACATCGCGGCGATCGTGATGTTCACCGTGCTGGCCTTCGGGCTCTACACCACCGCGGTGACCACTCTCGCGTCACGCCGGCAGAACCTCTTCCTCAAACGGCTGCGGTCCACCGCGGCCGGCGACGCCAGCATCCTCACCGGACTGGTGCTTCCGGCCACCGTCATCGCGCTCGTCCAGGTGGTCGTGATCCTGGTCGTGCTGGGAACGGTGACCACCCGGCCGGCGCAGGTCCCGCTGCTCGCGGTGGCGGTCCTCGCGACCACAGCCATGATGGTCGCCCTGGCCCTGGCCACCGTAGGGCTGACGAACTCGCCCGAGCACGCGCAGGTGACCACCCTGCCGGTGAGCCTGTCGGTCATCGCCGTGGCCAGCTGGGTGGGCATCACCGGCACCGAGGACCTCGCCCGGCTCAAGAGACTGCTCCCGGGTGGCTCTGCCACCGAGATGGTCGTCAACGCCTGGAACGGCGGCGTTCCCCTGCTCGACTCCCTTCCCCTCCTCGCCACCACGCTGGGGTGGGTGGCCGTCTCCGTCGCCCTGGCTGTCCGCCTGTTCCGCTGGGAACCACGGCGATGAGTCGTCGCGCGCACCAATGACCGCAACACCCACCACCAGGAAAGGAACCATGTCATGGGATTCATCACCGTCGGGGACGAGAACTCCACCCCGATCGACATCTACTACGAGGACCAGGGCGCTGGGCAGCCGATCGTCCTCATCCACGGCTACCCGCTGGACGGTCACAGCTGGGAGCGCCAGACGCGCGACCTGCTGGACCAGGGACATCGGGTCATCACCTACGACCGCCGGGGGTTCGGGAGCTCGTCGAAGGTCGGCAGCGGCTACGACTACGACACCTTCGCTGCCGATCTGAACGTCGTGCTGGAGACCCTCGACCTGCGCGACGTCGTGCTGGTCGGCTTCTCGATGGGCACCGGCGAGCTCGCCCGCTACGTGTCCACGTACGGCACGGAGCGGGTCGCCAAGCTGGCGTTCCTGGCTTCCCTCGAGCCCTTCCTGGTGCAGCGCGACGACAACCCCGAGGGTGTGCC
This sequence comes from Nocardioides lacusdianchii, assembly GCF_020102855.1. Classification (GTDB taxonomy): domain Bacteria; phylum Actinomycetota; class Actinomycetes; order Propionibacteriales; family Nocardioidaceae; genus Nocardioides; species Nocardioides lacusdianchii. The sequence continues at coordinate 37,644 of NZ_JADHZD010000017.1, forward strand.
GCAGAAGGTCTTCGACGACATCGCGATGGCGGCCAGGACCGACCGCTACGCCTGGTTCAGCCAGTTCTACCGCGACTTCTACAACCTCGACGAGACGCTCGGGACACGGATCAGCGAGGACGTGGTCCGGGCGAACTGGACCACCGCGACCGCCAGCGCCCCCGTCGCGGCGTACGCCGTGGTGCCGAGCTGGATCGAGGACTTCCGAGGCGACACCGAGGCTGTCCGCGCCGCCGGGCTGCCGACGCTGATCCTGCACGGCACGGCTGACAACATCCTGCCCATCGATGTGACCGCCCGGCGCTTCCGCGACCTGGTCCCGCACGCTGACTACGTCGAGGTCGAGGGTGCGCCGCACGGGTTGCTCTGGACCCACGCCGACGACGTCAACGCGGCGCTGCGCGCGTTCCTCGGCTGAGACGATGGCCAGCCAGGTCCGCGTCACCCAACGGGTCGAGGCGGGGGCGGTGGCCCTCATCGCCCTCGTCGCGGTCGTCACGCTGTATCCCAGGTGGTGGTGGATGGTCCTCGCAGCGTTCCTCGCCTTCGACCTCTCGATGCTGGGCTACGTGCGATCACCCGCCGTCGGTGCCACGACGTACAACGTGGTCCACAACTATGCGTTCCCGGCTCTGGCGGGGATGGCCGCGCTCGTCCTGGAGCCGGTCTCCGCGGTGGCGTCGACGGCGGCCGGGGTCCTCGCCTGTGCGTGGGCCTTCCACGTCGGCGTCGACCGCGCACTCGGGTACGGACTGAAGCTGCCGGACTCGTTCACGCACACCCACCTCGGCCGGATCGGCAGGGGAGGGGGCGGCAGTGGGCATGCGTGACCGGCGCCGTCGGCGATGGCCCCGGGTCGTCGCCGGCGTCGCTGCGGCGCTCGTGGTCGTGACCGGCGCGGCCACCGCGGTGTTCCACCACGGCCTCCCGTGGTGGGGCGACGACGGCGACCACACCCATGTCCACGAGAGCGACATCGGTTCCCAGCGGTACCAGGTCCACCTCCCGCCGCAGCACGACGGCACCACCGCGCTGCCGGTCATCATGGCGATCCACGGATGCGGGATGAGCGGCTTCGGATGGAACTCGATGAAGTCCACGACGCAGCTCAACGACCTCGCCGACCGCGAGGGCTTCATCGTCGTCTACCCGACGCAGCGACTGTTCCGCAGCGCCGTCAACTGCTGGAACTCGGCCGACCCACGCGAGCAGCACCGCCACACCGGCGAACCCGCGCTCCTCGCCGGAGTCGCCCGCGAGGTCATCGAGACGTACGGCGCGGACCCGGACCAGGTCCACGTCGCCGGCGCGTCCTCCGGTGCGGGCGCAGCGGTCATCCTCGCGGTGACCTACCCCGACGTCTTCGCGACGGTGACGTCCGTGGCGGGTGGTGAGTACGGGCTGAACCAGGTGGACCCCGACGACCCCGACGCGACGCCACCGGACTACACCGCACGCCAGGCCTGGTCCCAGATGGGGGACCGGGCACGACAGGTGCCGCTGCTCGTCGTCCAGGGCGAGAAGGACGAGGTCGTCCCGCCGGTCGTGGCCACGCGGCTGGTCCAGCAATGGAGAGCTGTGGGTGACCTCGTGGACGACGGCGTGCTCAACGACAGCCTGCGCGTGGTCGAGGAGACCGTGTCCGTCCCCGGGGACGAGGACATGCACGCCTACGTGCGCACCACCCTCACCACCCGGGCCGGTGGGTCCCTGGTCGAGTCCTACCTGGTCGAGGACATGGGTCATGTCTGGCCGGGCCCGTCCGGCGAGGGACTGTTCACCGATCACGCCGGTCCGGACGTGAGTGCCATCATCTGGGACTTCGCCCGTCACCACCCGAGAGGAACCCTGGAATGAGGTCGATGATCCCCGACTACCTGAGCGAGGCGCTCACGGACGTCACGTCGGACACCTCCGGCGCGCCGGCGGGATACATCCCGGAGCTCGCAGCAGCCGACCCCGATCGCCTGGGAGCGGCGTTCGCCACTGTCGACGGGGAGGTCTACGGCGCGGGCGACGTAGATGTCGAGTTCACCATCCAGTCGATCTCCAAGCCGTTCACCTACGCCCTGGCTCTCACCGACCGAGGCTTCGACCCCGTGCTGGCCAGGGTCGGTGTCGAGCCGTCGGGGGAGGCGTTCAACGAGATCTCCCTCGAGGACGGCTCCGGTCGTCCGCGCAATCCCATGATCAACGCCGGCGCGATCACGACGCACGCGCTCGCCGGGTCCTGGGACCTGGACCCGGGTGAGCGCCTGGAGCGCGTGGTGGCGGGACTCTCGGCGTTCGCCGGACGCCGGTTGGAGGTCGACGCGGCGGTCTGCGCCTCGGAGCTCGAGCACGCGCACCGCAACCTCGCGATCGCGCACCTGCTGCGCAGCCACGGGATCCTCGACGAGGACCCGACCGCCGTCGTGGCCGGCTACACCCGGCAGTGCTCGGTGCTCGTCACCGTACGTGACCTGGCCATGATGGCGGCCACCCTGGCGAACCGTGGCGTGAACCCCCGCACCGGCGAGCGTGTCGTGTCCGAGCCCGCGGTCCGACAGGTCCTGAGCGTCATGAGCACGTGCGGGATGTACGACGCCGCGGGGGACTGGGCCACCCAGGTCGGGATACCGGCGAAGAGCGGCGTGGCCGGCGGTCTGATCGGAGCCCTGCCGGGTCAGATCGGCATCGCGACGTTCTCACCTCGCCTGGACAGCCACGGGACCAGCGTCCGCGGGGTGTCGCTGTTCGAGCGGTTCTCCGCCGACATGGGCATGCACCTGATGGAGGTTCCGCCACCGGCGCGCTCCGTCGTACGGTCCAACCACGTCGTCCGGTCCGGACCGGACGCGATCCGGGTCCTGGAGCTGCAGGGCGGGATCCGGTTCGCCGGTGCCGAACGAGTCGTCCGGGAGGCTGTGGCGAGCGAGCCCGCAGCGGCGGGGCTGGCGCTCGACCTGACGATGGTCCACTCGCTCGACGACGTCGCGCGACGGATGCTGCTCGAGGTCGCGCGCCGTCTCACGCTGGACGGTCATGACGTCTACGTCGTCGACCCCGAGTCGGTCCTTCCCGACCCCGACCCGGGCGAGGGCGGGCGAGTCACCGTCCTCGACAGCCTCCGCTAGGCGCTTGGGGGTCAGCCCTTGTGGCTGAGCGTCACCTTCCGTGCGAGCGCGGCCTCGTCTCGGAAGGCGGACCAGGCGCCGGGGTCGACCTCGAGGGCCGAGAGGAGGTAGGTGCTGACGGCGTCTGCCACGAGTGCGACCCGGGCCGGATCGGTGTCGGTCGTCTCGCTCACGGCCTCCCCGGCGATCCCGCCGAGCGTGTGCTCACCGTCAGGGACCACCATGAGGCTCTTCGGTGCCGGGCTCAGCTCGTAGGCGTCCAGGAACCAGTCCGGTCCTCGAGTCGACATCTTCGACTGGTCCTTGTCTCCGGCGATGACGAGAGCAGGCGCGGTCATCGTGGTGTAGTCCGGCTTCATGAACGACAGGTGCTCCTGCGCGAAGGGAGTCAGGGAGTCGCCGGTCCCGGTCGCTGCGATGAGGACCCCGGCCCTGATGCCCTCGCGTGCAAAGTCCTCCGTGTCGTCACCCGCGGGGTCGAGCACGCGAGCGCCGAGGAGGGCGCCGACGGTCTGGGCGCCCCAGGAGTGGCCGGCCAGTGCCACTCGGGTGAGGTCGGCACGGCGGGCGAGGCCGGCCTCACCGACGACGTGGTCGAGGTGGTCGAGCACGGCGTGGAGGTCGGCGATGCGCACCCGCCAGATGGACTGGAACCGCGGGTCGTCGAACCCGATGGCATTGCGACGTGAGTCCAGGTGGGTGGGTTGGACGACGACGAACCCTGCGGCAGCCCACCGGTCGACGAGCGGCTCGTAGCCGTCCATCGACCACGCGTTGCCGTGCGAGAACACGATGACGGGCAAGGCGTTGCCCTGCCTGGGTGCGGTGACCTTCACCTGCAGGTCCACGTCTCGTCCGTCGAAGGGTACGGCGATCGGCTTGACCGCGATGATCTGCTTCTGGGCTGGAGTAGGCATTTCGGCTTCCTGTTCGGGATGACGTGCCGCATACTTGGCGGAACATCGTTCCGTCACATTAGCGGAACACTGTTCCGCAAACAAAGGAGGGGACTGTGGTGGGAGACGAAGGGGCCCGTGTGGCAGGCGCGCGACGTACCCGTGAGGCACTCCTGGAGGCAGCGGCCCAGGTGTTCGCGGAGCGTGGCGTCCAGGCCCCCGTGCGCGACATCGCGGGGCGCGCCGGAGTGGGCGTCGGCACGGTGTACCGACATTTCCCGGACAGGGCCGAGCTCGTGATCGCCGTCTACCGTCACCAGATCGACGAGTGCGCCGCGCTGGCCGAGGAGCTGACGGGCTCCCCCGAGCCGGGGCAGGCGCTCGAGAGATGGATCTGCGCCTTCGTCGAGTTCCTCGTGACCAAGCACGGCCTGGGGGTGGCGCTCCAGTCCGACGACATGAGTCTCCGCAGCCTGCACTCCCTCATGCTGGACACGTTGGTCCCCGCATGCGGCCGGCTGGTCGACGGTGCCGTCGCACGTGGCGAGCTGGACCCGGGGGTGACGGCGTACGCACTGATGCGCGCCGTGGGCAACCTCTGCCTCCTCGGGCCCGGCTACGACCGCGAGGACGCCCACGCCATGGTGGCCAGGCTGCTCGCCGGATGCCGGTAGTCGCACGGTGGTCAGTGACGCGGTGTTCTTGAGGCGGCGGGCTCCGTGACACGGCCCACGTGCAGGGGTCCCGCATCGCCGACAACTTTGTGTGTCCGGGGGGCGTCATTGACAGTGGTAGTGCATCCCTGTTGACGAACGTCGCCCACCACGGCGACCGGAAGGCTGAATTCGTGTCGAGATCGTTGGTCCTGCTGTCCCTGTGCCTGGTGCTGGGGGCCCCGCTGTCGGCGGCGCCCTCCGCGACGGCCGCCGATGCCGCGAGCAGTGGTGCGGTGGCGGGCGCCCAGCCGCGGACGGTGGCTGCGACCTCGGTGACGGCGAAGGTGGACCGCAAGCGGTGGAAGGCGCCGCAGGGCCCGTTCTTCAACGACCCGCGCCGCAAGAAGGGCTGGTTCCGCATCGAGCGGAAGGTCATCGACACGATCAAGCACACGCGCAAGGGCTCGACGATCCGGATCGCGGTCTACTCCTTCGACCGCATGCCGGTCGCCAGGGCGCTCATCGCCGCCCACCGGCGAGGCGTGAAGGTGCAGATGATCCTCAACGACCACCAGTACACCCGGGCGATGCGGGCGGTCCGCAGGGAGATCGGTGGCAAGCGCAGCCGCTCCAGCTTCATCTCCCGGTGCACCGCCGGCTGCCGCAGCAAGCAGAACCAGTACAACAACATGCACACGAAGTTCTACTCGTTCTCCCGGTCGGGCCGGTCGAAGGACGTGCTGGCCGTCGGGTCGGCCAACCTGACGCTCAATGCCGACAAGCACCAGTGGAACGACCTCTACTTCACCTCCGGCGACCACGAGCTGTTCCGGCAGTTCGTCGGACTCTTCAACGACATGCGCAAGGACTACGACACCCGGCAGCCGCCGATGTTCTTCTGCGGCACACCTGCCAACGCTGTTGCGTGCGACGACTCGGTCGACAAGCACACCGTCTGGGCCTACCCGAAGCCGTCGGGTCCGAGGAACGACCTCGTGCTGGAGACGCTCGGCAAGGTCCAGTGCCTGACCCCTGACGGCTCCGGCGGTCAGACGCGTAGCCGCATCGTGGTGTCGATGCACACCATGCGCGGCAACCGCGGGGACTACCTCGCCGCAGCCATCCGGCAGAAGTGGGCCGAGGGGTGCAAGGTGCGTGTGATGTACGGGCTGATCGGCTACCACACCAAGCGGGTCATCGGCGCTCCGACGGCGCGCGGGCGGGTCCCGCTTCGCTCGACCGGTCTGGACTTCAACCCCGACGACGACTACGACCTCAACAAGGACGGGGAGGACGACCTGATCCTGTCTGTCTACAGCCACCAGAAGTACGTCGCGATCCAGGGCAACTACAACGGCAAGCCCGACACGCACATGGTCGTGACGGGGTCGGCGAACTGGGCAAGCCTCAGCCCCGGCAACGACGAGGTCCGGATGACGATCCGCGGCAAGACGCTGACCCGCAAGTACGTCAGGAACTTCAACTACCAGTGGAGGAACAAGCGCAACTCGCGCAACGCCTACACCACGACGTACGTGAACTTCCGGGTCGCGCGGCAGGTGCGCGACGAGGACGGCTCCACGCGCACCGTCTGGCGCACGGTCCGCCGCCCCGTGGTGACCATCGAGCCGGACCCCTACCGCCCGGGGCCGTACTGGGAGAACGACTGAGGATGTGCTTCACGCCAGCGAGGTGAGGTCCGTGTTGGCGCCGCACACCACGACGGCCACCCGCTCGCCGGGAGTCGGCACGTAGGCGCCCGACAGCAGCGCCGCCAGCGCTGCGGCGGCGCCGTGCTCGGAGGCGATGCGGTGGCGCTGCCAGAGGTCGTCGCGCGCGGCGACGATGTGGTCGTCGTCCACCAGCACCGACACCGGGGCCTCGAGTCGGGCCGCAGCCAGCGCCAGGTCGCCGACGCGGCGGGCTCCCAGGGAGTCGGCGGCGATGCCGGACACCTCGACGTCGACGGGGTGGCCGGCCGCGATGGCGTCGTGGAGCGTGGGGATCCGTCGCGGCTCGACGGCGACGACCCGCGCCCTCCCGCGGACCGAGGCGGCGACACCCGCGTAGAGCCCGCCACCTCCCACTGCGACCACCAGGGTGTCGATGCCCGGCTCGTCGTCGAGCACCTCCTCGGCGAGGGTGCCGGCCCCGGCAGCCACCTCGGGCTGGTCGTAGGCGTGGGCGTACGCCGCCCCGTGCTCGCGGGCGAAGTCCAGGGCGGCCTGCTGTGCCTCGGCGTACTCGCGGCCGGCCAGGCGCACGTCGGCGCCGTAGCGGCGGATGCGCTCGACCTTCACCACCGGCGCGGTCTCCGGGACGAACACGGTCGCGCGGACGCCGAGCTCGCGCGCGGCGTACGCCTGCGCCAGACCTGCGTTGCCCCCGGACGCCACCACCACACCGGCGTCGCCGAGCTCACCGCGCTCGATCGCCGCGAGCTGGCGGTTGAAGGCGCCGCGGGTCTTGAAGACGCCGCAGTGCTGGAGGAACTCGCACTTGAGCCACAGGTCGTCGGAGGCCGACGGTGCCAGCAGGGGAGTGCGGCGCACCCGCCCGTCGATCCGTTCGCGGGCGGCCAGGACGTCGTCGCGGGTGATCGTCACCGCACCAGTATCCGGGTCGTCACCGGATGGTGAGCGTGGCGGCGGTGACGCAGAGCGTCGCGCACAACGCGCCCCATCCGGCGAGCCTCAGCAGCGGCACCTGCAGCCCGGCAGAGCGGCACCGTTGGAGCCACAGCAACGTGGCGAGCGACGCCCACGGGGTGACGAGTGCGCCGGCGTTGACGCCGACGAGCGTGGCGACGAGGCGGCGTACGTCGTCCGCGGCGGCCGGCTCGACCAGCAGGTAGGCCGGCAGGTTGTTGACCAGGTTGGCCCCCACTGCGGACGCCCCGGAGAGGTGGAGCAGGTCGAGGGGTCGTACGCCGGCGCCCACAGCCGGTGCGAGCCAGTCGAGCAGGCCCTCGGACTAGGCGGCACGCAGCAGTCCGGCGACGACCAGGAACGCTCCGGTCATCAGCCACGGGGCCCGGACCTCGCGCAGCAGTCCCGGAGCGCGCCAGAGGAGTGCGGCGAGCAGCACGGTGGCCGACGCCACCGACACGGCCGCCGGCTCGAGCCCGACCGCGAACAGCGGGCCGATGGCCAGGCAGGTGACCGCAGCGACGACCAGCAGCACGCGATCGTGCGGCGCAGCGGGCGGGTCGACGGCGTACGTCCCGCGCAGCGAGCGGCGCTGCAGCACCGCGATCAGCACCAGCGTCACGACGATCGCGGTCACGGCGGGCAGCGCGGCCGTGCGGACGTAGTCGCCGTGGTCGGCGCCGAGGTCCTCGAAGCGGTGCACGGCGAGCAAGTTGGTGAGGTTGGAGACCGGGAGGAGCAGCGAGCCGGTGTTGGCGATCCAGAGGGTCGTCAGGGCGAAGGGCATCGGTGCGATGCCGGTCTGCTGGGCGATCGCGAGACCGACAGGCGTGAGCAGGACCGCGGTCGTGTCGAGGCTGAGCACGATCGTGCAGGCCACGGCGAGGGCGGCGAAGGTCAGCCACAGGAGCAGCACCCGGTGGCGGGCGCGCCTCGCCATCGCGTGGGCGGCGACGTCGAAGACGCCGGCCAGCTGGGCGATCTCGGCCGTGACCGTGATCGCGAGGAGGAAGACCGCGACGGGCAGGACCTGCGCGACCACCGGGTGGAGGGCCTCGGGCACGTCGGTCAGGATGACGGATCGGGCAAGGGGCCGAAGACCTGGTTGCAGGTCCAGCCCGCGCAGCCGACCAGGTCGGCGCGTCGCCGCTCGAGCGCGGCCCGCACCTCGGCGTAGTCGGGGTCGTCGATGAGGTTGACGGTCTCGTCGGGGTCGAGGAGCCGGTCGTAGATGAACCCGTCGACGCCGTCCGTGCCGTAGAGGTAGCGATCGGTCCGCACGCCGCGGTGCGACCAGCCGTCCCCGAGGGTGCGCCCGGTCTGGATGAGCGTGGTGTCGCGGAAGAGCTGCTGCTCGCCGCGCAGCGTCGGCGCGAGCGAGGTGCCGTCGACGAGCCACTGCGGCGCCACGTCGGTCAGCGCGGCGAAGGTGGCGGGCAGGTCGACGAGGGTCACCGGCAGCGAGGAGGTCGAGCCCGGCTCGATGCCGGGTCCGCGCACCAGCAGCGGCACCTGGAGAGCCTCGTCGGTGAGCACGTCCTTGCCGACGAAGCGGTGCTCGCCGAGGGAGTAGCCGTTGTCGGAGGTGAACACCACGTAGGTGTCGTCGAGGACGCCCTGCTCCTCGAGGGTCTGCACCAGCGAGCCGACAGCGCGGTCGACGGACTGGAGCGAGCGGAGGCGGGCGGTGTTCTCCCGCGCCACCTCCTCGCGGGAGACGGGGGCGAGGCGCCGCAGGTAGGCCGGCTGGTCGCTCACGTCGGCCTCGTCGAAGGCGGGGGAGTCGAAGGCCGAGGGACGTTCGTCGGTGAACAGGTCCCGGTCCTGCGGCTCGGCGGGGGGCAGCCCGCGACCACCCTCGGCCGCGATCCGGTAGTGGGGTGCCAGGTGCCAGGCGTAGACGACGAACGGGTCGCCGCTGACGGCGAACTCGCGGATGTCGGCGTTGGTGCGCTCCTCGATCACCGTCGTGACGTAGCTGTCGGTGAAGCGCTCCGGGTCACCGTCCCCGCTCATCGTGAAGTCGACGTAGTCGTAGACGCCGCGGGTGAGGGCGTTCCAGTGCGTCCAGCCGGCAGGGCGTACGTCGCCGGGGTGGTAGCCGTTGAGGAACTTGCCCACGAATCCCGTGCGGTAGCCGCTGTCACGGAACCACGAGCTGGCCTCCTGGGTGGGGTCGAGCGCGCTGAAGCCGCCGTGGACGCCACGGTTGTGCTGCACGCCGTTGTTCTGCGCGTACTGCCCGGTGGCGAGCTGCGCCCGGGCCGGGCAGCACAGCGGGTGCGGGGAGATCGCGTCGGTGAACTCCATGCCCTCGTCCGCGAGGAGGCGGCGCGTGATCGGCATGTGGTCGAGGTCGTCGTCGCGCATGTCGTCGGTGAGGACGAACACGATGTTGGGCCGTGCAGCAGCCTCTCCCGGCGCCTGCGTCGTCTGGACCATCCGCACCGACTCGGAGCCACGCGCGTCGCCGTCGGATGCCGTCACGGTGGCGAGGGTGGCGACGAGCACCACCAGGAGTGCAGCCGTCACCGACTGTGCCCACGAACGCATCTGTGTCATTCCCCCGCCGGGACCGTCTCGGCCCTGTGTCTCGCCCCACGTGTGGGGGTCAGACTAGGGCGGGCGGGGGTGCCTCCCCAAAGCGACACGACGACTGGGGCGAAGCCGGTTCCGGCCGCTAGTCTGGGGACTCGCCGACGCCGATGCCACTGCCCCGAAGGAACCCACGCGCCGACCATGGACGACAGTCAAAGTCCCCGCACGACCGCACTGAATGACCGGTGCGCGTCGTGACCCCCCTTCTCCTGCTCCTTCTGTCGCTCGCCCTCGTGGCCGCCTGCGGCCTCTTCGTGGCCGCTGAGTTCTCCTTCGTCACCGTGGACAGGCCGAGCGTCGAACGCGCCGCCGCCGAGGGCGACGAGGGTGCGCGCGGCGTCCAGCTGGCCCTGCGGTCGCTGTCGACGCAGCTCTCCGGCGCCCAGGTCGGCATCACGGTCACCAACCTCGCGATCGGCTTCCTCGCCGAGCCCGCGATCTCCGACCTCATCGACGGCCCCCTCGCCGCCGCCGGCACCCCTGACTCGGTGGTCACGCCGCTGTCGCTGGCCCTGGGCCTGGCGCTCGGCACGGTGGTGACGATGATCTTCGGCGAGATGGTGCCCAAGAACATCGCCATCGCACGCCCGCTGCAGACCGCCCGCACCACGCAGGGCTTCATGCGCGGCTTCACCGCCCTCACCAAGCGCCCGATCCGGGTGCTGAACGGCTCGGCCAACTCGATCGTGCGGCGCCTCGGCATCGAGCCCCAGGAGGAGCTGCGCTCCGCGCGCAGCTCCCAGGAGCTGGCATCCCTCGTGCAGCGCTCGGCCGACCAGGGCACCCTGGACGCCGACACCGCCGAGCTCATGGAGCGCTCGGTCGAGTTCGGCACCCGCACCGCGGGCGAGATCATGACGCCCCGGGTGCGCACCACCACGGTGGAGGACGGCGACCGGGTGTCCTCGATCATCGAGCTGGCGCGCCAGACCGGTCACTCCCGCTTCCCGGTCCTCGACGCGGAGGACGCGGTCGTCGGGACCGTGCACGTCAAGCACGCCGTCGCGGTGCCCGTCCACGAGCGCGCCACGACGCGGATCAAGCACGTGATGGTGCGTCCGGTCGTCGTGCCCGACAGCCTGCGACTCGACCCGCTCCTCGCCCTGCTGCGCCAGGACGGGTTCCAGATGGCCATCGTGCTCGACGAGTACGGCGGCCACGCCGGGATCGTGACCCTCGAGGACGTCGTCGAGGAGATCGTCGGCGACATCTCCGACGAGCACGACCGCCTCGGCGCGCGCATCCGCCAGCGCCGCGACGGCAGCTGGACCCTGTCGGGCCTGCTGCGTCCCGACGAGGTCGAGGACGTCACCGACGTCGAGCTCCCCGACCACGAGGACTACGACACGGTCGCGGGCCTGGTGATGCGCGAGCTCGGCAAGATCCCCGCGCCCGGCGACCGCGTCGAGCTGCCCGTGCCCGACCGCAGCGAGCCGCACGAGCCGCGGGAGCGGCTGGTGACGCTCACCGTGGAGCGGATGGACGGACTGCGCATCGACCGCATCGAGCTCCGCGTCGTCCACACCGCGGAGCTGGCGACCCAGCAGGGGGCCTCCGATGAACAGTGACCTCTTCGGCGTCGGCCTCGCCGTCGTCCTGCTCGCGCTCAACGCCTTCTTCGTGGGCTCCGAGTTCGCGCTGCTCGCCGCCCGGCGCAGCCAGATCGAGCCGCGGGCCCAGGAGGGCTCGCGCGCGGCACGCACCACGCTCCGCGCGATGGAGAACGTCTCGCTCGTCATGGCCGGCGCCCAGCTCGGCATCACTGTCTGCTCGCTGGGCCTCGGCGCCATCGGTGAGCCGGCCGTCGCCCACCTGCTGGAGCCCCTGTTCCACGCGGCGCGGGTGCCCGACGACCTGCTGCACCCGGTCTCCTTCGTCGTGGCGATGTCGATCGTCGTCTACCTCCACGTCGTCCTGGGCGAGATGGTCCCGAAGAACATCGCCCTCGCCGGCGCCGACCGCGCTGCCATGGTGCTGAGCCCGCCGATGATGGTGATCGTGACGGTGCTCCGACCGGTCATCGCCGGCATGAACATGGTCGCCAACGCGGTGCTGCGCCTGCTGCGCATCGAGCCCAAGGACGAGGTCCACTCGAGCTTCACGCGCGAGGAGGTCGCGGCGCTGGTCGAGGAGTCGCGTGGCGAGGGCATGATCGAGGCCGACGAGTACGACCGCCTCGCCGGCGCCCTCGGCTTCACCGAGAAGTCGGTGGCCTCGATCGTCATGACGCCCGACGGTCTCGCGACCGTGGCGCCCGGCTCGACGGTCGCCGACGTCGAGGCCGTGTGCGCCGCGACCGGCTTCAGCCGCTTCCCGGTCGCCGCGACGGACGGCACGCTGCTGGGCTACCTCCACATCAAGGACGCGCTCGAGTCCGACGACGACAAGCGATCGCGGGTCATCGAGGACAAGTGGATCCGCCCCTTCGCCTCGGTGCACCCCGACGACCTGCTCCACGACGCGCTCGAGAGCCTGCAGGCCAAGGGCGCGCACATGGCGCGGGTGGTGCAGCGCGACGGTCAGGTCATCGGGCTCGTCACGCTGGAGGACGTCCTCGAGGAGCTGGTCGGCGAGATCCGCGACGCCGCGCACCACGACGTGTCCACCGTCGACGCCACCTGAGTGCTGGATAGGGTCTGAGCGTGTCCGAGGAAGCGTCCCGCGTCTGGACCGTGCCCAACATCGTCAGTGTGGTGCGGCTCGCCGGCGTACCCCTGTTCCTCTGGTTGGTGCTCGGACCCGAGGCGGACGCGATCGCGCTCGTCGTGCTGATGGTGGCGGGCTTCACCGACTTCCTCGACGGCTGGCTGGCGCGCCGGCTCAACCAGTACTCCCGGCTCGGGGAGATCCTCGACCCGGTCGCGGACCGCCTCTACATCCTCGCGGTCGTCGTCGGGCTCTACATGCGCGACATCATCCCGTGGTGGGTGGCGCTCGCGCTGCCGCTGCGCGACCTCCTCCTGTGGGGCCTGGTGCCGATCCTGCGCACCCGGGGCTTCTCCGCACTGCCGGTGCACTTCCTCGGCAAGGCGGCCACCTTCAACCTGCTCTACGCGTTCCCCCTGCTCCTCCTCGGCGAGGGCGACGGCGTGGTCGCCACGCTCGCGCGCAACTTCGGCTGGGCGTTCGCCTGGTGGGGGATCGGTCTCTACTGGTGGGCCGGGGTGCTCTACGCCTGGCAGGTGCGCACGCTCCTGCGCGACACACCACGGCGTACGTCGCCGGCGACCGACCATGGCTGAGCCGCGCCCGCACGGCGGACGGACGACCCAGGAGGCAGCGCGCCCCCTGCCCGAGCACGTCACCACGCCGCTGCTCTCCCTGATCACCGCGCGGTCGATGGACGAGGACTACGCCCACGTCGCGCAGAAGCGCGCCGCCGCCGGCCTCGAGCCTGCTCCGGGGCGGCCGCGCCCGCACTGGACGAGCATCGCGGCCATCGCGCTGCTGGGGGTGATGGCCGCCGTCGTCGCGGCGCAGACCGACCGGCAGGCGCCCGTCGACGAGCTCAGCCGAGCAGCGCTGATCGAGCAGATCGAGCGTCGCAGCGACACCCTCGACGCGCTCCAGGGCCAGGTCGGCGAGCTGACGCAGTCCAATGCCGAGACGGCCGTCACCAGCACCCGCACCCAGGGCCAGCTCGACGACATCCAGACGAGGCTGCGTCGTGTCGAGCTGGTCACCGGATTCTCCGCCGCCCGCGGCCCCGGCGTACGCCTCACGGTGGAGAACCGACCCGACGTCGACGTCAACGACGAGATCCGCGACGAGGACCTCGCGTTCCTGGTGGACGGGCTCTTCGCGGCAGGCGCCGAGGCGATCGCCGTCAACGACCAGCGGATCAACCTCCTGGGCGGGATCCGCAACACCCTGCGAGCCATCCACGTCAACGGTCGCCCGGTCAACCCGCCGTACGTCATCTCGGCCATCGGCGACCCGCAGACCCTCCAGGCGCGACTGCTCCAGACGAGCCAGGGGCAGGAGTGGTTCAATCGCGTCAACTTCTACGGTTTCGTCTACGAGGCCGAGAATGTCGACGACATCCGCCTGCCCGCTGCGCGCGAGCGCGTGCTGCGTGATGTGATCGAGCTGAACGCCGACCCGGACGGCGTACAGGATGGAGGGGGGAGCGCGCCGTGATAGCCGCCCTTGGCCTGTTCATCGGCATCCTCGCGGGGCTGGTGTTCGCCCCCGACGTGCCGCTGAGCCTGCAGAACTACCTCCCCATCGCGGTGGTGGCTGCGCTCGACGCCGTCTTCGGTGGTCTGCGGGCCTACCTCGACGGGATCTTCGACGACAAGGTCTTCGTGGTCTCGTTCGTCAGCAACGTGGTGATCGCGGCCGCGATCGTCTACCTCGGCGACCAGCTCGGCGTGGGCGCCCAGCTGACCACGGGCGTGGTCGTCGTGCTCGGCATCCGCATCTTCTCCAACGTCGCTGCCATCCGGAGGCACGTCTTCCATGCCTGAGCAGGAGCCCGACCCGCCGCGGAAGGACGCCGACCCCGACCCCGACCCGGGGCGCGACCGGCTGCGGGGTGCGCTGACCCGTCCCTCACGCCGTCAGGCGGTGGTGGCGGTGCTCCTCGCGGTCCTGGGGTTCGCCGTCGTGGTGCAGGTGAGGGACACCCAGACCAACGACACCTACGCCGGGCTCCGCGAGAGCGAGCTGATCCAGGTGCTCGACGGCCTGACCGGCACCGCCGAGCGGGCACGTCGGGAGGTCGAGCGCCTCTAGAGCCGCCGCGACGAGCTGCGCGACGAGAGCACGCGTCGCTCCGCGGCGCTCGACGAGGCGGAGCAGCGGGTGCGCACCCTCAACATCATCGCCGGGCTGGTGCCGGTCACCGGGCCGGGCCTGCGGGTGACGATCACGGAGTCGACGACCCGCGTGAGCGTGGGCTCCCTGCTCGACACCGTGCAGGAGCTGCGTACGGCGGGTGCGGAGGCGATGGAGATGAACGACTCCATCCGGCTCGGCGCCGACAGCTCCTTCGAGGACGCGATCGGCGGCATCGAGCTCGACGGCCAGCTGCTCGAGCCGCCCTACGTCCTCGAGGTGATCGGCGACACCGCCAACCTGCGCACCGCGCTGACGTTCTCCTCGGGCCCGGTGGAGACGCTGCAGACCCTCGACGGCGCCACGGTGCGCATCGAGGACCTCGAGCAGGTCGAGATCACCAGCGTCCGGGAGCCTGGCCGACCTGACTATGCGGAGTTCAGCGCGGGCCAGTAGCCTGCCGGGCAGTCCGCCGCAGCACCCCGACCGGCATCCAGCACCAGACAGCTCGAGGAGTCCCACGTGTATCCGGAGAACCTGAAGTACACCAGCGAGCACGAGTGGGTGCGCACCCCCGGTGACGCCGAGGGCTCGGTGCGTGTCGGCATCACCGACTTCGCGCAGGACGCGCTCGGCGACATCGTCTACGTCTCGCTGCCGCAGGTCGGCGACGCGGTGACGTCGGGGGAGACCTGCGGGGAGCTCGAGTCGACCAAGTCGGTCAGCGACATCTACGCACCGGTCACCGGCGAGGTCGTCGCAGTGAACTCCTCGCTCGACTCCACCCCCGAGCTGGTCAACAGCGACCCCTACGAGGCCGGCTGGCTGTTCGAGGTGAGCGTCGGCGACGCCTCCCAGGTCGAGGGCCTGATGGACTCCGCCACCTACCAGGCCAGCCTCACAGGCTGAGCCGTACGCCGATCCACCGCCGCCGTCCCCCATCGGTCCCGCCTGCCATCGCGGGGCTGATAGGTTCGGAACAACCGTCAACCTCAACCCTCGGCTGAGGGTTGGGTGTCGATCCGCCGAGGAGTCCCCCATGCCGTTCTGCACCGCCTGTGGCAAGCAGAACCCTGACGATGCCCGCTTCTGTGCCCAGTGCGGCACCAAGCTGCTCGTCGGGGAAGACACCGGGTCCAGCCCGGTCGAGTCCACCGCGACGATCACCTTCGGCGTGCCCGACCAGCGTGAGTCGTCGGACCGCCAGCTGAGCCCGGTGGACGCCGCAGCCGTCGACGCCCTCCCCGAGGGCCACGCCCTGCTGGTCGTCCAGCGCGGCCCGAGCGCCGGCAGCCGTTTCCTGCTCGACACCGACGTGGTCGGTGCGGGGCGTCACCCCGACAGCGAGATCTTCCTCGACGACGTCACCGTGTCGCGCCGGCACGCGGAGTTCCGCCGGTCCGGTGCCGGCTACAGCGTCGGCGACGTGGGCAGCCTCAACGGCACCTACGTCAACCGCGACCGCATCGACTCCGTCGAGCTCAACGACGGCGACGAGGTCCAGATCGGCAAGTACCGCCTGGTGTTCTTCTCCTCCCACCCGAACAGCTGATCCGTGAGTGCCCCGACGCCCTCGGCATCGAGTCGCGGCGCCCGCTTCAACATCGGGCAGGTCCTCGACCAGCTCCGCCCCGACTTCCCCGGGGTGACGATCCCGAAGATCCGCTTCCTGGAGGACCAGGGCCTGGTCAAGCCGGAGCGCACGGCGGCCGGCTACCGGAAGTTCTCCGGCGACGACGTCGCCCGGCTGCGCTACATCCTGCTGATGCAGCGCGACCACTACCTCCCGCTCAAGGTGATCGGCGACCACCTCGACGCGATCGACCGCGGCCTCGAGCCGCCGGCCATCGAGTCCGTCGTGCCGACCGTGCCGAAGGTGGCGCTGAGCTCCGACGGCCTGCCCAGCCCGGAGTCGTTCCGCCGCACCAGCGACCTGCGGCTCTCGCGCCGCGAGCTGCTCAAGGTCGCCGACATCTCCGAGGAGCTGCTCTCCCAGCTCGAGCAGTACGGCCTGGTGAGCGCGCGCACCGGGACGGGCCACTTCGACAGCGACGCCCTCGTGGTGGCGCAGACCGCTCGTGAGCTCGCCGACTTCGGCTTCGAGCCGCGGCACCTGCGGGCCTTCAAGACCGCCGCCGACCGCG
The DNA here is from genome assembly GCF_020102855.1 of Nocardioides lacusdianchii. GTDB lineage: Bacteria > Actinomycetota > Actinomycetes > Propionibacteriales > Nocardioidaceae > Nocardioides > Nocardioides lacusdianchii. The sequence goes on from NZ_JADHZD010000017.1 coordinate 54,481, forward strand.
AGGTCGGCCTGGTCCAGCAGGTCGTCGCACCGCTGGCCCGCGGTCGCGACGCAGCGGCCCGCGGGCGCGCCGAGGACGCCACGTCCGAGATCGCAGCCCTCTCCGTGCGCCTCCACGCCACGCTGGTCAAGGTCGGTCTCGACCGCGGCTGATCCCGCCCGGACCGGGTCAGGGGACCTGAGTAGGGTGGGGGACATGCGCGAAATGGACGTCGTCGGAGTCCGCGTCGAGATGCCCTCCAACCAGCCGATCGTGCTCCTGCGCGAGGTGACGGGGGAGCGGTACCTCCCGATCTGGATCGGGGCCGTCGAGGCCACGGCCATCGCCTTCGCGCAGCAGGGCGTCACGCCGCCGCGCCCGTTGACGCACGACCTGATGCGCGACGTGCTCGAGGCGACGGGTCAGCGCCTCGAGGAGGTGCGCATCGTCGACATGCAGGACGGGATCTTCTTCGCCCAGCTCGTGTTCGACGGCGGGGCCGAGGTCGGGGCCCGTCCTTCGGACTCGATCGCCCTCGCACTGCGCACCGGGACCCGCATCGTGTGCGCGGAGGCCGTGCTGGAGGAGGCCGGCCTCGCGGTGCCCGCCGAGCAGGAGGACGAGGTCGAGCGGTTCCGCGAGTTCCTCGACCACGTCTCGCCCGACGACTTCGAGGAAGCCCCCTGAGGGTCGACCCGACTGAGCCTCAACCCTGACCCTCATGCTGAGGTTGAGGGTTGCGACACGCCGCTGCGTGGATGGACAAGGCGAACTCCCGGGCTTACCTTGAACTGTCTCTGTTGTAACTCCACCGTTGTGGTTGTCGGCCCCGGCCGGCTCCGGGCGGGCCCTTCCCCCAGGAGTTACCGCTCAGCGGAGGAACTGACCTGGAGGGTCACTGTGGCTAGCAACGAGAACGAGCAGGGCGCCGACGCCGCCAGGATCAAGGCTGCGGCGGAGGCTGCCGAGACCGCCGAGGAACAGGGACTGCTCTTCAGCGACGACGTCTCGCCGCTGCCCAGCGACACCGGCTACCGCGGACCCACCGCCTGCAACGCCGCCGGGATCACCTACCGCCAGCTCGACTACTGGGCCCGCACCGGTCTCGTCGAGCCGAGCGTGCGCGGTGCGGCCGGCTCGGGCTCCCAGCGCCTCTACTCCTTCCGCGACATCCTGATCCTCAAGGTCGTCAAGCGCCTGCTCGACGCGGGGATCTCGCTGCAGCAGATCCGTACGGCGACCGCGCACCTGCGTGAGCGCGGCACCGACGACCTGACCCGCGTCACCCTCATGAGCGACGGCGCCTCGGTCTACGAGTGCACCAGCAACGACGAGGTCATCGACCTGCTCCAGGGCGGGCAGGGTGTCTTCGGCATCGCCATCGGCGGTGTCTGGCGCGAGATCGAGGGCACGCTCGCCGAGCTGCCCAGCGAGCGCACTGCCGGCGAGCCGGCCGCGCCGGTTGCGGGCGACGAGCTCGCCGCCCGTCGTGCGGCCCGCCAGACCGGCTGACCCCGCACCCACGACCCTCCGACGAGGCCGCCCGGACGTCCGGGCGGCCTCGCTCATTTAGCCCACCGTCGGCATGGGCCCGTCGGCGCCGCGGGTTAGACTGCCACTCGCCGACATCCCGTGCGGGAGAGTCACCGCGGCTGGTCCACGGACCGGCCGGTGTGCGCCGAAGGGGCAATTCCTCCCCGGAACCTCTCAGGCACCCGGACCGCACGGGTTGGCACTCTGGAGGCCACCGGGCCGACAGAGGGGGAGGCCCACTGAAGCGACCTCAGGGAGCCCCCGTGCCGGACGCCACCCCCACCGCCATCGACAGCGACGCGACCACCCTCGGTGAGTTCGTCGCCCGCCACATCGGCCCCGACGACGCGGGAGTCGCGCACATGCTCGAGGCCGTCGGGCACGAGTCGCTCGAGGCGCTGATGACGTCCGCGGTCCCCGGGGGGATCCGCACCGCGGCCTCGCTCGACCTGCCGGACCCCCTCGACGAGGAGGCCACGGCGCGGGCACTGCGCACGCTCGCTTCGCAGAATCGTCCCGCCGAGGCCATGATCGGTCTGGGCTACCACGCGACGATCACCCCGGCGGTGATCCGACGCAACGTCCTCGAGGACCCGTCCTGGTACACCGCCTACACGCCCTACCAGCCGGAGATCTCCCAGGGACGCCTCGAGGCGCTGCTCAACTTCCAGACGGTGGTCGCCGACCTCACCGGGCTGCCGACGGCCAACGCGTCCCTGCTCGACGAGGGCACCGCCGCGGCGGAGGCCATGACGCTCGTACGCCGCGCGCAGCGCAACGCCACCGGCCCCTTCGTCGTGGACGCCGACGCCCTCCCGCAGACCATCGACGTCGTGCGCACCCGGGCTGAGGGGATGGGCATCGAGGTCGTCGTCGCCGACCTCGCCGACGGCCTGCCTGAAGGCCCCGTCAGCGGCGTCCTGGTCCAGTACCCCGGTGCGTCCGGCGCGGTCGTGGACCCCCGGCCGGTGATCGACGCCGTGCACGAGCGTGGCGGCCTGGCCGTGGTGGCGGCCGACATCCTGTCGCTGGCCCTGCTCGAAGCGCCCGGCACCATGGGTGCGGACGTCGTCGTGGGCTCCTCGCAGCGCTTCGGCGTACCCCTCTTCTACGGCGGGCCGCACGCCGGCTTCATGTCGGTGTCCGCCGGGCTGGAGCGCCACCTGCCCGGGCGTCTGGTCGGCGTCTCGGTCGACGCGGAGGGCCGACGGGCCTACCGGCTCGCCCTGCAGACCCGTGAGCAGCACATCCGGCGCGACAAGGCCACCTCCAACATCTGCACCGCCCAGGTGCTGCTCGCGGTGGTGGCGTCGATGTACGCCGTCTACCACGGTCCCGAGGGCCTGCGCCGGATCGCGCAGCGCACCCACGACCACGCCGACCGGATCGCCGGAGCCCTGCGCGCGGGCGGCGTCGAGGTCGTCAACGACACGTGGTTCGACACCCTCACCGTGGCCGTGCCCGGCCGGGCCAACGAGGTGGTCGCAGCGGCCCGCACCGTGGGCCTGCACCTGCGGCTCATCGACGCCGACCACGTCGGCGTGTCCACGTCGGAGCGCACCAGCCCGTCGACGGTGTCCGCCGTGCTGCGCGCCTTCGGGGTCGCGGCGAACGGTGGCGAGACTGCCGAGGGGCTGCCCAGCGGCCTGCACCGCACCACCGAGTTCCTGACCCACGAGGTCTTCAACTCCCACCACAGCGAGACGCAGATGCTCCGCTACCTCGCGCGGCTGTCGGGGCGCGACTACGCGCTCGACCGCGGCATGATCCCGCTGGGCTCGTGCACCATGAAGCTCAACGCGACGACCGAGATGGAGCCGGTGAGCCTGCCCGGCTTCGCGGACCTGCACCCCTTCGCCCCGGCGCAGGACGCCACCGGCTACCGCGAGCTGGTCGACGACGTCGAGGGCTGGCTGGCCGAGGTCACCGGCTACGACAAGGTCTCGGTGCAGCCCAACGCGGGCTCGCAGGGCGAGCTCGCCGGCCTGCTCGCGATCCGCGGGTTCCACCTCGCCAACGGCGACACGGGCCGCAACATCTGCCTGATCCCCTCCTCGGCGCACGGCACCAACGCCGCCTCGGCGGTGATGGCGGGGATGAAGGTCGTCGTCGTCAAGGCGTCCGACGACGGCTCCGTCGACCTCGACGACCTGCTCGCCAAGTGCGAGCAGCACGCCGACACGCTCGCCGCGATCATGGTCACCTATCCCTCGACCCACGGGGCCTACGAGGACTCGATCACCGACCTGTGCAAGATCGTGCACGACCACGGGGGCCAGGTCTACGTCGACGGTGCCAACCTCAACGCGCTGCTCGGCTACGCGCGCCCGGGTGAGTTCGGTGGCGACGTGTCGCACCTCAACCTCCACAAGACCTTCTGCATCCCGCACGGTGGCGGCGGCCCCGGCGTCGGCCCGGTCGCCGTACGCGCCCACCTCGCGCCGTACCTGCCCTCCCACGCCTGGCACCCCGAGTCGGCCAAGCGCGAGGGCATCGGCCCGATCAGTGCCGCGCCCTACGGCTCGGCCGGCATCCTGCCGATCACCTGGGCCTACATCCGGATGATGGGCGCCGAGGGCCTCACCCGCGCGACGGCCGTGGCCGTGCTCTCCGCCAACTACATCGCCCACCGACTCAACGACCACTTCCCGGTGCTCTACCGCGGTCACGGCGACCTCGTCGCCCACGAGTGCATCCTCGACCTGCGCAGCATCACCAAGGCCAGCGGCGTCACGGTCGACGACGTCGCCAAGCGACTGGTCGACTACGGCTTCCACGCCCCGACCATGTCCTTCCCGGTCGCCGGCACGCTGATGGTCGAGCCGACCGAGTCCGAGGACCTCGCCGAGATCGACCGGTTCTGCGACGCGATGATCGCGATCCGCGAGGAGATCGCCCGCGTCGAGGCGGGGGAGTGGACGCCCGAGGACTCGCCGCTGCGGCACGCCCCGCACACGGCCCGCGCCCTGGTCGGGGAGTGGGACCGCAGCTACTCGCGCGAGGTCGCGGTCTTCCCGCAGGGCATCGACCCCGACAAGTACTGGCCGCCGGTCGCCCGCATCGACCAGGCCTACGGCGACCGCAACCTCGTGTGCGCCTGCCCGCCGCCGGAGGCGTTCGAGCAGGACTGAGACAACCCGAGGCCCTATGGTCTCCTCCGTGAGCGACCAACGGCAGCGCCTCCTCGACGTCGCGCAGGCCGAGGGCCGCCTGACCTCGGTGGTCGGTGCCGTCTTCGACCGCTACGGCGCGGTGTGGGCCGGTGGCGCCGGCGACGCGCCCGGGCTGGACGGGCAGTACCGGATCGGCTCCATCACCAAGACGATGACGGCCGTGCTGGTCCTCCAGGCGCGCGACGCCGGGCTGCTCGACCTCGACGACCGGCTGGGCGACCACCTCGGCGACGTCGGCTACGGCGAGGTGACCGTCCGCGATGCGCTGGCCCACACGTCCGGCATGCAGAGCGAGCCGCGCGGTCCGTGGTGGGAGCGCACCCGCGGGACCGACTTCCTCGCCCTCGCCGCAGCGAACGACGGGCAGGGGCGGGTCGCGGGTGCGGGGGAGTGGTTCCACTACTCCAACCTCGGCTACGGCCTGCTCGGCGAGGTGGTGGCCCGCCGCCGCGGATCCCCGTGGCGGGTGCTCGTGTCCGAGAGGCTGCTCCGACCGCTGGAGATGCGGGCGACGTCGTACCTCCCGCGCCCGGGGGCGCAGCCGGGGTGGAGCGTCGACCACTTCACGGGCATCCGGGTCCACGAGCCGCTGACCGACACCGGCGCGATGGCCCCCGCCGGCCAGCTGTGGTCGACCCTGGCCGACCTCGTCGCCTGGGGCCAGCTGCTCGGCGGCGCACGCCCTGACGTCCTCGCAGAGGCGTCGCTGGCGGAGATGCAGCGGCCGGTGACCGACGACTACGGTCTCGGGCTGATGCTCGGGCTGCACCCCGGCGGGCGCCTCGTGGGGCACAACGGCTCCATGCCCGGCTTCATGGCGGCACTGCACGTCGACCCCGACAGCGGCATCGGCGCGGTCGTGCTGACCAACGCCACGACGGGCATCGACCCGCGTGAGCTCGCCGTCTCGCTCATCGAGGGCGACCCCGACGCCGACGACGCCCGACCGGCGCCGTGGCGTCCCACGCGGTCACTGCCGGACACGGTGCGGGGCGTGCCGGGGGTGTGGTTCTGGGGCAACACGGCGTACGACGTGCGCTGGCACAACGAGGGTCTCGAGCTGCGGGCGATGGCGCGCGGCAACGTCGTCACGGACCGCTTCGAGGTGGTCGCCGGCACGCTCGTCGGCGTCACGGGCTACCACCGCGGCGAGCGGCTCGACGTCGTACGCCGTCCCGACGGCACCATCCGCAACCTCGAGTGCGCGACCTTCGTCTACACCCGGGTGCCCTACGACCCCGAGGTGGACATCCCCGGCGGCCACCCGCGGCGGTGACCCGGAGGCCGACGTCGGACGCCGGGCTCAGACGCCCTGCGACACGCTCGACATGTTGAAGTCCGGGATCCGCAGGGCCGGGGTGGCGGTGCGGGAGAAGTAGTCGTCGCCCCACTCGCGGCTGAAGCTCGGCACGGACTCGGTGGCCGCGCTGAAGCGGTTCAGCAGGTCGACCGGGCTCTCGTTCCATCGGAAGTTGTTGGCGGCGCCGACGATCTCGCCGTCCTCGACGACGTAGACCCCGTCGCGGGTCAGGCCGGTGAGGAGCATGGTCTGCGGGTCCACCTCGCGGATGTACCACAGGCAGGTGAGCAGCAGCCCGCGCTGCACGCCCGCCACCATGTCGTCGACGGTGCCCGCGCCGTCCCCGACCTCGAGCACGAGGTTGTCGATCATGGGGGTGACGGGCTGGCCGGTCATGGCGGCCGAGTGCCGGGTCTGGAGCAGGCCGGTGAGGAGGCCGTCGCGGATCCAGTCGGTGCGCTCGAGGAGCAGGCCGTTGTCGAAGACCGAGTCGGTGTTGTCCGAGGCGCCCGCGATCACGAACGGCGCGCACTCCAGACCGGGGTGGGTGGGGTCGGAGAACAGGCTGACCCCGGGGGCGGCGACCTTGTCGCCGATGCGGGTGCCACCACCACGGCGGCTGTAGACGGACTCGCCCTCGTGGGCCACGCGGGCGCCGGCGCCCCAGTAGGCGTCGATCATCAGGTCGGCGACCGAGGACGGCGGCAGGATCGTGTCGTAGCGCCCGGCGGGGAGGTCGATGCGTCGCTCGGCCCACCGCAGGCGCTGGGCGACCGTGGCAGCCATGTCGGCTGCGTCGACGTCGCGGAAGTCGCGGGTCGCACCGCCGGTCCACGCGCTGCGGGTCAGGGACGTGTCCTTCGCGGTGCAGGCGTAGTGGCCGGTGGGCTGCACGTGGCGCAGCCGCAGGCCGCGGGTGGAGCCGAGGTAGGTCGTGGCGACGTCGTGGTTGACGAAGCCGTAGAGCAGACGGTCCTCCACGCTCGCCTCGCGGAACGCCTCGCCCAGCGCGGGTGCGAAGGCGTCGTAGACGCCGATGTCGGTGGTCTCCGGCCCGAGGTCCCAGAGAGGGGAGGTCAGATCGGCGACGAGCTCGCCGGCGTCCTCGGCGGGCGAGCCCGCCCGCGCGGCGGCGTCGGCGCCCTCCACCAGTGCGGTGACCTGGTCGGTGGTGGAGGCGCTGCCGGAGACCGAGCCGGTCGCGATGCCGCCGGCGACGGAGGCGAAGCTGATGACGGTGACCGAGACCTCGGTCATCACGCCGTTGGTGGTCAGCGTGTTGTTGGCCCAGCGCAGGTTGGCGCTGGTGACGTCGCGGACGATGGCGATGCAGTCGTCGGCGGTCGAGGTCGCGAGCGCGTGCTCGACGAGCTCCTGTGCGGTGGTCCTCATCAGTGGCCTGCCTCGTCGATGGTGTTCAGGATGTTGACCCCGCGGAACAGGGCCGACGGGCAGCCGTGGCTCACCGCCGCCACCTGGCCGGGCTGTGCCTTGCCGCAGTTGAACGCGCCGCCCAGCACCCAGGTGTCGGGCCCCCCGACGGCCTCCATGGACCCCCAGAAGTCGGTGGTGGTCGCCTGGTAGGCCACGTCGCGGAGCATGCCGTCCAGCTTGCCGTCGGTGATCTTGTAGAACCGCTGGCCGGTGAACTGGAAGTTGAAGCGCTGCATGTCGATCGACCACGACTTGTCGCCGACGACGTAGATGCCGCGCTCGACGCGGGAGATCAGGTCGTCGGTGGTGAGGTCGTCGGTGCCGGGCATCAGCGACACGTTGGCCATCCGCTGGATCGGGATGTGGCCGGGGGAGTCGGCGTAGGCGCAGCCGTTGGAGCGGCCCTGCCCCGAGTCGAGTCCCGAGAGCTCGGGCTTGAGGTGAGCCATGGCGCGGTCGAGCTGGTAGCCGACGAGGACGCCGTCGCGGACGATGTCCCAGCCCTGCGTCTGCACGCCCTCGTCGTCGTAGCCGACCGTGGCCAGGCCGTGCTCCTGGGTGCGGTCGCCGCGGACGTTCATCACCTCGGAGCCGTACTGGAGCGTGCCGAGCTTGTCGTAGGTGGCGAACGACGTGCCGGCGTAGTTGGCCTCGTAGCCCAGCGCGCGGTCGAGCTCGGTCGCGTGGCCGATCGACTCGTGGATCGTGAGCCAGAGGTTGGACGGGTCGACCACCAGGTCGTAGGAGCCGGCCTCGACGCTCGGCGCCCGGAGCTTCTCGGCGAGCAGCTCGGGGACCTCGGCCAGCTCGGCGTCCCAGTCCCAGTGGGCTCCGGACAGGTACTCCCAGCCGCGGCCGACCGGCGGGGCGATGGAGGCCATCGAGTCGAAGATCCCGGTCTCCGCGTCCTCGCCGGTGGCCTCGAACCCGGGCTGGAGGCGTACGCGCTGCTGCGTCGTGCGGGTGCCGGACAGGTCGGCGTAGTACTTGTTCTCCTGGACCTGCTGCAGGAAGGCGGTCGCATGGGCGACCGCGCTGCTCGCGCGCAGGCGCTCGGTCCAGTCGACGAGCAGGTCGGCCTTCTCGCGGGTCGGCACGTCGAGCGGGTTGACGTCGTAGCCGGAGATCCAGGTGACGTCGTCGTGCACCGGCTCGGGGGCCAGCTCGACGGGAGTCGTGGTCATCGCCGCGGCCACGCGCGCCACGGCGACGGCCGTGTCGGCCAGGCGTCGTGCCTCGTCGTCGGTCAGCACCACCCCCGAGGCGAAGCCCCAGGCGCCGCCGTGGACGACGCGGACCGCGAAGCCGAGGTCCTCGGCGTCGCTGGCCGTCTGGAGGTTGCCGTCGCGGGCACCGAGGTACTGGTAGCGGTTGCGCTCGAAGCGGAAGTCCGCGTGGGTCGCACCGAGCTCCTGGGCCCTGGCCAGGGCGACGTCGCCGAGACGGCGGTGCGGCAGTTCGCTGAAGGTCGGGTCGAGCCCGGGCGCACTCATGGGACCGAACCTATCCGAGCCACGCCCGGCGCGACGACCGGCTCAGGCAAGCTCCAGCGTCGTACGGCTGCCGGTGCGGCCGCGGTGCACGCGCAGCTGGGTGGGGATGCGGGTCTGGAGCTCGGGCACGTGGCTGACCACGCCGACCACCCGGCCCCCGTCGCGGAGCGTGTCGAGGGTGTCCATGACGTCCTCCAGCGTCTCGGAGTCGAGCGACCCGAAGCCCTCGTCGACGAAGAGGGTCTCGAGGTCGGTGCCGCCGGCCTCCTCGGTGATCACGTCTGCCAACCCGAGGGCAAGGGCGAGGGAGACCACGAAGGTCTCACCACCGGACAGGGTCGCGGGGTCGCGGTCGTCACCGGTCCAGTCGTCGCGCACGACCAGGCTCAGGCCGCCGCGTGTCTCACCCGCGCCGCGCTGCCCCGTGTGGACGAGGGAGTAGCGCTGGTCGCTCATCGTGGACAGCCGCAGGTTGGCAGCCTCGACGACCTGGCTGAGGCGGTGCGCCAGGACGTAGGCCGACAGTCGCATCTGGAGCCGGTTGTCGGGGTGCTTGCCCTCGACCATCGCAGCCATGTCGGTGACGAGCTCGAGGTCGTCGCGCACGGGGGCCCACGCCGCAAGGGCCGCCTCCACCTCGTCGGTGAGGCCGTGCAGGCGACGTCCTCGGTCGCGCAGGCTCATGTCGCGGTGACGTGCCGCGGCGGCCGCCTCCTTGGCGCGGTGGTGGGACTGGGCCAGCGCCTCCAGGTCGGGCGGGTCGGCTGCCGCGGAGCGCACCAGGTCCTCGTCGGCGAGGAGCTCGGCGACCCGGACGGCCTCCCGCTCGTGGCGCTCGACGAGCCGCTGGAGCGCGGCCACGTCGTCGTCGGACAGCCAGGACGCGGCGGCCGCAGCGGACGAGTCGAACCCGGCGCGCGCGGCGAGCTCGTCGGCCGCCTGCTGGGTGCTGGTGGCGGTCGCGCCGGCGCGGGAGAGCTCGGCGGTGAGGTCCCCGAGGCGTTGCGCCAGCGACTCGACCTGCTGGTGGAAGGCCGTGAGGGCGTCGAGGTCGACCCGGCCCTGCCCGCGAGCGTCATCGGCGTCGGGCACGACGGCGGCCACCTGCCCGCGGAGGTCCTCGAGCCGGGAGGCGAGGACCGCAGCCTCGGTGTCGTGCTGCGCAGCGGCCGCGACGAGCTCGTCGCGACCGGCCGCGAGCGTGTCCTGCTCGGCGCGCAGGGAGTCGACGCGAGCCTGGAGCGAGGGGAGGAGTGCTGCATCGGCACGCGCACGGTCCAGGCGGGCGAGCGTGGTCTCCTCCTCGACGAGCAGCTGCTCGACGGAGTCGCCCGACTCGGCCAGGGCGGCTGCGAGCTGGGACTCGAGCCCGCGCACCTGTTGGGCGTGGGCCTCCACGACGACCTCGAGGTCGTCGACCTCGCGCCGGGCGTCCCGCTCGGCGGCCTCGTCGGGCGCACCGGGGGCGGGAGAGGCGAGCGACGGGTGGTCGTCCGAGCCGCACACCGGGCAGCAGGCGCCCACGGCCAGCTTGCCGGCGATCTCGGCAGCCATGCCGTCGAGCCGCTGCTCGCGGATCTCCACGAGTGTCTCGCGCGCGAGGAGCCTCGTCTGGGTGGCCTCGACGAGGTCGGCCTCCGCCGTGACGAGCTGCGCCCCGATCGACTCCGCCGAGCGGGCGGCGCGCACGCGGACGCGGAGCACCTCGAGGTCCCGGGTGAGCGCCTCCACCGTGGCGACCGACTCCTGGGCGGCGCCCAGTGGGACGAGCGACTGCTCGAGCGCGGCGGGCACCTCGTCGGCACGCTGCTGCAGCTGTCGCAGCCGGGCCGCGGACTCCTCTCGCAGCCGCTCCACGCGGGCCAGTTGGCGGGCGACGTCCACGGCCTGCCCCTGGAGGGGACGGACGCGGGCGATGTCGGTCAGTGCCTGCGTCGCCGCACGCCGGTGGTGCGCCACCTGCTGGTCGTCGAGGGACTCCTCCTCTAGCAGCCCGCACAGCCGCCCACGCGCCTCCGCTGCCTGCTGCACGAGGTCGTCGACGTCGCGTCGCGCCTGGATCGCGAGCTCGTGGAGGGGACGGACCGCACCGGCGCGCTGGGCCTTGTCGATGCGTCGCTTGCGACTCGCGTGCTCCGCAGCGGCGGCCTCGACGGCGGCATGCGCGCGGCGCGCCGCGGCATGGGTCGCGCGGAGTCCGGCCAGCTCGATCCCGGCAGCCGACGCCTCGGAGGCGGCCACCTCCTCCGCGGAGGCGTTCTCGACCGCGATCGCCTGCTCCACCGATGCGGTGACCGCGGCCTCGCTCAGCCCCCGGAGCCAGGCTTGGAGCGCGGTGGGGTCGGCCGACCAGTCGTCCGGAGCCTGGTCGTCAGCGACTTCACTCACCCGGCTGACGAGGTCCGCGACCGTGCGGTGGTGGGTGTCGCCCGCGCGGCGCAGCTCGATGCGCCGATCGCGCAGCCAGCGCTCGGTGCGGTCGAAGCGGCCGGTCTGGAACACCTGCTGGAGCAGGGCGTGGCGCTCCTCCGAGCGGGCCCGCAGGAAGGCCTGGAACCTGCCCTGCGGCAGCAGCGCGACCTGGCAGAACTGGGGGAGCGTCATGCCGACGAGGCGGGTCACGAGGTGCCCGGTCTCGTCGAGGCGGGTGCTGAGCGGGTGCCAGGCATCGGCTCCGTCGTCGTCCGCGCGGCGCTCGGAGATGACGACGCGGGCCTGCTCCGTGGTGGTGCCCTGGCCGCGGCGCTTGGGTCGCGTCCAGGCCGGGGAGCGGTCGATCCTGAAGCGGCGACCCGACAGCGTCGCCTCGAGGACGACCCGCGGGGCGACGTCGGCGGCGGCGTGGTCGGAGCGAAGTCGCTTGGCAGCCGAGCGGTCACCGGGCACGTCGCCGTAGAGCGCGAAGCAGACGGCGTCGAGGATGCTGGACTTGCCGGCGCCCGTGGGCCCGCTCAGCAGGAACAGCCCGGCGTCGGAGAGGGCGTCGAAGTCGACGCGGGCCGGCTCCGCGAACGGTCCGAACGCGACCACCTCGAGCTGGTGCAGCCTCATGCGGACCCACCCCCGCCAGTGTCGCTGCCGGCGCTCGCACCGACGAGGACGTCGAGCTCGGGATCGTGGCAGCAGGCGTCGAAGGCGTCCTGCAGCAGCGCCGACTCGGCAGGTGTGGCCTCCACGCCGCGCACGTGGCGGACGAAGTCGAGCGCGATCGCGTGGTCGCTGGTGCCGGGAGCGGGACGACCGGGGGCCTGCGTGTCGGTCACCGGGGCGGGGAACTGCAGCACGAGCGTGTGGGGGAAACGTCGTCGCAGCTGTTCCATCGCGCGTGCGGGCCGCGGCACGTCGGTGAGGGTCGCCTGGACCCAGTCCTGCTCCCGATCGGCCAGCGAGCGGTCCGCGAGGAGGTCGGCGAGCGAGCCGGTGATGCGCGAGAGCCGACGCGGGACCGGCGCGTCGATCCACCGGGCCGAGGCGAAGCCCCTGGCGTTGAGCTCGACCAGCCAGCTGCCCTTGACCTGGTCGGCCTCGGAGAAGGAGTAGGCCAGCGGCGACCCGGAGTAGCGAAGCGCGTCGGACAGCACGTGGGGGCCGTGCAGGTGGCCCAGCGCGGTGTAGTCGATGCCGTCGAAGGTGCTCGTCGACACCCGGGAGACACCGCCCACGCTGATGTCTCGCTCGGACTCCGACGGGGTGGCGCCGGCCACGAACGCGTGCGCCAGCACCACCGAGCGGGCCTTCGTTCGCGCGGCCAGGTCGCGGCGTACGCGGGTCATCGCCTCTGAGAGCGCAGCCTCGTGACTGCGGTGGCCGAGCGACCACGGCTCGAGGAGGGCGGACGGGTCGAGGAAGGGGATCGCGTGGATCGCGACATCGCCGTGGCGGTCCTTGAGCACGACGGGGCTGCCGACAGAGGCCGCGCTGGTGCGGACGAAGACACCCGCGGCGTCCATCAGGCGGGAGCCGAAGCCGAGGCGCTGGGCGCTGTCGTGGTTGCCGCTGCTGACCACGACCTTGGCGCGCGACGCGGCGAGCCGGGCGAAGGTCTCGTCGGCGAGCGCGACGGCGTCGACGTGGGGGAGCGCGCGGTCGTAGACGTCACCGGAGACCACCACGACGTCGACCTTCTCCGCCTGCACCACCTCGAGCAGGTGGTCGACGAACGCACCCTGGTGCCCGAGGAGGTCCTCGCGGTGGAAGGACCTCCCGAGGTGCCAGTCGGAGGTGTGGAGGATGCGCACGTGACGACCGTAGAACGCCGCACCGACAGCAGTGGGCCACCACGCCGCGCGAGGGTGCTCAGCAGTAGCGGACCGAGCGCCCCGGGGAGGTGAAACCCCACAGGTCGATGCCGGCGTCCTGGGCCAGTCGGGCCGCCAGGCTGGTGGGCGCCCCGACGGCGACGATGGAGCCGATGCCGCTGGCGGCGGCCTTCTGGACCAGCTCGAAGCCGACCCGTCCGCTGAGCACGAGGCACGCGGCGGCCGCCGGCTCGCCGGCCAGCACCCGGGCGCCGACAACCTTGTCGACCGCGTTGTGGCGGCCCACGTCCTCGCGCACCACCAGCAGCGTGCCGTCGGCGGCGGCGAGCCCCGCCGCATGGACCCCGCCCGTGCGCTCGAAGAGGGTCTGGCGCTCGCGCAGAGCGTCGGGGAGTCGTCGTACGACGTCCGCGTCGGGGCGCGCCCCTGACCAGGGCGCTGCCGTCCGGGCAGTGAGTGCGTCCTCGACGCTGTCCTTGCCGCAGACCCCGCAGGCCGATGACCCGGCGGAGGCGGAGGCGTGCCGGTGCGGGAGGTCCGCGGCTTCGCTGAGCGTGACCGTGACGACGTTGAACTCCTGCTCGGGAGCCAGGTCCGTGTCGGTGCAGTAGGCCACCTGGGTGAGCGCACCGGGATCGGCGACTCCTTCGTGCACCAGCCAGCCGGCCGCGAGCTCGAAGTCGTGGCCGGGGGTGCGCATCGTGACCCAGGCACGCCGCGGCGGGAGCGCCCCGGCGCGCACGCGGATCTCGAGCGGCTCCTCGGTGATCAGCCGGTCCTCGCGGGGGACCTCACGCTCGGGGAAGTGCTCCACGACCCGTGTCCGGACCGAGGGGCCGGGACGTCTGACGCGCTCGCTCACCACCCGTCGACCCTAGCCGCCGGGCGGTCACGAGCGATCCTCGGCGGGTGGTCGAGATCACCCCGTCGTCGATGCGAGGGGGAGGGCAGACGCTCACTAACATGTAAGGGTCGCAAAGGCGCGACTACATCTTACATTCACTGCTCATCACGTGGAGGGCCGGATGCCCTCGGAAGGACAGATCCCCATGATCTCGCAGCTGCACCTCGCCCTGAGCCTCGTCGACGCACGGGCCCACTCGGTGGAGGACCGTGCCCTCCTGCGGGACGTGGAGATCGCCCGACGTGAGGAGCGCCGCGCCCGTCGCGCCGTGCGTCGCGCCCCACGCTGACCCGGCGCGACCTGCGTCCGACCCCACGTCGGACGTCCGGCCGCGCGGCACGCCCGACGTGACGTCGCGGCCACCGACACCCTGCCAGAGCCCCCCTCTGGCAGGGTGTCCTGCATGACGGACGAGACCCTGCGCAGCGTCGACATCACCCGCATCGGCCCGGCCCGCTTCAAGGCCACCAACGCCCGTGGCGGTGAGACCTTCTTCGGCACCGGGGGAGAGGACCCCGACTTCACGCCGGTCGAGCTCCTGCTGGCGGCGATCGCCGGTTGCAGTGCGCTCGACGTCGAGGCGATCACCCACAAGCGGACGACGAGCACCCGCTTCGACGTACGAGCGGAGGGCGAGAAGGTGCGCGACGAGCACGGCAACCACCTGACCGGGCTGCGGGTGTCCTTCGAGGTGGAGTTCCCCGAAGGAACCGACGGTGACGCGGCACGTGACCGGGTGCAGTCGGCCATCGCGATGTCCCGCGACCGGCTGTGCACGGTCTCGCGGACCGTGCAGCTGGGGGAGGACGTCGTCTACGACGACCTCGCCCCGGAGGAGCCCGTCAGCCGACCGTGACCGACTCGATGGTGACGTCCTCGTTGGGCGCGCCGTCGCCGGCGGGTTGGCGTTGTCAGGGCATCGAAGTGTGGGAGGGCGCCACGCCGCTTGGCTGCGCACCGGTCGGCCCAGCCGATGCCTTCGAATCTTTGTGCACCTCGCGCTGATCCGTAAGGGAAGGGAAGGCCGCGCAGAAAGATTGGCGCGCCGTATAGACAAAACCCCTCTGCGTCGACAAGATTGCGTCCGCTCGGGAGCAGTCAGACTCATCTCCGTTGCGGAGAGAGTCGATAACGGGGAGAAGCGGCAAAGGCTAGGCGCGGTTAGCGCCTAGTTGTGATGCCCAGGCACGTTGGTCGAGAACGTGTGACGACACGATCTGATGTCGTAGATGGGTGAAGGCCTCCCGATGTGGAGTGGAACTGTCTAAGGAACCGCTTCACACCCAGGAGGCCTTCGTGTCCCACGCTACCCATGCAAACGCTGCTCTGACCCCGCGCGCCCGGCTCAAGCTGGCGCGTCTGATCGTCGATCACGGCTGGAAACCGG
>NZ_JADHZD010000018.1 GCF_020102855.1 Nocardioides lacusdianchii
ACCGGGGCCTCCTATGCCTGTGGATAGGTCGAGCAGGCCACTCCTGCCCGACAACCCACGTACATGCATGTGAGAGGCCCCGGCCCGCAACCCCCTCACGCCGAGGCGGTCACGTCATACCGTCTGACCGGACCGGGCCCTGCCGCGGAGGTCAGGCCAGACGCGCGAGCGCAGCCACCACGGCTGCGCCCACCACCACGACGAGGAACGGCGCTCGCAGCATCAGCGCGACGAAGGCGAAGCCGAGACCCAGCGCCCGTGCGTCGAGGGTGAGGGTGGGGCCGTCGGAGAAGGCCTGCACGGCGACCAGCGCCGCCAGCAGCGCCACCGGGATGAGGTCGGCCACCCGCTCGACGGTCGGGTGGGCAAGCACGCGCTCGGGGAGGGACAGCCCGGCCAGCTTGAGCAGGTAGCAGCCGACGCCGGCCAGCAGGATCGCGGTCCACATCACGGGTGCCCGCCCGCCACGTCGTCGGGCCCGGGGATCTCGGTGGGGTCCGGGCGGCGTGCCAGCACGCCGACGAGCAGGGCGACGCCCCCGGCGGCCAGCACCGGAACGCCCGCGGGGCTGACTGGCACCATCGACAGCGCGGCGGCTGCGGCCAGCACGCCGACGAGCACGTTGCGCCGGTCCTTGAGGCGGGGCCAGAGCAGCGCCAGGAAAGCCGCGGCGACGGCGGCGTCGAGACCGAAGGTCCGCGGGTCGCCGACGGCCCCGCCGGCCAGGGCCCCCACCAGGGTGGCGAGGTTCCACAGGACGAACACGGCGATCCCGGTGGCGAGGAAGCCGAGCCGGGCCGCGGGGGTGCCGTCGCGACCGACCGACATCGCCGTCGACTCGTCGATGAGGACGTGGGCGGCACCCGCGCGGCGCCAGCCCCGCAACTGCAGCAGCGGTGCCATGCGGAGGCCGTAGAGCGTGTTGCGGGTGCCGAGGAGGAGCGCCGTCGCGGCGCCCGAGAGCGGGCTCCCGCCGGCGGCGACGACGCCGACCAGCGCGAACTGGCTGGCCCCGGTGAACATCAGCAGGGACAGCACGCACGTCTGGGCGACGGTGAGACCGGAGGCGACCGCGACGGCGCCGAACCCGAGCCCGTACGCACCGGTCGCCACCCCCACGGCGAGGCTGTCGCGGAGGATCCCCGATCGCTCGGCGGGATCCAGCACGGCGTCGCTCACGCCGGAAGGCTAGGACATGCCCGGCCGACGGTCCGCGTCGGCGGGGCGCCGGCTAGGGCTCGTGACGGCGTACGCGCACGGCCGGCCGTTGCCGCCGGTGGAAGTCGTGGACCAGCACGAACGCCGCGGCGATGCCTGCACCGGCGCCGGCGACCAGGCCGACCCTGATGTTGAGCGGGATCTCCGGGACGGCGCCGACCCAGAAGCCGATCCCCATGCAGACGAGGACCGCGGCGAGGACGAGTACCCACTTGTGGAGTGGTGGAAGCGGACCGAACATGTCGAACCCCCGTGCTGGACCGGCGAGGTGGCCGGACCTCCATAGTGACGGCCGTCACACGAAAAGCAAGACACCCAGGGGTGGATTCGGCGTGGCGGCGTGGTGGGTCAGGCGATCGCGGTGTGGAGCCGGACCTGCTTGACCGTCGTCGTCCCGGTCCCGTCCAGGTCGAGCTCGCGGTGCGCGGAGTCGGCCGCCCAACCGGCGTCGGTGAAGAAAGTGCGCAGCCCGTCGTCGCCGGCGTTGACCCAGGTGACGGCCCGGGTGAACCGGTCCGCGGCCAGGGTGTCGACCGCAGCCTGCAGCAGCCGCGACCCGTGGCCCTTGGCCCGCTCGGCGGGGTCGAGGGTGACCTCGGCGAGCTCGCCGTCGGCGACCGGGTCGCAGTCGGGGTCGAGCGCGGGGGAGGTCAGCGTGAAGCCGACCACCCGGTTGCGCTCGAGGGCGACGAGCACGCGGTTGCGGGCGTCGGCAGGCCGGGCGAGCACCTGGCGCCACTGCGCCGACACGGCGTCGACGTCGGTCGGCAGCACCTCGGCCGGCAGCACGCCGGCGTAGAGCTCGGGCCACGCGCGCACCTGCACCGCGGCGATCGCCTCGGCGTCGTCGGCCCAGGCGATGCGCACGGAGACGTCGGCGGTCGGGCCGCCCGCGTGCGAGTGGCTCATCGGTAGTTCTCGGGCAGCTTCTCGCCGATCCGGACCTGGGCCTTGGGCAGGCGCAGGAACTTCATCTGCAGCGAGCGCATGGCGGCGTAGAGGGTGGAGCCCTTGGTGGACTCGTCCGGGAAGCGACGGGCGAGCTCGCGGCGCAGCCGGAAGCGCAGCATGACGATGTCGACGATGATCACCAGGAGCGTCGTGAAGAGCACCGTGTTGCCGAGCTGGATCATGCCGCTGTTGCCGGAGTAGCCCAGCACCATCGACACGATGAGCAGCGGCACCATCAGCTCGATGAAGGAGAATCGGGAGTCGACGAAGTCGCGGATGAAGCGGCGCACGGGTCCGCGGTCGCGGCTGGGCAGGTAGCGCTCGTCGCCGGTCTTCATCGCCTCGCGCATCTTGCGCGAGGTGTCGCCGCGGGCGGCGCGCTGCGCGGCCACCTGCTCCTTGCGGGTCCGGGGCACCTTGGCGCGGGCACGGGCAGCGGCCTCGGCCTCCTTGCGCGAGGGCGTCGGGCGGCCCTTGCCGCCCACCTTCTCGGGGGCGAGGGGGGTCTCCGGCTGGGACTGGGTACGTCGGAACACGCGTGCTGCCTTCACTGGATCGGATGCTCCCCCCAGCCTATCGCCGTACGCCCGCGCGGACGCGGTCGCCGGATGTCCTACCTCCGGCTTGGGTTTGGTCCTAGGGTGAGAGGGACGACCCAGCCGTACCGAGAGAGGGTTTCCACCCCGATGAGTCTCATGAAGCGCATCAGCCTGATCTTCCGCTCCAAGGCCAACACGGCCCTGGACAAGGCGGAGGACCCCCGCGAGACCCTCGACTACAGCTACCAGCGCCAGCTCGAGCTGCTCTCGAAGGTCCGGCGAGGCGTCGCGGACGTCGCCACCAGCCGCAAGCGCGTCGAGCTGCAGGTCAACCAGCTCGAGCAGCAGGCCGCCAAGCTCCAGGGCCAGGCCGAGAAGGCCATCGGCGCCGGTCGCGAGGACCTCGCGCGCGAGGCGCTGACCCGCAAGTCGGGCCTGGCGTCGCAGATCACCGCGCTCAAGGAGCAGCAGGCCACGCTCCAGGGCGAGGAGGAGAAGCTCGTCCTGGCCCAGCAGCGGCTGCAGGCCAAGGTCGAGGCCTTCCGCACCCGCAAGGAGACCATCAAGGCCACCTACACCGCCGCCGAGGCGCAGACGCGCATCGGCGAGGCGATGTCGGGCATCGGCGAGGAGATGGGCGACGTGGGCCTGGCGATCCAGCGCGCCGAGGACAAGACCGCGCAGATGCAGGCTCGTGGCCAGGCGATCGACGAGCTGATCGCCTCCGGCGCGCTCGACGACGCCTCGCAGCTCAACGCCGGCGACGACATCTCCCGCGAGCTCGACGCGCTGAGCTCCGGCTCCGACGTCGAGTCCGAGCTGGCCCGGCTCAAGGCGAGCAGCGCCCCGCCGCAGGCGATCGAGGCCTCCGACGGGGGCGGCGACATCCTCGCGGGCGAGCCGGAGGCCGTGAAGGCCGACGGCGAGTCGACCGAGGGCGGTCGGGCATGATCGTCCGCATCCTCGGCGAGGGTCAGTACGACCTCGACGACCACGCCCTCGACGCCCTCAACGGCCTCGACAACCAGATCGAGCAGGCCATCGAGTCCGGCGACGAGGCGATGTTCCGCACCGCGCTCCAGGGACTCCTGTCGGCGGTCCGGTCCAGTGGCACGCACCACGAGCTGGACTCCCTCGACGAGTCCGACCTCATCCTGCCGCCACCCGACGCCACCATCGACGAGGTCCGCGAGCTCCTGGGTGACGACGGCCTGATCCCCGGCTGACCGGTCCTCGATGGCCTCGTCGCGCTTCATCAAGGACTCCGGGCTGACCGTCCGGATGACCCTCACCCTCTTCCTGCTCGGTGCGCTCTACGTCGGTCTCGTCGTCGCCGTCATCGCCTTCGTCCGCAGCCCGGGCGGAGCGGTCGCGGTCGCGCTCATCGCGGTGGGCATGGCGTTCTGGCAGTGGTGGAGCTCGGACAAGGTCGCCATGCGAGCCATGCGGGCCCGCGAGGTGTCGCCCGAGGAGGCGCCGGAGCTGCACGGGATGATCGACCGGCTCTGCGCCCTGGCCGACATGCCCAAGCCGCGCGTGGGTGTGGCCGACATGGCCGTCCCGAACGCGTTCGCCACCGGTCGCTCGCCCGAGCGGTCGGTCGTGTGCGTCACGACCGGGATCCTGCAGACCCTGGACGCCGAGGAGCTCGAGGCGGTCCTGGCGCACGAGCTGAGCCACGTGGCGCACCGCGACGTGCTCGTGATGACCGTGGCGTCGTCGGCCGGCATCGCCGCCGGCCTGCTGCTGCGCTTCGCCCAGTTCGGCGGCATGGGCCGCTCGCGCAACAACAACAGCGCGCTGCCGGCCGTGCTGATCGCCGTCGTGGTCGCCCTCGTGGTCTACGCGGTCAGCTTCCTGTCGCTGCGGTTGCTCTCGCGCTACCGCGAGCTGAGTGCCGACCGGGCCGGCGCCTACCTGACGCTCAAGCCCGCCGCCCTCGCGTCGGCCCTGCAGAAGATCAGCGGCGAGGTCGCCGCCATCCCCACCCGTGACCTGCGGGCCGCCAGCGCGGCCAGCGCCCTGTGCATCGTCCCGGCGCTGAGCGGCGGCCTCAGCGGCCTGATGGCCACCCACCCGCCGCTCGAGCGCCGGCTGTCCCAGCTGGCGCGGATCCAGACCGAGCTCAGCCGGCCGGCGGGCTGAGGGCCGATGGGTCTGTGGGAGGCGATGCGCGCGAGGACGCAGCCGAAACGCAACAACCTCGATGCGCTGTTCCTCGTGCCGAGCGCCGCGATCACGCTCCAGACGGCGCTGGGCTTCGAGCCGACGGGCTCCGGCTCGGTCTGCCACCGCTCGGCCGCGGGCGCGGCGTTCGCGCAGACCCAGCAGGACGTGGTGGCGCTGCTGCGCGACGACGCCGAGGCGCCACAGGTGAGCGTGAGCCAGGACGACTATGGCTTCACCTGGCTCGTGGTGACGGGCGACCCGGGCGACATGTCGGGCCTCTGCACCGACCTCCACGCCGTCAACACCACCCTGGAGCTCAACGGCTTCGACAGCGGCCTGCTCTGCTCGATGGTCCCCTTCGCCAACGCCTCCGGCCAGCGCTTCGGGCTCACCTACCTCTACAAGCAGGGCACCTTCTACCCGTTCTCACCGAGCGGCCCCCAGTCGCGTGACACCCTGCTGGAGCTGTCCGTGCGCGACCTGCTCGCCGACGAGCTGCCGATGGAGCCGGACCTGCAGCGCTGGCTCGCCGTGTGGAAGGCGCCGGGGCTGTGACGGCGCGCAGCGACACCGACGCGCGCCGCGAGCGGGTGCTGGCGGCGTACGACGCCCTCGACCGCCCGCCGCGCCGCGAGCTCGACGCGCTGGTGGAGCTGGCGGCCCGGGTGGCCGGGGTGCCCTTCGCCGCTGTCAACCTCTTCACCGCCGACACCCAGCACCAGGTCGCCACGACCGGTTTCGAGGGCACGGACTCCGCCCGCGAGGACGCGTTGTGCCGCGTGGTGGTGGAGTCCGGCCAGCCCATCATGCTCGAGGACGCGAGGAGCGATCGCCGGTTCGCTGACAGCCCGTGGACCACGGGCGAGGTCGGCGACGTGAAGTTCTACGGCTCCCACCCGCTGACCACGCCGTCCGGTGTCGTCATCGGCACGCTCTGCGTCTTCGACAGCGCGACCCACGCGGTGGACGACGAGGCCGCCCGCGGCCTCGCCCAGCTCGCCGACCGCGTCGTCGACGTGCTGGAGCTCGAGCTCGCCTCGCGACGCCTGCGGGAGGTCAACGCTCGCCTGGCCACCTCCAACGAGCGCCTCGCGCACTTCGCAGGCCAGGTCAGCCACGACCTGAAGAACCCGCTCACCTCGATCTCGCTGTCCCTGGAGAGCCTCGAGCTCGAGGTGACCGACCCCTACCAGGTGGACACCGTCGCCCGTGCCCGCCGGGGCGTGGAGCGGATGACGGAGATGATCGGCGGCCTGCTGGACTTCGCAGCGCAGGGCGCCGCACCCGGGGACGACCTCGTCGACCTAGGGGAGGAGCTCGACGCGGCGCTCGACGACCTCGCCGGCCGGGTCGGTCGCGTGCACGTCGCCGTGGGCTCCCTCCCGACGGTGCGTGGCGACGGCCCGCAGCTGCGATCGGTGCTGATGAACCTCGTCGACAACGCGGCGAAGTTCAGCCCCGCCGGCGCAGCGCCGGACATCGAGGTGGACGCCCGCGCGCTGGACAAGCACCACCGCATCGAGGTGCGCGACCGCGGACGCGGCATCCCCCCCGACCAGCACGAGCGGATCTTCGCGCCGCTCGCCCGTCTCGACAAGACCGTCGACGGCTCGGGGATCGGGCTGGCCACCTGCCGCCGCATCGTCGAGGCCCACGGCGGGTCCATGGGGGTCGAGGACCGCTCCGGGGGCGGGGCGGTCTTCTGGTTCGAGCTGCCCGCGCCGGACCGCGCCTAGGCCGTCAGCGAGAGCCGGGCCTGCTTCATCTGCGGAGAGGAGTAGACGGTGCCCACCACGGTGCCGTCGAGCCACCGCGTCAGCCGGTCGGCCTCCCGCTCCAGCGCGACCAGGCCCGCTGGTTCGACGTCCTCGAGCAGCGAGAGGCGTACGGCTCCGGAGTCGTCCTGCACCCAGCACCCCACGACCCGGCCGTCCCACCACGCGGTGGTGCCGGCGTTGCCGTTGGTGTCGAAGAGACGCTTCCCGTGGACGGGGTCGAGGTAGAAGTCGCGCGACTTCCAGCCCATCACGGTCGGGTCGAGCGTCGGCAGCAGCGCGGCCCACGGCTCCACGGGAGGAGTGTCGGCGGTGTCGTGGGGCAGCACCCAGCCGGTCGTCGCGTCGTCGAGGACGACCTCCACGGCACCGACCTCGGCGAGCGCCCGGGTCACGGCGGTCTTGGTCGACCCGAGCCACCACTGGATGTCGGCTGCGGTGCCGGGGCCGAAGGTGGCCAGCCAGCGGCGGACCAGCTCGGCGTAGCCGGTGGCCTCGTCCCACGGCTCCTGCGCCTCGCCGAGCCACTCCTCGGCGGTGGCCCAGGTCGGCTTGTTGACCCGCCAGTGCCCGGCGTTGCGACCGCGGAACGCGGCAGCGGTCAGGCCGAGGTGGGTCAGCACCCAGGGGGCGACGGGCACGGGCCGGTCGTACGGCTTGTCGGTGTCGCCGCCGACGGAGCCAGCCAGCTCGGGCACCTGGGCGCGGAGCTCGGCCGTGGTCGCGGGGCCGTCGGCGAGCCTGGCGAGGGTGGCGGCGCGCGCGGCGTCGAGCCAGGCGGCGCCATCGTCGGCGAGCCCGGCTCCCTCGACCATCTTGGCGACCCGCTTGCGTTCCGCCGTCGCGACACGCGCCGACGCGCTTCCCCACGCCGCGGGCAGGAGGTCGCGGGGGAAGACGAAGAGCGTGCGCCGCATGGCCAGCTGCTTGACGATGCTGCGCTGGTCGTAGAGCGCGTGGTCGACGTCGTCGACGTCGAGACCCTCGGACCGGGCGGCGACGGCGAGGTGCACCGTCGCGGCCTCGGTCGCGTGCAGCACGGTCATCGCCCGGGTCACCGCCTCGACGCTGCCGAGACGGTGGGCGGGCGCCACGGCCTGGCGTACGGCGATCCGGCGACGACGCTCGGCGTGGCTGATCCTCGGCAGGGCCATCGACGGCGGTGGCTCAGTCGCGGTGCGACTTGCCGGGGAGGTCGAGCATCCGCTGCAGCGCCACGAGCGCGTCGGCCTCGGTCTCGGGGTCGACGGTGACCTGGTTGACCACCGTGCCGGCGACGAGGTTCTCCAGTGCCCAGACCAGGTGGGGCAGGTCGATGCGGTTCATCGTCGAGCAGTAGCAGACGTTGCGGTCGAGGAAGACGATCGTCTTGTCGGGGTGGGCGTCGGCCAGGCGCTTGACGAGGTTGAGCTCGGTGCCGATCGCCCACACCGTGCCGGGCTCGGCGGCCTCGATGGTCTTGATGATGAACTCGGTCGAGCCGACCAGGTCGGCCTTGAGGACGACCTCGTGCTTGCACTCGGGGTGCACGAGGATGTTGATGCCGGGGTGCTTGACGCGCAGCTCGTCGACGACGTCCTCGGAGAAACGGCCGTGCACCGAGCAGTGGCCCTTCCACAGGATCATCCGGGCTTTCTGGAGCTCCTCGACGGTGAGGCCGCCGCCGGGCTGGTGCGGGTCCCACACCACGCACTCGTCGAGGGCGATGCCCATCTGGAGGACGGCGGTGTTGCGGCCGAGGTGCTGGTCGGGGAGGAAGAGGATCTTGGCGTCGCCATCGCCCTTCTGCGCGAACGCCCAGTCGAGCGCGACGTCGGCGTTGGACGACGTGCAGACCACGCCCCCGTTGCGGCCGCAGAAGGCCTTGATGTCGGCGCTGGAGTTCATGTAGGTCACCGGGACGACGACGTCCTGGATGCCGGCGTCGGCCATCGCGTCCCAGGCGTCCTCCACCTGGCGCAGGCGGGCCATGTCGGCCATCGAGCACCCGGCCGCGAGGTCGGGCAGCACGACCTGCTGCGCCGGCGAGGTGAGGATGTCGGCCGACTCGGCCATGAAGTGCACGCCGCAGAAGACGATGAACTCGGCCGCCGGCCGGGCGGCGGCGTCGCGGGCGAGCTTGAAGGAGTCGCCGGTGACGTCGGCGAACTGGATGACCTCGTCGCGCTGGTAGTGGTGGCCGAGGACGAACACCCGCTCGCCGAGGGCGGCCTTGGCGGCGCGGGCGCGCTCCACGAGGCCGGGGTCGGACGCTGCCGGGAGGTCACCGGGACACTCGACGCCGCGCTCGGCGTCGAGGTCGCGGCCCTTGCCGAGGGGGAGGAGCGGCAGGTCGACGAGGCTCATGCGTCGATCCTAGGGCGCGTCGGGGACAGCCCCACGTCCTACCCGGAGGGAGGGACGTCCGGCGCCGGTCCGCGTGCCATGCTTCGGCCATGCCACGACGCGGTGAGGTGCTGGCCCTGGTCCAGGCGGGCGGGCAGGGCTCCCGCATGGACGTGCTGACCCGGGAGCGCGCCAAGCCCGCCCTGCCGTACGGCGGCGTCCACCGCCTCATCGACTTCGCCATGTCCGCGATGGTGCACGCCGACCTCGCCGACGTCTGGGTGTCGCTGGAGTACCAGGTCACCTCGATCGACGACTACCTCTCCGGCGGTCGACCGTGGTCGCTGGACCGCAACCGGGGAGGCTTCCGTCGGATCATCCCGCAGACCGGCACCGGCCCCGCGACCGAGAGCGGCTTCGCCTTCGGCAACGGCGACCTGCTCCTGCGGATGTCCGCCGACATCGCCGCGTTCGGTGCCCGCACGCTCGTCGTGTGCAGCGCCGACCACGTCTTCAACATGGACCTCGCGCCGGTGATCGAGGAGCACGTCGCCTCGGGACGCGCGGCGACCGTGCTCACCAGCGAGGTGACCAAGAAGGACGCCTCGGACAACGTCGTGGTGCTCCCCGGACGCGACGGCACCGTGACCGGTGTGGAGCACAAGCCGTCGCGGCCCTCGGCCGGCACGGTGGCGACCGAGATCTTCGTCTACGACACCGAGGTGCTGCTCGCGACGCTCCAGGACCTGCGCCGGGAGCTGGCCCCCGGTCAGGACCCCCAGGACACGGCTGCGGGCGACAGCGGCATCGGGGACTTCGGTGAGCACCTGCTCCCGCGCCTCGTCGAGGGCGGGAGGGTCGCCGCCGTGCCCCTCACCGGCTACTGGCGCGACGTCGGGCAGCCCGGCCTCTACCTCCAGGCCCACCGCGACCTGCTGGCAGGCAGGGTCGACGTCTTCGACCATCCTGACCGCCCCGTCATCTCGCACTGGCCCGACCGGCCGGCGGCGCGCCTGCGAGCTGCGGGGGAGTGCCGTGACTCCGCGCTCTCGCCGGGCGCCGACGTCTCCGGACTCGTCACCGGCAGCGTGCTCGGCCCCGGCGTGGTGGTCGAGAAGGGCGCCGAGGTGCACGACAGCGTGCTGATGGAGGACTGCGTGGTCCGTGCCGGCGCCGTGGTGCGTACGTCCGTGCTGGACGAGCGATGCGAGGTGGCGGCACGCGCCCGGGTCGGGGCCGAGTCGTCCGCGCGGCTGGCCCGCGACGAGGACGTGGTCCTCGTCGGGCGCGACTCACGCGTGGCAGGCGAGGTCGCCGCGGGTGCGCGCCTCGAGCCGGGCTCGCAGCTCTAGGAGTTCCTCAGAGCAACGTCGAGTGCGGGATGTACGGCATCGGGTCCTTCATGCCGCGCAGCGCGAGGAACCCGCGCGGATGGATCTCCAGGCGGGCAGCGGTGGCGACCTCCATCGCCCACTGGTTGGCAGGGGAGACGTGCGCGACCTCGACCGGAACGTCCGGGTCGGACCCAGCCAGCGCTGCCCACATGAGCCGCTGGGCTGTACGTCTGTTGTCGGCGGCAAGGCAGGCGACACCGCCCTTGGCGTCCACCCACGCGTAACCCTGCCCCGTGTTGTGGTCGAGGACCAGGAGGTGGAATTGCGAGGCAAGGACCTCGTGGTCGGGTCCGTGAGCTGCACCCCGGGCGCGACGGTCCAGTGAGTCCATCAGGTCGTAGTCGGCCGCACCACCGTCGCGGACCCGGTCGACGACCGGGATCAGCCCGCGATCGACCCGCCCCCACAGCACGACCTGGGGCAGCGTGTCGAAACCGGCGAGGCGGTAGCGGCGGAGGGCCTGCTGGTCCTGCGACGCGTTGAGCATGCCCCGCAGGCAGCCACGCGAGTGCTGCGAGGCCGCGGCGAGCAGCTCGCGTCCGATGCCGCGTCCCTGGAGCCCGGGTCGCACCGCGAAGGAAGCCAGCACCCACAGCGTCTCGCGGCGCAGCGATGTCGCGAAGCCCACGATTCGTCCGTCGACCTCCGCGGCCCAGCAACCTGCCGCGTCGGTGCCGAGCAGGTGGGCGCTGCGTCGGACCCAGTCCTGCGACCTGCTCTCCGGTCTCTCGGTCGGCTCGGGCCAGTCGCGTTGATAGGTCCTCTGGTCCAGCTCGAGGAAGGCCCGCGAGCTCAGCCGCTCGCACGCCTCGAGGTCGTCCTCGCGCATCGGCCGGACGAGCGCCCCGCTCACGACACGTGCGCGGCGTAGCGCTCGAGGAGCCGCTGCCAGTCCGTGTAGCCCTCGCGGACGCTCTCGGTGCTCGGCTGCCAGCCGCTGTGCACCAGACGCACGAGGGTGCCTCCGGCCTCCGCCTCGGTGAAGCGGACGTCGAGGACGGTCGCCTCGTCCTCGGGGTGACCGAGCCAGAACTCCTGCGCGTAGCGGCCGATCGGGTCCCACTCCATCACCCGGCCCCACGTGAACTGCTCGTCGCCGTGCACCATCTCGACGGGACCGTTGGGGTCGATCGCGATGCCGCTGTAGGTGGCGGGCTCGGGGCTCACCATGGGGTCCCACCACTCGCCCATCTGGGCGGTGAAGCCGACGAAGGCCTCGGTGGGGGTCACCGGCACGGTCACTTCGGCGACGATCGGGTCAAGGCTCATGCGGCCAGCATGCCGGACGGCTCCACTGCGAGGATGGCGCCATGCGCGTGCTCATCGCCCCGGACAAGTTCGCCGGCACCCTCACCGCGGTGCAGGCCGCGGACGCCATCGCCGAGGGCTGGCGCCGGCATGCGCCCGGCGACGAGCTCGACCTCGCGCCGATGGCGGACGGGGGACCGGGCTTCGTCGACGTGCTCCACGCCGCACTGGGCGGGGAGCTGTCGGCGGTCACCGTCAGCGGGCCAAACGGCGCGCCGGTGCCGGCCGTGGTGCTGCGGGTCGGTGACACGGCGTACGTCGAGAGCGCGCAGGCCGCCGGCCTGCACCTGGTCGACGGCGACCCGGAGACGGCGACCAGCCGCGGGGTGGGGGAGCTGCTGCTGGCCGCGGTGGACGCCGGTGCCCGGACCGTCGTGGTCGGGCTCGGCGGCACGGGCACCAACGACGGCGGAGCCGGGTTGCTCGCGGCGCTCGGGGCCACTGCGGACGTTGCGCTCGACGCCGGGCCGGCGGCCCTGGCAGGCGCGGGCGGCGTCGACCTGTCCGCGGCCCGCGCACGCCTCGACGGCGTCACCCTCGTGGCCGCCAGCGACGTCGACATCCCGCTCACCGGGCTCTTCGGGGCCACCAAGACCTTCGGGCCGCAGAAGGGCATCGGCGAGGAGCGGATCGCCGAGGTGGACGGCTGGCTCGAGGCGTTCGCGACCGCCACCGACCGGCGTACGTCCCTCGACAAGGGCGCCGGAGCCGCCGGCGGCATCGGCTACGCCCTCCTGGTCCTGGGCGCCTCCCGCGAGCCGGGCATCGACCTGGTCACCGCAGCGGTCTCGCTCGCCGAGCGGGCCGGGCGCTGCGACCTCGTCGTCACCGGCGAGGGGGCCTTCGACTTCTCCAGCCGCGCCGGCAAGGTGCCCTACGGCGTGGCCGGAGTGGCCTCGGAGGCGCTGCGCCCCTGCATCGCGCTGGCCGGTCAGGTGCTGGTCGGCTCGCGGGAGATGCGCGCGCTCGGGATCGAGTCGGCGTACTCCCTGGTCGAGCTGGTGGGGGAGGAGCGGGCGTACGCCGCCCCGGCCGAGGCGCTGGCCGACCTCGCGCAGCGCGTGGCGCGGACCTGGTCGCGCTGAGGCCCGGTCGCCTCGTGGGGTCGGGGAATATCCCCGGGTGTGCGACCATTGGAACGAGCGAGACCCCGATACTTTCTGGAGTGATGAGATGACCGAGCAGGTCGAGACCACTGAGCGCCGCACCGACCAGATCAACCTGTCCGACGTCGCTGCCGGCAAGATCAAGAGCCTCCTCGAGCAGGAGGGCCGCGACGACCTGGCCCTGCGCATCTCCGTGCAGCCCGGTGGCTGCTCGGGCCTGCGCTACCAGCTCTTCTTCGACGAGCGCACGCTCGACGGCGACGTCACCACCGACTTCGACGGCGTGACCGTCGTCGTCGACCGGATGAGCGTCCCCTACCTCAACGGTGCCGAGATCGACTTCGTCGACACCATCGAGAAGCAGGGCTTCACGATCGACAACCCCAACGCGACCGGTTCGTGCGCGTGCGGTGACTCGTTCCACTGATCTGACGCACGACGAAGGGCCCCAGCCGATCGGCCGGGGCCCTTCGTCGTTGCCGGGGGCGGCGCCTAGTCCAGGTGCAGGTGGAGTGCGTTCGCGATGCGCGCAGCGGCGTCGGAGACCCGGATCTCGCGCTTGCCGACCTCGGCGGGGTAGTCCTCGTAGCGGATGCTGGGGGGCGCGGCGACGGCGGCGCGCTCGAGGCGCAGGTGGCGACCGACCGCCCGGCAGTCGGCGGCCATCTCGTCGGGGGTCGCCAGCTCGTCGTGGACCAGGTGCGCGGGGTGTTGTGACGTCGTCATGGTCACGACGCTATTGGCTACTGCGTGGTATCCCGAGGTGTACCGGAAGGTAGTGTTTCGCGTCGTGTCCCTCCTCGTTGCCGGATCCATCGCGACCGACCACCTGATGTCCTTCCCGGGTCGGTTCTCCGACAGCCTGGTCGTCGACCAGCTCGACAAGCTGTCGGTGTCCTTCCTGGTCGAGGACCTGGAGGTGCGCCGCGGTGGTTGTGCCGCCAACATCTGCTTCGGACTCGGCAACCTGGGCCTGCGCCCGGTGCTGGTCGGGGCGGTCGGCGAGGACTTCGCCGACTACCGCGCGTGGCTCCAGCGCCACAACGTCGACTGCGACTCCGTGCACGTCTCCGAGACGCGGCACACCGCGCGCTTCGTGTGCACCAACGACAGCGCGCACGCGCAGATCGCCAGCTTCTACGCCGGTGCCATGAGCGAGTCGCGCGAGATCGAGCTCAAGCCCATCGTCGACCGCGTGGGCGAGCCCGACTACGTGATCATCGGCCCCGACGACCCGCAGGGGATGCTGCGCCACACCGAGGAGTGCCGCCAGCGCGGCTACCGCTTCCTCGCCGACCCCTCGCAGCAGCTCGCCTTCGGCGACGGCGACCTGATCCGGCCGCTGATCGACGGCGCCGAGATCTTGTTCTCCAACGAGTACGAGGCCAGCCTCATCACCCAGAAGACCGGCTGGAGCGCCGAGGAGGTCCTCTCGCGCGTCGGCACGTGGGTGGTGACCCTCGGCCCCGCCGGCGTGCGCATCGACCGCCAGGGCGAGGAGTCGGTCGTCGTCCAGGCCGTCCCCGAGATCGAGAAGGTCGAGCCCACCGGCGTCGGTGACGCGTTCCGCGCCGGCTTCCTCGCCGCCCTCAGCTGGGGCCTGGGACACGAGCGCGCCGCGCAGCTCGGCTGCCTGCTGGCCGTCTACGTCGTCGAGCAGGTCGGCACCCAGGAGTACGAGATCTCGCGCAGCGCGTTCCTGGCCCGCTGCGCGGCGACCTACGGCGACGAGGCCGTCGCCGACTTCGAGCCGCACCTCGAGACGATCCGGCCCTGAGGTCGGTCGGGACGCCGTCCCTCAGCTGAGACGGCGTACGACGTAGCGCGGGACGCCGTCGTCGGCGGCGTCCGCCCCGACGTAGTCCTGCTGCTTCATCCGGCACCACGCCGGCACGTCGACGGCAGCCGCCGGGTCGCGCGCCACGACGGCCAGCAGGCCACCGACCTCGACGTCGCCGAGGTGGCGGGCGAGCTCGATCACCGGCATCGGGCACGGCATCTCGCGGCAGTCGAGCTCGAGGTCGACGGCGTGGGTCATCTCAGAGCCCCACGCGCGCACGGATCTCGGCCACGACGCCCGGGAGCGCGTCGCAGAAGGCGTCCACCTCGGCGCGCGTCGTGTCGCGCCCGAGCGAGAGCCGCACGTTGCCGTGCGTCAGCACCCCCATCGCCTCGAGGACGTGGCTGGGGGTGAGGGTGGATGCGGTGCAGGCCGATCCGCTCGCGATGCCGAAACCGAGCCGGTCCAGCTCGGTCACCAGCGCCTCGCCGTCGACGTAGAGGCAGGAGAAGGTCAGCAGGTGGGGGAGTCGCCGGTCGGGGTCGCCGACGACCTCGACGTCCGGCACCTCCGCAGCCACGCGTCGGCGTACGACGTCGACGAGCGCATGCTGGCGGACGTTCACCTCGTCGCGCTCGGCCACCACCGCCTGCAGGGCCGCAGCCGCGGCCAGCACGGCAGGGACGTTCTCGAACCCCGTCGAGCGCTCGTCGACCCGGTCGTCGCCGGGGAACGGGTTGCGCCAGCGGGCGCGCTTGCGCACCAGCAGGACGCCGACGCCTGCCGGCCCGCCCCACATGTGCGCCGAGCCCGCGGCCGCGGCCCAGCCGCCCGGGAGCGGCAGCCGGCCCATCGACGCGCGGGCGTCGGTGAACAGGGGCACGTCGTTGGGTAGCTCGAAGTCTCCGACGTCCTGGACGGTGCCGACCTCGTGGTTGGCCGTCTGGAGCGCGACGACCGCGGTCCCGGGAGCGATCGCTCCCTGGACGAGATCGCCGTCGTAGACGCGGCCGTCGCCCATGACGCCCACCTCGTCGCCGGTGGCTCCCCACGCGACGGCGTGCCCCACGGCGGAGTGCTCGACGGCCGAGTGGACCACGACGTCGCCGCGTCGCGAGCCGCGCACCAGCCCCAGCAGCCCCAGGTGCACCGCGTGGGTGCCGCTGGGGGTGAAGGTGACCTCGTCGGCGCGTACGCCGAGCGCGTCGGCGGTGGCCTCGCGGGCGTTGTCGAGCAGGAGGCGTGACGTACGCCCGGCGCGGTGCAGCCGGCGGGGGTCGGCGTACCCCTGGTCGAGGGCGGCGAGCAGCACGTCTCGGGCGGCCGGGTGGAGCGGGGAGGCGGACGCGCTGTCGAGGTATCCCTCGCCCGTCACAGCCCCGCTCACAGGAGCAACCTATGCCACGGGGCCGGTCGGCCACGCGCGGTGATCGGGCGGATCGACCGACACCTGACCCTGCCCGGGACGTTGGGGGCGGTTGGGGATACTCTTCTTACGTCGACAAGGACCTAGAGAGAGGCTCGTCAGTGGGTCTGCAAGTCCCCAAGCTTTCGGGTGCGCCGGTGCGGCGCAGCCTGAAGATCGCGCTGCTGGGCGTGACGATTCTCGTGCTGGCTGGATGCTCCGAGGCCGACCAGCGCCAGATCCGAAACCTGGCGATGCCTGACCGCGCCAGCGCCGAAGGCCCCTTCACCTACGAGCTGTGGAAGTGGGCCTGGGTCGCAGCCATGGCGACCGGCATCCTCGTATGGGGCCTGATCTTCTACGCCGTGGTCAAGTTCCGACGGCGCAGTGACGATGAGGTGCCGCGCCAGACGCGCTACAACCTGCCCCTCGAGGTCTTCTACACGATCGCCCCCGTGCTGATGTGCGTGGTGTTCTTCTTCCACACCGTCCGGGTGCAGGACGTCATGACCGAGCGCGACCCCGAGCCTGACCTGACGGTGGAGGTGACGGGGCAGCAGTGGTCCTGGACCTTCAACCACGGAGTCGGTGAGCAGGACACGTCGGCCACCGGCGAGGACGACGACTTCGCCTACGACTCCTACGTCTACACCTCCGGCACCGGCGCGGACATCCCGACGCTGGTCCTCCCGGTGGACAGGACCGTCCAGTTCAACCTCCACTCCGCAGACGTGATCCACTCGTTCGGGGTGCCGTCGTTCCTGACCAAGCTCGACGTCATCCCGGGGCGCGTCAACAAGCTCCAGGTCACCCCGACTGTCGAGGGCACCTATCCCGGCAAGTGCTACGAGCTCTGTGGCGTGTCCCACTCGCGCATGCTGTTCAACGTCGAGGTGGTCAGCCAGGCCGAGTACGACGCCTATCTCGCCGAACTTGCCGAGGCGGGCCAGACCGCCGACGACCCGCTGCTCGGCGGGAGCGACGTCGAGGACCAGGTCGGTCTCGACGAGGACTCCGAAGGGAGCAACGAATGAGCGCCCCAACCACCGCCGCGCCACACGCTGCGGTGCCACCGCAGCCGGAGCGCAAGCCTCTCGGCGAGCAGGTCGTCCGGATCCTCACCACCACCGATCACAAGCTGATCGGCAAGATGTACCTGATCACCTCGTTCGCGTGGTTCCTCATCGCGGGCCTGATGGCCATGCTGATCCGCTCCGAGCTGGCCTACCCCGGGTCGCAGATCGTCAACGACCAGCTCTACAACCAGCTGTTCACGATGCACGGCACGATCATGCTGCTGCTCTTCGCGACGCCGTTGTTCTTCGGCTTCGCCAACGTGATCATGCCGCTGCAGATCGGCGCACCTGACGTGGCGTTCCCCCGGCTGAACATGTTCAGCTACTGGCTGTTCCTGTTCGGTGGGCTCATCGCGGCGTCCGGCTTCCTGACCCCCGGCGGCGCTGCCGACTTCGGCTGGTTCGCCTACACGCCGCTCTCGGATGCGGTGCGCAGTCCCGGCGTAGGCGGTGACCTCTGGATCATGGGCCTCTGGATGGCAGGCCTCGGCTCCATCCTGGGAGGCGTCAACTTCATCACCACCATCATCTGCATGCGTGCGCCCGGCATGACGATGTTCCGGATGCCGATCTTCGTGTGGAACACCCTGATCACCAGCATGCTGGTCATCATGGTCTTCCCGATCCTGGCGGGTGCCCTCCTCATGCTGGAGGCCGACCGGATCCTGGGCGCCAACGTCTTCAACCCGGCGCACGGTGGACCGATCCTCTGGCAGCACCTGTTCTGGTTCTTCGGCCACCCAGAGGTCTACATCATCGCTCTGCCGTTCTTCGGCATCATCTCCGAGATCCTGCCGGTCTTCAGCCGCAAGCCGATCTTCGGCTACGTCGGGCTGGTGGCCGCGACCCTCGGCATCGCGATGCTGTCCGTGGCCGTGTGGGCCCACCACATGTACGTCACCGGTGCGGTCGACCTGCCGTTCTTCTCCGGCATGACGTTCCTCATCGCCGTGCCCACAGGAGTGAAGTTCTTCAACTGGATCGGCACGATGTGGGGCGGGTCGCTGTCGTTCGACACCCCGATGCTGTGGTCTGTCGGCTTCTTGACGACCTTCCTCTTCGGCGGTCTCACTGGCGTGATCCTGGCCAGCCCGCCGCTGGACTTCCACGTCTCCGACTCCTACTTCGTGGTGGCGCACTTCCACTACGTCGTGTTCGGCACCGTGGTGTTCGCGATGTTTGCCGGCTTCTACTTCTGGTGGCCGAAGATGACCGGCAGGATGCTGGACGAGCGCCTGGGCAAGCTGCACTTCTGGGTCCTGTTCATCGGCTTCCACCTCACCTTCCTGGTGCAGCACTGGCTCGGTGTCGAGGGCATGCCCCGTCGCTACGCCGACTACCTGCCCGAGGACGGCTTCACCACGCTCAACCAGATCTCCACGGTGGGCGCCTTCCTGCTGGGCGCCTCCACGCTCCCGTTCCTCTACAACGTCTACGTGTCCGCCAAGGGCCCGAAGGTCGTGGTCGACGACCCGTGGGGCTGGGGCCGCTCGCTCGAGTGGGCGACCAGCTGCCCGCCGCCGCGCCACAACTTCGTCACCCTGCCGCGCATCCGCTCGGAGTCCCCGGCGTTCGACCTGCACCACCCCGAGGTCGCGCTGATGGAGCTGGGGGACAACGAGGCCGAGCGCAACGGCGACGTCGCCGACGCACCTGACGTGCACGGACGCGAGGAGATGCTCCGCGACCGTGTCGAGGACAACGAGGAGGACGGTCGATGAAGGCCGAGGCCTGGATCTTCGGGATCACCGCACTGTTCATCTCGGTCGTCGCGCCGGCGTACTGGTTCCTCTCCGAGGACTGGACCGGCACGTCCGCCCTGGTCATGACCGCGCTGCTCTTCGGCATGGTCACCCTCTACCTCGGCTTCCACGCCTCGCGCATGGACCCGCGTCCCGAGGACCGCAAGGAGGGCGAGATCGCGGAGGGCGCCGGCGAGCTGGGCTTCTTCCCGCCCTACTCCTGGTGGCCGCTGTGGTGCGCCCTCGCGCTCGGCGTGATCGTCTACGGCACGGCGTTCGCCGCGTGGTGGCTGGTCATCATCGGGTTCACCGTCGGTGCGGTCGTCGCCTGCGGCTTCGTGTTCGAGTACTACCGGGGTGAGCACGCCCACTGAGCCTCGTCGCTCGCCGTCTTCGGAAGAGCCCGTCCACGCCGTAGGCTGGACGGGCTCTTCCTGTTCCACCTGCTCGTCAGTCGCTTCACCTGGGGGATTCGTCAGATGCCTGCTCGCGCGCTCGCACCGCTCTCCGGCACGCACCCGCTCCGACGGCGTACGTCGGCGGCGGTGGCCCTGCTCGCCCTGACCGGCACGCTGGCCGCCTGCTCGACGGACGGCACCACCACGGAGGGGGACCGTCCCGGCGCCTCCGCGACGTCCGCATCGGCCGCCCCGGAGCCCGTACGCCTCACCACCAGCTTCGCCGACCCGACCGCGGTGCCGATCGGCTCACCGGTCACCGTCGGCACGTCCGGCGGCACCCTGGACGACGTACGCGTCACCTCTGCTGCCGGCGCGCTCGAGGGCTCGGTCGCGGGCGGGAAGTGGACGGCCTCGACGCTGCTCGAGCCCGGCACCGACTACACGATCACCGCGTCCGCGACCCGGTCCGACGGCCGCAGCGTCGAGCGCACGCGGACCTTCAGCACCGTCGACCTCACCCTGGACGAGCAGACCTTCGCCGCCGTCGCGCCGCTGGACGGGGAGACCGTCGGCGTCGGCATGCCGGTCGTGGTCACCTTCGACCTGCCGGTCACCGACCGTGCCCTCTTCGAGGAGCACATGCAGGTCAGCAGCACACCGTCGCAGCGCGGCTCGTGGTACTGGCTGAGCGACCGGGAGGCCCACTGGCGCCCGGCGACCTACTGGAAGCCCGGCACCGACGTGTCCGTCGACCTCGACATCAACAGCCTCCCGGCGGGCAACGGCATCTACGGCCAGGAGTCGCGCAGCATCGACTTCACCGTCGGCGACTCGGTCGTCAGCAAGGTCGACGTGCGCACCCACACCATGCGCACCTTCGTCGACGGCGAGCTGGCCCGGACGATGCCGATCAGCGCGGGCAAGGCCGGCTGGGAGACCCGGTCGGGCACCAAGGTCATCATCGAGACGTTCCGCCGCAAGCGGATGAGCGCCGCCACCATCGGTGTCGACGAGAGCGACCCGGAGTTCTACGACCTCTCCAACGTGCAGTACGCCCTGCGCGTCACCTACTCCGGCGAGTTCCTCCACGGCGCCCCCTGGTCGACCGGCTCGCAGGGCAGCGCGAACGTCTCGCACGGCTGCGTCGGGATGAGCCTGGCCGACGCGGCCTGGCTCTACGAGCGCACCAGCCGTGGCGACGTCGTCGAGGTGGTCGGCTCCGAGCGCCAGATGACCCTCGAGAACGGCTACGGCGACTGGAACCTCTCGCCAGCCGACTGGAAGTCGGGCTCCGCCCTCTCCTGAGTTGCTGGGCGTGCCCGCTCCCGAGGGTGGCGGCACACGACAACCGTGTATCGGTAGGTGGCGGCACATGACAACGATCGCGGGCTCGGGAACGTCGTCTGCCGCCACGAAGGCGCGCCGTCATGTCGTGTGCCGCCACCCCGGGGCTGACGCACCACGGCGCCAGCGACGTAGCCCCCAACCGTCCACAGAGCCGGGTGAGCGAGCGTCCTCCACAGGCCGGCGCGCGATCCACGACACGACGACCACCACGTGCCTGACAGTGGGGCGATGCACGACCATCACCCGGCCACCGGTGCAACGATCCGTCCAGTCTCCCGGCGTACGCAGGAGCTCCCGGCGGCGGTTCGCGGTCATCCCCGCCTGGCTGCGTACGTTCGCGAGTCCTACTCCGTGCACCGCAGGACCGATCTGGGTGACGACCTGGCGGCGAGTCTTCGCGCGTGGCAGCTCCTCATGCCGGACGACGGGTGCTTCACCGCGCTGACCTCGGCCGCGCTCCGGGGATGGTGGCTACCGCCCATCCCGGCGGGTGCGCCTGTCTTCATGGCCATGGGTCTGGACGACCCACGTCCGATCCGCGCCGGCGTCAGGACCAGCCGGCACACGCGCCCGATCGCGTTCGAGTGCATCGGCGATGTCAGGGCGGCCTCCGTCCCCGAGACCCTGCTCTCGTGCGCGCGATGGCTGAGCCTCGTCGACATGGTCGTGCTGGTGGACTGCGTGCTGCAGCGGGGGGAGTGCACCGGCCGGGAGATCGAGGCGGTGGTCCGCCCTCGCCGGCCGGGCGCGACCCCGCTGAGGCGTGCGCTCGCGCTCGCTGACGGGAGGTCGGAGTCGGCGTACGAGACCTTGCTCCGACTCCTCCACGTCCTGTGCGGCATCGACGTCGAGCCGCAGTACGTCGTCGTCGACGAGGATGGCGTCGTCGTGGCACGGGCGGACCTGCGAATCGTCGGTACGCAGGCACTGCACGAGTACGACGGCGACGAGCACGAGGAGGCCCCGCGACGGGTCAGGGACCGCCGGCGGGACCGTGACATCGAGCGGGCGGCCCACGTACGTCGGGGCTACACCTCGGGCGACGTGCTGCACCGAAGTGGATCGGTGCTGCGCGATGCCGAGCGCTCTCTGGGGCTGGCACATGACCCAGGAAGCATCCGGCCATGGCTCGCTGAGCTGCGGAAGTCGTTGTTCACCCCGAGCGGGCAGGCTGAATTCGTACGCCGGGCGAACCCGCGACTACCCGTGAGGGAACGGGGTGCGACTGCTTGATCACGAGGTCGACTGCCTCGGCAGGCTCGGGGGAGTGGCGGCACACGACATCGGATCGTCGACGCTGGCGGCACATCACACGTTTTGGGGGCCGCAGGATGTCGTGTGCCGCCACCCTCGGGCGGCGCCATGTCGTGTGCCGCCACCCTACGTCGTCGATGCGCAGCCACACGAACGACGAAGGCCCGCCGGGATCATCCCGGCGGGCCTTCGTGGTGCTACGTCGTACGAGCGACTCAGTGGTCGCCGCGCAGCGGGACCTCGTCGGCGTCGCGCAGGTGGTGGTCGTCGAACTGGTGACCGTCGACCGGGTGGTCGAGACCTGCCTGGAGCTCCGCCTCGTGCTCGGCGTGGTGGTGCGCTGCCTCGAGCTCGGCCCGCGTGGGCTTCTGCACGTTGTGGACGTACATCCACGACGACAGCTTGGCCCTCAGCTTCTCCGAGCGCGTGTTCGGTGCGGCCACGCCCGCGGCGTCGGTCTCACCGTTGGCGTGGAACACCTCGTCACGGTCCCGAGCGGTGAGCGTGTAGGCGGCCGTCTCGCTGAGGGGCAGGTGCCGCTCGGCGTACGCCCCGTCGGGGGAGCGGGTGATGATGCCCGTCTCGTAACCGTGGAGGAGCTTCCCGTTGTCGTGGCGCTGCAAGGAGATGCACCAGCGACGCGTGATCCAGAAGGCGAGGAGAGGTCCCAGGAAGATCGCCACGCGGATGAAGTAGGTGATCTGGTTGATGCTCAGGTCAAGCTTGATGGCGATGATGTCGTTGCCACCGGCCGCCCAGGCGAGACCGTAGAAGGTCATCAGGGCGACCATCACCGCTGTCCGCGTCGGCGCGTTGCGCGGACGCTGGAGCAAGTGGTGGTCGCGCTTGTCGCCGGTGATCCAGCCCTCGATGAAGGGCAGGAGCATCAGGATGACCAGCATGAGCGGCGGCACGATCAGGATCGGCAGCATCACGTTCCACGAGATGGTGTAGCCGAAGATCACCGACTCCCAGCCGGTGGGGATGATGCGCAGGAGCCCGTCGGGCCAGCCCATGTACCAGTCGGGCTGCGAGCCCGCCGTGACCTTGGTCGGGTCGTAGGGTCCGAACTTCCACACCGGGTTGATCGTCATCAGACCGCCCATGATGGCGATGACGCCGAAGACCATGAAGAAGAAGCCACCGGCCTTGGCGGCATAGACGGGCAGCATCGGGAAGCCGACGACGTTCTGCTCCGTGCGGCCGGGGCCGGGCCACTGCGTGTGCTTGTGGTAGACGAGCAGGAGCATGTGGGCCGCGATCAGCGCGAGCAGGATCCCCGGGATCAGGAGGACGTGGATGATGTAGAGGCGCGGGATGATGGCCTCACCGGGGAACTCGCCGCCGAAGAGCAGGAACGACATGTAGGTGCCGACAACCGGCGTGGCCTTCAGGAATCCGTCGGCAGCGCGGACACCGGTGCCCGACAGCAGGTCGTCAGGCAGCGAGTAGCCGGTGAATCCCTCGAGGGTGCCGAGCAGGAGCAGCAGGCAGCCGATGACCCAGTTGAGCTCGCGGGGCTTGCGATAGGCGCCGGTGAAGGCCACGCGCAGCAGGTGGACCATCATCGAGGCGATGAAGATCATCGCCGCCCAGTGATGCATCTGACGCATCAGGAGTCCACCGCGCACATCGAAGGAGATGTGCAGCGTGGAGGCCATCGACTCCGACATCCCGACCCCGCGGAGCTGCTCGTAGGAGCCCTCGTAGGTGATGTGGCCCATGGACGGGTTGAACCACAGGGTGAGGAACACGCCGGTGAGGAGCAGGACGACGAAGCTCCACAGTGCGATCTCGCCGAGCATGAACGACCAGTGGTCGGGGAAGACCTTGCGCAGGTTCTTCTTCATCGCCGTGGCCAGGCCCAGGCGGTCGTCGGCCCAGGTGGCCAGCGAGCCGGCAGGGCTCGGCTTGGAGGCAGTCGCCGCCTTGGTGCCGTTGCTCGAGGCAACCTTGCTGGTGTCGATGCTCACAGCTTCTCACGCTCCCAAAAGCTGGCCCCGATGGGCTCGGTGAAGTCGCTCTGGGCGACCAGGTAGCCCTCTTCGTCCACCTTGATCGGCAGCTGGGGGAGGGGGCGGGCAGCCGGACCGAAGACGACTTTGGCGCCGTCCGCCAGGTCGAAGGTCGACTGGTGGCACGGGCACAGCACGTGGTGCGTGGTGCGCTCGTAGAGGGAGATCGGGCAGCCTACGTGGGTGCAGATCTTGGAGTAGCAGATGATTCCGTCGACGGTCCACTTGTCCGGCTGCGTCGCCGCGGTGAGCTCGTCGGGGTCCATGCGGACGATGATGATGGCGCCCTTGGCCTTCTCCGCCTGCTCCTCCGCGCCCTCGAGCTCGGGGTAGCCGTTCTCCTCGGAGGGGAACATCGCCTCGGGAGCGGCGTTGATGAGGTCGCCGACCTCCACGTCGCTGGCCAGGATCGGGGTGCCGATCACGTCACGCACGAGGCGCATCTCCGGCTTCCAGAGGGTGTGGGCGAGCTTGCTGATGTCCAGGGAGTCGCCCGGAGCCAGGTCCCGCAGCAACACCACGGCGGGCA
Source organism: Nocardioides lacusdianchii (assembly GCF_020102855.1). Lineage (GTDB taxonomy): Bacteria > Actinomycetota > Actinomycetes > Propionibacteriales > Nocardioidaceae > Nocardioides > Nocardioides lacusdianchii. Next base: position 24,335 of record NZ_JADHZD010000018.1, read on the forward strand.
GACCGAGCACGCCGACGGCGCCGATCATGGTGTTGCGCACGAGAGGACGACGTCCGATGCCGGCCTCGTCGAGACCGGCGTTGAGGGCCGCGATGGTGGCCTCGCGGTCCTCGGGCGGGGAGGCTGCCGGGTGGCGCATCTCGACCATCTCCGCGTCCGCCATGAGCTTGCGGGCGAGGTGGATGATGCCGGTGCCGATGAGCAGCAGGCTCGTGCCCAGCGTCACCCCGAGGGCGACCGTCGAGGAACCCATGCCGAGAAACGTGTCCCAGTTGTCGCCGACCTCGAAGGAGAAGTAGGCGACCACGAAGAGGACAGCGCTGATCATGGCGGCGATGAACATCGCCGCGATCTGGCGCTCGGCACGCTTCTCGGCCTTGGGGTCGACGTCGGTCGGGCGCCACAGGTGCGGCGGCAGGCCGGGGTCGGCGATCGGGTCGGCCGGCGTGCGCGCCGGCACGTGCGACTGGGCGCCCGTCTCGTCGCTGTAGGGCTCGGGCGTCCCGTCGGGGCCGTTGACCGGACGGTTGTCGTCGTTGCTCACGCGTTCACCTTGCTCTTCTTGGTCCGCGTCGTGTGCGAGGCGATCCAGACGGCCGCCCCCACGAGTCCACCAATGCCGACCAACCACGCGAACAGACCTTCCGATACCGGTCCGAGGCCGCCCAGCGTGAAGCCTGCGTACTCGGGGGTCTCCTCCAGGCTGTTGAGGTAGGCGATGACGTCGCGCTTGGCGTCCGGCGGGAGGTTGCCGTTGCTGAAGTTCGGCATCTGCTGCGGTCCGGTGAGGAGAGCCTCGTAGATGTACTTGCCGTCGACGCCGTGCAGGCTGGGGGCGTAGCCACCGCGGGGCATCGCACCACCCGCGCCGTTGAAGTTGTGACAGGCGGTGCAGTTGGTGAGGAAGATCTGGCCGCCACGCGCGATCGCCTCCTCACGCTCAGCCTCGGACAGTCCGTCGATCGAGTAGTCGGACTCGTCCGGAATGGCCGGACCGGGCCCCAGCGAGGCGACGTACGCCGCGAGCGCCGCCGTCTCCTCTTCGTCGAAGACCACCTGCTTGCGGGGCGCCTGCTGTTCCGGGCGTGCCATGGGCATGCGCCCCGTGCCGACCTGGAAGTCGACCGACGCGGCACCGACGCCGACCAGCGAGGGGCCGAGCTGGTAGCCGTCGCGCACGGTGGGTACGCCCTCACCGTTCTGCCCGTGGCAGGTCGCGCAGCTGACGAGGAAGAGCTCCTTGCCCTTGGCGACCTGCTCTGTGGCGCTGGCCTGGTCCTGCGCCTGGGCGGGGGCCAGGGCGGTGTAGAGCGACCCGCTGATCAGCAGGCCGAGCAGCAGCACGGCGAGGCCAGCCAGGGGGCCGCGGCGGTGCCGGGAGAGGCGACCAGCGGTTCGGTTCAGCAAACGCACTTTTGAGTCCTTGCCGGTTGCGACGGTGGTGACTGTCGGGGGTGCTTACTTGATGACGTAGATGGTGAAGAACAGGCCGATCCAGACCACGTCGACGAAGTGCCAGTAGTAGGACACGACGATCGCGGTCACGGCTTGCTCGTGGGTGAAGCGGCGGGCGAGATAGGTGCGGCCGAGCACGAAGAGGAAGGCGATGAGCCCGCCCGTCACGTGGAGGCCGTGGAACCCGGTGGTGAGGTAGAACATCGAGCCGTAGGCCGAGCTGCTCATCGTCAGGCCCTCGTGCACCAGCTCGGCGTACTCCAGCGCCTGGCCGCCGATGAAGATCGCGCCCATGACGTAGGTGAGGATGAACCACTCGCGTAGGCCCCACTTGGAGAAGTTGAGCAGCGAGCCGGTCCGCCCGGCCTGGCCGCGCTCGGCGGCGAAGACGCCCCACTGGCACGCGAAGGACGACGCCACGAGGATCGCGGTGTTGGCGGTCGCGAAGGGCACGTTGAGCAGCGCCGTCTCCTGGGCCCACAGCTCGGGGCTCACTGCGCGGATCGTGAAGTAGGCCGCGAACAGCGCGGCGAAGAACATCAGCTCGCTCGAGAGCCAGATGATGGTGCCCACGCTGACCATGCTGGGTCGGTCGTGGTGCCCGTGCAGTCGGGATGCCGGAATCGCTGTTGCTGTCGCCACGCGAACATTATGGCTGCTGGGGTGAAGGGAGGGCACCCCGACCCCCTGTGATCTCACGTCATAAAGTTCACATCGTGCTGCTTCCCCTGCCCCTCGCCTCGGAGGACGCCCTCGAGACGCTCCCGCGATTCACGCTCGGGCGGGTGTTCACCGACTGGGGGATCGACCCGATTCCCTTCGTGGTGACCGTGTGGGCCGTCGGCCTGTACGCCCTCGGCGTGCGCGTCCTGCGCCGTCGCGGCGACCGGTGGCCGGTCGGTCGGACGCTGGCTTTCATCGGTCTCGGGATGGGGTCGTTCGTCTTCGCGACCATGTCGGGCCTCGGGCGCTACGACACGACGCTGCTGAGCGTGCACATGGTCCAGCACATGCTGCTGTCGATGGTGGTGCCGCTGGCCCTCGCCCTCGGCGCCCCGGTCACCCTGGCGCTGCGCACGCTTCCTCCGGCGCCGCGCCGCTGGCTGCTCGCGGTCATCCACTCACGCATCGCGAAGGTGCTGGCCTTCGCGCCCCTGGCGTTCGTGCTCTACATCGCCTCGCCGTGGGCGCTCTACTTCAGCCCCTGGTACGACGCCAGCCTGAGCTCGTCGTTCGTGCACCAGATGATGCACATCCACCTCGTGCTGGTCGGGACGCTCTTCTTCTGGCCGCTCATGGGTGTCGACCCGGTTCCCGGGCGGGTGAGCCACCCGTTCCGGGTGCTGCTCACGCTCATGACCCTGCCCTTCCACGCCTTCCTCGGCGTCACGATCATGGGACAGGAGACCCTCATCGGGGGCGAGCACTACCTCGCGCTGCGTGAGGGACCGATGGGCTCGTGGCTGCCGCCGGTGCTCGAGGACCAGCACCTGGCGGGCGGCATCCTGTGGGCGAGCGGCGACCTGATCGGCGTGCTGTTCTTCGCCGTGCTGTTCACGCAGTGGGTGCGCTCGTCCATGCAGGAGGCCAGGCGCGAGGACCGCCGCCTGGACCGGGAGGAGCGGCGTACGCCCACTCCCGGAGGCTGAGGGTGAGCCAGCCCGGTTACGATGCCCCCGTGACTGACGCACAGCGCCCCCTGAAGGTCCTGGTCTACAGCGACGACGTGAACACCCGCCAGCAGGTCATCCTGGCGCTGGGCCGCCGTCCGCACCCCGACCTCCCGGAGCTCGAGTACGTCGAGGTCGCCACCGAACCGGTCGTGCTCCAGAACATGGACGCTGGCGACATCGCGCTCGCGATCCTCGACGGCGAGGCCGTCCCTGCCGGCGGCATGGGGATCGCCAAGCAGCTCAAGGACGAGATCTACGAGTGCCCGCCGGTCGTCGTGCTGACCGGGCGCCCCCAGGACGCGTGGCTCGCCACGTGGTCGCGCGCCGAGGCTGCCGTGCCGCACCCGATCGACCCGATCCAGCTCGCCGAGGCCGTCATCGGCCTTCTGCGCCCGTCGGTCCCGGCCACCTCCTGACACCGCTCGGGGGCGTCCCCGTCGCGCCACTAGCCTGATCCCATGTCCCACACCTGGCCCGACGTCCTCTCCACGCTGGTCGCCGGACGCGACCTGACGACCGAGCAGGCGCGATGGGCGATGGACGAGGTCTTCGCAGGCGCCGCCACCCCGGTGCAGCTCGCCGGTCTCGTCGTCGCGCTGCGCGCCAAGGGCGAGACGGTCGAGGAGGTCTCCGGCATCGCGGCCGCCATGCTGTCCGCCGCCAACCCGATCTCCGTGCCGGGACGCCTGCTCGACATCGTCGGCACCGGCGGTGACCGCTCGATGTCGGTGAACATCTCCACCATGGCGGCGATCGTCGCCGCGGGCGCCGGGGCACGGGTCGTCAAGCACGGCAACCGCTCCGCGTCCTCCCAGTCCGGGTCCGCCGACGTCCTCGAGGCGCTCGGCATCCGGCTCGACCTGCCTCCGGCGCGGGTCGCCGAGGTGGCCGAGGAGGCCGGCATCACCTTCTGCTTCTCCGCCGCGTTCCACCCCGCGATGCGCCACGCCGCAGTGCCGCGCCGCGAGCTCGGCATCGCCACGACCTTCAACATCCTCGGGCCCCTGACGAACCCGGCCCGTCCGCAGGCGCAGGCCATCGGGTGCGCCGACGTGCGGATGGCGCCGGTCATGGCGGGCGTGCTCGCTCAGCGCGGCATCGATGCCTGGGTCTTCCGCGGCGACGACGGCCTCGACGAGCTCACCACGACCACCACGTCCACCCTGTGGCGCGTGCACAAGGGCGAGGTCTCGCAGACCTCGGTCGACCCCGCCTCGCTCGGTATCGCGCGCGCCACCACCGAGGACCTCCGGGGCGGCGACGCGGCGCACAACGCGGACGTCGTACGCCGCCTGCTGGCAGGGGAGACCGGTCCGGTGCGCGACGCCGTGGTGCTCAACGCCGGTGCTGCGCTGGCGGTCTACGACGCACCCGACGACGACGTCGAGTCCGCGCTCGCCGCGGGCGTCGCGAAGGCCGGCGAGGCCATCGACTCGGGTGCCGCGGAGGCCGCCCTCGAGCGCTGGGTGCGGGCGACCGGGACGGCTCAGAGCCCGAGCGTGTAGGAGTCGCCCTCGCGGCGGAAGCCGACGCGGTCGTAGTAGGCCCCGACCATGCCGGGGCGGGTCACCACGCGGCGGATGCCGTGCTCGGTGAGCATGCCGCTGCGGCGCCAGACGAACTCGCCGGGGGAGAAGTCGCGGTAGCGCGGCGTCACGTAGTCGAGCAGCACGTCGGCGGTGTCGCCGGTCCTGCGCAGGAGCACCACGCCGACGGTCTCGTCACCCTTCTGCACGAGGAACGCGTGGTCCGTCGTGGCCGGGTCGTGGACGAAGCCGGGGTTGAACCTCAGGATGTCGGCGCCATGCACCCGCAGCGTGTGGAGCAGGTACTCGTCGGCCGGACCGACCTCGAGCACCTCGAACGCCGACTCGTCGTGGCGCTCGCGGAGCAGCTGGACGATGAACCAGGCGTTGATGGCGACCAGGACGGTGTTCATGCCGACCATGGGCCAGACCGACAGCGCCGCGTTGAAGACGATCAGGAGGACGCAGGCGATCGCGTTGAGCACCCGGAGCCGGAGGACGCTGGCCTGGAGCAGGGAGTAGACGAGGAGGGCGCTGCCGCCCCACCCGAGGATGTCGAGCCAGTGGTCGGCGAGCCAGGTCACGACGGGAGACTATCGCCGAGACAAGCCGCTGACTCACATGCGGCCACTGCTTCGCGTGCGGGCCACGCGTATTGGTTCTCCTTGCCGGTGTGGCTGTGCCCATAGGTTCACGCCATGGCAGCTCACCTAGCCCGCTGGCTGGACCGCACCGATTTGTGTGTTGATTGGCCAGATGTCCTGGCCTCACGGCACCTTGGCACGTTCCGGGCGGTCGTGCCCCGGTACAAGTTTCGGCGATGATTCAGACACGACGGCGCATAATGATCCGGACGTCGCGTCCGTGCTGTTGACTGAACCTATGCACGGTCCGGGTTTCGTCGTCATGGCGGTGCACAGGCCCGACCCACAGTTGTTGGAGCGGCAAATCTCTTCTCTGGCTGCACAGACGGAGTCCAACTGGGACTGCCTGATCGGGATCGATGGCGCGGGTGTCGAGACGCTGCAGCTACTTAAGAGGCTGATCCAAGACGACACGCGCATGCGAGTGCGTGAATACGATGACAACGTTGGTGTCTACAAGCACTTTGAGCGGCTCCTCGCGGAGGTGCCCGGGACCGCGTCCTGGGTCGCGCTGGCGGATCAGGATGATGTGTGGCACCCAACAAAGCTCGCCCGGATCACAGAGGTGCTCTCAGCCCCGGGAGTGACTGCGGCGATGTGCCAAGCGCGCGTGGTTGATGCAAGAGGAAACCTTCTTGGGTTCACTGATCGAATGTCCGCAGGGCTGGGTGATCTGCTGTTTCGCAATCAAGTGACCGGCAGTCTGACTGTCTTCTCGAGCAAGTCGGTGACCTGCGCTCTGCCGTTTCCTGCGGGCACCAGCGACGCCTTCCATGACTACTGGTTGGGAGTCTGCGCTGCCGCCTTGGGGGAGGTTCGCCTGTGTGACGAACGCCTACAGGACTATGTCCAGCACGCGACCAATGTCCTCGGTGAGCGAGACCCTAGGTCTTTTCGCGCGGGAATACGAGCAGTCCTGGTTTGCGGAGTACGGGGTCCTCTCGACAGGAGTGCTCGTGAGGGATGGGGCTGGCGGGTGAACATGGAAACAGCGCTTTGCCCCACCTCATGGCTCGAGCGACCTGGGGTGGTTCGACGTGGACGAAAGGCAGGCCCGCCACCGGACGCATGTGGATTCGCGGTCCCGCGACGTCGACCAGCGACGGCATGACGATGAGGTCGACGTCGTCTTGCTCGAGTTCCCAACCGATGCGGCGGAGTTCCGAGGACGAGTTGAGCGTGCCGCCGACGACAATCAACGTGTCGGCCTGGACCAATCGACACGCCTCGACGGCCTGGTCCACGGACCCGAGGACGGGACGTCGGAAATGCGGTCGGCCGCAGCGGGGACACATGCCCCGACCAGCCTGAATCCGAGGTGAGGCTCGCGAGTGAGCGCTTCGTTAAGTTCATGGACTGCATCCGTGCCCCCTACCGCCACTACGAGGTGCATCCACTCGTTCCTTGAGCGGCGTCGCGCCACGAATGACCGCGAAGCCATGCGCTCCAGGAGCAACGCGATGGTGCCCAAACTGAACGAGAGGGCGAAGAAACCTCGCGACATGTCGTAGTTCAGGAGGTAGGCCGTCATGGTGACTGCTGCTGCCGCCCACGCAGTGCCTTTCAGGACGGCCCTGAACTCATCAGTTCCTCGCGCGAACTGACGGCGACTGTAGGAGTCGCTTGCGGCTAGGGCGCACAACCAGAATGGAACAAGCCAGCCGAAGTCGACGAAGGGCAGACCGGTGTACGTGTCGACTCCCTCCGGTGCGGAGAGACTCAGCCCGAACTTGAGCTGGATGGCCGCGATGGCCGCGGCCGAGATCACGACACCGTCTGCAACGGCTACGGCTGCTATCACGTGACCGATCCGGAGGCGCGGCGGGTTCGCAGGCATGTTTGCCGCGTGGGGCTGCATGGCAACGGCAGTGCTCACGGGACCTCCCCCATCTGTTGCGCGGCCACGGACCTGATGGAAGAGCCTATGGCTGGTGGATGTGGATCGACATCGGTCGTTTCGATGGAACCTCCGTCCGAGAGGACTACGCCAATCGCCACCTGAACTAGTCCGTTCGAACTAGACGGTCTTCTGCGTCGGCCTCTTGCGGCACGGCGCGGAGGGAGAAATCGCGCCAGGCCAGGCCAACGACCGTCACCAGAGCCGCTACGAGGAGCGCTAGGACGCCCAGCGCAGGCGCCAGCTCGACCCCGACGAGGAAAGCGTTGTCGGTCCAGCCGTAGCTGACCGCGGGCGCAGGCCCCTCGAGCACAGCGCCGAGGCCGATCACCGCCACTTGGAGCCCCACGAGGGGAAGGACCGCAGCGCGGGCAAAGGCTTTCATCCGGTGCGCGGAGAGGATGTATGCCGGCGCCACAGCGGCGAGGAGCTCGAGCCCGAGGCGGTAGGCGTAGTGGGCACCGCCGCCCGTATAGTGATTCAGCTGGCCTTGGAGCAGCATGTAGGGGATCGCCCCGAGCGCGAGCCAGCGCGACCAGTCCGGCAGGTCCCGCCAGTTCCTGACCAAGGCCGGCAGCAGAAGGAGCAGCACGGGCGTCCAGACCAGAACGCCCTTGTCGGGTGACACCCAGAGACCTAGCTGGCTGAGGAGTGGGGACGGCGGGTCCGGGTATCGCTCGCCGCCGACGATGCCCTGGGTCGTCATGTTGTAGCCCACGCCCGGGAGCCACGTGCCGTACACCCAGTAGGTCCAGGCACAGGCCGCCGCCAGGAAAGTGGCACTCGGAATGCCCACCTTGACCGCGATCCCTGGGCGCTTGCGCGCGAGTGCGACCCCGACGCCCAGGACGGCCACGATCAGTGCGACGTGCAAACGGCCGCAGAGCGCGACCCCACCGAAGGCTCCGACGAGCCACCACCGCTCACGCGAGGCGGCCCACGCCATCCCCATGATGCCGAACACCGTCAGCGTGTGGGTCCACATGGCGTTCGCGGCGACCGACCACATCGGGGTGCCGAGAGCCACCACCACCGCTCCGGCAATGGCCCAAGGAGCGGCGATGCGTCGTCTCAGCGCCAGGAACAGCAGCACGATCGCCCCTGAACTGATCAGTGCCGCAGTGACAGCCTCCGGAGCCAGCGAGAAGTCGTCGGGCTCGGAGCCACCCCCCGCGACCCAGTACGCAGGCACTGCGGCAGCCACCACGCCCGGTAGTCGCAGGGACACTCGGTGCCCGTTCGGTGCCTCGCCGATGAAGACAGTCTGGTCGGGCAGGCTTCCGTAACCCTCGATCCGGCCGGTGTCGAACCCGTCGAGCCACGGCTCCCCGGTCTGGGCGATGCGCCATGCGGCCAGGGACGACGAGTACACGTCGACGCTCACCTTCGACGACGTCTGCACGGTCAGGCCGTAGACCAGGAACACCGCACCGAACAGCGCGACGGGCGCCGTCCAGCGAGCACAGCGCGCTGACCTGCGTCCGGGACGAGGACCTCGCTCGAAGCTCATGACCGCGATTATGTGTGAATCGCCGTCCCGCGATCAGCGAAACCGCGATGTCGGCTCACAGGTGATGTCAGTCGAGCCCGATCGCGAAGGCGGACTCGAGGTCGTGCCTCGAGTAGGCGCGGAACGCGATGTGAGTCTCGGTCGACGACACGCCCGGGACCTTGTTGAGCTGGTCAGCCACCACGGCCGCGACGGCGTCGTGCTCCTTCACGCGTACCAGCGCGATGAGGTCGATCTGCCCGGTCACGGAGTAGACCTCGCTGACCCCGTCGATGGTGGCTATGGCCTCGGCGACCTCGGGGATCGAGGCGACGTCAGCCTTGACGAAGACGATGGCGGTGATCATGGCCTGACCCTAGCGAGTCGGCTGGTGCACGGGGCGGACCAATCCCTGCTCGTCGAAGGGCACCAGCGACAGGCGGGACTGGTGCGCGGCGTCGTAGAGGGCGAGGTGGCGCGCAGCCCCGCCGAGCGGGCAGACCCACTCGCCGTCGACGTCGACGAGCCGCACGCCCGGTGACTCGAGCCACCGCAGGATCTTCTCCGACTCCTCGGCGGTCGCGGCCGGCACGGGACCGGGAGCCCCGCCGACGGTCTCCGCGCTGGCGGTGAGCTCGCGGACGTAGTGGTGGGCGTCGGCGCCCGGCGGGATCACGCCCGCCGCGGCCAGCCGCCCGTGGCGCACGACGTGGACCGCCCACCGCCCGCTGTCCTCCCGGCGGGCCGCGATGATCTCCGGGCATCGGGTCAGCGCCGAGAGCCGTTGGGTGCGGGCGGCGGCGCGGACGAAGGTCGCGAGGCGGTCGCGGTGCACGCCCGCCTCCTCGAACCGCTCGTGCTCGGCGAGCGCGCTCATCCGGGCGTTGATCGTCTCGACGACCTCCTGCGGACTGCGGAGCAGGGTGTCGCGCAGCTGGCGCACGACGGCGGCGTAGGTCGTCTCGTCGGTCGAGCCGTCACAGGGGGAGAGGCACCGGCCCATCTCGGCGAGCACGCACGCCGTCCCGGTCGGGACACGCGGCATCCGCCCGCTGCACTGGCGCACGGGGAACGTCTCGTGGAGGGCGGCGAGGCACTTCTCAGCCGTCTTCTTGGAGGAGAACGGACCGAGGTAGTCGGCGTCGTCGTCGAGCACGGTGCGCACCAGGGAGAGGCGCGGCCACGCCTCGCGGGTCAGCTTGAGGAAGTGGACCTTCTCCGGGAAGCGCGATCGGCGGTTGTACTTCGGCTTGTGCTCGGCGATCAGTCGGAGCTCGCGGACCTCGGCCTCGAGCGGGGTTGCGCACTCGATGCCCGTGACGGTGGTCGCCAGACCCACCATCTCGCCCATCCGGGTGCGTGTCTCCGAGGCCGTGAAGTAGGTGCGGACCCGGGTGCGCAGGTCGCGTGAGGTGCCGACGTAGAGGACCCGGGAGCGGTCGTCGCGGAAGAGGTAGACCCCCGGACCGTGCGGGAGCCCCTCGGCGAGGTGGCGCTTGCGTCGCTGGGCGGTGCTGACGCGGGAGGAGAAGGTCTGCAGCTCCTCGAGCGTGTGCACGCCGAGGCCGCCGAGGCGCTCCATGAGGCCGTGGAGCACGTCGACCGTGGCCCGGGCGTCGGAGAGCGCGCGGTGGTTGGGCGTCGTCGAGGAGCCGAAGAGCGTGGCCAGCGAGGACAGCTTGCAGTTGGGCGCGTCGTCGCGGGTGATCACGCGACGGGCGAGCTTGGCGGTGTCGAGGACCTCGAGCTTCGGCCACGGCCGTCCCTGCTGACGGGCGAAGTGTTGGAGGAAGCCGACGTCGAAGGGGGCGTTGTGGGCCACCAGGACGCAGCCGGCGGCGAACTCCAGGAACGCCGGCAGGGCCGACTCGATCGAGGGCGCGTCGTGGACCATCGAGTTGCTGATCCCGGTCAGCACGGCGATGAAGGCGGGGATCTCTGCGTGGGGGTTGACGAGGGTCTGGAACTCGCCGAGCACCTCGCCGCCACGCACCTTGACCGCGCCGATCTCGGTGATCATCGAGCCGGCTGCGGCCGATCCGCCGGTCGTCTCCAGGTCGACCACGCAGAACGTCAGGTCGCGCAGGGGCCGCCCCAGCTCGTCGAAGCTGCGCTGCGCCTCCCAGCGGGACGTCTCCCGCGTCGGGCGGTGGGCGGTGGTGCTCATGGAGGACGACGCTAGACGTGGGTTCCGACAATGGCGTGACGGCGCGCGCACTACGCTGACCGCGCCCCACGTTCACGCACGCCGACGCAGGACCCCACCCAGAGGAGCACCCCCGTGGCCGACCAGACCGCCGACCTCCGCGTACCCGCCGACGGCGAGCGGTGGCGCTGCGCCGGTTGCGGCAACCTCACCCGGTTCGACGTGACGCGCACCCGCCGCACGACCGAGTACTGGCACTTCGACCTCGCCGGTGAGCACCAGGTCGAGGAGGAGACCGTCCGCTCCGAGGACGTCGAGGCGGTCTCGTGCCGCTGGTGCGGCCGCTCCGACGCGATTGAGGTCGTCGACCGGGCCTCGGCCGACACGGCGGCCGACCCCGCCGCCGGATGACGGGTCGTCCGTGACCGACCCGGCGTCGCTGCCCGAGCGGGTGCGCCTGCGTGTGGTCGCGCTGGTGTCCGCCGTGCTGCCGTCGGTGGTGCCGGTGCCCCCTGCCCTGCGCAAGATCGCCGGCTTCGCGCCTGCGCGCCGTGCCCGGCTGGGCGGGAGCGCCATCTGGGCCGCGCTCGCCGACGACGGCTTCCGCCACCATGCTGCCGTCCAGGTGGCTGCACTGCCCGTCGCGGACGACGATGCCCTCGATGCCGCGGCCCGCGCCTGGCTGGGTCGCGAGGACGGCTGGGAGGCCGTCGTCGCGGACGCCTCCGCGGCGCTCTCCGACGACGAGGCACGCGACGACCAGGACCGCGCCGAGCTCGGTCGGCTCACCGCGCAGGTGGCTGCGCTCCAGGCCGAGCTCGGGACGCTCCGGGCCCAGCACCGCGAGGAGCTCGACCGCGCCCGGGCCGACCACAAGGTGCTCCGGCAGCGGCTGGGGGAGGCGCGCAGCGTGCTCCGTTCCGCGCAGGAGGAGCGCGATGCCGCGTACGCCGAGCGCGACGAGGCCGTGGCGGCCGCCACGACGGTGACCGCCGCAGCCGAGGCCGACGTACGCCGCCTGCGGTCCCAGCTCGACGAGGCAGAGGCCGCGGTGGCGGCGGGCCGCCGTGACACGCGCACCGAGCGCGACGCCGCCAGCATCCGCGCCCGCCTGCTCCTCGACGCCGTCGTGGAGTCGGCCACCGGCCTGCGCCGTGAGCTCGGCCTCCCCGCGGTGGTCGGCGCGCCCGGCGACGCCGTGGAGGCGGGGCTGGCGGGCGTGGACTCCGCTCCGACCTCGAGCGCCCCGGCCACGGCCGCCTCGCTCGAGCAGCTGCTCGGCCTGCCGCGCGCCCGGCTGCTCGTCGACGGCTACAACGTCACCAAGGCCGCCTGGCCCACGGCGAGCCTCGAGGCCCAGCGCAGCCGCCTGGTCGCGGCCCTGGGGCCCGTCGTCGCCCGGTCCGGGGCCGAGACGACGGTCGTCTTCGACGCCGCGGAGTCGAGCGCGCGCACCGTCATGCCGGCGCCGCGCGGCGTCCGAGTGGCCTTCAGCCCCGAGGGCGTCATCGCCGACGACGTGATCCGCCAGCTCGTCGCGGCGGAGCCGCGCGGGCGGGTGGTCGTCGTGGTGAGCGACGACCAGGCGGTGGCGCGCGACGTCGCGCGCGCCGGGGCCCGCGCCGTCCCGACGTCGTCGCTGCTGGGCGTGCTGGCGTGACGCTTGGAGCGGGCGCCGTGGGGGCGGGGCTGGTCGCGTGGCGCTGGTCGCTCGTCGCCACGGTCGCCTCGGTGGGACTGGTCGCCCTCTTCGTGCGCGTAGGGGGCGACTGGGACTGGCTCGTCGCGATGGGCGACCACGTTCGCTCCACTGGGACCGTGCCCGACGAGGTCCCCTTCGCCGTCGCCGAGACGAGCGGATGGCACAACGTACCGGTGCTGGCCGAGGTCACCGCCTCGGTGCTGCACGATGTCGGTCCGCGGGTTCCGGTACTGGCCCACCTGGTCGCCGTGACGGTGGCGGTGCTGGTCCTGGCCGTCGCTGCCCGCGCGCGCGGGGGCAGCGACGCGTACGCGGCCTGTGCCCTGGCACTGCTCTGCCTCGGCGGCCTGGCCACCTTCGGGGTGCTCCGGGCGCAGACGCTGTCGTTCGTGCCCTTCGCGCTGATGGTCGCGCTTGTGTGCAGCCAGGCCCGGCATCCCGACCGTCGGATCTGGTGGGCGGTGCCACTCGTCGTGCTCTGGGGCAACCTCCACGGCGCCGCGCTCCTCGGCGTGTGCGTCCTCGGCGCCTACCTCCTCGTCCAGCGCACGCGCACGCACCTCTGGGAGAGCGTCGGCGTCGGCGTGGCGAGCCTGCTCGCCCTCTGCCTCACCCCGCAGCTGTGGATGACCCCGTTCTACTACGCGGAGGTCTTCGACAACGTCTCGGCCCAGCGTGGCGAAGGCCTGTGGGCCCGGCCCAGTCTCGCGATGCCCTTCGATGTGGTCATGGTGCTGGCGGCCGCGATCCTGCTGGCCATCCTGCTCCGCTCCCGGCGCACGGCGTGGGAGTACGTCGCCGTGCTGGGGTTGTGCGTGACCACGGCGAGCGCGGCCCGCCACGGGGTGTGGTTGCTCCTCCTCCTGGTGGTCCTCGCTGCGAGACCGGCTGAGGGCGATGGCGTCGGGTCCGCGCAGGAGCGCCGACGGTCGCTCTCCGGCGCGCCTGCCGCAGTCGTCGCCGCGATCACGCTCGCGGTGGCTCTTCCGGTCGCGCTCAACCGTGGCGAGGACGTCCTGGGACAGCCGTCGGCGGTGGTGCGACAGGTCGTGGCCAAGGTGGGGAACGGCGTGACGCTGGCCCCGGCCCCCCTGTCGGAAGCGCTGTCGGTGGAGGGCGTGCGTCTGTGGGCGTCGAATCCGCTGGACGCCTTCACCCACCGCGACCAAGCGGCCTATCTCGACTTCCTCGACGGGCGCTCGGGGGGCCTGCTGGCCGTGGCCGCCGCGGACGTCGTGCTGGCACGCGACGGCTCGGCGCAGGCGGCGCTGGTCGAGGACGACGAGGACTTCGAGGCCCGCCCGTGCGGGGAGGACTGGATCTGTTTCGTGCGGCGCTGAGCGTCGTCCTACAGCGAGGCGACACGCGGTGGTCGACACGCCGGGGAGCCGTTGTCGGTGGCTCCTGTCACCGTTCGGCACATGACGACACGGATCGATTGCGACACCTGCGTGGTGCGCGGACTGCACTGCCACGACTGCGTGGTGACGGTGCTGCTGGGGCCGCCACCGGAGCTGACCATCGACGACGACGAAAGGGCGGCGCTCGACGCGCTGGCCACGGGTGGCCTGGTGCCGCCCCTGCGGCTGGTGGAACCCGTCCCGGGCCCGGTCGTGGAGTCGGCCTGAGACACATTCCGAGAAGTTGTCCCGAAGATTGGCGGGGCCTGCACCTCCGGTCTAGGGTGTGGGCTGACGTCCGTGGCAGTGGGTCACCAGGCCCGCGCGGGCGTCGCGCCGAATTGTCGACCACGCCCCCGCACCACCCGTGGTCGACGAGCCGGGGAACCAACCTTCCCCCTGGGGTGAATCCCCTGCGAGGCGCACTGCGCGAGCGGTGCGTGGAGCAGGGGTAGGACACGTCGTGCCGAACCCGTCAGCTCACCCGGTAGGCGTACGACACCCTGAGGGAGTACCCCCGCTCGTGGCTCACACCCGCAAGCGAGCTGGCGCGACCATTCTCGGCCTGACCGCGATCGCCGCCATCTCATTCGTGCCCGCCACCCCTGCGCAGGCCGAACCCGACATCAAGGACGTCAAGGTCCGCGTCGACCGTCTCTACCACGAGGCCGAGGCCGCCCAGGAGCGCCTGCACGACGCGACCCTCGACCTCGCCGACCTGCGCCGCGACCTCTCCGGCCTTCGGGCCGACCAGGAGCGCCAGGACGAGCGGCTCGAGGCCGTCCGCGACCAGGTGTCCGACGCCGTGGTGCGCCAGCTCGAGGGTGAGGGGATCTCGACGGTCGGACAGATCGTCGTCTCCGAGGACCCCGGCTCCTTCCTCGACACGCTCTCCACCATGTCGTCCTTCAACGACCTCCAGTCCTCGCTGCTCTCCGACTACGACACCGAGCTCGAGGCCCTCGCCATCCGGCAGGAGGCCACCGACGCCCGTGCGGACGAGATCGCAGAGCTCACCGAGCAGCTGAGCACCGAGAAGGAGACGGTCGACGACAAGCTGGCCGAGGCCAAGGAGCTCCTCGCCGACCTCGAGGCCGAGGAGCGCGAGCGCGTGCTCTCCTCCCGCGGCAGCACCGCCCGGGTGCCCGCCTCCGTCCCGGCCTCGGGCCGTGCGGCCGCGGCCGTCCAGTACGCGATGGCCCAGGTGGGCGACGCCTACGTCTACGGCGCCATGGGCGAGAACGCCTTCGACTGCAGCGGCCTCACCATGCGGGCGTGGGCCCAGGCCGGTGTCTCGCTGCCGCACTCCTCCAGTGCCCAGTTCGGCTCCGGTCCCCGCATCGCTGCGAGCGACCTGCAGCCCGGCGACCTCGTGTTCTACTACACCCCGATCAGCCACGTCGGCATGTACATCGGCAACGGCATGATCGTCGACGCGGCCAACCCCGGCACGGGCGTCCGTGTGGCGGGCCTCTACTCGATGCCCTTCGTCGGCGCGGTCCGTCCTGGCTGACGCGCAGCGCTCGAAGGCCGGTCGCCCCCTCTGGTGGGCGGCCGGCCTTTCGTTGTTCGTGGTGGCCGCCGTCGTGGTCGCCCTGGTGCAGGGCGGGCGCCACGACGTCGATCCCGCACCCGTCGACGTGCCGCGGGCCAGCCCGCGGGACGCGGCTGAGGTCTTGGCGAGCCTGGTGAGCGGGGTCGAGTCGCGGGACTCCGGCGCCCTGGCCGGGCTCGCCCCGGGCGGGGACGCCGGCGTCGGCGACAGGTTGGCGGGGATAGCCGACACCGCGAGCGCCCTCGACCTCCGCGCCGTGACGGCGCGCTACGTCGACCAGGTCGGGACCGTCGCGAGCGACGGGACGTGGTCCGGGACGGTGGAGCTCACCTGGCAGGTCGCGCGACTCGATCGTGCGCCCGCCCGGGCCGAGGTGGTCGTCACCTTCACCCCGGACGACGAGGGTCTGGCGATCGCCGGCTTCGGCGCCGGCGGCGCCGCCCGCGTGCCGCTGTGGCTGCGCGGCCGCCTGGCTGTGGCGACGGCGCCAGGGGTGCTGGTCATGGTGGACGGCACCACGTCTGAGGCGGAGTCGGTGGTGAAGCGGGTGCAGCGCGCCATCGACGTCGTACGCCGCGTGCTGCCCGATGGCATTGGCCGAGTGGTAGTCGAGGTCCCTGCTAGTGCGGGCGACCTCGACGAGACGCTCGGAGTGAGCCCGGGGACGTACGCCGGCATCGCGGCGGTCACGGCGCCGGTCGGGAACGCAGCCGACGAGGACGGGCCGGTGCACGTGTTCGTGAACCCGGATGTGACGGCGGGTCTGCGCCGCGCGGGAGCGCAGGTCGTGATGAGCCACGAGCTGGTCCACGTCGCCACGGATGCGGTCCGCAGGCCGGTCGAGCCCTGGCTGTTGGAGGGCTTCGCCGACTACGTTGCGCTGCGTGACTCTCGGCTGCCTGACGACGTCACACTGGGGCGGGCAATCGAGGCGGCCCGGCGCGACGGCGTACCTAGATCCTTTCCCGCGGCGGGGGACTTCGACACCCGCGCCCGAGACCTGCAGGCGCGGTATGAAGAAAGCTGGTTGGCCTGCCGCATCCTCGCTGAGCGGGTGGGGGAGCGGGGGCTGGTGCGGGTCTACCGTGAGGTGGGCGCCGGACGTCCAGTTTCCTCCGCGCTGCGAAGGGACGGGCTGCCCGAGGCCATACTCGTGCGCGCATGGCGGGAGAGGCTGGCGCAGCTAGCTGGATAGCGCGAGATCTCGTCGTGGGCCCGGGTTTAGCTGTGATGCCCAGGCACGTTGGTCGAGAACGTGTGACGACACGATCTGATGTCGTAGATGGGTGAAGGCCTCCCGATGTGGAGTGGAGCTGTCTAAGGAACCGCTTCACACCAAGGAGGCCTTCATGTCCCACGCTACCCATGCAAACGCTGCTCTGACCCCGCGCGCCCGGCTCAAGCTGGCGCGTCTGATCGTGGATCACGGCTGGAAACCGGCTCGAGCCGCGGAGCGCTACGACGTGTCGTGGCGGACCGCGAAGAAGTGGGCTGACCGCTACCAGGCCAAGGGGCCAGCGGGGATGGTGGACCGGTCCTCGGCGCCGCGCCAGCAACCGAACCGGACTCCCGAGCCGGTGGTGCGGAAGATCGTCCACCTGCGGTGGAAGCAGCGGCTGGGTCCGGTCGAGATCGGCGACCGGCTCGGCATGCCGTCCTCGACGGTGCACGCGGTGCTCGTCCGCTGCCGGCTCAACCGGCTCACGCACATCGACCGTGCCACCGGTGAGCCCATCCGTCGCTACGAGCACGACAAGCCCGGGGACCTGCTCCACGTCGATGTGAAGAAGCTCGGCAGAGTCCCCGACGGCGGCGGGTGGCGCTACGTCGGGCGCCGGCAAGGCCTGAAGAACAGAGCGACGACGGTCGAACGCACCGGCAACCCGCGCAACAAATGGCACAACCCGCTGGTCGGCACCTGTTTCCTGCACACCGTCATCGACGACCACTCCCGGGTCGCCTACGTCGAGGCTCGCGACGACGAGACCAAAGAGACCGCGACTGAGGTGCTGCGCAACGCGGTCGCCTGGTTCGTCGAGCGCGGCGTGACCGTGCAGCGGGTCTTGTCCGACAACGGCAGCTGCTACAAGTCCCACCTAAGGCGCGACACCTGCGCAGAGTTGGGCATCACGCCGAAGAAGCCCCGGCCCTACCGACCGCAGACCAACGGCAAAGCATCTGTGAACATCTTCAGTGGCGCTGCACTGGCCCGGTCTGACCCCGGCCAAGGTATGACCACGGTGTCCTGCGTTCGATTTGTCGGCCGGTGCTGGTGCAGCGCCGCGGAGCGCACCGGCCAGACGGAAATGACCTGATAGGAGCTTGGACAAGAAGCCCCGTCACAGACCTGTCGCCCGTCCGGCCGGTTCGCCCCATCCGTCAGAACAGCCCTAACGGAGGAGCGAAACCAGCATGACAACCACCCCCGCGACTGTCACCGTCATCGGCGGCGTCGACACCCACAAACACACCCACTACGCAGCCGCCATCGACGACCAAGGACGCCTGCTCGGGCATCAGGAGTTTCCGGCCAACGACCCCGGCTACCAGGCGCTGCTGAGCTGGCTACGAGGACACGGCCCGATCCAGACGATCGGTGTGGAAAGCACCGGCTCCTTCGGCGCCACCCTGACCCGAGCACTCACGGCCGCCGGCGAGCACGTCGTCGAAGTCAACCGGCCCAACCGGCAGGCCAGGCGCATGGACGGCAAGTCCGACCGGCTCGATGCCGAACAGATCGCCCGAGCAGTACTGGGCAAGGTGTCGACTGCGATCCCCAAGGCCAAGTCGGGAACCATCGAGGTGATCCGGACCCTTCGTGTCACCCGCGCCAGCGCGGTCAAGGCTCGAACCAGCACCTTCAACACGCTGTGGGGCGTCATGATCGGTGCCCCCTCACCACTACGCGACGAGCTGGTCGTGCTGACCAAACGGACCCTGGTCAACCGCTGCCTTGGGCTGCGACCCGAAACCGATGACCTGATTTCCCTGGCCGGCAACCCCGACCGGATGCTCCTCGCCGGCATCAAGACCTCACTACGGGACCTGGCACGCCGCTGGAAAGCGCTCGATGCCGAGATCAAGACCCTCAACAAGCAGATCGAGGCGTTGGTCCGCGCAGCTGCACCCGACTTGCTGGAGATGCACGGCGTCGGGGTCGAGATCGCCGGCCTGTTCCTCGTCACCGCCGGCGACAACGCCGAACGCATCCACAGCGAAGCCGCCTTCGCCAAACTCTGCGGCGTAGCACCCCAACCCGCCAGCAGCGGACGCACCAGCGGCAGACACCGCCTCAGCCGCGGTGGCGACCGCGCCGCCAACAGCGCGCTCTACATCGTCACCATCGTCCGCA
Organism: Nocardioides lacusdianchii; assembly: GCF_020102855.1. GTDB lineage: Bacteria > Actinomycetota > Actinomycetes > Propionibacteriales > Nocardioidaceae > Nocardioides > Nocardioides lacusdianchii. The sequence continues at coordinate 43,174 of NZ_JADHZD010000018.1, forward strand.
TGCGACACCACCAACCCACCCGCGACTACGTCGAACGACGCACCGCCGAAGGCTTGAGCAAACGCGAGATCATCCGCTGCCTCAAGCGCTACATAGCCCGCGAGGTCTACAACAACCTCCCACGACCAGCGGCGGTCGCAGCGCCCCTCGAGGTAGTCCAGCACGCGGCTTGACGAACATAGGAGCATCGAGCGCTTCCACCGCACCCTCGCCGAGGGGTGGGCGTTCAAGAAGTTCTACAACTCCGAGTCAGCCCGACTCGCGGCTCTGCCAGCATGGGTCCACGAGTACAACCACCACCGGCCCCACTCAGCAATCGGGAAGGCCACACCCATCACCAGGTTGGACAACCTGGCTGGGCATCACATTTAGCTCCTGCGCGGCGATCAGGCCGCGAGTCTTGTCTTCGCAGGCAAGGTAATGCGGTCGTCCCCGAGGTCAGGGGCCGAGGACCCCAGCAGGGATCGTGAAGAGCTTAGCCACGCTGATACCGAAGGCAGTAACAGCGGTGATGATGGCGATGGCGACAAATGTGACCATCAGCGCGTACTCGACGGCTGTGGCACCGCGATCGTCATCCTCATGGGGCGAGACGGTCATGGGCGTTCCTTCCGTACTGCGTGAAATGTTGAAGGGGCCGACGTCCCTGGACGTCGGCCCCTTCAACGCCAGGACTCAGATCGCTGCGGCAATATCGGTGAAGAGCGTGCCGAGCTTGCCGCCCAGTGCGGAGACCATGCCGATGATCGCGACGGCGATCAGAGCCACCATCAGGCCGTACTCGACGGCGGTGGCACCTTCATCGTCACGCTTGGTGATCATGAGGTTCAGGAAATTCTCGATGAGCTGCATAGGTCTCATCCCTTCTGGAAGCAGTCGACCCCCGACCCGGACGGGTCGAGGGGATCAGATCGCGGCGGCGATCTGGGTGAAGAGCCCGCCGAGCTTGCCGCCCAGGGCGGAGACCATGCCGATGATCGCGACGGCGATCAGGGCCACCATCAGGCCGTACTCGACGGCGGTGGCACCTTCATCGTCACGCTTGGCGATCATGAGGTTCAGGAAGTTCTCGATGAGCTGCATGGTGTGTTCCCCTTGTCGGAAGTTGAATGATGCGGATGTCCGAGCCCCTCGGACCCGACGTGACAAGTCTTCATCAGCGGCGCGTTCCGCGGATCGGGCGATCGGCCGTGGGTCGATAGTCCCTTGTGACTACCCGCAGGCCCCCCTCCACGCCGCTGACTAGTACTCCGGAGACCGTTGGGAAAGACCAGACCGGGCAAGCTGACTGCGAGGCGCCCGCGCCCGCGGTCTGCGCCGCGTCGGAGACCTCTGTTCAGAACCTCTGCGGTGAGGCATGGTCGAGTAGTCCGAGCCGCATGGCGGTCACCAGCGCCTGGGCGCGATTCGCGGCTCCGAGCTTCTGGTAGATGTGCGTGATGTGGGTCTTGGCCGTGGACTCGCTCATGTAAAGCGAGGACGCGATGTCGCCGGTCCCGAGGCCGTCAGCCAGGAGTCGCAGAACCTCTGCCTCGCGAGTCGACAGCTTGGGAGGGGCCGGCGTCGTGGCACGTCGCATGACGGCTTGGCTGAGACCAGCACACAAGAAGGTGCGCGGCGCGACCGCGGCGTGCCTGGCAGCACTGACCACTTCGGTTGCGCGCGTGTCCTTCCCGACGAAGGCCGAGGCGCCGGCCTCCATCGCGGCGAAGATGTGGTCGTCGCCGGCATGCATGGTCAGCACGACGACGCCGGTGGTGTCACTCTTCTCGCGAATGGCGCGTACGACGTCGAGGCCGTGACCGTCAGGCATCTGGAGGTCGGTGACGACCACGTCGGGTCTGAGGTCCGTCCAGGCAGCGAGGCCCGCGGCCACCGTGCTGGCCTGCCCGACGACGGCCATCTCCTCGTCTCGCTCGAAGGCGCGGGCGAGTCCCTGCCGGATCAGCTCGTGATCGTCAACCAGTAGCACGGTGGTGCCCATGGGCGTTGTCTCCTTCGGGGGGAGCGGCCGTGGGGGACCGCAGGCTGACGACGGTTCCGCCGTCGTGTCGGGGGGTCACCGCGAGCTGGGCGCCGACGTTGGCAGCGCGTTCCCGCATGGTCTGGAGTCCCCAGTGATGATCGCGTGGCCCGGCGTTGCCGACGCCGTCGTCCTCCACTGTCAGGTCGAGATTGGACCCGTCGGACTCGAGGGTCACCCATAGGTTGCGGGCGCGCGAGTGCTTGCGAACGTTGGCGATGGCTTCCTGGGCCACCCGCAGGACCTCGGTGGCAGCCCGGGGCGGGAGTGGTGGGCCCGACTCGGCCAGGGAGAGGTGCACTCTGAGCCCCGTGGCGTGGCTGACCTCGCGCGCATAGTCGGCGAGCGAAGCGGCCAGCCGACCGTCCGTCACGTCGTGCCGCAGGTCAAAGATGGAGAACCGAATCTCCGACACCAGCCGTGTGATCTCAGAGCGCAGCTCCGAGGCCAGCTCGCGCGTCTGCTCGTCGTCGCTGACCGACGCGATCTCGTCGACGATGTAGCCGAGACCGACGATCTCCTGCGCGACGCCGTCGTGCATCTCTCGCGCGATCCGGTTTCGCTCCTCGGACGTGGCGAGCGTCCGGACGTCGTCGAATAGAACAGCGGTGTCCAGACGAACTGCGAACTCATCGGCGACGTCCTGTGCCAGCTCATCGAGCTCGGGCGTCCAACGTGGCACTCCAACCAGGACGCAATAGCCCCACGTATGACGGGTGCCGCGCAGAGGCACCACTGCGGCCCCCGGAGTGCGCTGATGACGAGGTGTCCTGATCTCCTCGGCGAGACGAGCGACGTCTTCGCCGCCGTTCAGCGCGCGAAGCGTCTCGTCGGGCTCGACGACGAAGATGGTGGAACGCGCACATCCCGTGGCAGCCCGCAGAGCGGTGTCCAGATCCGCGGCCAGCGCGGTGCTGTTCAGGCCGAGCCACCCGGAGCTGGCCAGCTGGTGCACCCTCGCCATCAACTGGTGGGCGGCGGCGTACGGCGCCTGACGTGCAGTCAGGCTGCGTGTCGACCGGGACTGCCAGCTTGCCAGCATGCCCACCCCGAGCCCGATAGCCAACCAGGGCAAGGCTGACGCGATGTGCGACAGGACACCGCTCGGGGGATCGGCGGCCAGGGTCGCAGCGACCGTGAGGCACGAGAGCAGGAAGACGTTGAGCGTGGTCACGAGGCCGTGCCTGACGCCAGCGACGATGGGCGGCACAGCGAGGTAGGCCCCCAGCGCCTGGATGGACTCCGTCGTCACGACGAGTGTTGTCACAGCGACAGCCTCGCCCACTGCGTGCCAATGAGCAGGCCGGTTGCGAGTCATCCACTCGAGGAGGGAACCGACCGCTGCTGCGAGCGCCAGCACCACCAGCATCGGAGCCGACTCGACCGGGTCGTTGCCGCTGAGTGCGGACCCGGTCGCCAGCGATAGCGCGAACACCCTGACAGCGGTGGTCGTGCGCCAGGACTGGAGCACCGGCCCGAGCGCCCCGGCGTTCGTAGTGCTGATCGGCGTCATCGGCGATCACATTTTGGAGAAGGTCTGGGTGATCTGAATGCCGGCCGGCCCCAGGATGACGATGAAGAGGCACGGAAGGATGAAGAGGACCAAGGGGATCATGATGCGCACCGGCACCTGCTGTGCCTTCTCTTCCGCCCGCTGGCGGCGCTTCGTACGCATCTCCTGGCTCTGGATGCGCAGCACCCGAGCGATGGGAATGCCGAGGCTGTCTGCCTGCACCATGGCGCTGCAAAACGACTTCAGGTCAGGCAGGGAGGTGCGCTCGGCCATGGCCCGCATGGCGTCGGTGCGGCCGACGCCGAGCTGCATCTCTTGGAGTAGACGGGAAAACTCCATGTTGAGTGGACCGTCGCCGTTCTTGGCCACACGGCTGACGGCGGCGTCGAAGCCGAGGCCCGCCTCGACAGAGATCGTCAGAAGGTCCATCGCGTCCGGCAAGGCATTGCGCATCAGCTTCTCACGCTTCTGGCCGGCGTTGTAGAGCAGGATGTTGGGAAGCACGTATCCGAAAAGTCCTACGAGCGCGGTGGCCACCACGAGCTTGTAGAGGGGCCAGTCGCGGCTGAGGAAGTAGAGGAAGCCCAGCGCCGTGAAGACCCCGGCGCCCAGTACCTTGAGCCCGAGGATGCGGTTGACATCCCAAGCCGGAGGGTTACCGGCGATGTTCAGTCGGTACTGGATCTTGCGAGCGGTGTCGGCGCGCACGAACTTGCGTCCCAGGCCGACCAGGCGTTCACCCAAGGGGGCGATGACCCGTTCGGCGAAGGGCTGCTCGATCTCGGCCCTCAGGACGCTGGGTGCCGAGTCCAACGCCTGCACGGCCGCGACCGATCGCGCCACGCCCCGTCGCTCGGAGGTGATCACGCCAACAACGGTGAGCGCCATGATCATCGCCGCGCACAGGAGCGCGGCTCCCAGGAGCAGTGTTACGGACATTGTCACACCTCGACCTTCGCAAGCTTGGACATGGCGAATGATCCCAACCCCAGCAGGACCACTGCGAGACCAAGCAGAATGAATCCAGGCAGAGTCGTGTAGAGCAACCTGATGTACTCGGGGTTGACGAAGGTCATGTAGACGCCAATCGCAGGGGGAAGCCCGGTCAGGATGTAGCCGGACAGGCGTCCCTCCGCGCTGAGTGCCTTGACCTGTCGGCGGAGATACTCGCGTTCACGGAGCGTGTCCGAGACGGTGTGCAGGATCTCCGCGAGATTGCCGCCCACCTCCCTCTGGATCCGAATGGCCATCACGATCCACTGGAAGTCCTCGCTGTCCATCCGCTCGCCCACTCCCTCGAGCGCATCGGTGATGTCGACGCCGAGGCGCTGCTCGATGAGCGCGCGGCGCAGCTCTCCTGCCATCGGTTCCGCGCCCTCGCGGACCACGCTGTCGATCGCTTGCGGAAGTGACAGTCCCGCCTGGAGGCCGCCGGCCATGAGACCCAGGGTCTCGGCGAGCTGACCGTTGAACCTGTTGAGGCGTCGGGAGTGGCGAAACTTGAGGTATACCCAGGGCACGACGATGCCGAGGACAAGGCCCAGGACGGCGAGTCCGGGACCGCTGACGACGAAGCCGACGAGGGCCGAGCCGACGGCGATACCCGCGTGCAGGAGTAGCCACTCGGACGCCGTCAGCGCCGAGCCCGCACCCGCCAAGCGCTGGGAGATGCGGGACTCGAGGTCCGCGGAGACGACCTTGTCGGTGAGCGCGACGGCCGACCCCTTGATGTCGGAGGTGGCCCCTGAGCGTCGCTTGCCGCTGGTGCTCTCGCCACCGAAGTAGGCCTCGAGGCGTCGGTCGGCCGACGACTTGTTCGGCCCCGCGAGTACTACGGCCAGGATTCCGGCGAAGCCGAGCCCGAGCGCGAGGGCGCCGACCAGCATGCCGGGCGTGCCTACGAGCGAGCGACCCGAGGACACGAGGTCGGGGGCGGCGGACACCGCGCCGATCGAGATGAAGGCGGAGTCGGTGTAGGTGGCGTCGGCAGCGTCGACGCTCACGCCGATGTTGACCTCGCTGGAGGCGTCTTCGGGGCGGTCGAAGGTGACCAGCAGCTGCTTGGCCAGCGCGTCGGCCTGGGCGGAGAACACCGTGGAGAGGGCGTCCTGCTCGGCCGGGATGACCTGACCGCCGGTGTCCTCGGCCAGCCCCGACATGGTCTCGGCGTTCTTGGGGTTCGCGAGCGACACGACGTCGACCACCACGCCGCCGTCGGTGGCGTCGTTGCCGACCACGTCGAGCGTGGTCGAGCTGCTGGTGTCGCCGCCGTCGGAGAGCACGAGGAGCGAGCGCGAGCCCTCGTCGCCGACCATGTCGAGGCCCTCGGCGATGCCGTCGTAGACGGCCGTGCCCTTGCGAAGCTCGATGTCGGTGAGCGTGGCCTGCACCGAGGCGTGGTCGGTGGTGGGCTGCACGACCGTGCCGATGTCGCCGGCGAAGGCGACGAGCCCGATCCGGATGTCGTCGGGGGCGGAGGCGAGGAAGGTGTCGACGGCGCTGGTGGCCGCGGCGAACTTGTCGCCCTGTCGCATGCTGTTGCTGGCGTCGAGGACCAGCACGGTCGTGCGCTCGACGTCGCCGGCGGATATCAGCTTGGCGGTGGAGTCCACCGCGCGGCCGTCGACCTCGACACGCACCGACGAGGCCTCGACGTCGGCGCCACCGGGGATGCCGTCGACAGCGAGCACGAGGGACACCTGCCCGTCGGCGGGCTCGACGTGGTCGATGTTGACCTCGTCCTCGGCATGGGCGGGGAGCGCGGTGCCGAGCGCGAGCAGCACGCCGACCGCCAGGGTCGCGGCTGCTCGGGTGGTGCGCCGGGACCTCATCGCAGGGTCCCGCCCGTGGCGAAGATGGCCGGGTCCACGTGCACGCCGTGGTCGGTCAGGCGCTCGAGGAAGCGGGGCCGCAGGCCCATGGACTTCAGACCGCCCTGGAACCTCCCGTTCTCGTCCACGCCAGCGGCGTAGTCGAACATGAACACGTCCTGGGTGGTGATGATGTCGCCCTCCATGCCGACGATCTCGGTGATCGCGGTGATGCGACGGGTGCCGTCCTTGAGACGGGTCTGCTGGATGATCAGGTCCACGGCGCTGGCGACCTGCTCGCGGATGGCGCGCACCGGCAGGTCCATGCCGGCCATGAGCACCATGGTCTCCAGACGGGCCAGGGCGTCACGCGGCGTGTTGGCGTGCAGGGTCGAGATCGAGCCGTCGTGGCCGGTGTTCATGGCCTGGAGCATGTCGAGCGCGGCAGCGTCACGGATCTCACCGACGACCACCCGGTCGGGTCGCATGCGCAGAGAGTTCTTCACCAGGTCGCGGATGGTGACGGCGCCCTTGCCCTCGATGTTGGCGGGGCGCGACTCCAGGCGGAGCACGTGGTCCTGTCCGAGGCGGAGCTCGGCCGCGTCCTCGATGGTGACGATGCGCTCGTCGTCGGGGATGAACGACGAGAGCACGTTGAGCGTGGTCGTCTTGCCCGAGCCGGTTCCTCCCGACACCAGGATGTTGAGCCGCCCCCGGACACAGCCCTCGAGCAGTCCGGCCGACGCCGGCGTGAGCGTGCCGAAGCTGATGAGGTCCTCGACGGTGTAGGGATCCTCGGAGAACTTGCGGATGGTGAGCTTCGACCCGTCGAGCGCCAGCGGCGGGATGATCGCGTTGACACGGCTGCCGTCGGGGAGGCGGGCGTCGCACATCGGGCTGGTCTCGTCGACGCGGCGGCCGATCTTGCTGACGATCTTGTCGATGGTGCGGCGCAGGTGGGCCTCGTCGGTGAACGACGTGTCCACCCGGACCAGCTTGCCCTTACGCTCGACGTAGATGTCCTGGTAGGTGTTGACCATCACCTCGGTCAGGCTGGCGTCGCGCAGCAGCGGCTCGATCGGTCCGTAGCCGAGGATGTCGTCGGCGATCTCCTGCGAGACCCGGGTGCGGTCGGCGGACGACATGGGGATGTCGGCATCGGCGATGGCCGTCTGGAGGGCCAGGCGGACCTGCTGCTCGAGCTCCGACTGCGTCATGTGGGCGTCGTACAGCTTGGGGCCGAGCGACTCCACGAGTCGCTGGTGCACGATCCGCTTCAGGTCCTGGAAGGGGTCGGACTTGGGCGAGGCCGACTTGCGCCTCGCCTCGCCGCCCGACGGCGCCACCGTGGTGGCGGGAACGGTGCTGGAGGCACCTGCCGGAGCACCGGGCGCCGGGGGTGCGTCGTAGGACTCGGGTGCACGGCCGCGTGCCGCGGCGAGTCGGTCTGTCAGGCTCACGTCAGCCCCTCCTGAGGCGGAGCCGGGAGCCACTGGACTTCCGGCTGGACGGATCGGCCTCGCCGCCGTCGGCGGCGGCGCCGAGGGTGTCGGTCACGTTGCGGGAGAACGCGACCAGGGCCTTGCTGTTGGGGTGTCCGGGGTAGGCGCTGACGAGCGCCTCGCCCCGGTTGACGGCTGCGAGCACCTCGCGGCTCGACACGAGCGAGCAGTCCGCCTTGAGGTCCAGGGTCTTCTCGTACTCGTCGGAGGTCAGGCCGACCTTGCCGTCAGCACGGTTCAGCACGAACTTCCACGTGGCCTTGGGGAAGTTCAGCATGTCGAGCGTGCTGGTGGCGAGCTTGAGCGCCTTGAGCGACGGGATGTCGAGGGTGCCGACGAGCACGATCATGTCCGAGCGGTCGAGGGCGCACAGGGCGTTGTCGTCGAAGACGCCGGAGGTGTCGACGACCACGAAGTCGACCATCCGCCGCAGGGCGTCGAGCAGCTTGCCGATGTCGTCGACCGAGGCCTGGTCGGGGGAGTCGAGGCGCACCGGCGCAGCGACCACCGACAGGTTGTCGGAGTGGTGGGTGAGGATCGTCGAGATGCCCTCGGCGTCGATGACGCCGTTGAAGCCGACGAGGTCGTTGATCGTGCGCTGGGGCGTCAGCTGGAGCATGATCGCCACGTCGCCGCTGTTGACGTCGAGGTCGACCAGACAGGTCGAGCGTCCGCTGCTGGACAGCGCCACGCCGAGGTTGGTCGCGACGAGGCTCTTGCCGACGCCACCCTTGGTGGAGAACACGGTGATGACCTTGCCGCGCGGTGCGTCCGCCTCCGCCTGCGCGACGGCTGCGGCCTGCGCGACCTCCGCCGCGACCTCCGCACGCGCCGTCTGTGCGGCTGCCTGGACCTCGTCCATCAGGGTCTGTCCGATGGCGTTGGCCACGCTGCGTGCTCGCGCCACCGCAGTGGTGATGCCCGCGAGGTCGCGGGCGGCCACGACCTCGCGCATGCCGCTCCGCAGGGCCAGCGAGAGCGTGTTGCTGTCGATGTCGTTGCGCAGCAGGATCACGCCCAGGTCCGGACGGTGCACCCGCGCCCACTGCGCCAGCTCGGCCGCCGCGTCGCCCGGTACCGAGGGACCGATGACGACGGCGAACTCGTTGGCCGAGGTGCGGATGTGGCCGTCGAGGCCCTCCACGTCGGCGAAGGCCACCGACCCGTGCAGCATCGCCTGGAGGATCGCCCGTTGGGCGCCGTCGGGCTCGAGGACGGCGGTCACGGCCGGATGTCCCGGAAGAGCTCGGGGAACAGATCCCCAGGACGGACACCTGGGTTGTCGGAGACCTTGGAATCGTCCGTCAGGAGCGCAAACGTGATGTCCGAGTTGCGGTCTGCCTGGATGAGCCTCTCTGCCTCCTCCTGCGTGACAGCGAGGGTCAGGATCGTCCGAGCGACCTCCTCCGCGACCTGGCCGCCGTCCTCTGTCTTCGTCGTCCTGGACGTGACGCTTGTGGTTCCCACGCCAAGGACCGGCACGCGTGTCAGGACGATTCGCGTGTAGTCACCGAGCTTCTGCTCCTTGCCCTCGGGGAGGATCGCGGTGAGGTCCTGAGGCGTGGCGAAGATGGCGACCTCGTTGCCGGGGTTGACGAATCCAGCCACGCGCTCGAAGTCGGTGAGCTCGACCGACATGGCCATCTTGTCGTCGGGGATCACCAGGCTCTGGGTGTCGCCGAGGCTGCCGAACTTCCGGGCGATGAGCTGCTCACCGGGATAGATGGTGCCGATCGCGACGAGGTCGGAGATCGAGGAGGTGGAGGAGAGGCTGCCGTCGACCACGTCCGCGCGGCGGACCTCGGACTTCTCGATCTTGCCGGCCTCCTGCGCGTCGGCGACCGACTCGCCGGTGTCGATGGTCTCGGTGGCGACGAGCACCTCGACCAGCTCCTGGTCCTTGGTGGCGCGGGCGTCGATGCCCTGCACGTAGAGCACGATCATGGCCGTGCCGGCGATCGCGATGAGGGCGGCGACGAGGAGGAGTACGGAACGGCGTGCCATGGTGCGGTCCTTCGCGGGGGTCGTGGGACCCCCACGGTCGGAGATCCCGGGCGCGCAGGTGGTTCCAGGGTCTGCATGAAGTCGGCCCCGGTGCCCTCCCAGCGATCCGAATCTAAAGGCGCATCGCGGAGGTCGCGGGCTAAACCGCGCAAACCACCCGGACGTGGCCCGAACGCCACCCGAAATGACTATCCGGGCATGGTCATCTCCGGTCCCGGACGCTCACCGAACGGCCCGGCTCACGCGAGGTAGAGCGCCTCGATCTCCGCGCGTGCCTCGCGCACCACGACGTTGCGCTTGAGCTTCAGGCTGGGGGTCAGCTGGCCGCCCTCCTCGGTCCACTCGCCCGGCAGGATCGTGAACTTGCGGATGGCCTCGGCCTTCGACACCGCCTTGTTCGCCTCGTCGACCGCGTCCTGGATCGCCGCCACGAGGTCCGGGTCGTCGAGGAGGTCGCCGACGTCGCCGGACTTCCCGTGCTGCTCGGCCCACGCGGGGAAGGTCTCCCGGTCGATCGTCACCAGGGCGCCGATGAAGGGTTGCCCGTCGCCGACGACGAGGCACTGGTCGACCAGCGCGTGCCCGCGCAGCCGGTCCTCGAGAACAGCCGGGGCGACGTTCTTGCCGCCTGCGGTCACCAGGATCTCCTTCTTGCGCCCGGTGATCCGCACGAAGCCCTCGTCGTCGACCTCGCCGACGTCACCGGTGTGGAACCAGCCCTCGCCGTCGATCGCCTCGTGGGTCGCCGTGTCGTTGCCCCAGTAGCCCGCGAACACCTGACCGCCCTTGAAGAGCAGCTCGCCGTCGTCGCCCACGCGCACGCTGGTGCCCGGGATCGGACGCCCGACGGTGCCGATCTTCTGGGCGTCGGGGAGGTTGACAGTCAGCGCGGCTGTGGTCTCCGTCAGGCCGTAGCCCTCGAGCACCGTCAGCCCGATGCCGCGGTAGAAGTGGCCGAGCCGGTCGCCCAGCGGCGCGCCGCCGGAGACGGCGTACGCGCAGCTCCCGCCGAGGGCCTGGCGCAGCTTGCCGTAGACCAGCTTGTCGAAGACGGCATGCTGGGCACGCAGGCGCAGCGGGACCTTCGTGCCGTCGAGCGCACGCGACCAGGCGATCGCGACGTCGGACGCGCGGTCGAAGACCTTGCCGCGGCCGTCGGCGGTCGCACGCTGGGACGCGGTGTTGAAGACCTTCTCGAACACGCGCGGGACGGCGAGGATGAAGGTCGGGCGGAACTCGCCCAGGTCGGCGACCAGGTTCTTGATGTCGGAGCTGTGTCCCAGGCGCGCACGGCTCTTCACCGCACCGATCTGGATGATGCGCGCGAAGACGTGCGCCAGCGGCAGGAAGAGCAGCGTGGACGCCTCGTCGGTGTCGAAGAGTTCGGACAGCTCCTCGACCGCGACGCCCAGCTCGAACATGAAGTTGCAGTGCGTGAGCATGCAGCCCTTGGGTCGGCCCGTGGTGCCGCTGGTGTAGATGAGGGTGGCCAGGTCGTCCGGGCCCGCGGTGGTGCGCCGCTGCTCGAGGACCTCGTCGGAGACGTCTGCGCCCAGGCGCGTCAGCACGTCGACGGCGTTGTCCTGGAGCGACCAGACGTGCTGCAGCTCGGGCAGGTCGTGGGCCTCGCGTGCCTCCCGGACGCGGGCGAGGTGGTCGGGGCCCTCGGCCACGACCGCGCGGGTGCGGGAGTCGTGGAGGATCCAGCCGATCTGCTCGGCCGACGACGTCTCGTAGATCGGCACCGTCACGGCTCCGGCGAACCAGATGGCGTAGTCGAGCAGCGTCCACTCGTAGCGCGTCTTCGACAGCAGCGCGACGCGGTCCCCGACCTCGACGCCCGCGGCGACGAGCCCCTTGGCGACCGCGCAGACCTCGTGGTGGAACTGCTCGGCCGTGACGTCGATCCACCCGTCGGGGGTCGCGCGGCTGAAGACCGCCGTGGTGGCGGCCTCCCGGGCGTTGGTGACGACGTCGTCGGTGAGGTTCCCCGTCGTGGGGATGGTGAGGGAGAGCGGCGTGGAGAACTCACGCACGGTGGAACCTCCTGGATCGGGCGGTCGACTGCGAAGCGCAGGCTATCGCCGCGGCGGGGCCGGGAACACGCCCGGGCCGTGGGCTAGGCTCCGGCCATGGCCGAACAGACCTCCTCGTCGATCACGATCGACGCTCCTCCGGCCGACGTCATGGCCGTCATCGCCGACTTCGAGTCCTACCCCGAGTGGGCCAAGGGCGTGCAGGTGGCCGAGATGACGGAGGCCGGTGCAGGAGGCCGTGCCGAGCAGGTCTACTTCTCCCTCGACGTCTCGCCCATCAAGGACGAGTACACCCTCGCCTACGACTGGGACGCGGACCGTGAGGTGACCTGGACCCTGGTCGAGGGCAACATGCTCAAGGCCCTCGACGGCGCCTACACGCTCGTCGACCGCGGCAACGGGACCACCGAGGTGACCTACCGCCTCGCGCTCGACGTGAGCATCCCGCTGATCGGCATGCTGAAGCGCAAGGGCGAGAAGATCCTCATCGACACCGCGCTGAAGGGCCTCAAGAAGCGCGTCGAGTCGCTCTGACGCCCGGGTCCGGCGTGCGGATCCTCCTCTTCACCGGCAAGGGCGGTGTCGGCAAGTCGACGCTCGCCGCGGCCACGGCATGCCGCAGCGCGGCTGCCGGCCACCGCACGCTCGTGCTGTCCACCGACGCCGCCCACTCGCTGGCCGACGCGCTCGACGTCCCTGCCACGGCCGAGCCGACGGAGGCCGCGCCGAACCTGTGGGTGCAGCACGTTGACGCCCAGGAGCGCTTCGAGCGCTCGTGGCGCGACATCCAGGGCTACCTGCTGAGCGTGCTCGACGTGGCCGGTGTCGATCCCGTCGCTGCGGAGGAGCTCACCGTCATCCCCGGGGCCGAGGAGGTGCTCGCCCTGCTCGAGGTCCGGGCGCAGGCGCGGACGGGGGAGTGGCACGTACTGGTCGTGGACTGTGCCCCGACGGCTGAGACGCTGCGCCTGCTCGCGCTGCCCGAGGCGCTCGGCTGGTACATGACGCGGGTGCTGCCCGTGGAGCGCCGGGTGGTGAAGGCCCTCAAGCCGGTGCTGACGCGTGCGGCCGGCGTGCCGATGCCCGGAGACTCGGTCTTCGACGCCATCGAGCGCCTGCACGCCGAGCTCGACGACGTACGCACCGTGCTGACTGGGCCGGACACGTCGGTGCGGCTGGTGTTGACGCCCGAAGCCGTCGTGCTCGCCGAGGCACGTCGTGCCTACACGTTCCTGACGCTCTTCGGCTACTCGGTCGACAGCGCGGTCGTCAACCGGGTCTTCCCCGAGGGCGGTGCCGACGAGTGGCGGGCCGCCTGGGTCGAGGCGCAGCGTCGGGTGCTCGACGACGCCGCGGACTCGTTCGCCGGGCTCGACCTGCGCACGTCCCTCTACCGGCCGTCCGAGCCGGTGGGACGTGAGGAGCTCCTCGACCTGGCGCGCACGGTGTACGCCGACACGGACCCGCTCGCCTGCGGAGCCGAACGGGTGCCGCTGGAGGTGCGATCGACGGAGGGTGGACTGGTGCTGGCGATGCCGCTGCCGCTGGCGGACCGCGACGATGTACGTCTCGCGCGCAAGGGCGACGAGCTCGTCGTCGGCGTGGGGTCGTATCGTCGCCTCCTGACGCTGCCCTCCGGTGTGGCACGCCGCCGGGTCGCGGGGGCGCGGGTGCACCAGGGGGAGCTTCAGGTCAGGTTCGCCGACACATCGATGGACGAGGAGTCCCCGTGAGCGAGGCCCACGAGGTCGGTCCTCTCGCCGAGGAGGCCGCGAAGCTGCTCGGCGCGCTGTCGGGCTGGGCCCGCGAGCACGCCGCCGAGGCGGGCGACGGCCTGTCGGGCCTGGCAGACCGGGCGGCATCGGCCGTGCACGGCGTCGACGAGCACCTCGCGACCGGCGCCGCCGAGTGCACCGTGTGCCCGCTGTGCCGCACCGTCCACGCGGTCCGGCAGCTCAATCCCGAGGTGGCCACCCACCTCGTGTCGGCGTTGTCGTCCTTGGTGGAGGCAGCGGCCGCGCTAGTGAGCACGCCGTCGCGAGTGCCTGCACCGGGCGAAGGCGTCGAGCACGTCGCATTAGACGACGACTGAGCCGCAGTCGGACGCTAGCCGACTTCACGAGATGACATAGGCAAGGGCCGCAAGGTCTCGTCAACGTCCCGCAATCGACGTGCTGCTTAGCAACGGCTTCTCGATGGGACATCGGGATAGCCCGAGATTCCTTGGGGCGACCTACTTGCTCAGAACCAGGTTTCCTGGCACGCCTTGGCCTGCCAATAGAGCGTCCGTCACCTCGATACAGGCCTTCTGGCCGTTGGCCTTCACTACGCCGGTCGCTACGATCGCACCCTTGTTGATGGCCAGGCAGGAGTTGCCGTTGAAGTCGATTTTGCTGCTGGGAACGTAGACGATCCCCCCGAGTGTGACGTTGCCGTTGCCCTGAATGGACAGGTCGTTGGTGTTGTCGCGGTCGTAGATGATGACGAAGTTGGTCGGCCACCCCGCTGGGGACCCGGCGGGCGGACCGGTCGTCGGAGCAGACAGATCTTGAGTCGCGCCGTTCTTGAAGTCGATCATCCCTGTCTTCTTCACGTACAAGGTGACGCCTGATCCCTTGATCAAGGAGTTGTTCTTCGCGCTCCACGTGCCCTTAATGACGTAGGCCCCAGGTGCGAGCGTGCACGTGCCGCTGTTGGGCACTTCGAAGTTGCCCCCATAGACTCCGGGGCCTTGCGTGCATGGGTTCGTCTTGGCGGTCAATCCGGCCTCGCTCAATGGAAGCACCATGCTCGCGAAGGGGTCTGGGATGATCACACCTTGCGTAGCTGGGGGGGCGAACTGCCCGCCGTTCACCGTGCCGACGACCGAGATCGAGTTGTCGGCGTCCCACTCGCTGTTGGGGCCAGCGGTGATGCTGCCATTGACGTGGATGTCGCCGCCGAACACGCTGAAGTCGGCATTGCCGGCGTCGACCGGTCCGAGGAAGCACATGGAACACTTCCCAACCAGGGCGTAGGTAGCTGCTGCGCTGCCTTTGGTAGCGATTGCACCGGTGCCGCCAGCGAGCACTCCGAAGGGCGAACCTGAACTGCCGGTGGCGCGATAGACGACCTCTACTCCCACGCCTTTGCACTGAACGGCGGTGATGTCACCGCTCGCGGTCGTCCCTGACGTGTAGTTGGCCACGTAGACAGAGTCCGCTGCGGCCTCCGCCGCAGTTCGCACGGTCGATTGGCTGGCCAGAGCGGCCGCAGAACACGACCCGACGAAGTCCTTCTTGTACACGGAGACCGCGGCCAACGATGCAGCATCTGCCGCGGTGGCGAGCTGCCGTTTGGTGCTGTACGCGAGTCCGAGGTCGACGGAGAAGGCAGCCAGGATCATGATCACGACGGTCAGGACGGACACCATGATGGCGACAGCGCCGCGCTCGTTCTTAGCGTCCGGATACGTCAACGGAATTCGCATCGGAACACTCCCTTGCCTGTGAGGACCTTGGTGGAACCCAGCCCGGGGACGAAGCTGCCGACCGGAACTTGAGCGGTGTAAGTGAGCGTGACCGTGACGTTGTCGGTGAGGTTGACGTTCGAGGACTTGCACGCCTCCGTGGTCGCGCCTGAGCATGACGCAAGGCCCGGTCGGGAGACAGTCACGTTGGCCGTTGTCATCGACACAAGCGGGCTCGCTGCCGAGACCGCTTGACCCTTGACCGCGTCGCAAGAGTTTCCCTGTACGACCGCATATCGTGCTGCTTGCCTGGCGGCATTGGAGAGTGCCAGATTCTGCCCGAAGAGCAAACCGAAGTTGATGATGCCGACCAGCATCAGGAGCAGTATGGGCATGACAAGGGCGAACTCGACCGCGGACGCACCGCGCTCGCCACGCGTGATCTTGCCGGTTCGCCAGCGCATGAAAGATCCCCTTGTTCCCCGAATGATTCGCCTGCCACCGTACGAGCCGCAACGGTGGCTGTCGCCGGTTTGTCGGCAGTCTTGTCCGACCGCCGACAAAGATGGCCCGGAATGACTAGACGGGTGGTCCAACCGGTCCATGCAAGGGCGATGGGCGAGGATGTGGGCATGAACCGAGGAGTCGTCGTGGGGGTCGACATCGGCGGCACCAAGGTGCTGGCCGGGGTCGTCGACGACACCGGTGCGGTCTCGTCCACCGCGCTGCGGACGACACCCGGCCGGCGCGGGGTGACCCGCCAGGCCGAGGACGCGATGGTCGAGGCGATCCTCGAGGCCGCCGGCGGTCAGCCGCTGGCCGGGGTGGGTGTGGCAGCGGCCGGCTTCGTCGACCCCGCCGGTGACCGGGTGATGTTCGCGCCCCATCTGCCGTGGCAGGGCGAGCCGCTGCGCGAGCTGCTGCAGGACCGGCTCGGCTGCCCGGTGCTGCTCGACAACGACGCCAACTGCGCGGCCCGCGCCGAGGCCCACCACGGCGTGGCCGGGGGAGCGTCGTCGGCGATGATGATCACCATGGGCACCGGGATCGGCGGCGCCGTGCTCGTCGGCGGGGAGGTGCTCCGCGGCGCCAACGGCATGGCCGGCGAGTTCGGGCACATGCAGGTCGTCCCGGACGGCCAGCCCTGCGAGTGCGGACGCCGAGGGTGCTGGGAGCAGTACTCCTCCGGCAACGCCCTCGTCCGCAACGCCCGCACGTTGATGGCCGAGCAGCCGTCGGTGCTGGCCGAGATGAGCGGCGGCCATCACGAGCGGGTGACGGGACCGATGGTCACCGCGGCGGCCGAGGAGGGCGATCTCGTCGCGCGGCGGGCGTTCGCCTCCGTGGGGGACTGGCTCGGGGTGGGCACCGCGAACCTCGTGGCCGCGCTCGACCCCGAGGTGGTCGTCATCGGCGGCGGGGTGTCGGCGGCCGGCGACAAGCTGCTGGACCCGGCCCGGGCAGCGCTGCGGCGTACGCTCGTGGGCGCCGCGCACCGCAGCGTCCCCGCCCTCGTCGCCGCCCGGCTCGGGCCCGAGGCCGGCATGGTCGGCGCTGCGCTCCTGGTGGCCGGGTCTCAGCCGCGCGGGTAGGTCGGCACCAGCTCGAGCGCGAGCTGCTCGAGGAACAGGCCCACGTCGGTGACGATGCCGCGGCCCCGCGTGGTGCCGCGGTCGACGATCCGGGTGACGGTGGCGGGGTCGAGGTCGACGCACACGAGCGGGACCGACGCCGGCAGGATGTTGGCGGTGGCGACCGCGTGCAGCTGGGCGGCCATCATCAGGCAGTAGCCCGCGTCGTGGATCTCGGCGCGCATCGCGCGCTGTCCTGCGACCACGTCGGTGTGGACGTCGGGCAGCGGGGCGTCGTCGCGCACCGAGCCGACGAGCACGAACGGCTTCCGGGCCGTGACCAGGGCGTGCATGATCCCGCTCGTGACGGTGCCCTCGTCCACCGCTGCCGCGATCGACCCCGCCTTGCGGATCGTGTTGAGGGCGCGCACGCGGTGCTCGTGGCCGTGCTCGCCACCCTGGGTGGACACCTCGACGCCGATGCTGGTGCCGTAGACCGCGGACTCGATGTCGCGCGTCGCGAGCGCGTTGCCGGCGAAGAGCACGTCGACGAACCCCGCCCGGACGAGGGCGACCATCGCCGGGACCGCCCCGGTGTGGACCACCCCCGGACCGACGACCCAGAGGAGGCGCTTGCCGTCGGCCCGCGCCTGCCGCATGCCGTCGGCGACCTGGCGCACGAGCACCGTCTGTGGACGCTCGCCCGCGAGCTCGGCCTCCACGGTGGCGAACGTCTCGACGCCTTCGTCCCGGCTCGGCACCGACACCCGGATGCCGGCCGTGCCGACCACGACGCGCATGCCGGTGCGGACGTCGGTCATCGGGACGGTGCGCACCCGCAGAACCGGTGGTGAGGCGTCCACGACGAGGCCGCAGTCCATCTCGGGGTTCTCCACGTCGTGCCACGCGCCGTCGATGTGCACGCGCGTGTCGAGGTTCGTGGTGGCGTAGAAGCCGTCCGGGAGGACCCCGTCGCGCTCGGCCGGGCGGGTCGACGCCTCGCCGATGCTCATCGGGTTGACGCCCCGGGTCTGCAGGCGCATCAGGAGGCGCTGGAGCGACTCGTCGTCGTCGGCCTCGATGGTGATGCGTGCGCTGCTCGGGTCGTGGGCCTCGTGGCCGACGTCGAACTGGTCGAGGACGTAGTCGCCGCCGTAGTCGCGGATGTCGTCGAGGATGCGCGACAGGACGCCGGTGTCCATGAGGTGGCCCGTGACCTCCACCGTCTCCTTCGCACCCACCGTCGTGACCCTACTCCCGGGCCGCTCGTGAGGGGCCGTCCGTGCCGGTGGACTGATCCACCCGGGCGGGAAGTGCTCAGACGCGCGAGCCGTCGTCCCACGGGTCGCGCCCGCGCGGCATCTCGTGGACGAGGTAGGCGAATCCTCCGACGAACCACCCCACGAGCGCCCACCCGACAAGTGGTGTCACCCACAGCGAGAACAGCGCGACCACGAGGGCGAGGAGCGGGGCGACGAAGATGCCTGCCCAGGCCAGCCCGCGCTGCCAGGTCCGGGGGACCGGGAAGGGCGGCGCGGGCGGGGGGCGGAAGCGCTCTGCCTCGGCGATGGCCTGCTCGCGGGCCTCCACCTCGTCGTCGTCGACGAGGTGGTCCGGGAGAGGTGCGTCGGCGTCGGTGCCGCCCGGTGCCTCGGTGTCGGGGGCGGACGAGGGGCCGGGCGAGGCGTCCGCGGGCGAGGGCCCGGACGTGGCGTCGTCGGGCAGCACGACGCGCTCGCCGTAGTTGTCGACGATCTCGCGCCACGCCAGCTCGGTGCGGCTCTCGTCGCCTGGCGTCGTCACGCCGGCAACGGTACCCGCACCCCCGCAGGGCCTCAGTCGGTTTCGCACCTCGAACCGGGGCCGGAGTGGTGCACACTGTGCGCGTGAGGATCCCCTTCCGTGGCGCCCAGGAGGCGCCCCTCGACCCCGCACTGGTCGCTCCGATGTCCACCGCCGCCAGGCCCGAGCTCACCGGCGGGCGCCGCATCGGCGTACTGGTGCAGCACGGCTTCACCGGCAACCCGGTCTCCATGCGGCCCTGGGCCGAGGACCTCGCCGCCCGCGGCTACGCGGTCGAGATGCCGCTGCTGCCGGGGCACGGGACGCGCTGGCAGGACCTCAACAAGGTGACGTGGGCGGACTGGGTCGCCACCGTCGAGGGCGCGCTCGACAAGCTGGCGGCGGAGAACGACGCGGTCGTCGCCGTCGGGTTGTCCATGGGTGGCGCGCTGTGCCTGCGCCTGGCGGCCGACCACGGCGACCAGCTCGCCGGCATCGTGATCGTCAACGCCGCGGTCGACACGCTCCGCAAGGACGTCAAGCTGCTGCCGGTGCTCAAGCACCTCGTGCCCGGCTTCCCGGGGATCGCCAACGACATCAAGAAGCCCGGGGCGGACGAGCACGGCTATCCCACGACGCCGTTGAAGGCGGCGGCGTCGATGTTCGCCGGCTACGCCGAGCTGCGTCGCGACCTGCCGCGGATCACCATCCCGGTGCTGTTCTTCCGCTCGGCCGAGGACCACGTCGTGGACATCTCGTCCTCGCGCGCGCTCAACGCCGGCCTGTCCTCGAAGGACTTCGAGGAGCGCGTCCTCGAGGACAGCTACCACGTCGCCACCCTCGACAACGACGCCCCGCGGATCTTCGCGGAGTCGGCGGAGTTCATCGAGCGGGTCACCGCCGAGCAGCAGGGATAGTCTCGGCCCGTGCTCTATTGGTTCCTGAAGTGGATCGCCCTCGGGCCGGTGCTGCGACTCGTCTTCCGGCCCAAGGCCTTCGGCGTCGACCACGTGCCGGAGGAGGGTCCTGCCATCCTCGCCAGCAACCACCTCTCCTACGCCGACTGGCTGTTCATGCCGCTCACGCTCAACCGGCGCGTGACCTTCGTGGCCAAGGCGGAGTACTTCACCTCGCCCGGCATCAAGGGCTGGTTTCAGAAGAAGTTCTTCTCCGGCGCCGGCCAGGTGCCGATCGACCGCTCCGGCGCCAACGCCGCCGAGGGCGCCATGAAGTCCGCGATGAAGATCCTCGCCGAGGGCGACCTCTTCGGGATCTACCCCGAGGGCACCCGCTCGCACGACGGCAAGCTCTACCGCGGCAAGACCGGCGTCGCCCGCCTCGCGCTCGAGACCGGCGCTCCCGTGATCCCGTGCGCGGTCGTCGGCACCGACGTGGTCGCGCCGGCGGGCAAGGTCTACGGGTCGTGGACACGTCCGGTGGTGCGGTTCGGCAAGCCGCTCGACTTCTCGCGCTACGCCGGGATGGAGAACGACCGCTACATCCTGCGGTCGATCACCGACGAGATCATGTACGAGATCATGCGGCTCTCGGGCCAGGAGTACGTCGACCTCTACGCCAGCAAGGCCAAGGAGCTCGACAAGGAGAAGGCCCGCAAGGCCGCCGCCGAGCAGGCCGAGCGGGACAAGGCCGGCAGCGGGCCGGAGCAGAAGGCGTCCTGAGCGCCCGCGGGGGGCTGCCGGCAGCGGAGCCGCGGACCGACTCGGCCTTCGCCGTCGAGGACCGGCTCTACGCGGCCCTCGCGCTGGTGCGCGTGGTGGTCACGCTGAACATGGTCGGCCTCAACGCCTACCGTCGGGACAACTTCGACCACCCCACCGTGGGCCTGGCCATCGTGGTCGCGCTCGCCGTCTGGACGGGCCTGGCCATCTGGCTCTACCACGACCGCGCGCGGCGTACGCCTGCCCTGCTGCTCGCCGACCTCGCCATCGTGCTGGCGGCGATGGCGGTGACGCCGTGGGTGAAGTCGACCGAGTTCAACGCCACGATCCCGGGCTTCTGGGTGATGGGCGCCCTGCTCGCCTGGGCCATCCACTGGCACTGGCGCGGCGGCCTCGTCGCTGCCGTCCTCATCGCGGCCTCCGACCTGCTGCCGCGCTCGGAGGTCGACCAGGGCAACTACGGCAACGTCTTCCTGATTCTCATCGGCGGACCGATCGTCGGCTTCATGTGCGCCTCGCTCCAGCGGATGGCGCGGGAGCGCGACGCCGCCGAGCGCGCGGCGGCGGCCGCGGAGGAGCGCACCCGGCTGGCGCGAGCGGTGCACGACGGGGTGCTCCAGGTGCTGGCGATGACGCAGCGGCGCGGGGCGGCGGCGGGAGGGGAGTGGGCCGAGCTCGGCAGGCTCGCGGGGGAGCAGGAGCGGAGCCTGCGCTCGCTCATCCGCCAGCAGGACACCGTGCCGGCAGCGGCCGGTGGCCGGGTCGACCTGGCCGGGGCGCTGGAGGCGATGGCGACCGCGCACCCGGTGCGGGTCGAGGTGGCCACGCCGGGAGGTGCGGTGCTCGTCGACGCGCACGTGGTCTCCGAGACCGTCGCTGCCGTGCGCGCGTGCCTCGACAACGTCGCGGCACACGCCGGCGACGGTGCGAGCGCCTGGGTGCTGGCACAGGCCGGTCGCGACGAGATCACCGTCTCGGTGCGTGACGACGGGCCCGGCATCGACCCGGGGCGTCTCGGGCAGGCCGCGGCGGAGGGTCGGCTGGGCGTGGTGTCGTCGATCACGGGCCGCATCGAGGAGCTCGGTGGCACCGCGACGGTCCAGAGCGGGTCGTGGGGCACCGAGTGGGAGCTGACGGTGCCGCTAGCGTGAACGGGTGACCATCCACCCCGGCCATCCCTTCCCCACCCCCGACGACCCCGTACGCCGCCTGCGCGGGCGGATCGGCACTGCGGTCTCTCTGTGGACGGCCGGCACCTCCGACGACGACCGGGCCGGGCTGACGGTGTCGTCGTGGCTGGTGGCCGGTGGCGAGCCCGGTCGGGTGCTCGGCCTGCTCGACCCCGACGCCGACCTCACCGACGTGCTGCTCGCGACCGGGCGTGGGGTCGTCCAGCTGCTCGGGTGGCCGGACCGGGACCTGGCCGACGTGTTTGCGGGCACGGCGCCGGCGCCCGGCGGCCCGTGGCGGACCACCGGGTGGGAGTGGACCGACCACGGCCCGCGCCTCGCGCATGCCACCACCTGGGCCACGGTGGAGGTCGAGCAGGACGTCGAGGTCGGGTGGTCGCGACTGGTGACCTGCGTGCTGCGCGACGTCGTGATCGGTGACGACGACACCGCGCCCCTGGTCCACCGTCGGGGTCGTTACCTCCCTCCGGGTGAGTAGGAGGTCTACGATCTCCCCAACTGCGGAGGGGGAGCCATGGTGAGGGTGATGGTGGTCGACGACCACCCGATGTGGCGCGATGCCGTCGAGCGCGACCTGCAGGCCGCCGGTCACGACGTCGTGGCGGTGGCCTCCAACGGCCGCGAGGCTATGGCACGCTTCCCGGCGTCCGCGCCGCAGGTCGTCGTGCTCGACCTCCAGCTGCCGGACCACAGCGGGGTGCAGGTCACGAGCATGATGCTCGAGCACGACCCGACCGCGCGGGTGCTGATCCTGTCGGCGAGCGGCGAGCAGGACGACGTCCTCGAGGCGATCAAGGCCGGTGCCACGGGCTACCTGGTGAAGTCCGCGTCGAGCGCCGAGCTCATCGACGCGGTGACCCGCGTGGCGGACGGCGACACCGTCTTTACGCCCGGCCTGGCCGGGCTGGTCCTGGGTGAGTTCCGCCGCATCGCCGACGGTCCGGCCGACGACCCGCGCGACCAGCTCACCGAGCGCGAGACCGAGATCCTCAAGATGGTCGCCACCGGCATGAGCTACAAGCAGATCGCCGCGCGGCTGGTGCTCTCGCACCGCACCGTGCAGAACCACGTCCAGAACACCCTGCGCAAGCTGCAGATGAACAACCGCGTCCAGCTCACCCGCTGGGCCATCGAGCACGGGCTCGACGAGGGCCCGGCCTGACGTCGGGTCGTCCGGCCGACGTCAGCTGACGCCGGCGCTCGCTCCGGGCCGCGGCGCGCTCGCCTCGGAGCTCGCCTCCGAGCTGGCAGCACTCAGGCCCAGCACCACGAGCAGCGTGGCCAGGCACGAGAGAACGAGTCGGCGCATCGTGTGTTCACCCCCGTAAAGCGACCCCTGACGCGGGGACTGCCACCACCAGAACACCGGCGTCCGGGGCGCTCAACCCCGATATGGGGTATGCGCCGGCCCGATGCACCTCTGCGGGTAGGTTGCGGCCGTGGGTGACGACACCGGACTCCTCGAGCGCTATCTCGCTCGGCTCGGCCTCGCTGAGGCACCAGCGCCCACCCTCGACGGTCTGCGGACCCTTCACCGTGCGCACGTCGCGCTGATCCCCTACGACAACCTGTCCACGATGCTCGATCGCCCCGACCCGGCCGACCCGGTCTCGGCCGCCGCGCGGGCAGCGTCCGGCGCGCGCGTCGGCTACTGCTTCCAGCAGAACGCCGCGCTGGAGCGTCTGCTGACGGGACTCGGGTTCGCGGTGAGCCGTCGGCACGGCCACGTCTGGACTCGCCCGGAGGACGAGCTCGGCACCCGCCTCAACCACCTCGTGCTGGTCGTGTCCGGGCTGCCGGCGACCGGCAACCCCGGCGGTCACTGGTGGGCCGACGCCGGCCTCGGTGAGGGCTTCGCCGAGCCGCTGCCGCTCGTGCGTGGCGAGCACGACGTCGACGGCTGGACCTTCGGGATCGGCGCGGGCTTTGGTGCCCAGGCGGCGGGGCGTCCCACCGGTCCCGCGGCCTGGACCTACCGCCACTTCCCGGACGGGGTCCTGCGCGGCGTCGTGGTGACGTCGCGCGACCATTCCGAGGACGCCGTGGCCGAGTCGCACCGCTGGTTGACCACGGCCGACGACTCGCCCTTCCGCCGCTTCGTCGTGGTGCAGCGCATCGAGCGGGACGCCCAGCGGGCCGTGCGCAACCTCGTGCACCACGTCACGACCCCGACGGGTCGCGAGTCGCGTGACCTGACGACGTACGACGACTGGCGCGGCGCGCTGGTCGACGACCTCCTGCTGCCCGTGGCGGACGTGAGCGACGAGGAGTGGTCCGCCCTGTGGGGGCGCGCGCTGGCGTCGCACCGGGCATGGGAGGAGGCGGGCCGCCCGTGACGACGCACCGCAGGCACTGGCGCCGGGCGACCTCCGACGACGTCGTCGCGCTGCGCGACCTCGAGCGAGCGGCCAGCCGCGCCGGGCTCAGGCACGTCTTCGGCGACCTGCCCTACCCCGACGACGACGTGCTGGCGCGGTGGGTGCTGCTCCTCGCCGACCCGGAGGTCGTCGTCGAGGTGGTGGAGGACGTCGCTGGGCTGGTCGCCCTGGCGGCGCACGACGGCACCAACCTGCGCCACCTGGCCGTGCGGCCGGACCACTGGGGCAGCGGTCTGGGGCGCGAGGGCTTCGACAGGGCGGAGGGCGCCGGGGCCCGCCGGCTGTGGGTGCTCGCGGACAACGGCCGGGCGCGGGCGCTCTACGAGTCGTGCGGCTGGCGGCCGAGCGGGACGAGCCAGGAGTGCCCGTGGCCACCCTTCCCCACCGAGCTCGAGTACGCCGCTCCCTAGGATCGAGCCATGCCGGAGACCAGGCACGACCCGCTGCTGGAGATCGCCGACGACCTCTACGCGCTCCCGCTCGCCGACTTCACCCCCGCGCGCGACGCCCTGGCCAAGGAGCACAAGGCCGACAAGGAGCTCGCCGCGGCGGTCAAGGGGCTGCGCAAGGCCTCGCTCGCGGCGTGGGTGGTGAACCTGCTCGTCCGGCGCGACCCCGACCAGGTCGACCAGGTGCTGGCCGTCGGCGTCGCCCTGCGTGACGCCCAGGACAACCTCGACGCCGCACAGCTCAAGGAGTTCACCAAGCAGCGTCGCCAGCTCACCGCGTCGGTGACCACCACCGCGCGACGGATGGCCCGCGAGGAGGGCGTGAAGACCACGCAGGCCGTGGCCGACCAGGTCGAGGCGACGCTGACCGCTGCCATGCTGGAGCCTGACGCAGCCAAGGCGGTCCGCAGCGGCCTGCTCGTCACGGCCATCGCCGCCACCGGTCTCGGCGACCTCGACCTGGGCGGCGCGGTCGCCGTGCCGGAGGCCCTCGGCTTCAGCGCCACCGCCCGGCCCGCGGCCCCGCCGGACCCCGCGCGCCGGCCCCAGCTGCACGTCGTGCCCGACCCGGACGCCGACAAGAAGGCACGGGCGGCCGCCGACGCGCGCGTCGCCGAGGCGCGCGCGGCGCTGGGGGAGGCGGAGAAGGAGCACCGCTCGACCCGCCGCACGGTCGAGAAGCTGCGGGCGCGGACGCTGCAGCTGCAGGCGGAGATCGACGAGATGCGTGCCCGGATGGCCGACCTCGAGGCCGAGGTCGAGGAGGTCGACGACGAGCTCGACGAGGCACAGGCGCTGCAGGAGGAGTCCCAGGAGGCCGTCGACGCGGCGACGGCCGAGGTGGAGGCGGCCCGGGCCGCGCGCGAGCGCCTCTAGCTCTAAACCTCGATCCACCGATGGGCTTGGTGGGGTGAGCGCGTCGTGAAGTGAGAATGCCCTTACGTGGTGGGAAAATCTGTCTTCTCTAGGGACCGATTTCACCAAGCACGAAGGGCATCTCGTAGATGCAA
>NZ_JADHZD010000019.1 GCF_020102855.1 Nocardioides lacusdianchii
TTGCATCTACGAGATGCCCTTCGTGCTTGGTGAAATCGGTCCCTAGAGAAGACAGATTTTCCCACCACGTAAGGGCATTCTCACTTCACGACGCGCTCACCCCACCAAGCCCATCGGTGGATCGAGGCTTAGGGGGCAGGTCGAAAAGGACGCGGCACTCGTTCAAGCCGGCTACGCCATCGAGTGGAACTTCTACGCAGGGCCGACAGGGTTCGACATCGATCCAAGGCTCGTGGACGCGTTAGCGGATGCGCAGATCCCGTACGTCGTGCACCTGCCCGCCTGACTCGCGATCCGCCCACCCACCTGTGGAGCGCGTCGCCTGACCGGCGCGGAGGGGTCGGGGCCCCGACCTACGCTGGACCCATGACGGCCACCACCGATCCCGCGACGGCCGACGAGGTCTACACCGCCGACGTCGAGCCCCGCCGGCGCGACCGTCTCGGACGTGTCGCCGCGGGAGCGCTCGACCTGTGGTGCGCGATGTCCGGGGGACGCTTCGACCTCACCAACGAAGGTGTCGTCGTCGTCCGGCGGCGCCGCGACGGCGGGCTCGAGCTCCGCGTTCCGGCCGGTGGACCCGAGGCCGCCGCCGTCCTCCTCGAAGTGATGAGGGGCCAGCTGGAGACGCTGACGCCCGAGGAGTTCCGCGACGGCTGGGGTATCGCCTGAGGCCTCAGCTCGTCGCGAGGTTGTGGTTGCCGATCTCCGGGTAGTGGCGGCGGATGTTCACCTTGCGCTCGAGCTCGCCGATGATCGCGGGCGCGAAGTTGACGTCGTAGAGCGCCTGCGCGCTGCCGAGGCCGCCGGGGCTGAAGACGTTGATCTCCATGAGCTTGTCGCCGACGATGTCGAGGCCGACGAGGAACATGCCGTCGCTGACGAGCTTGGGGCGCACGACCTCGACCATCTCGAGCATCGCGTCGGTGACGGTGACCTTCTCCGCCTTGCCGCCGGCCGACATGTTGGACCGGATGTCCTTGGTCTTGTTGGTGCGGCGGAAGGCGGCGTACTCCCCCTGGTGCATCAGCGGCTGGCCGTTCATCACGAACATGCGCACGTCCCCGTTGACCGCCTCGGGGAGGTACTCCTGCGCCACGACGTAACCGTCGCGCGAGATGGCCTCGATGATCTGGGTGAGGTTCGGTGCCTCCTTGCGGTCGACGAGGAAGACGCCGGCGCCGCCGGAGCCCTGGAGCGGCTTGAGGACCGCCTTGCCGCCGAGGTCGGAGATGAACTCCTCGATCATGTCCTCGTCGCGCGAGATCAGCGTGCGGGGGCGCACGACCTCGGGGAAGTGCTGGAAGTAGGCCTTGGACAGCGCGTTGGCGAGGCTGGTCGGGTCGTTGACCACGAGCACGCCGCTGGAGGCGATGAGCTGGCCGAAGGCGACGCCGGCGTTGTTGCGCCACGGGTCCGACTCGGCGTCGTCGGCCGGGTCGTTGCGCAGCATCACCACGTCGAACTCCTCGAGGCCGAGCAGCTGCTCGACCTCGGGCTTCTGGATGTCGGAGAGGTGGCGCTCGAGGGAGCGGTAGGACTTCGCGTCACCGGCGCGGGCCTTGGTGCTCAGGGAGCCGTCGGGCAGGTAGGCGAAGTCGCCGATGCCCATGTACCACGCCTCGTGGCCCATCTCCTTGGCCGCCATGGCGAGCCGGTTGGTGGTGTACTCCGCCTTCTCGGTCTCGATGTCGTTGACGACGAATCCGATCTTCATGAGTGTCCTTCCAGGAGCGTGCTGAGGTCCTCGGTCCCGGCCGCGCGGGCCAGGTTGGCGTTGGTCGCCGGGTCGTGCAGGTAGCGCGGCAGCACCCGGGGCGGGCGCAGCAGGCCGCGGTCCTCCAGGTCGCCGATGAGCGGCAGGTCGCGCAGCGAGAACTTGCCCAGCCAGAGCTGGTCGAGCGAGCCGTCGGAGCCGAGGTGCTCGAGCAGCTCGACGAGGCCGCGCAGGTAGATCGCGTCCTTGGTCATCCCGCCGGAGCGGTAGACCCGCATCACGGTGGTCCACGCGCTGCTCTCGGGGAAGCCGTCGGCGACCAGGGCCTCGTGGGCCTCGGCGAAGCTCGCGCCGCCGATCATCCGGTGGACGGTCACGACACGGCTGGCGAGCTGGCGCAGCCGGAAGGCGGTCAGGCCGCCGCAGGCGATCTCGGCGAGGACCGCGAGGCCCTCCTGCGTCTCGTCGTAGCCGGCCAGCCCGACGCCGAGCACCTTGATCGGCTGGTGGCTGCCGTTGGCCTGGGTCACGAGGTGGGTGCCGACCTCGTGGTGGAGCAGCGCCTGGGCCCGGGCGCGCTGCACCTTGGTCTCGGGCCCGATGAGCAGGGTGTCGCCGGAGACCATGACGCCGTTGACGTCGGTGCGGATCTCGGCATGCATGTCGAGGTCGGGGTCCTCGGCGCGGTAGTGGGCGATCTCGTCCTCGGCCAGGGCGAGGAACTCCTCGGCGTCGAGGGCCTCGTCGCCCGCCTCGGTGCGGGTGATGCTCGCCAGCAGCGTCTCGGCCTGCGTGCGCAGCGCCGGCGACACCCCGCCGTAGAGCTCCACGCTCAGCGGCAGGAAGTCGGCGGTGTCGCGCGCCTCGAGCATGTCGAGCTGGAGCTCCATCTCGCGGTGCTTGGCCCGCAGCAGCTGGCCCAGCACCGGGTCCTCGACCTCGCCGACGTCGATCGCGTCGAGCTCGGCGCGTACGACGTCGGGGTCGGTGTCGAGCTCGCGGTAGGTGAAGCCCGGGTCGGGCTCACGGCCCTCGAGGAAGTCGTCACGCAGGTCGTCGGCGTCGACAGGGGTGACCTCGAGGAGGAAGCGGAAGCTCTGCGACAGCAGGGCGAGGCGGTGATCGACCGCGAGGTCGGCGGCGCTCAGCTCGCTGTCGCCGCCGCTCACCGCAGCCTCCCCAGCTCCTCGTGGAGCCCGGGCAGGGCGGCGGCGAGGCCCTCCTGCGCGTTGCGCAGCCGCTCCTCGTCGAGCTCGCCGGACCACTCGTCCATGAAGGTCTTCTTGAACTCCAGGGCCAGGACGCACCCGACCCGCGGATAGCGGTCGTGCACCCACCACGCCAGGTTGCGGCCCTCGAAGGCGACGTTCTCGCGGGCGTCGAGCGGACCGCAGCCGAGCGAGGCGTCGCGCAGGTCGCCCATGAAGCGCTCCACCAGCGGACCGAAGAGGTCGTGGTCGAGACTGCCGGTGCCGACGTTGACCTCGGGGTTGTCCGACGCCGGCGCGGGCGGGGCGTCGGCCCCGTCGCGGCGGTGGTTGTAGGAGTGCACGTCGAGGAGCACGAACGGCCCCCGCTCGGCCAGCGCGTCGAGCCGCGGCGCGAGGGCGTCGTAGAAGGCGTCGTACGTCTCCAGGCTGCCCTCGAACAGCTCGTCGGACAGCACCCCGTCGCGCCACACCTCCAGGCCCCAGCAGTCCTCGGGCCGGCGGTAGACCGCCTCGCGCCGCGGGCGGTTGAGGTCGGCCTCGAAGCGCGAGCGGGTGGTCACCACCCGGTCCGGCACGACCGCCGCGATGCGGTCGGTGTGGGGGTCCTCCTCGCGGAACCGCTCCGTCTCGTCGAGCACCATCGCCGCGGCGATGTCCGGGCGCAGCTCGTGCCCGGCGTGCACCGAGGTCGCCACCACGGGCCCGCTCCAGTCACCGACGAACGCGACCGCGTCCGACGTCCCTCCCAAGGTCGTCATGGCCGCTTGTCTACCGGAGTCCCGGACCGCCGTGCACACCTCGCGCATCCCTAGGGGTGGGGGCTGGTAGTAATGGACGCATGCGCGTCGTGGTCCTCACCGGTGCCGGCATCTCCGCCGAGAGCGGGCTGTCGACCTTCCGCGACTCGGGCGGGCTGTGGGAGGGCCACGACCCGATGCAGGTGGCCACCCCCGAGGCGTACGCCGACGACCCGGGGCTCGTGCAGCGCTTCTACGACGAGCGGCGCGCGGCGCTCCCGCGGGTCCGTCCCAACGCGGCCCACGAGGCGCTGGTGCGGCTCGAGGACGCGCTCGGCGACGACCTGCTCGTCGTCACCCAGAACGTCGACGACCTCCACGAGCGGGCCGGCTCGCGGCGGGTGCACCACATCCACGGCCGGCTGCGCTCGGCGTGGTGCACCACCTGCGACGGGCGCCACGAGTGGGACGGGCCGCTGCGCCACGAGCCGCCGTGCCCGACCTGCGAGGAACCGACGCTGCGACCCGACATCGTCTGGTTCGGCGAGATCCCCTACGGCATGGACGTGGTGGAGCAGGCGCTGTGGGACTGCGACCTCTTCGTCTCCATCGGCACCTCCGGCGTCGTCTACCCCGCCGCGGCCTTCGTCCACTGGGCGCGCGGCGCGACGCTCGAGCTCAACCTCGAGCCGAGCGCGGGCGCCACGGACTTCGGGGAGTCGCGCCACGGTCCCGCCACCCGCCTGGTCCCCGCGTGGGTCGAGGAGCTGCTCGGCTGACGTGCCCCCCGGACTTGAGCAGTTCGCCTGCGCACGACGCCACCGCGTGATGTGATCGTCCGGCTCGTCATCAGGGGGAAGTCATGCGCAGGATCAAGCACGCCGTCGTCGCGCTGTCCGTGGCGTGCGCCGCGACCGGGTGCAGCGTCTACGACGACCTCACGACCTCCGACTTCGCCAAGCAGGACGGCGACGCGATCGTCGCCGCCGCGAGCGAGGCGATGCTGGACGTGCAGAGCATGCGCATCACCGGTCAGGCGCGCACGAACGGCAACCAGTTCTTCCTCGACCTCCGGCTGGACCGCGACGACAACTGCATCGGGACGGTCCGGTTCGGCGGCAGCAGCAACATCGACATCCGCCGGGTCGGCGACCGGGTCTGGCTCAAGGGCGAGTCCGGTGCCTACAACCGGCTGAGCAGCACCCCGCTTCCCCGCTACCTCCTCGACAGGCTGAGCACGACCTGGGTGCTCTTCGAGGACGACAAGGACCTGCGCAAGGCCTGCGACCTCGAGTCCTTCCTCGAGTCCTTCGAGGTCGTCGACCTCGTCGCCGGCGATGCCGACACGGGCAAGGGCACGAGCTCCGGCAAGGGCAGGGGCAAGGACCGCACCGACGACCTCTCCGGCGAGGTGCCGACCGTCGTCGGCGACGAGAGCAGCGAGGACGGGCAGAAGGTCGTCCAGCTCAGCGGCAGCCCCGGAGGCCAGCACGACGAGCTGGCCTGGGTGCGCAGCGAGGCCCCCCACCACGTCGTACGCATCGAGTCGACGTCGATGCAGGACGGCGGGACGATCGCGTTCTCGGAGTTCGACGAGGAATTCGAGGTCGAGGTCCCGAAGGGCAAGGACGTCATGCGCCGCTAGTCGCCGGTGCGCCAGCTCGACGCGCCACGCGGCGTCGGCGTACGGGGCGTGGCCTCGGGCGGCAGCGGCCGGAAGTTGAGGCGTACGGACGTGCCGCGCCCGAGCGTCGAGTCCACCTCCACGCTCCCGCCGTGGCGCTGCATGATCTCGCGCACGATGCCCAGGCCCAGCCCGGTCCCGGGGCGCAGCAGCGCCTCCTCGTTGGTGGAGCGGAAGAGCGGCGTGAAGAGCTTCTCCTGGTCGTCCTCGGAGATGCCGATGCCCTCGTCCTTGCACGCGAACGTCAGGCCGCCGTCGTGTCGGCGCTCGATGCCCAGCCAGATCTCGTCGTCCTGGTCGGAGTACTTCACGGCGTTGTCGACGAGGTTCGTGACCGCGCTGGCGATCTCGCGCGGGTCGGCGAGCACGATCGCCTCGCGCGTGTCGCCGACGAGGTGGAGCGTGATGCCGCGGCGCTCGGCCACGGCCGTCATCGACGCCAGCGTCTCCTCCACGATCGGCAGCAGGTCGATGCGCCGCATCGTGGGCGGGTGCTGGGGATCGCTGACCCGCGACAGCATGGCGAGGCCCTGCAGCAGGTCGCCGAGGCGCTCGCTGCCGCGCAGGATCGCCTGCGCCCGGCGGCGGTCGCGCTCGTCGACGAAGTCGCTGGTGGCGAGGAACTCGGCGTTGGCGGCGATGACCGTCATCGGGTTGTTGATCTCGTGGGTGAGCTCGCGCAGGAAGCGGTGGCGCGACTCCTCAAGCTCGCGCAGCTCGGTCAGCAGCCGGCGCTCGCGCTGGGTGGCGTGGGCGTTGGCGATGGCGCGGCCCAGGTCGTGGCCGAGCTCGAGCGCGGCGACGCCCTCGCCGTCGGTCCAGCGCCGCGACCCGGTGCGCCGTGCGCACATCAGCATGCCCAGCACCTCGTCGTCGACGCCGACGGGCGCAACGACGACGGCCTCGAAGCCGGCGGTGCGCAGGGCCTCGGTGAACCAGTCGGCGTGCGAGGTGTCGAGCTCGGGGTCGCCCCAGATGCGGCCGGGCTCGATGATGAGCACCCGCTGCTCGGCCCACGCGCGCGCGGCAGCCTCGTCGAGCGCGCGGCGTACGTCGGGGGCGATCTGCAGGCCCAGGCTGTCGGGCGTCTCGGCGTCGGGCTCGATGAAGACGTGGATCT
Source organism: Nocardioides lacusdianchii (assembly GCF_020102855.1). Lineage (GTDB taxonomy): Bacteria > Actinomycetota > Actinomycetes > Propionibacteriales > Nocardioidaceae > Nocardioides > Nocardioides lacusdianchii. The sequence continues at coordinate 6,470 of NZ_JADHZD010000019.1, forward strand.
CCAGCTCGTCGACCGACAGCGCACCGAGCAGCGTCGAGCGCGCCTCGCGCAGCAGGTGGCCGACGTCGTGGCGGGCGGGGTTGGAGCGGGCGAGGCGGCGGGTGGCGCGGATGACGCGCATGTGGTCGGCGTACTCCTCACGCTCCACCACGGTGACGATGGAGCGCAGCGTCATCGCCAGCTCGTCGGAGATCTCGAGCAGGCGGGCCTTGTCGGGGCGCCTGAGGTCGCTGGGGACGTCGAGGTAGAGCAGCGCGCGCAGGTCTCCGCGCTCGTCGGCGATCTGCGCGACGAGCATGTCCATCGGGTGCCAGTCGTCCGGCTCGCCCGTGGTGGGGATGTCGGGGACGACGACCACGCCGTCGATGCGGTCGCGGGTGGCGTCGGTGAGGTTCTCGTCCGGGATCCAGAGGAAGTTGCCGAAGGCCTCCCCGTCGGTGAAGACGGCCTGCATGTCCGAGAGCCGGGACGCGGTGCCGAGGCGATCCTCGGCGTTGGTCATGTCGCCGTAGATGGCGACGAACTCCAGCAGTCCCTTGGGCCGGACGACCTCGATGGCGCACACGCGGAAGCCGGCGCGGCTGGCGGCGTCGCGGGCGAGGGCGTGCATCAGCGCACGCGCACGCGCGTCGCCCCAGCTCAGGTCGCGCGTCCTGCGCTCACCCGCCCCACCCTTTTCCATGCCGCACTCGTCCTCCCACCTGCCATGGGGATGGTAGGCGCGCGATGGTTGCTCCGGGAGTCTTTCCGCAGGTCTTGACCTTCGGTGGCCGACATCTGCGATGACGGGGGCGACTCACCGGTCGCGCCGACCGGCCTCCGACGGGAGCCACACCGTGAAGGTCGTGCCCTCGCCCAGCACCGACTCGACCTCGATGCTGCCGTGGTGGCCGGTGACCACACGCTCGGTGATCGCCAGGCCCAGCCCGGTGCCGGGTCGCCCGCGCGCCTCGGGCCGCGCCGAGCGGAAGAACGGCGTGAAGACGTCGCCGAGCTCGGCCGCGGCGATGCCGATGCCGGTGTCGGCACACGTGAGGCGTACGCCGTCGCGCCCGTCCACGACCTCCGGCGCCAGGCACACGTCGACCCGGCCGCCGTCGGGGGTGTACTTCAGCGCGTTGGACAGCAGGTTGGTCACCAGGCGCTGCAGGCCCGCGAGCTCTCCCTCGACGACGAGGCCCGAGGTGATGTCGGTGCGCATCTCCAGGCCGCCGAGGGCCGCGGTCGGCGCGAGGAACTGGCAGCTCTCGCCCACCAGCGCGGAGAGGTCCACGGGCGCCGGGGAGGTGGACCGCTCGGGGTCACTGACGGTGGCGAGCGCCATCAGGTCCTCGATCATGTCCTCGATCCGCCGGGCGGCGCGGTCCATCGCCTGCACCGACTCGTCGCGCTCATCCTCGTCGGGCTCGAGGGACAGCAGCTCCAGGTTGGTCCACAGCACGCTCACGGGGTTGCGCAGCTCGTGGGCCAGCGTCATGACCATGTCGCGGCGGTAGTCGTTGGTGGCGCGGAGCTCGGCGTTGAGGGCGCGCTCGCGCTCCACCAGTCGTGCCTCGAGCAGCAGCCGGGCGATGTCGGAGGCCACGACGCTGGCGGCCATGATCTCGGAGGCGATCCACCGCGGCGCGTCGGGCGCGCGTCCCATCGCCAGCGTGCCGAGGTAGTCGTCGCCGGCGCCGAAGGGCACCAGCAGGCCCGACCCGAGCCCGTGGGTGTCCAGGAGCCGGGTGAGCGAGGGCGGGGTCTCGATGGAGTCCTCCTGCATGCTCCACGTCCGCTGCCGCTCGACCACCACGTGCCCGCGCCGGCGCCACTGACGGCGCATCAGGTCGGTCACCTCGCCGCGGTCCGCCTCGAGCTCGGCGATCACGGTCGCCTCCGAGAGCACGTCGACGGTCGCGACGTCCATCGCGTCCACCATCGCCTCCGACAGCGCGGCGAGCAGCTCCTCCTCCCCCAGCCCGGGTCGTACGCTCTCGATGGCGCGCCGCGCCTGGGTGACCATCCGCACCTGCTCGCCGTAGAGCTCGCGCTCCACGATGCTGATCACGGCCTCGAAGAGCACGCCGGCCTCGGCGTTGATGCAGTCGATGTCGTCGGGCGTCGGGCGCAGGCCGGACAGCGGCTCGTCGAGGTAGAGAATGCCGCGCAGGTCGCCGTCCTCGTTGAGGAGCATCCGCACCAGCTGGTCGTCGGGGTCCCACCCGTTGGGCAGGCCGGAGGCCGGGACATCGGGCCGGTGGCCGAACTCGTCCAGGAAGGCCCGCGTCTCGTCGTCGAGGCGCTCGCCGGGGATGTGGCGCCACCCGCCCATCTCGTGGCCCAGCGTCTGGATGTGCTCGAGGGCCAGCGGTGAGGCCTCCCCCAGCATCTTCTCGCGGGCGGCGGCGTCCCCGGCGATGGCGACGAACTCGAGGTAGCCGTCGGAGCGTAGTGCCTCGATCGCCACGACCTTGTGGGCCGTGCGCGTGGCGATGTCCTCCGCGATGGCGTGCAGGACCGCGCGCTGGGCGTCGTTGCCCCAGGCGCGTCCTCGAGGGTGTACGTACGCCCCGCCGTCTTCCCTCACGTCCTGCTCCCACCCCGTACGAGCCAGTCGGGGGCGACGTTACGCGCGTGGCGGCTGCCCGGCAGCAACTTGGGATGTTCGGCGTCGTAGGTGACCCGCGGGTAACATAGGGCCCATGAAGCGTGAGATCTACGACGAGGACCACGAGGCCTTCCGCGCCTCGGTCAAGCAGTTCCTGGACCGCGAGGTCACCCCGCACCTGGAGGCGTACGCCGACAACCACGGCCTCGACCGCGCCTTCTGGACCGCCGCGGGCAAGCAGGGCTTCCTGGGCCTGGAGATCCCCGACGAGTTCGGCGGCTCCGAGGCCGGCGACTACCGCTTCAACGCGGTGCTCACCGAGGAGCTCGCCAAGGTCAACATGACTCTTCCGAGCTGCGTGGGCATCCACGCCGACATCACCGTCCCCTACCTGGTGCACCTCACCAACGACGAGCAGAAGGCGCGCTGGCTGCCGGGCTGCGCGTCGGGCGACATCGTCACCGCGATCGGCATGACCGAGCCCGGTGGCGGATCCGACCTGGCCAACCTCAAGACCACGGCCGTCCGCGACGGCGACGACTGGATCCTCAACGGGTCGAAGACCTTCATCACCAACGGCGGCTCCGCCGACATCGTGCTCGTCGCGGCGCGCACCAGCCCGGAGAAGAAGGCGAAGGGCATCTCGCTCTTCGCCGTCGACACCACCCTCGACGGCTTCAGCGTCGGCCGCGTGCTCGACAAGGTCGGTCAGGACGAGTCCGACACCGCCGAGCTCGCCTTCGACAACGTGCGGGTCAGCAACGACGACCTGGTCGGCCCGCTCGACACCGGCTTCATCTCGATGATGCAGTTCCTGCCGCAGGAGCGCCTCGGCTCGGCGATCACCAACCTCGCCCACGCCAAGCAGATCCTCGAGGAGACGGTCCAGTACGCCAAGGACCGCCAGGCCTTCGGCCAGCCGATCGGTTCGTTCCAGAACACCCAGTTCCTGCTGGCCGACCTCGTCACGCGCGTCGACGTCACCCAGGCCTTCGTGGACCAGTGCGTCATCGCGCACACCAAGGCCGAGCTCACCCCCGTCGACGCCGCCAAGGCGAAGTGGTGGACCTCTCAGGTGCAGAACGACGTCCTCGACCACTGCGTGCAGGTCCACGGCGGCTACGGCTACATGAACGAGTACCGCGTGGCCCGCGCCTGGCGCGACGCCCGCGTGACGAAGATCTGGGCCGGCTCCAACGAGATCATGAAGATGCTGATCGGGCGCGACCTGGGCCTCTGAGCACAGCCTCACCTTCGTTGCGCGGCACCGGTCGCAGGGCGAGGATCGGAGACGTGAGCCTGGAGATCGGAACCGACGAAGAGCCGCAGCACTTCCACGACGACATGGGCGACGACGTGGGGGCGCGGCTCAACTGGCTGCGCGCGGCGGTGCTGGGCGCCAACGACGGCATCGTGTCGACCGCCGGCGTGGTGATGGGCGTCGCCGGCGCCACCGACGACAGCGGCGCGATCGTGATCGCCGGCATCGCCGCCCTGACGGCGGGCGCGCTGAGCATGGGCACCGGCGAGTACGTCTCGGTGAGCACCCAGCGCGACTCGGAGAAGTCGCTCCTCGCCCTCGAGGCACGCGAGCTCGAGCGGATGCCGGAGACCGAGCAGTCCGAGCTGGCCCGGATGTACGAGGACAAGGGCCTCTCCCGCGCGACCGCCGAGCGCGTCGCCGCGGAGCTGACCGAGAAGGACGCGCTGCGCGCGCACGCGGACATCGAGTTCGGCATCGACCCCGACAACCTGACCAACCCGTGGCACGCGGCCTGGGCCTCGATGATCGCGTTCACGATCGGTGCGCTGCTGCCTCTCCTGATCGTGGCCTTCGTGCCCGACGGCGTACGCATCCTCGTCACGGTGCTCAGCGTCGTCGCCGCGCTCGCGCTGACCGGCTTCGTCAGCGCACGCATCGGCTACAGCCCGCGCCTGCCCGCCGTGGTCCGCAACGTGTCGGGCGGCCTGCTCGCGATGGGCGTGACCTACGCGATCGGCATGCTCGCCGGCACGCAGCTGGGCTGACGCCCCGGACCGTACGCGTCAGGCCGGCACCGGCCCGGTGGAGCTGCGCATGATGAGCTCGGGCGCGAAGAGGTACTCCCGCGACGCCACGGGGTCGCCGCCGATGGCGTCCGCGAGCGCTGCCACGGCAGTGCCGCCCATCGACGCGACCGGCTGGCGAACGGTGGTGAGCGGGGGGTCGAGGAAGGCCACCAGGGGCGAGTCGTCGAAGCCGACCACCGAGACGTCACCGGGCACGGTGAGGCCCTCGGCACGGGCGGCGCGGATCGCGCCGATGGCCATCATGTCCGAGCCGCAGACGACGGCCGTCGCCCCCTGCTCGAGCAGCTGGGTGGTCGCCGCGGCACCGCCCTCGACGGAGAAGATCGTCTCCGCGATCCAGCTGCGCGCCTCGGCCTCGGGGAGCCCGAGGTGGCGTCGCAGCGCTGCGACGAAGCCCTCGTGCTTGCGGGCCGATGGCATGAAGCGTGCCGGCCCGATGGCCAGGCCGATCCTGCGGTGGCCGAGGTGGCAGAGGTGGGAGACGGCGATGTCCATGGCGACCCGGTCGTCGGCGGAGACGAAGGGCGCGTCGATGCCGTCGACGTAGCCGTTGATGAAGACGACGGGCAGGCCCCGCTCGAGCAGGACGCGGTAGCGGTCGTGGTCGGCGCGGGTGTCGGCGTGCTTTCCGGAGACGAAGATGATCCCGGCGACGCCGTGGTCGAGCAACGACTCGACGTACTCGTCCTCCGACAGGCTCCCTGGCGACTGGGTGCACAGCACGGGCGTGAAGCGCCGCCGCGCCAGGGCGTCCTCGATGACCTGCGCGAAGGCCGGGAAGATGGGGTTCTCGAGCTCGGGCACCACCAGGCCGACGAGGCCGGCGCTGCGCTGGCGCAGGTGGGTGGGGCGCTCGTAGCCGAGCACGTCGAGGGCCGTGATCACCGCCTGCCGGGTGCTCTCGCTGACGCCGGGCTTGGAGTTGAGCACACGGCTGACGGTGGCCTCGCTGACGCGAGCCTCCGCAGCGATCTGGGCCAGCGTTGCCATGGCGACATGAAAGCACCCTGCGCAACCCTTGCACATGCATTGCAAGGTCTTTCAGAATCTGCATGCTCTTGCTAATCTTCGGTGACCGTCATCACAGCGCCCCGCCCGGGCGCGCATTCACCAGGAGAAATCGATGCGTCGATCCACCGCCGGCACCACCGGCATCGCCGTCGCCGCCCTCGCCCTCACGCTCGCAGCGTGCGGCAGCGACGGCGGCGACTCCGACACCAGCAGCAGCGACGCAGGCGGCGCCTCGGGCGACCTCAGCGCTGAGCTGACCTGGTGGGACACCTCGGACGCCACCAATGAGGCGCCCGCCTACGACGAGCTGATCAAGAAGTTCAACGAGGAGTACCCCGACGTCACGATCAACCACGAGACCGTGCCGTTCGACCAGACGCAGAACAAGTTCAAGACGGCGGCCGAGTCCGGCTCCGGGGCGCCGGACATCCTGCGGGCGGAGGTCGCCTGGACCCCGGAGTTCGCCTCGCTCGGCTACCTCTACGCCCTCGACGGCACCGCCGCGCTGGAGAACAACTTCCTGGAGACGCCGCTCTCGAGCAACGTCTACGAGGACAAGACCTACGGCGTCCCGCAGGTCACCGACACCCTCGGCCTGATGTACAACAAGGCCCTCTTCGAGAAGGCCGGCCTCGACCCCGAAGCCCCGCCGACCACGTGGGACGAGGTCCGCGAGGCGGCCAAGACCCTCAAGAGCGAGGCGGGGGTCGACGGCATCTACCTCAACTCCGGCGGCTACTTCCTCCTGCCGTTCCTCTACGGCGAGGGCGCCGACCTCGTCGACAGCGAGGCGCAGGAGATCACCGTCAACAGCCCCGAGGCCGCAGCCGGCATCGACGTCGCTGCCAGCATGGTCGAGGACGGCACGGCCGTGAAGCCCACGGCCAACGACCCCTACGGCACGATGATGACCCTGTTCAAGGAGCAGAAGGTCGCGATGATCATCAACGGCCCGTGGGAGGTCGCCGGCATCAGCGACGACCCGAACTTCGGTGGCATCGAGAACCTCGGTGTCGCGCCCGTCCCCGCCGGCAGCGCCGGCCAGGGCGCCCCGGTGGGCGGCCACAACTACGTCGTCTACTCCGGCATGGACGACGAGAAGGCCGAGGCCGCCGCGGCCTTCATCGCCTTCATGAGCTCCGCCGAGTCCGAGGCCTTCATCGCCGACGAGCTCGGCCTGCTGCCCGGCAACGCCGACTCCTACGACATGGTGACCAACGAGCGGGTGGCCCTGTGGGCCGACGCGATGGAGGTCGCGCAGCCGCGTCCGTGGATCCCCGAGGGCGGCCAGTTCTTCGCCGCGCTCGACACGATGGCGACCGAGGTGCTCATCCAGGGCAAGCCCGCCCAGGGCGCGCTGGACAAGGCCGCCGACACCTACAAGAGCGACGTCGTCCCGGACTACTCGCTCCAGTGACACCCCGCTGAGCCCGAGCGGCCGGCCCCGGCACCCCCGGGGCCGGCCGTTCGTCCCAGCCCCCCCGGTCCCGACCCGCACCACCTCTCGACGACGGAGACAGTCAGTTGCGCAAGAGCTTCGACAAGCACTGGTACGCGTGGGCCATGGTGCTGCCCACCGTGGTGGTGCTCGGCGTCCTGGTCTTCTACCCCCTCGTGCAGGGGGTGTGGCAGTCGTTCACCGACCTGAACGAGTCCAACCAGCGCGAGGAGATCTGCACCAGGATCCTCGGCGGCGCGGAGACGTGCGAGCCGAACCCCGACGCCGCGAGGTTCGTCGGCCTCGACAACTACGTCGACATCCTCACCGGCGCGCAGGGCAGCTTCTGGCTCCAGCTCACCAACACCCTCGTGTGGACACTGGCCTGCGTCACGCTGCACTACGGGATCGGCCTGGGCCTGGCCGTCATCCTCAACCGCAACTTCCGCTTCCGCGGCTTCTACCGCGTCGCGCTGATCCTGCCGTGGGCGGTGCCGTCCTTCGTCGCGGCCTTCGCCTGGCGCTTCATCTTCGACGAGCGCTTCGGCATCATCAACGGCGTGCTGCGCGCCGTCGGCATCGATCCGGTGTCGTGGTTCGAGCAGCGCTGGACCTCGCTGTTCACCGCCATCGTGGCCAACGTCTGGCTCGGCGTGCCGTTCATGATGGTCGCCCTGCTCGGCGGCCTCCAGTCGATCAACGGCGACCTCTACGAGGCGGCCGAGATCGACGGGGCCACCCCGTGGCAGCGCTTCGTCAACATCACCCTCCCGGGCCTGCGCCCGGTGTCGTCCACCGTGATCCTGCTCGGCACCATCTGGACCTTCAACATGTTCCCGATCATCTACTTCGTCACCCGCGGGCAGCCGGCCGGCTCGACCGAGATCCTGGTGACCGGCGCCTACCGGGCGGCCTTCGAGGGCATCCGCGACTACTCGCTCGCGGCCACCTACGGCGTACTGATCCTGTCGATCCTCGTCGTCTACGCCAGCGCCTACAAGCGCATGCTGGCCAAGCAGGGAGAGGTGTTCTGATGACCACGATGCCCCCGGCCGCCGTGGCCGCCGACCCCGTCGAGACCGTCGCCGGCACGCGTACGCCGCTCCCGCGCCGCCGACGCGAGCGCTCGGTCGCAGCCAGCATCGCGCTGCACGGCACGCTCGTCGTCGCGACCTTCATCGCGCTCTTCCCGATCCTGTGGGTCGTGCTGAGCTCGATCAAGCCCGCCAGCGAGATCCGCCGCACCGAGGTCGAGCTCTTCTCCAGCCCGACCCTCGACAACTACCGCCGGCTCCTGACCGAGACCGACTTCCCGACCTGGTTCGCCAACTCGGTGGTCGTGGCGGCCTTCACGATGGTCATCGGCATCGCGATGTCGGCGACCGCGGGCTACGCGCTGAGCCGCTTCAACTTCCCCGGCAAGCGCGGCCTGATGTGGGTCTTCCTGCTGACCCAGATGTTCCCGGTGGCGATCCTGATCGTGCCGATCTACACGATCATGGCCAACCTCGGGCTGATCGACACCAAGCTGTCGCTGATCATCGCCTACTGCACGGTGGCCGTGCCGTTCTGCGCGTGGATGCTGCGGGGCTACTTCGACACCATCCCCCGCGAGCTCGACGAGGCCGCCGCGCTGGACGGGCTCGGCCCCTTCAGCACCTTCTGGCGGATCATCCTGCCGCTGGCCCGCCCGGGCCTCGCGGTGACGGCGTTCTACACGTTCCTCACCGCGTGGGGTGAGGTGGCGTACGCCATCGCCTTCATGCAGGGCAGCGACCACTACACGCTCGGCGCCGGCCTCCAGCAGTTCGTCCCGCAGTTCAGCCCCCGGTGGGAGCTGCTGACCGCGGGCGCGGTGCTCATCACGGTGCCGGCCGCGATCGTGTTCTTCTTCGCCCAGCGCCACCTGGTCGCGGGGCTGACCGCGGGCGGCACGAAGGGCTGAGGCGCCTCAGCCGAGCGCTGCGACGATCTCGTTGACCTTGTCCTTGGCGTCGCCGAAGAGCATCTGCGCGTTGTCCTTGAAGAAGAGCGGGTTCTGCACCCCGGCATAGCCGGTGGCCATCGACCGCTTGAAGACGATGACGTCGCGGGCGTTCCAGACCTCGAGGACCGGCATCCCGGCGATCGGCGAGCCGGGCTCCTCCATCGCGGCGGGGTTGACGGTGTCGTTGGCGCCGATCACGAGCACGACGTCGACGTCGGGCAGGTCGTCGTTGATCTCGTCCATCTCGAGCACGATGTCGTACGGCACCTTCGCCTCGGCGAGCAGCACGTTCATGTGGCCCGGCAGGCGGCCGGCGACCGGGTGGATGCCGAAGCGGACGTCGACGCCCTTCTCGCGCAGCCGCTTGGTCATCTCCGCGACGGGGTACTGTGCCTGCGCGACCGCCATGCCGTAGCCGGGCGTGATGACGACCGACGAGGCGCCGGCCAGCATCTCCGCCACGTCGGCGGCCTGGATCTCGCGGTGCTCGCCGTAGTCGCGGGCCTCCCCGCTGACGGTGCCGTCGGAGCCGAAGCCGCCGGCGATGACGCTCACGAAGGAGCGGTTCATCGCCTTGCACATGATGTAGCTGAGGATCGCGCCCGAGGAGCCGACCAGCGCGCCGGTGATGATGAGCAGGTCGTTGCCGAGCATGAAGCCCGCGGCCGCGGCGGCCCAGCCGCTGTAGCTGTTGAGCATCGACACCACGACGGGCATGTCACCGCCGCCGATCGCGGCGACGAGGTGGAACCCGAGGGCGAGGGCCAGCACGGTCATCACGACCAGCGGCGCCATCCCGCCCCATCCGTCGGCCAGCATGAACCAGACCAGCAGCACGGCCGACGAGACGAGCACCGCGAGGTTGAGCTGGTGGCGTCGCGGCAGCACCAGTGGCGAGGACTTCATCTTCGCGCTGAGCTTGAGGTTGGCGACCACGGAGCCGGTGAAGGTGACGGCGCCGATGAAGACGCCGATGAAGACCTCGGCGTTGTGCACCGCGTCCGAGGCCACGCCGAGCGCGGCGTCCTCGATGTAGGTGTTGTAGCCCACCAGCACGGCGGCGAGCCCGACGAAGCTGTGCATCATCGCGATCAGCTCGGGCATGCCGGTCATCTCGACGCGGCGCGCGAGGCGGATGCCGATGACCGCCCCCACCGTGCCCGCGACGAGGATGATGACCAGCCCGACCACGACCGGCCCTTGGTCGATGTAGTCGGTGCCGAGGAAGTCGAGCACCAGCAGCAGCGTCGCGACGAGCGCAAGAGCCATGCCGGCCATGCCGAACTGGTTGCCGCGCCGGGCGGTCTCGTGCTTGCTGAGGCCCGCGAGCGCGAGGATGAAGAGGAGCGCGGCGAGGATGTAGGCGCCCTGGACGAACGAAGCCACGGGTCAGCCCTTCTGGAACATGTTGAGCATCCGCCGGGTGACCATGAAGCCACCGAAGACGTTGATGCTGGCGAGCAGGATGGCGACCCCGGCGATCACCTGGACCGCGAGGTTGTCGACCGGTGCCTGGAGGACCGCGCCGACCACGATGATCCCGCTGATCGCGTTGGTGACGCTCATGAGCGGCGTGTGGAGCGCGTGGTGGACGTTGCCGATGACGTAGAAGCCGATCACGACCGCGAGCACGAAGACGGTGAGGCTCGGCAGGAAGCTCGGCGGCGCCAGGGTGGCCAGCGCGAGGAAGACCACCGCGGCCAGCCCGGCGGCGTACATCCGGCGACGAGGGTCGGGCGGGGGCGGCGGCGCCTTCTCGACCGGCATCACCTTGGTCGCCTCGGCCGGGGCGGCGGAGACCTGGACCGGCGGCGGGGGCCACATGATCTCTGCAGTGGTGCCACTCCCTCCCACACTGCGGGTGACGGTGATCCCGCGCTGGACGACGTCGTCCATGTCGAGGGTGAGCACGCCGTCCTTGGCGGGGGTGAGGAGCTTGAGGAGGTTGACGACGTTGGTGCCGTAGAGCTGGCTGGTCTGGGCCGCGAGGCGGCCGGCGAGATCGGTGTAGCCCAGGACGGTCACGCCGTTGGCGGTGACCACGCGCTCGTCCTTCACCGTGGCGGCGACGTTGCCGCCGTTGGCCGCGGCCATGTCGACGACCACAGAGCCCGGCTTCATCGCCGCGACCGTCTCCGCGCTGACGAGCTGCGGGGCGGGACGGCCGGGGATCAGCGCAGTCGTGATGACGATGTCGGCGGCCCGCGCCTCCTCGTCGTACATCGCAGCGGTGGCGGCCTCCTGCTCGGCGGTCATCTCCTTGGCGTAGCCGTCGGAGGAGACCTCCTGTCCCTGCCCCATGTCGACGGTGACGAACTCCGCGCCCATCGACTCGACCTGCTCGGCGACCTCGGGGCGTACGTCGAACGCGCGCACGATCGCGCCCAGCGAGCCGGCTGCACCGATGGCGGCGAGCCCTGCGACGCCGGCGCCGACCACGAAGACACGCGCCGGCGGCACCTTGCCGGCCGCCGTGACCTGGCCGGTGAAGAGCCGGCCGAACTCGTGGGCCGCCTCGATGACGGCGCGGTAGCCCGCGACGTTGGCCATCGACGACAGCACGTCCATCGACTGCGCCCGCGAGATGCGCGGCACCGCGTCCATCGCAAGCGCCGTCACGCCCGCCGCGGAGAGCCGCTCGACGAGCTCGGGGCTGCGGGCAGGCGCCATGAGCGCGATCACCGTCGCGCCGGGACGCAGCCGGGCGATCTCCTCGTCGGTGGGGGCGTTGACCTTCACCACGACGTCGCTCGACCAGACCTCCTCGCCCGTGCCGACGCGGATGTCGGCGTCGGCGAAGGCCGTGTCCGGCTGGTCGGCCGCAGCGCCTGCGCCCTGCTCCACCACGACGTCGTAGCCCAGCGACACCAGCTGCGACGCCGTCTTCGCCGTCGCGGCGACGAGGGTCTCGCCGGGTCGTGACTCACGTGGGATGCCGATGCGCACTGCTGCCTCCTGGGTGGGGGCTCCGGACCTGGTCGGCACCAGAGCGGCGTGCGGGCCGGGGCACAACGTACCGAAACAGAAGCCGTTGTCACCGGTGTCTCAGGTGGCGCGCGTCACGTGCTCGCTCACCCTTCGGGGTCAGGCGGGCGCGACCGCGGGGGACGAGCACGGTTGAATGGGCCGCTGACCGACATCGACGAGCAGGAGCTCAACGTGAACAAGACTGAACTGCGTGACGCCATCGCCTCGCACGCCGAGCTGACCAACGCCCAGGCCGACAAGGCGCTCGAGGCCGTCATCTCCTCCATCACCACCGCTGTCGCCGGTGGCGACAAGGTCACCGTGCCGGGCTTCGGGACGTTCGAGTCCCGTGAGCGCTCGGCGCGCACGGGCCGCAACCCGCAGACCGGCGAGACCATGGAGATCGCCGCGAGCAAGGCGCCGGCCTTCAAGCCGGCCGCTGCGTTCAAGAACGCCGTCAACGGCTGACCTGACGCTCGACGACTCGGCCCCGCGAGGACTCCTCGCGGGGCCGAGCTGCGTGCGGGGCGGCTCGATCCGCCCCATACTGATGCATGGCCATCGTCGATGCGGCGCCGATCCGCGCCGTCCAGTACCAGCCGAACGACCGGCGCGCGTGGCTCGCACTCGGCCTGGCGGTCCTCAGCGCCACGGCGTGCGTCGTGGCGCTCGTGCTGCCCTACTTCGCAGCCGGGCTCCCCGCCCGCGAGTCGCTCTACCTCTACGACATCGACCAGCTGTGGCCCTACACCTCCGCAGCAGGCCCGCTGGTGGGCCTGCTCTCCTTCTGGGCCCTGGCGATGGCCCCGTTCATCTCCTTCGCCGTCGTGTGCTGGGGTGCGCACCGCCTGTGGACCCTGCGCGCCGCACCCGGACGTGATGTCGTGGTGGCGCTGGCGCTGCTCGTGTCCGTCTGCACCCTCGGGTGGTCATGACACCGATGGCGAGCGACCTGCTGGCGTGGATGATCGACTGACCTCTGGATCCAGCCGCTGGGGGGACGGGATCAGCGGGTCGTGACAACCTTTCGGGCCGGGCACCGGTCACAAGGGTCCGGACACGATCAAGGGGAACCATGAGGAACATCCGTCTGACCGCGGTCGCGCTCCTGGGCGCGGCCGTGCTCACACCGACGGGCGCTGCCACCGCTGCGGCCGAGACGTGTCAGGGGCAGGCGGCGACCATCGTCGGGACGCCCGGTGGCGAGATCGTGGGCACGGAGGGTGCTGACGTCATCGTCACGAACGGCGCGACGCGCGTCGACGCACGCGGCGGCGACGACCTCGTGTGCGGCACCGGCACCGCCCCGGTGTTCGCCACCATCCTCGGCGCGGGGGCCGACACGTTCATCGCCGACTCCAGCGGTGGACGGCACTTCGTCCATGCGGGCGCCATCGTCGGTCGCGAGGACGTGGTCTCCCCCGACACGACCGACACCGAGGCCGACGCCATCCGCGCCGCCAGCGCCGTCGTCGTCTCCGGCATGGCAGGCCAGTCGAACGCCGACATCATCGACCTCGACTTCGGCGAGATCAGCTGGAGCGGGATCCAGACCGCCCCCAGCGCGGTGTCCGTGGGCACCGGCGGCATCTTGGGCGTTCGATCCGTTACCGGCGACGTCGCCATGTACGCCAAGGGCACCGTGACCGGGGACGACACCGCCCTCACCTGGACGGGCCAGTTCGACAGGCTCGCCTTCACCACGTCGGCCGAGCGTGGCATGTTCACGTTCCGCGGCACCAGCGGCACCGAGCACGTCAAGGTCAACGCACCGACGACGTACGACCGCAACATCGCACTCCGCAGCGGCAAGGACTCCTACGAGTCCGACACCCTGGGCGGGAAGGCGACGCGGATCAAGGGCGACGGCGGGCGCAACCAGCTGCTGCTCGAGCTCACCAGCCACGGTCGCGTCCGCGCCGACCTGAGCCGTTCGCGGGTGACGGCCACCAAGGCCGGCAAGGAGGACTCGATCCGCGTACGCGGCTTCGACGACATCATCGTGAGCGCGAAGCGCGCCGACGTCATCGGCACCAACCGCGCGAACAGGATCGGCGTCATCGCGTGCCGGGTGACCATCAGTGGCAGGAAGGGCCGGGACGATCTCTACGTCGGCACCAGGTACAGGGGCCTCGGCACGTGGGTCCCGCCGCGGTGCGACAAGCCCAGGGCCACGATCTACGGCGGCCCCGGCAACGACAGCCTCGCTGGGAGCTATCCCAGCAACGACCGCCTCATCGGCGGCCCGGGCAAGGACCGCGTGGCAGGCGGGTTCGGCGGGCGCGACGTGTGCCAGGGCGAGAAGGTCCGGGAGTGCGAGAAGCGCATCTGAGGTGGGAGCCGGGCCGTCCCCGCTGGAGGCGGCCCGGCGTCCCGTTCGGGTCGGACCGCGCGGAGCAAGCGGCGACCTTGGCAGGACGATGGATTTCCAAGCACCGCTCATGCCGATGAGCGGGCAAGGCAACTCACGCTCTTGGAGGCGTTGCTATTGCGGTCCATCGTCGACAACGGCCGTGCTTCGCGTGCGGCACACTGGGCACGTGGACATGAGCCATCCGGTACTCGACTTTCCTGTCCACGGACTCTCGGGAGGTCCGGATGGTCCACGGTGGCTCGACGGCGTGGTGGGGCGGTTGGGCCACCCGGCAACTGGAGTCTGGCTGGGGCACGGCAGCACGCGGCGGGATCCCAAGCGGCCGTGGACACAGGTGGGCACGTTCCGTTGTGACCGGTTCCCGGGCTCCGCAGTCGACGCGGACCAGCGGATGGTGTCCGACGCCGTGTTCGCACTAGTGGACGCGACGATGCCCCACCCTGCTGCCCGTCCCGACGAATTCGGCCACCGGCTGGTGGACGCCGCCACGGCAAGAGCCGCGAACCGATCCAAATGGCAGCCCTTCTCGTGGACGGTCCGCGACCAGGCAGTGGCTGCGTCGGTGCTGCGCTGGGCTGGAGCTTGGGCGGCCTTCACCACCGCGCTGCCCGAGGTCGACATCGTCATGGTCGGCTACGGCGTCGAGCCCACCGCACTGACCATGACAGAGGTAGAAGACGCGTCTGAATACCACTTCGACCGGAGAAGCCCCATCATCTTCCCTGAAACCGTTGAGCGCTCGCGTGCGGCCGCAGGGATCCAGTACGAGTCAGTGGACGAGCGGTGGTGGCCAAGTCACGCCGACCACGCCACCACGGTATGAACCGACTGGCCATTTGCGGGCAGCAAATCATCCGCATCTGCCACCGTGCGTGCGCGGATTAGGGTTCCTGCATGGCTG
Source organism: Nocardioides lacusdianchii (assembly GCF_020102855.1). Classification (GTDB taxonomy): domain Bacteria; phylum Actinomycetota; class Actinomycetes; order Propionibacteriales; family Nocardioidaceae; genus Nocardioides; species Nocardioides lacusdianchii. The sequence continues at coordinate 21,808 of NZ_JADHZD010000019.1, forward strand.
ATCGTTCGGAGGCTGACCCATACGTGGGCGACGACTTCTACTGTGACGTCGCGATCCCGAACCCCGAGGAACTGGACCTCGTCTTCGACGACGAGCACGTCCTCGCCTTCCATCACACGCGTCCGTTCTGGCAGACGCACGTCGTCGTAGTCCCCAAGAGGCACATCGCCTCTTTGACCACGGTGACCGAGGAAGATGCGCACCTCATGAGGCGTCTATTCGCCGTGGTGCAGAGAATCGCCCACGACGTCGAGGAGAGCAGAGGAGCGGCCGCCGTCCTCACTAACCTCGGTCGCTACCAAGACTCAAAGCACTTGCACGTGCACATCCACAGCGGCGGCCTCCGGAACACCTGACCGGGTTCTCGCTCAAACGCACTCATCTGCCGCGACCCGTGCGAGCAGCACGAGGGGAGGGTTCTTCGCTCTGCAGACGCGCCCGTGGCCGCGTCAGCTCGCGGCTGGCGGGATGTGGGGCGGGGTCAACTTCGAGGTGACGGGATCCGGGGCGGACCGGGGTCTGATGGGTCGAGCGCGGTGGTCCCGTCACGGTCGCGTCGGTAGTGATGGCCGTGCGGGCTGGTCCACTCGAAAACCCCAGGCTCGGTCATGTCATATCGCCAGGCGGAGTGGGTCTTGACCCGGTGGTGGAACCGGCACAACGCGGCCAGGTTGTCGGTGTGCGTCGGCCCGGACTGGGGTCGGCCTTCTGATTGGGCGTCATGGTCGTACTCGATGACGTGGTCGACGTCGCAGCCCCGCGCCGGTCGACCGCACCCCGGAAAAACGCAGGTCCGGTCGCGAAGGCCACGTGCTCGCGGATGCGGTCCGGGACCCCATAGCCCGGCGCCGCCCTCTCCTGGTCGAGGTCGATGACCGGCTTGACCGTGACCATCGTCCGCGAGTCGCGGCACCACGACTTCAGCTGCTCCAGCAGGACCAGCCGCTGCCCCTCCTCCAGCCGCCCCGTCGGTCCGAAGACGATGGTGTCGCTGGAGAGGCTGGCGTCGAAGTGGGCGTGCAGCACGACTGAGCGGGCGGCGGGGAGGCCTGGTCTCGATACGCCGGCTCGTTCCTCACCGGCTACTCGACCACCAACAGATTCGTCGGCTACTCGACCACCAGCCGAGTCACTTGCTGGTCGACCACCAGCAGAGCCGTGGAGGTCGAGAGCGGTCTGCGTCCGGGCCAGGTCACCCAGCGCTTTCGCCCTGCGTGCGTCGAGGGATTCCTGCGACCCGAGGGCCTTCTGAATGGCGGCGCCGTGGGCAAGCGCCTGCTGGAGGTCGAGCCCGTCGGCGAGATCGACCTCGGCCTCGAGCCGCACGGTCCCGGCGAAGTGCACGTCCTGGTCGTGGATCGTCACGTGGCGCGGGTCGACGTGGAGGTACCCGTCCTCCGGATCGGCAGCAGGATCCGGCTCGGCGAGGTCGAACCGCTTGATCGTCTCCGCCACGAGCCGGTCCAGCTGCGCAGGACCCACCTTCCCCGCGACCGCGGCGACCTGCGTGTCGACGAACCGCGCCGCCTCGACCGTCAGCTCAGGTGTCGAGTGAATCGTGACCTCGGCAACCGCACGCGCACGCCACGCCGGAACCGAACCGGTGTGGACCTGCGACCACAGTCGGGGGAGGCGGTGGCGCAGCTCGAGCGCGTGGCCGATGAGCTTCTTCGCCGAGACCGAGGTGACGCCGAGGACGGTGCCGAGCTCGGCGACGCAGAACTCCGCGACCAGCGGCGTACCCGGTCCGGCGATGGGCTCCTCGTGCGCGCACCCGGGAACGGTGAACGAGGCGGCGGAGTGGATCGACTCCGGAGGGTGCAGGTCGGCCCAGCGCGGCGAGGTCGAGCTGGCGGGCTGCTTCGGTGTTCTCGATGGAGCGGGAGGCCTTGGTCGAGGCGAGCAGTGCTGCGGGGCCGAGGGCTTCTGCCCCGGCCTCTGCTCCTGCGTCCAACGTCTCGATCATGCGTTCGAGCCTAGGGAAGGGGTCCGACAGTGGGCCGGGTCTCGATACGCCCGCTCGTTCCTCGCGGGCTACTCGACCACCGATGGAAGAGGGGCCGCGCTCGGCTGCTCGACCAGCGAGCGGGCGAGGGTCAGTGCGCGACGCCGTACAGCCGGTCGCCGGCGTCGCCGAGGCCCGGGACGATGTAGCCCTTCTCGTTGAGCTTCTCGTCCTGCGCGGCCGTGACGACGGTGACGGGGACGTCGAGGCCCTCGAGGCCCTTCTCGAGGTTGGCCACGCCCTCGGGGGCGACGAGCAGGCAGATCGCGGTGATGTCGTCGGCGCCACGGTCGGTGAGGAAGCGGATCGCCGCGGCGAGGGTGCCGCCGGTGGCGAGCATCGGGTCGAGGACGTAGCACTGGCGCCCGGAGAGGTCCTCGGGCAGGCGCTCGGCGTACGTCGACGCCTCGAGGGTCTCCTCGTTGCGGACCATGCCGAGGAAGCCGACCTCGGCCGTCGGCAGGAGCCGCATCATGCCGTCGAGCATGCCGAGCCCGGCGCGCAGGATCGGGACGACCATCGGCTTGGGCTGGGCGAGGTAGACGCCTGTGGTCGGGCCGACCGGCGTGGTGATGTCCATCGGGTCGACGCGCACCTCGCGGGTCGCCTCGTAGGCCAGGAGGGTCACGAGCTCGTCGGTCAGCCGACGGAAGGTCGGCGAGTCGGTGTTCTCGTCGCGGAGGACGGTGAGCTTGTGGGAGACGAGGGGGTGGTTCACCACGTGCAGGCGCATGGCCCTCACCCTAGTGGGTCCGGGCGTCGGCGGATCGACTGCGCAAGAGGGTTGGCGGACCCTGCGGTTTCTGCGACATTGGATGTCCGATTGACGGTGGGGAGGCCGGTCATGTCCGAGCAGAGCGGCGAGATCGACTTCGCGCTGGCCGCGTTCGTCGAGGACGGCGCCTGGGAGGTGCAGGACATCGCCCCACCGGCCTTCGAGACGATCGAGTCGTTGAGCCACGCGCTGCGCCACGTCTCGGGTGAGTCCGGGGCGGTCGGCATGGTCGCGGTCGACGAGGACTTCTTCGTGCTCGTGCGGGTCGACCGCACCACGACCCGCGTGCTGCTCTCCGACGTCACCGCGGCCGACGAGTGGGAGCTGGCCCAGTCGGCGATGGACTTCCTCGGCCTCCCGCCGCCGGAGGACGACGACATCCAGGTGCTGGCCGGCGACCTCGACCTCCTCGCCGACCTCGGTCTGCACGCCATCGACATGGGCGCGCTGCTCGACGACGTCGAGGCCTACCCTGACGAGGTGCTGTCCGACATCGCCCGCCGCCTCGGCTTCGGCGAGCTCTTCGACGACGCCGTGGGCCTCACCTCGGCATGACGCGCGTGGACACCTGGGACGGCGCCATGCGCCTGGCCCTCACCGAGGCGCGCACCGCGCTCGCCGGCGACGACGTACCTGTCGGTGCGGTCGTCCTCGACGCCGACGGCACCGTCATCGGCACGGGGCGCAACACCCGCGAGTCCGACGCCGACCCGACCGGTCATGCGGAGGTCGTCGCGCTGCGGACGGCCGCGGCCACCCGCGGCGAGTGGCGGCTCACCGGCTGCACACTCGTCGTCACCCTCGAGCCCTGCACGATGTGCGCCGGGGCCCTCGTCCTGGCCCGGGTGGACCGTGTCGTGTTCGGGGCGTACGACGACAAGCTGGGCGCCGTCGGGTCGCTGTGGGACGTCGTGCGCGACCGCCGGCTCAACCACCGGCCCGAGGTGGTCTCCGGGGTGCTGGCGACGGAATCCACGGCGCTGCTGGACGACTTCTTCGCCCGCCACCGCTCGCAGGAGGTCCGATGACCACCGTCCGCCGCGCCACCGCCGACGACGCCGAGGTGCTCGGCCGGCTGCTGTGGGACTTCAACACCGAGTTCGAGTCCGAGACCGACGACGCCGACGTGCTGGCCGTCCGCTTCGCCCGGCTGCTGGGGCTCGACGAGATCGTGGCCGTGCTTGCCGAGGACGACGTACGCGGTGCAGTGGGGTTCGCGCTGCTCAGCCTGCGCCCCGCCATCTGGTTCGACGGCCCCGTGTCGCAGCTCGAGGAGCTCTACGTCGTGCCCGACCTGCGCGACCGCGGCATCGGGACGCAGGTGCTCGACCTCTGCAGGACGCTCGTCCGGGACCTGGGCTCGCCGGAGATGCACATCAACGTCGACGAGGTCGACGCCGACACCCGGCGCTTCTACGAGCGGCACGGCTTCCGCAACATCGAGGAGGGCACCGACTACCGGATGCTCTGCTACATCGGGCCGACGTCCGAGGCGCCGGTCACGAGCTGATCGCGGCAGGCGCGCAGCCGGTCCAGGTCGAAGGCGGACGTGCCCTCCCGCTCGGCGGCGGCCAGGAGCTCCTCGACCTGGGTCCGCACGCGCGCGACGGTCTCGGGCCCGGCGACCCGCGCCAGCCGACCGGCCAGGCGCAGCGCGGCCTTCACCACCTCGGGGTCCCCGGCGGCGTACAGCCGGAGGTCGTCGAACACGAGGTCGACGAGCTCGGCTCCCGTGGGCAGGCGCCAGACGAGGCGTACGACGCCGTCGTCGTCGACCCACCCGTCCCCCGGTGCGGGGTGGCGCATGGCCGGGACCAGCCCGCACGCGAGCTCCTCCACCACGTTGCGCGCGGTGTAGGGGTCGTTCGTCGACGGCGACACCGCGCGCACGGCCATCTCGACCAGCTGCTGCACGGCGAACTCGACGTCCTGCGCCGGCGTCCGGGTGTCGCCGACGCGCACGTGCGCGCACACGAGCCGGCTCATCTCCTCGGCGTCGCCGCTCACCCGCGCCAGCAGCTCGCCCGCCATCACGTGCGTCCCCGGCGTGGCGACGAGCTCGGCCACCCCCACGCCGGTCGCGGCGCGGACCAGTGCGGGCGCGTCGACGAAGGTCACGAAGCCCGCCCGGGGCGCCAGGACCTCGGCGTCCGGGACAGACAGGGCGAAGGCGGTGACCCGCTCGCCGCGCGCCTCGCCGTAGAGGTCGTCGACCGCGGACTCGAGCTCGGCGCGGACCCGCCGCACCAGCGTCGGGACCTGGATGACGTCGGAGATGTGGTGCAGGAAGTAGACCAGCGCAGCGACGCTGGCGAGCGCGAGGAGCAGCGCCCCGTAGACCGCGACGTGCGGCACGAAGGTGATGCCGTCGGAGGAGTCCTGGACCCGGCGCAGCACCATCAGGCAGTAGACGAACGTGCCGACGAAGAGCCCCAGCACCCGCTGGTTGCTGCGGTCGGACATGAAGTTGCGCACCAGCCGCGGGCCGTAGGTCGACGACGCGGTCGCGATCACCGACATCGTGATCGAGAAGGTCGTGGCGGCCACGGCGAGGACCGAGCCCCCGATGGCGACGAGGATGCCGCGGCTGCCCTCGACGCCGAGCAGGAACGAGTCCGGGAGGACGTCCAGCGTGCGCGCGTCGAGCCACAGGTCCAGGACGATGACGCCCTGGGCGAGCACGATGGCGGCCACCACCATGACGCCGGGGACGAACCACATCGACTCGCGGAGCTGCGCGCCCCGCCACCAGGTCTTCACCTCGCCACCCTAGGTGGGGGTCTGGGCTACCCGCCCACCGAGACGAGCTCCTCGACGCCCTCGGCCAGGCACTCCTCCAGCCCGCGGAGGTCGGCGACGGCACTGGCGTCGACGTTGACGCCGATGCAGGCGGTGTCCCCGACGGTCACCAGGCACACGGTCAGCGCGGCGCCGGGCAGCGGCCCGAGGACGTACATCCCCTGCACCTCGGCGCCGGCCATGAAGCGCTTGCGCGGCGGACCGGGCAGCGTCAGGACGAAGGCGTCCGGCGGGACGGCGGTGCGCAGCGCGGAGGCGCCGACGAAGGCGGGCATCCGGTTGACGACCGGCGCCGCGGCGTCCAGCACCTCCAGCGCGCGCTCGGTGTGCAGGGACAGCACCTCGCCGCGCACGGCCGCGACCCGGTCGACGGGGTCTTCGATGGACAGCGGCCCGGAGATCAGCGCCTGCGCGAAGCGGTTGCCGAGGTCGTCGGCACGGTCGAGGGAGACGCGTACGCCGACCGGCAGCTCGCGCACGTCGCTGCCCCGTCGTGCGTGGTAGCGGCGCAGCCCGCCGAGCACCAGCGCGACCGCGGCGTCGTCGAGGGTGCCGCCGCCCTGCCGGGCGACCGTGCGCAGCGGCTCCATCGGCGCCTCGAAGGTGAAAAAGGTCCACTTCTTGCCGGTGCGCGGCGACAGCTCGGGCGAGGGTCGCTCGGTCTGGGTGAGGAGCCGGCGCACCGACGCGCCGTAGCGCAGCGCCGACGCCACCACCGCCTGCGGCCGGACGGCAGCGTGGCCGAGGGTGCGCACGCTCGTGCGGGCGAGGTCCGGCAGCGTCGACACGTCGGCGCGCAGGCCAGCCATCGCGAGCTCGACACCGTCGACACCCACCGGAGCGGCGACCTCGTCGCCGACGGGCTTGCGCGCGGTGTGGGCGCGGCGTCCCGACTGGAGCATCGACAGCAGCTGCACGATGCCGAGGGGGTCGGCGAGCGCGTGGTGGATCTTGAGGACGTACGCCGCACCCTCGCCGCGCTCGACGGGCACGCCCTCGTAGAGCACGCCCTCCCACAGCGGACGGGAGCGGTCGAAGGGACGCAGCGCGACCTGGGCGGCCTGCGCGAGCATCTCCTCGCGGCTCGAGACGCGCTCGCGGCGGAGGTGGTAGCCGAGGTCGAAGGTCGGGTCGTCGGCCCACGTCGGCGGCGCGGTCGGCACGACCGGGTCCACGACGCGCTGGCGCAGGCGGCGTACGAGCCCGGTGCCCCACTCGGTGGCGGCGACGAAGCGCTTCCAGTCCGGCGCGCGGTCGAGGTCGATCACCACGGTCGTGGTGGACGACTGCACGGGGTGGCGCTCGGCGCGCCAGAGCAGGGTCTGCATCGGCGTCAGCTCGGCACCTGATGACCACGCGGCCGCCCCGCCCCAGCGCTCGAAGTCCTCCGCGGCACTCATGCCGGCCACCTCGCCAGCGTCTCCTCGAACTTCGCGTGCAGGGCAGCGATGCGCTCGCTCATGTCGTCGACGCTCCAGTCGGTCTCGGGCTCCAGCACGCACACGTCCACGACACCGGGGTTGAGCACCAGGGAGCTGCGGCGCATCAGCTCGCCGGTGTTGCGCAGCACGATCGGCACCACCGGCACCCCGGCCTGCGCTGCGAGGTGGAAGGCGCCCTTGCGGAAGGGACCGAGCACCGGCGTCGCCGAGCGCGTGCCCTCGGGGAAGATCATCAGCGAGGTGCCACTGCGGATCCGCTCCACGACCCCGTCGAGCGTGGCGCGGGCGGAGGCGGAGTCGGACCGGTCGATCCAGGCCGGGTCGATGACGAGCGAGCCGACGAAGGTGCGCGGGTCCCAGCGCGCCTCCTTCTTGGCCACGATGGTGAAGTCGCGCTCGAGGAGGTTGCCCAGGACCGGGATGTCGAGCGCGCTCTGGTGGTTGGCGACGAAGATGGCGGGGCGGTGGGTCCAGAGGCGCTCGCGGTTCTGCACCTCGACGTCCACGCCCGCGAGCGCCATCGGCAGCGACGTGGCCAGCTTGACCGCGAGGTTGCGGCCCTCGTGGGCGTCGCGACGGGCCAGGCCGTAGGCCAGCCCGGCGATGACACCGGTGTTCATGCCGGCCAGCGCGGCCGCCGTACGCCCCGCAGCGACGAGCGAGCCGCCGACCGGGTCGGAGAGGTCGAGCACCGGCCAGTCGAGGCGGGCGGCCGCGGCGCGGAGGTCGCGGTGCGGGTTGAGCGCGGTGGGGCGCCCGACGGAGGAGAGGAAGGCGACGTCCTCGTAGCCGTTGCCGTAGGCGTAGGACTCGCCGAGGTCGACGCCGTGCTCGCGGGCGAAGGCGCGTACGCCGCTGGCCTTGTGGCGGCCCCACAGCATCGGGCCGTCGGTGGCGCCGGTGAACTGGCCGTCCTCGACGACGAGCTGGGTGCAGACGAGGTGCTCGACGCCGAGGTCGCGGGCGACCGGCGCGATCTGGTACTTCGTCGCCGCCGACGCCACCGCGACCGTGTGGCCGGCGCGCTGGTGGGCCATGACGAGCGCGCGGGACTCGCGACGGATGGTGCCGGCGATCTTGGAGCGGAAGAGCCGCTCGCCGAGGTCGGCGAAGGCCTCCTCGGACTCCCCGCGCATGGCGGAGAAGGCGACGTGGGCGATGCGGGTGGGGTCGCCGCCGAGCTCGCCGTCGACCGCGGTCACGACGGTGCGGAGGAACTCGGCCGGCGACACGTCGCGGCCCTTGAGCCGGTCGCCGTAGAAGGTGGCGGCGGTGTAGCCCGCGACGAGGGTGCCGTCGAGGTCGAAGAAGGCGCCGACCGTGGGGCCCTGTGGACCGGCCTCGATCGCCTCGATTGCCTCCTGCGCGGCGGCCGAGAGCCCGCTCACCTGCTGTCCTGCGACTCGGTCGCCGACCGCACCTCGGGCACGACCACCTGGACCGGCTCCCCGGCGATCTCGCCGATCTCGTTGACCCGGCGCACCGCCTCGCGCAGCTCGGCGGCAAACGCCTCGCGTGCCGAGCCGGTGCCCGCGCCGCCCTCGAGCAGGCCCTTGTGGCGCGCCAGCGCCATCGCGGTGCGGAAGAGCTCCAGGGAGATCGACTCCGCGCTCGCGACCCGGCGCTGCAGGGCCCACTGGCGTCCGACGGCCAGCGCGTCGGCGAGCAGGTCGTCCTCGTCGACGGGGCTGTCCCCGCGGTCGGCGAGCCGGTCGGCGAGCACGAGGTAGGCGTCGAGGAAGGGCCGCAGCACGAGGTGCGCGAGGTGCGGGCGCGCGCCGACGAGGAGCTCGCGGGCGCGCTCGGGGGTCATGTCGGTGACTCCCTCGCCCACCAGCAGCTGGAGCTCGGTGCGCAGGTCGTCCTCGAAGCCAGCGCGACCGGGGAAGAAGAACTCGAACTTCAGCAGGTCGCGCATCCGCTTCGCCTCCTCCCAGCCCACCTGGAGCGTGCCGCCCTGCGGCAGCTCGGCGTCCGGCTCGAGCTCGGAGACGGTGAGCAGCGCGAGCTCGCCGATCGCGCGCTCGACGAGGATGTGGATCACGGTGTTGCGGTAGAACGCGGCCACCAGGTGCTGGTCGTCGCCGATCTTCCAGACCGGCTCGGTGCCCTGGTCGTACGCCGTCAGCACCCCGCTGCGGGCCAGCTCGGCGAGCGCGCGGCGGATCGTCGCGCGGTCCCGCAGGTCGGCGGCACCGGCGACGGGCCAGCTGCGCGCGTCGATGTAGGCCGCCAGGGGCTCGACGGTCTCGAGCACCTCGTCGACGGTCAGCGCCCGGTCGGCACCCAGCAGCGCCAGTGACACGATGGCGGTCACCGTCACCGGGGTGGCGCGGTTGAGCCGGTGGGAGATGTCGAGCGCGATCCGCTCGACCGCCTGGTGCCCGGTGACGCCCTCGTCGGCGAGCGCCTGCATCCGCTCGCGGAGCGAGAAGGGCTCGCCGACGGTCAGGTAGGCACGGCCGAGGCGGTTGCGCTGGAGCCGGGCGAAGCGCACCAGCCAGCGCCAGTCCTCGGGTGTCTTGCTGCCGCCACGCGCCTCCTCGGTCATCAGCGAGACCTCGTGCAGCTGGTCGTAGACCACCGCCATCGGGACGACCTGCACGTCGGGGGCATCGTCACCGTCGACGCTGTCGGTGAGGTACTTGAGGATGCCGTGCACCGGGGGCCGCAGCTTGCCGGTGCGGGTGCGGCCGCCCTCGATCGACCACGCCATGTTGCGCTTGTTGGTCACCATCTGGCGGATGTAGGAGCGCAGCGCGAGGCGGTAGACCGGGATCTCCTGCGTCGAGCGGCGGATGAAGATCAGGCCGGTCCGACTGGCCACGGTTCCGATGATCGGCAGGTTGAGGTTGGCGCCGCCGAAGGTGTAGGTCGGCGAGAACCGCCGCGACGACAGGGCGTTCGGGATCACCATGCCGTCGAGGTAGGAGCGGTGGCTGAAGGCGAGCGCGAGGCTGTGCGAGCGGTCGAGCCGCTTGAGCTCCTGCATGTCGTCCTCGTCGACCAGGACGTCGTACGCCCGGAGGAACCACTCGCCCATCCGCGCCCAGCCCTGGGAGGTGCGGTCGTCGTGGGCCGCGGACATCTCGTGGAGGTAGCCCTTGACCTCCGACCAGACCTCCTCCTCGGGACGGCCCTGCTCCTCGGCCGCCTCCGCGACGGCGCGCTGGAAGCGCTTGTCGTGGAGGAGCTCGGTCACCTCCCGCGGCGGCGCGGCCGGCAGCCTCTCCCCCACCGACCTGGGCAGGGCGGACCTCGCAACATCTCGGACACGGCGTACGGCGGTCATGGTCAGCCACGCTCCTTCCCTCTCGCGAAGGCGCGAGCACAAGCGTGCGGCGAAAGTTACCGCCGTACGCCGTCCCTGACCATGGCACCGCACCGATCGTGGACGGATCGTGGGGTCGACGCCGGTTTCAGGCTGGCGGCAGGGCTCCGGTAATGTTCCGCGCGGTGGCGTGTCCGAGCGGCCGAAGGTGCAACACTCGAAATGTTGTGTGGGGTCAAACCCACCGTGGGTTCAAATCCCACCGCCACCGCCAAGAGGTCCTGACGAAATTCAGGACCGTCTAGTGACGAAATCCCGCCCAGGGTTCACTTGGGCGGGATTTCGTGCGTCTGTGGGGGCCTCGCGGGCTGCCCCGAGGGCGACCTATCCGACCCGATACTTCGCCGAAGTGTCGGAAGTGGACCCCTCTGCGAGTCCGCCCGATCCGACCACCGCTGGAAGCACGTCGAGCCTGACAGCGGGGTGCTGTCAGGCTCGAACGGTGGCGCTAGGTACAGACGGGGTCAGGCTGTCGGCCCCCCAGGTGGACCGGTCGCGGCGAGGGGATGCCCGTCGTCGTCCAGCTCGACGAAGCCACGGCTGGCGACGTCCATCGTGGTGAGCGGGTCCCGGGTGTCGCGGGTTCGACGCGCCCAGCTCAGGAGGATGCGCAGGTTGGAGGCGGCGACGGCGATGGCGAGCAGGAGGGTGGTCTTCACCAGGCCGTGCTGGCGGGTCCAGCCGCGCTGGATGCCGCCACCGTCGGCGGTCTTGAGAAGTCCGAAGGAGCGTTCGACGTCGCTGCGGCGGTTGTAGGACAGCTGCCATTCAGGGCTGCCCCAGTACTCGCGCTGGCGGAGCTTGGGTTCGACGGTGGGCTTGAGCGTGATGGTGGTCTGGGCGCAAGCCTTGGGCAGCTCGCCGGCCTCGTTGACCGGCGGGGCGACCTCGGGCACGTCGTCGTAGTCGGCGGAGAGCGGGCAGCCGCCGCACTTGAGCTTGCCGGCGCGGGAGGGGCAGGTGAAGCGCTCGTTGCCGCCCGCGGTGCGTCCGGCTCGCTCGAACCGGTAGACGCGACGCTCGGCGATGAGCCTGTTGAACTCGTCGACCTCGGCGCGGCGCCCAGCGGCATCCAGGCGCTCTTCGCGGGTCGCGTCCTTCTTGTCCTGACCCACGGACAGTCGGTTGGGCTTCGCGATGCGGATGAGGTGGTCGGGGATGGAGGGACAGTGGGCCCACCCGTCCACCATGACGTAGCCGTCCTTGTGGGCTCGTGCGCCGTTGTCGTTCGGGTGGAGGTCGAGGACCTGGTCGATGCCCATCGCTCGGAGCTTGTCTGCCCAGCGTTCGGGGAGCTTGTAGCTGAAGCCTCGGTCGGCCAGGACCTCGACCACCGAAACGCCCTCGTCGCGCATCCGGGCGAGCCCGGAGATGGTCGCGTCGATGCCGTCGCAGTTCGCTGCGACGACGCTGATTCGTTCCATCAAGAGAGGCCGTGGGGCGCCACCGACGGGGGCGACGCCGGTGAACCCGACCATCTGGTAGCCGAAGACCTGGTTGGTCCGGTTGTGGTAGGTCTTCGTGCGGTAGCCCCACCTGGCATCGACGTCGGCGGAGCGTCCGTAGCGGTCCTCGGGTTCGTCCGCGTCCTGGTCCTCCGACCCTGGGGTGTTGGAGTCGCGTCGGGGACGACCTTTTCCGCGTGCGGGCGAGTCGATGGCCGACTCGTCCACGGCGTAGCGCCCGGCGGCGCCGATGTGGAGCGTCGCCGAGGCAAGGAGCTGGTCGATGAGGTGCTGGAGCTTCCCGGAGCGTTCGACCCGCTCACCCAGTGGGAGGTCGGGGCGGCGGGCTTCGGTGTGCTCGTACAGGTCGGTGATGCAGTTCCACAGGTAGCGGACCTGCCGAACCGTCAGCGGTCCGCGAGCGCCGCGAATGCCGAGGCGCCGCTGGTAGTCGGTGGCTAGCTCGCCAACAAGCGTCCTGTGCACGGCGACGAGCGTGAGGTTCTTGTCGCGGGTCGCGGTGGCGACCATGGCGGCGAGGAGGACGTCGCAGGTCAGGGCGCGCTTGCGGCCTTGCGGGGCACCGGCGAGGGCGGCTTCGAGGACGGCATGGACGTCGCTGCGGCGCACGAAGGCCAGGTAGCGCTCGAACTCCCGGTAGCCAATCACGCGGCACCGTCCGCTCCAGCAAGGGCCGAGACGATGCGTTCCACGGCGGCCTCGTCTGCCGGGGGGCAGTAGCTGATGAGCTCGGTGACGGTTCGCGCCGAGGCAAGACCCGCGACCGGGAGGAGGTCGGCGAGGGAGATGGGTGCGCAGAGCTGGGCGACGAGCCAGGTGTTGCGCAGGCGGCTCATCCGCAGCTCGAGCGACGCCGAGCCTGCCGTCTTGGCGCGACTGGTGACGGGGCCTACGACGTTGTTGCGGTCGCGGACCTTGCCGATGACCAGCGCAGAGGGCTTCTTAGTCTTGGCGTGCAGGTCGAGGCCGCGTTGGACCAGGGGCGCGTAGTGGGTGCGGATGGGGACGGTGCGGGCCTTGACGCCGTCTCCGGGCACCCGGACGGTAAGGATGGTCTGCTCGCCGTAGGCGACGACGGTGGTGAAGCACTCGGGCGTGAGGGCGCGCAGGTCGGTGGCGTCGAGGCCGGCGCCGAGCCCGAGGCCGACGATGAGGCACATGTCTCGGGTGAGCGCGACTGTGGGCTGGTGCCAGGCGGCGCGGACGTACCAGTCGCATTCCTCGCGGGTGTACGGGGCAGCGACCTTGTGGTGCTCGAGCCGCGCGGGAGCTGTGGAGGGGTCGATGGCCCGCAGTGCGCGGCGCAGCAGCGACCGGGCAGAGGCCTTGGACCGGTCGGACCAGTGGCACTGGTCGAGCCACTCGTCGAGCAGTCCGGGCGCGTACAGGTCGTCGAGCGTCAACGGCTCGGCTGCGTCACGACCGTGGCGAGCGGCGACGTAGGTGAGCAACAGGGCGACGTAGGAGCAGGCGCTCTGGGCGACGCGCGGGTTGTACGGCGCCGTCGCGAAGACCAGCCCGGCGCCGAGCTCAGCGTTGCGGTTCCAGGCCTGCCGGGTGGCCTTCTGGGGCGTGAACGAAGCGACCCGGGCACGCACCTCGTCGGGGAGGTCAGTACCGGTGGGGAGCACGCGGACAATGCCAGTTCTTGGCGCCCCGGCTTGCTCGGCGCGGACCTTTTGGGCGGCCTTTGCGGCTGCGATGCGGGCGCGCCGCGAGGTGGGCTTGGCCGGTGTGGCTGCCTGCTTGCCCGTCTGCACGGGGGACCCGGGGGTCTGGGTGGAGGACACGTTCGGCTCTCGGTTGGGTGCCTCGGTCAGCGTCCGGATGACATCTGACGGCATCACCGTGCGGGTGTTCTCGATGTGACCATTGGGAACCTGCCGTGTCAGGGCGGGAAGAAGAGGGCGCAGCCACTCCTTGATGGGCGCGGGTGCCTGGGTGCGGCGTGCCTGGAGGAGGTGAGCGGCCGGTATCGGCTGGCTGGCGCCGGCCAGGAAGAAGGCGTCCGGGGCGCCGCGGCGGACTGGGCGCGGGGCAACCGGGTCGAGGTTTCCGGCGGTGCGAGCGAGCTTGTACAGCGTGTCGCGGTGGGTGGCTTTGGTTCGCGGGCTGGAGAAGGTGGTCCGGGTCAGATGGGCGTTGATGGTCTCGACCCGAAGGAGCTCTCGGAGCGTCGGCGCCTGGGCGGCGTCCCAGACGTCGGGGTCGGCGAGGTACCCCGCGAGGTGGGAGAGCAGGAGGCGGGCGTGGGCGATGCTGACTGGCTGCGCGCGACGGACGAGGGACTTGCTGGCAGGGCCGGCGAGTGACCAAGCTGCTTGGTCGAGCCGGGTGGGGGTGAAGTTGCGGATGTAGCCCGCGATAGCGGTCGGGGTGCCGCGGCGTGGGCGGTCGGCGGTCATGGGTGGTCCTCGTGGATGGCAGCTTGCCCGCGCGACACCCGGCCGGAGCGGGGTATCGCGGGTCTGGCGCTGTCCGGCGGAGAGCGCGGCCGCCGTGAGGGCGGGCTGTGGGTGGGAGTTGTGACGGGCGTCAGTTCCAGATGTCGTCGTCCGGGAGGCGCGTGGCTGGTGTCCTGGGCGGAAGGGTCGGTCGTCTCAGCAGCCGTAGAAGGCGGCTGACAGCTGGCCGGCACTGTGTGCCTCGGGGTGGGCTGGCGCCTCGTTGAAGCCCGAGTCGGGGAGGTCGTAGAGGTCGTGCCAGGCTCCGTGCCAGCCGCACTGGCAGTTGTGGCTGACCTCGATGAGGCCGCTCATGCCGGTTGCCGTGGGGCCGACGCGGAGGGTGAGCGACACGTTGTCGTTGATGCTGTGAGCGGTGGGCGCCTGCGTGACGATGCCGGCGATGACGGTGCGGAGGGTGAGGCCGCATTCGGGGCAGGTGGGTCGGATGGCGCTGTTCGGGGTCATGGGTGTCTCCGGTTTCGGTCGGTGGCCCGTCCTTCGTTGGGCCGTGCGCCGTCCTTGGTGCTCGCCGCCGTGAGCGGGTTGATCGGTTTTCCGAACACTGGGCGCCGGCTCGTGGCACCGTGTCCTTGTGGTGAAGAGCTACCCCGATGACGTCGTTGGCTGGCCGGCACCGCGAGGCGGCAAGGACGAGTCCGGGTCCTGGCTCTATGCCCTACCGGACAGGCCTGCCGAGGACTGCGAGGGAAGCGTCGAGGTGTCGGCAGTGGCGAACTACCAGGCGCTCGCCAGCGAGCTCGAGCGGCTGCGGGCAACCAGGGGTTGGTCGTTGCGGGATCTCGCGCGCGAGGCAGGGGTGTCACTCAGCGTTGCCGCCGGCGCCCTGTCCGGGTCGGGCTGGCCCCGCTGGACGACGCTGGAAGCCTGCGCCTCAGCGCTTGGGTACGTACTCTCCGTTGCCGGCAGCAAGGGTGGTGTTGTATCGGCGCTGCTGGAGCTGCTGTACGGCGAGCCCAAGCTCGCTGTTTCACCGATCGCCGCCGAGGTCGTTGTTCGGCCGAACACTCTCTACGACCTACGAAAACTCGGCAGGACTCCGTCATCCTCGACTGTGTTTGCCTTGGTGGCGTCGCTGGCGAGCGAGGTCCAGCTGGTTCCTCAGACGTGACGAGTCCCGCGCCACCTTCGTGGAAGGTCATCGTTGATCAAGGACAACGGCGTGGCCCCGGATTCGTCTGTGTCAGTGACAGCATCCGAACGAAACACTGGAGCAGCGATGGACCTCATGGACCGCTTTGAGCAGGCCACGTCCGGCGGGCCGGCGCATCGACCCCTCGAGGACCGGCTCGTTGCCGGCCGCCGTGCGCAGGCACGACGGCGGATCACCCGCACCGTCAGCGCGGTGGCTGCAACGACTGCTGTCGTAGGCGTCGCATGGGCGCTCCAACCCGGCGCCGATCCGTCCTCCGGCGACGGCATCGTTGCTTCCGACGCGAGCGCGACCCCAGACCCAGTCGTGAATAGCGACCTGAGCGACGGTGTCGTGCCACCCCCGCCCACCGTGCTGTTCGGGTACGACCTGAACACCGCAAGGCTGGAAATCGCCCCCGGCGTCACCGTCGTGCGCCAGGTCGACGACCCGGTTCCGAACGACGCCGTGACCTCGGCCGCTGCGGTGGTGACCTACGAGGGCGAGCGGAAGTGGGTGATGGCCGCCGTCGTGCGAGGCCAGTCCGGATGGGCCTCCGACCTGGTCGCCACATCAGGGCGCTCGTTCGAACAGTGGGTGCGCGAGCTCACCGTGCTCAACACGAGAGGAATGTTCAGCAACGGCCCGTATGAACCCGGCTGGGTGACTCTCGACGCCGCAGGCATGCTCACCGCCAACGACGGCGTGACCATTGTCGAACAATCGAGCCCGGCCCGCATCGACCAGGCACCCGCCAACGCTCCCAGTGCGGCCGGCACCATCGAAGTCGACGGAGCCCGGCTGTGCGTCGTGGCACGCAAGCTCCCCGGCGAGGACGCCGACATCACCTACCTTGCGGAGACCGAGCACCGCGGCTGTGGAGACGCCGTCCCCGGCATCGACTACCCGGGCGCCCCGGACGCCTCATGAAGCGTGCTGAACACGAGGCCTCCTACTCTGCGTTCGTCGTCTCACGACAAGACCACCTCCGGCGCATCGCGTACGCGCTGTGCGGCAGTTGGCACGACGCCGACGACCTCCTGCAGGTCGCATTGACGAAGCTGTACACCGCCTGGCCCCGTGTCGCCGACGGGAATCCCGAGGCGTACGTTCGTAGCATCCTGATGCGCGCCAACATCGACGCCTACCGTCTGCGCGGCCGCCGAGTCCGCACCGCTCGCCTCGACGCAGCCGGCGATCCAGCTGCCGCCACGGGGCTGCCGGTCGATGAACGCGACGCACTCGTCCAAGGCGTTCAGCGACTTCCCGAGATGCAACGCAAGGTCGTCGTCCTCCGCCACTGGCTCGGCCTCGACGTCCACGAGACCGCGCGTGAGCTCGGCATCTCCGAAGGTACCGTGAAGAGCCACTCATCCCGAGGCCTAGCAGCGCTCCGCCGCCTGCTCGAACCTGACTGTGACGAGGGCCGGCCAGCTGGCCCTGCACGCGCCGATCGTGAACGCGCTGGAGTGACTCACCCCTCCTCATGAGGACCGCAGGGTCCACAGGTCCGACCCGGGCCCATCACAAGCACGTCGTTCTGCCGGTAGCCCATTGGCCTTGCAGAAGTGTTGGTCACGGCGGCGAAATCGTGCTGGGCGGGGTCCAACGAGCACGCCTCGGGATCACTTTGACCTGCCGTTTCCTCTTTTCGTCACCACCTCGCCAACTGATCGGGCCGGTCCTTCCTGGGACCGGCCCGATCTGCACGTGTCGGGCGCGTCGAGGGGCTAACGTCCGGGGCTCCACCCCGGAGTGAGGACGCCCCATGACACCGCCCGACGACATCCCTCCGGCCGTGCCGCACGGCCACCCCGAGCTGGACCACAGGGCAGCGCCGGGGCGGGGAATCAGCGTGAGAGGCCTGGTCATCGGAGCGGTGGTGGGCCTCGTCCTGCTGATCGTCCTCCCGATCGGGGTGTACGCCGCGCTGACGGCGGGCAACGAGGACACCGCGACCGACCCGGCCGCGAGCGCGTCGCCGACGGTCGAGCCCCCGGTCGTGGAGGGGCCGGCGGACGGACCGCCCGCGGGAGCGAGCGCGGACTTCGGCCTCGTCCTGGGGGATCCCTCGGCACCGCGGACCGTCGTGATCTACGAGGACTTCCTCTGCCCCTTCTGCGGACAGCTCCAGCAGGAGGTCGGCGACCGGCTCGACGCCGCGATCGACGCAGGAGACGTGACGGTCGAGTACCGGCCGCTCGGCTTCCTCGAGCGCATCAGCGACTACTCGCCGGAGTCGGCCAACGCGCTCGCGGTGGTGCTGGACGCGGAGGGCCCCGAGGTCGCCGCCGAGCTCCGCGCCCTCCTCTTCGAGGACCAGCCCTCGGAGACCGGTCCCTTCCCCGACAGCGACGACCTCGTCGCCCTGGCGGTGGAGGCCGGCGCCGACGAGGCACGTGTGCGACCCGGGATCGAGTCGATGGCCTTCGAGGCGTGGGTGAGCGAGGCGACCGAGACCGCCCTGCAGGACGGCATCACCTCGATCCCCGCCGTCCTCGTCGACGGCGAGACGGTCGAGGGTCAGACCCTCGACGACATCGTCGCGGCCGTGCTGGGCACGTCCGGCTGAGCCCCCAGGGTCAGTCGCTCAGCGGTCCCACACCCAGCGCACCGGCGCTTCGGGGCCCAGCAGGCTGGTCCGTGCAGCACCGCGGACGTACTCCGTCTCACCGGTGCACCCGCCCGCGCCGGCGCCGAGCTTCACCAGGCCGGTCAGGTCGCCCCGGTTGAAGCGGTCGCGGAAGCGGTTCGTGCCGCCGCCGACCGAGGGGTACATGACGAGCCGCCGGTCGCCGACGTGGCTGAGCCCCACCACGTGACCGACCTCGTGGAGCATGACCTCGCGCCACATCCGTCGCAGCTCGGCGGGCGGGCGGCGGAAGGACTCCGTGTCGAGGAGGACCGCCCCCAGCATCCGCTGGCCGTTGCTCATCGCGGAGCCACCGATCCCGACGGTGCTGCCCGCGAGCATGGGCACCTGCTTCGCGGAGGCCCACGCCACGATGATGTCGATCCCGTCGGGGTAGTCGGGATAGCCACCGGGGCGCGGCAGGTGCGACGTGGTGCCGGCGGAGGCGAACCTCAGGCCGGTGGCCGCCGACACCTCACGCAGCGCGTGGCGCAGGTCGGCCTTCCCGCCCTTGCGCATCCGCGCTGGGTTGACGGCGTACCGGATCGGCGTGCAGGCGTTCCACCGCGAGCTGCCGCCGAGCAGGGCGTGCTGGGTCGAGCCCGTCGGACGGTAGCCCCGACGCACCTTCAGCGAGCCCGGACCGCTCGAGGCCTCGGTCAGCAGGGTGGTGGCGGGCGCGTGGACGCGGAAGGTGTGGCTGCCGACCCAGTAGGTCGGCACCGGGACGGAGAAGGCGCCGGAGGCCGACGAGCGACCGGTCGCGACGTCGACCCACTCACCGTCGCGGGCGCGGACCTGGACCACGACCACGCGCTCACCGCCGGAGATGGTGCCGGTGACCCGCTGCGACGCAGCACCCGCGGTGACCGTACGCGGCGCAGGCAGGTCGGCATCCAGGGCAGAGGCGAAGCGACCGACGGCGACCCGGTAGGACCCGTCGCCGAGGAAACGTCCGGACGGGTCGAGCGCCTCGGCCGAGAAGTGGTCGGTCCCCGGCTCACCCACCGGCATGGCCACCTGTGCGGAGAGCGCACCGGGGGCGAGGGTGACGGTGGCGAAGGCGATCGAGTCGCCCCAGGGGTCGTCGCGCGTGACCGGTCGCGCGAAGGTCACCGTGACCGGGCGGAAGAGGTCGTCCCCCGTCGCGGTCGCCACGAGGGTCGCGCCCGGGGTGGTCGAGGTCTCGGTCGGCCAGGTGAAGCGGACGCGGGGCTCGAGCCAGCCGTCGCCGTCGGTGTCGAAGGCGGCGCACGCGGGGTTCGACGGGTCGAGATAGGGGTCGCACTCCTCGCTCGCGGCAGCGGCCGTCACGGCCACGAGGGGCAGCAGGCTCGCCGTGAGCAGTGTGAGAGTCCAACGCTTGAGCACACGTCCCCCTAGTGATGAGCGGGCCGAGGATGGCCCCCGGAAGTGTCCTCGACGCAGAACGGCGTCCGCAGCAGAACGGCAGGAAGTGCCCCCCGGTTCGGTACGCCACCGGCTGACCGGCCCCTCCGTCGGGCCCTTCGGCACTGGGCGACGACATGCCCCCGGGCGCAGTCTGGAAGCACCTGTTGGAGGTGCGTCATGGGACGGATGTGGAGCGGCGTCGTCGCCGCCGTCGCGGTGCTTGCCCTGGTGGTCGCGGCGGTGGCGCTCCTCCGCGACGACGACGGCTCGATGCCGCACCGCGACGCTCGCGCCTGGTCGATGGGCGGCGGGATGGGCCACGACACGTGGAGCACCGACGACGAGGCCGGCTTCCTCCGCGAGATGGTCGCCCACCACCGCGAGGCGATCGAGACGGCCGGTGAGCTGGCCCGGTCCGAACGCCCGGCGATGCGCGCACTCGGGGCGCGCATCGTCTCCTCCCAGACCGCGCAGGTCGAGCAGATGGGGGCCTGGCTCGACGAGTGGTACGCCGACGACCCGGTGGACACGGCGTACGAGCCAATGATGCGCGACCTCTCGGGGCTCAGCGATGACCGGCTCGACCGGACCTTCCTCGAGGACATGGTTGGGCACCACATGGCCGCGGTGATGATGTCGCAGCGCCTGCTGGTCCACGGGGCCGCCGAGAACGACGAGGTGGCCGACCTCGCGCGCACCATCCGCACCGAGCAGGTGCGCGAGATCCGTTGGATGAGCGAGCGCCTGTCGACGTGGTTCGGTGTCAGCGCCGCCCACGGCCGCATGATGGGCTGCCCCGGTCTGGCCTGACGCTCCCGGCTGGAGCGGCGCCCGTAGCATCGGAGTCGATGAGCCGCCCGACCCCCGCCCCGCACCGCGCCGCCCTCGCGGCGCTGGTCGCGGCGCTCGTGGTCGGCATCCTCGGGATGCACGCGCTCACGCTCCACGGCCCGTCGTCGGAGGCGTACGCCGCCGCCCCGGCCGCGGCGCAGGGGGACCACGCCGCCGGTCACGGCGACACCCGCGGGTCCCCGACGGGCGCGGCCGCCACCTCGGCGCCCCAGGAGGGGTTGGGCCACCACGCCGACCACCTGCTCATGCTGTGTGCCGCCATGCTGGCCGTCGCCGCCCTGCTGCTCCTTGCGGGCCTGCTGGTCCGCATCGTGCGCCCGGTCAGGCTCGTCGGGGCCTTCGCGCCCCTCGCACCCACCGCGACCGTCCTTTCCTGGGTGCGTGCCACCGGCCCACCGCCGGCGTGGCAGTTCTCCGTCATCAGGTGCTGATCGGCGTACGCCGCGGCTGCCCTGCGACCCGTCCGGGCGCACGTGCGGCTGCTGCTTGCCCGCCCTTCCCACGAGACCTGGAGAACGCCTGACATGAGCACGACCACCCGCACCATGCCCCGCACCCTGGGCACCCTGTCCCTCGGCCTGGCCCTCGCCCTCGGCGCCACCGCCTGCGGCGACGACACCGAGGCCGCCCGCACCGTCGAGACCAGCCCCACCGAGCACAACGACGCCGACGTCGCCTTCGCGACCGACATGATCCAGCACCACGCGCAGGCCCTCTCGATGGTCGACCTGACGCTCGACCGCCCGCTCGACCCCGAGGTCCAGGCGCTGGCCGAGGAGATCCGGGCCGCGCAGGCGCCGGAGATCGAGACCATGGCCGACTGGCTGACCGACTGGGACGAGCCGGTCCCCGAGACCATGCGCGACCACGCCAACGCCGGTCACGACATGGGCGACATGTCCGACACCATGGACGACATGGAGGACCACGGGTCCGACATGCCGGGGATGATGAGCGCCGAGGACATGGACGCCCTGGAGGGCTCCGCCGACGCCGACTTCCAGCAGATGTGGCTCGAGATGATGATCGAGCACCACGAGGGCGCGGTCGAGATGGCGCGCGCCGAGCAGGAGGGCGGCCGCTTCGAGCCGGCCGTCGACCTGGCCGGACAGATCATCGACTCCCAGACCGAGGAGATCACCACGATGCGCGAGCTGCTGGAGGGCTGACCGGGCCGGGCCGCCCGGCGACCGGGCGGGCCCGTGTCCCACTTTTTGCACTGAGTGCAACACTTCCTCCGTGAGCCCGGTCGACCAGCACGTGCCCCTGCGCGAGCAGCGGCACCGCGCCCTCGTCGACGCAGCCCGTGCGCTGGCGACCGACCACGGCGCCGACGGGTTCACCGTCGACCGGGTCGCCATGCTCGCGGGGGTGTCGCGGCGTACGGTCTTCAACCACTTCGCCGGCCTGGACCAGCTGCTCGTCGCGGTGTGCGAGCAGATCCTCGCCGAGGTCACCACCGACCTCCTCGAGGGCGTCGACCGCGGCACCGCCGACCTGCCCCCGGGAGCTGCCGGCGGCGCCGCCGCGCTCGATGCGGTCTGCGAGGCCACCCGCGACGTCGACCTGCCGACGGCGATCGTCACGATCCAGCACGTGCTCGGCGGTCCCGACGTGGCCGACGAGCGCGCCGACGCGATCTCACGCACCGCCCTCGAGCACGTCGCGGGCCGCCTGCGCGAGCGCCTGCTGGAGCGCGCGCCGGGGCTCGACCCGCTCGACCTCGAGCTCACCCTGACCCTGCTCACGAGCGGCCTCGCCACCATCGCGCGCCACTGGCTCGAGGAGCAGCCCGCACCTCCCACCCGGGTGTCCCCCGAGGACCGTGCCGACTGGGACCGGCTGCTCGACCGCCTGCTCCACCGGCTCCGCGCCGGCCACGCCGGCTGATCCACCCCGACTCCGAACACCCACCCCGAAAGGCCGTCACCCGACATGGCTGAGCTCCTCTTCCGCATCGGCCGCTTCGCCGCGCGGCGCCACTGGACCGTGATCGGCGCCTGGCTGGGCGTCCTGGCGGTCACCGTGGTGACGTACGTGTCCTTCGCCGGCGCGCTCTCGTCGTCGATCACGCTGCCGGACACCCCCACCACGCAGGTCTCCGGCCAGCTCGAGCGCGACTTCGAGGGCACCGGCGGCGGCAACGGCTCGATCGTCGCGGAGACCACGGACGGCTCGGCCTTCACCGACGCGCAGCAGGGCGAGCTGGTGGCGTTGTTCGACCGTCTGGCCGAGGTCGACTCGGTCGCCGACGTGTCCGACCCCTTCGCCACGCAGGAGCAGCTGGACTCCTCGGCCGAGCAGGTGGCCGACGGCCGCAAGCAGCTCGCCGACGGCTTGGCCCAGCTCCGCGAGGCCCAGGCACAGATCACCGGTGGTCGCGCGGCCCTGGAGCAGCAGCGCCAGCAGGCGCGCGAGGACGGCACCCTCGCCTCCGTCCGCGCCCAGCTCGACGCCGCCCAGCAGCAGCTCGACGAGGGGCAGGCCGAGCTCGACCGGCAGCAGGAGCAGGTCGACGAGCAGGCGCCCCAGCTCGAGCAGGGTGCGACCCTGACCTCGCTGTCGTCCGGCTTCCGCACGGTGTCGGAGGACGGCAGCGCAGCCGTCGCAAACGTCACCTTCGACGTGTCGACCAACGAGGTCACCCCCGAGGTGAAGACCGAGATCGAGGACCTCGTCGCCGACGCCGACATCGACGGCGTCGAGGTCCACCCCTCGCAGGACATCGCACAGACCGTCCCGTCCATCCTCGGCCCGGGTGAGATCGCGGGCGTGGTCATCGCCGCGATCGTTCTCTTCGTGATGCTCGGGACGGTGCTCGGCGCGGCGCTTCCCCTGGTCACCGCGCTGCTGGGCGTCGGCGTCGCGTCACTGGCCTCGCTGTCCTTCTCGGGGATCGTCGACTTCGTCTCGGTCACCCCGGTGCTCGGCGTGATGCTGGGCCTCGCCGTCGGCATCGACTACTCGCTCTTCATCATCAACCGTCACCGCCGTCAGCTGAAGCAGGGCGCCGACCTCCACGAGTCGATCGGCCTGGCCAACGGCACCTCCGGCAACGCAGTCGTCTTCGCCGGGGTGACCGTGATCGTCGCGCTGCTCGCGCTCAACGTGACCGGCGTCGGGTTCCTCGGCCTGATGGGCACCGTCGGTGCCGTCGCGGTGCTGGTCGCGATCCTGATGGCGGTCACCCTCACCCCCGCGGTGCTGGGCCTGGTCGGCACGCGGATCCTCCGCAAGCGCGAGCGGGCGAGCCTGGCGGGCGGGACGACGACCGACGACGACGCCATCACGGAGCGGGACACGCCCATGAGCACCCGCCGCGCCTGGACCGTCCTCGGGCTGGGCGTGGTCGGACTGCTCGTGGTGGCCGCACCGGGCACGCAGATGCGGCTCGGGCTCCCCGACGGGTCGACGCAGCCGCCGGAGTCGGCCGGCTTCAAGGCCTACGACATTCAGGCGGAGAAGTTCGGCGAGGGGTCCAACGGCCCGCTGCTGGTCGTCGCCGACCTCCCCGGTCCGATCACCGAGGACGGCGTCGTCGCCGAGCAGGCCGCGGTCGGCGAGCAGCTCGGGCGGGTCTGGAACGTCGAGGCCGTCGTGCCGATCGGTGCGTCGCAGGACCGGTCGGCCCTGGCCTTCCAGGTCGTCCCGGCCGGGTCGCCGTCGAGCGAGTCGACCGCCGAGCTCGTGCAGAACCTCCGTACGTCCACCCCGACGACCACCGACGGCGGCGAGGCCACCCTCGGCGTCGCGGGCAACGCCAGCGCCGGCATCGACATCTCCGACAAGCTCGCCGAGGTGCTGCCCCTCTACCTCGTGCTGGTGGTCGGCCTCTCGCTGCTGATCCTGGTCCTGGTGTTCCGCTCGATCCTGGTGCCCCTGACCGCGACGCTCGGCTTCGTGCTGTCTCTCCTCGCAGCCTTCGGCGGCATCACCGCGATCTTCCAGCTCGGCTTCCTCAGCGACCTCTTCGGCGTCCACGCGCCCGGACCGGTGCTGAGCTTCCTGCCGATCATCGCCACCGGCATCCTCTTCGGCCTCGCCATGGACTACCAGCTCTTCCTGGTCTCCGGGATGCGGGAGGCGTACGCCCACGGTGCCCCGGCGCGGGTCGCGGTGCAGCACGGGCTCAACGCCGGGCGGGCGGTCGTCACGGCCGCGGCGATCATCATGATCTCGGTCTTCGCGGGCTTCATCTTCTCCCACGACGCGACCATCAAGCCGATCGGCTTCGGGCTGGCCTTCGGGGTGCTGCTCGACGCGTTCGTGGTTCGGATGGTGCTGATCCCGGCCGCGATGCACCTGCTGGGCGAGCACGCGTGGTGGCTGCCGCGCTGGCTGGACCGGATCCTTCCCGACGTCGACGTGGAGGGTGCGAAGCTCGAGCGCAGCCACCCGGTGCACACGGCGCCGACTCACGACACAATGCATCCGTGACCGACTCCCGACCCGTCCGCACCTGGCTGACCGACATGGACGGGGTCCTCGTGCGCGAGGAGGACCCGATCCCGGGGGCGAAGGAGTTCATCGCCGCCCTGCGCGAGCAGGAGATCCCCTTCCTGGTCCTGACCAACAACTCGATCTTCACCCCGCGCGACCTGCGGGTACGGCTGCTGCGAAGCAGCGGCATCGACGTGCCGGAGCAGTCGATCTGGACATCCGCGCTCGCGACCGCGCAGTTCCTCGACGACCAGCGTCCGGGCGGTTCGGCGTACGTCGTGGGCGAGACGGGGCTGACCGCGGCGGTCCACGACATCGGCTACGTGATGACCGACCAGGACCCGGACTACGTCGTGCTCGGCGAGACGCGGACCTACTCCTTCGAGGCCATCACCCGCGCGATCCGGCTGATCAACGGAGGGGCGCGCTTCATCGCCACCAACCCCGACCCGAGCGGCCCGAGCGCGCAGGGGATGCTGCCCGCGACCGGATCGGTCGCGGCGCTGATCAGCACCGCGACGGGCCGCCAGCCCTACTTCATCGGCAAGCCCAACCCGCTGATGATGCGCAGCGCGCTCAACCGACTCGAGGCGCACTCGGAGACCACGGTGATGATCGGCGACCGGATGGACACCGACATCATCAGCGGCCTCGAGGCCGGCCTGCGCACGATCCTCGTCGCGACCGGGGCGACCGAGCGCCACCAGGTGCAGGACTTCCCCTACCGACCCACGATGGTCGTCGACTCGATCGCCGACGTGGTGCCGATGGTCGGGCAGATGCTGCTGCCCGAAGAAGCCGGCGAGGGGATCTAGGGCGCTGATCACGACCTTCCTCGTCGAGCACCCGTGGCTCACGAGCGTCGCACTCCTGCTCACCGTCACGGTCGGGCCGCCGCTGGGCTACTGGCTGGTCGAGCGTCCCCGGCTCGCCCTGTGGCTGGGGCTGCTCAGCGTGCTGCCCGTCGTGGCGCTCACGCTGGTGCCGACCAGCCGTGACCTCGTGGTCGGGTGCGCGGCCGAGTGGTACTTCCCGAAGCTGGGGGCGGTGGAGCTGATGGCCAACCTCGTGCTCTTCGTGCCGCCGGCCCTCCTGTTCGGCGTCGCCCTCCGCCGACCGCTGCTCGTGCTCGTCGGGGCGAGTGCGGCGTCCGCGCTGATCGAGGTCCTCCAGGCGTTCGCCACGACGCTGGGGCGGTCGTGCTCGACGAACGACTGGTTGTACAACACGCTGGGAGCCGTGCTGGGTGCGGCGGTCGCTGTGGCAGCGCTCCGCGCATCGAGAGCAATCGGAGTACAGCGGGCGAGCGGCGGCCACTGACCGCTGTGCGGTGTCCGTGGTTCGTCAGCCGCACCACGATCACCGCACTCTGACGTCTCTCAGGCAGCGCGGCCGGGAAGCAGGCGGCGTACGGCTCCGCGCAGCGCGCTCTCCGGGCGACCACCGCGCTGGATGGGGAGCAGGTGGGTGAGGTTCTCGCGCTCGGCCATCAGCTGGATCGCGTCGTCCTCGTAGCCCTGGGCCAGGGACTCGGCGGCGGCGAGGTCGTCGCGGGCGACCGCGGCCTCGACCAGGCGGGCGTAGTGGTCGTGCAGCTCGTCGAGCTCGTCGATCAGTCGCATCTCGTTCTCCTCGGGGTGGGGACTTATGTCTCCAGTGTGCCGAAGTCCTTGGAACGATCCAATCGCGGAGGGTGTGACCTTGCCCGCGTACGACGGATCAGCGCGCGTAGGGCGTGAGCAGCTGGTCGACGGGGGCGTAGTCGTCGCGCAGCACCGGGGCGTCGCCGACCCACGCGTCGAGGTCCTCGCCCTCGAGCGCGCCCCACGCGAGGTCGCGCTCGGCCATCCGGTCCTCGACAGCAGCGATGTCGAGCGGTGAGGCTGACGCGACCACGACGAGGTTGCCCCCCTCCTCCCCGGCGAGCGACGACGGCTCGGCGAGCAGCGCGACGTGGTCGAAGACCTCGGCCGTCGTCGCGACGGCCGCGCGGGCGAAGTCGAGCGGACCGAAGTCGATGAGGTTGGCTACGTAGACCCCGTCCGCGGCCAGCGCCTCCTCGAGGCCGCCGACGGCCTCGACGCTCGCGAGGTGCCACGGCACGCTGACGCCGCCGAAGGCGTCGCCCACGACCAGGTCGAGGGCTGCGGGCTCGAGGTCGTCGATCGCGAGGCGGCCGTCCTCGACGTCGACCTCGACGCCCTCGGGCAGCGAGCCGCCGAGGAGGCGTACGTCGGCCTCGACCACGCCCGCGTCGATCTCCGACACTCGGCTGCTGGTGCCGGTGCGGGTGGTGGCGAGGTAGCGCGGGATCGTCAGGCCGCCGGCGCCGAGGTGGTAGGCGTCGAGCGCCTCGCCCTCGGGGAAGGCAGTGTCGGTGACCGAGGCCATCGCCTCGATGTAGGCGAACTCGAGGTGGGTCGGGTCCTCGACGTCGACGTAGGAGTGGCGCAGCCCGTCGAGCACGAGGGTCCTGCCGGTGGGTCGCTCGGGGTCGGTGGTGATCGCGAGGCAGTGGTAGGTCGTCTCGGTGTCGCAGCCGCTCGGCGCGGCCGCCGCGCCGAGCCCGGCCAGCGCCACCACGAGCGCGAGCACGACGTCGCTGCGCCCGCGACGCCCGGCGACCTGCACGGCCACCGCCGCCACGAGCAGGGCGACCCCGAGGCCGACGAGGATCCCGCTGACCGGCACCCGCGAGATCAGCACGAAGCCCGTCACCACGGTGCCGAAGATCGCACCCACCGTGCCGACGCCGGAGAGGTGGCCGACCACGCTGCCGGTCTGCTGGAGGCTGGTGAGACGCAGCTTGATCACCACCGGCGTCACCGCCGACAGCAGCGCGCCCGGCACGAGGATCGACAGGGTGGCCATGAGCAGCAGCAGTCCGGGACTGTTGGTGGCCGCGGAGCCCCGCACCAGCGTCGGCGTCAGCGCGACCGCGGCGCCGGAGATGCCCAGCAGCGGACCGAGGAGGTGCCGTGGCGCAACGCGGTCGGCGCTCCACCCGCCGGCCCACGTGCCCGCGGCGATCGCGGTCAGCGCGAGCCCGATCACCATCGTGTTCGTCTCGAGGGTCAGGCCGAAGTAGGGCGCCAGCAGCCGCAGCGCGACCAGCTCGACGACCAGCACCGCCGCCGACGAGCCGAAGACCAGGGCGGCGGCCACCCACGGACCGAGCCCCGGTCCGCTGGTCGACTCAGGTGCCGGTGCCTCGTCGCTCGTCATGCGCAGATCCTCGCCGACGGCCGCAACCGGTGCGGCGTACGCCCCTCAGGCGGCGAGTGCCAGGCCGAGCACGACGCCGGCCAGCGCGCAGGCGCCGAGCGTGCGGAGCACCGACCACCCGCGCCAGAAGACCAGCGCGCAACCCAGCACCGTGATCGCCAGCGACGGCCACTCGAGGGAGGCGAGCAGGGGGTACTCCACGTCGAGCGGGCCCGCGGTGAGGCGGGCGGTGTCGGCGAAGAGGGTGTGGAGGGCGAAGAAGACCGCCAAGCTGGCGATCACGCCGACGACCGCGGCGGTGATGCCGGCGAGGGCGGCGGCGAGGTCCCGGTTGCCGCGCAGGCGCTCGACGTAGGGCGCGCCGAGCAGGATGAAGAGGAAGCACGGCACGAAGGTCACCCACGTGGTGAGCAGCGCGGCGAGCACCGCCGCCACCCACGGGTCCAGCCCGCCTGGCGCGCGGTAGGCACCGACGAAGGCGACGAACTGCACCACCATCACCAGCGGCCCCGGGGTGGTCTCGGCGAGCGCGAGGCCGCGCACCATCTCGCCGGGCGCCAGCCAGCCGTAGACGCTGACCGCCTGCTGCGCGACGTAGGCCAGGACGGCGTACGCCCCGCCGAAGGTGACCACCGCTGCCCCGGAGAAGAAGAGGCCCTGGTCGACGAAGATGCTCGAGCGGCCGAACAGCACCGCGGCGATGGCGACGGGGGCGAACCACGCGGTGAGGCCGATGGCCAGGACCAGTGCCGACCGGCGGGTGGTCGGGCGCTCGGAGTGCAGCGCGTCGTCGCTGATCAGCGGCGCCGGGCCGTCGTCGACCGCGGCGCGCGGCGGGTGCGTGAGGGTCGGGATCCGGCGCCCCAGCACCCAGCCGAGGAGCGCGGCGACGGCGACCACCGCCGGGAAGGGGACCGCGAAGAAGGTCAGCGCGACGAACGACAGCACCGCCAGCGCGACCAGGGCCGGGTGGCCGAGACCCTTGCGGCCGACGCGGACGACGGCCTGCACCACGATCGCGATGACGGCGGGCGCGAGGCCGAGGAAGAGCGACTCGACGAGCGTGCTGTCGCCGTAGGCGACGTAGATCCCCGAGAGCACCAGCAGCGCCACGACGCCGGGGAGGATGAAGAGGACGCCCGCGACCAGCGCACCGCGCACGCCGTTGAGGAGCCACCCGACGTAGGTCGCCAGCTGCTGGGCCTCGGGCCCGGGGAGCAGCGTGCAGTAGGACAGCGCGAAGAGGAACCGCTGCTGGCCGATCCAGCGCTTCTCGTCGACGAGCGTGCGCTGCATGACCGCGATCTGCCCGGCGGGTCCGCCGAAGGTCTGGAGCGAGATGGCGAACCAGGTCCTCGCGGCCTCACGAAGCGGGATGACGTCGCGGGTCGTGCTGGAGCCGGTGCCCATGGCTGCATGGGACCGCGCCCGTGGGAGCAAAGTCAAGCCGACTGGTCGACTTAGCCCGGACGTGACCGACGCCCCGGCCGTGGGCCGGGGCGTCGGTGGGTGCTGCGGTGGCTCAGGCGGTCTTGTTCTTGCCGGCCACGGACTCGGCCACGCCGATCAGCAGGACCGCGAACACGACGGCGAGCACGAAGCCCAGCACGTTGAGCTCGAAGATGCTGCCCTTGTTGAAGAAGTTGGCGATGACGCCACCGATCACCGAGCCGACGAGGCCCAGGCCGAGGGTGGCGAGGATGCCCAGGTTCTGCTTGCCGGGCTTGATGAGCCGGGCCAGCGCTCCGATGATGAGGCCGGCGACGAGGAATCCGATCATGTGCTGCTCCTTGGCTCTTGACGGGCGTCGTGGTGACGCCCTGCGTCGAGCGTAGGGGTTCGCGCGCTCATCGCTGCTTCCCCGACACCTCGCCGATCGCCGCGTCGAGGATGGCCAGGCCCTCGCGCGCCTCGTCGGGCGTGATGGTGAGCGGCGGCACGACGTGGATGCGGTTGAAGTTGGCGAAGGGCAGCATCCCCCTGCGCCGGCACGCGGCGAGGATCGCATTCATCTCCGGGCTGCTCGCACCGTACGGCGCCAGCGGCTCGCGGGTCGCGCGGTCGGCCACCATCTCGACAGCCCAGAAGGCGCCGGTGCCGCGCACCTCGCCGATCCACTCGTGGCGCGCGGCCAGCTCCGCGAGCCCGGGCCCGAGGACCTCGTCACCGAGCCGTGCGGCCAGCTCCACGACAGCGTCGGCCTCCATCGTCTCGATGGTGGCGACCGCCGCGGCACAGGCCAGCGGGTGGCCGGAGTAGGTCAGGCCGCCGGGGTAGACCCGGTCGTCGAAGGTGCGCTGGATCGCCCCGCTGATCGCGACGCCGCCGAGCGGGACGTAGCCGGAGTTCACGCCCTTGGCGAAGGTGAGCAGGTCGGGCACGACCTCGCCGTCGGTGGCGCCGTGCTCGATCGCGAACCACTTCCCCGCGCGGCCGAAGCCCGACATCACCTCGTCGGCGATGAGCATGATCCCGGACCGGTCGCACAGCTCGCGCACGCCGGCGAGGTAGCCCGGCGGCGGCACCATGATGCCGGCGGTGCCGGGGATCGACTCCAGCATGACCGCCGCGATCGTGGCCGGGCCCTCGAGCGCGATCACCTGCTCGAGGTGGGCGAGCGCGCGCTGGCACTCCTCGTCCTCGGTCCTGGCGGCGAAGGCGCTGCGGTAGAGGAAGGGCCCGAAGAAGTGGACCGTGCCCGTCGAGCCGTGGTCGCTGGCCCACCGGCGCGGGTCGCCGGTGACGTTGACCGCGAGGTGGGTGCCGCCGTGGTAGCTGCGGTAGGTCGAGAGCACCTTGTGGCGGCCGGTGTGCAGCCGGGCCATCCGGATGGCGTGCTCGTTGGCGTCGGCTCCGCCGTTGGTGAAGAAGACCCGGTCCAGGTCGCCCGGCGTGTGCGAGGCGATGAGCCGCGCCGCCTCCGAGCGGGCGCCGTTGGCGTGGCCCGGGGCGACCGTGCAGAGGGTGGCGGCCTGCTCCTGGATCGCCGCGACGATGCGCGGGTGCTGGTGGCCGAGGTTGGTGAACACCAGCTGCGAGGTGAAGTCGAGCAGCCGGTTGCCCTCGCCGTCCCAGACGTGGGAGCCCTCGGCCTTCGTCACGACCATCGGGTCGAGCGCGGCCTGGGCCGACCAGGAGTGGAAGACGTGGCGACGGTCGAGCTCGTAGGCCCGCGCCGGGTCGTCGAAGGTGCGTACGCCGCTCCGGGCGGCCGTGGTGTCAGACATTGCGGGGGAATCCCAGCTCGAGGCCGCCCTCGGGACGGGCGGCGGGGTTGATCCAGCGGGTGGTGACGACCTTGGCGCGGGTGAAGAAGTGCACGCCCTCGGTGCCGTGGGCGTGGGTGTCGCCGAAGAGCGAGCGCTTCCAGCCGCCGAAGGAGTAGTAGGCCACCGGCACCGGGATCGGCACGTTGACGCCGATCATGCCGACCTCGACGTCGTTCTCGAAGCGTCGTGCCGCACCGCCGTCGTTGGTGAAGATCGCCGTGCCGTTGCCGTAGTCGTTGCTGTTGACCAGCGCGACCGCCTCGTCGTACGACGCCACCCGCACGACCGAGAGGACCGGGCCGAAGATCTCCTCGCGGTAGATCTCCATGTCGGGGGTGACGTGGTCGAAGAGCGTGGGTCCGAGCCAGAAGCCGTCCTCGGCACCGCGAGCCTGCACGTCGCGACCGTCGACGACGACCTTGGCCCCGGCCGCCTCGCCGGAGTCGATGAGGCCGGCCACCCGGTCGCGGTGGGCACGGGTCACCAGGGGACCCATGTCGGCCTCCCTGGCCGCCTCGCCGTCCTTGCCGGCGGCCTCGGTGGCGCTCGTGCCACCGTCGCCGATCAGCAGCGTGCGGGTGCGCTCGGCGATGCGGGCGACGAGGTCGTCGGCCACCGGCTCGACCGCGACGAGCACGCTGATCGCCATGCAGCGCTCGCCGGCCGAGCCGTAGCCGGCGTTGACCGCGGCGTCGGCGGCGAGGTCGAGGTCGGCGTCGGGCAGGACGACCATGTGGTTCTTCGCGCCGCCCAGGGCCTGCACGCGCTTGCCGTGGCGGCTGGCCTGCTCGTAGACGTACTGCGCGATCGGGGTGGACCCGACGAAGCTGATCGCGGCCACCTCAGGCGACTGCAGCAGCGCGTCGACGGCGACCTTGTCGCCCTGGAGGACGTTGAAGACGCCGTCGGGCAGGCCGGCCTCCTTCCACAGCTCGGCCAGCCAGAGCGCCGCGGACGGGTCCTTCTCGCTCGGCTTGAGGACCACCGCGTTGCCGGCCGCGATGGCGACCGGGAAGAACCACATCGGCACCATCGCCGGGAAGTTGAAGGGGCTGATGATGCCCACCACGCCGAGCGGCGAGCGCTTGGAGTGCACGTCGACGCCCGACGACGCGCTGTCGCTGTGCCCGCCCTTGAGCAGGTGGGAGATGCCGCAGGCGAACTCCACGACCTCCTGGCCGCGGGCGATCTCGCCGAGCGCGTCGGAGTGCACCTTGCCGTGCTCGGCGGTGATCAGGTGGGCGAGCTCGCCCTTGCGGCTGTTGAGCAGCTCGCGGAAGGCGAAGAGCACCTGCGTGCGAGCAGCCAGCGAGGCCTCCCCCCACGCCTTGGCGGCGCGCGACGCGGAGGCGATGACGGCGGCGGCGTCCGCCTCGTCGGCCAGCGCGACCCGGCCGGAGACCTGGCCCGTGGCGGGGTTGGTGACGTCGGCCCACCGGTCGGAGGCGCCGTCGAGGCGACGGCCGTCCGCCCAGTGCGTGATCGAGGTGGTCATGC
The DNA here is from genome assembly GCF_020102855.1 of Nocardioides lacusdianchii. Classification (GTDB taxonomy): domain Bacteria; phylum Actinomycetota; class Actinomycetes; order Propionibacteriales; family Nocardioidaceae; genus Nocardioides; species Nocardioides lacusdianchii. Next base: position 54,530 of record NZ_JADHZD010000019.1, read on the forward strand.
GGGTGCTCCCTGGCTGGTGTGGGGCGGACGGCTCCATCCTCGCCGCCCCGACCGCGCACGGCGCCCGACGATCCGTCGGATCGCCGCCTCGAGGTCGACGCCTTGTCGCTGCTCCCCGCTGCGCGGCCGTCAGGAGTCGAAGCCGAGCCCGACCGCGTCGAGGGCGCGCAGCCACGGGTCGCGGTGGCCCTGCCGGTGGTCGGCGCGGTCGAGCGAGCGGCGCGTGAGGTTGATGCCGATCGCGGCGGCGGGCTCGGGCGGGAAGGGCAGCGGACGACGCCGCACCATCTCGAGCTCGGTGCGCTCGGTCCGCTCGTGCGCCAGCAGGTCGAGCAGCACCTCGGCCGCGAAGCGGGTGGCGCCGACCCCGAGCCCGGTGAACCCGGCGGCGTACGCCACCCGGTCGCGGTGCGCGAGTCCGTAGAACGCGGCGAAGCGGGTGCACGTGTCGATGGCGCCTGCCCAGCGGTGGGTGAAGGAGAGGCCCTCGAGCTGCGGGAAGGTGGCGAGGAAGTGCGAGGCGAGCCGCGTGAAGCTCTCGGGCCGGTCCTCGTAGTGGGCCTTCAACCGTCCGCCGAGGTGGTAGACGGCGTCGTAGCCGCCGTAGAGGATCCGGTCGTCCGCGGTCAGCCGCGAGTAGTGGAACTGGTTGGCCAGGTCGCCGAGCCCCTCGCGCCCGGACCACCCGATCGAGGCCCGCTGCTCGGGGGTCAGCGGCTCGCTCATCAGGACGTAGTCGTAGACCGGGACGGTCATCGCGCGGGCGCGGCGCAGCAGCGAGGGGAAGACGTTGGTCGCGAGCACCACGCGGTCGGCCAGCACCGTGGCCCGCGCGGTCTCGACGCGCACCGCACCGGAGGCGTCACGCGACAGCCCCTCCACCGCGGAGCCCTCGTGGACCTCCACCCCCAGCTCGCGGGCGACCCGCGCCAGCTCGTGCGCGAGCCGCGCCGGGTGGACCATCGCGGCCTCGTCGGCGACCTTGCGGCCACCGAGGAAGAGCGGGCTGTCGACGAGCGCCCGGACCCCCGCGGCGTCCAGCCGGTCGGGCCCGAGCCAGTCGAGCTCGTGCTCCTCGACGGCGGCGTGGACGACCCCGGTGCGCTCCCACTCACAATCCAGGTCCCAGGACGCCACGTCGGCCTCGAAGGCGTCGAGGTTCTGTCGGCCGAGCCGGTCCAGGACGTCGTACTCGTCGGGCCAGCGCGCCCGCCCGTTGGCCTCGCCGTGCGTGATCGAGGCCTCGCAGAAGCCACCGTTGCGACCCGACGCCGCCCACCCGATGCGCTGCGCCTCGAGCAGCACGACGTGCCGGCCCGGGTCGCGCCGCTTGGCCAGCACGGCCGTCCAGAGGCCGAGGTAGCCGCCACCCACGACGACCAGGTCGGCCCGGGTCGAGGCGGCCAGCGGCGTCGCCGCGGGCACGTCGTGGGAGTCCTCGAGCCAGAAGACGGCCTGCCGTGAGGGCGCCAGCGCCTGCTCGACCAGCCGCGGGTCGGGGGCGTGCCGCTCGTACGCGGTGGGCGCGGGTCGTGCGGGCACGGGCTCGTCTCCGGGGTGGGGCAGCGGCTGCGGTGCTCCGAGTGTGGCGCTCCCGCGTGCGCACCACGGGCGCCAGAACGTCGGGGACCGCGCCCAGAGTGCGACACATCGTCGGAGGAGGTCTGGAACACTCGTGCCATGTCGCAGCTGACCGTCGCCGAAGTGCTGCAGCTCCCCGCCTTCCAGCGGGCCGAGCCGGTGGTGGTCGCCGGCGAGGACGGGCTCGCCCGCCCGATCCGATGGGCGCACGCCACCGAGCAGCGCGACGTGGTGCCCCTGCTGCGTCCCGGGGACCTGGTGCTGACCATGGGGACCGGGCTGCCCGACGACTCCGACGAGAAGGGCTGGCGCCGCTTCGCCGCGGACCTGGCCGAGGCCGAGAGCTCGGGCCTGGTGGTCGAGCTCGGCCGCCGCTGGAGCGACGCCGTGCCGCCCGCGCTCGTGGCGGCCTGCCGCGAGCAGTCGGTGCCGCTGGTCGTGCTCACCCACGAGACCCGCTTCGCGGCGCTGACGCAGGCGATCGGCGAGCGGGTCGTCGACGTCCAGCTCGACGAGCTCGTCGAGGCGCAGCGCGTCCACGAGACCTTCACCGAGCTGAGCTTCGCCCAGGCGGGGCCCGCCGACATCCTCGACGCCGTGTGCCGGTTGACGGGCGGGCCCGTCGTGCTGGAGAACGCCGAGCACCGCCCGCTCGACTTCTTCACCGGCACCGCGCCCTCGGCCGGGTTCCTCGACAACTGGCAGGCGCGCTCGTCGCGCGTCACCATCGCCCGCCGCACCGGCTGGGACGAGCGGCTCGGCTGGCTCGTCACCCGCCTCGGCAGCGACGACCGCGACTGGGGCCGGCTCGTCATCGCCTCCCCGCAGCGGCCCTCGCAGCGGCTGGTGGCGGTCGCGGAGCGCGCGGCGGCGGCCCTGGCGCTGCACCGGTTGCACGACCGCGACCGCGACAACGTCGTACGTCGGGTCCACCTCGAGCTGGTGCAGGGGCTGCGGAGCGACCCGGACGCCCCGGGACTCCTCGAGCGGTGCGAGGTGGCCGGGTTCCCCACGCGACGTCGGCGCTTCCTCGGCCTGGTGGCCCGCCCGCCGCTGGCGAGCCGGGTGCAGGACGCCGCCGAGGTCGTCTCGGCGTTCGTCCGCGCCGCGCACGGTTTGAGGGTGCCGGCGCTGGTGTGCGAGGTGGACCGCGAGGCGCGGGTGCTGCTGTCGGTCCCGGCCACCTCCGACCCCGACGTCGCCGCCGACCGGATCGCCGCGCGGGTGCAGGCGCTCAGCCCGCTGGTGGTGGCCGCCGGCCGGCCCACCGACACCCTCGACGGCATCGACACCTCGCTGCTCGAGGCCGGGCAGGTCGCCGATGCGGTCCCGGCCTCCGACGACGCCTCACCGGTGGTCCACCGCCTCGCCGACCTGCACGTGCGGGGCCTGCTCGCGCTCCTCGGCGACGACGAGCGGATCCGGGTCTTCGCCGAGCGCGAGCTGAGGTCCCTGCGCGAGGCCGACGCGGGACCCGTCGGCCGCGGCAGCCTGCTCCCGGCGCTGCGGGCGCTGCTCGACCACCCGGCGAGCAAGACCGACGCCGCCGCCAGCCTGCACCTGTCCCGGGCAGCGTTCTACGACCGGCTCGCCAAGATCGAGCGTGTCCTCGGGACGGTCCTCGACGACCCCGAGGTGCGGCTGTCCCTGCACCTCGCGCTGCTGGCCGACGATCTGTCGCGATCGCGGTCCTGAGCCGACACCACGTCCCTGCCGACGGCGTCCACGCGGCGGCAGGATCGTCACCATGCAGCGGATGTTGGACGTCGACGAGCCGTGCCGGCTGAGCCCGGTCGAGCCCTCGACGGTCGTCGAGGGTGACCCGTACGCCGGCTCGCGGGCGCTGGCCGCCGTGGCCGGCGCCGAGGTCGGGGTCTGGGAGATGACGCCCGGCACCGCCACCGACGTCGAGGTCGACGAGGTCTTCGTCGTGCTGTCCGGGTCGGCGACGGTCGAGTTCGAGGACGGCACCGTGCTGGAGCTCGGCCCGTCCTCCACCGTCCGGCTCCGCGCCGGCGACCGGACCACGTGGACGGTCCGCGAGACCCTGCGCAAGGTCTACTTCACGGGGATGGAGCCCTGAGGCGGGGCCGCCCCCCTGTCGCGATCCCCGGATATCCGGGGAAAGTGGAGCCTCCCCCGCGAAGTTTCGGGGGCAAGGCTCCAGTTTCCCCGGGTGACCGGGGATCCCTCAGCCGTCGGACAGCACCTCAGAGGTCGAAGATCGTCGTGTGCCAGGGCTTGGCGGCCACGCCGGTGATGTCGGCCATCACGTGCTTGACCTGGGTGTACTCCTCGAAGGAGTAGCTCGACATGTCCTTGCCGTAGCCCGACGCCTTCATCCCGCCGTGCGGCATCTCGGAGATGATCGGGATGTGGTCGTTGACCCACACCGTGCCGGCGTCGATCTCGCGGGCGGCCCGTTGCGCGCGGTAGACGTCGCGGGTCCAGGCCGACGCGGCGAGCCCGAAGGGCACGTCGTTGGCCAGGCGGACCGCCTCGTCGTCGGAGTCGAAGGGCAGCACCGCCAGCACGGGGCCGAAGGTCTCCTCCTGCACGATCTCGCTGTCCTGGGCGGCCCCGACGAGGAGCGTGGGCTCGTAGTAGGCGCCGTCGGCGAGCTCGCCCCCGGGCACCCTGCCGCCGGTGACGGCCGTCGCGCCCGCGGCGACCGCGCGCTCCACCATCGCGGCCACCTTGTCGCGCTGCCGGAAGGACACGAGCGGCCCCTGGTCGGTCGTCTCGTCGGTCGGCGCGCCGAGTCGTACGCGTGACATGAGGTCCGCGACACCCTCGACGAAGGCGTCGAGGCGCGACCGGTGGACGTACGCCCGGGTGGCAGCGGTGCAGTCCTGGCCGGTGTTGATGAGGCTGGCGGCGACGGCTCCCCGGATCGCGGCGTCGAGGTCGGCGTCGTCGAAGACCACGAAGGGCGCCTTGCCGCCGAGCTCGAGGTGGAGGCGGGTGCCGTTGGCGGCGGCGAGGCTGGCGATGTGGCGGCCCACGGCGGTCGATCCGGTGAAGGACGTCATCGCGATCCCCGGATGGGTCACCAGCGCCTCGCCGGTGAGCGGTCCGGGACCGTTGACGACGTTGACGACACCGGCCGGCAGGCCCACGGCGGCGCAGGCCTCGGCCAGCATCAGCGTGGTGAGGGGCGTGTTCTCCGCGGCCTTCAGCACGATCGTGTTGCCCGCCGCGATCGCGGGCAGGACCTTCCACATCGCCATCTGGAGCGGGTAGTTCCACGGCGCGATGGACCCGACGACCCCGAGGGGCTGGCGCCGGATCGTCGAGGTGTGGTCGGCGGAGTACTCCCCCGACGCGTGCCCGTCGAGGCGGCGGGCCGCGCCGGCGAAGAAGGCCACGTTGTCGATCGAGCCGGGCACGTCGAACTCCCGGCTCAGTCGGATCGGTTTGCCCGTCTGCGCGGTCTCTGCCTGCGCCAGCTCCTCCGCCATGCCCTCGAGGTGCGCGGCGAGGGCGACCAGCGCACCGGAGCGCTCGGCGGGAGTGGCGCGCGACCACTCGGCGTACGCCGTCGCTGCCGCCGCGACTGCGGCGTCGACCGTGGCCGGCTCGTCGGCGTGGTAGCGCCAGATCACCTCGCCGGTCGAGGGGTCGACGACCGACTGCTCCGGGCCGGTGCCGGTGCCGGCGACGCCGCCGATCATGTTGCTGGTGTCGGTGCTGGGCTGGGTGGTCACGGTGCGCTCCTCGGGTCCGGTCGGGCCGCGCCCATCCTCGCTCCCGTGCGAGCGGCGCGGCCACCGACGGACCGTCGGGATCGCCGTGCCGGCACGCCGGATCGTCGGCTCAGCGCGGGGGGTGGGGGTGCACCAGGTACCCGCGGCGCCAGGCACGGTGGATGACGACGGCCGCGACGACGGCGCCGGCGGTGCCGAGGGCAAGGTCGCCGAGCGTGTCGGCGTAGGCGAACTCCCGCTCGGTCGAGCGGCTGATGAAGGCGAAGAACTCCGCCACCTCCCACGCGATCGCCACGGTCGCCCCGAAGGCGAGGCAGCGCTCGAGCACACGACCGAAGCCGACGTCGCGGGGCAGGGTCAGCAGGACGAACGCGGCGGCGAGGAGGCCGGTGTTGACGAAGTGCATCCAGTCGTCGAACCACACGACCGTGTCGTAGAGGTCCATCCGGTTGCCGAGGATGTCGGAGAAGCAGGTGATCGTGATGAGGAGGTCGGGCAGCCACGGGAACGACATCCGGTCGCGCCACAGCGTCCACCACAGCACCGGGATCGTGAAGGACACGAGCGGGTAGCCGATGGCCCGCATGCCGGCGGCCTTGTCACGCAGGTTGGCCTGGTCGGGGTAGGCCACCGCGAAGACGAGGAGCAGCACGAGCGCGCCCTTCGCCAGGACGTTGGCGCTCTTGGCGAGCGTGGGCGTCGCGGGATGCTCGATCACTGCCTCGGACACGTGCACCTCGTCTCGTGGCGCCGTGCGGACCGGGCGCGTACGGCGGCCAGTGTGTCACCACGTCGCCTCGTGGCACTCGCGGGCGGGCGTGACCTCCACCTGGAGGGTCGCGTGGTCGATGCCGTGGCCCTCGCGCAGCGTCACCCGGGCGGCACCCAGCACGACCTGCGAGTCGGCGCCGACGCGGAGCACGAGGTGCGCGGTGGCGACGTTCATCCCCGACGTCAGCGTCCAGGCGTGCAGGTCGTGCACCTGCGCGACCCCGGGGACCTGCTCGAGGTCGCGCACCACCGCGGCGAGGTCCACGTCGTGCGGTGCGTGCTGGCCCAGGACGGCCAGCACCTCGCGGCCGAGCACGATCGCGCGCACCGCCACGAACCCGCCGATCGCGAGCGCCACCAGGGTGTCGGCGCTGGTCGAGCCGGTCAGCGCGACGAGGGCACCCGCCACCAGGACGCCGACGCTGCCGGCGGTGTCCGCCACCACCTCGAGGTAGGCGCCGCGCACGTTGATCGACTCCTTCGACCCGCCGCGCAGCAGCGCCAGGCAGACGACGTTGACGAGCAGGCCGAGGGCGCCGACGACCAGCATCGGGCCGGAGGACACCTCGACCACCTCACCCACACGGCGTACGGCCTCGACGACGACGTACGCCGCCACCCCGAGCATCAGCAGCACCGTGAAGCCGGACGCGAAGACCTCGGCGCGGTAGGAGCCGTAGGTGCGGCGACCGGTGTCGTCCCGGCGCGTGGCGATCTTCGTGGCGACCAGGGCCGCGCCGAGCGCCACGACGTCGGCGGCCATGTGGCCGGCGTCGGAGAGCAGCGCCAGCGAGCCACTGACGAGGCCGGCGACGAGCTCGACGAGGAAGAACGACCCGACGAGACCGAAGGCGACGGCGAGGCGCCAGCGGTGCCGGGCGCCGGCGTGGCCGTGCCCGTGTCCTGCGCCCATCAGGATCCTCCGTCGCGACTCGGACGTTCATCGCGGGCGGAGCCGACGGTGAGCACCTCGGACGGGGTGCAGCCGCAACCGTCACCGCAGCACCCGGCGTCGCGGTCTGCCTGCGCCTGCCCCGACACGGGTGCGCAGCAGCCCTCGCCGCGCCATGCCTCGCGCCCTTCCTTGGCGGCGACGACCGCGATGACGAGCCCCGCGAGCGGGTCCGCCCACGACCACCCGAGCGTGGCGTTGAGCACGAGCCCGACCAGCAGCACCGCGGACAGGTAGGTGCACAGCAGCGTCTGGGTCGAGTCCGCGACGACTGCGTTCGACCCGAGCGCACGGCCGGTGCGGCGCTGCGCCCACGACAGGAACGGCATCACCAGCAGTGAGGCAGCGGCCAGTGCGATGCCGACGGGGGAGGCGTCCGGGGCATGGCCGCTGACCAGGGCGCGGACGGACTCGAAGCCGACGTACGCCGCGAGCGCGAAGAACGAGACTGCCATCAGCCGCAGCGCCACGAGCTCGCGCGACTCGGGCAACGGGTGGCGGAACTGCCACAGGATGATCAGGCCGCTGGACACCTCGACCATCGAGTCCAGCCCGAAGCCGACGAGCGCGACGGATCCGGCGACGAGGCCGGCCGTCACGGCGATCACCGCCTCGACGAGGTTGTAGGACACCGAGGCGGCGGCGAGCAGCTGGGCTCGACGGCCCAGCCTGCGTCGCTCGTCAGTGTCGTGGGCTGCTGAGGTGGTCACGACGTGCCGCCGTGGAGCGAGCCGGCGCCGTAGGTCGGGCACAGGGTCACCGCGTCACCGGTCAGCGCGAGCAGCCTCTCGGCCGCGGCGAGCAGGTCCATGACGGTCGCGGGGTGGTTGAGCGACCACATGGAGGCTCGCCCCTCGGGCCGGGAGGAGACCAGTCCGCAGTCCTTGAGGCACGCCAGGTGCTGGGAGACGGTGCTCTGCGCGAGGCCGAGGTGCGCCGTGAGGTCGACGACCCGGTGCTCGCCGAGAGCGAGATGGCGCACGATGGACAGCCGGGAGGTGTCGGAGAACCCGTGGAAGAGGCACGCTGCGGCCGTGAGGCCGTCCGCCACCTCGCGGTCCGGAGCAGCGGCATCAGTCGCTTTCATCGCCATGTGCCGATGATAGGTGGGAGCGCGCGCATCGGTCCAACCCCGACCGACCGGCCCCCGCGGCGCAGCGGCGTACGCGTGACCTAACCTGCGCAGGTGGACAGGCGACTGCTGGCGGACACCCGCCCGCTGGCCAACCCGCACTTCCGCCGCCTCTGGCGGGCCAACATCATCACGGTCATCGGCGCCCAGCTCACGGTCGTGGCCGTCCCGGCGCAGATCTACGCGATGACCGGGTCGTCGGCCTACGTCGGCCTGACCGGCGTCTTCGGGCTGGTGCCGCTCGTCGTCTTCGGCCTGTGGGGCGGTGCGCTCGCCGACGTCTTCGACCGGCGCACGCTGCTGGTCATCACGACGGTCGGCCTGATCCTCACGAGCCTCGGGTTCTGGCTCCAGGCCGCCACCGGCACCGAGGACGTGTGGCTGCTGCTGTCCCTCTTCGCCGTGCAGCAGGCGTTCTTCGCGGTCAACCAGCCGACCCGGTCGGCGCTGCTGCCACGCCTGCTCGGCCCGGAGCTGCTGCCCGCGGCCAACTCGCTCAACATGACCGTCATGCAGGCCGGCGGCATCGCCGGTCCGCTCGTCGGCGGGGCGCTGATCCCGCTGGTCGGGTTCTCCTGGCTCTACCTGATCGACACGATCGCGCTGCTCGCGACCCTCGGCGCCGTCGTACGCCTCCCGCCGCTGCCGGTGATGGGCGTGACGGTGACGCCGGGGATCCGGGCGGTGATCGACGGGTTCCGCTACCTGCGGACCCAGCCGGTGCTGATGATGTCGTTCGTCGTGGACATCATCGCCATGGTCTTCGGGATGCCGCGGGCGCTCTTCCCGGAGATGGCCGACGTCGACTTCGGCGGGCCCAGCGAGGGCGGACTGGCCTTCGCGCTGCTCTTCGCCGCGATCCCCGCGGGCGCGGTGGTCGGCGGCGTGCTGTCGGGCTGGGTGTCGCGCGTGGAGCGGCAGGGCCTCGCCGTGATCGTCGCGATCCTGGTGTGGGGCGTGGCGATGATCGGCTTCGGCGTGGCGGCGATGCTCGCGCCCTTCGCACCCGCGTTCTTCCTCGTCGTGGCGGTCGTGATGCTCGCGGTCGGCGGTGCGGCCGACATGGCGTCCGCCGCCTTCCGCACCTCGATGCTCCAGTCGGCAGCCGCCGACGAGGTGCGCGGGCGGCTCCAGGGCATCTTCATCGTCGTGGTCGCCGGCGGCCCCCGGGTCGCCGACGTGGCCCACGGCGCCACCGCGGCAGCCACCGGGGCCGCGGTCGCGGCGGCCGGCGGCGGCGTACTGGTCGTGGTCTTCACCGTGCTCGCCGCGCTCGCGGTGCCGGCGTTCGTGCGCTACCGGGTGACGCGGGTGTCCTGAGCCGCGGCGTACGCCCGCTGCCGGAGGTTGTCAGGCTCTCCCGCAGGTTGTCAGGGCGTGCAGAGGCCGACAACCCGAGGGATCCCCGGTCAGCCGGGGATCCCCCAGGACGGAGGAGCGGCGGAAGGCCTCAGGCCACGCGACCCTTCGGCGCACCCTCGGCCGTCTTGGCCGGGTCGCTGATCACGACCGAGCCGAGGGCGTCGTCGATGCGCTTCATGACGTCGGCGTCGAGCTTCACCCCGGCGGCCTTCACGTTGTCGGCGACCTGCTCGGGGCGCGAGGCACCGACGAGCGCGGCGGCGACGTTGTCGTTCTGCAGCACCCAGGCGATGGAGAGCTGGGCCATGGTGAGGCCGCAGTCCTCGGCGATCGGCTTCAGGTCCTGCACCGCGGCCAGGGTGTCGTCGTTCATGAAGCGGCTGATCATGTCGGCGCCGCCCTTGTCGTCGGTGGCGCGCGAGCCCTCGGGCAGCGGCTGGCCGGGGACGTACTTGCCGGACAGGACGCCCTGCGCCATCGGGCTCCACACGATCTGCGAGACGCCGAGCTCGGCGGAGGTCGGCACGACCTCGCCCTCGATGACGCGCCAGAGCATGGAGTACTGCGGCTGGCTGGAGATCAGCTGGAAGCCGAGCTCCTTCGACAGCTCCACGCCGGCGCGGATCTGGTCAGCGGTCCACTCGCTGACGCCGATGTATAGCGCCTTGCCCTGGCGGACGATGTCGGCGAAGGCCTGCATCGTCTCCTCGAGCGGCGTCTCGGTGTCGTAGCGGTGGGCCTGGTAGAGGTCGACGTAGTCGGTCTGCAGCCGCTCGAGCGAGCCGTTGATCGACTCCATGATGTGCTTGCGCGACAGGCCGGTGTCGTTCTTGCCGCCGGGACCCGTGGGCCAGTAGACCTTCGTGAAGATCTCCAGCGACTCGCGACGCTCGCCCTTCAGGGCCTCGCCGAGCACGGTCTCCGCCGCGGTGTTGGCGTAGACGTCGGCGGTGTCGAACGTCGAGATGCCCTCGTCGAGCGCGGCGCGCACGCACTGCGTGGCGACGTCGTTCTCGACCTGGGACCCGTGGGTGAGCCAGTTGCCGTAGGTGATCTCAGAGATCTTCAGTCCGCTGTTGCCGAGGTATCGAAACTCCATTCCTCGACACTAGCGGGGCACCCGGAAGGGCGGTCTGCTCAGGGGACGGCCTGCCACTCGCCCGCCTGCACCTCGACGCCGGCGGAGGCGAGGAGGCGTACGGCGTCGGTGAGGGCCTCGGCGACCCTGTCGGGCGCCGGGTGGTTGCCGGTGTCCTCGACGTCGACGACGACCGTGGTCGGGGACGTCGGCTCCACGAGGACCACGCACGAGGTCGCGGCCGCTGCGGCGAGCCACGACATCCACGGGCGGCGCTTCGCGCGGAACCCGTCGTCGGCGGGCGTGCTGCGGAAGCCCTCGTCGACCAGGCACGCCTCGACCTGCCGGAGCGTGGCCTCGACGTCGGTGGTGGTGAGGGTCAGGCGCGGGTGGACGATGCGGCGCGACCAGCGCCGGACGGTCGGCTCAGGCATCGTCGACCTCGCGCCGAGGCGGACGCGTCACGCTCTCGCGCATCCGGTCGAAGGCCTCGTCGCTGTCCTCGACCTCCTCGGCGAGGTCCGGCGGCATCGTCTCGCGCAGCGACTGGAGGTTGGTCCGCGACAGCTCGCGCAGCCGGACCGCCTCGGGCGACTCGTCGCGACCGGAGAAGACGTCGAGCACCGTCGTCTCGCCGGCATCGATGCGCCGCTGCACCCGCTGCCACTCCGGTCCCATCCGGCCGTCGCGGGCCGCGGAGGCGCGCTCGCGGTCGCTGTCGGCGAGCTCGCGCTCGGAGGCGCGCGCCTCGCGCTCCAGGCCGCCGATCAGCGCCTCGAGCCGCGCCAGGACGGGGTCGGCCTGCGCACCCGGATCACTCATGCGGTAGCGCTCTGGCCGAAGCCCGACACCACGTCGGCGATGACCTCGTACTTGTCCATGAGGGCCATCTTGCCCTCTGCGAAGCCCTCGATCGCGGTCGCGATGGTCTCGATGATCGTGTAGATCAGCTTCACCTTCTTCACGATGGCCTCGATGTCGCTGTAGAGCGTCACCGCGCCGACCGCCCAGCCGAGGACCGGCGTCGCCGCCTGCGCGGCCATCTTGAGCAGCTTGTTGACGATGAAGTTCAGCGCCATGCCGATGCCCGTCGCGGCGAGCTTGCAGGCGGTGGAGATGTTCTTGACCAGGTCGCTGGCGTAGCCCATGGCGTACTGCATGCCGAGCGCGCCGCCCGAGACCGACGTCATCGTGGCGCGGAACGAGTGGCCGGAGAGGCCCTCCCAGGTCTGCGCGGTCGAGGCGACCAGGCCGGCGTGGTTGCGGGCCAGGGCGAAGCACGCGTCGCCGCAGTGGCTCCACGCCTCCGAGGCGCGGAAGATCGCCTCCCAGTCACCGGCGAAGGGGTGGTAGATGCAGCGGTCGAGGATCGAGTAGCCGAGGAACTGCTCGGCCACCCAGTCGATGCTGCCGAGGATCGCGCCCGCGCTCCAGCGCAGGTCCTGCACCGGGTTCTCCGGGTTGCTGGGCGCCACGAGGTACGACGTCGCGTCGACCTGCTCGCGCACCGGGCCGCCGTTGCCGAGGTCGCCCACCCGCTCGATGAGCTGGCGGGCGTCGCTCACTCCGTCACCCACGGCACCGACGGTGTCGGCGCCCTTCTCCCAGATGAAGGAGTTGACGTTGCCGTGGTCCCCGCCGGCCGACTCGCCCGCGGCGGGCAGCGTGGGGCCGCGCAGGTCGGGGTAGGGGCCGGTCGGGCCCGCGGCCCCGCCGCACGCACCGAGCTCACCGCCGAGGGTGGTGAAGAAGTCGCTGACGGAGCCGTCCTGGTTGCGGAAGTCGACGGCGGTCTCACCGACGGCCGCAGCGGCGGCCTGCTCCAGCGAGGCCAGTGCGTCCATGGCGTAGCCGGCGGTCTGGACCGCCGCGCGCGAGAGCGGGTCGAAGACCTGGAGCAGCAGTCCGGTGGCATCGCCGATGTCACCCTGGGCCCGGATGTAGGAGGCCATCTGCTGGGCGTGGCCGTGCTGACGCTCGAGCACCTGCTGGGTCAGGGCCAGGGTCTCGTACTTGATGACGATGTCGTTCAACGTCGGTCTCCTTCCGGACGCGGACATCCTTCCGCGTGCCGGTCCGCACCAAACCTCGCGGGCCCGCGGGTTCAGCGCGTGTCGCCTCGCGGCACCGCCGCGAGCCTGCGGTCCAGCCACCCGAACGCGCCGAAGAGCAGCAGGAACAGCGCCGTGATGCCGACGCTGACGACCGCCACCGCGCCCCACCCCTCGGTGCCTGCGTCGAGGAAGGGATAGGGCACCCAGCCGTCGACCTCACCCACCGCCAGGGTCCACACCAGCCAGGCCAGCGGCCAGCACAGGGCGTACGCCGACTCGCGCACGCCGATCCGCGGGCGGGGCCCGACCAGGGCCCAGGCCGCGAGCGCGAGCACCGGTACCACCATGTGCAGCAGCTTGTCGGCGACCCAGTCCGCGCCGTCGAGGTCGAGCAGCGGGCGCAGCAGGAAGAAGTGGACGAGGCCGGTGACGGTGATCCCGACCAGGCCGGCGAGGCGGGCGACGCGCCAGCCCCGGCGGTCCAGGGCCGGTTCGCGCGCGAGGACCGTCGAGGTGAGCGCGACGAGCAGGTTGCTCTGGATCGTGAAGTAGGCGAAGAAGCGGTAGACGCTCTCCGCGCGGCCGGGCGGGTCCTCCTCGACCAGGACCGCCGAGCCGAGCAGCACCAGCACGAGCTGCAGGACCACCGCCGCCCAGGCGACGACGGCCACGACCAGGTGGACCGACCGGGCGCGGGCGACGGTCATGTCAGCAGGTGGCGGTCAGACGGTATGACGTGACCGCCTCGGCGTGAGGGGGTTGCGGGCCGGGGCCTCTCACATGCATGTACGTGGGTTGTCGGGCAGGAGTGGCCTGCTCGACCTATCCACAGGCATAGGAGGCCCC
>NZ_JADHZD010000002.1 GCF_020102855.1 Nocardioides lacusdianchii
AACTCCGAGTCAGCCCGACTCGCGGCTCTGCCAGCATGGGTCCACGAGTACAACCACCACCGGCCCCACTCAGCAATCGGGAAGGCCACACCCATCACCAGGTTGGACAACCTGGCTGGGCATCACACCTAGTTGGTCGATCCATCGACCCGGTTTCCTGGGCATTCATTGATGGATCAACTAGGAAAGGCGCCACATTGCGTCGTCTACACAAGCTCATCGCTGCAATTGCACTCGTTCCGGCTTTCGCCACTTTGACTGCGAACCCAGCGAGCGCCATCGAGAACTCGGCGAGTGGTTCGAAGCCTGCAGGAGGTGGCTATAACTTCCGGGTCAGTTTCACTGACACGTGGTCAACCCCGTCGACCTCCACATGGCGTTTCGACACCTCGCGTTCATCCACGAACTGGGCTGTCCCTGGTCCCGTGGCCCCCACTTCCCCGTACGCCAACAACATCAAGTTGACTCTGACCGACGAGATCTGTGTGTCGAAGTACGGCTTTGGTGGCGTTGATTTCACGAAGCCGCCGTCCGTCCAGGTCGAGGGCAACTGCGTGAAGGATTCGACCACCTGGGACAACCGGCGGAGCGGGTCGCACAACTGGGACGGCGTCACCGCTCGGGGCAATAGCTACGGTCGATGGCTGTGGGTGTCCCACGACTCGTCGTCGAAGCTTGTCTGGCAAGGATCCAGCTGGAATGTGTACGCGTACAAGAAGGTCCACCCGCAGGGCTACCCGATCTGACAATGCGCCGACATGCATTCGGGCGGGGAGCGCGATCCATGTGGATCGCGCTCCTTGCTCTCAGCCTTACGCTGTCCCTCGTGAGTTGCACGGACGACGGCCGCTCATCCGCGCCTTCGTCGGCTCCTGATCTACCCGACCGTGCCCCTGAGCTTGACGCAGTCTTGACCGCCCTCGCGATCACGGACCAGCGTGGGGGAGTTGAAGCTATGGCGATTCCTGACCACGCTGACCCCGAGCGCGTGCTGCGGGCAAGGATCGTGTTGACACTCGTTGAGGACGAGTTTGCCGACGCGTCCGGGGATCTGGCTCACGAGCTCCGACGCTGGGCAACGCACTTTGACACCAACGACGTCGGTCACTGGGATTTGTTGGTGGCTGCGAAACTGTCCTTGGGTGAGGCGTCCTTTCGAAGAGCAATCGGGCCGCGTGTCCGGCGAGAGCTAAGTACGGCAGAACCGAAATCGGCTGGGCACCTTCGCGCGATTGGCGCCATGGATGCTAGCCGCGACAAGTCATCGGAATGCGACTGGCGTCTCAGCCCTTCAGAGGCAACCGTGGGTGCATTCCTGGACCGCGCTGCGGTAGCCACTTCCGGTCGGTGTCCCAGTTCGGTCGGCCTGCCTCGCGCCTCGGCAGCCTCGAAGTACGTGGCGAAGGGGCCCATGCAGACGGTCGCTGTGCTGGACGGCCTACAGAGCATCGCGGCGTCAAACCACGCCGATCGATCAGCGATTGCGAACCTTGAAGGACAGGTGCGGACAGTCGCCTCCCAGTGGCTCTCTGGAAGTGCGACGCTGAACCAGGCTGAGGTCTTCAATCTCGCACGGGTCGTCGCTTCGTCGGGGTCCCGGCTTCCGAAGTTGCAGGCGGACACCTTGAAGCGCCTTAGGGCAACCGTCATCTTGGCGGGACGCACCATCGATCAAGGGGAGCCGTTTACCGTCGCGGACTCGGTGGCGCTTGTCGCAGCATGGCGAATCCTCGGTAAGTCCGTTCCGCTTTCGACCGGTTCCGCTGGGGATGATCGCTCTGTCATCTTGGGTGCATGGAGCCTGATGCTTGCAGGCGGCGCTGCGGCTGACCTCGCGCAGGTCGACCTTGACTTTGTCGCCTCGCTTGGCATCGCGGGGAGGGCTACAGCTGCCACGGTAAACCTCGTTGTAGGTGATTCACCGTGTGACGCTTTTCCAGGGGGCGACACTGGACATGTGGTTGACGACGAGATCGTGTCGGACGGCGGCGCTTTCTGGGGACTGGTTCTCGCTGGATCCATCAGCGAATGCGCGCCAGATGAAGCGGAGCGTCTCAGAGAGCAAGCGCTCCGTGCGAGTGCAGCGACAACCGGTCTCCTCCGAGAATGGCTGCGATACCAGTCGGCATGCGATGGCGGTTCCGACTCTCGTCCGCCGTCAGTACTCCCTGCATACCAGTCGAAAGGCGAGTTGGGTCCAGCGTCTGAGGTACTTGCCTATCTCATGTTGGAGTCACAGCGGACTGGCGAAAAGTGTGTCGCTCTCCATCGCGCAATCCTAGGATTGGATCAGAAGTGAAGAGGTATCTTGCTAACGGTTTTGTCACTTGCTTCCTCATTCTTGCGAGTTTCGTCAGTTTCGCTCGCGTAGCACTATTGACTCCGGAGCCGTCGCGTCCGGCCGCGTGGTGGGCAGCCTTTGCGGGCTTCGCGCTCGCCCTTCTCGCGTCTGTCATCGGCCGAGGCAAACAGGGCGTGACGTCCATGTGAACGGCCAACGCGGGCAGGGAGGATGATGAACCCTTGCTACGGCGTACCGCAGTGCGGCTCCGACTGGACGACACGGTGTTGCATGTCTTCCTAGTGACCCGACGTAGAGGACGGGTCACTGCCCTAAGTTGCAGCGAAAGCCGGCGACCTTATCCAATCTCTACCGATTCGATCGTCACTGCCTTGCTGGGAGCGCCCCCGCCGGCGGGGTGCGCGCCATCGTTGCCCTCCATTGCGATCTCGTTGATAACGGCGAGGCCAGCCTCGTCGATCGTGCCAAAGGTCGTGTATCGGGGCGGAAACTGCGAGTCGCGGAAGACGAGGAAGAACTGAGCTCCATTGGTGTCCGGCTGCCCGGTGTTGGCCATCGCGAGCGTACCGGCGGGGTACGCCTCGTCACCGCTCAGCTCGTCGGCGAAGGAGTAGCCCGCGCCGCCCGCACCGGTCCCGGTCGGGTCGCCGCACTGGAGGATGCCGAAGCCCTCCAGGTCGCCGATGCGCGGGCACGGGGTGTCGTCGTAGAACCCCTGCTCGGCCAGCGAGACGAACGAGTTGACCGTGCACGGCGCGCTCGCGGCGTCGAGGGTGAGGCCGATGTCGCCGAAGTTCGTCGTGATGGTCGCGGCGATCGTGCCCTCGGCCTGCGCCTCGGCGTCCGGCGCCTCGACCTCGCGGGCGGCCTCGCGGCCGTCCTCGGGGTACTCGCACGTGGTCGTCTCGCCGGAGGCCGTGGTCTCCGAGGACGACTCCGAGCCGCCGGCGGGGTCCGACGCGGTGTCGTCGCCGCTGTCACCGCATCCGGCGAGGACGAGGACGGACAGGCACGCCAGGACGGCGGCAGGACGCTTCAGTGCGGGTCGCTTCGACATGCGGGCGATCGTAACGAGCCGCGCCTCACATCTCCTCGTGGGTGTCGGGGTCGCCGCCGAACAGGCGCCCGTCGTCCTCGCCGAGGGCGGTGATGGCGGCCACCTCGGCGGGGGTGAGCTCGAAGCCGAAGACGTCGAGGTTCTCGGCCTGGCGCGTGGCGTCGGCCGACTTGGGGATCGGCAGCGAACCGAGCTGGACGTGCCAGCGCAGGATGACCTGGCCGGGGGAGACGTCGTGGGCGCGCGCTGCGGAGGTGACGGCGTCCTCGTCGAGCGGGGCGCGACGCTTGCCCATCGGGCTCCACGCCTCGGTGCGGATGCCGAGGCGCTCGTGGACCTCGCGCATCCGGTCCTGCGGGAAGCGCGGGTGCAGCTCGACCTGGTTGACCGCGGGCGTGACGCCGGTGTCGTCGATGATGCGACCGAGGTGCTCCTCGGTGAAGTTCGAGACGCCGATCGACCGCACGAGTCCATCCTTCTGCAGCTGCACCAGCGCGCGCCACGCCTCGACGTACTTCCCCTGGCTGGGGTTGGGCCAGTGGATCAGGTGCAGGTCGGTGTGCTCGAGGCCGAGGCGCTCCAGCGATGCGCGCACCGACGCGACGGCGTCCTCGTAGCCGTGGTGGCGACCGGGGATCTTGCTGGCCACGAGCACCTCGTCCCGGGGCAGGCCGGAGCGACGGAGCGCCTCGCCGACCTCGAACTCGTTCTCGTAGTTCACCGCGGTGTCGAGCAACCGGTAGCCGACCTCGAGCGCGTTGAGGATCGCGCCGGTGCCGGCCTCGCCACGCAGCGGATAGGTGCCGAAGCCGATCGCCGGGATCGTGGTGCCGTCGTTCAGGGCGTACGTCGGGGTGTCAGCCATGCGCCCCAACCTAGGCGCCCGGACCACGCCTCGTCCCGCGGCGGTCGGCCCACGACCTCATGGAGCGCCGCGCGGCTCCTCGTGCGCCGGGCCGTCGCTGAGCTCGTCGACGACGAGGAGGTCGCGCCGGACCTGACCGGACCGGAAGGACGCCCGGCCCACCATGTGGCTGGCCACCACAGTCGTGGCCATCTGCAGGACGACGACGAGCGCCAGCAGTCCGACGACCCCCGGGTCGCGCAGTCGCAGGGCGACGCCGGTCATCACGAGCACCGTGCCGAGGACCTGAGGCTTGGTCGCGGCGTGCATCCGGCTCAGCAGGTCCGGCATCCGGAGCACCCCGATGGACGCGAGCAGCGCGAGCACGGCCCCGAGCAGGATGCACACGGCGGCAGCGAGGTCGGCGGCGGCGGTCCAGCTCATCGCGCACCCCCCCGCCGCTTCTCGGGCGCGCCGGCCTCGAGGTCGTCGCTGCGGCTGGCGTAGCGAGCCACGCTCACGGGCCCGACCAGGCCGCACCCCGCGAGCACCACCAGCACGGGCAGGACGTAGGTGACCCCGGTGTGCGCGACGTGGAGCGCCGTCGCGCAGACCGTCACCGCGACCAGCACGTCGAGAGCGACGCTGCGGTCCAGGATCGTGGGGCCAACGGTGAGCCGGACGAGCAGGAGTGCAGCGGCGACGGCCAGCATCGCTCCGGCCGCGACCAGGACCCAGGTCATCGTGCCCTCCGATCGGCCTCGGCGGCACGGGGCGGCAGCGCGCGGAGCACGCGTTGCTCGAGGTCGAGCGCGGTGCGTCGGAAGGCGTCGGCCGCCGACGCGTCGGGGGTGTCGAGCACGTGGAGGTAGAGCGTGTGGGTGGACCGTCTCACCTCGACCACGACCGACCCGGGGATGAGCGACAACATCGAGGCGACGAGGGTCGTGATGAAGTCCGACTCGGTCTCGAGGTCGACGGCCACGACCGCGTTGCGGACCGGTCGGCGCCTCAGCACCACGCCCGCGACCTGCACGCTGGCGCGCACGACGTCGACCGCGAAGCGGACCACCACGCCGAGCAGCGGCAGCGGGTGGATCCTGGAGCCGAGATCGATGGGTGGCAGCGGGAAGACGACGCTGACGAGGACCGCGCACAGCACGCCGCCGACGATCAGGAACGGGGTGACGTCGCCCCACAGGGCCAGCCAGACCAGCAGCAACCACGCGACGGACAGGGGCTGGACTGCGCGGTGGCGAGCGGGCCGCACGGTGCCGTCACGCCTCGTGCGCATGACGGGGCTCATGGCGTCTCCTCGGTGAGCACCGCGGTGAGGTAGGTCGTGCGCTCGTGGAGGTCGTACGCCGCGCGGTCGCCGAGCGCGTAGAGCGGGCCGGCGACCACCGTCAGCAGGACGCTGACTGCCACGAGCGCGGCTGCTGGTGCCACCATGCCGAGAGGGGAGTGGCGCAGGTCGTCGCCGTCCTGGATGAGGGTGTGGAAGTCGCGCTCGGGCTCGCTGTCGTCACCGAGGCGTCGAGCCTCCTCGATGTCGCTGCGGCTGACGGTGCCCTGCGCGGTGTGGACGTGCCCGCGGTGCGGGTGCACGACGCGCGTGTCGTGGCCGGGCACGGACTCGGCGTCACCGATGGCCTCCAGTGCCTCGTGGGCCTCGAGCGGCGTACGCCAGAAGGCGACCGCCCACGTCTTGGCGACGGCGTACAGGGTGAGCAGGCTGGTGGCGGCGCCGGCGCCGACGAGGGTCCAGGCAAGCCAGCCGCCGTCGCTCTCGGCCGCCCGGAAGAGCCCGACCTTGCCGATGAAGCCGGAGAACGGCGGGATGCCGGCGAGGTTCATGGCGGGGACGAAGAACAGCACGGCGAGGAGCGGCGCGATCCGGGCGAGACCGCCGATGCGCATCAGGGCGGTGCTGCCGGCCCGGCGCTCCACGAGCCCGAGCACGAGGAACAGCGCGGTCTGGATGGTGATGTGGTGCACGACGTAGAAGATCGTTCCGGCGGTGCCCTCGCGGCTGTCGAGGCCGATGCCGAGGATGAGGTAGCCGATGTGGCTCACCAGCGTGAAGGACAGCATCCGCTTGATGTCGGACTGCGCGATGGCGCCGAGGATGCCGATCAGCATCGTCAGCAGCGCTGCCCAGAGCAGCAGGCCGGTGAGCGGGCTGTCGGGGAACAGCAGCGTCTGCGTGCGCAGGATGGCGTAGACCCCGACCTTGGTGAGCAGCCCGGCGAAGACGGCGGTGACCGGCGCGGGCGCTGTCGGGTAGCTGTCGGGCAGCCACAACGACAGCGGGAAGACGGCCGCCTTGATGGCGAACGTGGTCAGCAGGAGAAGTTGGAGCATCAGCGAGACGTGGTCGGGCAGCTCGGCGAACCGTTGGGCGAGGTGCGCGAGCGTGAGGGTGCCCGTAGCGGCGTACGTCACCGCGAGGCTGATGAGGAACAGCGTCGAGGACAACAGGTTCACCAGGACGTAGATCGTCCCGGCCCGCACCCGTGCCCCGGTGCCGCCCAGCGTCAGCAGGACGTAGCTGGCGAACAGCAGCATCTCGAAGCTGACGAAGAGGTTGAACAGGTCGCCGGCCAGGAAGGCGTTGGACACCCCGGCGACGAGTACCAGGAAGGTCGGGTGGTAGACCGAGATCGGCGCACCCTCCTCGTCCTCGGTCATGCCCTGTCCCACGGAGTAGGCGAGGACGGCGAGGGTCACGATGCTGCTGACGAGCAGCATCAGCGCCGCCAACCGGTCGGCGACCAGGACGATCCCGAGGGTCTCGGGCCACGCGCCGATCCAGACGGTCTGCGGGCCGTGGGCGTCCGCCTGGACGAGGAGCATCGCAGAGATCGCGACCACCGAGCCGAGGACAACAAGGCTGAGCCACCGCTGGAGGCGGGGATGGTGTAGCAGGGCCAGAGAGGCGCCGGCGCCGAGGACGGGCAGCAGCACCGGGAGGGGGACGAGCGAGTTCACGACGACCTCACCTCCTCCTCGGTGGACGCGAGCGGGTCATCGTCAGGTCCCTGGTTCACGTCACCGCTGGAGTCGTCGCCGGGGTAGTCGGAGGTCGTCGCGTCGTAGGCCTCGGAGGTGACGTCGCGTAGTGCCAGGCGCCTGATGGTGTCGTCCTCTATGTCGTCCTGCACGTCGTCGTGGCCGTTGAGCTGCCAGCTGCGGTAGGCCATGGCCAGGACGAACGCCGTCGTGGCGAGCGTGATGACGATGGCCGTCAGCACCATTGCCTGGGGGAGTGGGTCGGTGAGGCCTCCGGTGGGTCCGTCCTTGGTGACGATCGGGGCGCGGCCGGCGGGCCCGCCCGCAGCCATGAAGGACAGGCTCACGCCGTTGCCCGCCATGACGAACCCGACCAGCACGCGCGACAGGCTGCGCTCGAGCACGAGGTAGACACCGCAGCCGAGGAGAGCCGCCGCGACCAGGACGAGGGTGAGGTTGACGCTCATGCGGTGTGGACCTCCGCCTGCGCGCGCCGCAGGTCGCGCTGGATGTCGCGGTCGATGTGGGAGCCCAGGGCGCGTAGGAGGTCGAGGACGAGTCCCACCACGACGAGGTAGACGCCGACGTCGAACAGCACGGACGAGACGAGGTGCAACTCGCCCAGGAGCGGGACCTGCACGTCGACGACGGCCGACTGAAGCACCACACCACCGAAGGCGAGGGGGAGCAGGGCGGCCAGCGCCGCGACCGCGAGCCCCGCACCGATCAAGCGTCCGGCGTCCACGGGAGCAGCCTCGTCGAGCTCGTAGCGACCCCCGGCGAGGTAGCGGACCACGAGCGCCAGCCCGGTAGTCATGCCGGCGGCAAAACCGCCGCCGGGCAGGTTGTGCCCGGCGAGCAGCAGGTAGATGGAGATGACGACCAGCGTGTGGAAGACGAGCCGGACGATCACCTCGAAGATGATCGAGCGCTTCTCCGGCGGCAGCGTGCGCGACCCCGGCAGCCAGGCTCGACGACCAGGCTGGGTCGCGACCTTCTTCACCCCCGACGGGTAGGGGATCTCGTGCACCCGGCGGATGTCGGCACCCCGCGCGTTGACGTACACCAAGCTCGCCACGCCTGTCGCTGCTGCCACGAGGACCGCGAGCTCGCCGAGGGTGTCCCACGCGCGAGTGTCGACGAGGACGACGTTGACGATGTTGCCGCCACCGCCGAAGTCGAGCGCCTCCTGCGGCAGGGCCACTGACACCGGCGGTCTGGTGCGAGCCGCCCCGGCCACCAGCAGGAACCCCGCCGTCACGACCGCGACGGCCAGGCCGAGCGCGGCACGCAGGTAGCGCTGCCGGCTGAGCGGTCGGTCGGTGAAGTACTCCGGGAGCCGGCGCAGGGCGAGCACGAAGACGACGACGGTGAGGGTCTCGACCAGCGCCTGGGTCAGGGCGAGGTCGGGCGCGCCCTGCAGCACGAAGAGCACCGCTGTGCCGTAGCCGGTGACTCCCACGAGCAGGACCGCCCGGATGCGGCGGCGCGAGCGGGCGGTCATCAGGGCCGCGACCACGATGACCACGCCGACGACACCTTGCGCGGGCGTGTCCCACGCCTTCACCTTGATGTCGTCGAGGCCCTGCACCAGCGCCGCGCCGGGGAGGATCACCACCACGAGGAGGATGATGGCGAGGTACGCCGCGGCGGAGCCTCGCTGGACGACACCGGTGACCTCCACCGCGGTGCGGTCGAGCAGTCGCATCCCGCCGCGGTAGGCCCGCTCGAGGCTCCAGTCGTGCGCGAGGGCCGCCTGCACCCGGGCGACGGGTTCGCGCGCCACGAAGAGCGCCATGCCGAGGGCGAGAGTGACGACCGTGAGCAGCAGCGGGAGCCCGACGCCGTGCCACAGCGTGAGCTCGGGCTCGTGCGTACCGGCGGGGAAGGCGAACGCCGGACGCTCGAGCACGCGGGTCAGCGGTCCGCCGAACATCCCGAGTGCCAGGGAGAGAGCCGCCAGGGCCACGGGGACGGCGACGAAGGGGAGCGATGGGGAGCGGACCGTGAGGGGCTCGTCCACCTCGCGGGTGCCGAACGCTCCCCACACGAATCGTGCCGAGTAGGCGGCGGTGAGCACCGACCCCGCCACGACACCGGCCACCAGCAGCCACCCAGTGGTTGCGGCGATGCCCGTGCCGTCACCCTCGCGCGCCACGTCTACGAGGGCCACCAGCACGCTTTCCTTGGCTACGTAGCCTAGTAACGGGGGAAGCCCGGCCATGGAGCCCGCTGCGAGCGTCGCGGTCACCGTGAGCAGCGGCAGCCTCCGGCCCAGCCCCGTCAGCTGTCGCATGTCACGGGTGCCCGTGGCGTGGTCAACGATGCCGACGACGAGGAACAAGGTCGCCTTGAACAGGGCGTGGGCTAGCAGCAGGGCGAGCCCGGCCAGCATCGCACTGCGGGTGCCGATGCCCAGGACCAGCACGAGGAAGCCGAGCTGGCTGACCGTGCCGTAGGCGAGCAGGAGCTTGAGGTCGTGCTGGCGCAGGGCGCGTATGCCGCCCACGACCATCGTGGCGAGGCCGAGGCCGAGGAGCGCCGTCCGCCAGCCGGCCACCCCGGCAAACGCGGGCGCCAGCAGCGCGACCAGGTAGACGCCGGCCTTCACCATCGCCGCGGCGTGCAGGTAGGCGCTCACCGGGGTCGGTGCCGCCATCGCCGAGGGCAGCCAGAAGTGGAAGGGGACGAGGGCCGACTTGCTGATCGCACCGACGAGGAGCAGGTGCACCCCGACGGTCACCGCGGCGCCGGCCGGGGGATCGGCCAGGATGTCCGAGATCCGGTAGGTGCCTGCCGTCTCGCCGAGCAGGATCGCGCCGACGAGCAGGACGAGTCCGCCGAACGTCGTGACCACGAGCGCCTGGATCGCTGCCCGACGGCTGGCCCGGCGGTCGGGATCGTGCCCGATCAACAGGAACGAGAAGACGGTCGTGAGCTCCCAGAAGACGTAGAGCAGCAGCAGGTCGTCGGCCAGGACCAGCCCGAGCATCGAGGCGATGAACGCCACAAGGACACCGGCGAACCGGGGGACCCCGACGTCGTCGTCCCGGAAGTACGACGCACAGTAGGCAAGCACCAACGCCCCGACGCCGAGGACGACGAGCGACATCACCCACTGCAGGGTTCCCATCGCGAACGCGAGGTCCATGCCGAGACTCGGCACCCAGGGATGGACCTCGACCAGCGCCTCGCCGGCGCTGATCGCCGGCCCCTGGGCCGCGATCCAGATGGTGCCGGCCGCCGGCACGAGGGCCAGGACGCCCAGCATGCGGCGCCCGGAGCGCAGGACGAGCCACGGTGACAGCGCGGCGACCGCGAGCAGGGCAGCGATCAGCAGCAGCACGGCGGTGGTCCTCGTGGTCCGTTGTGGTCGTGCCGGGCGGATGTCACCGGCAGCACCAAACGTAGCGGCGTTCGAACACGCACCACGAACACGCAGGCGCTCGCACGCCGAAGATGGGGGACAGACCCCATGCGGAGCAGCGCGATCGGACCGGGAACTGCACTACTGGACACCCTGCGTATCAAGTTTCGTCGCATCGACCTTCAATCACGGGGCTGGCGGCTCTGATCGGACGGACGCGTCTGCGGCCATGGGCAGCCATCTCTGAGAGCCAACACGGCTGTTAGAGCGGCTCGCGGATTCTCTTGGCGGGAAACCGACGATGTCAGCCCTGCACCGACCGGTCGACCATTCGATCTCGGGAGCCTTGCGAGGCGTAGGCGCCCATTCCTGCGATGAGCGCGCCTGCTACGAGCGCAAGGTACGCATTGGACACGTCTCGCTGGTAGATGACGTTGTATTCCCAGGGGACAAGACCGGGAGCGCTGAAGACGAAGGCGAAGACAACTGGCAAGAGCCAGCCCAGCCCCACACCGAGCAGGCTGACGCCCAGAGCGCAGAGGGCCACGAACAACATGGCGTCGACCGTCACGATGACCACCGGCAGAGATGCGATGACGGCGGTGACCACCGCAGCAGCGGATGTAAGGACGTAGATGCCCGAAACCAGCGCAATCCGGGGAACGATCAGCCTGCGCGCGGCCGATCCAATCAGGTCTCGTGGACCCTCATACAAGACCGTGCAGCTAACTATGACGGGTATCACGATGCCTGCGATAACGCCCGAGTCGACAACGGTTCCCAACGCTTCGTAGGGGTACTTGATTGGAACGGTGATGGCGGCAAATAGGCTCACAGCCGCCCAAGCCACCAGCACCGCACCGCACCAGCGCCATGTCAGTGCGTGAGCTGCGGCCCATGCGCTGACCATTCTGTAGTGACGCCGGGGCGCCGTCGTGGGGACCCGGTCGTGCCGTGCGGTCCTCATCAGTGTTCGAAAGCCTCCCAAGTGAGCGATCCGGTCCGGATCTGGTCCGCGTGCTCATGGAACCAGTCCGCGCGTGCGTCCGCGTCAAGGTCGGAAAAGAACGCGAGATCAGACTCGTGGCTGTCGTAGTTGAGAAACCGCGGGTCGAGAGTTGGGCCACCGAATGGGCCGGACCCGTCAGTCTTGGCGCCGGCCTCGGTGAGGTACCAACGCCAGAGGACGTCAGTCGGCGAGGCCAGGGGGCGCAAGTCGGCTACTTCTGAACCCCTCTCCGCTCCATCGCCGGACGCGGTGGACGCCACCCGTGGGATGAAGTAGGCCACAAGGCCGTAGTGGACTTGATCGGTGTCAAGGTAGGCGTAGGCGCTGATGTCGCTGGCTTGTGACAAGGAAACAACGTCGGCGTCCAGAGCTTCTTCTCGTGAAGTGATTTCTTCTATGTCCCGGTTGACCTCTG
Organism: Nocardioides lacusdianchii; assembly: GCF_020102855.1. Taxonomy (GTDB): domain Bacteria; phylum Actinomycetota; class Actinomycetes; order Propionibacteriales; family Nocardioidaceae; genus Nocardioides; species Nocardioides lacusdianchii. Next base: position 12,007 of record NZ_JADHZD010000002.1, read on the forward strand.
CGGAGATGCCTGCCGCCTCGTCGTCAACGTAGGTCACTTTTGGCAGCAGGCCGGCGAGAAGGTTTGTCGCGAGGTGAAGTTCAGGGCCAAGTTGTTTACGTACGATCTCCTTTCCGCGGGGCAAACACAAGGACGACGCCAAAGACTTGGTGCCTGCCGGGGAGTCGGTTTCCCCTGCCGGCGCACCCGACGTCACCTCGCAGCGCAGTTCTGTTGCGGCAAGGTCCACCCCTCTGGTCTCTGGTGTGATGGCCAAGAGTGGCGTTGCTACCAGTCCCGCAGCGATGAGGGCAGCCGAAGAGACTCTTTTCGCGCCTACCCTTCGCATCAAGACATGCAGTGCGACTGTCAGCCAGAACACTGTTTGCAGTCCCAGTACCCATGCAAGCACGGGTTGGAACGTCACTCGCCTTTCGTCGATGGGAGTCATCGCCAGAAGAATGGAGTCGGCGTTGAAAGAAAGGAATCCGAGCAGGAGGTAAACGGCCAAGGCGCAGATTGGGGCACCTAGGTACCAAGGCAGTCTCGAACCAGCGACCTGACCAATGATGGTCACGGCGCATATGCAGGCGACTTGAGCGAGCACGGGCAACAATGCGGGTCGGCCATACTCGGCGCTGAAGGAAGTTGCAACCAGGCCCGGCGTTGCGCCGAGCAGATAACCGACGGTGGTCCAGGCAGCAGGTTCAAGCACGGCGCGTGCTTGAACCTGCAACGCGTTGCGTCCGGCTGCCTGGCGCATGGAATCCATGCCGTTGCGGGCCGTGGTTGCGCCTAGGAACGCCCCGACCGCCGCAGCCGCGGGCAAGGCGAAGATGAAGGCAGTGCCGGTGTGCTTCTGGGTTTCGGTCCACAGACCTAACCATTGATCCCATCGGCCTACGTACGCGATGGGCAGACAGAGGGCAACACCTAAGGCGCCTATCAATCCTAGTCGAGGCGGTATCTCGAGGAACAGCGGCCTAGGCATCAGGCTGCCCAAAAGTGCGGCTCGAGTCCTCGCCTGGCCGGTCTCCTTCTTGACGTGGATGTGTGGCGTTCAAACGGCGGTCGGACGCAGCCAGCACGTCCAAGAAGCCGGCACGCAGGTCTAGGTGAGGCGAGCCGTCATACCCGGAGCCCGCACCCTGCTCGGACCTACTCGCATCAGCGCCCTCGCGGCGGACGCGACGGCCCCGGTCGGCAAGCTCCTCTGTGGTGGCGTCGTAACACACCGTGCCGTTGTTGAGCACGACGACCCGACCTGGGAACGCCTCGACATCCTCAAGCAGATGGGTCGATATGAACACGATGCGATCTGCTGCCAAGGTGCGCACGATGTCGTGAAATCTAGCTCGTTGCTCAGGATCGAGTCCCACGGTGGGTTCGTCCAGCACGAGCAGGCGAGGCTCGTGCACGACCGCTTGCGCGATGCCTGCGCGACGCAACATCCCGCCAGATAGTTGACCGAGGCGCCGTGCACGTTGGTCGGCAAGATCAGTCCGGCGTAGCGATTCATCGACTCGCATCTCGACGTCGGTCGGCGTCACGCGCTTTAGCCAAGACGCGTATCGCAAGTAGTGCTCGACTCTCATCGACAGCGGCGCGGCTAGATGCTGGGGCAGCCAACCGGTGTCGGCATGGTGGGCGCGCCAATCCTCGGCACGAGTCAGCTCTCGTCCATTGCGGACGAGCTTGCCGTCATCGGGGCGCTCGATTCCGGTAAGCATGCGACAAAGCGTTGACTTCCCCGCACCGTTACGACCGAGGAGCACCGTTGTGCCCGGTTCTAGGTCGAGCGTCACGTCCTGCAGCGCCTTCACTGACCCGTATGTGTGTGTGACAGCAGCCAGGCCGACGGCGACAACGCCGTCGGCCTGGGGCGGAAGCTGTGTCGCCAACTCCGCGGGTGACTTCAGAGGTTGCGGGACAGCTGCTGGTTGCGCCAGCCGTCGAGCATCATCTGGAGCACTTGCTCGTCGGGTCGGAGGACTGGCGTCGACTGGACCAGCTGGACCCGCCCTGAGTCGTCAATCTGCATCGAGCACTCCCAAATCTCCCGTTACATCCAGTGAGTCAATGATGCATCTGATGAGACCGGCTTTATGTCTGCGCAGGTCAACGGCGTGTCGCTCGGCCAGTAGGGCGACGGCTTCGACCACACGAGTGCCCCGCCAACGTCCGTAAGGAGGTCTGGTTCTGCAGTGTTTTCGCAGGTCACGAGCATTTTGGTCGTTGCAGGCGGGGCAGTGGATGTCCCGTCTCATCCGATCCGACGCACGGAACGTTCAACAGCGCGGGATGCGTCAACTTCAGCGAGACTGGTGGTCAGCCCGCCTCTCACTGAAGTTGGCGCAACTCCTCAAGTCGACCTGGACCGCGTCCTGGAACCAAATGGCTCTGAAGCAGTTGCGACCTGCGCGACGCGCATGCAAAGAGTAACCGCCTTGTGCACTACGTGAGCGGGATCGGCCCAGCGTACGGGTGTGTGCTGATCCGAGGGGGAGCAAGCCGAGTCAATCAGGCTCGTGACAATCCAGAGTGCGGTTGGGGTCTGAAGAGTCCTTTGAACGAGGGCGATCAAGAACCGAGTTGAGCCTGCAACTCGCTAAGCGAGAAGTTCACCACGCCGCCGCTCGCGGACTCCATCAGACTCTTGACCTGCCCCTCACCGTTCACTCCGTATACGAAGTACGCGTCAAGAACCTGACCAAGTCCGTCCAAGGTGACGGTCTTTCCGGCCACTAGTAGTCTCGAATACTGGGCGATATCCTTGCGCTGAGGAGCAACCTCGGGGCCGGCAATGAATTCCACGTCACCGATCTTCCCGCCGCCAACAATCAGTCTGATTGGGTCCTTCACCACCGCGTTTCCGCGGTGAACCGAATCGACAGTCGCATCAATCGGCGTAACGATAAACTCGTCCGCCGACTCCGAACCGTCAGGTCCGATGCTGCCGATGAACTGAGGGGCCCCGAGTTTGGTTGCCTTAACGACCACGATGGTGTCGACGTCAGGCATAGTGACGAGTCCCGCAAGCGACCGATCGAGAGGGTAACCCGAGACTCGAGTCACAGTCGCAGGACTGGGACCCGTGGTCGGCTTTTCCGCCTTTGCTTCGCCAACCGTCTCTCGTTTGGTCTCAGCTTGGCTGCAGCCAGTTGCCCCAAGAGCGAGAGTCGCGACGATTGTAACTAGAGCCTGACGGGTCCTAGTACCGTTCATAAGTCAATCCTCACTTCATGAAGGCCGCGCCGGCCCTGTCGTCGCTGTTAACATTCCACTTCTGAACATAATTGGGGTTCATGGCGGCCGCGATTTCTGCGGAGGACATCGGGCCGCACTGATTGGGGTGTTCAAGAACCAGTTCGTGGCCAAGCTCATGGACCGTGATGGTTCGGACATCGGCTACCCGATTCGCCTGATTGAGATTGCCGTTCAGGTTCCATGACCAGTTCGGATTCAAGTACACATCACCGCTAACGACCGTGTTTCCGGAGATCGCCAGAGTCGTCACACCCGGCGCACCGCCGAACCCACCCGCCGGTGTGGCATACCTGAGTGTCATGCTTTCCGCCGCACTCGTAATTAGGATCGCCCAACTGGCGCCCGAAATGTTACTCCACTGTCCAGCCGAGGCCACTATGGCATTGTTCCATCCCGACGGTACGTTCGACCCGATCTTCATGTACAGGTTGCTACCGGCCCAGGTGTAGTTGCTGCCGCAGTAGGCCTGAGCCGGCGCAGCCGCAGCAAGCGGCGCCAACGCGGTGCCGGCAACCAGTGCGGTGGCCATGAGTCGCATCGCTCGTCTCTTCATCAGTCTTCCTCTGTACGATGGTTGCAAGGAGCCGAAAGGGAGCTGGTAAGCGGACGGCGGTCCGATCGTTTCAGCCGGTGGGAGCTTCGCCGAGGCCTCCACCGCACCTCGGACGCGGGAAGCTTGCCCGAGAAGTGCTTATGAGTGTAAGCACCTCACGGGCAATTGCGCTATGACCGAACTGCAACTTCGACGTGCAATGTCGCCACGCGGTTCCCGCCTTCGAGGGCCATCGGAAGATGCCGGACGGCGTGGGTCAGGTACTGGCACTCTGGGCCAGGGGTGCGCCGGGCCGGGGTAGCACCCGCTGGGCGGGGACTCCGTTGTTGAGGTGGTGACGGAGGGGGTCTTGGCCGCCGGTGGGGTAGTAGCCGTTGGTGACTGTGTCGGCGACGCGTTGGAGGAAGTGTCGGACGCGGGTGTCGTCTGCGTTGAAGGCGAGGTGTCGCCAGTGTGGTGAGGTCAGCAGGGCGGTCAACGCGACGGCAGTGGGGTAGCGGGCGGCGTGTACGAGCGGATCGAGGTAGGTGCAGGGTCGTCCTGCTCGGAGGCTGTCGAGTCGGGCGGTCACGGCGGGGAGTGACCGGTTCTGGTGGTGCCAGTCGGAGACGATGCGTGCGGAGGTCTCATAGACGTCGTGGACGGCCGTGCGGCCGCGGCGGGTGATGAGGTTGCGGTGTCGCCGCCAAGCGGCAAGGACGTCCGGATGGCCAGCGAGGTCGAGCTGCTGGGTTGCTTCGTCGAGAGGGCTTCCAAGCCAGTGTCGGTGGTGGAGGCAGATGACCTCGTCGTGGGTGACCCAACGCCGCACGTCCTGGGCGATCCCGGCGCGTCGACAGCACAGCTGGCAGGCGCTGTGGGTATGGGTCGGCTCCCCTCGAAGGAGCGGAGCAATGCGTCGATCGTCGGTGCGGAGTTGCGGCAGCGCGAACCTCAAGGCGTCCGCCGGGCGGCCGGTGAGTGCACCGAGGATCACTGCTATGTCGTCGCCGGGCTTGATACCGAGGTTGGCTCCGGTCCGGTCGGCGGGCAGGCCGTTGGCGATCTGGAGCCGCCGTAGATACGAGGCGAGGGTCTCGTGGGAGAAGGGCGGGACCGGGCGCGGTAGACGTCGACGCGGCCGGGTCAGGACGGGGCTCGTCAGGAGGCCGGTGCTAGGCATGGCGGGCCGTGTGGCGGCGGGGTTCGGGTGCGGCCAGTTCGGCTGCGTGGTCGATCACGGTGGCGTCGAGCAGTGCACGGTCGATCGCTTCGGTGCCGAACAGGATGGCGGTGATCGCGGCCTGGCGGACAAGGTGGGAAAGGCTGCTGATGGAGCCGTTGGTGCGCTGGTGCAGGTACTTCGCTTGGCCGGTCAGGCTGCCCCGCCGGTGCTCATGCAGCCGCAGCGCGGACTCGATGGTGGCCACGAGGGCCTTCCACTCGTCGTTGAACGGGAACGGGCCCGTCCGGGTCAGGACAGAGCGGCCGGAGATTTGCTGGCCGCGGAGCCCGGTGAACAGTCCGGAGGATTCGACGTTGATGCCGGCGTAGACGAAGGTCGCTGGCAGGTGTTCGGTGAAGTACTTCAGGTGGTCCGACATGTCCTCGCCGGCGGTGGTGGCGAGGTTGAGGTTGTGGATCTCGTCGACGATGACCAGATCGGTGCGGCACTCGGTCAGGACGTGGCAGACGGCCTCGGCGATGGTAGAGAGGTTCTGCCGCGCGCCGGTGGGGATGCCGAGGAAGTTGGCGAACTCGATCGCGAGCTTGCGTGGGGATCCTTTGGGTGGGGTCGTGATGTAGACGACCGGGATCCGCTCCTGGTCGGGGAACCGGAGTCGAGTGCGGACCTCATGGGTCTTGCCGAGCATCTTGATCGCGGTCGTCTTCCCGGTCGCCCATGGCCCGGAGACGATCAAGCTCCGACGGGCGCTGATTTCTCGCTGGTTGAGCAGGGTGAGCAGCCGGCCTTGGTGGATGACGTCCTTGACCGTGGAGGTGTGTACGACAATCAGCTCGGAGTGGTAGGCGACGCGGTGCTCGTCGTAGGCAGCCCGGTGCTGCTCGGACAGCGCATAGTGACGGTCCTCGGGGAGGAGTTCGAGGTCGTTGGGGCCGGCGTTGACGAAGCTGCGCCAGCCGGCCAGCGTGGTGGTCGGCGCACGCCGGGCGTCCACCAGGTCGATCTCGAAGTCACTGGCACATTCACTGCCATTGGCGGCGTCGCTGTCGGTGCTGTTCGTGGTCACCACCATCGTTGTGCCTCCTCGTGGGGGTCGTACACGCCGAGCGGGATGACTGCGGCGAGTTCCTCGTCGTCGGCCTGGGCGGCGTCAGCAAGAACTTTCTCGGCCGTTCCGGGCGCTGGCTCGGGGGCGTCTGGCGGCGCTACCTTGGGGAGCGGGGTTGGAGCGCTGGTGTTCGCGGTGGTCTTTGCTGCGACGCGCCGGTCGCGGTGCGTTGTCTTCGCCCGCTTGCCGGTCGCCGGAGGAGTGTCCGCTTGGTCGCCGGAGGCGCGGCGGAGGAGGTCGTCGACCAGGCGCGCGATCTCCTCTTCGGAGGGGCTGGTGTGGCCGCGTTCGGTGATGATCTTGCGGGCGTGGGTCCAGGCGTCCTCACCGAACGGGACGGGTGCGGAGGCGAGCTGGCGCCACCACAGCGTGATCCAGCCGGCGTCGGGCTGGTGGTGGTTGCGGACCCAGACCCGGGTGACGTCGTAGGGGTCGTGGTGGACCTCCCACAGGTCCTTCATGCCAACGGCTCCGGAGGGCTGGCCGCGGTAGGGGTTGAGCTCCTCGGCGTCGTACACGCGGTGGTTGATCTTGACCCCGTAGGAGTTGATCGCCCGTGGCTTCATCGGCAGAAGTTCGATGTAGTCATCGCCTGACAGCGGCACCGGCACGTAACCGGCGACGCCGAGCAGGGCCGCGTACTTCTCGTTCGGGGTGAGGACCTGGCCGGGGGAGAAGGGATCGCGCAGACCCTCGTGGGGGCGGTTCTGCCACCCGGTGACGATCCACTCATCGAGCAGGTCCTGCAGCTCGACCAGGGAGAACACCGCGTCCTGTTCGGCGTTCTTGCCGCGGCGTTCGACCGAGGAGCCGAGATAGCCGGCGACGTACTGGGCGAACAGGGTGCCCACCGACTGTAGCGTCCGTTCGACGACCGGCTTGTCGGTCGGTGTGTCAGGGTGCGCGGGCTGGAGACTGATCCCCAGCGTGCGGCACGCGGATCGGAACGTGTCGGACAGGTAGGCCTTGCCGTGGTCGACGACAATCGTCTCGGGTACGATCACCGGCTTCGCCGCGGCGTTTTCGAGCCGGTCGTCGACCGAGCGCATCGCCTGGTAGGGGAGCGCGGAGTAGGCCATCGAGATCGCCTGCGGCCAGCCCGGCCGCATCGGCTCCGGCGTCATGCAGCGCGCGAGCAGCAGAGCAGCGTCGACGGCCTTCGTGGTCGGGCGGAGCACGGCCGCGGGCAGCGACCGGGTGGCGACATCGACCACCGCCGTGAGCTCAACCCGGCCGACAATCCCGTCGGCGAGGACCACAGCGACGTCGAGGGGAGTGGAGTCGATCTGCATCAACTCACCGGGCCGCACGGGAAAGACCGCGCCGAACGGGCCGTCCGGTTGCTGGGCGAGCGTTCTTCGCGTCCGTGCCGAGCCGGTCGCGTGGCGTCCTTCAGCGAGCCGCTTGAGGAGGCGGTGGAAGGTGGCGCGTGACGGCAACTGGACATCGTCGACGCCGTGCTCGGTTTCGAGTTCGTTGACCATGTCGCGCCACAGCCGGTCGCTCGTGCCGGACGAGCGTTGTCTGTTCCGTTCAAGCACGCGTTTGAGAGCCTCGACGACGCGCGGATCGGTGCGACCGGCGACTGAAGTTGTCCGCACAGCGCGGCGATCCACCACGCCGAGCAGGCCGTCTGTCTCATAGGCGGCGCGGCGCTTCTGCAACGCGCGCAGCGTCACTTCTTCGCCCATCGCAACGAGCTCGTTGACCTTTGCCTGTTCGCGCTGGCGCAGTGTTGTCGTCGTGACGTCGAACGGCGGTCGGGGGAGCGTCACGTCGGGTGCGGTGCAGGGGACACCGTAGATGACCTCGGTGAGGTGCTCCTCCCACCAGCGTGCCCGCCCTTGGACTGCTGGAGGAAGTTCGTTGAACAGCGCCGTGGGTGGCAGCGATCCGCGTGCTCGTCGCCCGGTTTGGCCGCCGAAAGTCGGGTCAGCGAAGAGCGCGTTGAGGGTGAGCGCCATCGGCTTGCGGCCCTGAGCGGTGAGATAGACGGTGCCGGCGTCCAAGCCGCCTACGTCCCACACCTGCCCGTCGAAGCGGATCCGGTCGCCGACGCGGACGGTCGCGGCCCGTGTCACGGGCGTGCTCGCCGTACCGGGGAGTTCATCCTGAGCCGCCTGGTCCGCAGGGCGGCGTCGAGTTCCCCCGACCAGAGCAGATGGAACAGGCAGGGGAGAACAACCACTGGATCCCCGACAAGCCGAGCCAGGGTGCCGACGGTCTGCTCGGACTTCGTGACGGCGCCCAAGAGAGCGTCCGCAACGTCCTTGGTGCGGCAGCGTGGGTGTCGGTAACCCGAGAGCCAGCGCACGTTCGCGTTCAAGGTGGGAGCGATGTCGCCCAACCGCTGGTAGCCCCAGCCGACCTGCGCGCATGCGGCGGCGGTCGCGTCGAACACCTCAGCGTCCTTCACCGCCCGCTCATCGGGACGGACGTCAATCACGACACCGGTGCCGTCGACGGCCCTGACGAAGAAGTCGGGTGTGTGCCTGCCCGGACCGGACGACATCGGCAGCATCGCCGTGAACGGCTGCGCCGCCACGGCGACGACCTCGGGAGCGAAGTCAAGGAGCATCAGATGATCACGTTCGAGCCAGGACTCGAACGCCACGTGCGTCCGCGTGGTCGCGAACCACCACGAGCCCGCGAAGTTGCGCTGGCCCTTGAAGGCCCGAGGTGTCCGAACCGGAGGCAGCGACTCGAACCGCTCAGGCCAGGCGTCAGCCAGGTCTGCCGTCACCAACTCACGCGTCATCGACCTGAACGTGAGCCGCACGTCCAGATCGCGTCGGGCAACCGCCACAGTCGCCGCGCCAGCCGATGACATACATCGACGGTGGACCCGATCTACGTCAGATTGAGTGAGACACGCCGACCCAATGCGCCGGATTCAATGAGACGAATCTTCGAATGCGCCAGATTCAGTGAGACCGCGCCGACTCAACTGAGACAGGACAGTGGAGCGGTCCAGCGCAGTTGTTTCATCTGACACGATACGCAGACTACTATCTGACATAATGTCAGTTATCGGCGATAAACTAACGGGAGTAGCAACAGATGCAACTACTCCCGTTCTTCGAGTCTGTCCACGTTCCTGCAGGTCAAGCGGCACGTCGCTGCCGAATGGATGCCGGCGATCCGTGCCGAACCTTGCAGCATCCGCGCAGGTCGCCGTAGGGTTCCTGCATTAGATGCAGGTTTCCACGGACTGAGGTAGGTCATGGAGGGTGTTCCGGGCTTCGTCCCTCGTGTCCTTCGAGACGCCGAGGTCGGCCTCTTCCGCGCCGACGAACGCGTGTTCGAGGCGATGCTCGACGGCTGGAAAGCACAGATGCTGGCTCGCGGGCTGACCACCCAGACCATCGAGGGCCGCTGCCGCCTCCTGGCACGTTTCCAGGAGTACGCCGGTACGTTCCCGTGGACGTGGCGGCCCGTCGACCTGGACGACTTCATGGCCGAACGGCGCTCTGGCGAGAAGCCGATCAGCCTCACGACCCTGCGGTCGGACAGCAACGCGATTGCGATGTTCTGTGCCTACGTCTCGTCGCCGAGCTACGGCTGGGGTGAGTTCTGTGAGCAGACCTTCGACGATGTCCCCGCGCAGATCGCCTTCGACTGGAACACCCCGCGCCACACGACCGATGACGCGGTCCCGCCAGGACGGCGAGCGTTCACGCAGAAGGAGCTGCAGAAGCTCTTCGATTACCAGGACGACCTCGTCGACCGCGAGTACGCCGCCGGAAGCAAGCGCTGGCTCCCAGCGTTGCGCGACTCGATCGCGTTCAAGGTCTGTTACGCCTACGGGCTGCGCCGCCGCGAGGTGGCGATGCTCGACCTGCACGACTTCGGCCCGAACCCGCACGTGCCCGCGTACGGCGAGTTCGGCGCCGTGACGATCCGATGGGCCAAGGGCACCGCAGGATCCGGGCCCCGACGTCGCACCGTGCTGACGGTTCCCGAGTTCGAGTGGGTCGTGGATCTCCTGCGGTTCTGGATCCACGAAGGTGGGCGGGACCGCTTCGCCACTGCCGACCGCTCGGCTGCGCTGTGGCCTAGCGAACGGGCCGACAGGATCACGCTGGGCGGCCTTGGGGACTCGTTCGCCGCCGCGCGCGACGCAGTGGGCCTGCCCAAGGAGCTCGGCCTGCACTGCCTGCGCCACTCCTACATCACCCACTTGATCGAGGCGGGCTACGACCCAGCGTTCGTGCAGACCCAGGCCGGTCACGCACACGCCGCGGTCACCGGCGTCTACACATCGGTCGGTGATGACTTCAAGCAGAAGACGATCCAGAAGATGATCGCCCGCCGTATCGCGCGTCCCGAGGAGGCGAACCCCGATGGCTGAGCAACGTCGCATCGGCTACAACTGGAACCTGCGGACCGTGATGGCGCAACGGAACCTTTGGAAGAGCACCGAACTGATGCCGCTGCTGAAGTCGCGCGGCGTCAATCTGTCCGAGAGCCAGGTGTATCGACTCGTCACGGGCACCCCTGAGCGCATCCCTGCGCGCACGTTCGCCGCCTTGTGCGACATCCTCGACTGCGAACCCAATGACCTGTTCGAGCCGTACGTCGAGATGCGTGCAGCGAAGACTGCGGATGCGCCGAAGCGGCCCGAGGACCTCGGTGTGAAGCCGGGCAGCCCGATCGCGCGACGGGTCAGGATCGTCCCGGACGACGAGGATGGCTAGACCCCGCAAGCAGGGCGACGCGACCCGATGGCCGGTCCCTTGCGGCCGCTGCGGTGAGCATCACCAGAGCGTCGCGAACTGGCCAGACGGCGGGGTCTGCGGATACTGCTACCAGCGAGCCAAGCGAACGCGCGGCACCTGCACCTGCGGCCACCAGGGCGTCCTCCCCGGTCGGATCGACGGATATCCCGCCTGCCGGCGATGCTCCGGCGTCAAGCTGAACATCGACTGCAAGACCTGTGGCGCCGAAGACGAGCTCTACCGCGGCGGTCGGTGCCAGAGATGCGAGCTCGCAGTGATCGTCGACCGCATTCTCACCAATCCTGAGACCGGTGTGATGGCCGCCGAGCTCGTCCCGGTGGCCGCAGCGCTGAAGTTGATGAAGCGATCCAACAGCGGAGTGACCTGGATCAGGCAGCGTCACGTCACAGCCTTCCTGAAGGACCTGGCGATGGCGCCGACGATCACCCACGAGAAGCTCGACGAACTGCCGGGAGCGGACCGTACGCGCAACTTCATCCGGGGCCTGCTGGTCGAGCACGGCGCCCTGCCGCGGCGCGACGAGCTCGCAGTCCGCTACAACCAATGGGCGACCGGTGCACTCGAGCGGGTGAGCACCGGCGAGCATCGCGACGTCGTACGTCGCTACATCCGCTGGCACTTGCAGCGGCGGATGAACCAGATGGAGACGGTGCCGCACGGCACGTTCCTCCGATCGAAGCAGACCGTCACCGTGGCGATCGAGTTCCTGAACTGGCTCCACGATCACGGCTTCGCACTCGAGGAGCTCCGGCAGGAGCACCTCGATGCCTGGTTGGCGGACGGGCCGAGCACCCGCAGTCTGGTTGACCGCTTCATCCCGTGGGCGATCAAGTGCCGGCTCGTCGACCCCGACCTCACCATCGCCCGCCACCGCCGCGGCACCAGCCCGAAGCTGTCCGCGTCGGAGCAGGATGCAGCGGTCGAGCGTGTAGTGCACACCGACGAGCTCACCGTGCGCGACCGCGCCGCCGCAATCCTGGTCATCGTCTTCGGCCAGCACATCGAAGATGTCATCCAACTGACCTGGGACGACGTCACCGTGACGGACGACCTCGTCACCATCAGGCTGGGGAGGACCGAGTTCGCACTCCCCTCCCCCTTGGACGAGCCCATGCGCCAACTCGCTGCCGCGCCCGGCAACGACCTGACCGCGTCCCACCCGAACAGTAACTGGGTGTTCCGCGGCTATTCCCCCGGCCGACACATCCACGGCGCCAGCATGCGAAGCAGGCTCAAGTCCGTCTTCGGCACGCGTGCGGCGCGACTTGGGACCCTTCACGAGCTCACCAAGCTCGGGCCGGTGCCGATAATCGCCGACGCGCTCGGCTACCACCCATCCACGATCGAGCGCCACGCGATCGGTTCGGCGAGCACCTACGCCGAGTACATCGGGGCGACGCGCGAACTGAGGCAGATCTCATGAAACAGAAACGATCCGTCGGAATGGAAAGCAGGCAGGGATTGTGCGTCAGGACCTGATCGTCATCGAGCCCCACGACCCTGGGTGGGCAGATGCATTTCAGACGCAGAAGGCTGCAGTCGAGGATGCATTCCGTGACTGGCTGGTTGCCCCTGTGGAGCACATCGGATCGACGTCCGTTCCCGGGCTACCGGCCAAGCCGATCATTGACATGCTCGCCGTGACCGACGACTACCAAGCATTCGTGCCGGCCCTCGTCGGGCTAGATCGCATCGGCTGGGTTCCCGCGCCGGAACCGGGCGACGAAGACCGACGGAAGTGGTCAATTTGTTTCCCGAGCGTGGAGCACCGGACCCATCACCTTCACGTCGTCGAGCACAGCTCCGTGGGCTGGAGGGACTGGCTGCTGTTCCGGGACTACCTCCGGACTCACACCGAGGAGGCAGCGCGATACGCAAAGTTGAAGACGGAGCTTGCGTCAGCGGACCACAGCGACCGAGCTCGGTACCGGACGGGCAAAGCTCCACTCATCGCCGAAATCATGGAGCGCGCGAAGGCTTGGAGCGAAGCAGGTCGCAAGTAGGAGGGCACGATCGCGGTCGTCAGCTGAGAGCCGGAAGCAGATCGGCCACGGCGCCGAGCCTGTCCGGGAGGGGCAACCGTCCGGTGCCCATTAGCACCGCCTCCTTGTCGTCCGATACCCCCGGAAGCGGCTGCGCGATCAAGGTTTCGATCGTCAACCGGGCCAGCCTGAGGGCATTGGCGGGCGCGGGCTCATCGGACAGCAGGTCGAGGTGGTGCACGACGTCTTCGACCGCCCAGATCGCGAGGAAGTCGCCGGCAGCGAAGACATGGCCCTGCCACAGGCACCGACGTTCATCGCGGGAGACGACGCCCCGACGAACGGCGGCCGCCACGTCGCGCAGCTGCGCGGTCGCCGACGCCGGTCGTGCGTACACCGACGTCCGACGGCGCTGGGACATCAGCGCAGGTACCGGGTCGCCCGTCGAGTACTCCGTCGCGAACGCGGACCAGTAGCTCGCGGCGTCCACGGAAGGCTCGTCGTCGACGGGCGAGACCATGCCCCCGAGCATTTCCTGCCATCCGGCCAAGACATGAGTCACCACGTCCAACCGACTCCATCCGTGGCACCGGGAGACATCCAAGAGCTCGTACTCACCGAAGGTCTCTACCGCGCGTAGGAACGAGTCGATCGAGTCCGCGCAGGCAGCGCGCCCATCGTCGAGGGAGACCGAGAGTCCCATGCCGAAACCCTACTTGCGAGTCCGCTGAGCGATCTACTCCCGGCTCATCGACTCCCGTCCCTGCCAGTTTGTCCACGGTGGCGAAGTGCGGTCGTCGTGGTGCGTCTCCCGCACCGTGGTGACCGCACAGTCGTCACAAGCAATTCTCAGGCATGCGTCCTCTAACCCTGGAGCACCTCTGCGATGGCGCTGGCGTCCGACAGCCGTCCGTCGGCGATCGGCGTCAGGTGCGGCATCACTCGCCGAGTCGCCGCAGCACGTTGGCGTTCCTCGAACGCAGTCGGGACGAGGCATCGCGCACCGATGACTCGTGGCCATGGCGGGACTGATCCTTCGTCAGGTGCAGCAGCCACTGCGTGCCTCCGGTGTGGATCAGCGCATAGCGGCGTACGCCGTCGCGCCCGTGCAGCGAGAACACGAGCCGCCGCTCGTCACGGTCGTGCTCCTCCCAGGCGCCGGTGTCCGCGACGGACTTGTGCTCGTCCTCGAAGTCGACGTGGTCGAGCGCGTGGTCGTCGACGGCGATGGCCAGCCGGTCGCGCGCCGGGTCGTCCGGCAGCCCCTTGGGCACCGCCCAGCTGCGCAGCACGCCGTCCTCCTCGAGCCGCAGGTCGAAGTGCGGCGAGGGCTTGCGGTGGTCGTGGAGGACGAAGCGGGCCGGTGTCGGCATGCGGACGACCCTGCCACGGGAACCCCTGCGACGCACGGTGCGTTGGACAATCGCCCGTCGTACGTCGAGAGGAACCCATGCTGCCCAGTCCCACCATCCAGGCCGACCGACTGATCCAGCTCGGTGTGCACGAGCACGCCGGTCTCACTGCCGACCAGCTGCGCGCCGCCGCCGCGACGAGTCCTCCCGGGCTCCTCGTCACCGCGGCGCCGGCCTCCGCGATGGCCCCGCTGATGACCCGGGGCAGGCGCACCGGCTTCGTGGTCGAGGACATGACGGACGTGGACTCCTTCGACGCCACCGACGCCGCTCCCCTGCCTCCCGCGCCGTACGTCGTGACAGGCCTCGACCGCGGCGACGAGCACGCGAACCGGAGCCCCGAGGAGTGCCTGCCCGAGATCCTGGCGGCGGGCCGCTCGCCGCTCACCCTGGTCGAGGGCATCCACTGGGTCCTCCAGGACCCGGACGTGCTCGAGCGCAACCGGTGCTTCATGACCGTCGGGTCCCGGCTGCGCAAGGCCAACGGGTCGTACGACGCCCGCACGCCGGCACTGTGGATCAGCAACGGCACCGGTCGTGACGGGCGCGAGCGCAAGGACGCGCCCAAGGTCGGCTGGTGCTGGTGGGGCAACCGGCACACATGGCTCGGGATCGCCTCGTGCTCCGGCAGGACCCCTGTCGGCTGAGTGTGCCGCGCTAGCGCGGCTCCCAGGCCAGCACCGCGTCGCGCAGCTCGTCCGGAGGTGCGGCGCTGTCGAGCGTCAGCACCGGTCGTCCCGCCTCGGCCAGCCACGCCTCGTGCGCCCAGAGGCTCCGGCCGGTGAACTCCGGGTCGTCGTAGCCGCTCGCCCAGGTGAGGAACTCCTCCCAGGCGTCCGGGTCGACGGTGCGTCCCTCCCGGCGCAACTCCTCGCGGGCGTGCAGCCGGCGCATCCGCTCGGCCGGGTCGAGCCGCAGGAAGACCACCGCGTCGCACTCGGCGACGACCTCCTCGCCCCAGCCCAGCATCGAGCCCGACAGCACCCACGCCTCGCGCGGCACGAACACCTGCCGCATGAGGGCGATCCGGTCAGCCTCCGGCCGCTTCTCGGCGTACGGCGGGTCGGTGGGCACCCAGAAGTAGTCGTCGGCGTCCGCGTGCGGGACCGACCACCACGACGCGAGCGTGCGCGCCAGCGTCGTCGTGCCCGACCCGCTGGCGCCCATGACGTGCAACCGGCAACGCCGCATCAGGTGCCCACCATCAGAAGCGCCGCAGCTGGTAGGTCCCGAGGGTCGTGGCGACGACCTCGCCCTGTGCATCGGTGATCGTCGCCTCCAGCACGAACTCCCCCTTGCCGGTCGCGAGCGCGTCGCGGCGCACCCGCGCCACCTCGTCGTCCGACAGGCTCGTCGAGGCGCGTACGACGCCCAGCGCGGGCCGCCGGAAGCGGATGCTCGACTCCTTGACGAGCGGCACGAAGCCCGCGAGCTCACCGTCCGCGTCGAGGTCGAAGGTCGCCAGGCTCAGCACGCCGCCGAGCATCTCCGCGACGCTGAACAGCGATCCGGCGTAGGTGACGCCGAAGTGGTTGACGTTGGGCTCGGCCGGCAGGTCTGCGACCGCGCGTCCCGGGCCCACGTCGACGAGACGGATGCCCATCGCCCCGAGGATGGGCATCGAGGCGACGGCGTCGGCGAACCGGTCGGACACCTCACGCCTCCAGCGTCGTGCGCAGGGCCGTGACGTCCTCGGGCCCGACGCGGCAGCAGCCGCCGACGAGCCGGGCGCCCGAGACCACCCACGCGTCGACGTCCTGGGCGGTGAAGGCCGAGCGCCCCTCCCACTCGCGGGTCTCGGCGTTCCACGACTGCCCGGAGTTCGGGTAGACCACGACGGGGCCGTAGGGGCCGGCGAGCTGGACGGCGTCGCGGGCGTCGGCCGGTGTCGTGCAGTTGACCCCGATCGCCAGCACCTCGGCCACGTCGGCCGCCATCGCGAATGCCTCCTCGAGCGGCTCCCCCGCCCGGGTGCGTCCGTCCGCGGCCGACAGGGACAGCCACGCCGGGACGCCGGTGCCGTCGAGCTCGGCCAGCACGGCCTCGACCTCGGCCAGGCACGGGATGGTCTCCACCGCCAGCACGTCGGCGCCCTGCCCGACGGTCGAGGCGAGCACGTCGAGCCGCGGCCGGTGGAAGGCCCGCAGGCCGTCGACGTCGAGGTCGTAGTCGCCGCGGTACTCCGACCCGTCTGCGAGCACGGCGCCGTACGGCCCCACGGACGCGGCGACCCAGCCGTGCGGGGCTGCGCCGTCGCGGGCGGCGGCAGCCAAGGCGACGCTGCGGCGCAGGATGGTCTCGACCTCGTCACGATCGGCGCCGGCGGAGCCGAAGCCCTCGAAGGAGACCTGGTAGGACGCGGTCGTCGCGACCTCGGCGCCCGCGGCGAAGAACTCCCGGTGGGCCGCCTCGATCGCGGCCGGGTCGTCGCGCAGCAGGCGTGCGGACCACAGGTCGCTGGACAGGTCGTGTCCGTGCCGCTCGAGCAGCGTCGCGAGCCCTCCGTCGAGGACGACGGGGCGGGAGGCGATGGTCTCGCGGAGGCTGTGCGGGCTCATGTCCCCCATGCTCGCAGGTGCCGGCGAGCCGTCCGGTTGGACCCGTCGGTCACGATCACGGAGTGCCAGAGGGACACACCATCCACCGACTCGCCCGCCGCCACGCCAGGCTGCTGGTCGGCCAGCGCGTCGCCGCAGACAGCCCACAGGGACGCTTCGACGACGGTGCGCGCCTCCTGGACGGCCGGCTGCTCGACGCGACCGACGCGTGGGGCAAGCACCTGTTCCACCGCTACGACGACCTCTGGCTCCACGTGCACCTCGGGCTCTACGGGAAGTTCCGCGACGGCGTCCTGCCCGCCCCGGAGCCGCGCGGGGCGCTGCGACTGCGGCTGGTCGGTGCCGGGCACTGGCTGGAGCTGCGCGGACCGACCGCCTGCGAGGTGATGACCGACGCCGAGCGGGCGTCGGTGCTGGCCCGGCTCGGCCCCGATCCGCTGCGTCGTCGACCGGACGCCGAGGCGTTCGTTGTGCGCGTGCTGCGCAGCCGGGCTCCGATCGCCACGCTGCTGATGGACCAGTCGGTCGTCGCGGGCGTCGGCAACGTCTACCGCGCCGAGGTCCTCTTCCGCCAGCGCCTCGACCCCTACCGCCCCGGCCGCGAGCACGACGCTGCGACCCTGCAGCTGCTCTGGGACGACCTCGTCGTGCTCCTGCGCGCCGGCGTGCGCGCCGGGCGCATCGTGACGACGCTGCCGGAGGACCGCGAGCGTCCGGCGGGCCGACCGCGACGGGTCGACTCGCACTACGTCTACGGGCGTGCCGAGCTGCCGTGCCGGATCTGCGGGACCCCGGTGCTCGACGCGCAGATCGCTGCCCGCCGGCTGTTCTGGTGCCCGGTCTGCCAGGCCTGAACCGACTGCGGGCTCAGGCGCCGACGTACGCCGCGAGGTGCTGGCCGGTCAGCGTCGGCTCCGCCGCCGCGACCATCTCGGCGGGCGGTCCCTCGAAGACGATGGTGCCGCCGTCGTGCCCGGCGCCCGGACCGAGGTCGATGATCCAGTCGGCGTGCGCCATCACGGCCTGGTGGTGCTCGATGACGATGACCGACTTCCCGGAGTCCACGAGGCGGTCCAGCAGCCCGAGCAGGTTGGCCACGTCGGCGAGGTGGAGGCCGGTGGTGGGCTCGTCGAGGATGTAGACGTCGCCCTTCTCCCCCATCTGCGTGGCGAGCTTGAGCCGCTGGCGCTCGCCGCCCGACAGCGTCGTCAGGGGCTG
Source organism: Nocardioides lacusdianchii (assembly GCF_020102855.1). Classification (GTDB taxonomy): domain Bacteria; phylum Actinomycetota; class Actinomycetes; order Propionibacteriales; family Nocardioidaceae; genus Nocardioides; species Nocardioides lacusdianchii. Next base: position 29,988 of record NZ_JADHZD010000002.1, read on the forward strand.
GCCGAGCGTGACGTAGCCCAGGCCGACGTCGGCGAGGCGGTCGAGGATCTTCACGGCCGCCGGGATCCTCGCCTCCCCCTCGCTGAAGTGCTCCAGCGCGGCGACCACGGACATCTCGTGCACCTCGGCGATGTCCTTGCCGCCGAGCGTGTGCTCGAGCACCTCGGCCTTGAACCGACGGCCCTCGCACTCCTCGCACGGCGACTCGACGGTCGCCATCGGGCCGAGCTCGGTGAAGATGACGCCGGCGCCGTTGCAGGTCGGGCACGCCCCCTCGGAGTTCGCGCTGAAGAGCGCCGGCTTCACGCCGTTGGCCTTGGCGAAGGCCTTGCGGATGGGCTCGAGAAGACCTGTGTACGTCGCCGGGTTGCTGCGCCGCGAGCCCTTGATGGCGCCCTGGTCGATCACGATGACCTCGTCGCGGCCGGCCAGCGAGCCGTGGATCAGCGAGCTCTTGCCGGATCCGGCGACCCCGGTGACGACCGTCAGGACGCCCAGCGGCACGTCGACGTCGAGGTCGCGGAGGTTGTGCGTCGAGGCTCCGCGGACCTCCATCGCGCCGGTCGCGGGCCGCACCGTGTCCTTGAGCCGGGCCCGGTCGTCGAGGTGCCGGCCGGTGACGGTGTCGCTGGCGCGAAGTCCGTCCACGTCGCCCTCGAAGCAGATGGTCCCGCCCGCGGCGCCCGCGGCCGGCCCGATGTCGACGACGTGGTCGGCGATGGAGATGGTCTCGGGCTTGTGCTCCACCACCAGCACGGTGTTGCCCTTGTCGCGCAGCTGCAGCAGGAGGTGGTTCATCCGCTCGATGTCGTGCGGGTGCAGGCCGATGGTGGGCTCGTCGAAGACGTAGGTGACGTCGGTGAGCGAGGAGCCGAGGTGGCGGATCATCTTCGTGCGCTGCGCCTCACCCCCCGACAGCGTGCCCGCCGGGCGGTCGAGCGAGAGGTAGCCCAGGCCGATCTCGGAGAACGAGTCGAGCAGGTGCTGCAGGCCCTTCAGCAGCGGTGCGACCGACGGCTCGTCGAGCGCCCTGACCCACTCGGCGAGGTCGCTGATCTGCATCTCGCAGAGGTCGGCGATCGACTTCCCCCCGATCTTCGAGCGCCGCGCCTCGGGCGTGAGGCGCGTGCCCTCGCAGTCCGGACAGGTCTGGAAGGTCACCGCGCGGTCCACGAAGCGGCGTACGTGCGGCTGCATCGCCTCGGGGTCCTTGGACAGCATCGACTTCTGGATCTGCGGGATGATGCCGTTGAAGGTGAGGTTGACGCCCTCGACCTTGATCTTGGTCGGCTCCGACCACAGCATCGTCTCGAGCTGCTTCTTGGTGAAGGACCGGATCGGCTTGTCCATCGGCAGGCCCATGCCCTCGAAGAGCCGGCCGTACCACCCGTCCATGGAGTAGCCGGGCACGGTGAGCGCCCCGTCGGCGAGCGACTTGTCGGCGTCGTAGAGCGCGGTCAGGTCGATGTCGTTCACCTTGCCCATGCCCTCGCAGCGCGGGCACATGCCGCCGAGGTAGACCTCCTGCTTGGCGACCTTGCGCTCGGTGCGACCGCCCTTCTCCGTGGTCATCATCCCGCTGGCCTTGCGGGTGGGGACGTTGAAGGAGTACGCCGTCGGCGGCCCGACGTAGGGGTCACCGAGGCGGCTGAAGAGGATCCGCAGCATCGCGTTGGCGTCGGTGGCCGTGCCGACGGTCGAGCGCGGGTTGGCTCCCATCCGCTCCTGGTCGACGATGATCGCAGTGGTCAGGCCTTCGAGGTGGTCGACGTCGGGACGGGCCAGCGACGGCATGAAGCCCTGGACGAAGGCGCTGTAGGTCTCGTTGATCATCCGCTGCGACTCGGCCGCGATCGTGGCGAAGACCAGCGAGCTCTTGCCCGACCCGGATACGCCGGTGAAGACCGTCAGGCGCCGCTTCGGCAGCTCGACGGTGACGTCCTTGAGGTTGTTCTCGCGCGCTCCCTCGACCCGGATCAGGTCGTGGTCGTCGGCCGGGTGCGTGGTGCTCATGCGTGGTGTTCTCCCCTGTCTGCGCGCCGCGGCCTCCCGCCCGACGGCTGCCGGTCATCCTGCCAGTACGACGTCCCGGGCGGCAGCGACGTGACAGTGCACGCCCCGCGGGATGAGGCTCGGAGTGGGGGCGGCGTGCCATGGTCGTGGCATGACCTCACACGACGACCAGCTCGAGACCGTCGCCCGGATCATGGAGGACACCCGCATCGCGGTGCTGACCTACGTGAGCCCCGAGGGCGCGCTCGTGTCCACGCCGATGGGGACCCAGGACTTCGAGCAGCCCGGGACCACCTGGTTCCTCACCGAGCGCGACACCGACAAGGTGCGCGCCATCGAGGCCGACCCCCGCGTCAACGTGTCCTACTCCAGCGACGCCGGCTGGGTCTCGCTCTCGGGCACCGCGCGCGTCAGCGAGGACCGGGCGAAGCTGCAGGAGCTGTGGGACGCCTCAGCCGGCGCCTTCATGTCGGGCGGACCCGAGGACGCCTCCAACGTGCTCCTCGAGATCGACGGTGCCACCGCGGAGTACTGGGAGTCCCCGGGCAAGGTGAAGGCCGCCGTCGAGCTCGCCAGGGGCCTCGTCGGCCGGCACACGCCCGACATGGGTGACAACGACACCGTCAGCCTCTGATCCCGTGCTGGTCGACGCGCACGGACCTGCCGGCGCCGGCGAGGCGTGGCGGCTCTTCACCACGCCCGAGCTGTGGCCGACGTGGGCTCCCCAGATCAGCTCGGTCGAGGCCTCCGACACCGTCCTGACGACCGGCACCACCGGGCGCGTGCACGGCCCCGCCGGGGTGACGGTCGACTTCACGGTCACCCACGTCGACCACGCCGAGCGCTCGTGGTCCTGGCACGTCGGACGCGGGCCCGTCCAGGTGGGCATGGACCACCACGTCCTCCTAGCCCCCGACGGCTCACGCGCCGTGCTGCGGGTCCCGGGCCGGTCGGCTGCCGTGGCGCAGCCCTACCGCGTCCCCGCCGCGATGGCCCTGCGCCGACTGGTGGCCGGGTCTCCCGGCGGCAGTGACGGCGATCCTGCCGAGGTCGTCCGGACCTTCGACTTCGCGTTCGCGCCGTCGTACGCCGTCGCCGGGCGCGCCTTCGGCATCTCGCCGCGGTCGACGACCGTGGAGGTCGGTCCCGAGTGGCTCTACGTCCGCTACGGCCCGTGGCGCCTGGTCACGCCGCGCAGCAACATCGCCTCCGCCGACGTCACCGGCGGGTTCTCCTGGGTCAAGACCGCCGGTCCCCCGCACCTGTCGCTCAGCGACCGCGGGATCTCGATGACCACCAACGGCGACCGCGCGCTGTGCCTGTCCTTCCACGAGCCGGTGGCGTCGATCGACCCGACCGCCTCGATCGCGCACCCCGGTGCGACGCTCTCGGTCGCGGACCCGGAAGGCCTCGCCGCCGCGCTGGGGCTCGGCGCCTGACGGTCCTGGGTCAGGTCCGGACGACCTGGAGCCCGAGCCACTCCCCCAGTGCCGCCAGCTCGGTGTCGACGCGCCTCCGGCGAGCGGTCGACCAGTCGTCGTCCTCGTGCACCGCGTCCACGACGAGCACGCCCGCCTCGCGGTCGGCGGTCGCGTCGACCTTGCCGACCAGCTCGTCGCCGTCGAGGACCGGCATGGCCCAGTAGCCCCAGCGCCGTGACTCGACCGGCTTGTACATCTCGAGCTGGTAGTCGAAGCCGAAGAGGTCAGCCATCCGCTTGCGGTCGAAGACCAGCCGGTCGAGGGGCGAGAGGATCGCCGTACGCCCCTCGAAGCCGTCGCAGTCGGCGTCGTCGAGGAGCGCGGGCTCGACCCGCCACTGGCCGCGGGTGCCCTCGACGCGCGCGGCCTCGCCGACGTCGCGGACGGCGTACGGCTCGTGCCAGGCCTCCAGCGCCCGCGGACGGGCCAGCCCGAGCGCCCGGAGCCGTCGTGCGGCGAGCGTGCGGTGGGCCTCCTCGGCGGGCACGGTCGGGTCGCCGGGATGCACCCGCTCGGCGAGGTCCCACCGGCGCTCACGGCCCTCGCGGGAGGCGACCGCGACCTCGCCGCGCGCCTCGAGGCACTCCAGCAGCTTCATGACGTTCTTGTTGTCCGTCCAGCCGGTCGAGCGCCACGGCACCTCGCAGGTGTCGGGCAGGTCGCGCGCGGGCGTCGGACCCTCTGCTCTCAGGTACGCCAGCACGTCGCGTCGGCACCCGTCGTTGGCGGCGACCCAGTCCGCGAGGTCGTCCTGCCACGGCTTGACCGGCGGCTCCCCCGGCCAGGCGTCCATGTCGGCGCGCAGGAGCGCGACGTCCTCCCCCGGGCGGAGGAGGCCCTGCACCTCGACCACGGCGCCGTTGCCGACGAGCTCGGCGAGGGCGTCGGGGTCGTAGGACCCGCCGAGCCGGGTCCACAGCGCGAGGTCGGCGTGCTGGGCGACGACCGAGGTGAGGTCCACCTGCAGGAACCCGAGGTGCCGGATCGTGTCGAGGACGTCGACCGGCCGGTGCGCGTCGAGCAGCTGGGCGCGCACGGCGACGCGCCGAGCCTGCTGCCGCGTCAGCTCGTGGACCCCACCCATGGCGTGATCCTAGGGCGCGTGGACCGCTGACCTCGCGCGCGGCCGGACCACGCGGGCATGGCCCGATCGGGTCATTCGGGTGCCAGATCGGGTAAACCGGCGGGTGTTGGGCCCCGAACGGCGTCATCCGGTGTCACTCTCGACGTCACAAGGACGAGGGGCAACCGATGTCCCCGCCACCCGGAAGCGGGAAGGAGCCAGACCATGTGGGACACCGTCCAGACCACCACGGACCACCTGTCGCACGACCTGCCCTGCACGGGGTGCGGGCACGGACGCCACACCTACCTGCCGTGCTCGGACACGTGCAGCTGCGCCGAGGGCCGCGACCGGCTCCTCAGCACTGTCTGACGGGCGCAGTCCAGGGCGCCGGGTCAGCGCTGCTTGACCCGGTCGACGACCTTCGCGTGCAGCCGGCGCTTCATCCCGCGCCGGAGCCGCTGGTGCACCCGCTCGTGGGCGGGCGGGCGTCCCTGCTCGTCGAGGGCGTAGCTCGCCACCTTGGCCAGCCGGGGACGCTCGTGGTCGTCGATCACCTCGCCGGTGACCCACCACATGCGCAGGCTGGGACCGTTCAGCTGGAGGCACGCCAGGTTGTTGTCGAACCACGGCCCCTCGGCGTAGCGCCAGGTGAGTGGTGCGTCCGGCACCCGCGCCGACTTCGAGGCCAGCCGGCCCACCGGTCCGGCGACGCCGTAGGAGAGCACCGCGGTGGCGAAGCGCATGTTGCGCGACAGCGGGTTGCGGATGGGTGAGCAGACCGCCTGGAGGATCGTGGAGCGCATCGGCGGACCGTGCCGCAATGGCTTGGCCTCGCTGACGTAGCTGTGGTGCACGTCGCCGGACAGGAAGGTCACCGTCGACGGGGCGGGTCCGCGCTCCCCGGCGGCCACCTCCATCACCTGGTGTGCCACCTCCTGGAAGCTCTTCTGGAAGGCACCCCAGTGCTCGAGGTCCACGAGCTGGCGCAGCCACTCCCCCGCGCGACCGCCGCGCTCACCCCACGCGCCGTCGGCGAGAGCCTCGCTGAAGGCCTCGAGGTGGTGCAGCCCGCGGGCGAGCATGAAGGGCAGCGAGGTGCCGATGAGCAGGTGGTCGACGCCGCCGCGCAGCTGCTCGTCGAGCCAGGCCGCCTCGTCGGGGTCGAGCAGCGCGCGGGCGTCGGGCTCGAGCTCGCGGGCGGCCCGCGAGTCCACGACGACGAGCCGGGCCTGCGTGTCGAACTCGCGGACGTAGCTCCACCGGTAGGTGCGCGGTTGCTGGTCGACGCGCTCGGCGAAGGCGTCGAGCACCACTCCGAGGTCGAGCTCGTCGTCGCCGGAGTGGGCAACGACCTGCGCCCAGACCTCGTCCTGCGCGCGCTCCTGCGGCGACATGTTGCCGAGGTGCTGGTAGACCCAGTAGGACCCGAGGCCGGCCACGATCCGGCCGTGCCACCAGGTGGTGGCCTCCATCTCGCGCCGCCACTCCTGGGAGGTGTTCCAGTCGTCGCGGATGTCGTGGTCGTCGAAGATCATCGCGCTCGGCACGGTCGACAGCAGCCACCGGTTCGCCGGGTCGGACCACGCGAGCGCGTAGAGGTGGGCGTACTCCTCGTAGTCCTGGAGCTCGGTCCACGGGGCCTGCTCGATGTCGCGCCGCGAGCTGATGAACTCGCGCATCGCCTCGGTCGTCTCGTCAGCGTAGACCTGGTCGCCGAGGAAGAGGACCAGGTCGGGCAGCCGGGTCGGGTCGAGGTCCTCGTCATCGGGATCCATCGGTGCGACCTGGCCGGCGAGCTCGAGGGCCCACGCGCGCATGGCGTCGACGCCGTGGGTGCGGTTGCCCTTCTCGTCGTGGGAGACCGACGTGCGGCACGAGCCGAAGGCCAGCCGCAGCGGACGACCGGCCTCGAGCGTGGCGATCACGGGCGCGGGGAACGGCGAGGACGGCTCCGGCCAGACCTGCTCCCCGTCGATGTCGACGGAGTAGGTCCCGGTGCTGCCCGGCTCGAGGCCCTCGACGCAGACGAGGGCGTAGTGGTGCCCGTGGACGGTGAAGGTCGGCGCGCTCGCCGACGCGGCGCCGCGGGTGACGGTGACCGTCCCGCGGTCGCGGGTCTCGACCCACACCGCCGCGGACGTCTCGTCGACGTGGCGCAGGAGCGGGCCGAGGACCAGGAGGTCGTCCGAGGCGCTCACGGTTGGAGGAGGACCTTGGTCGCGCGGCGCTCGTCCATGGCGCGGTAGCCCTCGGCCGCCTCCGCCATCGGGAGCGTCAGGTCGAAGACGCGACCGGGGTCGATCGCCCCCGACAGCACGCGCTCGAGCAGGTCCGGCAGGTAGCGGCGCACCGGTGCCATGCCGCCGGCAAGACCCACGTTCTTCTGGAACATCCGGCGCACCGGCAGCTCGACGCCATGCGGCACCCCGACGAAGCCGACCGTGGAGCCCGGGCGGGCCACGGCGAAGGCCGTTTTCATCGCGCCATCCGTGCCGACGCACTCCAGCACCGCGTCGGCGCCCACGCCCTGCGTCAGCTCGGCGATGATCGCCTCGCCCTCCTCGCCGCGCTCGGCCACGACGTCGCTGGCCCCGAAGGCGCGCGCAATCTCCTGGCGCGACTCGTGGCGCGACATGGCGATGACGCGCCCGGCGCCCATCTGCGAGGCGGCGAGCACGCCGCACAGGCCCACGGCACCGTCGCCGACGACGACCGCGGTGCCACCGGGGCGTACGCCGGCGGCGACCGCCGCGTGCCAGCCGGTGGCCATCACGTCGGTGAGGGCGAGCAGGGACGGGATGAGCTTCTCGTGGGGCATCCCGTCGGTCGCGACGAGGCTGCCGTCGGCCTGGGTCACCCGGGCGTACTCCCCCTGCCCGCTCGTCGTGAAGCCGAGCCCGGTGCAGGCCGACTGGACGCCGGCGCGACAGTGGACGCAGGTGTTGTCGCTGTGGCAGAACGGCACCACCACGAAGTCGCCCACGCGCACGTCCTTCACGTCCGCGCCGACCTCCTCCACCACGCCCACGCACTCGTGGCCGATGGTGGAGCCCGCGTCGATGTCGTTGTGACCGCGATAGGGCCAGAGGTCGGAGCCGCAGATGCAGCCGGCGACCACCTTGACGATCGCGTCGGTGGGGGCCTCGATCCTGGGGTCGGGCACCTCCTCGAAGCGGATGTCGCCGGGGGCGTGGATGGTGGTTGCTCGCATGGCGGCGATCCTGCCACGCAGCCCCACACCGGCCCACACCCCGGCGAAGCCCGGCAGAGTGGCGTTATCTCATATCTGAGATACCGTTGTCGCCATGGCTGACTACAAGGGTCGCATCGGCAACCTCATCCGTGACGCGCGCAAGCACCGGGGTCTCACCCAGCACCAGCTGGCCGATCTGCTCGGCACCAGCCAGAGCGCGATCAACCGGATCGAGAAGGGTCACCAGAACCTCTCCCTCGAGATGCTCGCCCGCATCGGCGCGGCGCTCGACTCCGAGATCGTGGCGCTCGGCGCCGGCCCCACGCACCTGCGCGTGGACGGCCCCACGACCCTGTCCGGGTCGATCGACGTGAAGACCTCGAAGAACGCGGGCGTCGCGCTGCTGTGCGCCTCCTTGCTCAACAAGGGGCGTACGACGCTGCGCAAGGTCGCGCGCATCGAGGAGGTCAACCGGCTGCTCGAGGTGCTCAACTCCCTCGGCGTCGCGACCCGCTGGCTCAACGACGACAACGACCTCGAGATCATCCCGCCGGCCGAGCTCAACCTCGCCGCGATCGACGAGGCCGCGGCCCGCCGCACCCGCTCGGTGATCATGTTCCTGGGCCCGCTGCTGCACCGCTACGACGAGTTCGACCTGCCCTACGCCGGTGGTTGCAACCTCGGCGAGCGCACCGTCGAGCCGCACATGTCCGCGCTGCGTCCCTTCGGCCTCGACGTGAAGGCGAGCGACGGCAGCTACCACGCCAGCGTGAACCGGACCATCGAGCCCGAGCGCCCGATCGTGCTGACCGAGCGTGGCGACACGGTGACCGAGAACGCGCTCATGGCCGCCGCGCTCCACCCGGGCACGACCGTGATCCGCAACGCCTCGTCCAACTACATGGTCCAGGACCTCTGCTTCTACCTCCGCAAGCTCGGCGTCGAGGTCGACGGCATCGGCACCACCACGCTGCGCATCACGGGGCGCACGTCGATCGACGTCGACGTCGACTACTCCCCCTCCGAGGACCCGATCGAGGCGATGTCGCTGCTCGCGGCGGCCATCGTGACGAAGTCCGAGATCACCATCCGCCGGGTGCCGATCGAGTTCCTCGAGATCGAGCTGGCCACCCTCGAGGAGATGGGCTTCCGCTACGACCGCTCGGACGAGTACGTCGCCAACAACGGCGAGACCCGTCTCGTCGACCTCACGACCTACGCCTCCGACCTCCGCGCGCCGCTCGACAAGATCCACCCGATGCCGTTCCCGGGCCTCAACATCGACAACCTCCCGTTCTTCGCGGTCATCGCCGCGGTCGCCGAGGGACAGACGCTGCTGCACGACTGGGTCTACGAGAACCGCGCCATCTACCTCACCGAGCTCAACAAGCTCGGCGCGCAGGTCAAGCTGCTCGACCCGCACCGGGTGCTCGTCGAGGGCCCGACGCACTTCTCCGGTGCGGAGATCGTCTGCCCGCCGGCCCTGCGCCCCGCGGTGGTGCTGCTGATCGCGATGCTCGCCTCCAAGGGCCGCAGCGTGCTGCGGTCGACGTACGTCATCCACCGTGGCTACGAGGACCTCGCCGAGCGGCTCAACGAGCTCGGCGCGAACATCGAGACCTTCCGCGACATATAGATCGGTTAGCGCCCGCTCAATCGCGGCCACACTCCCATCGGTGGTCGAGTAGCCGAGCGAGGGACGAGCGAGGCGTATCGAGACCTAGCGAGGTGCGGATCTCGATACGGCCTTGCGCGGCTTCGTTCCTCAGCCGCGGGCCTACTCGATCTGCTTTCGCGACGCCGGCCGCTCGTTCCTCGCGGTCGACTGCTCAAGCAAACAGCGTCTCGACCCAGGCGCGCGACTGCTTGCCGACGGACGGCGGGGCCGTCATGTCGGCGGTGATCCGCGGCATCGGGGCCGTGTGCTGACCGGCGTTGCGGTGCCAGTCGGTCTCGGCCTCGACCAGCACGCCGAGGTCGGCGCGCGAGAGGAAGACGCCGTGGCCCTCGGGGCACTGGTGGACGGTGGCCTCGCCGAGGGTGCGCTCGTCCATCTCGGCATCGCATCGAGGACAGGTCATGCTCTCCATCCCCCGACGGTACTCCCGAACCCCATACTTGGGCCGTGACCGCGCCGCACGTGCCCGCTACGGGCTACCTCGACTCGCCCCGCCCCCTCGCCTTCGCCCACCGCGGCGGCGCCTACCATCCCGAGATCGAGGGCCTGGAGAACACGCTCGCGGCCTTCCGGCACGCGGTGGCGCTCGGCTACACCTACCTCGAGACCGACGTCCACGTCACCAGCGACGGCGTGCTGCTCGCCTTCCACGACACCGTGCTCGACCGGGTCACCGACCGCACCGGCAGCATCGCCACCTCGACCTACGCCGAGGTCCAGCGCGCGCTGATCGGCGGCTCGGAGCCGGTGCCGACGCTGGGCGAGCTGTTCGACGCCTTCCCCGACGCGAGGTTCAACATCGACCTCAAGTCCGAGGGCGCGGTGGAGGCACTGGCCGCGTTCATCGAGGAGCGCGACGCCTGGGACCGGATCCTGGTGGGGTCCTTCTCGGCGAGGCGGATGGAGGCGTTCCGGCGCCGCACGGCGCGGCGGGTCGCCACGTCGGCACACCCGCTCGAGGTGGCCGTCTTCGTCCTGTCCCCCAGCGCCCGGCTGGCGCGGCTGCTCACGCGCGGACGCCCCGTCGCCCTGCAGGTCCCGCACCGACAGGGGCGGCTGCTGGTGGCCTCCGCCGGGCTCGTACGCCGTGCGCACGCCGCCGGCGTCCAGGTGCACGTGTGGACGATCGACGACCCAGTTGAGATGAACACCCTCCTGGACCGTGGTGTCGACGGCATCATGACCGATCGCACGGACATACTCAGGGACGTGCTCCGCGCCCGCGGACAGTGGCACGGCCCTGACGAGGGCCGCCCGGACGGCATGGAGGATCAGGCATGAGCAAGGTCGAGGGCGGCATCGCGAACCTGGAGCCCCTGGAGCAGGCGCGGGAGCAGAAGGCCTGGTACTGGTACGACTGGGCGAACAGCGCCTACACGACGACCATCGGCACGGTCTTCTTCGGCCCCTACTTCATCAGCCTGGCCGAGAACGCCGTCGGCGGCGAGGACGGCCGGTTCGAGGTCGGGTCGCTCTCCCTGCCGCCGGACTCGCTCTTCTTCTGGCTGATCACGGTCTCCACGATCCTGTCGGCGATCGTCCTGCCCCCGCTCGGGGCGTACGCCGACCGGGTGGCCAACAAGAAGCGCCTGCTCGCGACGCTCGCGTGGACCGGCGCGTTCTTCGCCTCCCTGATCTTCTTCGCCACCGGTGACAACTGGTTGCTGGCCGCGGTCGGCATCGTGTTCGGCAACCTGTTCTTCGGTGCCGCCGGGGTCGTCAACGACTCGATCCTGCCGCTGATCTCCGACGAGGACGACCGCGACCGGGTGTCGTCGCGGGGCTGGGCGTTCGGCTACCTCGGCGGCGGCCTGCTGCTGGTCATCAACCTCGCCGTCTACCTCGGGCACGAGGCCCTCGGCCTCGACGAGGGACTGGCCGCGCGGTTGTGCATGCTGTCCGCAGCCGTGTGGTGGGCCGGGTTCACGCTCATCCCGTTCCTGCGGCTGCGCAACCACACCCCGGTCGACGTGGAGCAGGTCGAGGGCAACGCCCTGCGCCGCAGCTTCGGCCAGCTGGCCGCGACCCTGCGCGACATGCGCAACTACCCGATGGCGCTCACCTTCCTGGTCGCCTACCTGTTCTTCAACGACGGGATCCAGACCGTCATCGCCTCGGCGTCGGTCTACGGCTCCGAGGAGCTCGGGCACTCCCAGACGATCCTCATCGCGACGATCCTGATGGTGCAGTTCGTCGCGTTCGGCGGTGCGCTCATCTTCGGCCGGCTGGCCGGTCGCATCGGCGCCAAGCGCTCGATCCTCCTGGGCCTCGCGATCTGGTGCGTCATCGTGACCGTGGCGCTCTTCCTGCCCGCGGGCAACGTGCCGTTCTTCCTGATCCTCGGCGCTGCGATCGGCGTCGTCCTCGGCGGCTGCCAGGCGCTCGCGCGGTCCTACTTCTCGTTGCTGATCCCCCGTGGGAAGGAGGCCGAGTACTTCAGCTTCTACCACGCGATGGACCGCGGGACGTCCTGGTTCGGCACCGCGACCTTCGGCATCGTGCTGGCCGTGACCGACTCCTACCGACCGGCGATCTTCGCCCTCATCGCGTTCTTCGTCGTCGGCGGCCTCCTGCTGACCCGCGTGGACACCGAGCGTGGAATCCGCGACGCCGGGAACGACCTGCCAGCCGTCATCTGAGGTCCTCGGAGGTCCTGATCTGCGCGTAACCGCGACCACCTGCACCCCTGGGGGTGAAGTCACTCACGCGTGAGCGTGGGTTCCGACACGATGAATCCACGGAATTGTGGCGGCCCCGCTACGGTTGAAAGATCACAGAGGGGCGAGCCCCGTCGCCACGAGCGGCGTCACGGACCGCGGTCCTGTTCGTCCCCCTACCAACCCGGTACACAATTCAACGGGTGTCAGCAACCCAACTGGAGGTGGGCACGGTGGCGGAGCGCACACTGCGTGGCGCGAGGCTCGGCGGCCAGAGTTTCGAGGACGAGCGCGGGATCGAGTTCGCGGCTCGGCAGCAGGTCGGCTATGCATGCAAGCAGGGCCATGAGTTCGAGGTCACGATGTCGGTCGAGGCCGACATCCCGGCCGTGTGGGAGTGCCCGCGCTGCGGCGCCGAGGCGCTGAGCACGGCGGGCATCCTCCCCGAGGAGAAGGTCGAGAAGCCGGCTCGCACGCACTGGGACATGCTCCTGGAGCGTCGCTCGGAGAAGGAGCTCGAGGACATCCTCAAGGAGCGGCTCGACCTGCTCCGCGGCGGAGAGATCGGCCCGGCGCACCTGCACCGCGCCAACCGCAAGAAGCGGGTCTCCTAGGCCGCACGGCAGCTAGTCGACGACGTCGCCCCGGACCACCGGCCCCTCGGGCCCCGGTCCGGGGCGTCGTGCGTCCCAGCCGGGTGCACCGGGGAAGCCCCCGAGACCCGCACCCGGTACGACGACGAGGCGACGCTCCACCACCGAGGTCAGCAGCCGCCGCGCGACCGGCCGGGTGAACGGCAGGATCAGCAGGATCCCGAGCAGGTCGAGCAGGAAGCCCGGGCTCAGCATCAGGGTGCCGCCGATGAGGATGAGCGCACCGTCAGCGATCTCCCGGGCCGGCATCCGTCCGCCCTGCAGCGCCTCGCGCAGCGCCAGCCAGGCGCGCCCGCCCTCGCGCTTGATCAGCCACGCACCCACCATGCTGTCGAGCACCAGCAGCACGATCGTCCACCAGGGGCCGACCAGCTGGCCGACCTGGAGGATCGCCCAGATCTCGGCCAGCGGGATGACCACGAACGCGAGTGCCAGCACGGGGCGCAGCCACCGGCGCCGGCGACGCGGGCCGGTGCGGGGTCCGAGCGGCTGGCTCACGCGTCGACCTTGCTCCGGTGCAGGCGTGCACGGCGCTCGGACAGGCCCCAGCGGGTGATCTTCTTCAGCGACTCGCTGGCCACCTGGCCGCTCATCTTGGAGTCACCGCGCACGCGCTCGATGAACTCGATCGGCACCTCGGTGACCCGGAGGCCGCGCGAGACCGTGCGGTAGGCGAGGTCGGTCTGGAACACGTATCCAGTAGACAGCACGGACTCAAGGTCGATCGCCTCGAGCGTGGCACGCCGGAACAGGCGGAAGCCGGCGGTGGCGTCCTTGACGCGCATGCCGAGCAGGAGCCGGACGTAGAGGTTGCCGCCGCGCGAGAGCAGCAGCCGCTGGAGGGGCCAGTTCACCACGGAGCCGCCGGGCACGTAGCGCGAGCCGATCACCAGGTCCGCGGTGTGCAGGGCGTCGAGGAGCCGGTGGAGCTGCTCGGGCTGGTGGGAGCCGTCGGCGTCCATCTCGCCGATGACGTCGTAGCCGGCGCGCAGCGCGACGTCGAAACCGTTGAGGTAGGCAGCGCCGAGGCCGGCCTTCTCCGTGCGGTGCACCACGCTGATCGCCGGATCGCCGGCGGCCAGGGCGTCGGCGAGGTCACCCGTCCCGTCGGGGCTGTTGTCGTCGACGATCATCACGTCGACACCGGGCTGGGCGCGGCGCAGGCGCTCGACGATCCACTCGATGTTCTCCGACTCGTTGTAGGTCGGGATGACCATCACGACCCTGCCGAGCCCCTCGACACTCACGCCTGCTGACCTCGTCCCGGTGACGGTGCGACGGCGCGGTCGCTCCGTCGGCCACGACGATAGGCGATCAGGGCCGCGAACGTGTGCACGACGAGGAAGACGAGGGTGAACCTCGCCGGCCAGACCCCGAGTCGTACGGCGGGGGTGATCGTGGTGCTGAGCCCCACGGCCTCCACCAGGACCTCCTGGGTGCGCGCGGGCGCCGACGCGACGACCGACCCGTCGGGCCGGACGACACCCGAGACGCCGTTGATCGCGGCCACGACGACCCAGCGCCCGGTCTCGAGCGCCCGCAGCCGGCTGATCTCGAACTGCTGGTCGAGCTGGGCCGTCTTGCTGAAGAGCACGTTGCTCGTCTGCACCGTCACCAGCTCGGCCCCGCGGGCGACCTGTCCGGAGATCACGTCGTCGTAGGCGACGTCGAAGCAGATCGCGTCGGCCACCAGGAGGTCGCCGACCCGGATCGGGACGAGGCTGGTGCCGCGGACCATGTCGCGTGGCACCAGCCGGAGCTGGCCGTAGGTGTCGGGGATCAGGCTGCCGCGGAACGGGATGTACTCGCCGTACGGCACGGGGTTGCGCTTGGTGTAGCGGTCGGCGCTGCCCAGTCCCGGCTCGAAGACGATCCCCTGGTTGAGGACCCGCGTGTCGTCGAGCGGGTCGTCCGCGATCGCTCCGACGAGGACCGGTACGCCGATCGCCTCGGTGGCGGCCTCGATCCCGGCGCTGGCGCGCTCGTCGGTGAAGGGGTCGACCGCCGTGGAGTTCTCCGGCCACACCACGAAGTCGGGCGCCGGGACCAGCCCCTCTGCGACGTCCTCGGCGAGCTGCTGGGTGGCCCGCACGTGGTTGTCGGTGACCTCGCGGTTGACCGCGACGATGTCGGTCCCGTCACCGGGGATGTTGCCCTGCACCGCGGCGACGGTGGCAGTGCCGGTCTCCTCCACCGGGACCGTGACGAGCACGGGTGCGAAGGTCACCACGGCCAGTGCGCCGACCGCGGCGTACGTCGTGCGCGTGGGCGTCCGGAGACCGAGCAGCAGCCACGCCAGCACCGTCCCCGTGAGGGCGACGAGGAAGCTCACCGCCGTCATCCCGATCCACGGGATCGCGTCGGCCCACGGAGTGTCGGCGGTCGCGTAGACGAGGCGGCCGAAGGGCATGCCGCTGAACGGGAAGCCGCTGCGCCAGGTCTCGATCCCGACCCACCACAGGGCGGCCCACACGGGCCACGCACGCTGGCGGAGGCTCCACGACAGCCCGATGCCCAGCGGCACGAAGAACGACGCCTCCAGGGCGCACATGGCGATCCAGGCGTCGGTGCCGACCGACCGCATCCACACCATCACCGCATAGGTGAACGTGATGCCGAACAGCAGGCTCGGCAGCCACGCACGCCGCGCGCGCAGGCCGCGCACCGAGAAGACCAGCGCCGCGATCGCCGGCGGCATGAGCCACGACCAGCCGATCGGCTCGAAGGCCGCTGCCAGCACGAGTCCGCCCACGAGGGCGAGGAGGCAGCGCTGCGGCACGGGTCAGACCGTAGCCGACGGCTGCGCACCTGCAGCGGAGCGGGAGGGACGTAGGGGCTTCGGACCAACGCGCGACCGGCTGGCTGGCGATCGCGCGAAGTTGTCTAAGGCCCCGTGGTCCCTCCCGCATCCGGCCCCCGCGGGGCGCTCTCGACGGGACGCCGGACGGTGGGCATCGCTGGCTTCGCGTACCCCACGTCGGACCTCCCGGTGTCGAAGGCGCCACCCACGAGCTGCACAGGCGGACCCCGAGACCCTCTCTCCGCCGCAGCGCAGTGTCAACACGGCTCTGACCAGCCAGAACGCGCGTTGTCGCAGGTCAGCGACGTGCGATCACTGGGAACTCACTGAGAAAATTTCACCTGGATCGGCGTGTCGTGCCGTGACACGCCGACGCCTAGTGCGACGCGGGAGGTACGACGACGGTGCCGGTGGCGGTGGTCGCCACGACCGGCGGATCGAGGACCTCGGCAGCGCCGGGCGCGGCCTCGGTCGGAGCGCCGCGTCCGACCACGTGCACGGCGAAGTCCATCACCCGGCTACGGGTCCCTTCCCGGACGAGGGTCGCGGTGATCTCCAGTACGTCACCGGCGCGCACCGGCGCCTTGAACTGGACGTCGGAGTAGGAGGCGAAGAGGCCCTCGTCGCCGTCGAGGACGATGCACATCTCGGTGGCGACGTCGCCGAACAGCCCGAGGCTGTAGGCGCCGTCGACCAGGTTGCCGGCGTAGTGGGCGTGGGAGTAGGGGACGTAGCGCCGGTGGGTGACCACGGTGCCCACTCGGTCCCCGGCGGGGTTGGTGTCGCTCATGAGGCCTTCTCCTGGGTGAGCCGGTGGACGATGAACGAGGCGACCTCGCCCGGCGTCGTGCCCCGGCTGAAGACACGGTCTACGCCGAGCTCGTCGGCCATCGTCTCGTCGAAGCGGGGACCGCCCACGACCAGCAGCGGGCGCCGGGCTGCCGGGTAGGCCTCGCGGAAGGCCGCGGACATCTCGCGGGTGTTGAGCAGGTGGGCGTCGCGCTGGGTGACGACCTGCGAGACGAGGACCGCGTCGGCCTTCTCCTCACGCGCGGCCTCGACGAGCTGCGGGACGGACACCTGGGCGCCGAGGTTCACGACCTTGATCTCGCGGTAGTACTCCAGGCCCTTCTCCCCCGCGAACCCCTTGATGTTGAGGATCGCGTCGATGCCGACGGTGTGGGCGTCCGTGCCGATGCACGCGCCCACCACCGTGAGCCGGCGGCGCAGCGAGCGCTTGATCGAGGCGTTGGCCTCCTTCGGCGTGAGCAGCGGGTAGTCGCGCTCGACGACCTCGACCGTGCTGGGGTCGACGAGGTGGTTGACCCGGCCGTAGACGACGAAGAACGTGAAGCCCTCCCCCATCGGCTTGGCGTGCACGACCAGCGCGGGGTCCATGCCCATCTTGTTGGCGAGCTGCACCGCGGCGCCCTCGGCGACCTTGGAGTGCTCGATCGGCAGCGTGAACGACAGCTGCACCATCCCGTCACCGGTGGTGTCGCCGTACGGGCGGATCAGACTCACGCGTCCCCCTCGAGGATCTCGGTCGCCGGGTTGTAGTAGTCGCGGGCCTTCCTCGCCACGCCGTCGAGGCCCCGGCCCTTGTCGGCGGGCCGCTTCATCAGGCCGAAGGTGCCGTCGGCGATCGCGGCCAGCAGCGGCGGGTCACCGGCGGAGTCCGTGTCGTCCTTGATCTCCTGGAGCAGCGCGATGGCCTCGCCGAGCACCTCACGGGCGCGCTGCGCGATGAAGCCGTCGGGAGCGGGCCGGAAGTCCTCGTGGAGCTTGCCCGCAGCGTTCATGACGTAGCGGACGTTCTGCAGCGCGAGGTCGCGGTCGGAGATCCACGGCGTGACGACGGCCTCGGTCATCATCCCGACCAGCAGGATGCCCTGGCCGGTGAGCGCCCCGACGAGGTTGAAGAAGCCGTCGAGGAGGTAGCCCTTGAAGATGTCGCCGGTCATGTGGCGGGTGGGCGGCATCCACTTGAGAGGCGCGTCCGGGAACAGCTCGCGGGCGAGCATCGCGTGGGCCAGCTCGAGGCGGAACGAGTCGGGCACCTCAGGGTCGATCTCGAAGGCGTGGCCCAGGCCGAGCTGCCAGTCCTCGAGCCCCGCCTCCTTGGCGAAGTACTCGTTGAGCAGCTGGCTGGTCGTCACCGTGTGCGCGGCCTCGACGGCGTCGGCGGTGGTGAGGTAGTTGTCCTCGCCGGTGTTGATGATGATCCCGGCGCGAGCATGGACCTGGCGGCTGAAGCGCTGGTCGACGAAGGTCCGGATCGGGTTGATGTCGCGGAAGAGGATGCCGTACATCGAGTCGTTGAGCATCATGTCGAGGCGCTCGAGCCCGGCGAGCGCGGCGATCTCCGGCATGCAGAGGCCCGAGGCGTAGTTGGTGAGCCGGACGTAGCGGCCGAGCTCTCTCGACGTCTCGTCGAGCGCCGCGCGCATCAGGCGGAAGTTCTCCTGGGTGGCGTAGGTGCCGGCGAAGCCCTCGCGGGTCGCGCCCTCGGGCACGAAGTCGAGCAGCGACTGCCCCGTCGAGCGGATCACCGCGATCACGTCGGCGCCCTCGCGGGCCGCGGCCTGCGCCTGCGGGATGTCCTCGTGGATGTCGCCCGTGGCGACGATGAGGTAGATCCACGGCTTGCTGGGGGCATCACCCACCTTCGCGATCAACTTCTCGCGGGCGGCGCGCTGGCGGTCGATCTGCTTGATGCCGGCGCCGACCGCCCTGCGCGAGGCCGTCCGTGCGCGCGTGGCGTCCTTGCCCTCGGGCACGCGGAACGTCACCGACCCGGCGGCCGCCTTCTGGGCGAGAGTGAGGAGGTCGTCGCCCTCCCCGCGCAGCAGCGCGTCCCACACGGGCAGGCTGACGCCGTGCTCGAGGCCGACGTCGGCTCGTACGGCGTCGGTGAGCCGGTTGACCCAGGGGGTGCCGTCGGGGTCGGCGCCACCGAGGCCGGCCAGGCGCAGTGTGGCGCGCTCCACCGACACGGTGGTGTGGCGGGTGGCGAGGTCGACGATCGGCTTGCCGACCTGGCGGGCGAGCGTGCGCGCACGGCGTACGTCGGCGCGGTCGATGCCGAGCTGGCTGGCGGGCCTGCGGGTCGCCATCACAGCCTCCGCTCGAAGAGCGACCGGACGCCGGCGTCGGCGCGCAGCAGCTCCATGGCGTACGCCGCGTGGCCGGGGACGTAGCCGTTGCCGACGAGCATCCGCACGTCGGCGGCGAGGCCCTCCGCGCCGAGCGCGGCGGCGCTGAAGCTGGTGGCCATGGAGAAGAAGATGACGGTGCCGCCCTCCGTGGTCGCGAGGATCGCGCCGCCCTCGCAGCCGGGGACGTCGACGCACACGACCGTGACGTCGGCCGGACCGCCGGCGGCGGTGACCGCCTCGCGGAGCGCGATCGGGTCGCGGGCGTCAGCGATCGCCACGGCGTCGGCCAGGCCGGCGCCGGTGAGGAGGTCGTGCTCGGACTGGTGGGGCACCACGCCGATGGTGCGGGCCGCGCCGGCCGCACGTGCGGCCGCCAGGCTGAGCGAGCCCGACTTGCCCGCTCCGCCGATGACGGCGACGACCGGCTCCTTGCCGCGGGCGGCGTACTCCTCCACGACGCGGGCGGTCAGGGCGGGTGCGCCGCAGACGTCCATCACGCTGAGGGAGAGGGCGGGGTCGAGGTCGTCGGGGATGACGGCGGCGATGGAGCGCCCGAAGAGGATGGCGTAGCCGTCGCACGGCACCTGCTCGCTGCGACCGTCCCACGCGGCGAGGCCGTCCTCGATGACGAGCGGGGTCAGCGTCAGGCTGATCAGGGTGGCGACGCGGTCGCCGACCGCCAGGCCCAGGGGCGACTCGGGGCCGACCTCCTCGACCGTGCCGACGAGCATCCCGCCGGACCCGGTGACCGGGTTCTGCATCTTGCCGCGGCTGGCGACGATGTCGAGCACCTCGGCGCGTACGCCGTCACCGCTGGTCTCGCCGTACGTGGTGTGCGCGCGCTCGAGCTGGCGGAACGACGCGGCGTCGAGGTTGAGCCTCTCGACCCGCACGCGGACCTCATCGGGCCACAGCTCGCGCCGGGTGTCGAGGCGCTGGGCGGCCTGGGGCAGCACGACGGCGTCGTCGAGGACGCGGTGCAGGCCGGTCGGATCGCCGGCACGCAGGCCGGTCTGGAGGTCCGAGGTGGGGGTCATGCGGTGCATCCTTCTAGGTTCCGGCAGTTCGGCCGCAAATCTTGCGGCGTGGCATTGGACTCGCCGCAGGTTCTCCGCGTACTGTCCCAGATGTGTCGCCGACCACACAACCGGCGCGCCGCACGGCCACACCACGACCCGCTCGGGTCGGCATCAAGGAGATCTCATGAGCATCGAGACCGCCACCCACCTCGGGCCAGGCCTCGCCAACGGACAGCCCTACCCCTACCAGCGGGTCGAGCTCGTCGAGCCCGACTGGACACGGTTCCCGGGATGGTCAGGCGTCACCGCCGAGGAGTGGGCGTCGGTCCAGTGGCAGCGCGCCCACTGCATCAAGAACGTCAAGCAGCTGCGTGAGCTGATGGGCGACCTCGTCGACGACCGGTTCTACGCCGACCTCGAGCGCGACCAGGCCGAGCGGGCGACGATGTCGATGCTCGTGCCGCCGCAGATGATGAACACGATGGTCCCCACCGTGTCCCCCGCCGGTGCGGGCTCGCTCACCGAGGCGTTCTACGCCGACCCGATCCGCCACTACATGATCCCGGTGTTCAGCGACCGGCGCACCGACTGGCCCTCGCACCCGCACGCCGCGCGCGACTCGCTCCACGAGCACGACATGTGGGCCACCGAGGGCCTCACCCACCGCTACCCCACCAAGGTGCTCGCGGAGCTGCTGCCGACCTGCCCGCAGTACTGCGGCCACTGCACCCGTATGGACCTCGTCGGCAACTCGACGCCTGCGATCGAGAAGCTGAAGTTCGCCGGCAAGCCCAACGACCGCCTCGGCGACATGCTCGACTACCTGCGCCGCACGCCGTCCGTGCGCGACGTCGTCGTCTCCGGCGGCGACGTCGCCAACATGCCGTGGCCCCGCCTCGAGGCGTTCCTCATGGCGGTCATGGAGGTCGACAACATCCGCGACATCCGTCTGGCCACCAAGGCGCTGATCGGCCTGCCGCAGCACTGGCTGCAGCCCGACGTCGTCGAGGGTGTCGGTCGCGTCGCCTCGCTGGCCCGCTCGCGCGGCGTCTCGCTCGCGATGCACACCCACGCCAACCACGCGGCCTCCGTCACGCCGATCGTCGCCGAGGCGACCCGCGCGATGCTCGACGCCGGCCTGCGCGACGTACGCAACCAGGGCGTGCTGCTCAACGGCGTCAACGCCGACCCGCACGCACTGCTCGACCTGTGCTTCAGCCTGCTCGACGGCGCGCAGATCATGCCCTACTACTTCTACATGTGCGACATGATCCCGTTCTCGGAGCACTGGCGGGTCTCGCTCGCCGACGCGCAGCGCCTCCAGCACCACATCATGGGCTACCTCCCGGGCTTCGCGACGCCGCGCATCGTGTGCGACGTCCCGTTCGTCGGCAAGCGCTGGGTGCACCAGAACGCCGACTACGACACCGCGCACGGCATCTCCTTCTGGACCAAGAACTACCGCACCTCGATCGAGGCCGACGACGCTGAGGCGCTCTCGCGCTTCTACGAGTACTACGACCCGATCCACACGCTGCCCGAGTCCGGCCAGCAGTGGTGGGAGGAGCACGGGCGGCTCGACGAGGCCTCGCTGAAGGCTGCGGAGATGGCCGAGGCGTCGCGGCGTACGGCGGCGCTCCAGGCTTGGTGAGGGGCGGTTCGTCCTCTTCTCACGCTCGGGATCCCCGGCTGGCCGGGGATCCCCTAGGTTGTCGGCCTCTGCAAGGCCTGACAACCTGCGGGGGTCCCTGACAACCCCGCGGCGCCTGTCCTGCGCGTGGCCGGCTCGCTGGTCTGGTGGCGGGCCACCAGACGTCCACAGGCCGCGCTGATCGCCGTTCCTCCACATCTGGAGTCCTCGCCGGAGGCGAGCTGTCGGCGTCATTGACAAATCTGTGCGTATGGAACCTCGACTCCGCGCACTCATCGCCGAGAACGGTGTCTTCACACGCAAGGACGCCAGCGCGCTCGGCTACCACGACGCTGCCATCGCTGCCCACGTCAGGTCAGGCGCGTGGATCCGGATCCGGCGCGGCGCCTACGTGCTCGGACCGGAATGGTCCGACCTCGGTGCCAAGCAGCGCTACGCGACCCTGTGCCGGGCTGTCGTCCGCCAGGCGAACGCCCGCGTAGTGCTCAGTCATCTCAGCTCGGCGAACGAGCACGGCGCGCCTCTCTGGGATTGTGACCTGGCTGCGGTGCACCTGACTCGTCCGGACGGGCGCGCAGGGCGGGCCGAGGCCGGCGTGGTCCAGCACCGAGGTGCGATCGGGAAGGACGATGTCGTACGCCGCCGTGGGCTCGAGGTCATGAGCGCGACGCGTACTGCGCTGGAGCTGACCATGCTCCTTGATGCCGAGCATGCGTTGGTGGAGATCGACTACCTGCTCCACCACAGCCTCACCACGATCCCAGAACTACGCAAGCGCTACGAGGCCATGACCTACTGGCCGCGCACGCTCACGACTGAGCACGTGCTTCGTCTCGCCGACTCGCGGTCGGAGTCAGTGGGCGAGACCCGGGCTCGCTACCTGTGCTGGAGCGAGCGCCTCCCGGCACCCGTGCCCAACTACCCCATCGTGGACCACAGGGGCGTCGAGATAGCGCGAGTCGACCTCGCCTGGCCCGAGCTTGGAGTGTTCCTGGAGTTCGATGGCAAGGTGAAGTACGAGGAGCACAGGCGTGAGGGCGAGTCGGTGGTCGACTGCGTGCTGCGGGAGAAGCGGCGTGAATCACTGATCTGCGAGATCACAGGCTGGCGGTGCATCCGGATCGTCTGGGCCGATCTCTACAAGCCAGCTGAGACGGCGGCTCGCATCCGCCGGCTCTTCCGCACCAACGCTGCCTGACCCGGCGGGTTGTCAGGCTCTCCTCGTGGTTGCCGGCCTTTGCAAAGCCTGACAACCTGAGCGATCCCCGGATGACCGGGGATCCCGAGAGCCGCTCAAGCGGTGACTCATGCAGCAGGGCGACGCCCGCTCAGTCGACCGTACGGTTCTCGTACGCCGTGGAGAGCACGATCGTGGTCCGCGTCGAGACGCTGGCAGCGCCGCGGATCCGGGCGAGCAGCTCTTCCAGCGCGAGGGGCGTGGCGACGCGGATCTTGAGGATGTAGGACTCCTCCCCCGCGACCGACCAGCAGGACTCGATCTCCTTGATGCCCACCAGCCGCTCGGGGTAGTCGTCGGGCTGCGAGGGGTCGATGGGGGTGATCGAGATGAAGGCCGTGAGGGGCCGGCCGAGCTGGTCGTGGTCGACGGTGGCGCCGTAGCCCTTGATCAGCCCGCGCTGCTCGAGGCGCTTGACGCGCTGGTGCACCGCCGAGGTGGACAGGTCGGTCGCCTTGCCGAGGTCGGTGTACGACATGCGGCCGTCAGCGGCCAGCAGGGCCAGGATCTGACGGTCCTTGGACTCGACCTCGGGAGAGCTCACGTCGCTCACCCTAGTGCGAGCCGGACAGGGCCTCCACCAGGCGCACGGCTGACGAGCCGAGCCCCCACCGCTCGTCCAGCGCCACCAGGGCTGCGTGGTCGACCGGAGTGCGCGGGCGGGTGAGGTCCGGCGACCCGAGGTCGAGGTCGCGGCGTACGGCGACCACCTCGGGTGCCACGGACAGGTAGTCGGCGGCGGCCTTGATCTTGCCGCGCGGGCCGGGGCCCATGTCGGAGTCGGGGTCGTGCGCGGCCGCGACGATCGAGTCGACGTCGCCGAAGCGCCCCAGCAGGGTGGCAGCGGTCTTGTCCCCCACCCCGGCGACTCCGGGGAGGCCGTCGGAGGCGTCGCCGCGCAGGGTCGCGAGGTCGGCGTACTGGTGGGCGTCGACGCCGTACTTGGCGCGCACCCACGCGTTGTCGACGCGCTCGTGCTTGCTGACCCCGCGAGCGACGTAGAGCACGCGGACCTGGGCGTCGTCGTCGACGAGCTGGAAGAGGTCGCGGTCACCGGTGACGATGTCGACCGCCATGCCCGCGTCGGTCGCCAGGGTGCCGATCACGTCGTCGGCCTCCATCTCGGGATGTCCCACGACCGGGATCCCGTAGGCCTCCAGGACGGAGATGATGATCGGGATCTGCGCCTCGAGCGGGTCGGGCACCTCTTCGACGTCGGGCCTCGGGCCAGGCACCGCGGCCACGACACGGTGGGCCTTGTAGGACGGGATGAGGTCGACGCGCCACTGGGGGCGCCAGTCGTCGTCCCAGCAGCAGGCCAGGTGCGTGGGGTCGTACTCCCCCACCAGCCGGCTGATGAAGTCCATCAGGCCGCGCACGGCGTTCACCGGCGTCCCGTCGGGGGCCTTCACCGAGTCCGGCACCCCGAAGAACGCGCGGAAGTAGAGCGAGGCGGTGTCGAGGAGCAGGAGGCGGTCCGTCATAGGGTCACCCTGTCACTCCGCCAGCACGCTGTAGGCGATGACGCCACGCTTGAGCAGCTTGGCCGTGGCCCGCGCGGTGGCGCGCAGCGCGGTGTCCCCGGCCGCGTCGGCGACCTGGCCGCAGAGGTCGAGCAGCTGCTTCATCCAGCGCACGAAGTCGCCGGCCGACAGACCGGTGACCTGCAGGACGTCGTCGAGGTCGTCGCCCTCGGCCCAGCGCCAGGCGGCCCAGGCGAACCCCATGTCGGGCTCGCGGAGGAAGTCGAGCTTGTGGTCGCGCTCGAGGGCGTCGAGCTGGGCCCAGAGGCGTACGACCTCTGCCAGGACCGGACGCACCTGGCCCCCGGGCATCTTGGGCGACGTGGCGTCGTCGGCCCGGCGTGCCTCGAAGACCAGCGACGAGAGCACGGCGGCGAGCTCGGAGGGCGCGAGCTCGTCGAGCACCCTGGCCCGGATGGCCTCGGCGGCCACGAGATCCATGTCGGTGTAGATCCGCCGCAGGTGCGAGCCCCGCTCGGTCACCTTGTCGCCCTCGAGGTAGCCCAGCGCGGTGAGCACGTCGCAGACGCGGTCGAAGGTGCGCGCGACGGTGTTGGTGCGGTTGTCGACGCGACGCTTGAGGGTCTCGGTGTCGCGCTCGAGCTTGTAGTAGCGCTCTGCCCACCGCGCGTGGTCCTCGCGCTCGGGGCACTGGTGGCACGGGTGCGACTTCAGCTCGGCGCGCAGCCGTCCGATCTCGCGGTCGGTGGGCGTGTCGCTGAAGGAGTCCTGCTTCGTACGCCGCGGGCCGGGCGCGTCGAAGGAGTCGGCGCGCGAGCGCAGCGCGTTGGCGAGCTCGCGGCGCTGGCCCGGGTTGCGACCGTTGAACGACTTCGGGATCCGGAGCCGGCCGATCGACTCCACCGGCACGGGGAAGTCCATCATCGCCAGGCGCCGCGCCTGGCGGTCGGCGGTGACGACGTAGGGCCGCGGCTCGTCGCCGGAGGTCCCGGGGTCGACGACGACGGCGAGCCCGCTGAACTTGCCGGCGGGCACCTGGATCACGTCGCCGGGTCGCAGCTTGCCCAAGGACGCGGCCGCCTCGCCGCGGCGGTCCTGGCGGCGCTCGCGGGAGGCACCCTTCTCGAGGTCGGAGATGCGGCGGCGCAGTCCGGCGTACTCCATGAAGTCGCCGACGTGGCAGGTCGCCGCCTCCCGGTAGCCCTCGAGCGCCTCCTCCGCCTTGTGCACCTGCCGCGCCAGCCCGACCACGGCCTTGTCAGCCTGGAACTGCGCGAAGGACTGCTCCAGCAGCTCCCGCGAGCGCGCCCGGCCGAACTGGTGCACGAGGTTGACGGCCATGTTGTAGGACGGGCGGAACGACGAGCGGAGCGGGTACGTACGCGTGGAGGCCAGGCCCGCGACCTCGCCGGGGTTCATGCCGGGCTGGTAGAGCACGACGCCGTGGCCCTCGATGTCGAGGCCGCGTCGGCCCGCACGCCCGGTGAGCTGGGTGTACTCCCCCGGCGTGAGGTTGGCGTGGCTCTCGCCGTTCCACTTCGACAGCTTCTCGATGACGACCGTGCGGGCGGGCATGTTGATGCCGAGCGCGAGGGTCTCGGTGGCGAAGACCACCTTGACCAGGCCCTCCTGGAACAGCTCCTCGACCACCTGCTTGAAGGCCGGCAGCAGGCCGGCGTGGTGGGCGGCGATGCCTCGGGTGAGGCCGTCGAGGAACTCGTGGTAGCCCAGGACGTGGAGGTCCTCCTCGGGCAGCGAGCGCGACGCCTCCTCCACCCGCGCGAAGATCTCGTCGCGCTCGGCCGCCGTCGTGAGGCGTACGTTGGCCTGCACGAGCTGGCTCACCGACGCGTCGCACCCGGCCCGGCTGAAGATGAACACGATCGCCGGGAGCAGCCCCTCACGGTCCAGGCGCTCGACGACGTCCACCCGGCTCGGGATCCACACCCGACGGCCGTTGCCGACGGATCGCGGGTTCTTCGACGAACCGGGCTTGCCCTTGCGCGGCGAGCGGCGGTCGCGCATGAGGCGGGTGCTGGCCCAGTCGTCGCGGGCGATGCGGGTGAGCTCCTCGTTGACCGGGGCGCCCTCCTTGACGAAGCCGGCGCTCGCGTCGACGTCGGAGGAGGCGAAGAGGTCGAGCAGCCGGCGTCCCACCATGACGTGCTGGAACAGCGGCACCGGCCGCTTCTCCTCCAGGATCGTGGTGGTCTCGCCGCGCACCGTGGCCAGCCACTCGCCGAACTCCTCGGCGTTGGACACGGTCGCCGACAGCGACACCAGGGTCACCGACTCCGGGAGGTGGATGATGACCTCCTCCCAGACCGCGCCGCGCATGCGGTCGGCGAGGTAGTGCACCTCGTCCATGACGACGTAGCCCAGGCCCAGCAGGGTGCGCGAGCTCGCGTAGAGCATGTTGCGCAGCACCTCGGTGGTCATCACGACCACGGGTGCCTCGCCGTTGATCACGTTGTCACCGGTCAGCAGCCCGACGTTGTCGGCGCCGTAGCGCTTGACCAGGTCGTGGTACTTCTGGTTCGACAGCGCCTTGATCGGGGTGGTGTAGAACGCCTTGCGCCCGGTCTGGAGGGCGAGGTGGATGGCGAACTCGCCCACGATGGTCTTGCCGGAGCCGGTCGGCGCTGCGACCAGCACACCCCGGCCCTGCTCGATCTCCTGGCAGGCCCGCACCTGGAAGTCGTCGAGCTCGAAGCCGTAGAGGCCGGAGAAGTCCTTGAGCATCGGGAAGGACTGCTCGCGCCGGAACGCCGCGTAGCGCTCCGCGGGCGTCTGCTCCTCCTCGGACGGGGTGCCGGACGGGGTGCTCATGCGATGACCTCCAGGGCGCCGGGGACGCACTCGACGGTGAGGGGCAGCGGGCCGAAGCGCTCGCCGTCGGCGTACGACACGATGCCGGGCGCGGCGACGGTGACCGAGCGGACCCGCCGGTGGACGTACTCGGCGACGCCGTCGATGCGACCGGTGAACAGGCGCGGGTACGAGCGGACCAGCTTGGACTTGCTCATCTCGGTGATGACCACGACGTCCAGCATGCCGTCGTCGAGCAACGCGCCCTCGGTGATCCGCAGGCCTCCGCCGAAGGACGGGCCGTTGCCGACCGCCACGAGCATGGCGTCGTGCTCGACGGTCTCGCCGTCGAGCTGGAGGACGTAGTGGAGGGGCCGGAAGGTGCGTAGCTCGGCCAGGGTGGCGAGGTTGTAGCGCATCTGGCCGTGGGGCCACGTCATGGTGTTGGCGCGCTCGTTGACGATGGCGTCGAAGCCCGCCGCCAGGACGGTGACGAAGTAGCGGTCGCCGCTTCGGGCGAGGTCGATGGTGCGGGTGCGCGTCGCGATGATCCGGTCGGCGGCAGCCACGGGGTCCGTGCGTGGGAGGCCGAGGTAGCGCGCGACGTCGTTGCCGGTGCCGCTGGGGATCAGGCCGAGGGGTACGCCGGTCCCGGCGACCGCCTGCACGCCGAGGTGCACCAGCCCGTCGCCGCCGCACACCACCAGCGCCTCGACCCCGTCGGCCACGCAGCCGGCCGCGAGGTCGGCCGCCTCGTCGGCGTCGCGGCCCTGGAGGTTGCGCACCACGAACCCGCTCTCGCGCAGGCGGGCGAGCGCGACGTCACGATGCCGGGCGCCTCGGCCCCGGCCCGACGTGGGGTTCGTCAGCAGCGCGATCTCGCGGCCCCGGACCGAGTCGGGTGCTGAGGGGTCGTGCATGAGCGCGACCCTATCCCCCGGTGCTAGGCACCGAGCCGCAGCAGGGCGGCGTAGCGCTCGGCGTGCGCGCCCACGGCGCGGGCCAGGCGTCCGAGTGCGTCCAGGACGAGCTCCGGGCCGAAGCGGGTGCCGGGGACCGCGAGGACGAGGCGGGAGTCGAGCTCGCCGATGACGACCTGCCCGTGCCGCCACGCCTGGTGCACGCGCAGCCGGCCCGCGTCGTCGACGACGGGCTCGGGGTAGGCCTCGTCGACGGCCAGGAGGTCGCAGGGGATCTCGAGGGAGTCGGAGTCCGCCGTCAGGCGACCGCGGACCAGGTGGCCGGTCCGCAGGCCCTGGTCGGCGCGCCACACCACGTCGTGGGTGCCCAGCCACTCGGGCAGGTCGAACGGGTCGACGTCGGTGATCACGGCCTGCATGGGTCCAGCCTCTCAGAGCCGGATCAGATGGCAGACAGCTCGTCGGGGCTCAGCCCGGCATTGGGGGCCTTGCGAGCGCGCCGACGGTCGTTGAACCGGGCGATGGCCTCCGAGAGGAAGAACAGCACCACCATCGGCACGGCCATCAGGGTCATCGTGAAGGGGTCCGCGGACGGCGTCGCCACCGCGGCGAAGATGAAGGTGCCGATGACGATCCAGGGCCGGTAGGCCTTGAGCGCCGCGCCCTTCACCACCCCGGCGAAGTTGAGCAGCACGACGAAGACGGGGATGTTGAAGGCGAGGCCGAAGACGAACAACGTCCGGGTGAAGAACTGCAGGTAGTCGTTGAAGTCGATGAGGTTGGTGACGTTGTCGGGGTTGAACCCGATCAGCACCTCCAGGGCGA
The DNA here is from genome assembly GCF_020102855.1 of Nocardioides lacusdianchii. Lineage (GTDB taxonomy): Bacteria > Actinomycetota > Actinomycetes > Propionibacteriales > Nocardioidaceae > Nocardioides > Nocardioides lacusdianchii. The sequence goes on from NZ_JADHZD010000002.1 coordinate 58,631, forward strand.
CCTGCAGGGTGACGTAGCCGAGGACCACGCCGGAGATGAAGAGTGGACCGGCGACCCCCGCGAAGATCCGGCTCATCCGGCGCTCCTGCGCGTAGAGCCCGGGCAGCACGAACGCCCAGATCTGGTAGAGCCAGTAGGGCGCCGTCACGATGCCGGCCGCGAAGCCGCACAGCGTGAGCCAGAGCAGCAGTCCGCCTCCGGCCCCACGGGTGGTGGCGTTGGTGGTGCCCTCCGGGAGGGTGGCCTGCGCCGCCTCGTAGGGGCCTACGACGAGGTCGAGCAGGGCGTGGCGGAACACGAGAGCGACCACGAGTGCGACCGTGAAGACGAGCATGACCCGCAGCAGGCGTGCGCGGAACTCGCGGAAGTGGTCCGAGAGCGCCATCCGGCCGTCGGGGCCGACGGCCTCTGGCGACGGTCCCTTGAACAGACCGATGAGGCCGGAGATCCTCACCCGGGTCAGGCGGTCGTGTCGTCGCGCCGCTCGCGCAGCACCTCGCCCGAGGCCTCGTTGTGCGCCGGGGCCTGCGTCTGGTCGCGGCGCTCGAGCTCGAGCTCCTCGGGCGTCTTCTGCTCGTCGACGTCGTCCTTGTCGTCGCGCAGGCCCTTGGTCTCGGTCTTGAAGATGCGCAGCGCCTGACCGGAGCTGCGGGCGAGGTCGGGGAGCTTGGCCGCGCCGAAGACGAGCACGACGATCGCGAGGATCACCAGCCACTCCAGACCCTGCGGCATGCCGACCATGGGGTTGATCATGAGGTCACTCCGTCGTTCTCGGGGTCGTTCTCGGTCTCGTGCGGACGCATCGTAGCCACGTCAGCTGAAGTCTACGCCGTCCGCCTGATAGTGGCTGAGCGCCGCACGTGCGGACGCAGAGATTGCTGCGGCGTGGTGGGCGGGGGCCAGCACGGTGGCGTGGGGCGCCAGGCGCAGGAGCAGCGACCGCACCCACTGCTCGCTCGCGACCTCGAGGTCGACGTCGACGGTGTCATCGGGACCGGGGCGCTGCGCGCGCACCTGGTAGTACTCCATGACCCAGCGTGCGGGCGGGGCCAGGCGCAGCGTGACGGTGGTGGTCTCGGCGTCGCTGAACCAGCCGCCGGTCAGGTCCCGCGGGCGGGCTCCCGGGTCGGCGACGGGAGTGTCGAGCTCGGTGGCGTCGAGGATCCGGTCCACCCGGAAGGCCCGGTCCCCCTGAGCCGTGTGGCACCACGCGTCGAGGTAGAGCAGGTCCTCGACGCGGGCGAGCCCGCGAGGGTCGACCACGCGTCGTGACTCCTCGTCGCGGGAGGGGACGTGGTAGGTGAGCTCGACCTGGCGGCCGTGGCGCATCGCGGACTCGAGCACCGGCACGACCGCGCTGGTCTCCAGCGGCGTGGGGGCGACGTGGAGCCGCAGCAGCTCCTCGCCGTCCTGCCCCGCGGCCTGCTCGAGCTTGGCCAGGGTGCGCTCGATGACGTCGCGCGCCTCGTCCGGCGCCGCCTCGACCATGGTGCGCAGCGCCACCACGAGCGCGGTGGCCTCGGCCGGCGAGAACCGCACCGGCCGGGCGAGGTAGTCGGCGTTGTCGACGCGGATGACCCGGTCGCCCTCGAGCGCGTCGAGGTCGACCTCGATGAGGTCCCCGGGCAGCCCCGGCGAGAGGCCGGTCATGAAGAGCAGTCGCAGGTCGCGCTCGATCTGGTCGGCGTCGGTGCCGAAGTGCGCGGCGGCGTCGTCGAGGCGCACCTCGCCGCGGGCGAGCAGGTAGGGCACCAGGGCTAGCAGGCGGGCGACCTGGTCGGGTGCGGTGTCGCCGGGCTGGAGGGTCACCGGACCTCCCCCGCCACGGCGCGCAGGCGGGCCGCGACGTCGTCGCGCAGCGCCTCGGGTCCTTCGACGACGACGTCGGCGCCGTAGGTCAGCACCTCGTCGGAGAGCTCGTGCACGGGACCCTCCACCACCAGCAGGTCCCACCCGGGACGGTCGGTCATCGCGGTCGCGCTCTCCGCGCGTCTCCGCAGGCCCACGCCGGTGCCCTGCCGGACCCGCACCTCGGCCCGCACGGAGGGGAACGACGGCGACAGCCGCCGGGCGAGGGCGCGTACGTCGGTGCCGGCGGGGACGACGTACGCCCCGGACTTGCCGGTGGCGCGGACCGGGCCCACGATGCGCGAGAGGCGGAAGACCCGCTCGGCCCCGCGGTCGACGTCGAGGCCGACGACGTACCAGCGACCCGAGGAGCGCGCGAGGCCCCACGGCTGGATCCGGCGGGTGGTCGGCTCGGTCTCGTCGGCGCGCTGGTAGGGGAAGCTGACCTGGCGCCGCTTGCCGACCGCGTCCCACAGCGGCTCGAAGGCCGGCTCGTCGGCGGTGATCGCCGGCGCAACGACCTCGAGGCGGGACGGGTCGATCTCGACCCCCTGGCCCTTGAGCTTGGCCAGCGCCCGGCCGGTCGCCTTGGCGAGGGTCGCCTGCTGCCAGACCTGCGCCGCCAGCCCGAGCACCGCCGCCTCGTCGGACTCGAAGCGGATCTCGGGGAGCGAGGTCTGCTCGGTCGGGATGCGGTAGCCGATCTCGTCGTCGAAGAACGCGTCGGCACTGCCGACCTCGATCACGGCCCCGATCTGCCGCAGGGCGTCCTTGTCGCGCTCGAAGGCCCGCTCGAACGCCTCGTCACCCGCCGGTCCGCGGGCGTGCTCGGGGTAGCACGCCTCGCGGATCGCGTCCTTGCTGATGAAGCGTCGTGCGCCCAGCAGCAGGATGTGCAGGTTCATCAAGCGCTCGGCTCGAGGCTGCGCCATCCGCTGCTCCCCCTCTGTCCGCTGGCGGTGTGTGGACCCGGAGTCGGGTCAGGAGACGCCGAGGATGTCGACGACGAAGAAGAGCGTGTCGGTGCCCGTGATCCCGGCCTGCTCGTTGCCCTCTTCGCCGTAGCCCTTGGCCGGCGGGATCTCGAGGATGACCCGCGAGCCGACGGTGCGGCCCACCAGGCGCTCGTCCCACCCGGCGATGACCTGGCCGACGCCGATCGGGAACTCGGCCGGCTGGGCGCTGTAGGACTCGTCGAAGGGCTCGTCGGCGTTGTAGACCTGGCCGAGGTAGTCGACGGTGAGGGTGTCGCCGGACTTGACCTTGGCGCCGTCGCCCTTGATGAGGGTGGTGGCGATCAGCTCGCCGGTCGGCTCGTGGGCGGTGCTGAAGTCCAGGCCGGTGACGACACCGTCCTCCTCGATCAGCGTGGGCGCCCAACCGGCAGGCTTCTTCTCCTCGCCCTGCGGGCCGTCGAGCGCCGGCTCGGGCGGGACGGTCTCGGAGCGACCCAGGATGTCGACGACGGCGAGGACGGAGTCCTTGTTGCCGATGCCGATGCTGGGGTTGCCGAGCTCGCCGAAGGCCTGCTCGGCGGACGTGAGCAGCACGATGCGGTCACCGACGGTGCTGCCGATCATCGTCTCCCGCAGGAAGGGCAGCACCTCCTCGGAGAGCTCGACCTCCTGGGTGCCCTGCTCGAAGGTGTTCTGCGCCTCTTCCTCGGTGAAGCCGTTGCCGATCCACCAGTTGGCCTCGACGGTGTCGCCGTCGGCCACGGTCTCGCCGTCGCCCTCGATGAGGACGTCCTTCTCCTCCTCGGAGCCGTCGAGGCGTCCGTCGAAGGTCACCTTCGGGGCCTCGCCGTGCTTGCCCTCGATGGTCACCGAGCTCAGCGGGGCGCCTCCCGCCTCGGCGTCGCTGGAGTCGGAGCCGCACGCGGCGAGGCCGAGCATGCTGAGGACGAGGACACCGCTGACGGCAGCGGAACGTACACGAGACACAGGTTCACCTAATCGATCGGTCGGCGTTGCCCGGACACCCTATCCAGCAGGTCCCACCCGCGGTGGCGCCGCACCGCGCCTGTGCACGACGGGTGCGGGTCACATCCCGTCGATGAGCCTCTGCACCCGCTCGTCGTACGCCTTGAACGGGTCCTTGCACAGCACGGTGCGCTGCGCCTGGTCGTTGAGCTTGAGGTGCACCCAGTCGACGGTGAAGTCGCGGCGGCGCTCCTGCGCCTTGCGGATGAACTCTCCGCGCAGCCGGGCGCGGGTGTTCTGCGGCGGCACGCTCTTGGCCTCGAAGACCTTGAGGTCGGTGGTCACGCGCGCCACTGCCCCACGCTTCTCGAGCAGGTAGTAGAGGCCGCGGCCGCGGTGGATGTCGTGGTAGGCGAGGTCGAGCTGCGCGATGCGCGCGTCACCGAGCGACAGCCCGTGCTTGGCGCGGTAGCGCTCGATCAGCTTGTACTTGATGACCCAGTCGATCTCGCGGTCCACCAGGCCGAGGTCGTCGGACTCCACGGCCTTGAGCCCGCGCTCCCACAGGTCGAGTGCGCGCTCGATGGTGGGCGTGGAGATCTGTCGCCGGTCGACGAAGTCGCGGGCCTTGCCGAGGTACTCGGCCTGGATCTCCAGGGCGCTCGCCTCACGGCCGTTGGCCAGGCGCACCTTGCGGCGGCCGGTCGGGTCGTGGCTGATCTCGCGGATGGCGCGGATCGGGTTCTCCATCGTGAGGTCGCGCATCACCACGCACTCCTCGATCATCCGCAGCACGAGGTCGCACGAGGCCACCTTGAGCATCGTGGTCGTCTCGCTCATGTTGGAGTCGCCCACGATCACGTGGAGGCGGCGGAAGCGCTCGGCGTCGGCGTGCGGCTCGTCGCGGGTGTTGATGATGGGCCGGCTGCGGGTGGTGGCGCTGCTGACGCCCTCCCAGATGTGCTCGGCGCGCTGGCTCACGCTGTACGACGCCCCGCGCGGGGTCATCACGACCTTGCCCGCCCCGACGACGATCTGCCGGGTGACGAGGAACGGGATGAGGATGTCGGCGAGCCGGCTGAACTCCCCCGCTCGGCCGACGAGGTAGTTCTCGTGGCAGCCGTAGGAGTTTCCGGCGGAGTCGGTGTTGTTCTTGAACAGGTAGATGTCGCCGGCGATGCCCTCCTCGTGCAGACGGTTCTCGGCATCGAGGAGCAGGCCCTCGAGGATGCGCTCCCCGGCCTTGTCGTGCGTGACGAGGTCGACGATGTCGTCGCACTCGGGCGTGGCGTACTCGGGGTGGCTGCCGACGTCGAGGTAGAGCCGGGCGCCGTTGCGCAGGAATACGTTGGACGAGCGACCCCAGCTGACGACCTTGCGGAAGAGGTAGCGCGCGACCTCGTCGGGGCTCAGCCGGCGCTGCCCCTTGAACGTGCACGTGACGCCGTACTCGTTCTCGATGCCGAAGATGCGCCGGTCCATGGGCCCACCCTAGGACCGTGCACCACGTCCGGTGCGGCATCCGGCGCCGAATCCCACCCGGCGAGCCGCCGTTGCCCCGACCACCTAGGTTGCTGTCATGGACGAGATGCCTGCACCGTCGCACCCGACCGCACTCGACTCCTGGCCCGCACAGGTCGCCGTGGCAGTGGCCACCGGAGTGGTGACCACCCGTTGGCCGATGGAGCGCTGGACACGGACCGCGCGCTGGACCCTGCACGGCGGGCTGGGGGTGCTGGCGGGCGCCGCCGCAGGTCTCGCTGCCCGCCGGCCCGACCTCCTCGCCCCGGAGGACAGCACGAGGGAGGAGCCCCGGACGCCTCTGGGTCCCGCCGCCACCGCTGGGGTCGTCGTGGGCCTCGGGGCACTGGTCACCGGGCTGAGCCGCGGCAGCGAGGCCGCCGACAGCTGGGCGGAGCGCACGCTGGCGGCCCGGGGCGTACGCCGTCCGCGGGTGTGGATGGGCGCTGCGGCTGCAGGCCTGTCCCTCGCGATGAGCGTCGCCGAGCGGCGCGACGAGGACGCGTCGCGCGCCGAGGAGCCGCACCCGACCGGCGCCTGACACCGCCCTTGACTCAGCGGCCCCGGCCGGGTGAGCGTTCCTCCATGGGACCCCGCCACCTCGTCGCGACCGTCCTGGTCGAACCGGGCACCGTCGAGGACCTCGAGCTCCGGGTGATGACCGACGACCTGTGGTTGTGGCCGGTGCGATCCGCTCCCGTGGTTGTCGACGGCGCGCGCCTCGAGAGCCAGGTCCGTCGACGCATGGTCGAGCAGCGGCGCGGCGAGTGGGACGACGCAGCCGGATGGACCCCCGCCTGGGTGGGGTTCGGTCCCGCGTGGCACGAGTTCGGCCCGCACGGCGACGTACGCCCGCCCGGTCCGCTCCCCTGGGCCGCGCACCAACGGCTGTGGGCCGCGCTGGACGAGTTCGGGTCGCTCGTGCGCTACCGGCGACGGCTCAACGGCATCCCGACCGTCGCCACAGCCATCTGGCCGGGGCTGTACCTGCGCTGAGCCGTGGCCCGGCGCCACGACCGCACGGTCAGACCTGACCGGGCCCCGTCGGCGGTGCCGCGGGACTGTCGGGCGGGGCCACCGGTGGGGCCACCGGCGGCGCGACCGGGGGCTCGCCCGACACCGGGTCCTCCAGCGGCGGCGTCGCCCCCGAGACCTGGTCGGTCGGGTCGGCGGGGTCGTCCTGGCCGGAGTGGCGCGGGCCGGACCCGGCCAGCGCGTCCTCGGGCGAGGCCGCGTCGGGCTCCTCGACGCCGCGACGGCCGAGCACCTCGACGAGGCGGGTCTCGCGCAGTCGCAGGAACTTGCGCGGCTGGGTGCGGGTGCGGTCGAGCACGGCGACCTCGAGGTCCCCGGTGGGGATCACGCGGTCGTCGCTCTCGCTGTGGCCGAGTGCCGCGACCGCGACGCGGATCGCGTCGTCGAGCGAGGCCCCGGCAGTGTAGTGCTCCTTGAGGTGGCCGGCGACCACGTCGGCCGCACCACCCATCACGGCGAAGCCGTGCTCGTCGGCGACCTGGCCGTCGTAGGTGAGGCGGTAGAGCTGGTCGTCGGCCGCGGTGTCACCGATCTCGGCGACGAAGATCTCCACCTCGTAGGGCTTCTCGCCGCCCGAGGAGAAGATCGTGCCGAGCGTCTGGGCGTAGGCGTTGGCCAGGCCGCGACCCGTCACGTCACGCCGGTCGTAGGCGTAGCCGCGCATGTCGGCGAGGCGTACGCCGGCGATGCGCAGGTTCTCGAACTCGTTGTAGCGACCGACCGCCGCAAAGGCGATGCGGTCGTAGATCTCGCTGACCTTGTGCAGGGCCTGCGACGGGTTCTCCGAGACGAACAGGACGCCGTCGGCGTACTGGAGGGCGACGACCGAACGCCCGCGCGCGATGCCCTTGCGGGCGAAGTCGGCGCGGTCCTTCATCATCTGCTCGGGAGAGACGTAGAACGGCATGCTCATGGCTGGGGTGACTCCTACGTCGGATCAGGTGAGCGCCGCGGCGGGGCCGTCGGGGCGCTGCATGCGGGAGGCCAGGATGCGGTCGGCGATCACGGACACCTCGTCGTCAGGCATCCGGCGCCCGCCGTCGGGAGTGATCACGTGGACCACCGGGAAGATCCGGCGGGTGATGTCGGGGCCGCCGGTGGCGGAGTCGTCGTCGGCGGCGTCGTAGAGCGCCTGGATGACCGCGGTGACGGCCTCCTCGGCGTTGAAGTCGTCACGGTAGAGCTTCTTGAGCGACCCGCGGGCGAACAGCGATCCCGAGCCGACGGAGTGGAAGGCGGTCTCCTCGTAGCGGCCGCCGGTCACGTCGTAGCTGAAGATGCGGCCCTGGTCGGCGGCGAGGTCGTAGCCGGCGAAGAGCGGGACGACGGCCAGGCCCTGCATGGCCATCCCGAGGTTGGCGCGGATCAGGGCGGCGAGGCGGTTGGCCTTGCCGTCCATCGACAGCGTGCTGCCCTCGATCTTCTCGTAGTGCTCGAGCTCGGTCTGGAACAGCCGCACCATCTCGACCGCGAGGCCGGCCGTGCCGGCGATGCCGACCACGGAGTACTCGTCGGCGGGGAAGACCTTCTGGATGTCGCGCTGGGCGATGATGTTGCCCATCGTGGCGCGACGGTCCCCGGCCATCACCACGCCGTCGTCGAAGGTCGCGGCCACGATCGTGGTGCCGTGGGGGGCGAGGTCGGCGGCATTGCCCGCCGGGACCGCGCGGCGCGACGGCAGGAGGTCAGGGGCCTCGATGCCGAGGAAGTCGGCGAAGCTCGAGGTGCCCGGGGTCATGAAGGACGCGGGCAGGCGGGAGTCGGTCACTGGCCGCCCTTCTGGATGAACGACTTCACGAAGTCCTCGGCGTTGGACTCCAGGACCTCGTCGATCTCGTCGAGGATCGCGTCGACGTCCTCGTCGATCATCTCCTTGCGCTCGGCGACGTCCGTCTCGGCCACCTCCTCGGTCGTCGTCTCGTCCTGGGAGGACCTGCGCGGTTGCTTCTGCTCCTGGGCCATGACTCGACCCTATCCACTCGCACCGACGCCACAAGGACGTTCGCCCTCGGCGGACCTGCGCGAGTCGCCCGGCCGGTCCCCATAGGCCATCGGGCACCACGGGTGGGGGGACCTTTGCGCGGATGGGGCGTTGCATCACCCGGTCCGCGCGGGAGTCACCGCTTCAGCGGGGACTCATGCAAGGAGCAAGACTCAGCGGGTGATCGCCGCGACCAGCGCCTGCGCGGAGTCGCTGCGGTCGATCAGCTCACCGACGTGGGCGCGGGTGCCACGGAGCGGGTCGATGGTCGGCACCCGCTGGAGGGACTCGCGTCCCGGGAGGTCGAAGATGACCGAGTCCCACGACGCGGCGGCCACCGAGTCGGCGTACTTGTCGAGGCAGCGGCCGCGGAAGTAGGCGCGGGTGTCGACCGGCGGGTCGTGCATGGCGGCCTCGATGGTCGCGTCGTCGAGCAGGCGACGGATCCGGCCCGCGCCGGCGAGGCGGTGGTAGAGGCCCTTGTCGGGGCGTACGTCGGCGTACTGCAGGTCGATGAGGTGCAGCTTGGCGTCGTCCCAATCGAGGTGGTCGCGGTCCCGGTACTGCTGGAGCAGCTTGAGCTTGGCCACCCAGTCGAGATCCTCGGCGCACTCCATCGGGTCGCGCTCGAGCCGGTCCAGCACCGACTCCCAGCGCGCCAGCACGTCGACGGTCTGGTCGTCGGCGTCCGCGCCGTAGCGGTCCTCGACGTACTTGCGGGCCAGCTCGAGGTACTCCATCTGCAGCTGCACGGCTGTGAGGCGCCGACCGTCGCGCAGGCTGAGGAGGTGCTTCAGCGTGGGGTCGTGGGACACCTCGCGCAGGGAGCGGACCGCGCCCTCGACGCTGAGGTCGCGGTCGATGAACCCGTCCTCGATCATCGCCAGGACGAGCGACGTGGTGCCGACCTTGAGGTAGATGGAGATCTCGGCGAGGTTGGCGTCGCCGAGGATGACGTGGAGGCGGCGGTAGACCGCGGGGTCGGCGTGCGGCTCGTCGCGGGTGTTGATGATGGGCCGCTTCAGCGTGGTCTCAAGCCCCACCTCGACCTCGAAGTAGTCCGAGCGCTGGCTGACCTGGAAGCCGCGCTCCGGCGTCGTGTCGCGCCCGTCCTGCCCGATGCCGACGCGTCCCGCCCCGGTCACGACCTGGCGGGAGACGAAGAACGGCGTCAGGTGCCGCACGATCTCGGCGAACTGCGTCGAGCGCCGCATGAGGTAGTTCTCGTGGGCACCGTAGGAGGCGCCCTTGTTGTCGGTGTTGTTCTTGTAGAGCAGGATCGGCGCGGTGCCGGGCACCTGGGCGGCCATCCGGGAGGCGTCCAGCATCACCTGCTCCCCCGCCTTCTCCCAGCGCACCACGTCGAGCGGGGTGGTCACCTCGGGCGAGGAGTACTCGGGATGCGCGTGGTCGACGTAGAGACGGGCGCCGTTGGTGAGGATGACGTTGGCCAGCCCGAAGTCCTCGTCGGTGAGCTGAGTCGGGTCGGCGACCTGGCGGGCCATGTCGAAGCCGCGGGCGTCGCGCAGCGGTGACTCCTCCTCGAAGTCCCAGCGGGCCCGGCGCGCCTTCGCCGTCGAGCTGGCGTAGGCGTTGACGACCTGCGACGAGGCCACCATCGGGTTGGCCGTGGGCTGGCCCTGGACCGAGATGCCGTACTCGACCTCCGTGCCCATCACGCGTCGTACGCTCATGTCATGAGCCTACGGGTCTGGGACGAGCGCGTGGTGCCGCGACTGACCGACTGGAGCCTGCGCGGCCACGAGGTCGGTGAGCTCCGCGAGGTCGCGTGCACGGGCCTGTCGGGGCGGGTCCTGGAGCTCGGCTTCGGGAGCGGGCTCAACATCCGGTGGTACCCGCCCGACGTCACGTCGGTCACCGCCGTCGAGCCGTCCGACGTGGGCTGGGAGATCTCCGAGCGACGGCGCGGACGCACCGACGTGCGGATCGAGCGCGGCGGCCTCGATGGGCAGCACCTCGACCTCGCGGACGACTCGCACGACCATGCGCTCGTCACGTTCAGCCTGTGCACGATCCCCGACCCGCTGCTCGCCCTGCGGGAGGCTCGTCGGGTGGTGCGACCCGGTGGCCGGCTCCACGCGCTCGAGCACGGGCTGGCGCCGGAGGAGTCCGTACGCCGCTGGCAGCGCCGCCTGGAACCACTACAGCGTGCTGTGGCCGGTGGCTGCCACCTGACGCGCGACATCCCGGCCCTCGTGGAGGGCGCGGGATGGCACGTCGAGGAGGTCGAGCAGGCGTACCTGCCCGGGCCGGGCATGTCCCGGCCGTGGACCTACGGCTACCGGCTGGTCGCCGGATGAGCCGCGGCGCGGTGGGAGTGGGTCAGCGACCGCGACGCAGGTAGCCGGCGAGGAAGAGGACGATGAGGACGACGACGACGATGATCAGAATGGTTCGCATCCCGCCAACCTAGCGCCAGCGAGCCCCGGGGCACCCCCTCCCGAGGGGTGTCGGGGCGGCGTGTCGCGCTGTCAGTCCCCCGTGGCGCGTCGGCCGTTGACGGCGGACGCGTGCGCGGCGTTGACCGCCGCGATGCCCAGCCAGGCGACCACGACGGCGGGGAGGCCGTTGTCGGTGGCGACCATCGGCACGATCGTCACCGGCACGCCCACCCCGAGCGAGATCACCCCGAGGACGAACTGTCGCAGCCGGCCGCCCTCCGCACCCGCCGTACGCCGCTGGCGCAGCGCGACCTCCTCGGACACCCGCCGCTCGACCGCGCGCTCGATGCGCTCGGCGAACCCGTCGACGAGCTCGGCGTCGTAGCGGGCGCCGAGCTCGCGGCGGGTGGCGAGGGCGGCCTCGATGTCGCCGTGGCCGAGGTCGTCCTCGCGGTTCACCCAGGGCTCACAGGTACTGGCCGGTGTTGGCGACCGTGTCGATCGACCGCCCCGGCTCGGTGCCCTGCTTGCCGGTGATGAGCGTGCGGATGAAGACGATGCGCTCGCCCTTCTTGCCCGAGATCCGCGCCCAGTCGTCGGGGTTGGTGGTGTTGGGCAGGTCCTCGTTCTCCTTGAACTCGTCCACGCACGCCTGGAGCATGTGCTGGACCCGCAGGCCGCGCTGCGCCGGGTTGAGGTCGCTGTCGAGGAAGTCCTTGATCGCCATCTTCTTCGCGCGGTCGACGATGTTCTGGATCATCGCTCCGGAGTTGAAGTCCTTGAAGTAGAGGACCTCCTTGTCGCCGTTGGCGTAGGTGACCTCCAGGAAGCGGTTCTCGTCGGTCTCGGTGTACATCCGCTCCACCGTCGCGCGGATCATCGCGTTCACGGTCGCGACGCGGTCCTGGCCGAACTCCGTGAGGTCGTCGGCGTGCAGCGGCAGCGTCGGGGTGAGGTACTTGGAGAAGATGTCGCGCGCGGACTCCGCGTCCGGGCGCTCGATCTTGATCTTCACGTCGAGCCGGCCCGGCCGCAGGATCGCGGGGTCGATCATGTCCTCACGGTTGGAGGCACCGATCACGAGCACGTTCTCCAGCGCCTCGACACCGTCGATCTCGCTCAGCAGCTGGGGGACGATCGTGTTCTCCACGTCGGAGGAGACTCCCGAGCCGCGGGTGCGGAAGAGCGAGTCCATCTCGTCGAAGAACACGATCACCGGGGTGCCGAGCGACGCCTTCTCCCGCGCCCGCTGGAACACCAGCCGGATGTGGCGCTCGGTCTCGCCGACGTACTTGTTGAGCAGCTCGGGGCCCTTGATGTTGAGGAAGTAGGACTTGCCCGACGCTCCCGTGCGCTCGGCGACCTTCTTGGCCAGGGAGTTGGCCACTGCCTTGGCGATCAGCGTCTTGCCGCAGCCGGGCGGGCCGTAGAGGAGCACGCCCTTCGGCGGCTTCAGCTCGTGGTCCTTGAAGAGCTCGGGGTGCAGGTAGGGCAGCTCGACGGCATCGCGGATCGCGTCGATCTGGGCGGTGAGGCCGCCGATCTGCGTGTAGTCGATGTCGGGCACCTCCTCCAGCACCAGCTCCTCGACCTCCGACTTCGGCACGACCTCGTAGACGTAGCCGGCACGGGTGTCGAGCAGCAGCGAGTCGCCAGCGCGGATGGTGACGTCCTCGGCGCGCAGCGGCTCGGCGAGGCGGACGACCCGCTCCTCGTCGGCGTTGGCGATGACCAGGGCACGCTCGCCGTCGGCGAGGATCTCCTTGAGCATCACGACCTCACCGACCTGCTCGAAGTCGAGCGCGGCGACGACGTTGAGCGCCTCGTTGAGCATGACCTCCTGGCCGCGCACGAGGCCGTCGAGCTCGACCGCCGGGCTGACGCTGACGCGCAGCTTGCGACCGCCGGTGAAGACGTCGACGGAGTCGTCGGCGTTGCGGCTGAGGAAGGTGCCGAAGCCCGCCGGCGGCTGCGCCAGGCGGTCGACCTCCTCCTTCAGCGTGGTGATCTGGTCACGGGCGTCGCGCAGCGTCTGCGCCAGCCGCTCGTTCTGGCTGGACACCGCGGCCAGCGACCGCTGTGCGTCCGCCAGGCGGCTCTCGAGACCGCGGGACTGCCCCGGTGCGTCCTCGACGCGACGGCGCAGGTCCAGGACCTCGGCCTCCAGGTAGCGCACCTGCGTGGCCAGCTGCTCTCGGGTGGGCTCGGACATCTCGCACCTCCTGTCCAGTGACACTACCCACTGACCGATGGGACGGAAGTGAATGTCTCGCCGTGTTGGTCACCGGTTTGCCGCGGCGGGCCCGACCACCCGCGGCTCAGGACCCGTTGAGCCGCCGGATCGCGAGGAGCTCCTCGTGGCTGAAGCGGCCCGAGGCCGCGAGCACCTGCTGGAGGACCGCCGACTTGCCCGCGATGTAGGTGTCGATGTCCATCTCCGGGTCCGCGGCCAGCGCGAGCTTCGCGGCGGCGTACGCCTCGCGCAGGTCGTCCCGCGAGCGCAGCACGTCGCGCACTGCGAGGTGGTTGCGGACGTTGGCGGTGCCGGCGGTGCAGACGTAGACGTTGCGCCGCGGCGGTCCCGGGGCGTGGAAGGCCTCGCGACCGGACACGCCGAGGTCACCGCGGTGGACGTAGCCGATCGACTCGAGCGCAGCGACTGCGGCGGCCACGTCGGCCGGGTCCACGACCACGTCGACGTCGAGGATCGGCTTGGCGGCCAGGCCGGGGACCGACGTCGAGCCGACGTGCTCGACGACAGCGGACCGGACGTCGGCCAGCGCCTCGCGCAGGACGGCCGCGACCGCCTCGAAGTCGTCGGCCCACCGGGGCGAGTGCTCGACGACCTGGACCCCGCTCATGCCTCGGTGTCGGCGTCGCTGTCCTTGACCTCGACCGGCGGGATGTCGGCCGGGCGCGGCCCTGTGTAGTCGGGGCCGTACGCCCCGGGGGCCGGCCGACGGGTCTTGCGCGGGGGCTTCTCCCCCGGCGCCATGCGCCGCGCGGTGACCAGGAAGGCGGTGTGGCCGATCATCTTGTGGCCGGGTCGCACCGCGAGTCCCTCGACGTGCCAGTCGCGCACGAGAGACTCCCACGGCTGCGGCTCGGTGAAGCCGCCGTGCACGCGCAGGGTCTCGACCACGCGGGACAGCTGGGTCGTGGTGGCGACGTAGGCGCAGACGATCCCGCCCGGCACGAGCGCGTCGGCCACCGCGTCGACGCAGTTCCACGGGTCGAGCATGTCGAGGATGATGCGGTCGACCTGCGTGCCGAGGCCGGGCAGGCCCTCCTTGAGGTCACCGAGGCGGAGGTCCCACGCCGGGTGGCTCTGGCCGTCGGGGGCGGAGAAGAACTGGTTGACGTTGCGGCGGGCGACGTCGGCGAACTCCTCGCGCAGCTCGTAGGACGTCACCCGACCCCACGGGCCGACGGCGCGCAGCAGCGAGCAGGTGAGGGCGCCCGAGCCGGCGCCCGCCTCGACGACGCGCGCACCGGGGTAGATGTCGGCCAGCGCGATGATCTGGGCGGCGTCCTTGGGGTAGACCACGGCCGCGCCCCGCGGCATGGAGACGACGAACTCGTTGAGCAGCGGGCGGAAGACGAGGTACTGCCCGCCGGCCGACGAGGTGAGGGTGAAGCCCTCGTCGCGGCCGATCATGTCGTCGTGGTCGAGGTGGCCCTTGTTGGAGAAGAAGCGCTTGCCGGCGACCAGCTCGAAGTTGTGCTTGCGGCCCTTCTGGTCGGTCAGCCGCACCCACTCCCCCTCGCGCAGGGGACCGCGGTGGACGCCGGACCAGGCCTCGGCGGGGACGTCGGGAGAGGTCTCGGGCATGGCGCGCAGACTAGTGCGCCCGAGCCCGATCCACCCATCCGGCGGCGTCGTGCAGGTCGCGAGCGGCAGGCTCAGCGGCGGGCGTTCTCGCGGAAGGCGCGGTCGACGTCCGCGGTCGAGAGCACGCCGTAGATGTGACCGTCCTCCTCGACGAGGAGGTACTCCTCGGCCGGACGCCGGCTGATCGCGAGGATCAGGTCCTCGCCCGCGACGGTGGCGGGGAGCGTGAGCCCGTCCTCGAGGACACGGGTGACGGTCGAGACCGGCACCCAGGGGCGGCGCTCCTCCGGCATGGCCGTGACCGCGGCCTCGCTCACGATGCCGATCGGGGAGCCGTCGTTGCCCACCGTGACGATGCTGCCGGCCTGCGCGTCCTGCGCGCGGCGTACGGCCTCGGCGAGCGGGAGGTCGGCGGGGACGGTGAGCGTACGCCGGGCCAGCGGGCGCGCGACCAGGGCCGGCAGGCGCTCGCGGAGCCGGGCGTGCGCCATCGCGGCGGTCGCGCCGGTCCAGAGGAACAGGCCGAGGATGAAGACCAGGACGACGTCGAGAATGGTGGGCGACTCGCCGGTCAGCGGCTCCATCACGACCGGCCAGGCGAGCAGGGCCAGCGCGGTGAGGCGGCCACCCCAGCCCGCGACGATCGTGGCGCGGTGCTGGTTGCCCGAGGCGCCCCAGACCGCCGCCTTGAGGACCCGGCCACCGTCGAGCGGGAGCCCGGGCACGAGGTTGAGGACGCCGATGATCAGGTTGGCGCCGGCCAGGCCCTGCACCGCGGCACGGACCAGACCGTCGGGGACCACGAACCACAGCGCCGCGGCGGCGATCCCGACCCCGATCGAGGTGAGCGGACCCACCACGGCGATCCAGAACTCGTGGCGGGGCCGGCGCGACTGCCCGTCGATCTCGGTCATGCCGCCGAGGAAGTGCAGGGTGATGGAGTTGACGCCGTAGCCCAGTCGCTTCGCGACGACCGCGTGCGAGGCCTCGTGGAGCAGGACGGAGAGGTAGAGCACGACGGCGAAGACGAAGCCGGCGACGTACTTCCAGAAGCCCAGGCCCGGCTGCACCTGCTCGATGCGCGGGGCGAAGGTCAGCGAGATCAGCAGTGCGACGATGAGCCACGAGCTCGTGATGAGCACGTCGATCCCGACGATCGAGCCGATCCGCCACGTGCCCGGAGGGCGCGGCGCGGGGCGCGAGGTCCCCTGCGGCGGGGCCGGATCATTCGGTGCGGGCACACCACGACCCTAGCCAACCCCGCCCACGGCGGTGCGCGCGCCGTGAGCGGTGTCGTACGCCTCGCCTAGGGTGAGCCGCGCCATGACGATCCCCACCGCAGACTCCCCCGCCGAGCGCGTCTCCACGCCCGTGGACGGCGTCGAGGTGCTCGGAGCGCTGTCGCCCAGCCGGGCCGGCGACTTCATGGCCTGCCCGTTGATGTACCGCTTCCGCACCATCGACCGCCTGCCCGAGGAGCCGTCGCCCGACGCGGTGCGGGGCACAGTGGTCCACAAGGTGCTCGAGGACCTCTTCGACCTGCCTGCGGCCGGCCGGACCCCCGAGGCGGCCGCCGACATGCTCGAGCCGACCTTTGAGGCGCTGCTGGAGGCCGAACCGGCGCTCGGGGAGATGTTCGGCGACGAGGGTCCCGACCTGACCGCGTGGCTGTCGTCGTGCCGCCCGGTCCTCGCCCGCTACTTCGACCTCGAGGACCCGCGTCGCCTCGAGCCGGCCGATCGCGAGCTCTACGTCGAGGCCCTCCTCGACTCCCGGCTGCTGCTGCGCGGTTTCGTCGACCGCGTCGACGTCGCGCCCGACGGCCGGATCCGCATCACCGACTATAAATCGGGACGCTCCCCGGCGGTGGGCTACGAGGCCAAGGCCCTCTTCCAGATGAAGTTCTACGCCCTGGTCATCTGGCGCCTGCGCGGCGTCGTGCCGTCGGTGCTCCAGCTGGTCTACCTCGGCAACGGCGAGATCCTGCGCTACGAGCCCGACGAGGACGACCTGCGCGCCACCGAGCGCAAGGTCGAGGCCGTCTGGACCGCGATCCAGCTCGCCCACGAGACCGGCGACTGGCAGCCCAGCCCGTCGCGCCTGTGCGACTGGTGCTCCTACCACCAGTTCTGCCCCACCAAGGGCGGCACGGTCCCGCCGCTGCCCGAGCCGGTGCCGGTGCAGGCAGACGCCTCTGCGGACGAGGCCGACGACTGACCTCGACCGCGTCGCCGTACGTCGTCGCGCGCGGCCCGGTCTCAGGGCACCGGCGGACCGTCCGGCGCGAGGAAGGGCGACCCATCGTCGCGCGGCGCGCCCCACGACGACTCGTCCGTTGTCTCCGGTGCCACCTCGTGGCGCTCGATCTCCCCCCGGGCGATCTCCTCGGCCCAGTGGCACGCCACCCGGTGCCCAGGGCTCGAGCCGGCCACGTCGACCACGCGCAGCTGCGGCCGCTCGGTGTCGCAGAGGGTCTCCTGCCGCCACGGGCACCGCGTGTGGAAGCGGCAGCCGGTCGGCGGGTTCGCCGGCGACGGCAGGTCGCCGGTGAGCAGGATCTGCTCGCGCGAGTCCTCGACCTCCGGGTCCGGCACCGGGACGGCCGACATGAGGGCGCGGGTGTAGGGGTGGAGCGGTACGTCGTACAGCTCCCCCGCCTCGGACTCCTCCACGAGGCCGCCGAGGTACATCACGCCGATGCGGTCGCTGATGTGGCGCACCACCGCGAGGTCGTGGGCGACGACGAGGTAGGTGAGGCCGAGCTCCTCCTGCAGGTCCTGGAGCAGGTTGATCACCTGCGCCTGGATCGAGACGTCGAGGGCGCTGACCGGCTCGTCGGCGACGATCAGGTCGGGACCGACCGACAGCGCCCGGGCGATGCCGATGCGCTGGCGCTGGCCGCCGGAGAACTCGTGGGGGTACTTCTTCAGCCCCGACGGCGGGAGGCCCACCGCCGACATCAGCTCGCGCAGCCGGGTGTGGGTCGCCGACGCGTCGGTGTCGAGGCCGTGCGCGCGCATGCCCTCGAGCAGCAGCGCCTCGACGGTCTGGCGTGGGTCGAGGCTGGACATCGGGTCCTGGAAGACCATCTGGAAGCGCTTGCGCTCACGACGCAGCGCCTCGCCCTTCAACGAGGCGATGTCCACGCCGTCGAAGAGCACCGAGCCCGCCGTGGGCGGCTCGAGGTTCAGGATCGCCTTGCCGAGGGTCGACTTGCCGCAGCCCGACTCCCCCACCAGCCCGTAGGTCTCGCCGCGGCGGATGGTGAGGTCGACGCCGTCGACGGCGCGCACGTGTCCGACCGTCCGGTCGAAGACGACACCGCGCTTGATCGGGAAGTGCACCTCGAGGCCGCTCACCTCCACGAGCACCTCGCCCGGTGCGCCGGTCCGCGTGTCGTGGGCCGGGTCGAGCCCGGTGGATCCGCTCATCGGGACACCCCCATCGGGTTGAAGCAGCGCAGGCCGACCACGTCGTCGCCCTCCCACTCGGGCGTCTGCTGCACGCACACGTCGAGCGCGTTGGGACAACGCGGCGCAAAGGCACAGGCGGAGTCCCACGGCAGGTTGTCTGCGACGGAGCCGGGGATCGGTGAGAGCGCCTCACCGCGCGGGGCGTCGAGACGCGGGATCGAGTTGAGCAGGCCGACGGTGTAGGGGTGGCGAGGACGGGAGAACAAGGTGTGCCGGTCGCCGCGCTCGACGATCCGGCCCCCGTAGAGCACGTTGACCTCGTCGCACAGCCCCGCGACGACGCCGAGGTCGTGGGTGATCATCACCAGCGCCGTGCCGGTCTCGACGACGAGCTCCTTGAGCAGGGCGAGGATCTGCGCCTGGATGGTCACGTCGAGCGCCGTGGTGGGCTCGTCGGCGATCAGCAGCCGGGGCTTGCACGCCAGCGCCATCGCGATGAGCGCCCGCTGGCGCATCCCGCCGCTCAGCTGGTGGGGGTAGTTGACCAGGCGCGCCTTCGGGTCGGGGATGCCGACGCGCTCCAGCAGCTCGGCCGCCTTCGGCATCGCCTCCTTGCGGCTGAGTCCCTGGTGGCGCTCCATCACCTCGGTGACCTGCCGCCCGATCTGCACGACCGGGTTCAGCGACGACAGCGGGTCCTGGAAGATCATCGCGATCTCTCGACCCCGGCGGTCCCGCATCTGGCCCGGGGACAGCCGGAGCAGGTCCTCGCCGTCGAAGACCGCCGATCCCTCGACGGTGTTGCCGCGGGTGGGCAGCAGGCCCATGATCGCCAGCGACGTGACCGACTTGCCGCAGCCGGACTCGCCGACGAGGCCGACGGTCTGCCCGGGACGTACGTCGAAGCTGATGCCGTCGACCGCCTTGAACGGCTGCTCCCCCCGTCGCCCGAACGTCACCCGCAGGTCGCGGACGGAGAGGAGCGGCTCGGAGGAGTGGACGGGGTGGACCGCGTGCGTGCTCATCGGGGTGCTCATGGCACTACCTCCGGGTCTTCGGGTCGAGGGCCTCGCGCAGCGACTCGCCCATCAGCGTGAAGCCGAGGGCGACGACGATGATGCAGGCGGCCGGGTAGAACGCCAGGTGCGGCGCCTCACCGAGGAACGGCTGGGCCTTGCCGAGCATCTGGCCCCACTCGGGGCGGCGGTCGTCGGGGTTGCCGAGGCCGAGGAACGACAGCGCAGCCGCGTCGATGATCGCGACCGCCAGCACCAGCGTCGCCTGGACGATGACCGGACCCAGCGCGTTGGGCAGCATGTGGCGGAACACGATCGCGCGCTGCTTGACGCCGAGGGACCGCGCCGCGAGGACGTGGTCACTGGCACGCTGGGCGAGCATCGACCCCCGCAGCAGCCGGGCGAAGATGGGCACCTGCACCGTGGCGATCGCGATGATCAGCGTCCACTGGCTCGGCCTCGTGGCCAGCGCCGCCAGCGTGAAGGCCAGCAGCAGCGACGGGATGGACAGCATCACGTCCACGATGCGCATGACGAGTGAGTCGATCCAGCCGCCCACGGCCCCGGCGAGCGTGCCGAGGACGAGCCCGCCGAGGAGACCGAAGAAGGTCGCGAGCACGCCCACGAGCAGGGTCTGCTGCGACCCGACGAGCAGACGTGACAGGAGGTCGCGGCCCTTGTCGTCGGCGCCGAGCGGGTGGCCCGCCTCGGGCCCGGGCACGGGGTTGGACTGCGGGCGTACGTCGTCGAGGAGCGGACGCGCGGCCGGGTCCCACGGAGCCAGCCACGGCGCGACGAGCGCCAGCGCGATGAACGCGACGGTGATCGCGAGGCCGACGAGGAAGACCGGGTTGCGACGCAGCCGGCGCCAGGCGCTCTTGATCAGCGAGACGCCGCCCTCCTCGGCGGCGGAGGCGGAGGCGAGCGCGTCGATGCGCTGTGAGCGGCGCTCGGCGTACGTCGTGCGCTCCGGTGGGAGCTCGGGGGTCGGTGTCATCGGGCTCACCTCGTCCTGATCCGGGGGTCGATGACGGCGTACGCGATGTCGACCAAGAGGTTGACCAGCACGTAGATGGCAGCCGCGGCGATGATCAGCACCTGCAGCACCGGGTAGTCCTTGTCACGGAACGCCGTGGCCAGGGCGTCCCCGATGCCACGGATCGAGAAGACGGTCTCGGTGAGCACCGCCCCCGACAGCAGCGCGCCTACCTGCAGGCCCACGGTCGTCACCACCGGCAGTATCGCGTTGCGCAGCACGTGGCGTCCGCGGATCACCTGCGCGGTGAGTCCCTTGGCCTCGGCGGTGCGGACGTAGTCCTCGTCGAGGACGTCGAGCACCGAGGCACGGGTGATGCGGAAGATGACGGCGAACGGGATCGTGGCGAGCGCCACCGCGGGCAGCACGAGGTGCTTGAGGGCGTCCCACGCGGCGTCCCACTCGCGGGTGAGGATCCCGTCGAGGACGAACAACCCGGTCACGCGCGTGGCGTCGAGGCCGGTGCTCTGGCGTCCCGACACGGGGAGCAGGTTCCACTCGACGGCGAAGAAGTACTTGAGCAGGAACCCGGTGAAGAAGACCGGCACCGCGACACCGACCAGCGAGAAGATCACGGTCGTGGTGTCGAGCGGGGTGCCCTTGCGCCGGGCAGCGAGGTAGCCCAGCGGGATGCCGAGCGCGATGGCGATGACGAGGGCGAAGAACGACAGCTCGATGGTCGCCGGCAGGCGGGCGAAGAAGATGTCGAGGGCGTCCTCGCCCGGCAGCACCTTCGTGGACACGCCGAAGTCGCCCTGGACCGCCCGCTCCATGTAGCGGAGGTACTGCACCGGCAGGGGCTGGTCGAGACCGAGGGCCTTCTCCAGCGCCGCACGTCGTTCGGGGGTGCCACGCTCGCCGAGCAGCGCGGACACGGGGCCACCGGGCAGCGAGCGCAGCCACACGAAGACCAGCACGGACAGGACGAGCACGACGCCGACCATCTGGATCAGGCGGCGCAGGACGAAGCGAAGCATGGATCTCCTCTACACCGGCCCGGACCAGGGGGTCGTCCGAAGGACGACCCCCTGGCACACGGGACGTTTCACTGGTGGGCGAGGAGGACCTCACTCACCGCCGACGGAGACGGTGTCGAACTCCTCGGCGGTCAGCGGGCTCGGGATGACGCCCTCGACACCCGGGCCGACCACGAGGGCCGGCGGCGAGTGGCTGATCGGCAGGCCGGGGAGGTACTCCTCCATGATCTGCGCGTTGATCTCCTCGAAGGCCGCGGAGCGCTCCTCCTCGTCGACGATCGCGTCGGCCGCCTTGAGGTCGTCGGCGAGCTGCTGGCCCCACGGCATGGCCGAGGTGCCGAAGTCGTTCTCCTTCAGGTTGCCGAAGAACGTGCCGATGAAGTTGAACGGCGAGTCGTAGTCGCCGGTCCACCCGAGGATGTAGGCGTCGTACTTGCCTGCGGTCACGTTGTCGAGGTAGCCACCGTTCCAGGACGCGGTCTTGACCTCGACGTTGACGCCCACGGCCTCGAGGTCGGTGCGCAGCGCCTCGTAGAGCTTCTGCGGGTCCGGCATGTAGGGGCGGCTGACCTCGGTCGGGTAGGCGAACGTCAGCGTCATGCCCTCGGCACCGGCCTCGGCCAGCAGCTCCTTGGCGCGCTCGGGGTCGTACTCCGGGGCCTGCAGCTCGGTGTTGTAGCCGCTGACCGTCTTGGGCATGAACTGCGTCGCGACCTCGGCACCCTCGGGCAGCTGGGTCTGGACGAGCTGCTCGCGGTTGATGGCGATGTTGAGGGCCTGGCGGACCTTGAGGTCCTGCAGCTGCGGGTTCGTGTCGGGGTTGAACCCGAGGTAGAGGATGTTGAAGGCGTCACGGATCTCGACGCTGTTGCCGGACTCCTCCAGCGCGTTCCAGTCGACGGGGTTCGGCAGGTCGTAGCCGTTGATGCTGCCGGCCTCGAGCTCCTGGCGACGGGTGCTCTCGTCGGGGATCACGCGGAAGACGAGCTCGCTCACCTTCGCCGCGTCGCCCCAGTAGTCGTCGTTGCGCTCGAGGCTGATCGTGCCGTTCGCCTCGTCGTACTCGCCGAAGGTGAACGGGCCGGTGCCGACCGGGTTGTTGGCGTAGTCGGGGAACGAGAAGCCCTCGCCCTCGGCCGCGATGCCGTTGGCGTCGCCCTCCTCCAGCGCCTTGGGCGACTGCATGGACAGCGACTCGAGGGTCAGCATGGTCGGGAAGCCCGACGTCGGACCGCTGATCGTGACGACGGCCTCGAACTCGTCGGTGGCCTCGC
Source organism: Nocardioides lacusdianchii (assembly GCF_020102855.1). Taxonomy (GTDB): domain Bacteria; phylum Actinomycetota; class Actinomycetes; order Propionibacteriales; family Nocardioidaceae; genus Nocardioides; species Nocardioides lacusdianchii. The sequence continues at coordinate 80,888 of NZ_JADHZD010000002.1, forward strand.
AGCTCTGGTAGAGCGAGTTGTCGGGGTCGTTGGCGAAGGCGCCCATGACGTAGCCCCAGTACTCGCCCGCGACCTGGCCGGCCTCGTTCTGGTCGAACATCCGCTCGAAGTTGGCGCACACCGCCTCTGCGTTGAACGGCTCGCCGTCGTGGAAGGTGACGTCGTCACGCAGCGTGAACGTCCACTCCGTGCCGTCCTCGTTGGGCGTCCACTCGGTCGCGAGCTCCGGCACCACCTCGGCGCTGCCGGGCTCGATGCCGAGGAGGCCCTCGAACATCTGCCGGGTGACGCGGAAGGTCTCGCCGTCGGTGGCGTAGAACGGGTCGAACATCTCGGGGGCGCCGGCGGCTCCGAAGATGAAGGTCCCGTCGTCACCACCACCTCCCCCGTCGCCGGCGTCGCGGTCGCTCTCCGCACAGCTTGCGAGGGTGGCGGCTGCGATGAGCGCCGCGGTGAGTGACGCCATGGTGCGCTTCGGGGTCATCCGAGAACCTTCCGTCCGATATGCGTTCTGGGGATGGCCAGCAACCCTAGTCCGCCGGACGTGAGCCGGGCCACACCGCCACGGTCACGGTCGTGTCACGGCCGCCTTGACGCTCCGCCCGGCCGCCACGGCGAGGGAATCGGTGTCGAGACCGGCCAGCGTCTCGACGAAGACCCGCCGCTCGCCCTGCTGCATCGGGACGTGGTTGGGCACGCAGACGACGGTGCAGCCGGCTGCGGCCGCGGAGGTCGCCCCGGTGTTGGAGTCCTCGATGGCCACGCAGTCCTCGGGCGCCATGCCAAGGTCGGCGGCGGCCGTGAGGTAGGGCTCGGGGTGCGGCTTGCCGTGCTCCACCCGGTCGCCGGTGACGACACTGGCGAAGGTGTCGGAGGGCAGCTGCGCCAGGATCGGGTCCACGAAACGCTGCCACGACATCGTCACGAGCGCGCACGGGACACCGCGGCGTACGAGGTCCCCCAGCAGCTCCTGCGCCCCCGGACGCCACGGCACGCTCTCCTCGACCCGCGCGACCACGCCGTCGAGGAGCTCCTCGACGATCTCCTCGCGGGTCCGGTCGATGCCCATGTGCGCGCGGATGTAGTCCGCCGAGTCGAGCAGCGCGTTGCCGACGAGGTTCATCGCGTGCTCGTGCGACCAGGTGCCGCCGTACTTCTCGGCCATCGCGAACTCGGTGGCGACCCAGTAGGGCTCGGTGTCGACGAGGGTGCCGTCCATGTCCCACAGGACGGCGGCGGGCAGGACAGTCGGCGTCACCGGTGAAGTCACCGCACGACCCTATCGATCGTCCGGACCCTCTCCGCGCGCCGCCCACGGATGATCCCGTCACTGGCCAAGTGGCCCGCGCACGGGTAGACAGTGACTCCTCTCGGGAGCTCCTCGGGATCGGGATGAGGAGAAGTCCATGGTCGCCATCCACACGTCCGTCGCGATCGTCCTGGTGATCGCCTTGATCATCAAGGGGCGGATCGACCCGGTGATCTCGCTGATCCTCGGCTCGCTCTACCTCGGCCTCGCCGCCGGCGTCGGCTTCGCGGGCACCATCGAGGCGATCACGACGGGCTTCGGCGGGATCATGGCCGAGGTCGGGCTGCTGATCGGGTTCGGCGTCCTGATCGGGTCGCTGCTCCACTCGACGGGCGCATTCCGCCGCCTGGTGGGCCTGCTCGTCCAGCGGGTCGGGTCCGGGCGGCTGCCGTACGCGCTCACCTCGATGCTGGCGGTCGTGATGCCGTCGATCTACGTGGACGTCCAGGTCGTGCTCGCCGCTCCGGTCGCCCGGTCGGCGTCACCGTTCATCGGCAGGATCGGCCTGCCGGTCCTCGCGTCCGCGCTCGGCTGCGGCATCTTCGCGGGCTACGTCTTCGTCATCCCCGGCCTGGCCGCCATCTCGATCGCCGGCCTGCTGGACATCCGGCTCGGCGACTGGCTGGTCTACGGCGTCGTCATCGGCCTGGCCACCGCACTCGTCTCGACGCTGCTGATGCGGGTGCTCTTCAGCGCCGGAGGCATGTGGGACCCGGTGACCGACGAGGAGGTCGACGAGGCGATGGCCGAGCAGGAGGCGGCCGACGCCGCCTACCTCGCCGGCGAGGCCGACACCTCGCAGGAGGCCAAGGACCAGCGCGAGGCCCGGGCGCGCGAGGTCGAGGCCGAGTCCGGCGTACGACAGCTCCCGCTCGTGGTGCTGATGCTGCCGATCCTGGTGCCGCTCCTGCTGATCGCCTTCGGCGCGTTCGCCGAGCTCGGCGGCTGGTCGACCACCTTCATCGCCTTCCTCGGCGACGCCAACATGGCGCTCTTCATCGGACTGCTGGGGGCCTACGCCCTGTCGCGGTCCTCCGCGGGCGCGGAGCGCACCAACGAGGCGATGGAGGACGGGTTCCACACCACCGGCGAGATCCTGCTCATCACGGGCGTGGGCGGCTCGCTGGGCGCGGTCATCGAGGCGACCGGCCTCGACGCGGTGCTGGGCGACCTGTTCCGTGCCGACGAGGGTGCTCCGGTCGTCCTCAGCATCCTGCTGGCCTGGTTCATCGCCGCGGTGCTGCACCTGGCGATCGGGTCGGTGTCGGTCGCGGCCATCACCGCCGCCGGGATCATCGCCCCGATCCTCGACTCGCTGACCGTCTCCCCCATCGTGATCGGCCTCGCCATCGCCTCGGGGGCGATGTTCGCCCTCCAGGTCAACAGCAACTTCTTCTGGATGTTCAAGTCGCTGCTCGGGCTGTCGACCAAGGGCACGCTGAAGACCCTGACCCTCGTCACCTCGGTGGCGTCGGTGGTGTCGCTCCCGATGGTGATGCTGGCGGCGCTCGTCGCCTGAAGCCCGAGCGGTCCGGGCAGCTCCTCGCGCTCGGTCCTCGACCTCAGTCCTCCGGGTCGTAGCCGAGGTTGGGCGAGAGCCACCGCTCGGCCTCGGCGAGGGTCCAGCCCTTGCGCTCGGCGTAGTCGGCGACCTGGTCGCGGTTCACGCGCCCCACGACGAAGTACTGCGACTGGGGGTGGGAGTAGTAGAAGCCGCTCACCGAGGCGCCGGGCCACATCGCCATCGACTCGGTGAGCTTGATGCCGGTGTGCTCCTCGACGTCGAGGAGCTCCCACAGGGTCTGCTTCTCGGTGTGCTCGGGGCACGCCGGGTAGCCGGGCGCGGGGCGGATCCCGTCGTACTGCTCCTTGATGAGCCCTACGTTGTCGAGCTGCTCGTCGGGCGCGTAGCCCCACATCTCCTTGCGCACCAGCTCGTGCAGGTGCTCGGCGAACGCCTCGGCCAGCCGGTCCGCGAGCGACTCCAGCAGGATCGCGTTGTAGTCGTCGAGCTCGGCGCGGAAGGCCTCGACCCGCTCGGTCACGCCGTCACCGGCGGTCACCGCGAAGGCACCGACGTGGTCCGGCAGCCCGCTCTCCTTGGGCGCGACGAAGTCGGCCAGCGAGCGGTTGGGTACGCCGTCGCGGTGCTGGCCCTGCTGGCGCAGGTGGTGCAGCCGGGTGTGCACCCGGCTCCGGTCGTCGTCGAGGTAGAGCTCGACGTCGTCGCCCACCGAGCTGGCCGGGAAGAAGCCGACCACGCCGTGGGCGCGGATCCACTTCTCCTCGATCATCTGGTCGAGCATCGCCTGCGCGTCGTCGTACAGCTTGCGCGCGGCGGGACCCGAGCTCGGGTTGTTGAGGATGTCGGGGAAGGCGCCCTTCATCTCCCAGGCGTTGAAGAACGGCTGCCAGTCGATGTAGGGGCGCAGCACCGACAGGTCGTGGTCGCGCAGCACCCGGACACGCTGGCCGCTGCGCAGCTGGTCCGGCTGTGGTGGCTGGTAGTCGGTCCAGTCGATGGGGGTCGCATTGGCGCGTGCCTGCTCCAGGGTCACCATCGGACGGTCGTTCTTCGCGGAGTGGCGCGTGCGGAGCGAGTCGAAGTCGGCCTTGACGTCGGCCATGAGCTTCGCGCGACCGGTCTCGTGGAGCAGCGCCGCAGCGGTGGGCACCGAGCGCGAGGCGTCCTTGACCCAGACGACCGGGCCGTCGTACCTGGGGTCGACCTTCACCGCTGTGTGGGCACGCGAGGTGGTGGCGCCGCCGATGAGCAGCGGGATCGTGAGGCCCTGGCGCTGCATCTCGGTGGCGAAGTTGACCATCTCGTCGAGCGAGGGCGTGATCAGGCCGGAGAGGCCGATGATGTCGGCTCCGACCTCGGTGGCGGTGTCGAGGATCTTCTGCGCCGGCACCATCACCCCGAGGTCGATGACCTCGTAGTTGTTGCACTGGAGCACCACGCCGACGATGTTCTTGCCGATGTCGTGCACGTCGCCCTTGACCGTGGCCATGACGATCGTGCCGTTGGTGTCCTTGGCGGTGGCCAGCTCGGGGTTGTCGAGCTTCTCCTGCTCGATGAAGGGGATGAGGTAGGCCACGGCCTTCTTCATCACCCGGGCACTCTTCACGACCTGGGGCAGGAACATCTTGCCGGCGCCGAAGAGGTCGCCGACGACGTTCATGCCGTCCATGAGCGGTCCCTCGATCACCTCGATCGGGCGGCCTCCGCGCTCGGCGATCTCCTGGCGCAGGATCTCGGTGTCGGACTCGACGTGCGCGTCGATGCCCTTCACGAGGGCGTGCGTGATCCGCTCGCCGATCGGCAGCGCACGCCACTCGTCCTCGGTGACCTCCTCGGCCTCGGCCGAGCGGTTGTGGGCCTCGGCGATCTCGAGGAGCCGCTCCGCCGCGTCCGGGCGGCGGTTGAGCACGACGTCCTCGATGCGCTCGCGCAGCTCGGCGTCGACCTCGTCGTAGACCACTAGCGCGCCGGCGTTGACGATGCCCATGTCGAGGCCGGCCCGGATGGCGTGGAAGAGGAAGACCGCGTGGATCGCCTCGCGGACCGGGTTGTTACCGCGGAAGGAGAAGGACACGTTGGAGATGCCGCCGCTGACCTTGGCGCCGGGCAGGTTCTGCTTGATCCAGCGCGTGGCCTCGATGAAGTCCTGGCCGTAGGTCGCGTGCTCCTCGATGCCCGTCGCGACCGCGAAGACGTTGGGGTCGAAGATGATGTCCTCGGGAGGGAACCCGACCTCGTCGACGAGGATCCGGTAGGCCCGCTCGCAGATCGCCTTGCGGCGCTCGAGGTTGTCGGCCTGGCCGTCCTCGTCGAACGCCATGACCACGACGGCGGCGCCGTACTTGCGGCACAGGCGCGCGTGGCGGCGGAAGGCCTCCTCACCCTCCTTCATGGAGATCGAGTTGACGATGGCCTTGCCCTGGACGCACTTCAGTCCGGCCTCGATGACCTCCCACTTCGAGGAGTCGACCATCACCGGCACGCGGCTGATGTCGGGCTCGGAGGCGACCAGCTTGAGGAAGCGGTCCATCGCGGCGACGCCGTCGATCATGCCCTCGTCCATGTTGACGTCGATCACCTGCGCGCCGGCCTCGACCTGCTGGGCTGCGACGCTGACGGCGGTGTCGTAGTCGCCGTCCTTGATGAGCTTGCGGAACCGGGCGGAGCCGGTGATGTTGGTGCGCTCACCGACGTTGACGAACAGGCTCTCGTCGGTGATGGTCAGCGGCTCGAGGCCCGAGAGCCGCATCACCGGCTCGTGCGGCACCGGCTCGCGGCGCTCCTGGCCGTCGACGGCACCCGCGATGGCGGCGATGTGGTCCGGCGTGGTGCCGCAGCAGCCACCGACGAGGTTGAGGAAGCCGGCCTCGGCGAACTCGGCCAGGACCGACGCCGTCTGGTCGGGCGTCTCGTCGTACTCGCCGAACGCGTTGGGCAGTCCGGCGTTGGGGTAGACCGAGACGAAGGAGTCCGCGAGGCGCGAGAGCTCCGCGACGTAGGGGCGCATGTCGCGCGCGCCCAGCGCGCAGTTGAGGCCGACAGCCAACGGACGCGCGTGGCGTACGGAGTCCCAGAAGGCCTCGGTGACCTGGCCGGAGAGCGTACGACCCGACGCATCGGTGATGGTGCCGGAGATGATGACCGGCCAGCGGCGCTCCTGCTCCTCGAACAGCGTCTCGACGGCGAAGATCGCCGCCTTGGCGTTGAGGGTGTCGAAGATCGTCTCGATCATCAGCAGGTCCGAGCCGCCGTCGACGAGGCCGCGCGCGGCGACGAGGTAGGCCTCGGCGAGCTGGTCGAAGCTGACGTTGCGCGCGCCCGGGTCGTTGACGTCGGGCGAGATCGAGGCCGTACGGGTCGTGGGGCCGAGCGCACCGGCGACCCAGCGCGGGCGGTCGTCGGTGGCGACCGCGTCCGCTGCTGCGCGGGCCAGGCGCGCGGACTCGAGGTTCAGCTCGTAGGCGAGGTCCTCGAGGCCGTAGTCGGCGAGCGAGACCGCGTTGGCGTTGAAGGTGTTCGTCTCGATGATGTCGGCGCCCGCGCGGAGGTACTCCTCGTGGATCGTCCGGATGATGTGCGGCTGCGTGATCGACAGCAGGTCGTTGTTGCCGACCAGGTCGCTGGGGTGGTTGGCGAAGCGCTCCCCGCGGTAGCCGGCCTCGTCGGGCCGGTCGCGCTGGATGGCCGTGCCCATCGCGCCGTCCAGCACCATGATCCGCTCGCTCAGGATCGCCGTGAGGGCGTCGGTGGCGTCGGGGCGGTGCTGCGGGTTCACGTGGAGCCTTCCTCTTGCCGGCGAACGACCAGCCTAGGAAGGTCGTCCGACAGGCGGACCGGGTTCCCACATGGTGGCACTCGGCGACACGGCCGACGAAATCACGACGGCAGGCTGGGCGGCGCGCCCTAGGCTGGGGCGGTGATCGAGTTCGACGACGTGCAGGACCTGGTCTCCCCCGTGGTGATCGCCGCCTTCGAGGGGTGGAACGACGCGGCCGACGCGGCGTCCGGCCTGGTCGACCACCTCATCGAGGAGTGGAAGGCCGAGGTCATCGGTGCGATCGACCCCGAGGAGTTCTACGACTTCCAGGTCAACCGCCCGATCATCGCCACCGACCACAACGGTCACCGGCGGCTCACCTGGCCCACCACCCGCATCGCGGTGGCGCGTCCCGCCGAGCTGGACCGCGACGTGATCCTCGTGCGCGGGATCGAGCCCAACATGAAGTGGCGCCAGTTCTGCGCCGAGCTGCTCGCCGCCTGCGACGACCTCGGGGCCGAGCTCGTGGTCACCCTCGGCGCGCTGCTGGCCGACAGCCCCCACACGCGGCCGATCCCCGTGAGCGGCACCGCGACCGAGCCCGAGCTGGTCGACCGGCTCAACATCGAGCAGTCGAGCTACGAGGGACCCACCGGCATCGTCGGCGTCTTCAACGACGCGTGCACCCAGCTCGACATCCCGGCCGTGTCCTACTGGGCCGCGGTCCCCCACTACGTCGCCCAGCCGCCCTGTCCCAAGGCGACCCTCGCGCTGCTCGGCCAGCTCGAGGAGCTGCTCGAGGCGCCGATGCCGCTGGGCGACCTCGTCGAGGACGCCAAGGCGTGGGAGCGCGGCGTCGACGAGCTGGCGGCGGAGGACGAGGACGTGGCCGACTACGTCCGTGCGCTCGAGGAGACCCGCGACACCGCGGACCTCCCCGAAGCCAGCGGCGAGGCGATCGCGCGGGAGTTCGAGCGCTACCTCAAGCGCCGCGACACCGACTGAGGCCGTCTCGCGGGGGCGTACGTCGTGGTCGCGAGCGCTCCGCCGCGCGTTGGTGAGCGGTGAGTGAGGGGGATTCGCGGCCGGCGGAATGCCCCTCACTCACCCCCGTCGGCGAGTCCGCGCCGGACACGCCAGGTGGCGGTGCGTGAGGAGGATCTTGCGCCTGCGGAATGCCCCTCACTCACCGCTTCGGGCGGCTGTCGGAGGCGTACGTCAGAGCGACAGGCCCAGTGCCGCGTCGAGCAGCCGGTGGATGGTCGCCGCCGCCTCGCGGTCGGAGGTCTCGGCGAGCCCGGTGGTGCCGAGGGTGGCCTCGACCCATTCCTGCACGGCGGCCACGGCGGTGGGGGCGTCGAGGTCGTCGGCCAGGGCGGCGAGGACGCGCTCCACGACCGGAGCGGCGTCCGCGCCGGCACCGAGGGCCAGTGCCCGGCGCCAGGTGGCGAGGGTGTCGACGGCGTCCCAGAGCTGATCGTCGGTCCACTCCCAGTCGCTGCGGTAGTGGTGGCGCAGCAGCACGAGCCGGATCGCCATCGGGTCGACCTCGCTCATCCGCAGCGCGGACACGAAGACGAGGTTGCCCTTGGACTTCGACATCTTCTCGCCGTCGTAGGCGACCATGCCGGCGTGGGCGTAGGCGCGGGCGAACCGATCGCCGGGGTGTGCGACCTGGGCGTGGCCGGCGGACATCTCGTGGTGCGGGAAGACCAGGTCGCTGCCGCCGCCCTGCACGTCGAACGCGGTGCCGAGGTGGTCGAGGGCGATCGCGGTGCACTCGATGTGCCAGCCGGGACGCCCCGGGCCCCACGGGCTGTCCCAGGCGGGCTCACCCGGTCGCTCGGCGCGCCACAGCAGGCAGTCGAGCGGGTCCTTCTTGCCCGCACGGTCGGGGTCGCCGCCGCGCTCGGGGAAGATCTGCAGCATGGTCTCGCGGTCGAGGCCGGAGACCGACCCGAAGTCCACGTCGGCGGTCACCGAGAAGTAGAGGTCGTCGTCGACGCGGTAGACCGCACCCGCCTCGTCGAGGCGCTCGATGAGCGTGATGACCTGCGGGATCGACTCGACGGCCCCGATGTAGTGCGCCGGCGGCAGGACCCGCAGCGCCTCCATGTCGTCGCGGAACAGCTGTGTCTCGCGCTCGGCCAGCTCGACCCAGTCGACCTTGACCTTCTCGGCACGCTCGAGCAGCGGGTCGTCGACGTCGGTGACGTTCTGGACGTAGGTCACGTCGTGGCCGGCGTTGCGCCAGGCGCGGTGGAGCAGGTCGAAGCCGACGTAGGTCGCGGCGTGGCCCATGTGGGTCGCGTCGTAGGGCGTGATGCCGCAGACGTAGAGCCGCGCCGGCCCCTCGGGACGGGTCTCGACGAGGGAGCCGGTGGCGGTGTCGTGCAGACGCACCACCGGGCCTGTCACAGGCAGTCGGGGAACGTCGGGGGACGACCAGGCACGCATGCGGCGCAGCCTATCGGCCGGTCGGAAGTCACTGTGGAGGAGATCTCGATACGCCCTCGTCGCGGCTTCGTTCCTCAGCCGCGGGGGCTACTCGATCTGGCCGGGCCCACGCGCCGACCTCGTGCCTCGGTCGACGCTGCCCGTCTCAAAAGGGCGGCCAGGGGATGACGGGGTACGACGACGTGGCGGGGCCCGGGAACTCACCGCGGGCCAGCAGCCGCTGGACACGGCTCACGGTCATCGCGACCTCGGCCTCGGCCAGCAGGTCGGTGAGGGTCGCACCGAGCGACCCCTCGAGCGCTGCGGCGAGGCGCCGCAGCCCGGTGGTCTCGTCGTCGGTGATCGGCTCGCCGACCCAGCCCCAGAGCACCGTGCGCAGCTTGTGCTCGAGGTGGAAGGTCAGCCCGTGGTCGACGCCGTGGCGATGCCCGTCGGGCATCGGCAGGACGTGGCCGCCCTTGCGGTCGGCGTTGTTGACCACCACGTCGAAGAGCGCCATGCGCCGTAGCGCGGCGGTGTCCTCGTGGACCAGCGCGACGGGCTGGTCGTGGGCGTCGAGGCCGTCGAAGACGTGGCGGTAGCCCTCGGGCAGCTCGCCCTCGGCGACGATGTCGACCGGCGCCTGGTCCTCGTCCTCGTCGCGCCACAGCTGCACCATGCCCGGGCCGTGCGGTCCGTCGCCGAGGACCGTGGGCGGCACGATGTCCCAGCCCAGCGCCTGCGAGACGGCGTACGACGCGACCTCGCGCGAGGCGAGGGTGTGGTCGGGGAAGTCCCACAGCGGCCGCTCCCCCGCGACCGGCTTGTAGACGACCCGCACCCCGCCGAGCTCGCCGACGAAGGTGGCGTTGGAGGCGGGAAGGACGCGCCCGTGGAGCGTCAGCTCCCCGGTCGGGAAGCCCTCGGGCAGGTCAGGGGTCACGACGCCGGAAGCCGTTGGCGCGCACGCACAGGTGGCCGTCGGGGTCGACGGGCTCGCCGCAGAAGGGGCAGTCCGGTCGGCCCGCACCGATGACCGAGCGGGACCGCTCGACGAAGGAGCGGGCAGCAGCGGCGGTGATGCGGACGAGGAAGATCTCCTCCGGCTCGGGCTCGAGCAGGTCCTCGAGGTCCTCCTGGAGCTGCTCGGGCGACACGACGGCCGCCTCGGTGAACGGGAAGACCTCGATCACCACGCGCTCGTCGGTGCCGTCCCACGACAGGGTCATGGTGCCTGCGCGGAACTCATCCTCGATCGGCTGCTCCAGGGGCTGGCCGTCCACCATGTCGCGCGGGGCGATCGCGGGGATCAGGAGCTCGCCGCCGGCGCCGCGCATGAGCTCGTCGAGCAGCTCGTCGATGCGCTCGGCGAGGGCCGCCACCTGCTGCTTCTCCAGCGACACGCTGACCAGCCGGGTGCCTTCGCGGGCCTGGAGGAAGAAGGTGCGCTGGCCGGGCTCGCCAACGGTGCCGGCGACGAAGCGCTCGGGCGGGTCGAAGCGGTGCACGACGGGCATGTCACTCACCCTAGGACGTCGCTGTCTGGGTCTCGGGGGTGGCCTGCGGGCCCGCGCCGCCGCCGACCGCGGCGTCACTGCCGCGGCGTCGCCGGGACTTCTTGGGGGGCGTGAGCCACGACAGGTCGCCGGCATGGGTGTTGGTGCCGAGGACGAAGGGGCGCGAGTCGGTGTAGCGCACGATCGACACAGACGCAGGGTCGACGTGGATCCGCTGGAAGAGGTCGAGGTGCGTCCCCAGCGCGTCGGCGAGGATCGACTTGATGACGTCGCCGTGGCTGACCGCCAGCCAGACGGCATCGTCGCCGTGCTCGGCCGAGATCCGCGCGTCGTGGCGGCGGATCGCCGCAACCGCCCGGTCCTGCATGGCGCGCATCGACTCCCCGCCGGGGAAGGTCGCGGCGGACGGCTGCGTCTGCACGGTCTTCCAGAGCTTCTCCTTGGCGAGGTCCTTCAGCGCCCGGCCCTGCCACTCGCCGTAGTCGCACTCGGAGAGCTGCTTGTCGGTGCTGGCCCGCAGCGGCGTGGCCTGGGGCCGGGTGACCTCGCGGCACGTCTCACGGCATCGCTCGAGCGGGCTCGTGACGGCTGCGCAGAGGCGTACGCCTGCCAGCCTGTCCCCCACGGCGACGGCCTGCTTCACGCCGGTGTCGTCGAGGTGCACGCCGGGCAGGCGCCCGGCCAGGACGCCGGTCGCGTTGGCGGTCGAACGACCGTGTCGGACGAGGATGACGGTAGCCACGCCAGCGACCCTAGCCAAGACGGGGTAGGACTAGCCTGACCGCGTGATCGTGGACAACGCCCTCTACCACCGGGGCAAGCGGGTGCCCCTCGGCGAGGGCGACCAGAGCCTGGGCCACGCGCGGGTCCCGTGCGCGCCCGGCGACTTCCAGTGGATCGGCATCCACGACCCCAGCCCCGAAGAGCTCCAGCTCATCGCCGACACCTTCGACCTGCACCCGCTGGCGGTCGAGGACGCCGGCGACTCCCACCAGCGCCCGAAGCTCGAGCACTACGGCGACACTCTCTTCCTGGTCCTCAAGACGCTCTGGTACGTCGACGAGGAGGACGCGGTCGAGACCGGCGAGATCAACATGTTCGTCGGCGCCGACTTCGTGGTGACCGTGCGCCACGGCGAGGGCATCGACCTCGCCGACTCGCGCAAGGACCTCGAGGAGCGCGCACAGGTGCTCGAGCACGGCCCGATGGGGGTCATGTACGCCATCTGCGACCGCGTCGTCGACGAGTACGAGCGCGTCGGGGCGGCGCTGGAGGAGGACGTCGACGAGGTGGAGGAGTCGGTCTTCTCCCCCGCCCGCACCGACGACTCGACCCGCATCTACGTCCTCAAGCGCGAGATCGCCGAGGTGCGCCGAGCGGTGATGCCCCTGCGCGAGCCGATGCGGAAGTTCTCGATGCACTCCGACACGGTTCCGACGATCCGCACACCCATCCCGATCACGGCCGAGACCGCGACCTACTTCCGCGACGTCTCCGACCACCTCCAGCGGGTGTCGGAGGTGATCGACAGCCTCGACATTCTGCTGTCGACCGCCTTCGACGGTCACCTGGCGCGGATCTCGGTGCAGCAGAACGAGGACATGCGCAAGATCTCCGCCGGCGCCGCCCTCGTCGTCGTGCCCACCCTGATCGCCGGGATCTACGGCATGAATTACGAGCTGTTTCCGAAGAACGACTGGGACTACGGTTTCGCGTTCGCAGTGGCACTGATGGTCGCTACGGCGGCTGGCTTGTTCGTCTGGTTCAGGCGATCGGGCTGGCTCTGAGTCCTCAACCTTCGGCCGCGACGCCGTGACGCCGACCGGTTCGGCGACTGGGGACACGGATGAGGTCGGTATCCACGTCATCGCAGCGAGGCACGCACGACCAACCCTGTGGGTTGTCCGGGTCGTAGTGGACCACCGTGTTGTCGCGCTCGAGCCCTGAAAGCCATGCATTGAGCATGTCGCTCATCTGCGTCGTCAGCACCTTGCCAGCCCGACGACGAGCCTCGGCGCCCAGCATGGAGACTGCGTGTGCGTGCCGGTGTTCGGGCAGCACCGCCCACGGAATCAGGTCAACATCACGGACGATGCGATTCTCGATGCCGTTGCGCCTGCGGAGCGCGGCCCACATGCTGATGGTGGTCTCGATCTCATACTTCCGACGGTAGGTATCGACCATCCACTGATACGTCCGCCCCTCCTCGAGCCAGCGAACGACCTCCCGCATGTCCTGGACCTTCGATCGTGCTGGCAACGCTCCTGTACCCCTTGTCTCCGCGTAGCGGGCTCACTCATCGATGGGTAGAGATAGCATCCTGGTGACCCGGGCATCGTGCCGCCATGGACGCGTGCGAGCCGTTCACTGGGGAACCGAGGGCACGTGCCCACCGTGTTGGTTCCTGCTTCTCGTTCCCCAACCGCGCGGTAGTCGCGGAACCACCCTGAGGGCGACGCACCACGGCCCCGGCGGTTGTCGTGGCGCTCACCCAGCTGGTGGCGCTGGGTTGCTGCCGACACCATCAGGCCGTCAGCACGCCGGCGCCCAGGAGGATGAGCGTGCCGGCGCCGAGCAGGATCCGGTAGATGACGAACGGCGTGTAGGACCGCGTGCTGACGTAGCGCAGGAGCCAGGCGATGGCGGCGTACCCCACGACGAAGGAGACGACGGTCGCGGTGATCGTCGGACCCCAGCCGTAGGTGTTGTCGCCGTTGGGGATCTCCTTGAGCTCGAAGAGGCCCGCACCCACGACCGCCGGGATCGCCAGCAGGAAGGCGAAGCGCGTGGCGGCCTCGCGCTCGAAGCCGAGGAAGCGACCCATGGAGATCGTGGCGCCCGAGCGCGAGACGCCGGGGATCAGGGCCATGGCCTGGGCAGCCCCCATCAAGACCGCGTCCTTCATCGTGAGCTTGCCGAGCACGCGGTCGGTGCGGCCCACGCGGTCGGCGATGCCGAGCACGACGCCCATCACGATCAGCGTGGTGCCGATGATCCAGAGGTTGCGGAAGTCGTTCTCGATGATGTCCTTCAGCAGGACGCCGAGCACCACGATCGGCAGCGAGCCGACGATGATGTACCACCCCATCCGGGCATCGATCGTGCCGCGGTACTCGGGCTGGAAGAGCGAGCGCACCCACGCGCTGCCGATGCGCCAGATGTCCTTGCGGAAGTAGATCAGCACCGCGAGCTCGGTGCCGATCTGGATCACCGCGGTGAAGGCCGCTCCCGGGTCGCCCCAGCCGAAGAGCTCGGGGAAGATCCGCAGGTGGGCGCTGCTCGAGATCGGCAGGAACTCGGTGAGTCCCTGGATGATGCCGAGGACGACTGCCTTGAGGAGATCGATCACAGGGGGTGAGCCTACGGGCGAGTCACCGCCCACCCGCGCACGCCCCGTGGCTACTCTCACCTCCATGCAGCAGCGATCCGTCGGCGCCACCGGGCTCAAGGTCTCCCGTCTGGGCCTCGGCACCATGACCTGGGGTCGCGACACCGACGAGCACGAGGCGCGTGACCAGCTCATCGCCTTCGCCGAGGCCGGTGGGACCCTGCTCGACACCGCGGCCGGCTACGGCGACGGCGCCAGCGAGGAGCTGATCGGCACGCTGATCGGCGACGTGGTCTCCCGCGACGAGGTCGTGCTGGCCACGAAGGCCGGCATCTCGCGGCGTACGGGCGAGCGGGTGACCGACACCTCGCGCGGCACCCTGCTGACCACCCTCGACGCGTCGCTCGCGCGCCTCCGGGTCGACCACGTCGACCTGTGGCAGGTGCACGTGTGGACCGACGAGACGCCCGTCGAGGAGACCCTGTCCGCGCTCGAGCTCGCGGTGTCGTCGGGCCGGGCGTCCTACGTCGGCATCTCCAACTACACCGGGTGGCAGACCGCGCAGGCCGCGACCTGGCAGCGCGCCTTCCCCGGGCGTACGCCGCTCGCGTCCACCCAGGTCGAGTACTCCCTGCTGAACCGGCAGGTCGAGCACGAGGTGCTGCCCGCCGCGCAGGCGCTCGGCCTCGGCGTGCTGCCGTGGTCGCCGCTCGGACGCGGCGTGCTGACGGGCAAGTACCGCACCGGCACGCCCTCGGACTCCCGGGCGGCCACCGAGCACTTCGCGAGGTTCGTCGGCGCCTACCTCGACGACCGCGGTCGCGGCATCGTCGAGGCCGTCGCCCGCGCCGCGGACGGCCTCGGGTGGTCGCCCCTCGAGGTGTCGCTGGCGTGGGTCCGCGACCGTCCCGGCGTCACCGCGCCGATCGTCGGCGCGCGCACCGCCGCCCAGCTCGACGGCGTCCTCGGTGTCGAGGAGCTGACGCTGCCCCCCGAGATCGTCGCCGCCCTCGACGACGTGTCCGCCGACTGACCGATCCCCGAGCAGACGGGAGAAGACCACATGGCCAGGATCCAGCGCCGTCCCCCCGGGCGCGGCATCGAGTGGGAGTACGAGACGCTCGTGCTCCCGCAGGACTTCTCGCGCAACGTCGTGACGCGCCTGCTCGTCGACCGGGCCGAGCACGGCGGCTGGGAGCTCGACCGGCTGCGGATCGGCCACGACGGCAAGCGCCGTGTGGTGCTTCGCCGCAAGATCATCCGCCAGCGGCTGACCCTCTTCGCCGGCTGACGGGCGTCCATGGGGTCCGGACCCCATGTCGTCCCCCGTCGCGGCGTGCTCGACTCGAGGAACGGGAGCGGACGGGCCGTTCCCGACGGAGGGAGCGCCATGGCAACCGGACGACGGCACCACACGGACCTCAGGATCGTCGAGCTGGCGGTCGACCCGGCCGACGTGGACCGTGACACCTACCCGGTCAGGATCCGGCTGACGCGCCCGCTGACGGCGTACGAGGTCTCGGGGCTCGCTGTCATGGAGCCCGGCCTCCGCACCGACGGCGACGCCATCGTCGTCCCCTCTGCGCGGCTCGACGACGTGGCTCGGGAGTGCGACACCTGGGCGCACCGTCTCGAGCGGGTGCAGTCACGCGCCGACGAGCTCGAGGGCGAGGCCCTGGCCGCGGACAGCCGGCGGATCGACGAGCAGGCACGGCACGGCTCGCACCTGCTGAGCCAGCAGGCCGACGACCGCGGTCTGCACTGACCCACCAGCCTGCTCACCACCCTGAGGTGCCGGGCGCTCCCTTGAAGGGGCCGGTCACCCGTGAGGTGATCCAGCCGCCGTAGAAGTGTCCGGGCTGGGGCTGAACGACCTCACCGTCGACGGTGCACCGGTCGACGCGCCCGGGGTAGAGCGCGACGTGGTCGACGAGCTGCTCGAAGCCCTTCGACGGCGCCGGGTAGGTCCACGCGATGGCCGGCAGCACCTCGTCGCCGACGACGATGTCGAGGTAGGCGGCCTGGCCCTTCCACTCGCACCAGGAGGCGCCCTCTCCGGGGCGCAGCACGCCAGCGGCGAACGCATCGCGCGGGAGGTAGTAGGTCGGCGGGTGGCTGGTCTCCAGGACCCGCAAGCTGGCGTGGGTGTCGGCGACCACGACGCCGCCGTGGGTGACGACGACGTGCTCGGAGCTCACGTCGACGCGGGGAGGGCGGGGGTAGTCCCAGACGGACTCGGTCTCGACGGCGCTCATGCGACCAACCTACGGAGTGGGAGGTCGGCTCGTGAGCCACGCCTGACCACGCCTGGCCGAGGCCTGGGCGAGCCACGCCTCCTCCACGAGCTCGACCAGCTCGTCGCGGTCCACCTCTCCGACGCGAGAGGCCCTCAGCAGCACCGACGGGTGCCCGTCGAAGTGCGGGGTGGTGAAGAACGGCAGCCGGTCGTCCTGGAGCAGCGCCTGCTTGTCGCCCTCCGAGGCGACCCACAGGACGATCACGTCGTCGTAGCGCTCCCCCGTGTCCGGGTCGACCGCGTCGGGGCGTGGAGTCCGGAAGTAGACGAACGACTTGCTGCCGACCTGGTAGACGGGATTGCTCTCGGGCCGGAAGACGGTGACGTGGGGCATCGCCCGCGCCGTGGCATGAATGTCGTCGACCGTCGCCGGACGGGTCACGGCACTGCTGCCTCGGCCTTCGCCTTCAGCTCGCGCACCATGGCGTCCGGGTCGTCGGCGGAGTAGACGGCCGATCCTGCGACGAAGACGTCGGCACCCGCCTCGGCACAGCGCTCGATCGTCTCGAGCGAGACGCCGCCGTCGACCTGGAGCCAGGTCTCGAGGCCGTGCTTGCGCACCAGCTCCCGAGCCCTGCGGATCTTGGGAAGACAGAGGTCGAGGAACTTCTGTCCGCCGAAGCCGGGCTCGACGGTCATGATGAGCACCATGTCGAGCTCGGGCAGCAGCGCCTCGTAGGGCTCGATCGGGGTCGCCGGCTTGAGGGCCATCGACGCGCGGGCGCCCTGCGCACGGATCTCACGCGCCAGGCGCACCGGCGCCTTCGCCGCCTCGGCGTGGAAGGTGACCGAACCGCAGCCCGCCTCGGCGTACGCCGGCGCCCACCGGTCGGCGTCCTCGATCATCAGGTGCGCGTCGAGCGGCTGGGAGGCATGCTTGCTGAGCGCCTCGATCACCGGCAGCCCGAGCGTGAGGTTGGGGACGAAGTGGTTGTCCATGACGTCGACGTGCACCCAGTCGGCGCTCGGGATCCGCGCGACCTCGTCGGCCAGGCGCGACAGGTCGGCGTTCAGGATGCTGGGAGTGATCTGGATGCCCACGCCCTCGATCCTAGGGACTCGGTGCGTCGTCCATCCGGGCGGCTCGGCTGTCGGCGGGTACGACGACGTGCAGGGCGTTGCGGTCGACCTCGAACGTCGCGGGCGTGGTGGCCGCGACCTCGCCGTCGAGGTTGACCTCGATCGGCTCGTCGGTGACCAGTCGGAGGCGGCGGGCCGTCACGTGGTGCACCCGGTCGTGCTCGACGAGGTGGCCCGTGCGCAGCAGCCGGGCGATCGAGACGTGGTCGCGCAGGCGCCCCTGCTCGACGGCGTACACGTCCAGCAGGTGGTCGTCGATCGAGGCGTTCGGCGAGACCGTGAGCCCGCCGCCGTAGTGACGGCCGTTGCCGACCGCCACCTGCATCAGGTCCTGCAGCTCCAGCACGGAGCCGTCGTCGAGCTCGAGGCGGGCTGCGAACGGACGGTGGCCGCGGTAGGCGGCGAGGGTGGCGACCGGGTAGGCGAACCGCCCGAGGCGGCGCTTGAGTCCCGGGGTGAGCCGTTGGGCCACGGCGACCGACAGTCCCAGGGAGGCGACGTTGAGGTAGACCTGCCCGTCCACGCGGCCGAGGTCGACGTCGACGACCTTGCCGGTCAGGAGGGTGTCCACCGCCGCGGTCAGCGCGGTGGGGATCTCCAGGGTCCGGGCGAAGTCGTTGGCGGTGCCGAGCGGCAGCACGCCGAGCGTCGTCGACGTGTGTGCGACGAGGCCGGCGGCGCAGCCGATCGTGCCGTCGCCACCACCGACCACGAGGAGGTCCGGCTGCGTGGCCATCGCCTCGTCGAGCGCGTCCCGGAGTCCCGCTCCACCGTGGGCGGGGTGCACCTGCACCTCCTCCGCGGCCCTCCCCAGCTCACGGGTGACGAGCGGGAGGGCACGGGAGCCGGTGCGGGAAGCCGTGTTGACGACGACGGCGACGCGGTCGGTGCGGGGCTGGGGGTGCGGTGCGTCCTGCATGCCTCGACCGTAGGCAGCGCAGGTGAGAGGACGGTGAGGACGGCCTGTGCGCAGGCTGTGGGCCTAGGCCTCGTCCGGCTCCGGCGGCGCGGCGGGCCCCTCGGCCTCGTCGCGGTCGGCCCACTCGAGCAGCGGCGCGATGTCGAAGGGGTGCGCGTCGATGTCGGCGTGGAGGTCGCCGATCCGCGCGAACCGCTCGGGCATCGTGAAGATCGTGAAGTCGTCGGGCTCGCAGTCGTCGACCTCGTCCCAGCGGATGGGCGCCGAGACGCGCGCCTCGGGCACCCCGCGCACCGAGTAGGCCGCGGCGATCGTGTGGTCACGGGCGTTCTGGTTGTAGTCGACGAACAGCTGCGCGGGGTCGCGGTCCTTGCGCCACCACGCGGTGGTCACCTCTCCCCCAGCCCGCCGCTCGACCTCGCGCGCGAACGCCAGCGCCCCCCGGCGTACGTCCTGGAAGCCGTGGTCGGGCGGGATCCGGACGTAGACGTGCAGCCCCGACCCGCCGCTGGTCTTGGGGAAGCCGGTCGCGCCGAGCTCGTCGAGCACCTCGTGGGCGACGTGCGCCACGCGCCGGACCGTCGCCCAGTCGCAGTCGGGGCCCGGGTCGAGGTCGATGCGCCACTCGTCGGGCTTCTCGGTGTCGGAGCGGCGACTGTTCCAGGGGTGGAACTCGACCGTCGACATCTGCACCGCCCAGATGACGCTGCCGAGCTCGGTCACGCACAGCTCGTCGGCGGTGCGCTTCCAGCGCGGGAAGAACAGCTCGACGGTCTCGACCCAGTCGGGCGCCCCGGCGGGCAGCCGCTTCTGGTGGACCTTGTCGCCGGCGAGGCCCTTGGGGAAGCGGTGGAGCATGCACGGGCGCTCGAAGAGGGCGTTGACGATCCCGTCGCCGACGGCAAGGTAGTAGTCGACCAGGTCGAGCTTGGTCGCCCCCGGCCCACCGTCGACCGGTGGGAAGTAGACCCGGTCGGGGTTGGTGACCTTGACGACGCGACCGTCGACCTCGACCTCGGTGAACGGCGACGGCATGTCAAGGAGCCTAGCCGGGCGCGACGCAGTCGCGCCCGGCGTGGCGAACGATGTCGAGTAGCCCCGCGACCGAGGCACGAGGTCGCGTCAGGGCGTATCGAGACACAAGGAGCCTAGCCGGGCGCGAGGTCACATCAGGGTGTGTCGAGACACAAGGACCCTGGCCGCGCGGTCGCGCTACTGCTCGGCGCCGTCCGTGGGCGTGGCGGGCTGATCGACGGTGACGGTCACCGGCTCGGACCAGCCCTCGTCGGCGTACTGGCTCTGCGGGCGGTGCCAGCGCAGCTCGGTGGTCTCGGTGACTTGTACGTCGACCCGGGCCTGGCCGTCGGGGCCGGAGAGGACGGGCTCACCGACGGGCGCCCACGCGCCTCCGGGACGGCGCGACTCCAGCACGAGCGTGTCGCCGGTGGCGCGTCCCCCGGCCTCGGTGACCCGGCCGGTCACGGTGACGGACTCGCCGGCGGGGACCTGGTCGCGGTCGACCCCGACCGTGGTGGTGAGGGTGGTGCCCTCGAAGTCGAGGGTGCTGCCGGACGCCTTCACGGCGTCGAGGTTGAAGGCCCGGCCGTCGCAGCCGAAGCCGGTCACCACGAAGCCCGGCCCGTCGCCGTGCCGGGCGGCGAGCTCGCCGGTCGTGGCGCGGCCCTCCTGGGCCAGGGGCGCGCGGGTGGTGAGGTCGACCAGCGTCCAGTCGTAGGTCAGCGCCGAGGCGGCCACGCTCGACCAGGAGCCTGCGGCGACGTCGAGGTCGGCACGCCCGCTCCAGGCGGTGCCGGGCGGGCTGTCGGGCGTCACCGCCATCACGTAGGAGACGCCCCGGGTGCCGCCGGTCGCCGCGACAGAGACCGATGCGTCCACCCCCGCGAGCGAGCCGAAGGCGGCGTAGGGGCCGGAGGCGGTGCCCGGCCCGCCGGGCACGAGGCCGAGCGAGCGGCGGCCCACGGGCGCGGAGTAGGGGCCGAGGTTGATCCGCGACCCGGGTGCGGCGGTCGGGCCGCTGAGGGACTCGCAGCCGACGTAGGTCATGAAGAGGTCAGCGTCGCCGGTGACCGGACCGGTCAGGGTGCGCGTGCCGCCGGCATGCGCCGGTCCCGTGCCCACGGCGGCCAGCGCCACCATTGTCGCGACGGCCGTCGCCCTGCTCCGCACTCGCATCAGTTCCTGCTCCCCGTCGTCCGCCACACCCCTCCGGTGCGACGCACTGCATCCATCATGGTGTGGCCTGCGGCGGATGTGAACAGCAGGCGCAGAGATGTCCCCTGAATGTCACCTGTCGGGGTGGCTGTCGTCGCCGCTGGCTAGGTTGAAGCCATGTCGTTCAGGGGGGCCGACGTGCCACGCCACCCGGTACGTCGCGTCGAGCCGCGAGCCGACCACGACCTCGCGCCGGACCACTACCCCGCGGCGATCCCCGCCGTGGCGCAGCTGCTCGCCGACGGCCTCGACCTCGAGCCGGGCGTGACGTTCCTCGTCGGCGAGAACGGGTCCGGGAAGTCGACCCTCGTCGAGGCCGTCGCCCTCGCGTTCGGGCTCTCGCCCGAGGGCGGCAGCACCCACAGCCGCCACTCGACCCGCGCCACGGAGTCCGCCCTCGGTGACGCGCTCCAGCTGGTGCGCGGCGCCGGCTCCACCAAGTGGGGCTTCTTCCTGCGCGCCGAGACGATGCACGGCTGGTACTCCTACATGGAGGACCACGCGAGCGCCGACGACCCGGTCTTCCACGAGCTCAGCCACGGCGAGTCCTTCCTCGCGGTGCTCGAATCGCGCTTCACCGGCAAGGGCTTCTTCTGCCTCGACGAGCCGGAGGCCGCCCTGTCGTTCTCCTCCACCCTCGGGCTCATCGCGACGTTGCAGCGGGTGGTCGCCCGCGGTGGACAGGTCCTGTGCGCGACGCACTCCCCCGTCCTCGCCGCCATGCCCGGGGCGCGGATCCTCGAGGCCGGGCCGTGGGGGCTGCGCGAGGCGGCCTGGGACGACCTCGACCTCGTCGACCACTGGCGGCGCTACCTCACGGAGCCGTGGTCCTACCTGCGGCACCTCGAGGACGGCTGAGGCGCCAGCCGGGGGCTCAGCGGCGTCGCAGGGTCGCCGCGAACATCGCGTCCGTGCCCTCGCGATGGGGCCACAGCTGGAAGCGGTCGACCTCGTCGGTGTCCTCGCGGCGTCCGAGGACGGCAGCCACGATGTCGGTGGTCTCGGCGACCACGGGCGAGCAGGTCGCGTAGACCACGATCCCGCCCGGGCGCACCGACTCCAACGCCACGTCGAGCAGCACCTGCTGCAGGGCCGTCAGGAGGTGGAGGTCCTCGGGCGTACGCCGCCACCGCGACTCGGGTCGCCGCCGCAGGGCGCCGAGGCCCGTGCACGGTGCGTCGACCAGCACCCGGTCGAAGGTGCCGGGCAGCCACGCGGGGCGCGCACCGTCGCCCGCCAGCACGTCGACCGAACCCTTCGGGAGGGCGCGCATCGCCGAGGCGACGAGCGCGGCACGGTGGGGTTGCCGCTCATGGGCAACGAGCCGGGCACCCCGGCCGGCTGCGAGGGCGCCGAGCAGCGCCGCCTTGCCGCCGGGTCCGGCGCACAGGTCGAGCCAGCGCTCGTCGCGCCCTTCGAGCGGGGCGTCGGCCATCGCCAGGGCGACCAGCTGCGAGCCCTCGTCCTGCACGCCCGCGCGGCCCTCCGCCACGGCCGCGACGCCCGAGGGGTCGCCGCCCTCGAGCACGACGCCGTACGGCGACAGGCGGGTGCGCCTGCCACCGGCGGTCTCGAGCTCCTCCACCGACGCCAGGCCGGGGCGGGCCACCAGGGTGACCCGCGG
Source organism: Nocardioides lacusdianchii (assembly GCF_020102855.1). GTDB lineage: Bacteria > Actinomycetota > Actinomycetes > Propionibacteriales > Nocardioidaceae > Nocardioides > Nocardioides lacusdianchii. Next base: position 102,911 of record NZ_JADHZD010000002.1, read on the forward strand.
TGCCGCGTTGTCAGCCGCAAGCAGGTCCGAGAGCTCCTCGTCCCCGAGGGCCTCGGCCAGCGCGTCGACGACCCAGCGCGGGTGCGAATGCGCGACGGCGAGGTGGCCCCGGGGGTCGCTCGTGGCGTCGGGCGCCACCTCGCGCACCCAGTCGGTGAGCTCGCGCCGGCTGATGGCGCGCAGCACGGCGTTGACCAGACCGGCCGGCCCCTGGCCCACGCTCGCGCGGACCAGGTCGACGCTCGTGGAGATCGCCGCGTGGTCCGGCACCCGCATCGACAGCAGCTGGTGGGCGCCCAGGCGCAGCACGTCGCGCACCTCGGCCTGCAGCTTCGGCCGCGTCAGGCAGGCGTCGATGATCGGGTCGTAGAGGCCCTGCATGCGGATGGCGCCGGAGGCGAGCTCGGTGGCGAGCCCGGCGTCGCGGCCCTCGAGCCGGTGCTTGCGCAGCACCTGCGGCAGCACGAGGTTGGCGTAGGCGTCGTCGACCCGCACGGCGGTGAGCACGTCGAGCGCGGCCCGGCGCGGGCGGTCGACCGGACGGCGGCGGCGCTCACTCACCGAGGTGCTCCCGGACCAGCGCCCGCGGGGCCTTCGCCGCCCACGCGTCGGTGATCACCTCGGCGAGCTCGGCACGACCGATCTCGTCGAGCCGCGACTGCTGGACCAGGACGGCGTTGTAACCCTTGAAGTGGTCGATGGTGAAGAACGGCGTCGAGGCGTCCTCCACGAGTGCGTGCTTCTCGACCTCGGTGGGGGTCATGATCACCACGAGGTCGTCGTACATCTCCCCGGTCTCCGGGTCGATCGCCGTCCGGCCGGGGGCGCGGTAGAGGACGAACCCCTTTCCCTTGTCGCCGCGGGGCACCTTCCACGTGGGCCGGTCGCCCCACGAGGTGCCCAGCTCGGTCTCGGGCAACGACGCGCAGATCTCGTCGATGTCCTCCGGACGTGCGGGCCGGTCCTCGGGGGTGCTCACCCCGTCGGCTCCTCGGCGCCGAGGCGCACCCCGGACTCGAGGCGTACGCCGCGCGCCCAGTCGGCAGCGGCCATCTCCTTCTTGCCGAACGCCTTGACCTGCCCCAGCCGGACGGGCGTGGTCCCGGTGCCGACGTGGACCGCGTTCTTGGTGACCTCGATGACGCCGGGCTCGAGTGGCGAGAGGTCGGTCGGCGTGACGGGACCGAGCTTCATCCGCTCCCCGGCGTACGTCGTCCACGCGCCGGGTGCCGGCGTGCAGGCCCGGACCTGGCGGTCGATGCCCACCGCCGGGTGGGTCCAGTCGACGCGGGCGTCGTCGACGAGGATCTTCGGGGCGAAGGACACCCCCTCGGACTGCTGCTCGCGGGCCTCGAGGCTGCCGTCCTCGATGCCGTCGAGGGTCTGCACGAGCAGGCCGGCGCCGCCCTCGGCGAGCCGCTCGAGCAGGTCGCCAGCGGTGTCGCCGGGGCGGATCCGCTCTGTCATGACGCCGAAGACAGGGCCGGCGTCGAGCGCCTTGACGATGCGGAAGGTCGTGGCGCCGGTGACCTCGTCACCGGCCCACAGCGAGTGCTGCACGGGTGCGGCGCCGCGCCACGACGGCAGCACCGAGAAGTGCAGGTTGATCCAGCCGTGCGGCACGAGGTCGAGCGCCGACTGCGGCAGCAGTGCGCCGTAGGCGACGACCGGGCAGGCGTCGGGACGCAGGTCGGCGAGGGCCGCCTGGAAGTCGGGGTCGCGCGGGTGCTCGGGCTTGAGCACGGGTACGCCGAGCTCCTCGGCGCGCTGGGCGACCGGGCTGGCGACCAGCCTGCGCCCGCGACCGCTCGGGGCGTCGGGGCGGGTGACCACGCCGACGAGCTCGTGGCGGCTCGCGGCGACGGCCTCGAGCGCGGGGACGGCGACCTCGGGGGTGCCGGCGAAGACGACGCGCATCAGTCCTGCTTCCTGGTGGGGCTCGACGAGGGGGTCCGGGGCACGGGGCCGGTGGTGCTCACCGGGCGAACCCGTGGGTCGCGTGCGGGCTGACCCGCACGGTCGGCTTCTCGAGGCCGAACCACTCGGACTCGCGGATCTCCTTCATCGCCGCCTTGCGGGCGTCGGTGTCGAGCTTGTCGATGAAGAGGATGCCGTCGAGGTGGTCGGTCTCGTGCTGCATCGCGCGGGCGAGCAGCTCCGAGGCCTCGATGCGCACCGGTTCCCCGTGCACGTCGAAGCCCGTGGCCACGACCGACAGCGCGCGCAGGCAGTCGTAGGTCAGCTCCGGCAGCGACAGGCAGCCCTCGGCACCGTCCTGCGTCTCGTCGGAGAGCTGGAGCGTCGGGTTCACCAGGTGGCCGACCTCGCCGTGCACGTTCCAGGTGAAGACCCGCAGCCCCACGCCGATCTGCGGCGCGGCGAGGCCGGCGCCGGGCGCGGCCAGCATCGTGTCGGTGAGGTCGGTGACGAGTTGGCGCAGCTCGCGGTCGAAGCTGTCGACCTCGATCGCGCGCTGGCGCAGCACGGGATCGCCGAAGAGGCGGATGGGCTGGACGGCCACGGAACTCCTTGGGACCTGGGGACTGCTGGGCTCGGAAGGCACCCAAGTCTAGGGACGGAGCCGCACCCGGGTCCCATCGGCGCTAGAGGCTGAGCGGATCGACCTGGATGCGCACCGCCTCCAGCTTGCGGGCCGAGCGCAGTCGCTGCAGGTCGCCGAGCGCCTCCGACAGGGCCGTCCCCCGCGACCGTGGCACCCGCAGCACCGCGCGGTGCTCCCCCGGGTCGTGCTCGAGCGGCACCGGGCCCAGCACCTCGGCACCCTCGGGGAGGTCGAGCAGGTGGAGCACGTCGTCGAGCGCCCCCAGCTCGCCGGTGACGGTCGCGATCCTCGCTGCCGGCGGCAGGTGGGCGGCGGCGCGCTCCTCGCTCTCACGCCGCGCGAAGCCGGTCGGGTCCCACCGCACGAGGGCCTGGAGCGCCGGGTGGGCCGGGTCACCGACCGCCACCACGTGACCACCGGCCCGGACGAGGGCCGCGGCGTTGAGCCAGCGACGCAGGGCCTCCTCGCCCGCCCTCAGGTCGTCGCGGGCCAGCGTCAGCCAGGTGTCGAGCAGCAGCACGGCGGCGTAGCCCTCCTCCGCCACCGGCTCCGCGCCGACCGTGGCGACGACGATGTCGTGCGCGCCTCCCACGTGGTCGAGCACCCGCTCGCCGCTGGAGCTGCGCACCGTCGTGCCGGGGAACATCCGGCCCAGCTCCTCGGCCGTACGCGCCTCGCCCCGCACCGGGGCCCGCAGCCCCCGGCCGCGGCAGGTCGGGCACGTCCACGCGGACTCCACGTGGCCGCACCACCGGCACTGCGGCGGCGCCGCCGGCCCGGGGATCGTCAGCGGTCCCGTGCAGGCCGTGCAGCGCGCCGGGGTGCGGCACGTGTCGCACGCCAGGGACGCGGCGTAGCCGGCCCGGGGGGTCTGCACCAGCACCGGGCCCGACTCCAGCCCGGCGCAGAGCGCGTCGTAGGCGGCGCGCGGGACGCGGGTGCCGATCGAGCGGTCCTCGCCCGGCACCGCCTCGACGCGGACCCGGCGTCGGAGCTCCGGCCGTGGCACGGAGAGCTCGTGGACCCAACCGGAGGCGACCAGCTGCTGCACCTCGGGGGTGCGGGCCACCCCCGCGAGGAGGACGGTCGTCGACCGCTGGGCGGCGCGCGTGAGCAGCACGTCGCGGGTGTGGGGGTAGGGGGCGCGCGGCTCGGCGTGGAGGTCGTCGCCGTCGTCCCACACCACGACCAGGCCGAGGTCGTGCACAGGCGCGAAGGCCGCGGCACGGGTGCCGACGACGACGCGGCGGGCGCCGCGCGAGACGGCGAGGAACTCGCGGTAGCGCGCCGACGGGCCCACGTCCGCGGTGAGGCACACGTGGTGCCCCGGACCGAGCTGCGCGTCGAGCGCGGCACCGACCCGTGCCACGTCGCGGGCGTCGGGCACGCACACCAGCGCGCCCTGCCCCGCGGCGTACGCCGTCGCGACGACCTCGGCGAGCATGGCGGGCCAGTCGTCCGCGGGTGCAGCCGACCACGCCGCGCGGGGCGACTCCCCCGCGGCGAGGCGGCGCAGGAAGGCGTCGGCGTGCTCGACCTCCGCCCACAGTGACGGGCCCGTGGGAGGGGCGGGCGTCGGCGCGGGCTCGGAGACGGCCTTCTCCGCGGTCGCGTGCCGTGGCGGCACCGCCAGCCGCAGCACGTCGGAGCGGGCGCCGGCGTAGCGGTGGGCGAGCGTACGGCTCAGCTCGGCGACCTCGGGAGCCAGCACGGGTTCGGCGCTGACCACGCGACGCAGCGGCTGGAGCGTGCCGGTGTGGTCGGTCTCGCTGGTCCGCTCCACGACGAAGCCGTCGACGTCCTGACCGGCGAAGCGCACCTTCACCCGCGCCCCGGGGACGGCGGTGTCGGCCATCGCGCGCGGCACGGCGTAGTCGAAGGGTCGGTCGAGGTGGGCGAGCGCGATGTCGACGAGGACGCGCGCCACCGGGTCGGCCTCCGCGGGCTCCCACGACGCGGCCTTGCGGCGGCGGGTGGCGGCGGCCTTCGCGCGGGCGTCGTCCACGGCAGCACGAAGCCCCGGGAGCATGTCTGCTTCCGGGGCCTCGTGATCGCTCATGCGGTGGATTGTGTCAGCGGGCTCGGACAGTGCCGCCCGAGGTCGGGCAGGTGTGCGAACTCTTGCGCTGTCGGGGCGTTGCAACACCCCGGCAGCGCGGGAGTCACCGCTTCAGCGGGGACTCATGCAGCACGGGCCTCATGCAGCACAGGCCTCAGACCCCCGCAGCAGCCTTCAGCTTCTCGGCGCGGTCGGTCGACTCCCAGGTGAAGTCCGGCAGCTCGCGGCCGAAGTGGCCGTAGGCCGAGGTCTGGGCGTAGATCGGGCGGAGCAGGTCGAGGTCGCGGATGATCGCGGCCGGGCGCAGGTCGAAGACCTCGAGGACCGCGTCCTGGATCTGCTCGTCGCTCACGACACCGGTGCCGAAGGTCTCGATGAAGACGCCGACCGGGGCCGCCTTGCCGATGGCGTAGGCCACCTGCGCCTCGCACCGTCGGGCGAGGCCCGCTGCGACGACGTTCTTGGCGACCCAGCGCATCGCGTAGGCCGCGGAGCGGTCCACCTTCGACGGGTCCTTGCCGGAGAAGGCGCCGCCGCCGTGGCGGGCCATGCCGCCGTAGGTGTCGACGATGATCTTGCGACCGGTCAGGCCGGCGTCACCCATCGGACCACCGATGACGAACGTGCCGGTCGGGTTGACCAGCATCCGGTAGCCCTCGGAGGGAATGTCGAAGGACGCCAGGACCGGGTCGATGACGTGCTGCTTGATGTCGGCCTCGAGCTGGGCGTGCTCGACGTCTGGGCCGTGCTGGGTGGACAGGACGACGGTGTCGATGCGCACCGGGCGGTCGTCCTCGTCGTACTCGATGGTGACCTGGGTCTTGCCGTCGGGGCGCAGGTAGTCGAGCACCCCGTCCTTGCGGACCTCGGTCAGCCGCTGCGCGAGGCGCTGGGCGATCGTGATCGGCAGCGGCATCAGCTCAGGGGTGTCGTCGCAGGCATAGCCGAACATCAGGCCCTGGTCACCGGCGCCGCGCTTGTCCAGCTCGTCCTCGCTGGAGCCGACGCGCGACTCGTGGCCGGCGTCGACGCCCGCGGCGATGTCGCTGGACTGGGCGCCGATGGCGACCTGGACGCCGCACGTGGTGCCGTCGAAGCCCTTGTCCGAGGAGTCGTAGCCGATCTCGAGGATCGCCTTGCGGACGATGTCGGCGACCGGGGCGTACGCCGTGGTGCGGACCTCGCCGGCGACGACCACCAGGCCGGTGGTGAGCAGCGTCTCGACCGCGACGCGGAGGTTGGCGCGGTCGGGGTCCTCGGCCATCAGGTGGTCGAGGACGGAGTCGCTGATCCGGTCGGCGATCTTGTCCGGGTGACCCTCGGTCACGGACTCGGAGGTGAAGAGGCGTCCAGCCACAGTGCTCTCAATTCTCGTGTGGAAAAGTCGGGTCAAACCTACCCGCTGCCCAGCATCCGGGACGCACGTCTCACCCGGCGAATCGCCGGAGGACCTCGTCCCAGATCACGTGCGCGAGCGCGGTCTTGCTGCCGTGGGGCACCTCGACGACGTCGCCGTCGGCACCCAGGATCACGGCCTCGTTGTCGTTGCTGCCGAAGACCGCCCCGCCGCTCACGTCGTTGACGACGAGCAGGTCGCAGCCCTTGCGGGCGAGCTTGGCGCGGCCGAGCTCGAGCACCGAGCCGGTCGCGTCGCCGGTCTCGGCGGCGAAGCCGACCACGACCGCTCCCGCGCGCGCCCGGTCATGGGAGATCTCGGCGAGGATGTCGGGGTTCTGCACCAGCGCGATCGACGGCGCGGAGCCGTCCTCGGCCTTCTTGATCTTGGCGTCGCTCACGCTCGTGGGACCGAAGTCCGCAGGCGCGGCGGCCATGACGACGGCGTCCGCGGTGGCTGTCGCGGCGACCACGGCGTCCCGCAGCTCGTCGGTCGTCTCGACCCGTACGACGCTCACGCCGGCCGGGTCGGGCAGGGACACGTTGGCGCTGACCAGCGTGACGTGGGCGCCGCGCGACGCCGCCGCACGGGCGAGGGCGTAGCCCTGGAGGCCCGAGGAGCGGTTGCCGAGGAAGCGCACGGGGTCGAGGTACTCCCGGGTGCCACCGGCCGAGACGACGACCTTCAGCCCGGAGAGGTCCGGTGCGCCGACGCCGCGCTCGAGCACGCCACGAGCGAGCTCGAAGATCTCCGCAGGGTCGGGCAGGCGCCCCTTGCCGGTGTCGGCGCCGGTGAGCCGGCCCTCGGCCGGCTCGATGACGACGACACCGCGCTGGCGCAGCGTGGCCACGTTGGCCTGGGTGGCCGGGTGCTCCCACATCTCGGTGTGCATCGCCGGGGCGAGGACGACCGGGCAGCGCGCCGTGAGGAGCGTGTTGGTGAGCAGGTCGTCGGCCAGGCCGTGGGCCGCCTTGGCGATCAGGTCGGCGGTCGCCGGGGCGACCACGACCACGTCGGCGGCCTGCCCGATCTTCACGTGCGGCACCGCGTGCACGTCGGTCCACACCTCGGTGGACACCGGCTTGCCCGACAGCGCCGCCCAGGTGGGCGCCCCGACGAACTCCAGCGCCGCAGCCGTGGGCACGACGGTGACGTCGTGCCCCGACTCGGTGAACCGGCGCAGCAGCTCGCAGGCCTTGTAGGCCGCGATCCCGCCGGAGACCCCCAGGACGACCTGTGCGGTCATCGAGAGGCTCGCGTCACTCCGTGGCGTCGCCGGCGGCAGCAGCCTCGGCGGCGGCGGCCTCGGCGGCGGGGTCGATGTCCTCGCAGGTCAGGAGGTCGTCGTTGATCTCGCGGAGCGCGATCGAGAGCGGCTTCTCCTGCACGTGGGTGTCGACGAGCGGGCCGACGTACTCCAGCAGGCCCTCGCCGAGCTGGGAGTAGTAGGCGTTGATCTGGCGGGCGCGCTGGGCGCTGTAGAGCACCAGCTTGTACTTGCTGTCGGTCTTGGTGAGCAGGTCGTCGATCGAGGGGTTGGTGACGCCCTCGGCGGCGATGGTGGGAGATGCCACGGTGTTGGTGCCTCGCTAGTCAGATCGGGCGGTGCGGATCGGGTCCAACCATCAAGGCTACCAACTCGTCGGCAGCAGCGTGAACTTCGTGGTTCACGATCGTCACGTCGAACTCGCTCTCGGCCGCCAGCTCGGCGCGCGCGGTCTCCAGGCGGCGCTCGCGCTCGGCCTCGGTCTCGGTGCCGCGACCGACGAGACGGCGTACGAGCTCGTCCCACGACGGGGGCTTCAGGAACACGAAGAGCGCCTCGGGCATGGTCTCGCGCACCTGGCGCGCGCCCTGCAGGTCGATCTCGAGCATGGCGGGCTGGCCGGACGCCAGGGCGAGGTCGACCGGACCGCGGGGCGTGCCGTAGCGCGCGGCCTTGTGGACCACCGCCCACTCCAGCAGGTCGCCCTTCTCGATCATGGCGTCGAACTCCTCGTCGGAGACGAACCAGTAGTGGACGCCGTTCTCCTCCCCCGGTCGCGGGCGACGGGTGGTGGCGGACACCGACAGCCAGACCTCGGGGTGGGTCTCACGCACGGCGGCGGCGACGGTGCCCTTGCCGACGGCGGTGGGACCGGCCAGGACGATCAGGCGCGAACGACGGGTGGGGGCGGCGGGAGCTGCTTCGGTCACGACGCGTCGGGGCCGAACTCGCGCTCGAGCGCGGCGACCTGCTTGACCCCGAGCCCGCGCACGCGGCGACTCTCGGCGATCCCGAGGCGCTCCATCACCTGGCGCGCCCGCACCCGGCCCAGGCCGGGCACGGACTGCAGGAGCTCGACCACCCGCATCTTGCCGATGACCTCGTTGGTCTGGCCCTCCTTGAGCACGTCGAGGATCGAGCCGCCCGAGTTCTTCAGGCGGTTCTTCACCTCGGCCCGCTCGCGTCGGGAGGCCGCAGCCTTGTCCAGGGCTGCCTGGCGCTGCTCGGGCGTCAGAGGGGGCAAGGCCACGAAAGCTGTCCTTCAGGGTCGCGAGGAATGGGTCCGGCGGTGGGTTCGGCTCAATCTAGTCAGGTCCCGACGGGGCAGGCAATCGCGCCCGCACGATCGCCGCCGCGAGGTGACCTGCGCGACAGCCAGGCCCGACTCAGCGCGACAGCGGCGTGCCGCAGACGTCGAGCGCGTGCTGCTCGACCGCGGCCATCGCGGTCACCGTCCGCTCGGAGCCGACCGCCCGAGCGGCGGTCTCGATCTCGCTCCGCGCCTCGTCGTCGAGGCCGGTGGGCGGCTCGTCCGCGGAGTACGTCGTGGCGTCGACCTCGTGCTCGTCCAGCACGTCCTCGAGGGCGTGGAGCGGATCGACCACGGCGTCCCAGTCGTCCGCGAGGTCGCGGGGCGCGTGCTCGGCCAGGTCGTCGTAGGCCTCGAGCGCGTCGAAGATCGCCGCCATGTCCTCGGAGGCGGCCACCTCGGTCAGCGCCGCCTGGTGTCCCTCGACCCGCTCGCAGTAGTCCTCCTGCGGGTCACCGGAGCATCCCGCGGCGAGCGGGAGCAGGAGGAGCACGGCGAGCAGTCTCACGCCCCCAACCCTTGCACGGCGTCGGTGCCGCGCAGGGCGGCCTCGCGCAGTGCGCCGACCTCGGGTCCGGCAGCCAGGACCTCACGCGACGAGCTGGGCAGCGCCCACCTCGCGGAGTCGCCGAAGATCCGGAGCAGGTCGGCGACCGTGCCGCCCTGGGCGCCGTAGCCGGGCACGAGGAACGGACCGTTGATGTCGAGGTCCTCGTCGGTCGCACCGATGGTGGCGCCGACGACCGCGCCGAAGGAGCCCACCGGCTCGACCCCCGCGTTCAGCCCACGGAGGTGGTCCAGGACGGTCCCGGCCACCGTGCGCCCACCGGCGCCGGCGTGCTGGACCTCGGGACCCTCCTTGTTGGAGGTCAGGGCCAGGACGAACAGCCCGCCGCCGTGGCGGTGGCACGCCTCGACCATCGGGTCGAGCGACCCGAAACCGAGGTAGGGACTGGCGGTGATCGCGTCGGAGCCGAGCGGCGAGGCCGGGTCGAGATAGGCATCGGCGTAGGCCTGGCTGGTCGAGCCGATGTCGCCGCGCTTGACGTCGAGCAGCACCAGCGCGCCGGCGTCGCGGGACTCGGCGATGACGCGCTCGAGCACCGCGATCCCCCGGCTGCCGAAGCGCTCGTAGAACGCGCTCTGCGGCTTCACCACGCTGACCACCGGTGCCACGGCCTCCACGACGGTCAGCGCGAAGCGCTCCAGGGAGGCGACGTCGTCGGTCAGGCCCCACTGCTCGAGCAGCGCCGCGTGCGGGTCGATGCCGACGCAGAAGCGGCCGCGCTCGTCGATCGCGCGGGCGAGGCGGGTGCCGAACGGGGTCATGCGTCCTCCTGGGGGTCGGCTGCGAGGTCGGCCCGCAGCCGGGCGACGGTGGTCGGGTCGTGGAGCAGGGCGGTGCCGACCTGCACGGCGGTGGCGCCGGCGGCGAGGTAGGTGCGGGCGGAGGCGAGGTCGCGTACGCCGCCGCAGGCGATGACGGGCATCGCGGGCAGCGACCGGTGCACCTCCGCCACGCAGCGCAGCGCGACGGGGCCGACAGCGGGGCCGCTGAGTCCGCCGGCCCGTCCGTCGGGGAACGCGGCGGGGACGGCGTTGCCGACCACGACGGCCGTGGCGCCCGCCTCGTGGCACGACCGCGCGCCCTCCACGATCCGCGAGACGTCAGGCCGCAGCTTGGCGAGCACCGGCCGGTCGGAGGGGAACTCGCGCCGCACCGCCGCGATGACGCTGGCCGCGTGGTAGGGCTCGCGCACCTCGAAGAGCCCGGCCCCGACCTCGTCGGGCGCGCCGACGTTGACCTCGAGGCCGGCCACGCCGGGGGCCCGGCTCAGGCGCCGCGCCAGGTCGGCGTACTCCCCCATCGTCGCGCCGGCGATGGACACCAGGACCCGCGCGCCGGCCCGCACGAGCCACGGCAGCTCGGTGGCCAAGAAGTGCTCGAGACCGGGATTGGGCAGGCCGACGGCGTTGACCAGCCCGCCCGGCACCTCGACGAGACGCGGGCCGGCGCCGCCCGCGCGCGGGTCGAGTGTCAGCGAGCGGGTGACGAAGTCGAGGCCGGCGAGGCCATCGGGGCCGGAGAAGGGCTCGAGCTCACGACCCGTGCCACCGCAGCCGGCGGCGACCATGACCGGTCCGGGGACGTACGCACTCACAGCGCATCCCACCGCACGCGGTCGCCCCTGATGACGGGACCCTCGGTGCAGGCGCGCACGACGCGGTCCACGCCGTCCTCGCCGGCCACCGGGAGCGGGCAGCCGTGGCACAGCCCGGTGCCGCACGGCGTCGGGGACTCCAGGGCCACCTGGCTCCACGCACCTGCCCGCTCGGCGGCCGCGGCGCAGGCGCGCAGCACGTCGGTGGGGCCGGCGGCGTAGACGACGTCGGCGCCGGCGCGGCGCAGCAGGTCGTCGACGTGGTCGGCGACCTGACCGCGCTGTCCGACCGATCCGTCCGCGGTGACGACGGTGACGGACCGCACCGCCCGGCGTGCCTCCAGGGCCGACAGCAGGTGGGACTCGTCCGTAGCCGAGACCACGAGGGACACCGCGCACCCCCGCTCGCGCAGGCGCTCGGCGAGGGGGAAGAGCGGCGCGGCGGCGTAGCCCTCTCCGACGAGGAGGCAGGAGACCGCGTCCTTCGGCAGCGCGAACGCGCGTCCCAGTGGACCGGTGATCGCCACCTTCGCCCCGACGGGCTGCGCCGCCAGCCAGGAGGTGCCCTCCCCGCGAGGCTCGAGCACCACGTCGAGGGTCGGGCCGAAGGCGCTCGAGGCGCGCACCCGGTGGATCCACAGCGCCCGGCGGGCGACGTGGCCCGGGACGCTGACCGCGACGAAGTTGCCCGCCCGGAACCGCTCGGGCACCCCCGGCGCCGTGAGGGTCAGGTGGCGGTGCGCGCCGACGCGCTTGGTCACCACCACCTCCCCCTCGACGTGGACGGGAGTCCTCACCTCAGCCACGGGCATCAGTCATCCGAGGCGAGTCCCCGCACGATCCGACGCGGCCACAGCGGGCCCTCGTAGACGAAGGCGGTGTAGGCCTGCAGGAGGTCGGCGCCCGCGTCGAGGCGCCGCCGGGCGTCGTCGACGGTCGTGATGCCACCGACACCGATGAGGGTGAGGTCGCGACCCACGCGACTGCGCAGGAGACGCACGACGTCCTCCGAGCGCTGCGTCAGCGGCCGACCGCTCAGCCCGCCGGCACCCACCCGCTCCACGTCGGCCGCGCTGCTCGCGAGGCCGTCGCGGCTGATCGTGGTGTTGGTGGCGATGATGCCGTCGAGACCGCTCGCGAGCGCGAGGTCGGCGACGGCGAGGACGTCGTCGTCGCTGAGGTCCGGGGCGATCTTGACCAGCAGCGGCACCCGGCGCGCGGGGCTGACCTCGTCGGCGCGACGGCGTACGGCGGCGAGCAGGGGCTCGAGCTTCTCGACGGCCTGGAGGTCGCGCAGGCCCGGGGTGTTGGGCGAGGACACGTTGACCACGAGGTAGTCGGCGTGGGGCGCCAGCAGCCCGGCCGACTTCTCGTAGTCACCGACGGCCTCGTCCTCGGGGACGACCTTGGTCTTGCCGATGTTCACACCGAGGACCGTCGACCCGCCGGCTGCCCGCCACGCGGCGAGGCGCTTCGCGACGACCTCGGCCCCGTCGTTGTTGAAGCCCATCCGGTTGACGATCGCGCGGTCGGCGGTGAGCCGGAACAGGCGCGGCTGCGGGTTGCCCGGCTGCGCCTCCCCGGTGACCGTGCCCACCTCGACGTGGCCGAAGCCGAGCGCGGCCAGCCCGTCGATGCCCACCGCGTTCTTGTCGAAGCCGGCCGCCAGGCCGAGCGCGTGCGGGAAGGTGATCCCCATCGCCTGCACCTGTGCAGACGCGCCCGCTCGACCCTCCTGACGAGCACCGATGATCCTGCTCGTGACGGGTCGGGCCACCCGGATCGCCCGGAAGGCCGCGTGGTGGATGCGCTCGGCGTCGAAGCGGGTCAGGCCCCGCTCGAAGAGCACGTCGTAGGGACGCACCCTCACGCCTCCCCGGCCGGGGCCGACGGGCGCAGCTGCGCGGCCCAGTCCTGCAGGGAGCGCACGCCGATGTCGCCGCGCCGCATCGCCTCCAGGCCCTGCACGGCTGCCCCGAGGCCCTGGATCGTGGTGATGCAGGGGATGTCGGTCGACACCGCGGCGGTGCGGATGTCGTAGCCGTCCATGCGCGGGGAGCCACCGCTGGTCGCGCCGTGGGGCGTGTTGATGACCAGGTCGACCTCGCGGGCCCAGATGCGACCCACGATGGTCGGCTCGCCGTCGGGGCCCTCGCCCTCGGAGTGCTTGCGCACGACCGTGGCCGTGACGCCGTTGCGCCGCAGCACCTCGGCGGTGCCGGCCGTGGCGAGGATCTCGAAGCCCATGTCGGCGATCTGCTTGACCGGGAAGATCATGTGGCGCTTGTCGCGGTTGGCGACCGACACGAAGACCTTGCCCGACAGCGGGAGCGAGCCGTAGGCCGCGGCCTGGGCCTTGGCGAAGGCGGTGCCGAAGAACGCGTCGAAGCCCATCACCTCACCGGTCGAGCGCATCTCGGGACCGAGCAGCGCGTCGACGGTGCGGCCGTCGGCGGTCTTGAAGCGGTCGAAGGGCATGACCGCCTCCTTGACCGCGATGGGCGAGCCGTCGGGCAGGTGCCCGCCGTCACCGGTGGCCGGGAGGACGCCGATCGCGCGCAGGTCGGCGATCGACTCCCCCAGCATCACCCGGGCCGCGGCCTTGGCGAGCGGGGTGGCGGTCGCCTTCGACACGAACGGCACCGTCCTCGACGCACGCGGGTTGGCCTCGAGGACGTAGAGCACGTCGGAGGCCAGGGCGAACTGGATGTTGAGCAGGCCGCGGACGTCGAGCCCGCGGGCGATCGCCTCGGTCGAGCGGCGGATCCGGTCGATCTCCTCGCGCCCCAGCGTGATCGGCGGCAGCGCGCAGGACGAGTCGCCGGAGTGGATGCCGGCCTCCTCGATGTGCTCCATCACGCCGCCGAGGAAGAGCTCCTCGCCGTCGAAGAGCGCGTCGACGTCGATCTCCACCGCGTCGTCGAGGAAGCGGTCGACCAGCACCGGCTGGCGCTCGTTGATGAGCCCGTTGGCGACGTACTTCTCCAGGTAGGCCTCCAGGGCGGCGTCGTCGTAGACGATCTCCATGCCGCGCCCGCCCAGGACGTAGGAGGGGCGCACCAGGACCGGGTAGCCGATCTCGTGGGCGATGCGCTGCGCCTGGGGGTACGACGTCGCGGTGCCGTGCTTGGGCGCCGGCAGGTTGGCGTCGGCCAGAACGCGGCCGAAGGCGCCGCGCTCCTCGGCGAGGTGGATCGACTCCGGCGAGGTGCCGACGATCTTCACGCCTGCGTCGGCGAGGCCCTGCGCGAGGCCGAGCGGCGTCTGGCCGCCGAGCTGGCAGATCACTCCCGCCACCGGTCCGGCCTGCTGCTCGGCGTGGACGATCTCCAGCACGTCCTCGAGCGTGAGCGGCTCGAAGTAGAGCCGGTCGGAGGTGTCGTAGTCGGTGCTGACGGTCTCCGGGTTGCAGTTGACCATGATCGTCTCGTAGCCCGCGCCTCCCTCCTCGCCGCCGAGGGCCAGCGAGGCGTGCACGCAGCTGTAGTCGAACTCGATGCCCTGGCCGATGCGGTTGGGCCCCGACCCCAGGATGATCACGGCCTCCTTGCCCTCCGCACGCGGCTGAACCTCGCTCTCCTCGTCGTAGGACGAGTAGTGGTAGGGCGTGCGGGCGGCGAACTCGGCGGCGCAGGTGTCGACGGTCTTGAAGACCGGCCGGATGCCGAGCGCGTGGCGCACACCGCGCACGACGTCGGCGCTCAGGCCGCGGATGCGACCGATCTGCTCGTCGGAGAAGCCGTGGCGCTTGGCCAGGCGCAGCAGGTCCGGCGTGAGCTCGGGGGCGTCGATGAGCTGCACCGCGACCTCGTTGATGAGCGCGAGCTGGTCGACGAACCACGGGTCGATCGCGGTCGCGTCGAAGATCTCCTCCGGCGTCGCGCCGGCCCGGATCGCGTCCATGACCTTCTTGAGCCGGCCGTCGTGCGGGACGCTGATCTCCTCGAGCAGGGCCGCCTTGGTCGTCTCCGAGGCGAGGTCGTCGTCGAAGTGCTTGTGCCAGTCGAAGGGCGCGTGCTTGCTCTCCAGCGAGCGCAGGGCCTTCTGCAGCGCCTCGGTGAAGTTGCGACCGATCGCCATCGCCTCGCCGACCGACTTCATGTGCGTGGTCAGCGTCGGGTCGGCCTCGGGGAACTTCTCGAAGGCGAAGCGCGGGACCTTCACCACGACGTAGTCGAGCGCGGGCTCGAAGGAGGCAGGCGTGCTCTGCCCGTCCTCACGCGCGGTGATGTCGTTGCGGATCTCGTCGAGGGTGTAGCCGATGGCCACCTTGGCCGCGATCTTGGCGATCGGGAAGCCGGTGGCCTTGGAGGCCAGCGCCGACGAGCGCGAGACGCGGGGATTCATCTCGATGACGATCAGACGGCCGTCGGCGGGGTTCACGGCGTACTGGATGTTGCAGCCCCCCGTGTCCACGCCCACCGCGCGGATGATGCCGATCGCGAGGTCCCGCATCTTCTGGTACTCGCGGTCGGTGAGCGTCATGGCCGGCGCGACCGTGATCGAGTCGCCGGTGTGCACGCCCATCGGGTCGAGGTTCTCGATCGAGCAGACGATGACCGTGTTGTCCGCGCTGTCGCGCATCACCTCGAGCTCGTACTCCTTCCACCCGATGATGGACTCCTCGAGGAGCACCTCGGTGGTCGGGCTGGCCGCCAGGCCGGAGCCGCCGATGCGGCGCAGGTCGGCCTCGTCGTAGGCCATGCCCGAGCCGGTGCCGCCCATCGTGAAGGAGGGGCGTACGACCATGGGGTAGCCGAGGTCGTCGGCGGCGGCCAGCAGGTCGTCCATCGAGTGGCAGATCATGCTGCGGGCGGACTCGCCGCCGAGCTGCTCGACGATCTTCTTGAACTGCTGCCGGTTCTCGCCGCGCTCGATCGCCTCGATCGAGGCGCCGATCAGCTCGACGCCGTACTTCTCGAGGATGCCGGCCTTGTCGAGGGCCATCGCACAGTTGAGCGCGGTCTGGCCGCCGAGGGTCGCCAGCAGCGCGTCGGGGCGCTCCTTGGCGATGACCTTCTCGACGTACTCCGGGGTGATCGGCTCGACGTAGGTCGCGTCGGCGAACTCGGGGTCGGTCATGATCGTGGCCGGGTTGGAGTTGACCAGGACGACCCGCAGACCCTCCTGGCGCAGCACCCGGCACGCCTGGGTGCCGGAGTAGTCGAACTCGCAGGCCTGGCCGATGATGATCGGCCCGGAGCCGATGACCAGGACGCTTTTGATGTCGGTGCGCTTGGGCATCTACTTCTCCTCGGTCGTCGAGTAGCCGTGAGGAACGAGCGGCGTATCGAGACGCCTCTCGGTCATGAGGTCGCAGAAGCGGTCGAAGAGGTACGCCGCGTCGTGCGGGCCGGCGGCGGCCTCCGGGTGGTACTGGACGGAGAAGGACGTCAGCGCGCCGGAGGCGTCACGGAGCTCGAGGCCCTCGACGACGTCGTCGTTGAGGCACACGTGGCTCACCGTGGCCTCGCCGAACTCGGTGGTGGTCGAGCCCTCCAGCGGCGCGTCGACCGCGAAGCCGTGGTTGTGCGCGGTGACCTCGACCTTGCCGGTGGTGCGGTCCATCACCGGCTGGTTGATGCCGCGGTGGCCGTACTTGAGCTTGTAGGTGCCGAAGCCGAGCGCGCGGCCGAAGAGCTGGTTGCCGAAGCAGATCCCGAAGTAGGGGATGCCGGCGCGCAGCGCGCCCCGGAGGAGCTCGACCTGCGCGGTCGTGGCCGCCGGGTCACCGGGGCCGTTGGAGAAGAACAGGCCGTCGGGGGCGACCGCCTGCACGTCGGCGAGGCTCGCGGTCGCGGGCAGCACGTGCACCTCGATGCCGCGCTCGCTCATCATCCGCGGGGTGTTGGCCTTGATGCCGAGGTCGACCGCGGCGACCGTGAAGCGCTTGGTGCCCTGTGCCGGGACGACGTACGCCTCGGCGGTGGAGACCGACTCGCTCAGGTTCAGGCCCGTCATCTCCCCCGACTCCCGCACCCGCTCGAGCAGGCGCTCGGGATCGGTCTCGAGCGTGGAGATGCCGACCCGCATCGCACCGCGCTCGCGCAGGTGGCGGGTCAGCGCGCGGGTGTCGACACCGCTGATGCCGACCACGCCCTGGGCGCGCAGGTCGTCGTCGAGGGTGCGCTGGCTGCGCCAGTTCGACGGCACCCGGGCGGGGTCGCGGACGACGTAGCCGGCGACCCAGATGCGCGAGGACTCGCGGTCCTCGTCGTTCATCCCGGTGTTGCCGACGTGCGGAGCCGTCATGACGACGACCTGGCGGTGGTAGCTGGGGTCGGTGAGCGTCTCCTGGTAGCCGGTCATGCCGGTCGAGAAGACCGCCTCGCCGAAGGTCTCACCCTCGGCACCGAAGGACTCACCGCGGAAGGTGCGCCCGTCCTCGAGGACCAGGAGCGCTGCGGTCAGATTCTTGGCAGGCAGAGCCATGCCGTACCTCCTTCTCCGCCTCACGGGACGGATCGTTAAAGGATGTTCGAGCCGCCGCCGACCTTACCAGCGAGGCGACGTCACGACGGCATCGTGTCCACGCCCGCGAGGCGTCGGCCGAGCGTGCCCGGCCACGCCGTCAACGCCAGCTCCGGTCCCTCCCACCGTCGCCGCAGCCAGCGGTCGTGCGAGGCGACCACGATCCCTCCCGGAGACGTCGCCAGCGCCTGCTCCAGCTCGCCGGCCAGGGCCAGCGACACGTGGTTGGTCGGCTCGTCGAGGAGCAGCAGGTCCGGCGACGCGGCGATCGCGACGGCCAGCGCGAGCCGGCGCCGCTGGCCCACGGACAGGTGGCCGACGGCGGTCCGGTGGTCGCGCGGGTGGAGCAGCCCGAGCTCGCGCAGAGGAGGTGGGTCGACGAGTGCGCGCACCGCGTCGTCGTACGCCGCCCGCGCGGAGCGCGCCGGGTCGGCGACCTGCGGGTCCTGGGTCAGCTCGCGCACCGTGCGGGCGGCCACGTCGACCGACCCTGCCGTCAGCGGGAGCCGACCGGACAGGACCCCGAGCAGGGTGGACTTGCCCGACCCGTTGGCGCCCGTGACGAGCAGGTGCTCCCCCGCTGCGAGGTCGAGGCGCTCGAGCCGGAGCCGTCCGGCGACCTCGACGTCGCGCGCGTGCACGAGCCGTCCGGTGGCGCCCGTGGCCAGGTCGCCGCGGAAGACCAGCGGAGCCGGAGGCTTGCGCACCTGGTCGCGCTCGGCCTCCTCGAGGCGGCGGTGCGCGTCCCTCCTGCGCCGTGCCAGCGTCCGGTCGACCCGGCCGCCCTTGAAGGAGTAGATGAACTTGTCGCCGTCGCTGGGACCACGGTCGTGGGCGATCGCGTCCGAGCCGATCCGTGTGCCGGCGCGCAGCCGGTGCAGCTCCTCCTGCTGGGCGGCGTACGTCTCCTCCCAGCGGCGGCGGGCCTCGGCGCGAGCGGCTTCGTAGGCGCTCCACCCGCCTCCGAAGCGTCGACCGCCCGCGCCGTCGGTGCCCAGCGCGCCGGCATCGAGGTCCACGAGGTCGGTGCACACGTCGTCGAGCAGGACCCGGTCGTGGCTGGCCAGCAGGACCACGCCGGGCAGCTCGCGCAGGAAGGTGGTGAGCACCTCGATCGCGTCGTCGTCGAGGTGGTTCGTCGGCTCGTCGAGCAGCAGGCAGCCCGGGCGGGTCGTCATGATCGTGGCGAGGGCGAGGCGGGTGCGCTGGCCACCGGACAGGGTGCGCACCGGCCGTGCGGGGTCGAGGCCGTCGAGCCCGAGGCGGGCTGCTGCCTGCGCCGCCCGTCGGTCGGCGTCCCACGCGTCGTGGGCCAGGGCCAGCTCGAGCGCCTGCTCGTAGGCCCGAGCACCCTCGACCGTCGTGACGTGAGCGGCGAGGCGCTCGACGTCGGCCACGGCCGTGCGGAGCGGCGCGAGCGTCATCGCGAGGACCCAGGCCACCGTCGCAGAGCCACGGAACGGCGCCTCCTGGCCGAGCAGCACCAGGTCGTCGGGCGCGGCGATGCTGCCGGACACCCGCGCACGGGCGGGCAGCCGTCCCGCGACGGCGCGCAGCAGGGTCGACTTCCCGACGCCGTTCTCGCCGACGAGGCCGATGCGCCGACCGGGCTGGGCGACGAGGTCGATCCCCGACAGCACCGCGCGGTCGGGGTAGGTCACCGACAGTCCGGAGACGACGAGGGGGGCGAGCAGGGTGCGGGCAGGCATGCGGGACGACCTTCGGGCAGGAGGGTGACTCGCCGGGCCTCTGGCGCACTGGTGCGCCGCCGCGGACGCGAGTCGGGTCAGTCCTGGATCCACATGATGACCAACAGCCTACGGCGGAAGGGCCGGAGGTCCCACTGGTTTTCCGCCCCGGGCTGGCACGCTGGGCCCATGCGTGTCGTCGAGATCGACCAGGCCGTCCGTGAGGTGCGTGAGCACTGCGCCGCCCTCTCCCACTCCCCGCGGGTGGTCACCAGCGGCAACTTCGCGACGCCGGTGACCGTGCTCGGCCCGGTGCTGGCCGAGCTGCCCGAGGCACGCCTGCACGCCCTCAACGCCCAACGCGACCTGCCCGTGCACGACGGCATCGTCCCGGAGACGACCTTCGTCGGCCCGGGCTTCCGCCGTCATCCGCGCCTGTCCTACGTGCCGTGCCGGCTCTCCATGGTCCCGCGCCTCTTCCACGGCCCCCTCGCGCCCGACGTCGTGGTCGTGCACACGACGCTGCCGCACAACGGGCGGGTCTCCCTGGGCCTGGAGGTCAACGTGCTGCCCGCAGCGATCGAGGCCGCCCGCGAGCGCGGCGCCCTGGTCGTCGCCCAGCTCAACCCGCGGATGCCGTGGACCTTCGGCGACGCCGAGATCTCGATCGAGGACGTGGACCTCGGCGTCGAGGTCGACGCGGCCCTCACCACCCACGTCGCCCGCGCCCCCAGCGACGACGCCCGCCTCATCGGCTCGCGCGTCGCCGCGGAGATCGGTGACGGCGCGACGCTCCAGGCAGGCATCGGGGAGGTCCCGGACGCCACCATCGCCGGCGTCCTCGACCGACGCGACCTGCGGATCTGGACCGAGATGTTCAGCGACGGGGTCCTCACCCTCGAGAAGGCAGGCGCGCTCGACCGCGGCACCCCGGTGCGTACGTCGTTCGTCTTCGGCAGCCAGGAGCTCTACGACTGGGTCGACGACAACCCGCGGGTGCGGATGCTGCGCACGGAGACCACCAACTCCCCGGCCGCCATCGCCCAGCAGCCGGCGATGACCTCGATCAACACCGCGCTCCAGGTCGACCTCTTCGACCAGGCCAACGCCTCGCGGATCGGGGCCCGGATCTACAGCGGCTTCGGCGGCCAGACCGACTTCACGGTCGGCGCCAGCCACTCCCCAGGCGGCCGGGCCTTCATGGCGCTGCGCAGCTGGCACCCGCGTGCCGACGTCTCGACGATCGTGCCCCTGGTGGACGAGCCGGTGACGTCCTTCCAGCACGGAGCCGTCGTCACCGAGCAGGGCGTGGCGTGGATGTGGGGCCGGAGCGAGCGCGAGCAGGCGCACAACCTCATCGAGCACGCCGCCCACCCGAGCGTGCGCGACGACCTCTGGGAGGAGGCGCGGGAGCTGGGCCTGGCGTGAGGCTCAGGTCCAGCGGGCGCGCATCACGTCGTACGGACCTGCGGGCTCGTCCTGGTCCTCGGGGACGACGTTGCGCATGACCATCCCGACGCCCGCCGGCGCGTCGAGCACCACGTCGACCTCCCAGCGCCACCCGGGCGCGTAGTCGTAGCCGACGGTGGTCGCCGGGCCGCGCGTCGCGCCGGTGAGCAGGGTCAGGTCACGCTGGTGCCAGGTGTCGGTCCACGCGGCAGTGACGGCGCCGTCCGGCGCGGGGGCGCCGAGCAGCAGGCTGCCGGCCTGCTCGCCGTCCTCGGGGTGCAGCCAGGTGTAGGTCAGCAGCTGCGCGCCCCCGGCCGCGGCGTCGAGGGCGAGCGTGGACGGCGCGGCGACGAGGTCGTCGGTCGGCATCATCCGGAAGGCGCAGGTCCCGGTGAACCTGCCGCGCGGCGCGTCCGCCGACGGCGCCACGAAGACGCAGAAGACGTGACCGGCGGGGCTGGCGTAGGCCCGCAACGGCTCGTCGGGGTCGTCGGTGCGGTCGAGGCGGAGCTCGCCGCCCAGCGAGAGGACCCGCTCGTGGGCCTCGTCGAGCTCCTCGCGCGTCGCCACGATCGTGTCGAGGTGGCTCACCGACGGGTGTCCGGGCTCCGGCCAGCGGGTGGGCGTCATCGCGTCGACCTCCTGGATCGCCAGACCGCGGCCGCCGTCGGCGTCGAGGAGCACCAGCCAGTCGGCGTCGTCGCCCCCGTCGTCGGGCACCTCGTCGCCGGCGCGGTAGGCGAGCCCGAGCAGCCGGCGCCAGAACTCCGCCTCCGCACGCACGTCGACCGCGTCGAGGACGGTGTGGAGCAGGTTCGGGACGTCACTCATCTCGTGACTGTACGACGTGTGAGGATCGGCCCATGGTCCCGTGGATCCAGCTCTTCCTCGACACCCCGGCTGCCTCCTTCGACGAGGCCGTGGACTTCTGGGCCGCGGTCACCGGCTGGCAGTCCTCCGAGCGGCGTGGCGAGGACGGGCAGTTCCTCACGCTCCTCCCGCCGACCGGAGCGGCGTACGTCAAGCTGCAGGCCGTGGACGAACCGGCCGGGATCCACCTCGACCTGGACACCCACGACCGCCCGGCGAGCGTCGCGCTGGCCCGCGACCTCGGCGCGACCACCGCCTGGACCTACCACGACGTCGAGGTGATGCGCTCGCCCGGCGGCTTCGTCTTCTGCCAGACGCTGGTGGAGGGCGACCCGGTGCTCGCGCGCGACGGCGCCACGATCCTCGACCAGGTCTGCCTCGACATCCCTGGCGAGCACTGGGACACCGAGACGGCCTTCTGGAGCGAGCTGACCGGTCGCGAGCTGCAGGAGGCGTCGTCGTCGGGCTTCGCCCGGCTCGTCGCCCCCGACCAGCCGCGGATCCTGCTCCAGCGCCTCGACGAGCCCGAGGGCCCGGTGCGCGCGCACCCCGACCTCGCCACCGCCGACCGGCCCGGCGACACCGACCGGCACGTGGCGCTGGGCGCGAAGGTCGTCGCCGTCCACGACCGGTGGACCGTGCTCCGGGCCCCGGGAGGGCAGGTCTACTGCCTCACCGACCGGGATCCCTCGACCGGCATGGTCCGGCCTCGGGTGTGACCCGTCCCACGTCCCGTGGTGTCGTCGTGCGAACCCTCGGTATGTAACTCTGAGTTGCACCAGCCCCGACCCGGACGAGGACACCCGTGACGCGAACGACCGGCGCGCTGCGCCTCCTGCTCCTGGCGCTGCTCCTCCTCGCACCGCCCCTCGCCGCCGCACCCGCGCAGGCGGACGGCCTCGCGCTCCCGGTGCAGTGCGAGACCGGCGAGGAGACGGTGCTGGCCTGGGACGACCTCGCCTACGACCTGCGCGGCACCTGCGGCGTCGTACGCGTCACCGCCGACGGCGCCACGGTCACCATGCCGTCGGCCACCCGTCTGGTCGTCGAGGGCGCCGGCAACGCCGTCACCGCCAAGCCGCTGGCCGACCTCGAGGTCGTCGGGGCAGGCACCACGGTCACCACGCCGAGCGTGCAGCACCTGACGGTGTCGGGGTCCGGCTCGAGCGTCGACGTGGCCGGCCTGGTCGAGCACGCCGAGCTGACGGGCAGCTCGTCGGTCCTCTCCGCGGACACGATCAACCTCCTCCGCCTGCGCGGGTCGGACGCGGTCAGCGCGCGCAAGGCGTTCCGCACCCGCATCACCGGGTCGGACAACGTGCTGCGGCTGAACCGGTCCGACCGGCTCGTGCTCACCGGGGACCGCAACGCGGTGACCGTCGCGCGCGGGCGTACGACGCTGCGCGACCGTGGTGCGGACAACGTCCTCGACCTGCGGCCGCGACGCCGCCGCTGACGTCAGGCCAGGTGGCCGTCGCGGACCGTGACCCGACCGCCGTAGACGGTGTGCACCACCCGTGACCTCAGCGTGCGCCCGTGCCACGGGTTGTTGCGAGACAGCGACGCCGATGCCTCCCGGTCGACAGTGACCTCGGCATCGGGCTCGACCAGCACGACGTGGGCGGGAGCCCCCGTTGCCAGCGCCCGGCCCTGGTCGGCCAGGCCGGCGATCCGTGCCGGTGTCGTCGACATGACCCGCGCGACGTCGGCCCACGAGAGGTCCGGCATGGCGGTGCGCACGACCGCGAGCGCCGTCTCGAGGCCGACCATCCCGAAGGCGGCGTCGACGAAGGCGTGCTCCTTGTCGTGGCGCGCGTGCGGCGCGTGGTCGGTGGCGACCGCGTCGATGGTGCCGTCGGCCAGCGCCGTGCGCAGCGCCTCCACGTCCTCCTGCGGTCGCAGTGGCGGGTTGACCTTGAAGGTCGGGTCGTAGCCGGCGAGCAGGTCGGTGGTCAGCAGCAGGTGGTGAGGCGTGACCTCCGCGGTCACCGAGATGCCTTGCGCCTTCGCCCAGCGGAGCACCTCGACCGAGCCTGCGGTCGAGACGTGGGCGACGTGGACGCGCGACCCGGTGTGCCGCGCGAGCATCACGTCGCGGGCCACGATCACCTCCTCGGCGATACCGGGCCAGCCCGGCAGCCCGAGGCGGCCCGACAGCTCGCCCTCGTGGCAGCACGCGGACGGTCCGGCGAGGGCCGGGTCCTGCGAGTGCTGCGACACGACGCCGCCGAACGCCTTGACGTACTCCAGCGCCCGCCGCATCACGCGGGCGTCGTGGACGCACTTCCCGTCGTCGGAGAACACCGTGACGCCGGCGCGCGAGCGGTGCATCAGGCCCAGCTCCGCGAGCTCCTCGCCGGCCAGTCCGCGTGTCACCGCGCCGACGGGCTGCACGTGGACGAGACCGGCCTCCCGGCCGAGCTCCCAGACCCGGGTGGCGGCCTCGGCGGTGTCAGTCACCGGCGAGGTGTTGGCCATCGCCAGGACGGCGGTGTAGCCGCCCAGCGCCGCGGCCTGCGAGCCGGTGAGGATCGTCTCGGCGTCCTCGCGTCCCGGCTCGCGGAGGTGGGTGTGGAGGTCGACGAGCCCGGGCAGCGCGACGAGCCCGTCGGCGTCGATCACCTCGGCGCCGTCCGGCGCGGAGTCGACGAGGACGCCCGCGTCGTCGACGTAGAGGTCCGTGGTCTGCTCGCCGAGCAGCGAGGCTCCCTTGATCACCAGCGACATCAGGCAATGCCTCCTTCGGACTCTCCTGCGAGCAGGTGGTAGAGCACGGCCATCCGGATCGCCAGGCCGCTGGAGACCTGCTCCAGCACGGCCGACTGGGCCGCGTCGGCGGCGTCGGCGGCGATCTCGAGACCGCGGTTCATCGGACCGGGGTGGCAGATCGGGACGTCCGGCCCGAGCAGCGCGAGCCGGTTGCGGGTGAGTCCGTAGCCGACTGTGTACTCCCGCGCGCTCGGGAAGAACGCCCCCGACATGCGCTCGCGCTGGACCCGCAGCATCATCACCGCGTCCGCCTCCGGCAGCACGGCGTCGACGTCGTACGACGTCTCGAAACCCGCCGCGGCCGACCACGCCGCGATGCCGCTGGGCATCAGCGTCGGCGGAGCCACGACCGTGACACGCGCACCGAGCTTGGTCAGGCACTGCACGTTGGACCGGAAGACCCGGCTGTGGGTCAGGTCGCCGATGATCGCGACGTGGCGTCCCTCGAGCGACCCGAGCCGGCGCTGGAGCGTGTAGGCGTCGAGCAGGGCCTGGGTCGGGTGCTCGTGCATGCCGTCGCCGGCGTTGACCACCGACGCGTCGACCCACTCGCTCACCTGGAGCGCGGCGCCGCTGGCGGGGTGGCGGATGACGAGGCCGTCGACGCCCATGGCGCAGACCGTGAGCACGGTGTCGCGCAGGCTCTCGCCCTTGGACGCGCTCGAGCCCTTGGCGCTGACGTTGATGACGTCGGCGGACAGCCACTTGCCGGCGATCTCGAACGACGACCGCGTGCGGGTGGAGTCCTCGAAGAACATGTTGACGACCGTGCGCCCGCGCAGCGCGGGCAGCTTCTTGACCTCGCGGTTCTGCACGTCGTGCATGTCGGCCGCGGTGGCGAAGAGCATGTCGATGTCGTCGCGCGACAGGTCGTCGACGGAGAGCAGGTGCTTCACGAGATCGTCACCTCGTCGGTGCCGTCGACCTCGCTGAGCCGGACGCTCACCCGCTCGGCCAGCGCGCTGGGCAGGTTCTTGCCGACGTGGTCGGCGCGGATCGGCAGCTCGCGGTGGCCACGGTCGACGAGCACCGCGAGACGTACGGCGGAGGGTCGGCCGAGGTCGGCGAGGGCGTCGAGCGCAGCGCGGATCGTGCGACCGGAGAACAGCACGTCGTCGACCAGGACGACGACCTTGCGGTCGATGCCGCCGGGCGGGAGCGCGGTCTTGTGGGCGCGACGGGTGGGCTGTGAGCGCAGGTCGTCGCGGTACATCGTCACGTCGAGCTCGCCGACGGCCACGGGGGTTCCCTCGACCGCGGCGATCCTCTCCGCGATGCGGCGCGCCAGCGGCACGCCACGGGTGTGGAGCCCGAGCAGGACCAGGTCGGTGGCGCCCTTGTTGCGCTCGAGCAGCTCGTGGGAGATGCGGGTCAGCGCCCGGGAGATGTCACGGGCGTCGAGGACGGTGCGATCCGCCCTCTCGGGACTGGTGTCGCGGGCCGGGTGGTCGGCCTTGTCGGGGGCAGGCATCTGCGCGCCGGACCTCCTTCTCCGCCTCACGGGACGGCTCGTTAAAGGATGTCGATCGGCTCAGACCCTAGCAGCCGGAAGCAGTGCATCGGCTGCGGCAGGAGTACCGTCGGGAGGGAGCGGTACTTTCCGTCTCACGCAGGTCAGGAACTGAACATGGGCATCGGCTACGCCACCGCATACCGCACGGGGATCATCCCCTGGGAGAAGGCAGGCCGTACCGGCCGACCGACCCTCGAACGACTCCTCGACCGCGAGGAGGCCGACCGCCCCGACGGGATCCGCCGCGCCATCGACCTCGGCTGCGGCCGCGGCGCGCACACCAAGCTGCTGCTCGACCGCGGCTGGGACGCGATCGGCGTCGACGACGTACGCCAGGCAGTGGACACCGCCGTCCACCGCAACGGCCTCGACGACGCACGCTTCGTGATCGGCGACGTGCGGCACCTGGTCCACTCCGGGGTCGGCTCCGGCTTCGACCTCTTCCTCGACGTCGGCTGCTTCCAGGGACTCGACGACCCGGGCCGAACCCTCATGGCCGGCGGCGTCACGGCGCTCGCGCTGCCCGGCTCCACCGTGCTGGTGCACGCCGCCCCTCCGCGGCCGTGGCCGTTGAAGTCGCGGGGCGCCACCCGGCACGACCTCGAGGGTGCCTTCCGCGGTTGGACGGTCGCGGCTGTGCCGGACGACCCCGCGGCCCCCGACGGCTCGAACGCGCGCGGCCGCACGAGCACCTGGTTCCGCCTCACCCGCTGACCGGGCGCTTCCTCGCGCTGGACATCGCCGACCGGGCACCTCCTTCCGCTGCAGTGGAAGGAAGCGCCCGGTCGGTGCTCCGTGGCGGAACGAAGTGCCCGCTCAGCGCTCGAGGATGGCGACGACGCCCTGCCCGCCGGCGGCGCAGATCGAGATCAGCGCTCGCCCCGACCCCTTCTGGGCGAGCAGCTTCGCAGCCACCGGCAGGATCCGGCCGCCGGTGGCGGCGAACGGGTGTGCTGCGGCGAGCGACGAGCCGGTGACGTTGAGCTTCTCGCGGTCGATCGAGCCCAGGGGCGCGTCGAGGCCGAGGCGCTCCTTGCAGAACACCGGGTCCTCCCATGCCGCCAGCGTGGAGAGCACCTGCGAGGCGAAGGCCTCGTGGATCTCGTAGTAGTCGAAGTCCTGGAGCGTCAGCCCGTTGCGCTCCAGCATCCGGGGGACGGCGTACGCCGGTGCCATGAGCAGGCCCTCGTGTCCGTTGACGTAGTCGACGGCGGCCGTCTCGGCGTCCACGAGGTGTGCCAGCACCGGCAGGCCGCGCTGCTCGGCCCACTCGTCGCTCGCCAGGAGCACCGCCGAGGCGCCGTCGGACAGGGGCGTGCTGTTCCCTGCGGTCATCGTCGCTGCCGCTCCGCGACCGAAGACCGGCTTGAGGGTCGCGAGCTTCTCGACCGAGGAGTCGGGGCGCAGGTTGTTGTCGCGCTCGACGCCGCGGAAGGCGGTGATGAGGTCGTCCTGGAAGCCCTCGTTGTAGGACCGGGCGAGGTTGTGGTGCGAGCGCGCGGCGAGCTCGTCCTGCGCCTCGCGGGTGATGCGCCACTCGAGGGCCGTCAGGGCGGCGTGCTCGCCCATCGAGAGGCGGGTGCGGGGCTCGCCGTTCTGCGGGATGTCGAGGCCGATGTCGCCGGGGCGGATGGCGCCGAGGGCCTTGAGCCGGCTGGCGGTGTCCTTGGCGGAGTTGACCCGCATCAGCTTCTTGCGCAGCTTGTCGCTGATCGCGACCGGGGCGTCGGAGGTGGTGTCGGTGCCTCCGGCGATGCCGGCGTCGATGACGCCGAGGGCGATCTTGTTGGCGACCTGGATGGCGGCCTGGAGGCCGGTGCCACACGCCTGCTGGATATCCGTGGCGGGGGTCTCCGGCGCGAGCGCGGAGCCGAGCACCGACTCGCGGGCCAGGTTGAAGTCGCGCGAGTGCTTCAGCACGGCGCCGGCGACGACCTCGCCCAGGCGCTCGCCGCGCAGGTCGAAGCGGTCCACGAGTCCGTCGAGGGCGGCGGTGAGCATCTCCTGGTTGCTGACGCCGGCGTAGACGGTGTTGGAGCGGGCGAAGGGGATGCGGTTGCCGCCGACGACGGCGACGGGGCGCGTGGTGGTCTGCATGTCCATATCCTTGCCGGTGCGGCCCTCGGCGCCAACCGCGTGAGGGCCACGTCACGAAAAGTGGACGACGAGTTGCACAACCAGTTACATGTCGTCTGCCCACCCGAGCACCCGCACCCAGCGAAGAGGGATCCCGCCACCATGAGCGACCGCTACCAAGGCTTCGTGTCCACCTCGATCGGCCAGCTGTTCGTCAAGAACCTCGGCCTGCCCAACCCGACCGCGCTGGAGCGCTGGAGCGACGGCGCCGCCCTCGTCGACGGGCTCGTCGTGCGCGGTGGTGCCGGACGCCTGGCCGAGGTGCTCCCCACCACCCTCGACGGCCTCGGCATCGCCTCCGCGACCGAGCTCGCCGACGGCGCCCGCGCCAAGGCCCTCGTCTTCGACGCCACCGGCATCACCGACACCACTGGGCTGCTCGCGCTCCAGGAGTTCTTCACCCCGCTGATGCGTCGGCTCGAGTCGTGCCCCCGCGTGGTCGTGATCGGTACGCCGCCGGAGCTGGCGTCGGGCTCCGAGCGCGTCGCACAACGAGCGCTGGAGGGCTTCACCCGCTCGCTCGGCAAGGAGATCGGCCGCGGCGGCACCGTCCAGCTCGTCTACGTCGCGCCGGCCGCCGACGGGGCGATCAGCTCGACCCTCGCCTTCCTCCTGTCGCCCAAGTCGGCGTACGTCTCCGGCCAGGTCGTGCGCATCGGCGCCCACGGCGCCACCGCGGCCGACCAGGTCGACGACTGGACCCGGCCGCTGGCCGGCAAGGTCGCGGTCGTCACGGGCGCGAGCCGCGGCATCGGCGAGGAGATCGCCCGCGTGCTGCACCGCGACGGCGCCACTGTCGTCGGTGTCGACGTGCCGCAGGCCGCCAGCGAGCTCCAGACCCTGATGGCCGAGCTCGACGGCGACCACCTCGTCCTCGACATCACCGCCAAGGACGCGCCGCAGCGCATCGCCCACCACCTGCGCGAGCACCACGGCGGCGTCGACGTCGTCGTGCACAACGCCGGCATCACCCGCGACAAGAAGCTCGCCAACATGGCCGAGGACCGCTGGAGCAGCGTCGTCGCGGTCAACCTCACCGCTCCCGAGCTGATCACCCGCGAGCTCCTCGACACCGGCGTGCTCAACGACGGCGGCCGCATCATCGGCGTCGCGTCGATCGCCGGCATCGCCGGCAACGTCGGCCAGACCAACTACGCCACGTCCAAGGCGGGTGTGATCGGCCTCGTGGAGAGCCTGCGCGACGAGCTCGACCGCGGCATCACCGTCAACGCCGTCGCACCCGGCTTCATCATCACGCAGATGACCGCGGCCGTGCCGTTCGCGACCCGCGAGGTCGGCCAGCGCCTCAACGCCATGTCACAGGGCGGCCTGCCGGTCGACGTCGCCGAGACGATCGCCTGGTTCGCCAGCACCGGCTCGGGCGCGGTCAACGGCAACGTGGTCCGCGTGTGCGGCCAGATGATGCTGGGCGCCTGATGGTCGCCGCCAAGGAGCTCACCGGCGAGCCCGGTCGCGTCGGCACCCTGCTGCGCGCAGCGCTCCCCGTCGTTCCAGGCGCCAACCTGCTGCCCGGCGTGCGCAAGGCACCCGCCGCCGACTTCACGGGGCTGGCCTACCGGCGCGAGGGCGTCGTGGCCGAGCGCGCCCGCGTCGACGCGTACGCCGCCGTGTGCGGCTTCCCGCGCAAGGACGTCGTGCCGCTGACGTTCCCGCACATGCTCGCGTTCCCGCTGCACATGGCGATCATGAGCGACGCAGCCTTCCCCTACCCCGCCATCGGCATGGTGCACGTCGAGAACGCGATCACCGCCCATCGCGCCATCGGCGTCGGCGAGGCGCTCGACGTGACCACCGAGGTGGGCACTGCACGCCCGCACGCCAAGGGCGTGCTGCTCGACTTCGTCACCACCGCCTCGACCGACGGGGGCACGGTGTGGGAGTCGACGTCGACCTACCTGCGCCGCGGACGGTCGGTCGACGGCGACGCGGCCCCCGGCCTCGTCGTCACTGATCCGCCCACCGGTGGCATCGAGTGGCGTCTGCCGGGCGACTTGGGCCGCACCTATGCAGCGGTCTCGGGCGACGCGAACCCCATCCACCTCTACCCCCTGACCGCGAAGGCGCTGGGCTTCCCGCGGCAGATCGCCCACGGCATGTGGACCCTGGCGCGGAGCGTGGCGGCCATCGAGAACCGTCTCCCCGACGCGGTCACGGTCGAGGTGGCCTTCAAGAAGCCGGTCTTCCTGCCGGGCACCGTCAGGTTCGCGGCCCGGCAGGACGAGCCCGGGTGGACCTTCGGGCTGACCAGCCCGAAGGACGGCTCACCGCACCTGGTGGGGCGTACGACGACGCCCTGAGCTCAGCGGCCGTCGCGCAGGCGGATGAGGCCCTCCTGGGCCACCGTCGCCACGAGCTCGCCGGACTGC
The DNA here is from genome assembly GCF_020102855.1 of Nocardioides lacusdianchii. GTDB lineage: Bacteria > Actinomycetota > Actinomycetes > Propionibacteriales > Nocardioidaceae > Nocardioides > Nocardioides lacusdianchii. The sequence goes on from NZ_JADHZD010000002.1 coordinate 132,950, forward strand.
GAGAAGACCCGGGCGAGCGCCAGGCCGCGGGCGCCACCGGCGAACGGGGAGAACTGGTCGTAGAGCCACCACTCGTCGGCCCGGAACGGCTTGTGGAACCAGATCGTGTGGTCGAGCGAGGCCGGCTGGAGCCGGGGCGAGGCGATGTGGATGCCGTGCGGCACCAGCGCCGCTCCGAGCAGCGTCAGGTCGCTGGCGTAGGTGAACGCCGCCGTCTGGGTGGTCGGGTCGTCGGAGAGCGCTCCGTCGACCTTGATCCACAGGCGCGCCCGCGCCGGGGCCTCGGGATCGTCGGCGATCCCGTGGCCGGTGATGCCGACATGGCGAATGTCGAGGGCGGACCACTCGCGCTCCCAGTGTGCCGCCGCCTCGTCGCCGCGCTGGCGTGCCAGCTCGACCAGGGGCATCCCCTCGTCCGGACCGACGACCTCGGGCATCCGGTCCTGGTGCTCGAGACCGGGCTCGGGGATCTGGAAGTTGGCCGTCATGTAGTAGATCGGGCGGCCGTGCTGGCGCGCGGAGACCCGGCGCGTGGCGAAGGACCGCCCGTCACGGATCCGCTCGACGTCGTAGACGATCGGCACGGTCGTGTCGCCGGGACGCAGGAAGTAGGAATGGAGCGAGTGCAGCACGAACTCGCCCTCCACGCTGCGCGTCGCAGCGACCACGGCCTGGGCCGCGACCTGTCCGCCGAAGACCCGCTGACGCTCGGTGCGCGCCTGGGCGCCCCGGAAGAGGTCGACCTCGAGCGTCTCGAGCTCCAGGAGCTTGACGAGCTCCTCGGCACTGCCGGCCATCAGCGGTCCTCCCATCCGGTGGCAGGTCCGTCGCCGTCGTCCTTGGGACGGTCGTCGAGCTCGGCGAGGAACGCCTCGAAGTCGCGCCCGATCTCCTCGCCCGTCGGCAGCGGCTCGTCGCCGGCCAGCAGGGACGTGCCTGCGGCCTCGGCCTCGCGGAAGGAGTCGTACTGCTGCTCCAGGCCGCGTACGACGTCGCCGACCTCGTCGTGGGTGGAGAGGTAGCGGTCGACCTCGGTCTCGGTGATCTCCGCGGCCTCGCGCAGATCGCTGAGGTCGACGGTCAGCCGGCCACCGATCTCGACGTGCTCCAGCAGCACCAGCGCGGCCTGGGGGTACTCCATCTGCGCGAGGTAGTGGGGGATGTGCGCGACGAAGCCGAGCGCGTCGAGGCCCCACTCCCCCAGCCGGATCTCCAGCAGCGCCTGGACGCTCGCCGGGACGCGGAGCTCGCCCTGCCACGGGCTCTCGCCGGGCACCAGGTCGGGACGGTTGGCGTGTGGGGTGATCGCGATCGGACGCGTGTGCGGCACCGCCATCGGCACCGCTCCCAGGGTGACCACGCGGGAAACGCCGAAGTGCTCGATCACCTCGCGCACGGCGCGGGCGAAGGCCTCCCAGCGGGTGTCGGGCTCAGGACCGGTGAGCAGCAGGAAGGGCGTACCGCCGGTGTCGCGCAGCGCGCGCACCACCAGGCGCGGCGCCTCGTAGTCGGTGTAGTGGTCGCGCACGAACGACACGGGCGGGCGGCGGGCGCGGTAGTCGTGGAGCGAGTCGACGTCGAAGGTCGCCACGACCTTGCCGTCGGAGAGTCCCGTGAGGTGCCGTGCGGCGAGCTCGGCCGACTTCCCGGCGTCGAGGAACCCGGTGAGGACGCAGACCATGGTCAGGTCCTCACCCGACACCTCGGCGTCGTCGACGATGTGCACGAGTCGTTCGACCATGGGGTGAGCCTAGTGACACCGGGCCAGTGACCCGACACACACCCGCCCCTGTGGGCAGGCGTTGTTACTCAGGGGTAACCTGACCACGCCCTGTCCCCCTCCACCTGGGAGTAGCCAGTGTCCCGTCCACAGCGTGAGGTCGTCTTCGTCGACGGCGTACGCACCCCGTTCGGCAAGGCCAAGGGCCAGTACGCCGAGACGCGGGCCGACGACCTCGTCATCAAGTGCATCCGTGAGCTGATGCGCCGCAACCCCTCCCTCCCGCCCGAGCGGGTCGACGAGGTCGCGGTCGCCGCCACCACCCAGATCGGCGACCAGGGCCTGACCATCGGCCGCACCGCCGCCCTCCTCGCCGGACTGCCCCAGAGCGTCCCCGGCTACTCCATCGACCGCATGTGCGCCGGTGCGATGACCGCGGTGACCAACACCGCGTCCGGCATCGCCTTCGGTGCCTACGACGTCGCCATCGCCGGCGGCGTGGAGCACATGGGCCGCCACCCCATGGGTGAGGGCGTCGACCCCAACCCGCGCATCCTGTCCGAGCGGATCGTCAACCCCGACGCGCTCGTGATGGGCAAGACCGCGGAGAACCTCCACGACCGCTACCCCACGATCACCAAGCAGCGCGTGGACGAGTACGCCGTGCGCAGCCAGCAGAAGACCCAGGCGGCCTACGACGCCGGCAAGATCCAGCCCGACCTCGTGCCCGTCGCGACCCGCTCGGCCGAGGCCGGCTGGGGCCTGGCGACCACCGACGAGCCGATGCGCCCGGGGACGACGATGGAGTCCCTCGCCGGGCTCAAGACGCCGTTCCGCTCGCACGGCAACGTCACCGCGGGCAACGCGGCCGGCATCAACGACGGCGCCACCGCCGCGCTGCTCGCCGACGAGGAGACCGCGCGCGAGCTCGGCCTGCCGGTCAAGATGCGCCTGGTGACCTACTCCTTCGTGGGCGTGGAGCCCGAAGTGATGGGTGCCGGCCCGATCCCCGCCACGGAGAAGGCGCTCAGGCTCGCCGGTCTCACCATCGACGACATCGAGGCCTTCGAGGTCAACGAGGCCTTCGCCGTGCAGGTGCTGGCCTTCCTCGAGCACTTCGGCATCGCCGACGACGACTCCCGGGTGAACCCCTACGGCGGTGCGATCGCGATGGGCCACCCGCTGGCCTCGTCCGGCGTACGCCTGATGAACCAGCTCGCACGCCAGTTCGAGGAGCGCCCCGAGGTCCGCTACGGCCTCACCACCATGTGCATCGGCATCGGCATGGGCGGCACCGTGATCTGGGAGAACCCCCACTGGAACGGCTCGACCGAGGGAGACAGCAAGTGAGCACCACCCCCGACTCCAGCATCTTCGAGCGCGCGCAGGCGATCGTGTCCGACGCCGAGCGCGTGACGCAGGCGCACCTGCGCACGGTCTCCCTGCCCGGCGCGACGATCGGCCTGATCACCCTCGACAACGGCGAGGACCACACCAAGCCCAACACGTTCGGCCCGGCCTCGCTGCTGGCGCTCAACGAGGCGATCGACGCGGCCCTGGCCGACGACGCCATCGACGCGATCGCAGTGACCGGCAAGCCGTTCATCCTCGCGGCGGGCGCGGACCTCACCTCGATCCAGGGCGGCGGCCCCGGCGCCGTACGCACCGTGGCCGAGCTCGGGCACGCGGTCTTCCGCAAGCTCGGCGAGGGCGGCAAGCCGTCGTTCGGCCTGATCAACGGTCTCGCCCTCGGCGGCGGCCTCGAGGTCGCGCTGCACTGCACCTACCGCACCGTCATGGACTCCGCCCCCGCGCTGGGCCTGCCCGAGGTCATGCTCGGCCTGGTGCCCGGCTGGGGCGGCGCGTGGCTCGTGCCGAACCTCGTCGGCGCCGACAAGGCCGTCACGCTGATCCTCGAGAACCCGCTCAACCAGGGCAAGACGCTCGGCGGGCAGGCGGCGTACGACCTCGGCCTGGCCGACGCGGTCTTCGGTGGGGCCGACTTCCTCGAGCAGTCGCTGCTCTGGGCGGCATCCGTCCTGCGCGGCGAGACCGTCGTCGAGCGCCCCGAGGTCGACCGCGGGGACGCCTGGGACGCTGCGATCAAGCGCGCCGAGGGCATCGTCGCCGCCAAGACCGGTGGTGCGTCCCCGGCCGCCGCGAAGGCGGTCGAGCTGATCGCCGCCGCGCGTGACTCCGACCGCGATGCCGGCTTCGCCGCCGAGGACGACGCCCTCGAGGCTATGTCGCAGACGGCCGAGCTGCTGGCCTCGCTCTACTCGTTCGACCTGGTGCAGAAGCGTGCGAAGCGTCCTGCCGGTGCCCCCGACAAGTCGCTGGCCCGCCCGGTGACCAAGGTCGGCATCGTGGGCGCGGGACTGATGGCCAGCCAGCTCGCGCTGCTGTTCGTACGCCGCCTCGAGGTGCCGGTCGTGCTGACCGACCTCGACCAGGAGCGTGCCGACAAGGGCGTGGCCTACGTCCACGCCGAGATCGACAAGCTGCTCGCCAAGGGCCGGATCAACCAGGACAAGGCCAACCGCCACAAGGCGCTGGTGTCCGGCGAGACCGACAAGCAGGTCGCCTTCGGTGACGCCGACTTCGTCATCGAGGCCGTCTTCGAGGAGATGTCGGTCAAGAAGACCGTCTTCGCCGACGTCGAGAAGGTCGTCAGCGCCGAGTGCGTGCTGGCCACCAACACCTCGTCGCTGTCGATCACCGAGATGGCCGCCGACCTCGAGCACCCCGAGCGGGTCGTCGGCTTCCACTTCTTCAACCCGGTCGCGGTGATGCCGCTGCTGGAGATCGTCAAGGGCGACGCCACCGACGACGCGACGCTCGCCACGGCCTTCGCCACCGGCAAGGCGCTGAAGAAGACCTCGATCCTGGTCAAGGACAGCCCGTCCTTCATCGTGAACCGCCTCCTGGGACGCTTCATGAGCGAGGTCGGCCGCATCGTCGACGAGGGCACGCCGGTCTCCGTGGCCGACAACGCCTTCGCCGGCATTGCACCGATGCCGCCGTTCGTGCTGCTGTCGCTGGTCGGCCCGGCCATCGCGCTGCACAACAACGAGACGCTGAAGGGCGCGTTCCCCGACCGCTTCTACGTCTCCCCCGCCCTCCAGCGGATCGTCGAGGCGCGCAAGCCGGCCTACTACGGCCCCGACGGCAACCTCGACCCCGAGGTCGAGGCCATGCTCGAGAAGCCGTCCTCGCCGGTGGTCCTCACCGCCGAGGAGGTCCGCGAGAAGACGCTGGCCGGCCTCGCCGAGGAGGCCCGCCTGATGCTCGACGAGGGTGTCGTGGCAGCGCCGCAGGACATCGACCTGGCCATGATCACCGGCGCCGGGTTCTCCTTCTGGAACGGCGGGCTGACCTTCATGCTCGACGTGCGGGGCATCTCGGAGAAGGCGACCGGCAAGCGGTTCCACTGATCCGTACGACCACCGCTGGGCGGTGCGTGAGGAGGGTTTCCGGACTCCGGAATCCTCGTCACGCACCGCCCTTGGCGTGCCAGGAGCGCGACACGCCGGTCAGCGGGGGCTCAGGAGGATTCGCGCGCCTGACAATCCTCCTCACCCACCGTTCGCTGCACGCGACGAACCAGAACGACCCCCCACGTCGTCGGTAGGGGTGACCCACTCCCACCCACGAGGAGCACCCGATGACCCGACGCGACCCGGCGGCCTTCGCCGAGTTCGTGGCTGCGCGGTCCGCGGCGCTGCACCGCACGGCGTACCTGATGGTCGGCGAACGCCAGCTGGCCCAGGACCTGTTGCAGGAGGCGCTGACCAAGACGTACGTCGCCTGGCCGCGGCTGCGCGACCCCGCGAAGGCCGAGGCCTACACCCGCAAGGCGATCACGACGACCGCGATCACGTGGTACCGCCGGCGCAGCTGGGGTGAGCGCCCCACCGACGTGGTGCCCGAGCGGCCCCGCGCCGACCACGTCGACGACCTCACCACCCGCGAGCTCCTCTGGGAGGCGCTGCAGTCCCTGCCGCCGCGGCAGCGGGCCGCGATCGTGCTCCGCTTCTACGAGGACCTGTCGGAGGCCCGCACCGCCGAGCTCCTCGGCTGCGCCCCCGGCACCGTCAAGAGCCAGGTGCACGCCGGGCTCCGCAAGCTCCGCGACCACCTGGGCGAGCGCGCCGACGACGCCGGCCTCCCCCTGCACCTTCTGGAGGTGTCCCGATGACCGGGCTCCTGACCGACCTCATGCACGACCGCGCCGACCACCTCGACGCCCCCGACCTCGACCTGGCTGGCATCACCCGCGACGGCGACCGGCGCGTACGCCGTCGGCGTACGACTCTGGTGGGCGGCATCGCGGCAGCGGTCGCGATCGGCGTGGTCGCCATTCCGTCGCTGGCCGGTGACGGCGGTGGCGGTCGCGAGGCACGCGACCTCGTCGCCGACGGCACCGCGGCAGCTCCGGTGCCCCTGTCCTGGACCACCGGCAGCACGCTCCGGCGCTCCGGCGCCCCTGACGTCGACCTGGGCGTGGACGTACGGGCGTGGGTGTGGGTCGGCGAGGCCGTCGCCCTCACCGACGACGGGCGCCGCGTCCTGCTCTGGGACGACGGCTCGCTCGAGGAGGTGGGAACGGTGGCGACGCCCGACCCCGACGACGCCGAGCTCGTCGCCGACGGCGCACGCGTGGCGTGGGTCGACCCGGACCGACGGCTGGTGCTCCTCGACACGGCCTCCGGCGAGACGAGCACGCAGGACGTCTCCAGCGCCGGGGACGTACGCGTCACCGCACTGGACGGTGACACGGTGTACGCCGTCGGCGGCGACGGCGACGGCGTGCTGGCGTGGGACACCCGCACCGGGGAGGTCGAGGTCCTCGACCCGTCCGGGAAGGCGGTCGTCATCGACGCCGAGGACGGGACGCTGCTGCGGGCCCTGCCGGGTCGCCGGGCACGGGTCGAGGGCCCCGGTCGCGACCTGACGCTGACCACGGACAGCTTCGCCAACCTCTCGCCCGACGGGGCCCACGTGGTCGCGGAGAGCAACGACGAGGGAATCCTCCTCGACACCTCGACCGGCGACCGGGTGCCGCTGGCGACCGGCTACGACTGGGCGCTGCCCTTCCAGTGGCTGGATGCCGACGCGGTGGCGGTCCTGGCGTTCTCGTTCGGGGAGGACACCGAGGAGCCGTTCCTGGTCAGGTGCGTGGTGTCCACGGGCGCGTGCGACGAGGGCGAGCCGCTCGAGCCCGGCTTCCAGCTGCCGGCGGGACTCCACTTCGCGCAGTGAGCGAGGCGGGCGGCGACGCCGGCTCCGGCAGGTCTCTGACATGCTGGCCCCTCCGACGTCGTCGTCTGCCGGGAGGCACCATGAGCCAGGTCGTCGAACACTCCGAGGAGAACCGCGGGGCGTTCAGCTCGCGGAAGGTCTTCATCCTCGCCGCCATCGGCTCCGCCGTCGGTCTCGGCAACATCTGGCGCTTCCCCTACGTCGCCTACGAGAACGGTGGCGGGGCGTTCCTCATCCCCTACCTCATCGCGCTGCTGACCGCGGGCCTCCCGTTCCTCCTGCTCGACTACGGGCTCGGCCACCGCTACCGCGGCTCCGCCCCGCTGGCCTTCCGCCGGGCCCACAAGGCCGCTGAGGGGCTGGGCTGGTGGCAGGTGGGGATCTGCTTCGTGATCGCGGTCTACTACGCCGCCGTCATCGCGTGGGCGGCGCGCTACGCGTTCTTCTCCTTCGACAAGGCCTGGGGCGACGACCCCGAGGGCTTCCTCTTCGGCACCTACCTCCAGGCCGGCGACCCGGGCATCGGGCTCGACTTCGTCAGCGGGGTGACCATCCCGCTGGTGCTCGTCTGGGTTGCCGTGCTCGCGATCATGGCCCTCGGCGTCCAGAAGGGCATCGGCGCGGCCTCGGTCGTCTTCATCCCAGTCCTGTTCATCGCCTTCATCGCGCTCGTGGTGGTCGCCCTGACCCTCGACGGCGCCTCCACGGGCCTCGACGCGCTCTTCACGCCCGACTGGAGCGCGCTGGGCGAGACCAGCGTGTGGATCGCGGCCTACGGGCAGATCTTCTTCTCGCTGTCGGTCGGCTTCGGCATCATGATCACCTACGCCTCCTACGTCGGTCGGCGCAGCGACATGACCGGGTCGGGCCTGGTCGTCGGCTTCGCCAACTCCGGCTTCGAGCTGCTCGCCGGCATCGGCGTCTTCGCGGCGCTGGGCTTCATGGCCACGGCGGCCGGTGTGCCCGTCGACGAGGTGGCCACGGACGGCCTCGGCCTGGCGTTCATCGCCTTCCCCGCGATCATCAGCGAGGCGCCCGCGGGCGCGCTGATCGGCGTGCTGTTCTTCGGCTCGCTCGTCGTGGCGGGTGTCACCTCGCTGGTCAGCGTCATCGAGGTCGTCATCTCGGCGGTCCGCGACAAGTTCGAGATGTCGCGCGTCGGCGCCTCGATGGCCGTCGGCGTCCCGGCTGCGCTGATCAGCATCGTGCTGCTCGGCACCACCACCGGCGTCTACGTCCTCGACATCATCGACCACTTCATCAACCGCTTCGGCATCCTGCTGGTCGCGGTGGTGAGCATGCTGGCGCTGTCGTGGGCGTTCCGGAAGACGGGCCTGCTGCGCGAGCACCTCAACCGCGACGGCTCGGTGAAGATCGGGCGCTGGTGGGAGCTGCTGATCGGCGTCTTCGCCCCCGCCGCCCTCACGTTCATCCTCGCCAACGAGCTCGTGGACAACCTCCGCACGCCCTACGAGGGCTACCCCACGTGGATGCTCAACACCCTGGGCTGGGGTCTTGCCGTGGCCGTGATCCTGATCGGGTTCCTGGCCGCGCGCCTGCCCTGGCGCGACACCACCTTCTTGGGCGATCCGGAGATCAAGGCCCGCCAGGACGAGAGGAGCAACTGATGTCCACCTCGGCCATCGTCATGATGCTGGTCGCGATGCTCGTCCTCTGGGGAGGACTGGCCCTCGCGATCTGGAACATCAACCGCTACACCGGCGAGGAGCCGGGGCAGGTCGAGCGCGACCTCTGACGGCGTACGCCGCCTCCCGGGCGGCACCCGGGTCAGGCGGGGTGCTCGACCTCGACCAGCGTGAGTCCCTGGTCGAGCGCTGTGACGTCCTCGACGACGTGACGCGCGATCGTCTGCGCGTCGAGGCCGATGCGGGCGAGGATCGCGTCGCGCTTCGCGTGGTCGAGGAACTCCTGCGGGATGCCGTGGAGGCGGAACGGCGTACGCACGCCGGCGTCGTTCAGGGTCTGGAGCAGCACCGCGCCACATCCGCCCACGCGTCCGTTGTCCTCGACGCTCACCACGAGGCGGTGCTCACGGGCGAGCTCGATGATGGCGGGGTCCACGGGCTTGACCCAGCGCGGGTCGACCACCGTCACGCCGATCCCCTGGGCCGTCAGGCGTGAGGCGACGTCGACGGCCGTCGTGGCCATCGACCCGACAGCGACGATCAGCACGTCCTGTTCGCCCTCGCGCACCAGCACGTCGGCACCGCCGGCCCGGTCGATCGCGGGCACGTCTGCCGGCGGCGGGCCCTTCGGGAACCGGAGGACCGTCGGGGCGTCGTCGACCTCGACCGCCTCGTCGAGCAGCTCGTGGAGACGGGTGACGTCGCGCGGCGCGGCCAGGCGCAGGCCCGGCACGACCTGCAGGATCGACATGTCCCACATGCCGTTGTGGCTGGCCCCGTCGTCCCCGGTGACCCCGGACCGGTCGAGCACGAAGGTCACGCCGCACCTGTGCAGCGCGACGTCCATCAGCACCTGGTCGAAGGCGCGGTTGAGGAAGGTCGCGTAGACCGCGAACACCGGGTGCAGACCGCCCATGGCGAGCCCGGCTGCGGAGGTGACGGCGTGCTGCTCGGCGATGCCGACGTCGAAGGTGCGCTCGGGGAACTTCCGGGCGAAGGCGTCGAGCCCGACCGGGTGCATCATCGCGGCGGTGATGGCCACGACGTCCTCGCGGCGCTCGCCGAGCTCGACGACCGCCTCGGAGAAGTGGTCGGTCCAGATCTTGCCCTTCGGCTTCTCCGCGCCCGTCTGGACGTCGAAGGGCCCGGGGGCGTGGAACTGGTCGGCCTCGTGGCGCATCGCGGGGTCGTAGCCCTGGCCCTTGCGGGTCAGCGCGTGCACGATGACCGGCCCACCGAAGCGCTTCGCCTGGGCCAGCGCGTGCTCCATCGCGACCCGGTCGTGCCCGTCGACGGGTCCGACGTACTTCAGGCCGAGGTCCTCGAAGAGGCCCTGCGGTGCCAGGGCGTCCTTCATGCCCTTCTTCACCGCGTGGAGCGCGTCGTAGGCCGCGTGGCCGACCCCCGGCACCTGGTTGAGGCGCTTCTTGACCAGGTCGAGGACCTGCTCGTAGCGCGGGTTCGTGCGCAGCGCCGTCAGCGCGGTCGCGAGGCCGCCGATCGTCGGGGTGTAGGAGCGCTCGTTGTCGTTGACCACGATCACGAGGCGGCTCGACCGGGCGATGGCGATGTTGTTGAGCGCCTCCCACGCCATCCCGCCGGTCAGGGCGCCGTCACCGATGACGGCGACCACGTGGCGGTCGTCGCCGCGGATGGCGTACGCCTTGGCGAGGCCGTCGGCGTAGGACAGCGAGGTGGAGGCGTGGGAGTTCTCCACGATGTCGTGGTCGGACTCGGCCTGGCTCGGGTAGCCGCTCACGCCGCCCTCCTTGCGGAGCGTGGAGAAGTCGGCGTAGCGGCCGGTGACGAGCTTGTGCACGTAGGACTGGTGGCCGGTGTCGAAGACCACGCGGTCGTGCGGGGACTCGAAGACGCGGTGGATCGCGAGCGTCAGCTCGACCACGCCGAGGTTCGGGCCGAGGTGTCCGGAGTTGGTCGCGACCGTGCGGATCATCACATCGCGGATCTCCGCGGCGAGCTCGTCGAGCTGCTCCGACGAGAGTCCACGGAGGTCGCGCGGGGAGCCGATCGAGTCGAGGAGTGCCATGGGGCCTGAGTCTATTTCATGGCAGGTCGAGGACCGCCACCGACGGCTCGTGCAGGCTCCCCACCCACACCTTCCCGTCGTGCTCCCGCACCCCCGTGACCATGTGGTAGCCGGGCCCGCTGGCGGGTGGCCGGAGGTCGAGGTCGTGCACGAGGCGGCCGTCGTCGTCGTAGGCCTGGACCCGGATCGTCTGCTTCGGCTTGGGCTGGAGCGCCGCCGGGATCCGCGTGACCGCCTTGCGCAGCACCATCGGCGCCGAGCCGAGGCGCTCGACGAGCGGGTCGACCGGGCTGGCCACGGCCACCCAGATGAGGCCGTCGCTGCCGCGGCTGATGTTGTCGGGGTAGCCGGGCAGGTCGGTGACCAGGTGGTCGCGCTCCCCCGCGCGCGGGCCGGTCAGCCAGAGGCGTACGACGGTGCGCCCGCGGCACTCGGCGACCGCGACGAAGGACTCGTCGGCCGCCAGCGCAACCCCGTTGGCGAACCGCAGGCCCTCGAGCACCACGGTGAGGGTGCCGTCGGGGTCGAGCCGCAGGAGGCGGCCGGTGGCGGTGTCCTGGACGAAGTCGTCCTTCCACTGCGCGACGCCGTAGTGCAGGGACGAGTCGCTGAACCAGACGGTGCCGTCGCCCGCCACGGCCGCGTTGTTGCAGAACCTCATCGGCCTGCCGTCGACCCGGTCGAGCAGCAGCTCCACCTCTCCGGTCGACCGCGAGACGCGGAGCACGCCGCGCTCGGCGTCGCAGACGAGGAGGTGGTCGTCGCCCAGGAGCTCGAGGCCCAGCGGGCGTCCTCCGGTGTCCGCCACGCGCCGCACAGCGCCCGTCGCGGGGGCGAGCGCCCAGATCGCTCCGTCCTCGGTGCCGGTCCAGACGGTGCCGTCGGGTGCGACGACCACGTCCTCGGCACCCATCGACGGGACGGGGTGGACGGTGAGCGCCGGCTGCGGGGTCATGGCGCCATCGTGGCGTAGAGATCGCTGTCGAGGAAGGCCGGCACGATGTCGGTGGCAGCGGAGGTGAGGTCGAGCCCGCGCGCGACCTCGGGGTCGACGAAGACGATCTGGCGTCCCTCGCGGCAGTCGATGTCGGCGTCGGTGAGGTCGGTGGCCGCGACGAAGACCTGCATCCGGTCCCAGGTGCCGTAGGCCTCGCGGTGGTCGACGACGAACTCGCCGAGGAGTTCGAGCGCGCCGGGCTCCAGGCGTACGCCGGTCTCCTCCTCCAGCTCGCGGAAGGCGGCGGGCTCGAAGTCCTCGCCCGGGTCGAGGTGACCGCCGGCCAGGCCCCACTCCTCCGGGTCGATGCGCGGGTGCTCGTCACGCTCCTGGAGCAGGATCCAGCCGCGCCGGTCGACCAGGATCACGCCGGCGAAGCGGTGCTGCTCCGCAGCCGGGACGAAGGGGTGCGCCTCGGCCCAGGTGGCCAGCACCGGCGCGACCATGGCGGTGGACGGGACGAGGTCCACGTCGGGCAGTGGATCGGCCTCGACGAAGACCATCTGCCGGCCCTCGTGGCACTCCACGTCGCGGTCGCTGAGCGTCGTACGGGCGGCGAAGGCGTGGAACCAGAAGGTGCCGCGGTCCTCGGTCACCAGCTCGAAGCGACCCAGGTCGGTGAGGTCCTCGGGGACGAGCACGACGCCGGTCTCCTCCGCCAGCTCGCGCACGGCACCGTCGAGCGGCTCCTCGCCCTCCTCCAGACCGCCACCGGGGAAGCACCACATGTCCGGCCAGAGCGGGGCGTGCTCGTCGCGCTCCTGCATCAGCACCCGTCCGCGCGGGTCGAGCAGGGTCACCTGGACGAAGTCGGTGCGGACCGCCGTCGCCCGCCACGCCAGGACGGCGTCGAGCGTGAGCTCGACCGCCCGGTGGAGCGGACGTCCCGCGAGGTCGTCGGGGTCGACGAACACCATCTGCCGGCCCTCGCCGCACACCACGTCGTGGTCGCCGACGGCCATCCGCACGGCGAACAGCTCGAACTCGTCGTCCCCGCCGCACCCCTCGCTGCGGAAGCGCCGCACGCCGAGGGACTCGAGGCGATCCGGCGCCACGACCAGGCCGGTCTCCTCGTGGAGCTCACGGACCGCGGCAGTGCGGAAGTCCTCGCCGGCCTCGAGGTCGCCGCCGGGATAGCCCCACCGGCCCGGCTCGTGGAGCGCGTCGTCACCCCGCTCCTGCACCAGCAGGCGACCGCGCGGGTCGACGACGGCCACGGCCCCGAAACGATGCATCGTGCGACCCTAGCCAGCCCTCACATCCGCACGCGGTAGCGGCGACCGCGCAGCGCGTCCTCGACCAGGCCGACCTCACGGCGTACGCCCTGGAGCCGGGCGTCCTCGAGCTGGAAGGTCTGCACGGCCGCAAGGACGACGGCCTCGTCGGCCACGTCCTTGAGGTCGCCGCGGATCTCGCTCAAGCCGCGACTGGTCGCGAGCTGCTGCGCCTCGACGTGGAGCACCGCGAAGCGGGCCAGGACGACGACGTGGCGCCGCAGGCCCGGGAAGCGGCGGTAGTCCGGCGGGCACAGGTCGAGCAGCCAGCTCGCCGCGGTCGCCTCCCAGTCGGGAGCGTCCGGTGGTCGCACCTGCCGCGGCCAGCCCGGCGGGGCCACCCCGCGGTGGCCCGGTGGCGGCGTGGGCCGCTGGCGGGGCTGGGGAGCAGGGAACATGACTCCATCGTATCGAACAGATGTTCGAAGGCTAGCCCGGATCGACCGCCGCCTCCACCGCGGCGAGGTCGGGATCGCGGAGTCCGACGAGGTCGCGGCGCCACCACACGTCGGGATAGACCAGCCGACCCGTCATCCACGGTTCGTGGGCCGGCAGCAGCACCACGCGGCACGCCTGGTCGGGGATGCGCACGGACGGGCGGTCGAGGCCGTGCTCGGAGGCGGCATCCCAGCCGCGGGCGGCGTAGAAGTCGGGCGATCCCTCGAGGAAGACCAGCGGCGCACCGTCCTCGGCGGCTGCCTCGACCGCGGCGGCGAGGAGCGCGGTCCCGATGCCGGTCCCCTGCCTCTCGGGGCGTACGCCGAGCGGGCTGAGGACGAGCACGTCGACGAGGCGCTCGCGTGCGTCGAGCCACGCCCGCGACAGCGCGACGTAGCCGTGCACGCCGTCCTCGTCCTCGGCGAGCAGCTCCACGCGCAGGTCCTCGAAGGACCGCAGGAGGGCGAGCACGTCGATGATCGAGGTCGCCTGGTCACCGAAGGACTGCTCGACGACCTCCTCGACGGCGGCGGTGTCCTCCGGTCCGGCGGACCGGATGTCCAGGTCGGTCAGGACTCAGCCCTCCAGGAAGGACCAGCGCACCTCGCGCCGGTCGTTGTCGACGTTGAGGTCGACCAGGCAGATGCTCTGCCAGGTGCCGAGGGCGAGCGCACCGTCGAGCACCGGCACCGTGCAGTGCGGCGGCACGATCGCCGGCATCACGTGGGAGCGGCCGTGCCCGGGCGAGCCGTGGCGGTGGCGCCAGCGGTCGTCGGCCGGCAGCAGGTCCTGCAGCGCAGCCAGCAGGTCGTCGTCGGACCCGGCACCGGTCTCGATGATCGCGATGCCCGCGGTCGCGTGCGGGACGAAGACCTGGAGCAGGCCGTCGCCGCGACCGGCCACGAAGTCCGCGGCGTCACGGGTCAGGTCGAGCACCACCTCATCACTGCCGGTGCGATAGGTCCGGACCTCACTCTCCATCGCGCAGCGCCTCCTCGATGCGCTCGACCTTGGCGGTGAGCTGACCGTCGTAGCCGGGACGGATGTCGGCCTTCAGCACGAGGCCGACGCGCGGGGAGACCTCGGCGACGACGTCGACGGCCCGCTTGACCACGGCCATCACCTCGTCCCACTCCCCCTCGATGTTGGTGAACATGGCGTTGGTCTCGTGGGGCAGGCCCGACTCGCGGACGACGCGTACGGCGGCGGCGACCGCCTCGGTGACCGACCCGGTGGGGTCCTGGGCGACGGGTGAGATGGAGAAGGCGACGAGCATGCCGCAACGCTAGGACATCGCCGTGCAGCGGCGTCCCCCACCTCCGGGGCGCGTCGGGACCTGCACACCTGTTCGGGTGGAACACCCCATCCGCGCCCGTGCCTACGTTCGAAGGACCTACGAGTGGCCCCGACCACGGGGCCGCCGAACGATGGGACACCACGTGCCTGACGTCACCGCAAGCTCCGGCCTGCTGAGCTCCACCAAGGTCCACGTCGAGGACTCGGGCGGCAGCGGCCGCCCGGTCGTCCTCATCCACGGCTGGCCGCTGTCCGGGGAGTCCTGGAGCGAGCAGGTCGGCGCCCTCAGCGCAGCCGGCTACCGCGTCGTCGCCTACGACCGGCGCGGCTTCGGCCGCAGCGACGAGCCGTCCAAGGGCTACGACTACGACACGCTCGCCGACGACCTCGACGGCATCCTGTCCGAGCTCGACCTCACCGACGTGACGCTGGTCGGCTTCTCCATGGGCGGCGGCGAGGTCGCGCGCTACATCGCCCGCCACGGCCAGGACCGCGTCCACTCGGCCGTGTTCGCCGCCGCGGTGCCGCCCTTCCTCATGAAGGGCGACGACAACCCCGACGGCCCCCTCACCGAGGACGCCGCCAACGAGATGGAGCAGGGGCTGAAGGACGACCGCACCAGCTTCTTCGACGGCTTCACCAAGGACTTCTTCACCGCGAACGGTGAGCTCAAGGTCACCGAGGACCAGCGCCAGGACGCCATCGCGCTGGCCCACCAGAGCGACCAGACCGCCGCGCTCGGCTGCATGGAAGCCTTCGGCACGACCGACTTCCGTGACGACCTCACCAAGATCACGGTCCCGACGCTCGTCATCCACGGCGACGCCGACGGCATCGTTCCGCTCGAGGGCTCCGGCCGGCGCACGCACGAGGCGGTCGCGGGCTCCGAGCTCGTCGTCGTCGAGGGCGCGCCCCACGGCTTCAACGTGAGCCACGCCGAGGAGTTCAACCGCGCGCTGCTGGACTTCCTCGCGCGCTGATCCACCCGGGTCTCGATACGCCCGCTCGCTGGCGCTCGAGACCTACTCGACCACCGAGGGAACAGGATCAGGCGTTCGCGCCCTGGCCCGGCAGCGCACCCTGCGGGTCGGGCGTCCCGCCCTGGCAGCTCGCGCCGAACTCCGGCGCGGTGTGTCCGTCGCCGTACTCCTCGAGGAAGAGGCCGAGCCGCTCGTCGTCCGCGCCGTCGAGCGCGAGCTGGGCCTCCCAGACCGTGACGACGACCGGCGACGGCAGGTCCTCGTGCGGCGACATGATGCCGTTGTCGGGCAGCTGGTCGGCGAGCGCGTCGAGGTCGGACTGCGACAGCTCGGGGTCGTGCGTGATCCAGACGGTGCCGTGCTCGAGGTCGTGGACGGCGTTCTCGTCGCGCACCGGTTCGTCGTACACACCGCATGCCAGCCAGATGGGGGCGTGCGCCCCGCCGGCCGGCGGCGTCTGGGGGTAGGTCACCTCGCCGCTGGTGTGGGCGCGGTCGTCGATGACGAAGGTCTCGACCTCGCTGAGGTCCATCGCCCGCTGCTCCGCCTCGTCCCCGCGGACGGCCCGGTCGACGAGCGGTGCGGCCAGTGCCGCGCCCATCACCAGCGCCGCGCTGACGCCCGCGAGCACGAGCGGCAGGCGACTCGCGCGGGACGTCGCCACCTCCGTGGCCGGCGGCGGCACGTCGTACGAGGTGTCGGGGTCGCTCACGGCGTCAGGCTACCGACGTACGCCCAGCGCCTCGACGCCCTCCTCGGCGGGGAGCGCCTGCCGCAACCTGGCCAGCCCGTCGCGGGCTTGCGACTTCACGGTCCCCGGCGCGATCCCGAGCGTGGACGCGATCTCCGCCTCGGACAGCCCCTCGTAGTAGCGCAGCACGAGCACGGCGCGCTGGCGGGGCGCGAGCGCGGCCAGCGCATGCCGTACGGCGAGGAGCTCGGCGTGGTCCGGGTCGTGCGCGAGCACCTCGGGCAGGTCGTCGGTGGTGTGCTCGCGCCAACGCCTGCGCCGCCAGCGCGAGATGTTCTCGTTGACCATTACCCGGCGGACGTAGGGCTCCGGGTTGTCACTGATGCGCCGCCACTGCGGGACGACCTTCACCAGCGCCACCTGCACGAGGTCCTCGGCATCCTGCGCATGCCCGGTCAGGAGGTACGCCGTCCGCAGCAGCGCCGCCTGCCGGGCGAGGACGAACTCGCTGAAGCCCTCAGGCGTCGCCACGTCGCCTCCTGGCCCGTACGACGAGACGCCACGCGACGAACGTGCCGGCGAGGAGCCCAAGCCCCACCAGCCGCGGATCGGGGGCGAAAGGTGCGTCGGGCGCGGGCACGACCTCGGCGGCCCACGCGTCGGCAGCGACCTGCGGAGCGTTGCCGGAGAACTCCAGCAGAGGAGCTCGCTCGCCCGAGCCCACGTCGAGGGACCACGCCCGGAGCGGCTGCGGAGGTCGTCCGTCCTCGACCGGAGCATTGCTGAGCACCACGAGCTCATACCGCGAGCGCCAGCCGGCGACCCCCTGCTCCTCGATGCCTTCGAGCGCCTCGAGCTCGACCGCACGGTCCGTGACGGCACCCACCAGGACGGGCTTCGGAGCACCGTCGAACACACTCGCATCAGGCATCAGCAGCGTTGCGAGACGGGTGCCGTCTGGACTCACCGTGGCCTCCGTCGTCCCTGCCTCCCGGGGTGATCCGGCAGGTAGGACCAGGCGGAGCGTGCGCGCCCCGGCGTCCGCCGCCACGACCCGGACCCGCCTGCGACCCTGGCTGTCGACGAAACCCTGAGGGCCGTCCTCGACCGAGTTCGTGGACACGAGCGC
Organism: Nocardioides lacusdianchii; assembly: GCF_020102855.1. Taxonomy (GTDB): domain Bacteria; phylum Actinomycetota; class Actinomycetes; order Propionibacteriales; family Nocardioidaceae; genus Nocardioides; species Nocardioides lacusdianchii. The sequence goes on from NZ_JADHZD010000002.1 coordinate 150,430, forward strand.
AGACTCACCGGTCGGCTCGGTGCGTTCGTCGGTGCTCACGTCCCAGGTGCGGACGACGACGTCAGACGCTCTCATCCCGGTCTCGCCGACAGGCGAGATGGGCCCGGCTGACCACCAGAGCTCGTCCCCGGCCCACGCCAGGCCGCTGGTCGCCAGCCCGTGCTCCGAAGGGACGGTCCAGACGTCTCGCGAGCCGGTGCGCAGGTCGAGCACCGCGACGCCGACGGCCGGAGCCGGGACCTCCTCGGACGAGCCACTCATCGTCAGCGGCTTCCCCGGCACCTCCCCGGTCACCCAGTACGCCAGCCGCCACCCGTCCGCCGAGAGCGCTGGGGTGTCGAACACGTCCGCTGCGACCGGCAGCTCGAGGAACCGCGACTCCCCCGTCGACGCCGAAACGCCCCACCAGGCGTTGCGGATCGACCAGAGACCGTCCCTGATGCCGCTGCCGACCGCCGAGAGCCGTCCCGGGTTGCTCGGGAAGGCCGGCTCCCAGCCGCCCGGCTGCCGGATCAGGTCCGGGAGGACCATCCGTTCGTCGGTGCGTGCGGGCTCGACCTGCTGGACTCGCTCCACCAGCAGCGGGGTGGTCGTGGCTCCCGCGAGACCGACGAGCACGAGTGCGGCCGCGACACCGCCGGCCCTGACCCGCTGCCTGCGCCGGCCCCGCGTCCAGAGGGCGTCGGGGTCGACACCCGTGCCGGGGGCGCCAGCGGCGAGTCGCTGGAGCCTGTCGACGACGTCGGTGGGTGGTGCGGACATGGGTGCTCCTCGAGTGGACGGTCAGCCTCACACGTCCACACGCCACGACCCGTGCATTCGGTGGGGTCCGGGTCTCGATACGCCCGCTCGCTGGCGCTCGCGGACTACTCGACCACCGAGCGGCCCAGGGCGGCCCGGACCACCTCGGCCCGCGCGGCGAGCTCCTCGGGAGGTGTCGGCGGGAGCATGTCGGCCCAGACCGGCAGGTTGGAGCCGCGGAGCTGGAGCACGCCGAGGGGGCGGGCGAGCAGGGTCACCGAGAGGTGGCCGGTGCCGTTCTCCCACTTGTTGATGTGGACGTTGCCGACGCCCTCGAGCGCGCGGAGGGCGGCGTACGTGCGACCGAGCAGGCGGCCCATCTCGACGTGTCCGTCGTCGTCGAGGTCGTCGAGCACCTCGTGGGTGCGGGACACCACGTTGGCGACGAACGGCAGGGAGGTGCCGCCGGGACGGATCACGGCGAGCCGCTCCCCCGTGTGCAGCACCAGGTCGTCACGGCCGAGCGCCGTGCAGGTCTTGCAGTCCTCCGGCGCCTTGCGGCGGTCGGGCTCCGGATCTGCGTAGTCGACGAGCGGGCGTGGGCGCAGGCCCTCGCGCGCGAACGGGAAGACCTCCCAGTCGGCCATCGGACCGAGCGGCAGACGGCCGCCGTCCCCACCGGTGGTGGTGGGGTCGACGGCCGCCTGTGCCCTCGTGAGGAACTCGCGCAAGTCAGCCCTTGAGCAGGTTCCGCAGGACGTATTGCATGATCCCGCCGTTGCGGTAGTAGTTCGCCTCGCCGGGGGTGTCGATGCGCACGGTGGCCTCGAACTCGCTGGTCTCGCCGTGCGCCATGTCGGTGCCGGGAGCGGGCTCGACCTTGACCGTGACGGTCTTCGGGGTCGTGCCGTCGTTGAGCTCGGTGATGCCGGAGATGGAGATGATCTCCGCACCGGTGAGGCCGAGGTCGTCGGCGGTCTTGCCCTCGGGGAACTGCAGCGGGATGACGCCCATGCCGATGAGGTTGGAGCGGTGGATGCGCTCGTAGGACTCGGCGATGACGGCCTTGACGCCGAGCAGCGCGGTGCCCTTGGCCGCCCAGTCGCGCGAGGACCCGGAGCCGTACTCCTTGCCCGCCAGCACGACCAGCGGCGTGCCGGCCTCCTGGTAGCTCGCGCTCGCCTCGTAGACGCTGGTGACCTCGCCGTCCTTCGTGAAGTCCTTGGTCACACCGCCCTCGGTGCCGGGCGCCAGCTGGTTGCGCAGGCGGATGTTGGCGAAGGTGCCGCGGATCATGACCTCGTGGTTGCCGCGGCGCGAGCCGTAGGAGTTGAAGTCCCGCTGCTCCACGCCGTGCTCGGCGAGGTAGTGACCCGCCGGGCTGTCCTTCTTGATCGCACCTGCCGGGCTGATGTGGTCGGTCGTGACCGAGTCACCCAGCTTGAGAAGCACGCGGGCGCCGACGATGTCGGTGACCGCCTCCGGCTCGTCGGGCATGCCGTCGAAGTAGGGAGGACGGCGGACGTAGGTGGAGTCCTCGTCCCACTCGAAGGTGTTGCCCTCGGGGGTGGGGAGCGACTGCCAGCGCTCGTCGCCCTTGAAGACGTCCGCGTAGGACTCGCCGAACATGTCGGCGGTGATCGCGCTGGCGATCGTCTCCTCGATCTCCTGCGGGCTCGGCCAGATGTCCTCGAGGAACACGTCGTTGCCGTCCTGGTCCTGACCCAGCGGGTCGCCGAACAGGTCGACGTCCATCGAGCCGGCCAGGGCATAGGCCACGACGAGCGGCGGGGACGCGAGGTAGTTCATCTTCACGTCGGGGTTGATCCGGCCCTCGAAGTTGCGGTTGCCCGACAGAACCGAGACGACCGCGAGGTCGGCCTCGTTGACGGCGGCGGACACCTCGGGGATGAGGGGGCCGGAGTTGCCGATGCAGGTCGTGCAGCCGTAGCCGACGAGGTTGAAGCCGAGCTTGTCGAGGTACGGCGTGAGCCCGGAGCGGTCGTAGTAGTCCGAGACGACCTTGGAGCCGGGCGCGAGCGAGGTCTTGACCCACGGCTTGCGGGTCAGGCCCTTCTCGACGGCCTTCTTCGCCAGCAGCGCGGCGCCGATCATCACGCTCGGGTTGGAGGTGTTGGTGCACGAGGTGATCGCAGCGATCACGACGGCGCCGTGGTCGATCTCGACCTCCTGGCCGTCGAGCGAGACCTTCGTCCTCTTCGTGGGCCGACCGGCGTCCTTCGGCGCGTCGGCGTGGACGGGCTTGCCGTTGCCGCCCTCGTGGCTCGGGGCGTCGGAGGCCGGGAACGACTCCTCGAGGGCCTCGTCGTAGCCCGAGGCCTTCGCCGCGTCGTCCGGGTCGCTGTCGCCCTCGTCGACGTAGTCGGCGAGCGCGGCGCGGAAGGAGTCCTTCGCAGCCGAGACCTCGACGCGGTCCTGCGGACGCTTCGGTCCGGCGAGCGACGGCACCACGGTCGACACGTCGAGCTCGAGGCGCTCGCTGTAGCGCGGCTCGGCGCTCGGGTCGTGCCAGAGGCCCTGCTCCTTGGCGTACGCCTCGACGAGCGCGAGCTGCTCCTCGGAGCGACCGGTGAGGCGGAGGTAGTCGACGGTCTGCTCGTCGATGGGGAAGACGGCGATGGTCGAGCCGAACTCCGGGCTCATGTTGCCGATCGTGGCGCGGTTGGCGAGCGGCAGCGCGGAGACGCCCTCGCCGTAGAACTCGACGAACTTGCCGACCACACCGTGCTCGCGGAGCATCTCGGTGATGGTGAGCACCAGGTCGGTGGCGGTCGAGCCGGCGGGCAGCTCGCCGGACAGCTTGAAGCCCACGACGCGCGGGATGAGCATGGAGACCGGCTGGCCGAGCATCGCGGCCTCGGCCTCGATGCCGCCGACGCCCCAGCCGACCACGCCGATGCCGTTGACCATCGTGGTGTGGGAGTCGGTGCCGACACAGGTGTCGGGGTAGGCGACGCCGTCGCGCACCATGACCACGCGGGCGAGGTGCTCGATGTTGACCTGGTGCACGATGCCGGTGCCGGGCGGGACGACCTTGAAGTCGTCGAAGGCGCCCTGGCCCCAGCGCAGGAACTGGTAGCGCTCGCGGTTGCGCTCGTACTCGATCTCGACGTTGCGCTCGAACGCCTGCGGCGTGCCGAAGACGTCGGCGATGACGGAGTGGTCGATGACCATCTCGGCCGGGGCGAGCGGGTTGATCTTGGTAGCGTCGCCGCCGAGCTCGGCCATCGCCTCGCGCATCGTGGCGAGGTCGACGACGCAGGGCACACCGGTGAAGTCCTGCATGATCACGCGCGCCGGCGTGAACTGGATCTCCTGGTCGGGCGCGGCGCTGGCGTCCCAGCCGGCGATCGCCTTGATGTGGTCGGCGGTGATGTCCGCGCCGTCCTCGGTGCGGAGCAGGTTCTCCAGCAGCACCTTGAGCGAGAAGGGCAGGCTCTCGACGTCGAGACCCTCACCCTTCACCGCGTCGAGGCGGTAGATCTCGTAGGACTGTCCGTCCACGTCCAGGGTGCTCTTGGCACCGAAGCTGTCCTGACTGGCCATCAGCCACATCTCCTCGGGAGTTCGGCGGGTCTGCGTCCATCTTGCCGTCGCACCCTGAGGTGCGGGAAGGAAGGCGACCCTTAGTTCTGACGTCGCAATATCTTGACGTCAAGATATCACAGTCGGTCTAGCCTCTGCCCGTGCCCACGCTCCTCCACCTCAACGGCCCCTCCGGGGTCGGCAAGTCCACCCTCGCCCGCGCCTGGGCCGATCGCCACCCCGGGACGCTCCTGTGCGACATCGACGAGCTGCGGTCGTGGGTCTCTGGCTGGGAGTCCGACTTCGTCGGCACCGGTGAGGCGGTCCGCCAGACCGCGCTGGCGATGATGGCGGCGTACCTCCGCACCGGCCGGGACGTGGTGCTCCCCCAGCTCATCGTGACCCCGTCACAGGCCGAGCGGTTCGAGGTGGCGGCGGCCGAGGCCGGAGCGGCGTACGTCGGCGTGGTGCTCGACGTCGCGCCCGACCTGCTGCTCGAGCGCCTCCACGCGCGTGCCGTCACGCCCGTGACCGCCGTCGTCTCGCGGATCATCAAGGAGCGCGGCGGCGACCCCCTCGTCCTCGAGGGACGGCAGCAGCTGCTCGACCTCGCGCCGGTCCACGGGTGGACGGTCGTGGACGCGACGGACATGGAGTCCGCACTGGCTGGGCTGGCGCACGCCGTACGAGCGTGACCCGAGTGTGCATCAGTCGATGCCGGCCTTCTGGTCAAGACCTTGCAGCAGGTCGTGGGCGGCGAGCTCGACCGCCTTGTGCCGCCACTCCGAGGCTCGGTAGACGCAGGCGATGAGCCCGCTGCGGTGCACCCGCCGCAGGTCGCCGTACCCGAACGCGTAGCGGGCCTTGGTCCCGTCGTTGGCGCCCTCGGTGAGACCGAGGTGCCACGCGGCGTAGTCGTCCCACGAGTGGTTCTCGAGGTAGGCGTTCTCCGCCTCGGCACGCGGCTGCACGACGCCCCAGTCGCTGTCCAGGACGTACTGCCTGCCCTCGATGAGTCGGCGGGCGTGGGCGACTGCAGCCGGGTTGACGGCGTAGGTGGCCATGCCTGCACCCTGCCATGATCGACCGATGGACTCTGCCGCGATCGAGGAGCACCTCGCCGGACTGGAGGGCGTGCGTATGAGCACCGACGGGGGCCGCGCGACGTGGCGCGTCGGCGGTCGGCTGGTGGCCCGGCTCGAGGACACGGAGACGCTCGTCGTCCGCTGCCTGTCCGCCGACCGCGAGCGGTTCGTGGCCGAGGACCCCGACGCGTTCTACGTCACGCCGGCTGTCGAGGCGCACGACAAGGTGCTCGTGCACCTGCCGAAGGTTGACGACGACGCCGTACGCCGTGCGTTGACGGCCGCCTGGGGGCTGCAGAAGCACTGATCACCGGCGTCGGCGAGCTGCGGGGCCCGACTGTAGTTCGGGGTGACGGTTCTCCAAGGAGGTCTGCTCTCCAAGGAGGTCTGCCGCACTCGACGTGGCGCGTCGTCAGGAACAGGCTGGCCCCGTGGTCACCGAGAACCCTGCCGTCCAGTTCTTCGTCGGTCATCCCGCGGGCAGGGCCGTCGCCGAGGCCGCGGTCCGGGCAGCCGACCACCTCGGTCCGCACGAGGTGCGGGTCTCCCGCAGCCAGGTGGCGTTCCGCCGACGAGTCGGCTTCGCCTACCTCTGGCGCCCCGGTCAGTACGTCTCCAGCGACGTCCCCGCCGTCCTGTCCGTCGCCCTGCCGCGCCGAGACGGCAGCCCCCGGTGGAAGGAGGTCGTCCATCCCTCGTCCGGGGTGTGGATGCACCACCTCGAGCTGCACTCATCGGCCGAGGTCGACGACGAGGTGGGGGCCTGGCTCCAGGATGCCTACGACGCAGCGCGATGACGCGGCTGCAGCAGCGCGACGCACTCGACATGATGCGTCATCGGGAAGAGGTCGAAGGCCCGGATCGCGGTGAGCTCGTAGCCGTGCTCGGCGAAGATCGCGACGTCGCGCCCCAGCGCGGCGGGGTCGCAGGCGACGTACGCCACTGCGCGGGGACGGCGGTCGACGACCTGCTCGACCACGGCCCGCTTGGCGCCCTCCCGGGGAGGGTCGAGGACGACGAGGTCGAAGGGCTCGTCGAAGCCGTCGCGCAGCACCTTGTCGGTGGGACCGCACTCCACAACCGCGGCCTCGAGCGCGGACAGGTTGCCACGCGCGTGCTGGCACGCCGCCCGGTCGCCCTCGACGGCCACCACGCGCGCGCCGGTCACCTCGCCGACGAAGCGCGCGAAGAGGCCGACGCCGGAGTAGAGGTCGAGGGCCCGCTCCCCGGGCCGCGGTGCGAGCAGGTCGAGCACCGCCTCGACGAGCACGCGGGGCGCCTCGGGGTGGACCTGCCAGAAGCCGTCGGCCGCCGCGGTGAACGCGTGGGTCGCCCCCGCCGCGGACACCTCGTGGTGGACCAGGCCCTGGGCCGACACCTCGTCCGGACCGACGGGCTCGTCGGCGTCGGCGGGACGCGCGCCCTCGGCGGCGATCAGGCAGTCGTCGATCGCGACGAGCTCGTGGGAGCGGTGGGCGCGCATCGCGGGCCGGCCGTCGGGGAGCACGGCGTAGCGCTGGCGGGTGCGCCACCGCAGTCCGTCGTCGGCGCGCCCCGGCACCGGCACCGCCTCCACCCGGAGTCCGGTGACGAGCGGTGACGACGCGTCGAGACGACCGAGGCGCACGAGCTGCTCGCGGACCACGGCGGTCTTCAGGTCGCGCTGGGCGGGCACGGCGACGTGCTGGAAGTCGCAGCCGCCGCACAGCCCGGGACCGGCGTACGGGCACGGCGCCTCGACCCGGTCGGGCGAGGGCGACACCACGGACACGGCGTCGCCGCGCCAGAAGCGGTCGCCGTCGGTGCCCTCGGTGATCTCGACGACCACGCGCTCGCCCGGGATCGCGTGACGCACGAACACGACCCGGGACTCCGGCTCGGGAAGGCGGGCGACGCAGTGGCCGCCGTGGGCCACCGGACCGACCTCGGCCTCGAAGCGCTCCCCCACCCGCGAGCGCCCGCGGGGCTTGCGGGGGCGGTAGGTGCCGCGACTCACAGGTCGTCCCGGATGTCGGAGGGACGCTCGGACGTGACACGGCCGCGGCGCAGGTCACCGGCGTGGACCCGCACCTCGTCGCGCTCCTCGCGCTCCCGGGCGACCAGGGAGGACCGGAGCTGGTAGGGCACGGAGATGACCATGACACCCGGGGTGAAGAGCAGGCGCCCCTTGAGGCGCAGGGCGGTCTGGTTGTGGAGCAGCTGCTCCCACCACCGCCCGACGACGTACTCCGGGATGTAGACCGCCACGACGCCGCGCGGGCTGGCCCGCCGGATCTCCTGGGTGTACTCCACGATCGGGCGCACCACCTCGCGGTAGGGCGAGTGCAGCACCTTGAGCGGGATGTCGAGGTGGCGCTCGTCCCACTCCTCGAGGAGCCGGTTGGTGGCCCGGGCGTCGATGCTGACGTAGATCGCCTCGAGCACGTTGGGGCGTGTCGCGCGGGCGAAGGCCAGCGCCCGCAGCGTCGGCTTGTGGAGCTTCGATGCGAGCACGATGGCGTGGACGCGCGTCGGCATCACCTTGTCCTGCTCGTCGGCGGCGAGCTCGAGCTCGACGCGGTCGTAGTGGCGCCCGATCGCCCGCATGACCACGAAGAAGAAACCCATCGCCAGGATCGTGATCCAGGCGCCGGCGAGGAACTTGGTGACCACCACGATGACGAGCACGACGGCGGTCATGCAGAGGCCGAAGGTGTTGATCGCACGCGACCGCATCATCCGGCGACGTGCGACCGGGTCCGTCTCGGTCCGCAGGTGCCGTGTCCAGTGGCGGATCATGCCGAGCTGGCTGAGGTTGAAGGACACGAAGACGCCGACGATGTAGAGCTGGATCAGCTTCGTCACCTCGGCGTCGAACGCCCAGATCAGCAGCATGGACATGGCCGCGAGGAAGACGATGCCGTTGCTGTAGGCCAGGCGGTCGCCCCGCGAGCCCAGCGAGCGCGGAGCGAGCCCGTCCTGGGCCAGGATCGAACCGAGCACCGGGAAGCCGTTGAAGGCCGTGTTGGCGGCGAGCACGAGGATGATGCCGGTGACCGTGACCACGAAGTAGAAGCCCGGAGGGAAGTGGTCGAAGACCCCGGCGGCGATCTGGGAGATCACCGGGTGCTGCTCGTAGCCGGCCGGGAGCGCGTCGCCCGAGGCCGTGCGCAGCCGGTCGAGCTCGTGCGGGTCGACGTAGCGGATGGCCATCTGGTTGGCGAGGACGATGACGCTCATCATCATCGAGATGGCGATGAGGCCCAGCATCAGCAGCGTGGTGGCTGCGTTGCGGCTCTTGGGCTTGCGGAAGGCGGGTACGCCGTTGCTGATCGCCTCGACGCCGGTGAGCGCGGCACAGCCCGACGAGAAGGCACGCGCCAGCAGGAACATCAGGCCGATCTGGGTCAGCGGCTCGTCCCACCCCGGCTGCGCCTCGATGAGCAGTCCGGCGCTCTCCGCCTGCGGCAGGTCACCGGACAGCAGGCGCAGCAGGCCGTAGGCGCACGTGCCGAGGATGGCGACCATGAAGAGGTAGGTCGGCACCGCGAAGAACGACCCCGACTCGCGCACGCCGCGCAGGTTCATCGCCGCCAGCAGCGCCACCGCGACGACACCGACGGTCGCCTCGTGGCCGATGAGCGGTGGGATCGCGCCGGCGGCGTACTGCGAGGCCGAGGAGATCGACACCGCGACGGTCAGCACGTAGTCGACGAGCAGCGCGCTGGCCACCGTCAGGCCGGCGTTGCGACCGAGGTTGACCGATGCCACCTCGTAGTCGCCGCCGCCCGAGGGGTAGGCGTGGACGGTCTGGCGGTAGCTCGCCACGACCGTGAGCATCACCAGCGCGACCGCGAGGCCGATCTTCCACGACCAGACGTAGGTCGAGGCGCCGGCCACGGCCAGCATGATGAAGACCTCGTCGGGGGCGTAGGCCACCGACGACAGCGCGTCGCTGGCGAAGACGGGCAGCGCGATCCGCTTGGGCAGCAGGGTCTCCCCCAGCTGGCTGCTGCGCAGCTTGCGACCCAGCAGGATCCGCTTGGACACGTCGCCGACACTCACAGGCCGGAAGCCTAGACCCGCACGCGCCGATATCCTCGCTGGGATACGGTTCCGGTGTGCACGTCGTGATCATGGGCTGTGGCCGCGTCGGTTCGACGCTCGCCCGCAGCCTCGAGGACCGCAACCACACCGTGTCGATCATCGACAGCGAGCCGGACGCGTTCCGGCGTCTGGGTCCGGAGTTCAACGGCGACAAGATCACCGGCTACGGCTTCGACCAGCAGGTGCTCGAGAAGGCCGGCATCCGTCGCGCCGACGCGTTCGCCGCGGTGTCCAGCGGCGACAACTCCAACATCATCGCCGCCCGGGTGGCGCGCGAGACCTTCGGCCTCCAGCAGGTCGTGGCCCGCATCTACGACCCGGGCCGCGCCGAGGTCTACCAGCGCCTCGGCATCACCACGGTCGCCACGGTCAAGTGGACCGCCGACCAGGTGCTGCGCCGGATCCTTCCCGCGGGCGCCGAGCCCGACTTCCGGGACCCCTCGGGCACCATCCGCGTGGACCACGTGCCGATCCCGGAGGCGTGGATCGGCAACCGGACGGTCGAGTTCCAGATGCAGTCGCGCAGCCGCATCGCGTGGATCGACCGGCTCGGTGAGGGCATGCTGCCGACCCGCGAGACCGTGCTGCAGGAGGGCGACATGCTCCACCTGGTCATGCGCGAGGAGCACGCGGCACACGCCTACGCCACGCTCGAAGCCGGCCCCGAAGCCGACTGACCCGACCCCAGACTGAAGCAGGAGCACCACACATGCGCGTCGCCATCGCCGGAGCCGGAGCCGTGGGTCGCTCGATCGCCCGGGAGCTGATCGAGAACGGTCACCAGGTCCTGCTGATCGACAAGGCCTCCTCGGCGATCCGACCCGAGCGGGTCCCGCACGCGGAGTGGCTGCTGGCCGACTCCTGCGAGCTGTCCTCGCTCGCCGAGGCTCAGCTGGGCAAGTGCGACGTCGTCATCGCCGCCACCGGCGACGACAAGGCCAACCTGGTGACCTCGCTGCTCGCCAAGACCGAGTTCGGCGTGCCGCGCACGGTGGGGCGGGTCAACCACCCCAACAACGAGTGGCTCTTCACCGAGGCGTGGGGCGTCGACGTCAACGTCTCCACCCCGCGCATCATGTCGGCGCTGGTCGAGGAGGCCGTCTCCATCGGTGACCTCGTGCGCCTGTTCACCTTCCGTCAGGGCAACGCCAACCTGGTGGAGCTCACCCTGTCGGCCGACTCCCCCTACGTCGGGACCCCGAGCGGGCTGGTGCCCTTCCCGGACAACTGCGCGCTGGTCACGATCCTGCGCGACGGGCAGGTCTACACCCCCGACGCCGAGCAGCCGCTGGAGTCCGGCGACGAGCTGCTCTTCGTGGTCCCGGCCGAGGTCGAGACCGAGCTCGAGCAGCTGCTCTCCCCCGGCCACCGCTGAGCCCCACGGCGCGGGCCGTCAGCAGCGCAGCGGCGTACGCCGTCAGGCAGGCGTCGCGTCGCCGGTGGCCGGCGTGACCGGTGTCCGGTTGCGCGAGAGCAGCCACACCATCGTGCCGAGCGCGGCCAGCTGGAGCGGCCAGCCGAGCACGATCTTGAGCACGCCGAGCGCCGCCACGGCTGCGTCGGGATCGATCGACCCGGAGCTGCCGGCCAGCCAGATCGGCGCCTGGATGACCACGCGGAGCACGCAGGGGGCGACCAGCAGCCAGGTGAGACGGCTGCACAGCTTCACGACCTGGCGGTCGGAGTGCCAGGCGGTGGGGTCGCCGGTGATGCTGCCGACCATGAAGCCGACCAGCGGCCACCCGATGACGCAGGTGAAGCCCAGCACCAGGGCGTAGCCGCCGTTGTAGAGGATGCCGGGGAGGAAGTAGGCCAGCGCCTGGTCCTGCTCGGAGCCGCCGGCGGCAGCGGAGCGGTAGACGAAGTACCACCCGATGCCGATGCCGAACAGCGCGTTGACCACGAACTGCACCGTCGAGCGCTGCACGAGCCGGATCACGAGCAGCACGAGCGCCGCGCCGACGCTGACGTAGATCGCGGTGTCGAGGTCGCGCATCGTGAGCCACGTCAACGTGAAGAGGATCGTGGGGACGGCCGCCTCGGCCATGCCCCGGCGCCCGCCGAGGGCCTTGGAGAGCTGCTGGCGCACCACGGCCTCGACCGTGTCGGTGTCGGCCGCGGGTGCGGTCTTCGTCGGCTCGCTCACGGGCGCAACTCGTAACGCGGGTTGAACATGATCGGAACGCCGCTCTGGCGACCGATGCAGCCGGCAACGGTCATCGCCCGGCCGGGGCCGATGCCGGAGATCCGGCGGCGCCCGAGCCACACCACGGTGATGACTCCGGAGCCGTCGTCGAGCTCGGCCTCGAGGGCAGGGACGCCCCCGCGGGGGCGCAGCGTCACGGTGCGGACCACGCCGTTGACCACGACGTGCTCGCGCTCGGGAGCCTCGGAGATGCAGACGGCCTCGTCGCTGGTCTGCGACTGGCGCAGGTCGCGCTGGTGGGCCTCCGAGCTGTCGGCCCACTTCGACAGCGCCTGTCGCAGGCGGCTCTTCTCGGCCACGGCCCGGCTCACCTCACCCGGCGGGCGTCGTCCGGCAGGCGGACCGGCAGCGGCTCGCCGACCGGCATCGCGCCCTCGCCACGGCGTACGACGACCTGGGCGAGGGCGTCCTCCCACTCCGAGGCGGCGTCGGGCTCGACGGCCGGGCGTCCGAGGAACGACGCGCGGAGCATCCAGCGCTCGCCGTTGATGCCGATGATGCGCGAGGGCTGGGTGGCGGCGGTGCCGTCGGGACGCTGGACCGGCATCGCGCAGACCAGCTCGGTGCCCCAGCGGCCCTCGCGCTCGGTGGCGTGACCTCCGCGGCGCGCCATGTCGGCGGCGATCTGCGGTCGGACGTCGGACCAGAGGTCGCCGTTGCGCGGGGCGGCGAAGGCCTGGAACTCGACCGCACCGTCCTGGCCGGCGAGCATCACGGCCCGCACCTGCCCGCTCTGCTCGTCGACCTGGAGCCGCAGCTCGCGGTCGGCGATCGCGGGCACCAGCACCGAGCCGAGGTCGGCGCGCTCGATGCCGTCGCCCTCCACCTCCGAGACGTCGAACGGCCCGGACGCCGTGGCGGCGGGGGTCGGCTCGTCCGCGGCGGCGGTTGCGTCGTCGGCCGTCACGGCCGGGTCGGTGGCCTCTGCCTTGCGGCGGAACTTCACGTCAGCACTCCTTGTCGATGGGCCCGAGGCGCGCGGGACTCATGCGCGCACACCCGTACCAGTAGAACCGTAGCCCCCGTCGCCCCGCACCGACTCGGGCAGCACCCCCACCTCGACGAACCGCGCCCGCTCGAAGCGCTGCACGACCAGCTGGGCGATCCGCTCGCCGCGGCGGAGCGTGACGGGCTCGACGGGGTCGTGGTTGATCAGCAGGACCTTGACCTCGCCGCGGTAGCCCGCGTCCACCGTGCCGGGGGTGTTGACGATGGACAGCCCGTGACGCGCCGCCAGCCCGGAGCGCGGGTGCACCAGCGCGACGTACCCGTCGGGCAGCGCGACTGCGATGCCGGTCGGCACGAGGGCCCGCTCGCCGGGGGCGAGGGTGACGTCGACGGTGGTGTGGAGGTCCGCGCCCGCGTCGCCCGGGTGGGCGTAGGACGGCAGCGGCAGGTCGGGGTCGAGCCGCACGACCTGGATGTCGAGCTGGACGTCGAGCTGAGTCTGGGGCTCGGGCGTGAGGTGGGCGTCGGGCACGAGGAGAGAATCTATAGGCTCTGCGCCGTGGACTACGCCGAACGCCTCACCGTCCCGCTGCGCTGGTGGGTCCAGGGCACCATGCTCGTGGCGTCGCTCTGGCTGGCCGTCCTGGCCGCGACCCCCGAGGTGGTGGCGTGGTCAGTCACGGCCGTCGCGCTCGCACTGCTGGTGGCGCTGCTCGGCACCTACGGCAGCCCGAAGGTCTCGGTCGACGGCCACACCCTGCGGGCCGGTCGGGCACACATCGCCCTCGAGCACGTGGGAGCGGCCACCGCCCTCGACGCGGAGGGCGTACGCCGGCAAGCGGGCGTGGACGCTGACGCCCGCGCCTACCTGCTCCTGCGCCCCTACCTCAAGCGCGGCGTGCGGGTCGACATCACCGATCCCGCCGACCCGACGCCGTACTGGCTGATCAGCTGCCGTCGACCCGACGCGCTCGTCTCAGCCCTAGAGGCGACGCGGACGCGCTGACGCGCTGGATAGGGTGCGTCCATGGCTTCCCAGGACTCCTCCAGCAAGTTCTACTCCGCGTTCTCGCTCGTCGCCGCGATCGGTGCGGCGGCGGTCGCCAAGAAGGGGTTGAACACCACGTGGCGCGCCGCCACCGGCAAGAATCCGCCGGCCAACCCGGCCGACCCCGACGTGAGCCTCGGCGAGGCGGTCATGTGGGCCGCCGTGAGCGGCACCCTGATCGGTGTGGCCCGGATGCTCGCCACCCGACGCGCGGCCACCTACTACGCGAAGTCCACCGGGCACCTGCCCCCGCAGCTGAAGAAGGACGGCCAGGACGCCGCCAAGGCACCCGCGCCCGAGTCCTGAGCCGCGACTCCCCCAGCACGACACAGCGCCCGCCCCTCGTGCGAGGGGCGGGCGCTGTGCGTCGTAGGTGGTCTGCTCAGATGCAGTCGCGGCAGATGAGCTTCTTCTCATCGGCCAGCTGCGAGCGGTGGTGCACCAGGAAGCAGCTCATGCAGGTGAACTCGTCGTCCTGCCGCGGCATGACCTCGACCGCCAGCTCTTCGTGCGAGAGGTCGGCACCGGGAAGCTCGAAGGACTCGGCCGCCTCGGTCTCGTCCTCGTCGACCTTGCCGGAGTTCTTGTCGTGGCGGCGGGCCTTGAGCTCCTCGATGCTCTCCTCGCTCTGGTCCTCCTCGGACTTGCGCGGTGCGTCGTAGTCGGTGGCCATCGATTCCCTCTCCCCATGCAGTGGCTCAGACCGGCCGGATCGCGGCACGGGCATGAGACCGAGTTGTTGCTCGTCGTCGGCGCCAGATTGTGCACCATGAACCGACTCCGTGGTGAGCCGGTCCGCGACGTGTCGCAGGAACCATGCGCGACCCCTCGGTATTCCCCGCGGAACGCGTGTGGTCCAGCCCGGTCGGAGCCACCCGTCGGGGCGTGGCGTGGGCCACCCCTTCAGGCGAGGAAGCCGGTGCTCCGCAGTGCATCGACGAAGTCGTCCCAACCGTCCGCGGGGGTCCCCACGACGACGTTGCGAAGGGGGAAGCCGGGGAGCCTCATCGTGCCGTCGAGCAGCTCGAAGCGGCCTCCGGCCTCGCGCAGCACGAGCCCGCCGGCGGACCAGTCCCACGGCTGCGGACCGGCCTCGACGTAGGCGTCGGCACTGCCCTCGGCGACGTGGCAGAGGTCGAGCGAGCACGACCCCATGCGGCGGATGTCGCGCACCTCCGGCAGCAGCCGCGCGACGCAGGCGGCCTGGTGCTCGCGGACGACGCGCTGGTAGCCGAAGCCGGTGAGGACCAGGCGCTCGGCCAGCGGCGGGGTGGGGCGTACGCCGATGGGGGCGCCGTCGCGGGTGGCGCCGAGGCCCCGGGCGGCGGCGTACTCGGTGCCGGTGGGGATGGCGACCACGGCACCGGCCACGACCTCGCCGTCGACCTCCGCGGCGATGGACACCGCGCAGTCGGGCAGGCCGTAGAGGTAGTTGACGGTGCCGTCGATCGGGTCGACGACCCACCGCACCCCGCTGGTGCCGGGCAGGTCGTCGCCCTCCTCGCCGAGGATCGCGTCGTCGGGCCGGGCGGCGGTGATGCGCTCGCGCACGAGCGCCTCCACGGCCCGGTCGGCCTCGGTGACCACGTCGACCGCGCTGGTCTTGGTGTCGGCCACGTCGATGCCGCCGACGCGCATCTCCCGGGCCAGCGCGGCGCCCTCGTGGGCGATGGTGCGGGCCAGGTCACGCAGTGCGGCGGGGTCGGCGCTCACGAGTCGCGACCGCACAGCGCCGGACGCGGCCCACGCGGGTTGGGGCAGCAGCCCACGCCGCAGATGTCCGGGCCGGCGGGCATGGAGCCCACGGCCGGGCGCCCGGAGGCCTCGCCACGCTCGGCTGCCGCACGCTCGAGCAGCAGGTCGCGCACCATCGCGACGAAGCGCGGGTCGATCCCGGCGGTCGCCGCGCGCACGGCCGCGATGCCGAGCCGCTCGGCGGTCTCCATCGCCTCGGTGTCGAGGTCGTAGATGACCTCCATGTGGTCGGAGACGAAGCCGATGGGCATCAGCACCACGCTGCTCACGCCGTCGGTGGCGAGCTCCTCGAGGTGGTCGTTGACGTCGGGCTCGAGCCACGGCGTCGACGGCGCACCGGAGCGCGAGCAGTAGACGAGGTCGTGGCGGTGGGCGCGACCGGTCGCCTCGTGCACCCGACGGGCCACCTCGTCGACGGCGCTGCGGTGCTGGCGGACGTAGGCCTCGCGGGGCTGGCCGAGGGGGTCCTCGGAGCCGCTCGTCTCGGCCATCGCGGTCGGGATCGAGTGCGTGACGAAGACCAGGCGGGCCCGGTCGCCACCGTCGGGGAGCTCGGCGAGCGCCGCCAGGCAGGCGTCGACGGCGGGCTCGATGAAGCCGGGGTGGTTGTAGTACTGCCGCAGCTTGTCCAGGCGCGGGGCGCCCTCGACCTGCTCGACGGCGTCGAAGAGGTTCTCGCGGTACTGCCGGCACGACGACCACGACGAGTACGCCGACGTGGCGAAGACCGCGGCCCGCTGCACGCCGTCGGCGGTCATCTGCGCGAGCGTGTCGGCGAGGTAGGGGTCCCAGTTGCGGTTGCCGAAGTAGACCGGCAGGTCGATGCCCTGCTCGGCGAGGTCCTTCTCCAGCTCCGCGATGAGCGCGCGGTTCTGGTCGTTGATCGGGCTCTTGCCGCCGAAGAGGAAGTAGTGCTCCCCCACCTGTTCCAGGCGCTCGCGGGGGATCCCCCGCCCACGGGTGACGTTCTCCAGGAACGGCACCACGTCCTCGGGCTTCTCGGGGCCTCCGAAGGAGAGCACCAGGAGCGCGTCGTACGGCTTCACGTCGGGTCCCGCAGGATTCATGGCGCCAGCCTAGGCGGGCCTACCATCACCTCGATGCTCGACTCCTACGCGCGGGTGCTGAGACGCCCGGGTGCCCTCGCCTTCAGCAGCGCCGCACTCGTCGCGCGCCTGCCCATCTCCATGGTCGGGCTCGGCATCGTGCTGCTCGTCCAGGAGCGCACCGGCTCCTACGGGCTCGCCGGCACCGTTGCCGCTGTCTTCGTGCTGGCCGAGGCGGCCTTCGCCGTCCTGCACGGCCGGTGGGTCGACCACTTCGGCCAGTCGCGCGTCCTTCCCCTCGCGATCTCGATCTTCGGTGTCGGGCTCGCGCTGATGATGCTGGCGGTCGAGCAGGACTGGGCACAGGCGTGGACCTACGTCTTCGCCGCTGTCGCGGGCGCCTCGCTGCCCCAGGTCGGCGCGAGCGTGCGGACCCGCTGGTCGCACCTGCTCGACGAGCCCGGGGAGAAGCAGACGGCCTTCGCGCTCGAGGCGGTGCTCGACGAGGTCGTCTTCGTGGTCGGTCCGGTGCTCGTCACGCTGCTGGCCACCGGCTACCACCCGGTCGCCGGGCTCACCTTCGCCCTCGTCAGCGGCGTGCTCGGCACCTTCGCCTTCGCCGCGCAGCGGCGCACCGAGCCCCCGGCCGGGCGCAGCTCGACGACCGGCGGGCCGAAGCCCCCGATGCCGTGGCGGCTGGTGCTGCCGCTGGCGCTGGTCTGCCTCACCCTCGGCGCGCTGTTCGGGGCCGCCGAGGTCACCACCGTCGCGTTCGCGGAGGAGCAGGGGCAGCGCGGGGCGGCCGGCTGGCTGCTGGCGGCGTGGTCGTTCGGGAGCCTGGTGGCCGGCCTCGTCACCGGGGCGATCGCGTGGCGCAGCGGCCCGGACGTACGCCTGCGCTGGGGCTCGGCGGCGATGGCGCTCGCCATGGCGCCCCTGATGTTCGTCTCCTCGATCCCCCTGATGGCTGTCGTGCTGCTCGTCGGCGGGCTCGCGATCGCCCCCACGATGATCGGCGCGATGACGATGGTGGAGCAGGGCGTGCCCTCGGGTCGGCTGACCGAGGGCATGGCGATCCTGCACACCGGGATCGTCGCCGGCGTGGCCCCCGGCGCGAGCATCGCCGGCTTCGTGGTCGACCACAGCGGGGCGTCGGCGGCGTACGCCGTGGCACTCGCCGGCGGCGTGCTCGGCGCGCTGGCCGCGCAGACGGCCCGGCCGTCGCGCGCATTGGCTACCGTTCGGCCATGACGTCGACCCGCTGGCGCAACTGGTCCGGCCTCGAGGAGGCGGCCCCCAGCGAGGTCGCGACGCCCGCGTCCGTCGAGGCCGTCGTCGGGGCCGTACGCCGCGCGCGTGAGGCCGGCACCACGGTCAAGATGGCCGGCACCGGTCACTCGTTCACCGCGATCGCCGCCCCCGAGCACACGCTGCTGCGGCCCGACGGGATGCGCGGCGTCGTCGAGGTCGACCGCGAGGCGATGACCGTGACGGCCCGCGCCGGCACGCCGCTGAAGGACCTCAACCTCGCGCTCGAGCGGCTGGGCCTGTCGCTGCACAACATGGGCGACATCGCCGAGCAGACCCTGGCCGGGGCCACGTCGACGGGCACCCACGGCACGGGTGGCACCGCGGCCGGGCTGTCCGCCCAGCTCGCCGGCCTCGAGCTGGTCACCGGCACCGGTGAGGTGCTGCGCGCCTCGGCCGAGGAGAACGTCGACGTCCTCGAGGTCGCCCGCGTCGGGCTCGGCGCGCTCGGCATCCTCACCAGCCTCACCTTCCACGTCGAGCCGCTCTTCGTGGTCGAGGCGCACGAGCAGCCGATGACCTGGGACGCCGCGCTCGCGTCGTACGACGAGATGGTGGCCGCGGCGCACCACGTCGACATGTACTGGTTCCCCCACACCGACGCGATGGTGGTCAAGCAGAACGTCCGCACCGACCTCGACCCCGGCGAGCAGGACCCGCCGTCGCGCCTGGCGGCGTGGTGGGAGGACGAGCTGGTCTCCAACACCGTCTTCGGCGCGCTGTGCCGCGTCGGCTCCCGGTCGCCGGGCCTGGTCCCGCGGATCAACCGCGTCGCCGGTCGCGCGCTCTCCGAGCGCCGCTACAGCGACCTTGCGCACCGGGTCTTCGTCAGCCCGCGCCGGGTCCGCTTCCGCGAGATGGAGTACGCCGTCCCGCGCGAGGTGGGCCTCGACGTGCTGCGCGAGTGCCGCCGGGTGATCGAGGCCAGCGACTGGCGCGTCGCCTTCCCCGTCGAGGTCCGCACCGCACCGGCCGACGACGTGCCGCTGTCCACCTCCCACGGTCGCGACAGCCTCTACCTCGCCTTCCACGTGCCGGCCGACACCGACCACCGCGCCTACTTCGGTGGCCTCGAGCCGCTGCTGCGCGAGGCCGGCGGGCGACCCCACTGGGGCAAGGTCCACACGTGCGCGGCCGCGGACCTCGCGCCGGCGTACGACCGGTTCGACGACTTCCTCGCGATGCGCGACCGGCTCGACCCGGACCGGGTCTTCGCCAACCCCTACCTCCGGCGCGTGCTGGGCGTCTGAGCCGCCGGGGCGCCTCAGACGTTCGCCGGGCCCTTGGGCAGCGGGGCGCGCCAGCCGCGCACGAGCGCCAGCAGGCGCCAGCCGAGGCAGGTCGTGAACCCTGCCGCGGCGACCACGAGCAGCGGCAGGTCCGTGCGGTCGAGCAGCACCGCGACGCACGCCCCGGCGAGGGCGGGCGTGGCGTATAGGACGCCCTCGAAGATCACCGGCACGCTCCCCGAGAGCACGTCGCGGATCATGCCGCCGCCGATGCCGGTGAGCATGCCCATCAGCGCGGCGGGCAGGGGGTCGAGGCCGTAGTCGACCGCCTTGAGGGCGCCGGTGACGCAGAAGAGCGCGAGCCCGAAGGCGTCGAAGAGGGTGACGACCCTCTCGAGCCGGCCCACCGTGGGGTGGAAGACGAAGGTCAGCAGACCGGCGGCGACCGGCACCAGGAGGTAGCGCCAGTCGGCCAGCGCGGCGGGCGGCGTCGCACCGATCAGGACGTCGCGGATGAAGCCACCGCCGAGCCCGGTGACGCCGCCGAGGACGATCACGGCGAAGAGGTCGAGGTTCTTGCGGACCGCCACGAGCGCCCCCGCCACCGCGAAGGCGAAGATGCCGACGAGGTCGAGGACGACGAGCGTCGCGGCGAACTCGGTCTCGGGCACGCCCGAAGGCTAGATCGCCCCGGCGCCCGCCCGCCAACCGGCCGCGAGGGATGGACGACGCCCACCCCTTGCCGACCCCGTCCCGGCGCGCCGCAGGCGCAACCCGACCCCGGCCCCGCGCTGGCGTAGGCTCGGTGCGATCGGATGCCCCGCATCGATGACCACCTCAGGCAGGAGCCCGCCGTCCATGGCCAAGCTGACGTTCACCGGACGCAGCAAGGACGGCAAGCGCCTGCTGCTGGTGGACGAGTCGGGCCAGGAGCACACCCTGGCCATCGACGCCCGGCTCCGCCGCGCCTTCACCGGCGCACCCGAAAGCAACGGCCAGTTGGAGATCCCGATGGAATCAACCCTCCGTCCCCGCGACATCCAGACGCGCATCCGTGCGGGTGAGTCGCCCGAGGCGGTCGCGCACGCCGCCGGCACGTCGGTCGAGAAGATCATGCCGTTCGCGGCGCCCGTGATGGCCGAGCGCGCCCATGTCGCCGAGCGTGCCCAGCTCGCCTCCGTACGCCGTCGCGCCACCGAGTCCGGGGCCCGGACCCTCGGCGAGGCGGTCGCTGCGCAGCTGCGGGCGCACAACGCCGACCCGGGAAGCGTCGAGTGGGACGCCTTCCGCCGTGAGGACGGCCGCTGGACCCTGACCGGCCTCTACGAGGTCGCGGGCCGCACCGGTGCCGCGACCTTCTCGCACGACCCGCGTGGCAACTTCGTGACCGTCGACGACGAGGACGCGCGCTGGCTGGTCGGTGACGCCGCCCCGGCGGCGCCCGCCGAGCCGGCCTCCGACGACCTCGCCCTCGCCCGCCAGCGCCGCCTCAGCGCGGTCGACGGCGACGTCCCGCTCGGCGAGGACGCCATCGAGATGGTGGCCGACGGCGCCGTGGCCGACGAGGTGGTCGACGAGGACTCCCCCAACGAGACCACCATGGAGATGTCCGGCACCGCACTCGGCTCCGAGCAGTCGATCGAGGCCTACCTCGAGGGCACCGACGGCACGGTGTCCGACGACGCTGCCTCCGATCGCTCGGCCGAGCCCGCGACCGCGCCCGAGCCCGAGACCGAACCCGAGCAGCCTGCCGCGCAGGCACCCGTCGAACCGGCGGCCAAGCCCAAGAAGCGCGGTCGCGCATCCGTCCCGAGCTGGGACGAGATCATGTTCGGTGGCGGCAAGGGCGACTGAGGTGCGGCTGGTCCACCTCAACGTCCATCCCCTGAAGTCCGGAGCGATCCGTCCGGTCGACTCCGCCGACGTGCTGGCCCGCGGCCTGGTCGACGACCGCTCGTGGATGCTCGTCGGGCCCGACAGCCGGGTGGTCTCCGCGCGAGAGGTGCCTGCGCTGTTCCGCATCGTGGCCGACACCCCGGCGACCGACCCGACGGTGTCGTCGGCGCTGCGGCTGCGCGCGGCCGGTCACCCGGACCTGGACGTCGACCCGCCCACGGGGGCCGAGGTGCCGGTGCACCTGTTCTCCCTCGACCTCGCCGCGAGGCCCGCCGGGCCGGAGGCCGATGCGTGGCTGCGAGACGCCCTCGGGACAGACGTACGCCTCGTGTGGTGCCACGACCCGGCGCGCCGCCGCCTGCAGCCCGGCTTCTCCTCCCCCGGCGACCACACGTCCTTCGCCGACTCGTTCCCGGTGACCGTCGCGTCGCTCGCCTCGCTGCGCCGGCTCGACGACTGGATCGTCGAGCGTGCTCTCGAGGTGGGCGAGGAGCCTCCGGAGCCGCTGCCGGTCGAGCGGTTCCGCGCCAACCTGGTCGTCGACGGCGACGAGCCGTTCGCGGAGGACCACTGGGGCGAGGTCCGCGTGGGCGATGTCCGCTTCCGTGTCGCCAAGCCCGTCGGCCGCTGCGTGATGGCCACCCTGGACCCAGCCACGCTCCGCACGGCGAAGGAGCCGACCCGCGCGCTGGCGCGTCACCGCCTCGTCGACAACAAGACGCTGTTCGCCACCCACCTGGTCCCGCTCGACGAGGGCAGGATCCGGGTCGGCGACGAGGTCACCGCACGCTGATCAGCGACCCGTCGCCACCGGGCGCGCGGGGTCGGTGATCCACCCGCTCCAGCTCCCGGGGTAGAGCGCGGCACGGATGCCGGCGACCTCCATCGCCAGCACGTCGTGCGCCGCCGTCACCCCCGACCCGCAGTAGGCGGCGACCGTCGCGGCCTGGGTGGCGCCCACCCGGGCGTACACCTCACGCAGCTCCTCGGGCGAGCGGAACCGGCCGCGGGCGTCCAGGTTGTCGGTCGTCGGCACGTTGACCGCACCCGGGATGTGCCCGGCGACCGGGTCGACGGGCTCGGTCTCACCCACGAACCGCTCCGGTGCGCGGGCGTCGACGAGCACGTCGACGTCGCGCACGTCGTCGGCACCGACGACCGGCATCCGTCCGGGGGAGATCGCGGTGAAGTCGCCCGGCTCCACCAGAGCCACACCGTGCTCGACGGGGTGGCCGCCCTCGCGCCAGGTGGTCCAGCCGCCGTCGAGGACGCGTACGTCGTCGTGGCCGTGGTGGCGCAGCAGCCACCAGGCCCGTGCCGCGGCCCGCCCCTCCCAGTCGTCGAGGACCACCACCGGTCGACCGTGGCGCACGCCCGCGCGCCGCATCGCGGCCTCGAAGGTGCCGACGTCCGGCAGCGGGTGTCGGCCCCCGGCACCCGGTGGGGCGGCCAGGTCGGCGTCGAGGTCGACGTACGCCGCTCCCGGGACGTGGCCGGCCTCGTGCAGGCCACGCCCCGGTGGGCCGCCCATCGCGTAGCGCACGTCGAGCACGGTGACGTCGTCCAGCGTCGCCGCCAGCTCCTCGGGACTGATGAGCGGGCCGAAGTCGTGGTCCATGCCCGGCACGGTAGCCGCCGGTCGGCGCCCGGGCTGTGACAAGATCGGCCGGTCATGGCTGAACTGCACTTCTTCACGGGCACGATGGACTCCGGCAAGTCGACGCTGGCGCTCCAGACCAACCACAACCACGCCGCCCGAGGACGCGTCGGCCGCATCTTCACCACCCACGACCGCTCCGGCGCGGCGGTCGTCTCGAGTCGCCTGGGCCTGACCCACGACGCGCTCGAGGTCGGCACCGACTTCGACTTCTGGGCCTACGTCGTCACCACGCTCACCCGCGGCGGTCGCATCGACTACCTCATCTGCGACGAGGCCCAGTTCTACTCCGCCGACCAGATCGACCAGCTCGCCAAGGTCGTCGACGAGCTCCAGATCGACGTGTTCGCCTTCGGCATCCTCACCGACTTCCGCAGCGTCCTCTTCCCCGGCAGCGCCCGGCTCGTCGAGCTCGCGGACCGGATGAACGTGCTCCAGGTCGAGGCACTGTGCTGGTGCGGCAAGCGCGCCACCCACAACGCGCGCACCGAGAACGGTGCGATGGTCACCGACGGCGAGGTGATCGTCGTTGGCGACGTCGAGCAGGCCGACGAGCCGCCCGCGGACGTGGCCTACGAGGTCCTGTGCCGCCAGCACCACCGCCGCCGGCTCACTGCCGCGCGGGCCAAGGCCGTCAGCCTGGCGCCGGAGCCGCTGCCCTTCGGCTGAGGTCGGTCCTCAGCCCACGAGGATGGGGATCAGCATCTCGGTCGAGGTGAGCGATCCGTGGAGCCCGACGAGGGTGTCCTCGTAGGCGAAGTCGCGGGTCGAGACGATCGCGGTGTCGTCGTGGCAGGCGACCATCACGTCGCCGAGCCGGGGCAGCACCCGCGCGTCGACGGCCCCGAACCACCCGCGGGCGACCGCGTCCTCGCGGGCCAGGACCGTCGCCCGGTCCCCCAGCACCTCGCGCCACGTGGCGAGGACGTCGTCGACGGCGCGCCCGGAGCAGTAGAGGTGGCGGAAGCGGGCCTCGCCGCCGAGCAGCCACACCCCGTCGCGCATCCCGTCGACGGCGTCGACGTCCACGCGCGCCCCGCGCGGGCTGTCGACCATGCCGTGGTCGGCCACCACCAGCAGCCGGGTCGCGGCGGGCAGCGCCTCGCGCAGCTGCTCGGCCTCGGCGTCGACCATGGCGAGCTGCTGGAGCCACTGCGTGGAGGCCACGCCGAACTTGTGGCCCGTCCAGTCGAGGTCGGAGTCGTAGACGTAGGTCAGCGACGGCTGGTGGGCCGACGCGCTGACGGTCGCGGCGATCCGCTCACCGACACGGTCCGCGCCGACGTACGCCGCACCGCGCTGCGAGGCCACGGTGAGCCCGGAGCCGTCGAAGTCGCGCTTGTTGACCGACGTGACGTGCACCCCGGCCTCCGCCAGCCGTCCGAAGGCGGTCGGGTGCGGCTGCCACTCGACCGGGTCGATGGCCTTGTCCCACCCGAGGTGGTTGAGCAGGCGGTCTGTGCCGGGGATGCGGGCGGTGAAGCCCACCAGCCCGTGGGCGCCGGGGACCAGGCCGGTGCCGAGCGAGGTGAGCGAGGTCGCGGTCGTCGACGGGACCCCGGCGGTGCCGGTCGAGCCGCCCTCGAGGAGGGAGGAGAGGTACGGCGCCGCGTGGGCGTGGCGGGCGAGGAGCTCGGCGCCCATGCCGTCGACGAGGAACACGACGTACGACGGCGCGGGCGGCAGCTCGAGGCCGACCGGGTGTCCGTCCAGGGGTGTGCCGAGCGCGCGCGCCACGGACGGCACCACGTCGGCGAGCGAGCGGTCGCCGTACGCCGGCGGGGTGAAGGCGCCCGTCACCGGGGAGCGTTCATCCGCGCGTGCGCGCGGACAGCGCGTCGGAGAAGGCCAGCAGCCCGGCCACGGCGTCCGAGCCCTCGGCAGCCGCGGAGACCCGCAGGGTGTAGTCGTCGCCGGCCAGGGTGCCGGTGTAGCCGTGGTCGGCGTCGCACTCGGGGTCCGAGCACGCGGCGGGCTCGAGGTCGAGTCGACCCACGCCGCCCCACCCGATGGTCAGCACGGCCTCGGCCGGCGGCGCGACGCCCTTCGTCGGGTTGGCCACCATCCGGGTCACGACGACGGTGCGGATCGACGTCAGCGTGACCGCCTCGGTCGTGGTCGAGGTGTAGGGCTCGGGCAGCAGGTCGTCGCCAGGGTGCTCGTCGGTGTGGGCGATCACCAGCCGGGTCGGGGTCAGCAGCAGCGCTGTGAGGTGGCGGCGCACCTCTTCGTGGTCGAAGGTCGTCTCGTGGTGGACGAAGTAGGACACGACCTCCTCACCGCCTGCGGCCGAGAAGACGCCGTCGGCGACGACCTCGGGGTAGTAGCCGGTGCGGTGGATCTCCTTGCGGAGGTCCTGGGAGACGTCCGCGTCACGGGTGGAGCGAGGCATGGTGGCAGTCTGTCACGCAACCGGGCTCAGTCGGGGAGCGTGTCCCCCGGCATCGTGCTCAGGCGGCGCACGAACCAGTCCGAGCGCGCGTCCTGCACCTGCTCGACGCGCACCGACGCACCGAGCACGCTGGCACCCTCGGCACCGGCGAGGACGAGCGGCAGGTGGAGGGCGCGCACCTGCGGCAGGTCGTGCTGGAGCTGGGCGACCTGGCGCACCAGGCGCTCGATCTCGGCGACGTCGACGATCTCGCTGCCGCGGTAGCCGAAGAGCAGCGGCGAGGCCTTGATCTCGCGCACCATGTCCTGGGCGTCGTGGTCGGCCAGCGGCGGGATCCGGTAGGACCGGTCCGCGAGGAGCTCGGTCAGCGGGCCCCCGATGCCGAAGGACAGCACCGGGCCGAAGAGCGGGTCCTCGATGGTCGAGATGGTGACCGGCACCCCGGGGGGTGCGTTGCGCTGCACGACGAAGCCGGCGCGCTCGGGATCGGTGATCACCTCGTTGAGCGAGGTCCAGGCGTGGGCCATCTCGTCGGGGGTGTCGATGTTGCGCCACACGTGCGCGAGGTCCGGGCGGTCACGCAGGTGGTCAGCGGTCGCCTTCAGCACCACGTCCCAGTCCAGCGCCTCCCCCGCCGCCACGGCCTCGTCGACCGACTCGACGGCATAGGTGTCCCACAGGTCGATCCCGTAGGCACCGAGCAGCCGGCGCTGCTCGACGAAGTCGAGGTCGCGGCCCTCCGGGTGCCGCATCAGCACCTCGTTGACGAGGTGCCGGGCGTCGTCGCGGTCGTTGGACGGCAGGTCGCCGACCGTCGACTGCGGCACCCGCAGCCACACGGCGTACTCGACCACGTGGGCGAGCGCGCGCACCGCGGCCTCCACGGCCGGGTACGACGGCACCGACCCGCGGCCGGCGCTCGACCCCGCGACGTCGGGCACGCGCAGCAGCTCGGGCACGCCCTCGGTGCCGAGGAAGGTCGACACGATCGGCTTGTCGGACTGCTCGCCGACGGCGGCCAGGACGTTGGCGACCTCCTCGCGCGCACCGGTCACGTTGAGCGGCGGGATGAAGATGGCCGCGACGGCGTCGACCTCCGGGTCGTCGATCGCGGCGTCGAGCGCGTCCTCGAAGTCCTCGGCCGTCGCGTCGGCGCCGAGCGCTTCCTGGCGGTTGACCACCAGCCCGACGGAATTGGCCGCGTCGGCGGCGAGCAGGCCGAGCGCGTCGGAGTTGCCGACGATCGCCACCCGGCGACCGCGCGGCAGCGGCTGGTGGGCCAGCAGCTGGGCGACGTCGAACATCTCCTCCAACGACTCGACCTGGATGATCCCGGCCTGCCTGAACATCGCGTCGACGGCCTGGGCGGGCGCGCCGATCTTGCGGACCGCGTGGCCCATCGGGACGCCCTGCGAGCTGCGGCCCGACCGCACGGCGACGATCGGCTTGCGGCGGCTGACCCGGCGGGCGATCCGGGAGAACTTGCGCGGGTTTCCGATCGACTCGAGGTAGAGCAGCACCACCTCGGTGGCGTCGTCCTCCTCCCAGTACTGCAGGAGGTCGTTGCCCGAGACGTCGGCGCGGTTGCCGGCACTGACGAAGGTCGTCAGGCCCAGGCCGCGGTTCTGCACCTTCTCCAAGATGGCCGAGCCGAGCGCACCCGACTGGCAGAAGAACCCGGCGCGGCCGCGGGGCGGCATCACCGACGACAGCGAGGCGTTGAGCGAGACGTCCGGGTCGGTGTTGATGATGCCGAGCGCGTTCGGGCCGATCAGGCGCAGGCCGTAGGAGCGCGAGAGGCCCACCAGGCGCCGCTGGCGCATCCGGCCCTCCTCGCCGGTCTCGGCGAAGCCCGACGAGATCACCACCAGCCCGTGGACCCCCTTGGCGGCGCAGTCCAGCACCACGTCCTGCACCGCGTCGGCTGGCACCGCGACGATGGCGACGTCCACGTCATCGGGGATCTCGCCCACCGACTTCCACGCCGGCATGCCCGCGACCGAGTCGGCGCTGGGGTTGACGACGTGGATGCGACCGGAGAAGTTGCCCAGCACGAGATGGCGCACGAGCGCGCGGCCGATCGTGTCCTGGCGGCGGCTGGCGCCGATGATCGCGACCGACTTCGGGGAGAAGAAGCGCTCGATCGAGGCGTACTCCGCGCGGTGCTCGCGCTGCTCCATCACCCCGATCGCCGTGTCGGTGGGGTCGATGCGGAAGACCAGCTCCATCACACCGTCCTCGAAGGCGCTCTTGACCTGGTAGCCGGCGTCCTTGAACGTGTGGATCATCGCTTGGTTGTCGGGCAGCACCTCGGCGACGAACTCCTCGACCCCGCGCTCGCGGCCCGCCTGGGCCAGGTGCTCGAGCAGCAGCTGGCCGATGCCGCGGCCCTGGTGCTTGTCCTCGACCAGGAAAGCGACCTCGGCGTAGCCGGGACGGATCGTGTCGTAGCGGCCCACCGCGATCATCTGCCCGGCCACGGTGAGGATCATGGCGACCCGGTCGCGGTGGTCGACGCGCGTGAAGCGGTCGAGGTCACGCTCGGACAGCTCGGGCATCGGCGAGAAGAAGCGGTAGTACTTCGACTGGTCGGAGACGCGGCTGTAGAACTCCACGAGCAGCTCGCGGTCCTCCGGCTGCATGGGCCGGATGTGCGCCGTCCGGCCGTCGCGCAGCAGCACGTCCGCCTCCCAGTGGCGGGGCGGGGGCGTCGTCCCCACGTCTGTTGCAGCGTCCGCTTCGGTCACGACAGCAATCTATCGGGCACCGGACGAACTCGCTGGCCGAGTGGTCGAGCCATCCCCTTCGGCGAGCCCCGGACCGATCCCCGCCGGTGACCGGGGAGAATGGCGCCCATGGCACGACGTACGAAGCAGGAGCCCCTCCCGGACGACTTCGAGGAGCACATCCTCGACACCGACATCCGCGACGAGATGCAGACGTCGTTCCTGGAGTACGCCTACTCCGTCATCTACTCCCGGGCCCTGCCCGACGCGCGCGACGGCCTCAAGCCGGTGCAGCGCCGCATCCTCTACACGATGGACGACATGTCGCTGCGCCCCGACCGCGGCCACGTGAAGAGCGCCCGCGTCGTCGGCGAGGTCATGGGCCGACTGCACCCCCACGGCGACGGCGCGATCTACGACGCCCTGGTGCGGATGGCGCAGCCGTGGTCGATGCGGCTGCCGACCGTCGACGGTCACGGCAACTTCGGCTCGCCCGACGACTCCCCCGCCGCCATGCGCTACACCGAGTGCCGGATGGCGCCCGCCGCGGTCGCGATGACGGCCTCGATCGACGAGGACACCGTCGACTTCAAGCCCAACTACGACTCGCGCGAGACCGAGCCGGTCGTGCTCCCCGCCGCGATCCCGCACCTGCTGGTCAACGGCGCAGCGGGCATCGCCGTGGGCATGGCGACCAACATCGCCCCCCACAACCTGGTCGAGGTGGTGCAGGCGCTCAAGCACCTCATCACCCACCCCAAGGCCCAGCTCGACGACCTGATGCGCTTCATCCCGGGCCCCGACCTGCCCACCGGCGGCAAGATCGTCGGGCTCGACGGGATCCGCGACGCCTACGAGTCGGGCCGTGGCACCTTCAAGATGCGCGCCACCGCACGGATCGAGTCGGTGACCGCGCGCCGCAAGGGCATCGTGGTCACCGAGCTGCCCTACGGCGTCGGCACCGAGCGCGTGATGGAGCAGATCAAGAAGCTCGTCCTGGCCAAGAAGCTGCAGGGCATCGCCGACATCAAGGACCTCAGCGACCGCGAGCACGGCCTGCGCCTGGTCATCGAGGTCAAGAACGGCTTCGTCCCCGAGGCGATCCTCGAGCAGCTCTACCGCCAGACCGCACTCGAGGACTCCTTCGGCATCAACGCCGTGGCACTCGTCGACGGCCAGCCCCGCACGCTCGGCCTGAAGGAGATGCTCGAGGTCTTCCTCGGCCACCGCTTCGAGGTCGTACGCCGCCGCTCGGCGTTCCGCCGCAAGAAGGCCGCCGACCGGCTCCACCTCGTCGACGGCCTGCTCATCGCCATCCTCGACATCGACGAGGTCATCCAGGTCATCCGCGGCTCGGACAACGCGGCCGCGGCCAAGGAGCGTCTCATCGAGATCTTCGAGCTCTCCGACGTCCAGGCCGACTACATCCTCGACATGCCGCTGCGCCGCCTGACGAAGTTCAGCAAGCTGGAGCTGGAGAAGGAGAAGACCGAGCTCGAGCGCACGATCGAGTACCTCGACGCGATCCTCGCCGACGAGAAGCTGCTGCGGAAGGTCGTCTCCGACGAGCTCACCGACGTCGCCAAGGAGCACGGCACACCGCGACGCACGGTCCTGCTGGCCTCGGCCGGCAACACCGTCACCGCCACCACGCCGGTCGAGGTGGCCGACGACCCGTGCTTCGCGCTGCTGTCGTCCAGCGGCCTGCTCGCCCGTACGACGTCCGGCGCCGCGCCCGGCCAGGGCGAGGGCCGTGCCAGCCACGACGTCGTGACCAGCGCCGTACGCACCACCGCCCGCGGCGAGGTCGGGGTGCTCACCAACCGCGGCCGGTTGCTGCGGGTGGGCGTGCTCGACATGCCCGAGCTGCCCGACTCGGCCAACGACCCGAACCTCCAGGGCGGCTACCCGCTCAGCGAGCTGCTCCCCCTCGGCAGTGGCGAGCGCGCCCTCGCGCTCACCTCGCTGGCCACCGAAGGGCCGGGGCTCGCCCTCGGCACCCGCGACGGCATCGTCAAGCGGGTCAACCCCGAGGTGCTCAACCGCGACGAGTGGGAGGTGATCGGGCTCAAGGAGGACGACGAGGTCATCGGCGCCGTGGAGCTCGTCACCGGCGAGGAGGAGCTGTGCTTCATCTCTTCCGACGCCCAGCTGCTCCACTTCTCTGCGGCCGGCGTGCGCCCGCAGGGCCGCGCGGGTGGCGGCATGGCCGGGATCAAGCTCGGCCCGGGCCAGCACGTCGCCTTCTTCGGCGCGTTCGACCCCACCGACGCCGTGGTCGTCACCGCGTCCGGCTCCTCGACCGCGCTGCCCGGCACCGAGGCCGGCGCCGTCAAGGTCACCCCGTTCACCGAGTACCCCGGCAAGGGCCGCGCCACCGGGGGCGTACGCAGCCACCGCTTCCTCAAGGGCGAGGACACGCTCGTCACCGCCTGGGCCGGGCCGGGCCCGGCCCGCGCTGCCGCGTCCAGCGGCGCACCGGTCGACCTGCCCGAGGCCAACGGTCGCCGCGACGGGTCCGGCGTGCCCGCCCCCCAGCCGATCGCCGCGGTCGCCTCACCGGTGGCCCTTCAGGTCGCCTCCCAGGTCGCCGTGCAGGTCGGCGAGTCCCCGACCACCGCTGTGGAAGGCTGAGCACATGTCAGCCTCCGCCCGCGCCCGTAGCACTGGACGCCTCGCCGCCACGGCCACCTCGGTGCTCCTCGCCCTGCCCCTGCTCGCTGCCTGCTCCGGTGACGAGGGTGGCGCGGAGGCCGAGGGCAAGACGCCCGAGGAGGTCCTGGCCGAGGCCTCGACGCTGCTGTCCGAGACCAGCGGGGTCGACCTCACCCTGTCCACGGACGCCCTGCCCCAGGGTGTCTCCGGCATCACCCGGGCCGTGGGCACGGTGACCGACGCCCCGGCCTTCGAGGGCTCCATCACGGTCGTCTTCGCCGGCCAGACCGTCGACGTGCCGGTCATCGCCGTCGACGACACCGTCTATGCCCAGCTGCCGTTCACGCCGGGATACGACAAGGTCAACCCCAAGGAGTACGGCGCACCCGACCCGTCCGGTCTCGTCGGCGAGGACGGCTTCGCCGGCCTCCTCGGCCTCACCGAGTCGCCCGAGGAGGGCGAGAGCGTGCGCGGCGGAGCGGACAACTCCGAGGTCCTCACCACCTACACCGGCACCGTGCCGGGCCAGGCGATGGAGGCGATCATCCCGTCGTCGTCCGGCGAGTCCTTCGACGTCGAGTGGCAGGTCACCGACGAGGGCGAGCTGCGCACCGCGACCCTCACCGGGGTCTTCTACCCCCGCGCGGAGGAGATGACCTACACCGTCGAGTTCGCCGACTACGGCATCGAGCAGGAGATCGCCGCGCCGTGAGCGTGGGAGAGCAGGCGCAGGTCTCGCGCACCTCGCGGCTGCTCCTCGCGATGGCGGCGGTCGCCGTCGCCTTCGCCGCCGCCGACACCTACGTCGTGGTGCTGGCGCTGCCGGACATGATGACCGGCGTGGGGGTGCCGATCGACCAGCTCCAGCGGGCCGCACCGATCGTCAGCGGCTTCCTGCTGGGCTACGTCGCGATGCTGCCCCTGATCGGCCGCATCGCCGACCTCCGCGGGAGGGTTCCCGTCCTGGTCATGGCGCTCGTGCTCTTCGCCCTCGGCAGCCTGATCACGACGCTGGCCTACGACATGCCCAGCATCGTCGCCGGCCGCTTCCTCCAGGGCGTCGGCGGTGGCGGGCTGGTGCCGGCGACGCTGGCCCTGGTCGCCGACCTCTATCCCGCCGAGCGCCGCGGCGTCCCGCTCGGGATCGTCTCGGCCGTCCAGGAGATCGGGTCCGTGCTGGGCCCGCTCTTCGGCGCCGCGGTCCTCGCCTTCTCCGACTGGCGCGCGATCTTCGCGATCAACCTCGCCGTCGGGCTGGTCCTCGCAGCGGCCATCCGGGCGCTGGCACCCCCCGAACGCACGTCCCGGGGACGGCGCCGCGTCGACGTGGTGGGCCTGCTCCTCCTCGTGGCGACCATGGCCGGCGGGGCAGTCGTGTTCCTGCGGCCGGCTCCCCTGATGCGCGACCTCACGTGGGGCCAGCTGTTCATCCCGTTCGCCGGCGACGGGCGCTGGCTCACGCCGATCGGTGCGGCCACGATGGTGGCGCTGGTGCTGCTCGTGGCGTGGTGCTGGTTCGCCGCGCGGCCTCTGTTCGACCTGCGCGGCTGGGTGCGGGTGCTCGTCGAGGCCGACCTCACCGGCGCCCTGCTCCTCGCCGCCGCCCTGGGCGGGGTGATCCTCGCGTTCGCCACGGCCGACCCCAAGATCGAGGTGTTCTCCCCTCGCGGCCGGTGGTACCTCCTCGGCGCGGCGGTCGCGACCGGAGCCTTCGTCTGGCACGTACGCCGTGCCGCGAACCCGCTCGTGCCCCGCGGGGCGCTGCGGCGTACGCCGGCGTGGGGGGCGCTGCTCGTCAGCTTCTTCGTCGGCGCCGCGCTGATCGCCGCGCTCATCGACATCCCGCTCTTCGCCCGCACCACCGTCTACCCCGACGACCAGCTTCCCGCCGCGCTCGTGCTCGTCCGGTTCCTGCTGGCGCTGCCGGTGGGTGCCGTCGCGGGCGGCTACCTCATCCGCACGGTCTCCCCCGCGATCGTCACCGCGGGCGGGATGCTGATGGCGGCGACGGGCTTCGTGCTCATGACCCGCTGGGGCCTGACCACCATCGAGGAACCGATCGCCAACGTCGCGCTCATCACCGGCGGCCTCGGCTTCGGGCTCGCGCTCGCGCCGGTCAACGCCGCGCTGCTGGCCCACACCGACGACGACGTCCACGGCGTGGCCAGCGCCTTCGTGGTGGTGGCGCGGATGGTCGGCATGCTGGTCGGCATCTCCGCCCTGACGACCATCGGCCTGCGCCGCTACTACGCAGAGCAGGGCGAGGTGCCGCCCGTGCAGGAGGTCTGCGACGGCAAGAGCCGGTGCCAGGAGTTCTCCGACCTGCTGCGCGTGGCCGGGATCGCCCAGGAGCACGCCGTCTTCTGGGGTGCGGCCGGCTGCGCGGTCGTCGCGGCGGTGCTCGCCCTCGTGGTGTTCCGGGGCGTGCGCCCCGACCGGGTCAGCACCCGCGAAGCCCTGTCGGGCCATTGAGCGCAGCTACCGCACCGGCCGGGCTCGCCGCCGCGTTCACGAGGTGTGGTGCACCTCCTGCAAGGCGTACACCGGCGTCTCGATCCCTTCGAAGCGCGCCTTGAGCTGCAGCGCGAGGTAGAGCGAGTAGTGCCGGGACTGGTGGAGGTTGCCGCCGTGCATCCAGAGGTGCTCGACCTGCGTCGGTTTCCACATGTTGCGCTGCTCACCCTCCCACGGACCGGGGTCCTTGGTCGTGTCCGAGCCCAAGCCCCACACCTTGCCGAGGCGGTCGGCGGTCTGCTGGTCGATGAGGTCGGCCACCCAACCGTTCATCGAGCCGTAGCCGGTCGCGAGGACGACCACGTCGGCCGGCAGCTCGGTGCCGTCGGCCAGCACGACCGCGTCCTCGGTGAGGTGGTCGATCTGGCCGTTGACCAGCTTGACGTCCCCGTTGGCGACGAGGTCGGCGGCACCGACGTCGATGTAGTAGCCCGAGCCCCGCCGCAGGTACTTCATGAACAGCCC
The DNA here is from genome assembly GCF_020102855.1 of Nocardioides lacusdianchii. Classification (GTDB taxonomy): domain Bacteria; phylum Actinomycetota; class Actinomycetes; order Propionibacteriales; family Nocardioidaceae; genus Nocardioides; species Nocardioides lacusdianchii. The sequence goes on from NZ_JADHZD010000002.1 coordinate 183,733, forward strand.
CGACCCGTCATCACCCCAGTCGTGGTCGAAGCCGGACGCCTCGAGCCGGTCGTAGAAGTCCTTGTCCTTCTCCGCCATCGCCTCGTAGGCGGGGATCTGGAAGGTGTGCAGGATCCGGTAGGGCAGCGAGGCGAAGATCAGGTCGGCCTTCTCCGTGGTGACCCCGGCCGCGACCGCGCGCTCGGAGTAGAGGTCGCCGACGCCGATCTCCATCAGGCTGTCGCTCTTCACGACGTGGGTGGAGCTGCGCTGGACCATCGTCACGTCGACGTCGTTCTCCCACAGCGCCCCGCAGATGTCGAAGGCGGAGTTGTTGCTCCCGATGACGACCACCTTCTTGCCCCGGTAGGCGTCCGGTCCGGGGTGCGCGGACGAATGGTGCAGGTCGCCGGCGAAGACGTCCATGCCTGGCACGTCGGGGATGTTGGGCTTGCCGGACATCCCGGTGGCGAAGACGAGCTCGGTCGGGCGCAGGGTCAGCGGCCTGCCCTCCCGCTCCACCTCGACCGTCCACTGACCCGTCTCCTCGGAGTAGGACGCGCTGGTGGCCGTCGTGCTCGACCAGTAGGGCACCTCCATGATCTTCGTGTAGGACTCGAGCCAGTCGCCGATCTTGTCCTTGGGCGCGAAGACCGGCCAGTTGTCCGGGAACTTCAGGTAGGGCAGGTGGTCGTACCAGACGGGGTCGTGGAGGCACAGCGACTTGTAGCGGTTGCGCCACTGGTCGCCCGGCCGCGGGTGCTTGTCGATCACCAGGCTCGGGACGCCGAGCTGGCGCAGCCGCGCACCGAGGGCGATCCCGCCCTGGCCGCCGCCGATCACGAGGACGTACGGCTGGGTCGTGCTGCCGAGGCTCTCGGCCTCCTCCTGCCGGCGCTCGAGCCACGTCCGACGCTGCTTGTCGGCACCGTGCTCCGCGCCGCGCGGGCGGTGCTCGTTGCGAGGCTCCTCGTGGCCCTTGAGCTCGTAGAGCGTGGTGAGGAAGGTGAACGCGCGGTGCTGGCCCTCCTCCTCGACCAGGCGCACCAGGCCGCGGCCCCGGCCGACCGCGGTCTCGAAGACGAACCACGCGGTGGTCACCCCGTCCGCCTCGTCCGCGGGCTCGTCGAGGGCGAAACCGGACGGGTCGGTGCGCTCCAGGGTGCTGGTGAGCAGGTCGCCCACCCCGTCGCGGCCCTCGACGGTCGTGAGGTTCCAGCTGAAGGAGACGAGGTCCCTCCAGTACGACTCGGTGGCGAACATCGCGGCTGCTCTCGCGGTGTCGCGCGCGGCGAGGGCCGCCTCGAATCCCTCCAGCCAGGCGTGGGCGACCTGGCTCGCGTCGTTCGTGGTGGCGGGTGGCTCCAGGGTCTGGGTCATGGTGTCTCCTTCCGACGTGACCCACGACACACCCGGTCGTAGGATCGGCGGGAGGGTTGCAGGAGGTTGCAACGCCGGGGAGGCCAGGCCGGGAGGCACGATGGGCGACGACGTCGGCAGCTCGCACCGCGCTCGCGACCGGGCACTGACCGACGACACCGCGACTGCTGCCCGTCCGGAGATCAGCGCCTCCTGGCGCCGGGTCCGTGCGGGTGGCCTGGCGCCTGGGGCCGAGCCCGAGGTGGCGCCGCTGTCGGAGGCCGAGGTGGCGTCCCGCCGCTCGACGAGCACGCTCGCTCCCCTGCTGCCGAGCATCACCGCCTCCCTGGAGCCCGTCGTCGACGACGGGCTGCTGATGGTCGTGACCGACTCGGACGGTCGGGTCCTGTGGCGCCGCGGGCGCACTGGCGTACGCCGTCTCGCCGACCGACTCGGCTTCGTGTCCGGGTCGGCCTGGACCGAGGCCAACGTCGGCACCAACGCGATCGGCACCTGTCTCGTCCTCGGCGAGCCAGTGCACATCCGGGGGCCCGAGCACTACGTCGAGTCGCACACACGGTGGAGCTGCGCGGCCGCACCGGTGCGCGACCCGTGGACCGGCGAGACACTCGGCGCGATCGACATCAGCGGACCCGCGCGGTCCGTCCAGCGCTCGGTGCTGGCCCTGGTCGGGGTGAGTGCCCGGCTTGCCGCGGCGGAGGTGCGCACCGAGCACGCGCAGACCCTCGATCGCCTCAGGGCCTACGCCGCACCTGTGGTCGCCCGGGTGGGTGGCCGCGCCCTCGCCGTGGACCCGGCCGGCCACATCGCGGCCGTGACGGGGTTCACCGCTCCGGAGCGCCTGGTGCTCCCCGCCGACTTGTCGGTCGACTCGACGTGGCTGCCCACCCTGGGCGCCGTGACGGTGGAGCCCTTGCCGGGCGGGTGGCTCGTCCGTCTCGGCGCCGAGGTGGCGGCGGCGACCGACCTGGTGCTCGACCTGCGCGAGCGACCGGTGCTGCGGGTCCGCACGCCCAGCCACGCCTGGGAGCACCGGCCCAGCCCCAGGCATGCGGAGATCCTGCTGGCGCTCATCGGCGCCCGCGAGGGGCGAACGGCGGCCGAGCTCGCGGACGACCTGTTCGCCGACCCGACGCGCGTGGTGACGGTGCGCGCGGAGATGTCACGCTTGCGTCGCACCCTGGGGTCACTGCTGGAGGCGCAGCCCTACCGCATCGCGCCTGCGGTCCTGGCCAGCGTGCTGCTCCCCTCCGCTGGCGTGGCCATCGAGGGCTCCGGCGCCCCGGTCGTCTCGGCGATCCAGTCCACCGGACGGCTCCGCGCCTCACGAGGCCGACGCGTTGGATAATGTGCCTCCGTGGACGACTTCGACGACCTGATGCAGGCGAACCGCGGTTTCGCGGACACCTTCGACCTGGGCGGATTCGACGGCAAGGCGCACGCCGGCATCGCCCTCGTCACGTGCATGGACTCGCGCATCGACCCCCTGCGGATGCTCGGGCTCAAGCACGGCGACGCCAAGATCTTCCGCAACCCGGGCGGCCGGGTCACGCCCCAGGCGCTCGAGGCCCTGGTCCTCGGCGTGCACCTGCTCAACGTGCAGCGGATCCTCGTCGTGCCGCACACCCGCTGCGCGATGGCGTCGGCCTCCGAGGCTGAGCTGCGGGTGCGCGTCGGCGAGTCCGCCGGCGTCGACGCCAGCTGGCAGACCTTCGGTGTGGTCGCCGACCAGCTCGAGCAGCTGCGCGAGGACGTCGTCAAGGTCCGCACGCACCCCCTCATCGGCGAGCGCGCGGCAGTCGGCGGCTTCCTCTACGACGTCGACACCGGCCTGCTGACCCAGCACGCCTGAGCCCCCGCCGGGCATCGGTGAGGGATCCCCGGCTGACCGGGGATCCCCGAACTTGTCGGCCCTTGCACGGCCTGACAAGTTCAGGGAGAGCCTGACAACCCACGCGGCGGCGCCGCTCACTCGGGCGCAGAGCCGCCGTACGTCGCTTGGTGCCGCCGGATGGTCTCGGAGATCTCGGCGCGCTTGCGGTCGCCCTGACGGATCCGCTGGGCGTCCTCCATCCCGTGTCGGACCGCCAGCCGGATCACCCAGTAGAGGACGAGCAGCGCCGGCCCCCACACGATGGAGGTCAGGAGGATCTGAGCGACGAGGTCCATGACGGGACACTAGCGAATCCGCTTCCCGATGGTGTCAGGACCGACCGCGTCGGCAGGTCCAGACCGGGCTGTCGGCCGGGCCCGAACCGAGAGCAGACTGCTGTCGTCCACAACCGGAAGGAGGTGGCGAGATGCCCTTGTTCATGGACGTCCACCACATGGAGGGCGGGGTCGCGGTCGGTGACGTCGCCCAGGCGCACATGGCCGACCTGCAGGAGCAGTCCCAGCACGGCGTGACCTACCTGAAGTACTGGGTCAACGAGGCCGAGGGCAAGATCTTCTGCCTCGTCGACGCGCCCGACGCGGAGTCGGCCAACACCGTGCACCGCGAGGCGCACGGCCTGGTCGCCGACGAGATCTACGAGGTCAGCGAGGGGTCCTGACCCGCTGCGACGGGCGGCCTACCTGAGCGTCTGCTTCCCACCGTGCAGCAGCGTGATGAGCTGGGCGACCTTGCCGTCGGTCGCCGCGTCGCGGGCGAAGGACGTCAGGTTCATCACCGGAGCGAACTTCTGCCGCGTCACGGCCTTGGCGTAGGTGAACTCCCGCAGGCCGTCGGGGCCGTGGATCCGGCCGAAGCCCGACTGGCCGACCCCGCCGAACGGCAGCCCCGGCACGGCCGCGAAGGCGATGACGGAGTTCACCGAGGTCATGCCCGAGCGGATGCGGTGGGCGATCGACAGGCCGTTGCTCTTCGAGAAGACCGCCCCGGCCAGGCCGTACTGGGTGGCGTTGGTGAGGCGTACGGCCTCGTCCATGCTCTTCACCGGGTTGATGGCCAGCGTCGGGCCGAAGGTCTCCTCGGTGATCTCCGTGGAGTCCTCGGGCACGTGGGTGAGGATCGTGGGCTGCACGAAGCGCTCCCCCACCGCGTCGGGACCGCCGAGGACGACGCGGGCACCGCGGGCGACCGCGTCCTCGATGTGGCTCCTGATCACGCCCAGCTGGGACGGCATGGTGATCGGGCCGATCTTCGCCCCCGCGTCGGCACCCGCGCGGAGCCCGTCGGCCTGCGCGAGGATCTCGGCCAGGAAGGCGTCGAAGACCTTCTCGTGGACGTAGACCCGCTCGGTGCCGATGCAGGTCTGGCCGGCGTTGGACATCCCGCCCCACAGTGCCGCCTCGGCGGCCTTGGGCAGGTCGGCGTCCTCGTCGACGATCAGCGAGTCCTTGCCGCCGGCCTCGATGACGACCGGGGTGAGGTTCTCCGCGCAGGCCGCCATCACCTTCTTGCCCGTGCGGCCGGAGCCGGTGAAGGCGAGCTTGTCGATCCGCGCACGGCACAGCGCGTTGCCGGTGTCGCCGAGTCCGGTCACCACCTGCAGCACGTCGCGACCGTGCACGACCTCGCGGAAGCTGTCGGCGAGCCACTGGCCGACGCCGGGCGTGAACTCACTGGGCTTGAAGACGACCGAGTTGCCCGCCGCGAGCGCGTAGGCGATCGAGCCCATCGGCGTGAAGACCGGGTAGTTCCACGGCCCGATGACGCCGATCACGCCGAGCGGGTGGTAGGCGACGGTGGCGGCCTGGTTGGCCATCAGCAGGCCGGAGGAGACCTTGCGCGCCCCCAGCACCTTCTTGGCGTTCTTCGCCGCCCACGCGATGTGGTCGATGGCGAGCACGATCTCGAGCTGGGCGTCGCCGTGGGGCTTGCCGGTCTCGCGGTGGACAAGGTCAGCGAGCTGGGCGATGCGCCGGGTCATCACGCTGCGCCACGTCAGCAGGTGGTCGGCACGCTCGTCGAAGGAGAGGTTGCCCCACCAGTCGACGGCGTCGCGGGCGCGCGCCACCGCCGCGTCGACCTCGTCACGCCCCATCACCGGGTGCGTGCCGACGAGGTCGCCGTTGGCCGGGTCGAGCGAGTCGAACGTCTCGGACGCGGTGACCGGAGCGGGGGCGGACGGCTCGAGCGTGGTGCTCATCGGGGTCCCCGCGGCGCTTGCTCGGAGGAGCGGAGCGGAGGAGAGGAACGTCGTGGGGTGATCATCGGGACTCCTTGATGAGGTCGGCGCACTTCTCGCCGATCATGATGGTGGGGGCATTGGTGTTGCCGCGCGGGACGCGTGGCATGACGGAGGCGTCGGCGACCCGGAGGCCCTCGACACCGTGGACCCGGAGCTGCGGGTCCACGACGCTGCCCTCGACCGTGCCCATCGCGCAGGTCGCGACGGGGTGGTAGAGCGTCTGGCCGAGCCGGCCGATCCCCTCGATGATCTCGTCGTCGCTCGGGTCGGCCGAGGCGGGGATCCACGGCTCGTCGACGTAGGTCGCGATGGGCCCCTGGCGCAGGATCTCAAGCGCGGTGCGGAAGCCGCCGATCATGGCCTCGAGGTCGGCGCGGTCGTCGAAGTAGCCCGGGTCGATCTCGGGGTGCCAGGTCGGGTCGGCGGAGCGCAGCTTCACGTGGCCCGAGCTCTGCACGTTGACCAGCGTGACGGCCGTGGTCAGCGCGCGGCGTACGGGCTCGTGCATGCCGTTGTCGTAGAACCCCGTCGGCGCGACGTGGAGCTGGACGTCCGGCAGGTCGAGGTCGTCGCGCGAGGCGTAGAAAGCGCCCGCCTCGCCGACGTTGGAGCTCAACGGGCCCTTGCCGGTCGCCTTCCACTTCAGCAGGTTGCCGACACCGAGCATCTCAGCGATGTCCGTGGTGTCCCGGGTGTAGGTCAGGATCCCCGCAGCCGGGTGGTCCTGGAGCTTCTGGCCGACTCCGGACGACTCGACCGCGACGTCGATGCCCACGTCGCGCAGGTGCGCGCCGGGGCCGATACCGGACAGCATCAGCAGCTGCGGACTGTTGATCGCGCCGCCGCTGAGCACGACCTCGGCCTCGACCCGGGCGACGTGCTCCTCGCCGCCGCGGGTGTACGCCACTCCCACGGCGCGGGTGCCCTCGAGCAGGATCCGGGTCACGAAGGACTCGGTGCGGACGGTGAGGTTGGGGCGCTTGTCGGCGGGGTGGATGTAGGCGTCGGCCACGGACCACCGTCGCCCCTTCCTGCACGTCACCTGGTAGAGGCCGACACCCTCCTGCTCGGCGCCGTTGAAGTCGTCGTTGCGCTTCAGTCCGGCCGCCACACCGGCCTCGACGAACGCCGTGCTCAGCTCGTGGTCGTAGGTGCGGTCCTCGACGTGGAGGGGGCCGTCGGTGCCGTGGAAGCGGCCACCGAGGCGGGTGTTGCCCTCGGACTTCTTGAAGTAGGGCAGCACGTCCTCGAAGCCCCACCCCGTGGCGCCGTAGGCGTCGCGCCACTCGTCGTAGTCGGCGTGGTTGCCGCGGATGTAGATCATCGCGTTCATCGACGAGCACCCGCCGAGGGCCTTCATGCGCGGCCAGTAGGCCCGGCGCCCGTCGAGGTGCTTCTGGGGGGTGGTCTCGTAGTTCCAGTCCCACTTGGTCTTGAACAGCATCGAGAACGCGAGCGGGATGTGGATGTTGTCGTCGTCGTCGGCCGGACCCGCCTCCAGCAGCAGCACCCGGACGTCCGGGTCCTCGGTGAGCCGGGCGGCGACGACACCGCCGGCGCTGCCCGATCCGATGACGACGTAGTCGAACTTCTCGTCGGGCATGTGCTCCCTCTCGACCTGCTGTGACGCGGGCCACAAACCTACTCAGAGGTAGATCGCGACACAACCGCTGTCAGCGTCGGGACGCGTCAAACGTGCGTGGTCGCAAGGCGGAGGAGGCAGCGCGATCTTGGAGCGAAGCGATCGCGCAACGACGACAACGCAGCGAACGCGTGCGTTTCACGCGTCCTACGCGTCCAGGGTCTCGACGTCGACCTCATAGGCACCCTGCACGATGAACTCCTTGCGGGGCGCGACGTCGGATCCCATCAGCAGCTCGAAGACACGGGTGGCCTCGTCGACGTCGTCGATGGTGAGCTTGCGCAGCGTGCGGTGGCGCGGGTCCATGGTGGTCTCGGCCAGCTGGTCGGCGTCCATCTCGCCGAGGCCCTTGTAGCGCTGGACCGGGTCCTTCCAGCGCACGTTCTTCCTCTTCAGCTCGGCGAGGCGGCGCTGCAGCTCGTCGTCGGAGTAGGTGTAGATGTACTTCTCCATCCCCTTCTTGGGGTTGGACAGCTCGATGCGGTGCAGCGGCGGCACGGCCGAGTAGAGCCGGCCGTCGCGCACGAGCTCGGGCATGTACTTGAAGAACAGCGTGGCCAGCAGGCACCGGATGTGGGACCCGTCGGAGTCGGCGTCCGCCATGAGGATGATCCGCCCGTAGCGGGCCGCCTCGAGGTCGAACGTACGCCCGGAGCCGGCACCGACGACCTGGATGATCGAGGCGCACTCGGCGTTCTTGAGCATGTCGCCGACCGAGGCCTTCTGGACGTTGAGGATCTTGCCGCGGATCGGCAGCAGCGCCTGGAACTCGCTGCTGCGGGCGGCCTTGGCGGTGCCCATGGCCGAGTCGCCCTCGACGATGAACAGCTCGGTGCGCTCGGTGTCGCTGCTGCGGCAGTCGAAGAGCTTGGCCGGCAGCGCAGAGGACTCCAGCGCGGTCTTGCGGCGCTGGTTCTCCTTGTGCTGACGCGCCGCCAGTCGCGTCTTGGAGGCTCCGGCGACCTTCTCCATCAGGAGCTTGGCCTGTGCCTTCTCGGCTCGCTTGGTCGAGGTGAGGAACGCCTTGAGCTCCCCCGCCACGACCTTGCGCACCACGCCCCGAGCCGCGGGCGTGCCGAGGATCTCCTTGGTCTGGCCCTCGAACTGCGGCTCCGCCAGGCGCACCGTCACGACGGCGGTGAGGCCCTCCAGGACGTCGTCCTTGATGACGTCGGTGTCCGCGGCCTTGAGCACCTTCGCGGCGCGCATCGCGTCGTTGAAGGTCTTGGTCAGCGCGCTCTCGAAGCCGCTGACGTGCGTGCCGCCCTTGGGCGTGGCGATCACGTTCACGAAGGAACGGACCTCCGTGTCGTAGGCGGTGTCCCAGCGCACGGCGACGTCGACGGTCAGCTCGCGCTCGACCTCCTGCGGCGTCATGTGGCCCTTGTCGTCGAGCAGCGGCACGGTCTCGGTGAAGGTGTCGGTGCCCTGCAGGCGCAGGATGTCGGTGACCGGCTCGCCGTGGGAGAGGAAGTCCACGAACTCGGCGATGCCGCCGTCGTGGCGGAACTTCTCCTCGACCATCTCGTCGGTGCGCTGGTCGCGGATGACCAGCTCGAGGCCCGGCACGATGTACGACGTCTGGCGCGCGCGACCGATCAGGCCCTCCATCTCGAAGCGCGCGTCCTTGGTGAAGATCTGGCGGTCCGGCCAGAACCGGATGCGGGTGCCGGTCTTGCCCTTGGCCACGCGCTTGCCCTTGCGGGTCAGGCCGGACTGCGGGGTGAAGGCCGCCGAGGGACCGTCGCCGTCGAACACGCCGGGGACGCCGCGCTGGAAGGAGAGGCCCTGCTGCGAGGGCGAGCGGTCGACGTCGATGTCCATCCGCTCGGACAGCGCGTTGACGACCGACAGGCCGACCCCGTGCAGGCCGCCCGTGGCGACGTAGGAGCCGCCGCCGAACTTGCCGCCCGCGTGGAGCTTGGTCGCCACGACCTCGACGCCGGAGAGCCCGGTCTTGGGCTCCTTGTCGGTCGGGATGCCGCGCCCGTCGTCGTACACCTCGACGGAGCCGTCGTCGTGCATCGTCACCTCGACGCGGTGCGCGACGCCGGCCAGCGCCTCGTCGACACCGTTGTCGATGATCTCCCACAGGCAGTGCATCAGGCCGCGGGTGTCGGTCGAGCCGATGTACATGCCCGGCCGCTTGCGCACGGCGTCGAGGCCCTCGAGGACCAGGAGGTGTGCTGCGTTGTAGGTGTTGTCTGCCGGTGCTGCCACGGACGTCCTGTCGTGCGGTGCGGGTGGTGCTGCGAACACGCCGAGACTACCCGCGACACGCCGTGGCCCGGCGGAGGCACGCCTGCCCCGGCGAGGGCTCCGGCAGGGCTAGCGTGGGCGACCTCACCAGGTTTCACTTCGGCAACGGCTCGTCCACGGATGGGGACAACGCCCACGGCGGAGGGTGTGACGTGATTGACTGAAAGCCGTTCTCGATCTACACCGCCGGCGGGAATCTTTGTCCCACTGGCTACGTTGGGCCAGACACCGATGAACAAGAAATGAGGCTGACGTGACCACTGCCACCGCACCCACCCAGGCCGTCCTGACGGCCGGTGACCGCTGCGACCGCTGCGGCGCCCAGGCCTACCTCCGCGTGGAGCTCCAGTCCGGAGGTGAGCTGCTCTTCTGCGCCCACCACGCCCGGGAGCACGGCGAGAAGCTCCGTGAGGTCGCCGCCACCGTGCACGACGAGACGCACAAGCTCGGCACGCCGGCTGCGAACCCGGAGGCCTGACCCGCACCCGACCACCCACCGACTTCCCGAACGGCCCCGGACTCAGCTCTCCGGGGCCGTTCTGCGTCCCGGGGCGGGCCCGACCGGATGGACGTCTGGGAGGCTACGCACGTGAGCGCCACCGAGATCCTCCTCGCCCTCGTCATCGCCGTCGGCGTCGTGGGCGTGATCGTCCCCGTCCTGCCCGGCACCGTCCTCGTGCTGGGGGCGGTCCTCGTGTGGGCCCTCGACGTCGGCACCGCGACCGCATGGGCGGTCTTTGCCGTGAGCGCCACGTTCCTCGTCGTGGGCGCGGTCGTGAAGTATCTCGTCCCCGGCCGGCAGCTCAAGGCGTCCGGGGTGCCCAACCGGACCCTGCTCGCCGGAGCCCTGCTGGGCTTCGTCGGCTTCTTCGTGATCCCGGTCGTCGGGCTCTTCGTCGGCTTCGTGCTCGGCGTCTACCTCGCCGAGCGCGCCCGGGTCGGCGGCGCGGTCGCGTGGCCCTCCACCAAGCACGCGCTCCGGGCGGTCGGCGTGTCGATCCTCATCGAGCTCGTGGCGGCCGCCCTGGCGGCCGCGACGTGGGTCGTCGGCGTGGTGGTCACCTGATGGCGGTGCTGTTGTCGCTCGCGGCGGCGCTGGCCTACGGCCTCTCCGACTTCGTCGGCGGCATCGCGTCGAGGCGTACGTCGGCGTGGCCGGTGGCGTTCGTCGGCACGGTGGCGGCCCTGGCGGGCGCAGTCGTCCTGGTGCTGGTGACGCCCGGCTCGCCGACCACCGCGCACCTCTGGTGGGGAGCACTGGCGGGCGTCGGCTCCGGCGCTGGCGGCGCCTTCCTCTACCGCGGGCTGGCCGCCGGCCGGATGGGCGTCGTCGCGCCGATCTCCGCCGTCGGCGCCGCGCTGCTGCCGGTCTGCGTCGGGGTCGCGACCGGTGAGCGCCCGGCCCTGCTCGTGTGGCTGGGCATCGCCGCGGCCGTCCCGGGGATCTGGCTGGTGAGTCGCGAGCCGGGTGCCGGCGACCTCGCTGCCGGGATCCTCGACGGCGTCCTCGCGGGCCTCGGCTTCGGGCTGCTCTTCGCCGCGATGGGCCAGGTCCCGGAGGAGGCCGGCTTCGCGCCCCTGGCCGTGGCGCAGGCCGTGGCCGTGGTCGGCGTGGCGCTCACCGCCACGAGCCTGGGCGGACGCTGGGTGCCGTGGCACCGGTCGCAGGTCTGGGGCGCCGTGGCCGGCCTGCTGGCCTCCGCGGCCGCGGTCGCCTTCCTGCTCGCGACCCAGACCGGGCTGCTCACCGTCGCCTCGGTGGTGACCTCGCTGTATCCCGCGATCACCATCGCCCTCGCCGCCGTGGTCCTGCGCGAGCGCATCCACGGCCCCCAGGGCCTCGGGCTGCTGCTGTGCGGCGTCGCTGTCGGTCTCGTCGCCGCCGGCTGACCGCGGTCAGGCCCCCAGGCCGGACTCGATCGGCAGGCTCCACCGACGGCGCTCCGGCGACCAGTCGACGACCCGGGTCGAGCCGTCCGTCGGGTCGGCCATCTTCACCGACACCCTGACGGTGGCCGGGGTCTCGAGGCACGCGCGGTCGATCCGCACCCGCACCGAGTTCTTGATGCCCCAACTGTACTTCGCGTCGTAGTCGCACTCGACCCGCTCGTCGGTGCCGCGCCACCCCTTCGCGGTGGTGAGCACGTAGTCGGTGCCGTCGTTCAACCCGCTGCTGAGGACGTACTCGGCCCCCTTCTCGCCACGATCGGTGTCGATGAAGACCGACAACCCCGCGGCACTCGAGCGCGTCAGGTCCTGGAAGCGCACCTTCACCACGACGTTGCCGGCGCCGTGCTTGGCCCGCACCGCGCGGACGTCGGTGAGCGAGCCGCTCGCGTCGGCCGGGTCGGACGTGCTGTAGAACTCCGCGTGCGCCGGCGCGGCCACGAGGCTCGCGAGGACGACGGCGGAGCAGGCGGTCAGGGCGGTCCGAGGTCTCATGGCCCCACTGTGGCACCACCACCATCCGCGCTCCACCTACCTGAGGGGGTGGATCGGCCTCCGGGTGGCACGATGGCGCCATGGCGTGCGAGCGGACCGGGGACGTGCGTCGCCGCCGGTCGACGCTCGCCGCAGGCCTCGTCACGGTGCTCACCCTCACTGCCTGCACGCCCCAGGACGGGCCCGACGACGCGGCACCGACCTCGACGCCCTCCTCGACCACCTCGGCACCGCTTCCCTCCCCGACACCACCCCCCGCACCGCCCGTACGCCGCCCGGTGCGGATCGCGGTCGCGGGAGACATCCACTTCGAAGGAGTCCTCGCCGACCGCTTGCGGGACCCGGCGACGGCGCTGGGCCCCGCGGCCGCCGCACTGCGCGCGGCTGACGTCGCGGTCGTGAACCTCGAGACGTCGGTGGGTACGGGCGGTGAGCCGGAGGCGGGCAAGCGCTTCACCTTCTCCGCCGGGCCGGAGGCCCTCGACGCGCTGGCCGCTGCCGGGGTCGACGTCGCGAGCATGGCCAACAACCACGCGCTCGACTTCGGTCGGGCCCGGCTGCCCAGCACCCTGCGCGCGGTCGAGGACGCGGCTCCTGCCCTCGACGTGGTCGGGATCGGCCGCACCGCGCGTCAGGCCTTCCGCCCGGCGCTGGTCGAGGTCGGCGGCACGGTCGTGGCGACCCTTGCCGCCTCCGTCGCCGACCAGGACCCGACCGCCGACCCCACCGGTCGGTGGGCGGCCACCGACGAGCGCCCGGGCGTCGCCACCGCCCTCGACCCGACCCGGCTGCTCGCGACGGTCCGCCGCACCGACCGTCGGGCCGACGTCGTGGTGGCCTACCTCCACTGGGGCGTCCAGGGCCAGCGGTGCCCGAGCGCCGACCAGCGCAGCCTCGCGACCCGGCTCGTGCGAGCGGGCGCCGACGTCGTGGTCGGCAGCCACGCCCACGTCGTCCAGGGCGACGGGCGGCTCGGACAGGGCTACGTCGCCTACGGGCTCGGCAACTTCGCCTGGTACTCCCCCGGCACCGCGACGACCGCCCGCACCGGGGTGCTCAACCTCGCCGTGCGACCGCCTCGCGAGCGGGCCGGGCGTGCCCGCGTCGTGCGTTCGTCCTGGTGGCCGGCCCGGATCGGCGTGGACGGACTGCCGTCACGCGTCCGGGGTGCCGACGCAGAGGCCTTCGCGGCCGAGCGCCGCTCGCTCCGCTCCTGCGCCGGGCTGGGCGGCTGATCCGCCGCTACCTCGGCGCCAGCCACTCCAGGACGAGTCGCCCCACGCGTTCCAGCTGCTCGGCGGACACGACCTCGGGGACGTCCGCCGCCGAGTGGTAGCCGACGTAGGGCGTGGAGCCGAGCCGTGCGGCCGGCAGGCCGTCGCGGACGAAGGACCAGTGGTCGCTGCTGCGCTGCTCGGGGTCCGCGACCACGGGGACCTCGGCGCGGCGGGCCGCGGCGAGCAGGCTGCGCTGGACGGGGTCGGACGCGGTGGCGGAGCCGACCGGCACGCGATCGCCCACGCCCACGCGGTCGAGCGAGACCATCGCGCGCAGTGCCCGGCGCTCCTTCGGTCCCATCAGGGCGACGTAGCGCCGCGAGCCGTAGTGGTGGTCGGCGTCGCTGGGCCCGCGCGGCTCCTCGGCCCCGAAGGCGACGAGCACGACGGGCAGGCGCGTACGCCGCTGCGCGACCGCTTCCGCGACCGCGAGCAGCACGCCGACGCCCGAGGCGTTGTCCTCCGCACCCGGGGCCTGCGGGACGGTGTCGAGGTGCGCACCCACGACCAGGTGCGGGTCGCCCGGCTCCAGCCCGGGCGGTGTCGCGACGACGTTGACCGACCTGCCGGCCGGCACCGCGATGCCCCAGGACTCCCCGGCGGGCACGTCCACGCGCTGGCGTACGACGTCGTAGCCCAGCCGGTCCAGCCGGCGTGACACCCAGCCGGCGGCCTGCCGGTAGGCGGGGCCGGTCGCCTCGCGGGGCCCCACCACCCCGGCCAGGTGGCGTACGGCTGCGACGGCGACTGTCCGGTCGAGGTCACCGGCGCGCACCGGGTCCACGACTGCTACGTCCGGCTCCGGTGCCGCGGACGTCGAGGCGCTCGGGGACGGCGTCGTCGGCTCGGCGCTCGCCTGCGACGGCGGCGGCGCGGGAGGGCGTACGTCGCCGCTCGAGCACCCCGCAACGGCGAACAGCGCCGCCGTGAGGGCGACGCTGCTCGCGAGACGGCGCATGTCCGTCATGGTGTGGATCAGTCCAGGTAGTCGCGCAGGACCTGCGACCGGCTGGGGTGCCGCAGCTTCGACATGGTCTTCGACTCGATCTGGCGGATGCGCTCGCGCGTCACGCCGTACACCTTGCCGATCTCGTCGAGGGTCTTGGGCTGGCCGTCGGTGAGGCCGAATCGCATCGAGACCACGCCGGCCTCGCGCTCGGACAGGGTGTCGAGCACCGCGTGGAGCTGCTCCTGGAGCAGGGTGAACGACACGGCGTCGGCCGGGACGATCGCCTCGGAGTCCTCGATGAGGTCACCGAACTCCGAGTCGCCGTCCTCGCCGAGCGGCGTGTGGAGCGAGATGGGCTCGCGGCCGTACTTCTGGACCTCGATGACCTTCTCGGGGGTCATGTCGAGCTCCTTGGCGAGCTCCTCGGGCGTGGGCTCGCGGCCCAGGTCCTGCAGCATCTGCCGCTGGACGCGGGCGAGCTTGTTGATGACCTCGACCATGTGGACCGGGATGCGGATGGTACGCGCCTGGTCGGCCATGGCGCGGGTGATGGCCTGGCGGATCCACCACGTCGCGTAGGTCGAGAACTTGTAGCCCTTGGTGTAGTCGAACTTCTCGACCGCACGGATCAGGCCGAGGTTGCCCTCCTGGATGAGGTCGAGGAAGAGCATGCCGCGACCGGTGTAGCGCTTGGCCAGCGAGACGACGAGACGCAGGTTGGCCTCGAGGAGGTGGTTCTTGGCACGACGGCCGTCCTCCGCGATCCACTCGTACTCCTCGAGCATCTTGGGGCTGATCCGCCCGCCCTTGCCGAGCTTCTCCTCGGAGAAGAGGCCGGCCTCGATGCGCTTGGCGAGATCGACCTCCATCTCGGCGTTGAGGAGGGGGACCTTGCCGATCTGCTTGAGGTAGTCCTTGACCGGGTCGGCGGTCGCGCCGGCGACCATGACCTGCTGCTCGGGCTCGTCGGTCTCGTCGGCCGCGGAGACGGTGAAGGCCTGCTTCTCGTCCTCCTTGATCGTCGGGTCCTTGGCGACGTCCTTCTCGAACACCTCGTCCGGGATGTCGGGGAGGATCTTCTTGCCGTCGGCCCCGAGGACGGGCGTCTCCGCGCCGAGGTCGACGACCTCGTCGGTGGCGGCAGCCTTCTTGGCGGGCGCCTTCTTCGCGGCGGCCTTCCTGGCAGGTGCCTTCTTCGCCGGCGCCTCGGCGACGGGCGCTGCCGTGGTGGCGGCGGCCTTGGCCGGCGTGGTCTTCGCGGCGGCCTTCTTGGCCGGTGCCTTCTTCGCCGCGGCCGTGCTGGACGAGCGCTTGCTCGTCGCTGCGACCGCGCGCAGGCTGGCGGCGTCGACCTGGACCGAGATCCCCAGACCGCTCAGGTGCACGAGGAGTGCCTTCAGGTGGCGGGGCTCGACACCGGCCTCGTCACTGGCGCGACGTACGTCCTCGGGGGACACGGTGCCGGTGGGGGTCCCGCCGGCGAGCAGGGCGGTGATGGAGGGGTGCGTGAGCACCTCCGCGGGGAGCAACTTGCGTGCGTGTGAAGACACGAACACCTCTCGTCGGACAGCTTCGGGGCGCGGCGAGGCCCGGTGACGTCAAGAGCCGCACCGTCATTCTGCCACGGCCCTCCACGGCCCGTGGCACCCGGTCCCGATCGGAGCTCCGGCGCGGCGAGGTCAGGACCTGGCCTGGGCCTTCTTCGCCTTCTTGAAGTCGCGCACCTTCTGCAAGGAGTCCGCATCGACCACGTCCGCAACCGAGCGGTGGCCCTCGAGGGCGTAGTCACCGACCGCGGCCTCCCACCCCTCAGGGCGTACGCCGAGCTGCTTGGCGAGCAGGGCGACGAAGATCTGGGCCTTCTGCTTGCCGAAGCCCGGCAGCGCCATCACGCGCTTGAGCAGGTCCTTGCCGTCCGCGGCCTCGGTCCACAACCGCGCCGCGTCACCGCCGTAGGTCTCCTCCACGATGCGGGCGAGCTCCTGCAGGCGTGAGGCCATCGACCCCGGGAAGCGGTGGATGGCCGGCGGGGTCGACGCCATCGCGGCGAACTCGTCGGGGTCGGCCGCGGCGATCGCCTCGGGCGCGATCGTGCCGAAGCGGTCCAGCACCTTGGCCGGTCCCCGGAACGCGTGCTCCATCGGGTACTGCTGGTCCAGCATCATCCCGGCCAGCAGGGCGAAGGCGGAGTCGTCGAGAACCTTGTCGGCGGCGGGGTCGCCGGTGATCTGGAAGCCCATGGGTCCATCCTGCCCGACGAGGTGCCGGGACGGGACCTGCCGGGCGGGCCTACTGGGCCTTGACCGCCAGGACCGGGCAGGGGGCGTCGAGGAGCACGCGCTGGGCGTTGCTGCCGAGGATCAGCTTGCCGACCGGCGAGCGGCGTCGCAGGCCGATCACGAGCAGCTCGGCGTTGTTGGCCTCGGCGATGCTGATGAGGTCCTCGGCGGGCTCGAAGCCACGTACGAGCTGGCGGATGTCGTGCTCGACGCCGGCCTCCTCGAGGGTGGCGCGGACCGCTGCCATGTCGTCCTCCGCGCTGCGCGCCCGGGTGCCGTCGAACTCCTGGCCTCCCCGGTGGGAGTTCACCACCACGAGCTTGCTGCCGCGCAGCTTCGCCTCGCTGATGCCAGCAGACAGGGCGGCTTCGCCCTCCGGCTTGGGGACGTACCCGACGACGACGGTGCCCATGGTGTCTCCTCTCGTGGCCGGCAGCGCCACGCCGCCGACCTGTTGGCACCGTAACGGAAACAGGCTGCCTTGGGCAGCCTGTGGACAGGCGCGTTGCGGATGCTCTCCTCCGGCAGGGTGAGGACATGGCGCCTGCACGTGCACGTCCTCGAGGGCCCGTCGTCGCGCTCGAGGCCCCGATCGACCGGACCACCCACGCGGTGCTGCGCGCCGCGACCCTGGAGCTGCTCGAGGTCGAGGCCCGGCGCCACTTCCCGTCCGTCCTGCACGCCGGCGTGCCCGGTCGCACCGCACGCCACTGTGACGACCCGCGCACCACCGACCCGGGCCTGCGGGCCGACGTCGTGCTGGCGCTGCTGCGCCACGCGGCGGCGCTGACGCCGCGTCCCTACCTCTGGCTCACCCGGCCCGGCGAGCTGAGCACGCACGACGAGGACCTGCGCTGGCTCGGTCCTGCCACCTGGGCGACGTCCGCCCTCGGGACGCACACGCCCCTGGTCGTCGTGACGCGTCGCGGCTGGTTCGATCCCGTCAGCGGCGTATGCCGCGAGTGGCGACGCCTGCGCCGACGGGCGTGAGGTCGCCTCAGTCCCAGAGGTGCACGGGCTCGTTGCTGTGCATGCGGTCCTTGTAGTCGAGAAGCGTGGCGCGCAGGGCGTCGAAGCGATCCTCTCCCCCACGTGCGCGCACCCGATCGACGAACCACGCCGCGCCGCTGGTCTCCAGCAGGCACCGCTGCTCGATGATCCCGAGATAGCGGTCGCTCTCCTCGGCGGGCACGCCCCACGCGTCGAGCCCGGCCTTCGCCATGGGCAGCAGGCGGCGCAGCACGAGCTCGGTGGCGCGCGCCTGGCCGATGCCGGGCCAGTAGACCTGGGCGTCGACGCCCATCTGGGCGGCCACGTGGAAGTTCTCCTCCGCCGCCGAGAAGGACATCTGCGACCACAGGGGTCGCTCGCTCTCGGCGAGGAATCGGATCAGCCCGAACCACAGGGCCGCGTTGGCGATCGTGTCGGCCACGGTCGGGCCCGCGGCGAGCAGCCGGTTCTCGACGCGCAGGTGCGGCACACCGTCCGCCACGTCGTAGACCGGCCGGTTCCAGCGGTAGATCGTGCCGTTGTGCAGGCGCAGCTCGTGCAGCAGCGGCGTGCCGCCGGACTCGAGGACCTCGAGCGGGTCCTCCTCGTCGGTCACCGGCAGCAGGGCCGGGAAGTAGCGCACGTTCTCCTCGAAGAGGTCGAAGACCGACGTGATCCACCGCTCGCCGAACCACACGCGCGGTCGTACGCCCTGGGCCTTGAGCTCCTCGCTGCGGGTGTCGGTGGCCTGCTCGAACAGCGGGATGCGGGTCTCACGCCACAGCTCCTTGCCCAGCAGGAACGGGGAGTTGGCCGAGACGGCCAGCTGCACGCCGGCGATCGCCTGGGCGGCGTTCCAGTAGGCCGCAAACTGGTCGGGCGAGGTCTGCACGTGGAACTGCGTGCTGGTGCACGCCGCTTCGGGCACGATCGAGTCCGCGGTCGTGGTGAGCCGCTCGCGTCCCGAGATGCTGATGGTGATGTCCTCCCCGCGGGCGCTGAGGATCTGTTCGGACAGCAGGTTGTAGCGAGGGTTGGCGCTCAGACTGGCGCGGTTCATGTGGCCCTCGGCGAGCGTCGGCAGGATGCCGATCGCGACCTGGTGCGCCCCGACCTGTGCCGCCTTCTCCTCGGCGTCGTTGAGAGAGTGCCGCAGGCTCTGCTCGAAGGTGCTCAGCCCGCCCTCGCGCAGCTTGGCCGGGGCGAGGTTGATCTCGATGTTGAACTGGCCGAGCTCGGTCTGGAAGTCGGGGTCCGCGATCGCCTCGAGCACCTCGGCGTTCTTGAGCGCCGGGTCGCCGGCGTCGTCGATGAGGTTCAGCTCCATCTCGAGCCCGGTCATCGGGTCGTCGGTGTCGAAGCGCGCCTCGCGCAGCATGCGCGCGAAGACGTCGAGGTTGCGGCGCACCTTCTCGCGGTGCCGCGTCCGGTCCGCGCGACTGAACTCCTGCTGGTCGACCTCTTCACCCATGCCCGAACCCTAGTGTCGTGGGCACGGCGCGGGAACCGTCCCGAAGGCTGGTCCAGCGCGCGGGTCAGGCAGCGGGATCCGCGGTCCCGCCCAGGCGGGGTCGCAGCACCTCCCAGTCGTCGGGCGACGTGGCGGACTCGAGCAGCTGGGCGACCAGTCCGGCCAGCGAGTGGTCGGGCTCGACGGCCTGGCAGCGGTCGACCGCGCACCACGCCAGCGCGCCGTCCCCTGCGAGCCAGGCAGCGAAGGCCAGCACGGCGGCCGGAGCGGCCACGTGGGGAGACGGCAGGCGGCGTACGGCATCGGACCACAGCTCGACGGCACCGCGTGCGTCGGTGCGTCCCAGGCAGGCCCACGCCTCATCGCGGAGCGAGCCCGCCGTGACGGTCAGCGCGACGGCCGCCAGCTCGGCGCAGGTGAACCTCGTGCCGGCTGCCAGGTGCCGGCGCGCCAACGTCCCCAGGGCACCGGCGGGCAAGGGCACCGCAGCGCCGATCTCGTCCTCGACCTCACCAGCGAGGACGGGGTCGACCGCGATCGTCGCGCGCAGGGCCTCGCGGCTGGCGTGGGTGACACGGCCGTCGAAGACGGCCTGGGCGGTGAACGGGTGCTCGGCCAGCTCGAACGGCACGCCGCGGTAGGCCGCCAGCGGCGCGCCCGGCAGGACGGCGTACCAGTGGTCGTCGTGGACCCGCAGCACCTCGCGCACCTCGACGCCGGCTGCGGTGAACTCCTCGTGGATCGCCCAGGCGGCCTCGTCGGCCACCGTGGTGTCGTCGTCGTAGACCACGACGACGACCTCGCGCACGCCGTGGCGACGGGCCGGGCGCAGGAGCGCCTCGACGACGTCGTCCACGTCGTCCGGGTCGTGCGGCAGGTCGACGCGGGCCTGCATGCCGCCCGGCGCCCCGGTGCTCACCATCACCACGGAGTGCTCGGGCAGGAACCCGAGGGCAAGGGGGACGAAGGCAGCGATGTCGGCGGGCGTGCGTGCCCGCAGGAGCGTCGGGGGCGGCGAGCCCCGGTCGGCGGAGGTGGATGGGAACGGGGTGCTGTCGGCGGTGTCCATGACGAGGACGTTTCCCGCGACCACCGACCCTCCATGCCCGACCGGGTCCGGCCCTGTGGAGAACCGGTCCCCCAGCGTGCCTGTGGACGGTTCGTGGCCCACGACGCGCCCGCGGAGTCCTTGGCGCGACGCCCTGAGAGGATGGAGCGGTGACCGGACAGACGACGCGGACGACGCGCGGCTGATGCGTTCGACCGCCTCGGTCCTGCACCTCGACCTCGACGCGTTCTTCGCCGCCGTCGAGCAGCGCGACAAGCCGTCGCTGCGCGGCAAGCCGGTGATCGTCGGCGGCACCGGCGGGCGGGGCGTGGTGGCCACGGCGTCCTACGAGGCGCGGACCTTCGGCGTCGGATCGGCGATGTCCGGGCGCGAGGCACGGGCGCGCTGCCCGCACGCGGCGTTCCTCAGCGGCCGTTTCCACGCCTACCGGGAGACCAGCACCCGCGTCATGCAGGTGCTGCGCGAGCTCTCCCCCCTCGTCGAGCCGCTGTCCCTCGACGAGGCCTTCGTCGACCTGGCTGCCGCCGACCTGCCCGACCTCGAGGTCGCCACCG
Source organism: Nocardioides lacusdianchii (assembly GCF_020102855.1). Taxonomy (GTDB): domain Bacteria; phylum Actinomycetota; class Actinomycetes; order Propionibacteriales; family Nocardioidaceae; genus Nocardioides; species Nocardioides lacusdianchii. The sequence goes on from NZ_JADHZD010000002.1 coordinate 204,157, forward strand.
TGACTGCCGCGGGCGAGCGGCTGCGCCAGCGCGTGCACGAGGTGACCGGGGGCCTGACCGCGACCGTGGGCATCGCCTCGTCCAAGTTCCTCGCCAAGGTCGCGAGCGAGCTCGACAAGCCGGACGGGATGACGGTGGTGCCGCCGGGCACCGAGCTGGACCTGCTGCGTCCGATGAAGGTCACCGTCATCCCCGGCGTGGGACCGGCGACCGCCGAGCGGCTGCGGCGTGCGGGCATCCACACGATCGCCGAGCTCGAGGCGGTCGAGGAGGACGAGCTCGTACGCCTGCTGGGCCAGGCGCAGGGACACGGGCTGTGGCACCTGGCGCGCGCCCGCGACCCGCGCCCGGTGCTGGCCGAGCGGGAGGCGAAGTCGATCAGTGTCGAGGGGACCTACGACACCGACCTCAACGACCGCCGGGTCATGGAGGGCCTGCTCACGCGTCAGGCGCGCGACGTCGGCGCCCGGATGCGGAAGAACGGCTTCTCCGGCCGCACCGTGACGATCAAGGTGCGCCTGCACGACTTCACCACCCTCAATCGCTCCAGCACCCTGTCCAGCCCGACCGACGACGGCGCGACGATCGCCCGCATCGCCCGGTCGCTGCTGGCCGACCTCGACACCACCGGGGGTGTGCGGCTCCTCGGAGTCGGTGTCTCCGGGCTGGCCGACTGGGTGCAGGAGGACCTGTTCGGCTCCACACCGGAGGAGGACGAGGCCGAGGAGGTGGCGCTGCCCGAGCCGCCGCGACGCACCTGGCCGCCCGGCGCGGACGTCGTGCACGACGAGATGGGACAGGGCTGGGTCTGGGGATCGGGCTCCGGCGTGGTCACGGTGCGCTTCGAGACCGCCGACACTCCCCCCGGCCCGGTGCGCAGCTTCCGCGACGACGACCCTGCGCTGCACCGGCTCGAACCGCCCGCCGAGGACTGAGCCGGAAGCGGGACCGATCCGTCGACGGGTGTTCACCGGTCGCAGGTTGCGCGCCTCCGCCCGTGTCGGGCCCCCTCGAGGGGCACACAGGTTGAGGGGCTCCAGATGGTATGAGCATCGGGAGCCCCTCGATGTGTCCGGCGGTGGTGGCGTCCGGACCACCGCACCGGCATCCGGTCCCCGCCGACCCCGCCACCGGGCCTGCGCGGCGAGCGAGCTCGCCGGGTGGGACTGATCCTTCGATGCGATCCCCGGCCCCGCCGAAGCGGCACCGGTAGGGAGAGTTCTATGCCCGCGGGCGCCACGGCGCAAGGCTTCAACCCGACAAACCCGCGGTCCCACAGGGTTGCCCACAGAAGTCGGCCCACGATCCACAGAGATGGCGCGCTCCTCCACAGCGGTCGTCGGCCCGCTCTCGCGCGGGCCGCGCATGTTCCGGGCGCAGGAGGGAACCCCTGAGAAGTCCCTGAGAGTTCCGGAATCGTGGAATTCCGGCAGCCACTGGCGCGTCAAGTCAGGTGAAGGCACCGAGCAATCCGTTCGGGAATCCCGCAACGGACACAGGCGTTGGACCAGACGTGCGACACAGGGGTGGCCGCACGAGGAGCAGGAGGACCAGATGAGCACCGCACAGGCCAAGCGCACCACCACCACGCGTGAGATCGAGGGCCGCGACAGCGTCGGCCTTTACCTCGACGAGATCGCCCGCACCCCGCTCCTCGACGCCGAGACCGAGGTCGAGCTGTCCAAGACCATCGAGGCTGGCCTGCTGGCCCAGCACCTCCTCGACACCGGTCGCATCGGTCGCCGCAAGGGCGGCGCCCCGATGAGCGCCAACGAGGAGGAGCTCGAGTGGCTGGCCGAGCAGGGACGCCTCGCGGTGGACCGCTTCATCGAGGCCAACCTCAGGCTCGTCGTCTCCATCGCCCGCAAGTACGGCCGCTCCCAGATGCCGATGCTCGACCTGATCCAGGAGGGCAACACCGGACTGATCCGCGCCGTGGAGAAGTTCGACTACACCAAGGGCTACAAGTTCTCGACGTACGCCACCTGGTGGGTGCGCCAGGCCATCACGCGAGGCATCGCCCAGCAGGCCCGCGTCGTCCGCCTCCCCGTCCACGTCGTCGAGGAGCTCAACCAGGTCGGCAGCGCCCGTCGCACGCTGGAGCGCCAGCTCGGCCGCGACCCGGAGCCGCAGGAGATCGCCACGGAGCTCGGGATGGAGCTCGACCGCGTGCTCGACCTGATGAGCTGGGGGCGCGACCACGTCTCCCTCGACACCCCCGTCGACGAGGACGGCGACACCTCGCTGGGTGACCTGATGGCCCAGGAGACCGCGCCGGGTCCGGACCTCAACTTCCTGGACGTCGAGGCGCGCCAGCGGCTCGAGGACCTCGTGGGGATCCTGGACGAGCGCTCGGCCGACATCGTCCGGGCGCGCTACGGCCTGGCCGACGGCCGTCAGCACAAGCTCGCCGACATCGGCGCACGCCACGGCATCTCTGCCGAGCGGGTCCGCCAGCTCGAGCGGGAGGCGCTCCAGAAGCTCCGCCGCGCCGGCGACCCCGACCTGGCTGCCTGATCGCCTAGTACGACGCGGACAACAGGTCCGCACTCGCGGCCCGTGCCCGTTCGACCACGTCGGCGGGCACGGGCCGCTGTGCTGCCACGCGTGCCTGCCACACCTGGAGCGCCACCACCCGCGCGGCTGCCTCCTCGACCCGCTCGCGCGAGACGTCGCCGGCGATGATCGCGTCGGTGACGATCTGGTGCGTCGTCGCGGTCTCGACCGGCATCAGGAGCAGGTCGGCGCCCGCCTTCAGCGCCTGGAGGGCCGGGGTCGGCCGCCCGCCGACCGCGCCCATGCCGAGCGAGTCGGTGATGGCCACCCCCTCGAAGCCGAGGTCGTCGCGCAGCAGGTCGTACACCTCCGGGGCCATGCTGGCCGGCACGCCGGGCGCGATCGCGGTGAGGTCGAGGTGGCTCAGCATCACTGCGGGGGCGGCCTTGTCGATCGCGGCCTCGAAGGGCGGCAGGTCGTGCGCCTCGATCTCCCCCAGGGGTGAGTCGACGACGGGCAGCGTGTCGTGGCTGTCGCTGGTCGCGGTCCCGTGGCCCGGGAAGTGCTTGACCGTCGAGACGATGCCGGCTGCGTCGTAGCCCTTGATCGCCGACGAGACGGCGTCGGCCGCGAGCTCCGGGTCCGTCGACGGCGAGCGGGCGCCGATCGTCGGGTCGGCGGCGCCGATGGTCACGTCGGCGACGGGGGCGAACACCCAGGTGAAGCCGAGGCCGCGCAGCTCGAGGGCCGTGGTCAGCGCTGCTACGCGGGTGGCCCGGCGCCCCTCCTTGGGGTCGGCGGCGATGGCCTGGCCGGCAGAGGCGAAGTGCGGGAACTCGGTGGCGATGCCCCGCAGGTGGGAGACGTAGCCGCCCTCCTGGTCCACGCCGATCACGGGCGGGAAGTCGCGTCCGTCGTCCGCTGCGGCCTGCGCGATGCCGGCGGTCATCGCCCGCACCTGGTCGAGGTCGGCGACGTTGGCCCCGGTGACCGAGACACCCGCGAGGTGCAGGTCGCGCACCATCCGCGCGGGCTCCGCAGGATCGGTGCCGTGGAAGCGTCCCACGATCACACCGCCGGCGAGCTGCTCGGGGGTCCAGGTGCTGACGAGCTCGCGGGCCGCGTCGAGCTCGCCCACGGTGGGCCCCCAGGAGGTCGGGGCGTCCGGGTCCTCGGTCTCCTCGGCCTCGGGAGACGCGGCGGTGGGCGGGGCGGAGGACGACGGCGCGGAGGTCGCGGGCGCCGCGTCGTCGGACGTCGGGCTGAGGCCGGCGCAGCCGCTCACGAGCAGGACACCCGTCGCGATCACGGCCAGTCGGGGTCGGATCGGAAGCACGCGTGGAGGCTACCGGCCCCACCCACGCGAACCGGAAACGTCAGGCCCGCGCGGCCAGCTCGGCGTACACGTCCTCGACGCGACGGCGCAGGTCGTCGAGCGAGCCGGTGTTGTCGACCACGTGGGTCGCGATCGAGAGCCGCTCCTCCCTCGAGGCTTGCGCGGCGATGCGCGACTCGGCCTCCTCGCGGGTCCATCCGCGGTCACCGACCATGCGTGCCACCCGGACCTCCGTGGGCGCGTCCACCACCATCACGGCATCGAACGAGCCGGCCCGGCCGACCTCGGCCAGCAGCGGGATGTCGTGGACGACCACGGCGTCGGCATCGGCTGCGGCCTCGAGCTCGGCACTGCGCCGGTGGACGAGGGGGTGGATGATCGCCTCGAGGCGCTTGCGGGCACCCGCGTCGGCGAAGACCAGGGCGCCCATCGCCGGCCGGTCCAGGTCTCCCCCGGGCGTCAGCAGTCCGGGCCCGAACTCGGCCACGACCGCCTCCAGCCCCGACGTGCCCTGCGCGACCACCTCGCGCGCGATCGCGTCGGCGTCGATGACCACGGCGCCCAGCTCGGCGAGGATCGCCGACACCGTGCTCTTGCCGGAGGCGATGCCCCCGGTGAGTCCCACCCGGACGGTCACTGGTCCTCCCCCACGACGACGGTCAGCATCTCGTGGAGCGTACGGCGCTGCGCCGGCGTGAGCACGTCCAGGACCCGTTCGGACGCCTCGAGGCGCACCTGCTCGATGCGTCCGACGAGGTCCAGGCCGGCGTCGGTGAGGGTGAGGGTGGTGGCCCGCCGGTCGCTGGGGTCGCCCGCACGCCGCAACCACCCGTGCTCCTCCAGGGCGTCGGCCACCTCGGTGGCCGAGCGCGGAGCGATCCCCAGCTCCTCGGCGAGCACCGAGGGACGCATGCCCCCGGGGCGGGAGGCGAGCACGCGAAGGGCCCGGGACTGCGCCGGGGTGATGTGCCACTCGGCGAGGGCGTCGGCGTACGCACGTCGCACCCGTCGCGCGAGGGCCATGACGAGGTCGCCGGTGTGCTCCTGCGACCCCGGTCGTGGAGAGGGGCGTGCGTCCATGGAATATCTCCGCGTCCTGTCCGGTTGTGACCTCATAGTGAGGTTACCTCACATACATCCCTCGTCCCAGAGAGGAGCTGGTCGCATGGAAGACCTCTCCCGACCCGGATCCCGGTCCGACTCCCCCTCGAGCCGCTCCCGCCGCGGCGGGCGGCCCGACCCCGCCGACGTGCGGCAGCTCGCGGACTCTCCCGTCTCGCTGCGCCGCGTGGCGCGCCTCTTCGCGCCGCATCGCTCGACGCTCACCGTCGTCGTGGCCCTGATCGTGCTGAGCTCGACCGTCTCGCTGGCCCAGCCCTTCCTCGTGCGCCACGTCATCGACGAGGCGCTGCCGCGCCAGGACGTACGCCTCCTGCTGGTCCTGGTCGGCGCGATGCTCGCCGTCGCGATCGCGACCGCCGCGATCGGCGTCGTGCAGACCTGGCTCTCGACCTCCGTCGGCCAGCAGGTGATGCACCGCCTGCGCAGCGACCTCTTCGCCCACCTCCAGCGCCAGTCGCTCGACTTCTTCACCCGCACCCGCGGGGGCGAGGTGCAGTCGCGCCTGGTCAACGACATCGGCAGCATGCAGGGGGTCGTGACCCAGACCGCGACCTCGATCGCCGCCAACGTCACCGTCGTGGCGGGCACGGCGGTCGCGATGGTCGCCCTCAGCTGGCGGCTCGCGCTCATCTCGCTGGTGGTCCTGCCGCCGGCCGTGCTGCTCACCCGGCAGGTCGCGCGGATGCGCCACCGCATCACCGGCGAGAGGCAGCGCCGCCTCGCCGACCTCCACGTCCAGATCGAGGAGGGCCTCTCCGTCAGCGGGGTGCTGCTGTCCAAGACCCTCGGAGCGTCACCGCGCCTCACCGCGAGGTTCGACGAGACCTCGTCCGACCTGGTCGGCCTGGAGATCCGCTCCCGCCTCGCCGGCCGCTGGCGGATGGCGACGATGAACGTCGTCTTCGCTGCCGTGCCGGCCGCGATCTACCTCGCCGCCGGCCTCCCCGCGACGTCGGGTGGGATGACCATCGGCACCCTGGTTGCCTTCATCGCCCTCCAGGGCAACCTCTTCCGCCCGCTGATGGGCCTGCTCAACGTCGGGGTCGACCTGACCGCCTCGATGGCGCTCTTCAGCCGCATCTTCGAGTACGCCGACCTGCCGGTCGACCTCGTCGAGGCGAGCGACCCGACCCGCCTCGAACGCACGTCGGCCCGCGGCGAGGTGCGGTTCGACGGCGTGGGCTTCGGCTACGACCCCGACCGGCCGGTCCTCGCCGGGATCGACCTCGTCGTCTCGGCCGGCTCCACCCTCGCGCTGGTCGGCGAGACCGGCAGCGGCAAGTCGACGCTGGCGTCACTGGTCCCGCGCCTGCGCGACGTCACGACCGGGAGCGTCACCATCGACGGTGTCGACGTCCGCGACCTGGCCTCGGCCGACCTCGCCGAGCTCGTGGGCGTCGTGACGCAGGAGACCTACCTGATGCACGCCAGCGTGCGCGACAACCTGCGCCACGCCCGCCCCGACGCCACCGACGCCGAGATCGAGGACGCCTGCCGCCGTGCCCGCATCCACGAGCTCGTGGCGTCGCTCCCCGACGGCTACGACACCCTCGTGGGCTCCCGCGGCCACCGCTTCTCCGGCGGCGAGCAGCAGCGCCTGGCGATCGCGCGCACCCTCCTGCGCGACCCGGCGGTGCTGGTCCTCGACGAGGCCACCAGCGCGCTGGACAACGAGACCGAGCGGGCCATCCTGGAGACCTTCGCGTCCGTGTCCGCGACCCGCACCACCATCACCATCGCGCACCGACTCTCCACGGTGCGCGACGCCGACCAGATCGCCGTGCTCCACGACGGGCGCGTGGTCGAGCTCGGCACCCACGAGGAGCTGCTGCTCCGCGGTGGCCGCTACGCCGACCTGGTGCGCGGCGGGCTCGAGCGCGAACGCTCGGCCGCCTGAGCGGACGTCATGGGAATCCGGGGTTCGCACCTCGAGATCCCGTGACGTACGCCTCCCGGCCGGCTCAGGCGGACGCCTCCTCGGCGGCCGCCAGCAGCACGCACGTCGCGACGGCGTCCATGGCCTCGGTGACCTCCGCGAGCGGCGGCATCGTGGGCGCGAGGCGGATGTTGGTGTCGTCCGGGTCCTGCTTGTAGGGGAACGACGAGCCCGCAGGGGTCAGCGCGATGCCCGCCTCCTTGGCCAGCGCCACGACGCGCGACGCCGTGCCCGGCACGACGTCGAGGTTGACGAAGTAGCCGCCGGCGGGCTTGTTCCACGTCGCCACGCCGCGCCCGTCGAGGCGCTCGGTCAGCACCCGGTCCACCTCGGCGAACTTCGGCGCGATGATCTCGCGGTGCTTGCGCATGTGCTCGCGCACGCCGTCGGGCGAGCCGAAGAACTCGGCGTGGCGCAGGTGGTTGACCTTGTCGGGTCCGATCGAGCCGTTGCCGAGGTGCCCGAGGTACCACGCGACGTTGGCGGTGGACGCGGCCAGGAAGGCCACGCCTGCGCCGGCGTAGGTGATCTTCGACGTCGAGGCGAACATGATCGGCCGGTGCGGGTGCCCCGCCGCCGAGGCGAGGGTGAGGATGTCGGCGCTCTTCGCCTCGTCCTCGGTCAGGTGGTGCAGCGCGTAGGCGTTGTCCCAGAAGATCTTGAAGTCCGGCGCGGCCGTCGGCATCGCCGCCAGGCGGGCGGCGACGTCCTGGCTCACGACGGCGCCCGTCGGGTTGGCGTACGTCGGCACGATCCACATGCCCTTGATGCTCGGGTCGTCCGCGACCAGCGCGGCGACGGCGTCGACGTCGGGGCCGTCGTCGTGCATCGGCACCGTCACCATCTCGATGCCCAGGCTCTCCAGCAGGGTGAAGTGACGGTCGTAGCCGGGCACCGGGCAGACGAAGCGCACCTTCTCCTCCTGGCTCCACGGCCGCTCGGAGTCGACGCCGCCGAAGAGCATCAGGTAGACGAGGCAGTCACGCATGATCGTGAGACTCGAGTTGCCGCCTGCGACGACCTGGTCGGGCTCGACCCACAGCAGCTCGGCGAACATCTCGCGCAGCTCGCGCAGGCCCTCGAGCCCGCCGTAGTTGCGTACGTCGACACCGGCCGCGTCCTTCGTCGAGGTCGGCAGGTGCAGCAGCGCGTCGGAGAGGTCGAGCTGCTGCGACGACGGCTTGCCGCGCGTCAGGTCGAGCTTCAGCCCGCGCGCCTTCAGCTCCTCGTAGGCGGCGCGCTGCTGCTCGAGCAGGGCGGCGAGGTCGTCGGCGGAGAGGTCGGTCAGCGCAGTCGCGGTCACGCGGGCAAGGCTACCGAGGACCGTCCTGCGGTCCCCCGGGTGGAGCCACGGATCGGGACGCACGACTCAGGCGGTCAGCCGGAACGTACGCCGGTACTCCTGCGGGCTGACCCCGCGCGAGCGACCGAAGTGGTGGCGCAGCGTGGCGGCGTTGCCGAACCCGACCTCTCCGGCGACCCAGTCGACCGGGTGGTCGGTCTGCTCGAGCAGCTCCTGCGCCGCACGCACCCGCTCGCCGAGGATCCAGCTGTAGGGCGTCGTCCCGGTCTCCTCCTTGAAGCGGCGGGCGAAGGTGCGCGCCGACATGTGCACCTGGCGCGCGAGGGTCTCGACGTCGAGGTCCTCGCCCAGGTGCTCGCTGATCCACGCCAGCAGCGGCGCGAGCGCCTCGGACTCACAGACCGGGACCGGCCGGGCGATGAACTGCGCCTGACCGCCGTCGCGGTGCGGCGGCACGACCATCCGCCGGGCGGTGGTGGCGGCCACCTTGGCGCCGAACTGCTGGCGCATCACGTGCAGCGCGGCGTCCAGCGCGGCGGCCGAGCCCGCGCCGGTGACGATCGACCCGTCCTGCACGTAGAGGACGTCGCGGTCCACGATCGCCTCCGGGTGGCGCTCGGCCAGCTCGGCGGCGTAGCGCCAGTGCGTGGTGCATCGACGACCGTCGAGGAGGCCGGCCTGCGCCAGCATGAAGGTCGCCGAGCAGTGAGCGAAGAGCATCGCGCCCCGGTCGTGGGCGTCCAGGAGCAGCTGGGACACCTCCGGGGACGTCTCGAGGTAGTTGCCCTTGGGCGCGAGGCAGACCAGGTCGGCGTCGGCGGCCTCCTCCAGCTCGTGCTCGACCACGAGGTCGAAGCCGGCCCGCGTGCGGAGCCTGCCGGGCTCAGGGGTCACGACGACGAAGTCGAAGACCGGGTTGTCGTCCTCGGGGTGGTAGGGCTCGGCCCACACCTCGCACAGCGCTCCCAGCCCGAACGGCTCGGGCTGGCCCTGCACCACGACGGCGACCTTCTTCATGGCGCCAGCATGCACTGCCGATGGCAGGAACTCAACTGGCAGTGCGATTCCTGCCATGCCCATCGCCCGTCCCCGCGACCGACGGGCGCGGGCGACCCGGCACAATGCGGGGCATGGGCGACGACGGGTTGGTGGAGGGCTCGCGGGTCGCCCTGCTCGTCCCCGGCTCGCCGGCGTACGTCGACCTGGTGCTCGCGCTTCTGGCTGACGGGATCTTCCCGGTCCCGCTCGACCCCGCCCTCACCGCGTCCGAACGCGAGCGCATCCTCGCCCCCATCGAGCCCGACCTCCTCGTCACCTCGCAGGAGCAGGTCGACACCCTGCTGGCCGGTCGCGCGGACCGGAGGAGCTCACTGCCCCGCGGGCGCCCCATCCACTGCACGAGCGGGACCACCGGCACCCCCAAGGGCGTCTGGTCCGGCCTGCTGGACGACGTCGAGGCCTCGGCCCTGGTGGCGGAGGAGCGTGACCTCTGGGGGTTCGACGCGTCCGACGTCAACCTCGTCCTCAGTCCCCTGCACCACTCCGCACCCCTGCGCTTCGCCATGGGGACGCTGCTCGCCGGCGGCCGGATCGAGGTGCCGGGGAAGTTCGACCCGGCAGCCGTGACCGCCGCCATCGAGGCGGCCCGCCCCACGACGATGTTCTGCGTGCCGACGCACCTCCAGCGGCTCCTCGCGCACTGGGACGAGGTCGGCGTACCCGATCTGTCGTCCTTCCGGCTCGTCGCACACGCCGGCGCACCGTGCCCGGCCGCGGTCAAGCACCGGATCGTCGAGCTGTTCCCCGACGGCTCCACGTGGGAGTTCTACGGCTCCACCGAGGGCCAGTTCACCGCGTGCCGGTCCGAGGAGTGGCTCACCCGCCCCGGCACCGTCGGTCGGGCCCGCCCGGGTCGCACCCTGACCACGGACGAGGACGGGCGGATCTGGTGCGCGGTGCCCTCCCACGCCAGGTTCACCTACCTCGGCGCACCCGAGCAGACCGGCGCGGCATGGCGGGACACGCCTTCCGGGCCCGCCTTCACCGTCGGCGACGTCGGCCGGATCGACGCCGACGGCTACGTCCACCTGGACGGACGGCGTACGGACCTGATCATCTCCGGAGGGGTCAACGTCTATCCCCTGGAGGTCGAGAACGCGCTGCGCGAGCACCCGGCCGTCGAGGACGTCGCCGTGTTCGGCGTCGCGGACGAGCGGTGGGGCCAGCGCGTGTGCGCCGCCGTCGTCGGCACCGCCTCACCCGACGACCTCGACGCACACGCACGCCGGGTGCTCGCACCCGCCAAGCGGCCGAAGGACTACGTCACGGTCGGCGAGCTGCCGATGACCGCGACCGGCAAGGTACGCCGCGACGCACTGGCCGACCTCTCCGGCTGACGCGGCCGACCCGGGGTCCGTGCAGGCTCAGGCCGTCCACACGTGCCGGATCTCGTCGACCAGACCGCGCGACTGGCGCAGCCCGGCCTCGGCGGCGTCCTTGCGCCTCGCCGGGTCGAGCAGGTTGCGCCCGAAGGCCGCCAGCGCCTCGGGGTCCGGCGTCACCACCGACCACTCCCGGGGGGCCACGCGCTCGAGCTGCGCCCGGATGGACGTCTTCTTGCTCAGCGACCTCGGCAGGGGCGCCAGCACCACCACGCGCTCGACGTCGCGGGCCACGTCGACGTTGGCGGTCGAGCGCATCCCGCCGTCCATGTAGGACCGACCCCCGATCTCGACCGGCGGCCACACCGTCGGCACGGCACAGCTCGCGGCCACCGCCGAGACGAGGTCGACCCCGGACTCGGCGGTGAAGACGGTGAACTCACCGCTCTCCGCGTCCACTGCCGTGATGCGCAGGTCGCGCTCGGGCCAGGCGTGGACGGGTAGCCGGGAACGGATCACGCCCTCGCGGTCGATGCTCCCGGGCTCGTGGGCCGCGCGCGCCACGCGGCCGACCCGGGCCAGCTTGTCGCGGCCGCTGCCGGGCAGGAGGTAGGGCGGTGCGAGCTTGAGGGCAGCGATGCGCGACAGCCGACCGCCGAGCTCGGCGTCGGGTGGCTCGAGCTGCGCGGCGTAGAGGTCTGCGGGAGGTACGTCGTTGGCGACCTGGGCGCCGACCACCGAGCCGGCGGACGTGCCCACCACGATGTCGGCGTCAGTGAGGTCGATCCCCGCCTCGGCCAGGCCGGCGATGATGCCGATCTCCCACGCGATGCCCGTGATCCCACCGCCGCCGAGGACGAGTGCCGTACGCCCGTGTCCTGTCATGCGGCAGTTCTACCCCACGCACGACAACGGCCCGCCGGGGATCCCGGCGGGCCGTCGTGCTGTGCGTCTCAGATCAGGGGGTCAGCCGATCAGGCCTGGCCACCCGTGAGCTTCTCGCGGAGCGCCTGCAGCGCCTCGTCGGAGGCGAGCGAGCCGCCGGTGTCGCCACCGGACTCGCCACCCTCGGCGACGTCGCCGCCCGAGGAGTAGGACGTGGCCTCGCCGGCCTCGGCCTCGGCGACCTTGGCGTCCGCCTGCTGCTTGACGTGCTGCTCCCAGCGCGCGTGCGCCTTGGCGTACTGGTCCTCCCAGACCGCACGCTGCTCGTCGAAGCCCTCGAGCCACTCGCCCGTCTCGGGGTCGAAGCCCTCGGGGTAGACGTAGTTGCCCTGCTCGTCGTAGGTCGCGGTCATGCCGTAGAGCGTGGGGTCGAACTCCTCCACGTCAGCGGCGGCAGCGGTCTCGTTGGCCTGCTTGAGCGACAGCGAGATCCGGCGACGCTCGAGGTCGATGTCGATGATCTTGACCATGACGTCGTCGTTGACCTGGACGACCTGCTCGGGGATCTCGACGTGACGCTCGGCGAGCTCGGAGATGTGCACCAGGCCCTCGATGCCCTCCTCGACGCGGACGAACGAGCCGAAGGGCACCAGCTTGGTGACCTTGCCCGGCACGATCTGGCCGATCTGGTGGGTGCGGGCGAAGTGCTGCCACGGGTCCTCCTGCGTCGCCTTCAGCGACAGGGAGACACGCTCGCGGTCCATGTCCACGTCGAGGACCTCGACGGTGACCTCGTCGCCCACGGCGACGACCTCGGACGGGTGGTCGATGTGCTTCCACGACAGCTCGGAGACGTGGACCAGGCCGTCGACGCCACCGAGGTCCACGAAGGCACCGAAGTTGACGATCGAGGACACGACACCCTTGCGGATCTGGCCCTTCTGGAGCTGGGTGAGGAACCCGTGACGCACCTCGGACTGGGTCTGCTCGAGCCAGGCACGGCGCGACAGGACCACGTTGTTGCGGTTCTTGTCGAGCTCGATGATCTTGGCCTCGAGGACCTGGCCGACGTAGGGCTGCAGGTCGCGGACGCGACGCATCTCCACGAGCGAGGCGGGCAGGAAGCCGCGCAGGCCGATGTCGATGATGAGGCCACCCTTGACGACCTCGATGACGGTGCCCTCGACGACGCCGTCCTCCTCCTTGACCTGCTCGATGGTGCCCCAGGCACGCTCGTACTGAGCACGCTTCTTGGACAGGATCAGGCGGCCTTCCTTGTCCTCCTTCTGGAGGACCAGGGCCTCGACCTTGTCGCCCACGGAAACGACCTCGTTGGGGTCGACGTCGTGCTTGATCGACAGCTCGCGCGAGGGGATGACGCCCTCGGTCTTGTAGCCGATGTCGAGGAGGACCTCGTCGCGGTCCACCTTGACGATGGTGCCCTCGACGATGTCGCCGTCGTTGAAGTACTTGATGGTCGCGTCGATTGCCGCGAGGAAGTCCTCTTCGGACCCGATGTCGTTGATCGCGACCTGGGGCGCGTCGTAGTCCGGAAGAGTGGAGAGCGTGCTCGTCATATGGAAGGAATTTCCTTGGATGGATGGAGTCGTGCGGACGCGCGCAAAGCCTGTTTCACTGGGCCACGACGGTGACGTGTCACTGACGAGAGCTCGGCGAGCCGGGGTTCGCTCGGTACGGAAACCGGGCAGACGTCTGGCGCAGCACACAAGAGTACGCGCCTGCGACCGCGCACGTCCAACCGGGCAGGCGCCCTCGCGCCACGCTCACCCCACGCTCACGGCACGCTCAGCGGCCGAACGGCCACGCGTGCACGTCAGCGGTCTCCGCGATGGCCAGGAGCAGCGTCTCGGCGCGGTCCGCCACCGGATTCTCCCCCGCCCGTGAGGCGAGGTCCACGAGGGCCCAGAGATCAGCGGCGCGGGCGCCCTCGAGGACGCCGACCGGGTCTCCCCCGCGCACCGCGACCCAGGCGTCGAGGACCGCGGCGACGTACGCCGGGTGGCGCTCGAAGCGGAGCAGGTTCCCGAGGTCCGTCCACGGGTGGCCGGCGTGGGCGTACTCCCAGTCGAGCACCGCGGTGACCTCGAGGCCCTCGGGGGCGACCAAGACGTTCTTGGGGTTGAGGTCGCCGTGCACGAGGCTGGCACGCCCCACCTCGTCCAGCAGGTCCTGCGCGGGTCCGCAGACGTCGGACAGGGCATCCAGCCGCGCGTCCGACCACCCGCGCAGGCGGCTGGCCGCCCACTCGAGCAGGTCGTCGGCGGGGAAGCGTCCCAGCCGCAGCTCGGCGTCGACGAACGGACCGGGTCGCAGCTGGGGCATCCCGGCGAGCGCGGCCGCCACGTCGCCCAGCGACCGGCCGAGACGGGTCAGCCCGTCGGTGTCGCCGTTGTCCACCAGACGCTGCACGGCGAGGTCGCCGCGCTCGCCGGGCACGAAGGACGTCACCAACAGGCCCGGGACGTCCTCCTCGGTGACCCCGCGGCGCACCTCCAGAACGTCCGGCACAGGCACCAGGCCGCGCACGAGTCGCAGCACGGACCGGTCGACCTCCGGGGCCGCGGCCCCGCGCCGGTCACCGGGCGGGTAGATCCGTACGACGACCCGCTCGCCGGCGGCGTCGGCGACGAAGGTGCGGCCGGAGTGGCCCCCGGGCAGAGGCGTCAACGACGTCGTGGACTCACTCACCGACTCATCGTGGCACGGGGTCGCCAGGCCGCGTACCGGCGGTCTCCTCCCAGTGGGCAACGTTTGTGTCACCTTCTCGTGGATTGCTCGTTCATCTGGATAGATCGCTTCCAGACGTCGCGTGGATCTCCCGAAGATCTACGGACGCCGAGCACCCAGGGGGTTCCAGATGCAGGCACGACAGCACCGGTCACGGGGCCGGTTCTCCAGAGGAGCGGCCATCACCGTGGCCCTCGCACTACCCGGGTCGTTGCTGGCCCTGACCCAGTCGCCCGCCTCGGCGGCGCCGCTCCCGGCGGCCTACTCCGCCGACGCCCACGCCGACATCGTCGACCTCTCCGCACAGGTCCTCGACGCCGGAGACCTCGCGGGCCTGGTCGTCGGGCACAGCCGCAGCACCGTCACCAGCACGACCACCGACGGCACCTCGAGCGCCGAGTCGGCCAACCTCGACGCCGGCCTGCTCTTCAACGGCTTGCAGATCTCGCCCGACAGCGTCTCCGTCGCGGCGCCGCCCAGCGCCGACCCACCGCCAGAGGACCTCCTGGACATCCCCGTCGAGCTCGTCGCGGACGTCGGGGTCGTCAGCGGTGACGTCCGGGCCGCGTGGGCGGGCGCCGACGCCTGCGTGCCGGCCGTCGGCGGCGAGCGCGTCCTCTCGGACTCGCGCACGACCCTGGCCGGCGTGACGCTCGTCGACGCACCCGAGCCCGTCGGCACCCTGGCGGAGGTCACCGCGTCCGAGACCCGGACACGGACCGCCCTCGTCGACGACGCCGACGGCTCGGACGTCGTCTCCACCGCCACGACCACCGTCGGCGACATCGACCTGCTGGGGGGCGCCGTCACGGTGGACGTGACCAACCCCGTGGTCCTGCAGGCACGCTCCGACGGCACGACCGGGTCGGCCGGCTTCGTCAGCCCGCCCACCATCACCGCAACGGTCGGCGGCAACGCCATCGACATCCCCCTCAACGCGACCCCGCAGGAGATCGAGCTGCCGGTGCTGCTCGAGCCCCTCGTCGACCTCACCATCACTGCGTTCACCCCGACGAACCAGTCCTCCGGCGCGACGGGCGAGGCCACGTTGGACGCCCTCCTGCGCATCGACCTGCAGGTGGCCAACGCCGTTCCGCTCCTGCCGGCAGTCGCCGACGTGTCGCTCGCCGTGGCACCGATGGCTGTGCGGGCGAGCGCGCCCAGCGGCGGCGTCGAGTGCGCCTCGGTCGACGAGGACGCCCCGGCCGCGCCGGTGATCGAGGCACCTGCCGAGGGTGACGTGACCGACGACGCCACGCCCGAGTTCTCGGGCACCGCCGAACCGGGCTCGACGGTCGTCGTGGAGGACTCCGACGGCAACCAGGTCTGCACCGACGTCGCCGAGGACGGCGCGTGGAGCTGCGCGCCGGCCACGGCCCTTCCCGACGGCGAGGACACCTACTCCGCCACGGCCACGGACGCGGCCGGCAACACCTCCGCGCCGGACACGGTCACCTTCGAGGTCGACACCACGACCACCGTGGACGTCCTGGCTCCCGCCGACGGATCGACCACCGCCGACCCGACGCCCGAGGTCTCGGGCACCGGCGAGGCCGGGGCGACGATCACCGTCACCGAGGGCGGCCGCCCGGTCTGCACCACGACCGTGCAGGCCGACGGCACCTGGTCGTGCACCCCGACCCTGCCGCTGCTCCCCGGCGCGCACACGTTCACCGTGACGGCCGAGGACCAGCTGGGCAACACCGACACCGCCACGACCACGTTCACCGTGGACCCCGACGCCGCGGACACGACGGCGCCCGACGCCCCGGTCATCGAGACCCCGGCCGACGGCGACCTCACCAGCGACGCGACGCCTGAGTTCTCGGGCACCGCGGAGCCCGGCTCCACGGTCGTCGTGGAGGACTCCGAGGGCAACGAGATCTGCACGACCACTGCAGGTCCGGTGACCGGTTCCTGGAGCTGTACGCCGACCGCACCGCTGCCCGAGGGCGAGGACACCTACTCCGCCACGGCGACGGACGCGGCGGGCAACACCTCCGCGCCGGACACGGTCACCTTCGAGGTCGACACCACGACCACGGTGGACGTCCTGACGCCCGCCGACGGGTCCACCACCTCTGACCCGACGCCCGTGGTCTCGGGCACCGGCGAGGTCGGTGCGACGATCACCGTCACCGAAGGCGGGCTCACGGTCTGCAGCACGACCGTGCAGTCCGACGGCACCTGGTCGTGCGACCCGACGCTGCCGCTGCTCCCCGGCGAGCACACCCTCACGGTCACCGCCGAAGACCCGGCGGGCAACACCGACACCGCGACGACGACCGTCACGATCGTGCCCGACAGCGGTGACACCGTCCCGCCGGCCGCGCCCGTGATCGTCGCGCCCGCCGAGGGCACGTCGGTCCAGGACACCACGCCGCTGATCAGTGGCACCGGTGAGCCCGGCGCCACCGTGACCGTCACGGAGGGCTCGACCGTCCTCTGCACCGCGGTGGTCGCCACCAACGGCACGTGGTCGTGCTCGCCCACGGTCGCGCTGCCCCTCGGGCCGCACACCGTGAGCGCCACCCAGGCGGACGCCGACGGCAACGTCAGCCCCGCCGACACCGTGTCCTTCACGATCGTCGGCGCCACCACGCCGACGCCCCCGCCGCCGGGTGACACCGACGGCGACGGGCTGTCCGACGGCCAGGAGGGGACGATCGGGACCGACCCGAACAACCCCGACACCGACAACGACGGCCTCACCGACGGCCAGGAGGTCAACGTCCACGGCACCGACCCGCTCGACGCCGACACGGACAACGACGGGCTGAGCGACGGCGCCGAGGTCAACGTCCACGGCACCGACCCCCAGGACCGCGACACCGACAACGACCGCATCACCGATGGTCGCGAGGTCAGCGGCGTGCGCATCAAGGAGCGCTTCGAGGTCTGCGGCAAGAAGGCGCGTACGGCGATCCTCGTGCGCACCGACCCGCTGTCGAAGGACACCGACAAGGACGGCCTCACCGACGGCAAGGAGGTCCGCGGCTACAAGATCAAGCAGAAGGTGCGGACCAAGAAGAAGACCTTCGTCATCGGCAAGACCCGTTCCAACCCGACGAAGAAAGACACCGACCGCGACGGCCTGAAGGACAAGGTCGAGCTGACCGGCAAGGCCAACAAGCGCTTCGGCAAGGACCGGACCGACCCGTCCAAGTGCGACACCGACAAGGGCGGCGTCCGCGACGGCGCCGAGGTGAAGGCGAAGTCCAACCCCGCCGACTGGCGCTCGGGACCGCGTGACCCGCGGATCCGCAGCGGCCGGATCGTGGGCCGCCTCGGCGACTCCTTCGGGATCGGCTGAGCGGAGCAACGACGACCGGGTCCCCGGGCAGGCACCTGCCCGGGGACCCGGTCGTGCCGTGTGTGCAGCACTAGGCTTGCGCTCGTGGACGATCACCTGCCCCAGTCGGTCCGCGTCGAGCGGCGATCGGTCTCCGAGCAGGAGTCGCGGCGCGCCAACGGCCCCGACTGGGACCGCTACGCCGACGAGTACCAGGCCACGCACGGCACCTTCCTCGGTGACGCCGGCTTCGTGTGGGGGCCGGAGGGCCACACCGAGGAGGATCTGCAGGTCCTCGGTGACGTCGCCGACCTCGACGTGCTCGAGGTCGGCAGCGGGGCCGGTCAGTGCTCGCGCTGGGTGCGCACCCGCGGCGGCCGTGGCTTCGGCCTCGACCTCTCCCACCGCCAGCTCCAGCACTCGCTGCGGCTCGACGAGGAGACCGGCATCGCCGTCCCGTCGGTGCGGGGCACCGCCACCCACCTCCCCTTCGCCCCGGCGAGCTTCGACGTCGTCTTCTGCTCCTTCGGTGCACTCCAGTTCGTCAGCGACATCGCGGACGCCGTGGCCGAGGTCGCCCGCGTGCTGCGTCCGGGCGGCCGCTTCGCCTTCTCGGTCACCCACCCCACCCGCTGGATGTTCCCCGACGACCCGGGCGAGGCGGGGCTGACGGCCACCCAGTCCTACTGGGACCGCACGCCCTACGTCGAGATCGACGACGCCACCGGCGTGGTGTCCTACGTCGAGCACCACCGGACCCTCGGTGACTGGGTCCGGCTGCTCGCCGGCCACGGCTTCGTCCTGGCCGACCTCGTCGAGCCCGAGTGGCCTGCCGACCACGACCGCGTGTGGGGCGGGTGGTCACGCGCCCGCGGCGTGCTGACGCCGGGGACGGCGATCTTCGTGGCGAGGCTGCCCGCCTGAGCGGTGACCACGGCCACGGGCCCAACCCGCAAGCAGGGAGGCAGGGGTGACGTACGTCCACAGGCGCCGGCGGGGACGGGTCCCGGCTACGAGGGTGCGGCGGAGCTCTTGGCACTCGTCCCAGAACACCGATCCCTCGGCGAGCGACGGGGGCTCCGGTGCGAAGACCGCCGCGTCAGCCCTGCGAGCGAGGTCGAGTCCCGCTCCGAGCCCCCTAGCCTGCGCCACTCTGCTCCACGCCTCGGGCACCGGCGTCCCGCGGTCCTGCGCGGCATCCAGCACCTCCTGCCAGCCGTGGACGTACACGCCCGACCACGACGACGTACGACGTCGCCGGGACCGACGCACCCACTTGGCCAGCGGGACCAGCAGCAGCGTGAGAAGGAGGGCCACGACGACACCGGCGAGCAGGAGGGCGACCTGCAATCGTGGCGGCGGGGCGCCGTCCTCCGCGTCCTCGCCGTCCTCGACTGCCGCGGGCATCGACTCGTCGGGGGTGTCGTTCTCACCGCCGTCGCGCGCGCCGGCGCCGTCCAGGAGGTCGGCCACGAAACCCTCCGGGTCGTCGCCAGCGGCGTCGGCATCGTCGTTGCTGAGGATGTCGGCGCCTACATACCGCCTGGGTTCGAGCGTGTGCCAGGTGCCGTCGGCCAGCTGGAGCTCGACCCAAACTCCGACGTCCTGGTGCTCCACAATGCCCCTGTTGCCCGGCACGGCGCCCGTGACCACACGGCCGGGGACGCCAAGCCTCGACGCTCCCAGCGCCATCAGCGCCGCGTACTGGAACGGCGTCCCCGTCATGTCACGGGAGCCGAGCATCCCGCGACCGAGGTCGTCGGGTCCCTGCAGGGAAGGACCGGTGAACCGCGTGGCGCCGTTGGCGCGGAGGTAGCGCGCGAGCAGCAGGACGCGCTCAAGTCGTGACAGGTCCGGGCGTACGAAGGGCTCGAGGTGGCGGTCGAGGTACTCCCCTGCAGGCTGGCGCTGGTCCGCGGTCGCCTGATGAGCCCTGTCGTCCAGCGTGAGCGAGTCGTCGCCGAGCACCGAGGAGAACGTGTAGGAGTCGCGGGGATCGACCCCGCCCACCACGAACGCGCTGGCGGTCGCCGTGTTGTAGCGGACGTCCTCGAGCTGGCTGCGACCGTCGAACTCCTCGAGGTCGAGCCGGGTGAGGTCGCCCAGCAGCGGCAGCCAGTCCCCGGAGTACCCCGCGCGCATCTCGATGCCGACCTCGATCGACTCTCCGTCGCGGACGGCGGACAGGTCGCGCCCGATGCGCTTGAAGGTGCCGAAGCCGTCGCTGCCCGGGGACACGTCGGCAGGCGCCCACAGGTAGCCGTCGTAGTGGTCGAGGACGGCGAACCTGAGGCGCCGTCCGTCCGGAACTCCGGTGGCACGGAACAGCTGCCGATGGCGTCCGACCTGCGGAGGAAGGGCGGAGGACGCCGCGCCGCTGACCAGGTCGCTGTTGCCGTCACCTCGCAGCAGGACGCGGTCGTCCTCGTTGCGGTCGGGCACGATCACGCTGGACAGCAGGGAGACCGTGACGACGACGGCCAGCGCCGTGACGGTCGTCGCCCACGACCCGCGGGGATCCCCCACGAGCGCCTCGTTGCGTCGCGCCCGGACGGAGACCCACACCACCAGGACGACAGCCAGGACGATGCCGCGAGGGACGAGCAGCGACGGAACGAGCACGCCCACCGGGATCGCCCCGGCGATCGCGAGGACCAGTGGGACAGCGGGGGCGACCGCGCTCCGAGTCCCGAGCGCCAGCCACGCGGCGAAGCCGACCGCGAAGTAGCCGATCACGAATGGGACGAGCATCACCTGGCCCTCGGCATCGGCCGGGGGCACCGTGCTGACGAGCACGCCGGGAGCACCGATCGTCTCGCCCATCACCCGGTTCATCGTCTCCAGCGTCGGCAGCGCGTAGGGGCCGGGGCTCCGCAGCGCGAAGAGGGCGCCGAGCGGGGCGAACAGGACGGTGGCGCCCAGTGCGTACCACCAGCCGCCCTCGTTCATCCAGCGCGTGAGGAAGGCCAGGACCAGCAGCAGCAGGCCGGGGCCGAGGCCTGCGACGAGGTAGCTGCGGTCGGAGTAGCTGTCGTCGAGGATCGACAGCGTCAGCACCACCACCGCGACGATGACGGTGGCATCCACGAGGCCCGCGCGGGTGCTGTTGCGGTGCCCGGTCATCGCATGCCCCGGGCGAAGAGCTCCTGGAGCCGCACGAGGCTGGGCACGGAGATCTCCCGCAGCGCGTGGCTGTCCCGCAGGTAGGCGTCGGACCCGCTGTCGGCCCGTACGACGATGCGGGCCGCGCCGCGGTCGAACCGCTCAGCGGCGGCGTCGAGCTGCGCGAGGTCGCGCGCGGCGCCGGTCACCTGCACGACCAGGCCGGTGGTGGGCACCTCGGTGGCCGCGTCCGCGACGTGCTCCAGGTAGTGGTCGTCCTCGCCCTCGAAGCGGCATGCGACGTCGGTCATCGCTGCCGCGTGGCGGCCACGGGCCACGTGGGACCCGCAGCGCAGGTAGGTGTCGAAGTCGTCGCGGACCGCACGGATCGCGATCGACGTCGCCACCGAGACCGCCAGCTCGAAGTCGCGCGACCGGGCGTAGGAGGTGCGGTCGGCGTCCACCAGCACGGTGACGTGACCGCGGTGGGACTCGTGGTACTGCCGGACAAGGAGCTCGCCGGCCTTGGCCGACGACCTCCAGTGCACGTGCCGCAGGTCGTCGCCGGGGACGTACTCGCGGAGCGCGTGGAAGGCGAGGTCGCTCATCGACAGCTGCTGGCTGGTGGCGCCGTCCAGGTCGTGGGTCAGCCCTCCCGCGAAGACGGACAGGTCGGTCACCGTCGGCGCCACCAGTACCTCCACGGTGCCTCCGGCCTCGAAGCGACGGCTCACCAGCCCGACGGGGTCCGTCCTCTCGTAGGTGACCGGACCCACGACGTACACCCCGCGTGGCAGCGCCGGCAGCGGCACCGCCTCCCGGTGGTGGGCGTACGGCGCCAGGAACGGCAGGCGCAGCGAGACGCCCTGCCGGCCCGTCGGGAGGGTGACCTTCGGGAAGAGCATGGGCATGGCGCCGGCTCTGAAGTCGAGGGCCACGGTGGCACGGGTGCCGCCCTCGACGAGCCGGCTCGGCCGTACCACCAGGTCCGCCACCGGTTCCCCGGGCCACACCTGCCAGAGCAGGCCCAGCACCAGCAGGACGAACGCCACCACGCCGAGCTGGGTGAACTCCTGCCAGTTGAGCCATGCGGCGAGGACCGTCGCGACCACGCCAAGACCGAGGACGCCCCTGCCGAGCGGCGTGAGGAGCCGAAGGGGAGCTGACGCCCGGAGCATCCTCACCCGCGGTCGCGAGGCACCGGCACCTGCGCCAGCAAGGTGTCGACGACCTCCTCCGGGGTGACACCGCCGAAGGCGGCTCCAGATGCCATCAGCAGGCGGTGCCCGAGCACGGGACGGGCGAGGACGGCGATGTCCTCGGGGACGACGTGGCCACGTCCCTCGGCGAGCGCCCAGGCGCGCGCCGCCCGGATCCAGGCCAGGGCACCGCGGGTCGACAGCCCAATCCGGACGTCCGGGAGCTCGCGCGTGGCCTCGGCCAGCTGCCGGACGTAGCGGATGATGGCGGCGTCGGCATGGACCATGTCGGCAAGACGGGACATCTGCACGATCTCGTGAGCGCCCACGACCGGCGCCAATCCCGCTGCACGGTCGCGTACCCCCGAATCGGCGAGCAACGCCTCGGTCGACGCCGCGTCCGGGTGCCCGACGCTGGCGCGCATGAGGAACCGGTCGAGCTGGGCCTCGGGCAGCTGGTAGGTCCCCGCCTGCTCGATCGGGTTCTGGGTCCCGATCACCATGAACGGACGACCCACCTCATGGGTCTGACCGTCCACCGTGACGTGCCCCTCCTCCATCACCTCGAGGAGCGCCGACTGCGTCTTGGGCGAGGCCCTGTTGATCTCGTCCGCCAGGACCACGCTGTGGAAGATCGGGCCCGGGTGGAAGGCGAACTCCCCGTGGGCCTGGTCGTAGACCGTGACGCCGGTGACGTCGGAGGGCAGCAGGTCCGGGGTGAACTGGATGCGTGCGAAGGAGCACTCGAGCGACTTCGCCAGCGCGCGCGCCATCATCGTCTTCCCCGTGCCCGGCAGGTCCTCGAGCAGCAGGTGCCCGCCGGAGACGAGGCAGGTGAGCGCCAGACGCACGACGTGCCGCTTGCCCAGCACGGCAGACTCGACGTTGTGCACGACGCGGTCGAAGGTGTCGGCATACCACCGGACGTCGTCGGGACGGAGGGTGACGATGTCAGTCATGCGGTCGGGGAACTGCCTTCCGGGTCGGCTGCGCTGCGCGCCAATCTAGCCCACCTGTGCGGGGTGTGCTCGCGGTGTGCGCAAGTCGCGTGCGGGTGCGGTGAGCGCGAGTAGCCTGACCCGATGCCCCAACGCCCGCCCGCAGCCGCTGGCACCCGTCGGCGCCTCGGCGAGCGTGCCCTCGCGACCCTCCTCTGCTCGGGTCTGCTGGCGTCCCCGGCCGCGGCCGGCTCGGCGGACAGCGATCGCGACGGGCTGGGCGACCGCACGGAGCTCGGCGCCACCGCCGTGCGGCACCCCGCCCTCACGCCGCTGACCACGGCCCTGGCACGGCGGAGCAGCCGGCCCGTGCGGCTGCTGTTCCTCGGATCCTCGACGACGTACGGGGTCGGCGCCAGCTCGCCGGCCTCGAGGTACGTCGACCAGGTCGTCGGGCGCCTCGGCCGGAGGTTTCCGTCCGGAGGAGACGACAGCGCGCCCGTGCGAGACCTCCAGCGCAGCACGGACCGCCCGGACGACACGCCGGGGGTGCAAGGAGTCAACGGCGGGGTGGGTGGAGTGACGGCGGCGACGTACGTCACCGCGGCCCACGAGTACGGCGTGGGTGTGCTCCAGCCGGCGTGCGTGATCCACATGATCGGCTCCAACGACGCAGTGGCGCAGGTGCCGTTGACGAGCTTCCGCGCAGCGGTGGAGGACGCGGTGCGGCGCATCGACGCCGCCAGCGAGCGCCCACCGTGCCACGTGCTCCTCCAGCCTGTCCGACGGTTCCAGGTGTCGCCGGAGGCGTGGGCTGCGTACGGCCAGGTCCTCGCCCAGGTGGCAGGGGCCTCCTCTCGCGTGACGTACGTCGACGTGGGCGCTGAGTTCGAGGCTCGAGGTGCCCCCGGCCCCGATCCGGACCAGCTCATCGGCCCCGACGAGGTGCACCTGACCGACGCGGGTCACGCGTTGTTGGCGACCACGCTCCTCAGGGCTATCGACTTGACCCGGCGGGGCCTCGGCACAGGGACGGACCCACGCCGGGCGGACACCGACCGTGACGGCATCAGGGACCGGAGCGAGCTCGGCAGGCGTGTGGTCCGGGTGTCCGTCGTTCCGTGCGAGGGCGCCACCGTCCACCGCCTCTGGACCAGGACGCTGGGCTACGAGCCGGACACCGACGAGGACGGTCTCGGCGACCGGACCGAGCTCCGCGGATATCCCCTCGCCGACGGTCGGTTCGTGCGCAGCGATCCCGCGGACGCAGACACCGACGGGGATGGCGCCGACGACGGCCGGGAGTGGTTGTCGGGGCACGGCGACCCGGTCACGTGCCAAGGCCGACGACCGGCGAGGCGATCGCGGTGATCACCCGGCCGGCCGTAGTGAGACCTGCGGCGTGGCTCAGGCGGTGCGGGGCTCCTCCGACCGACGCTTGCGCAGGATGAGGATGCCTGCGATGAGCAGCAGGAGTCCGAGGATGCCGCCGACCACCGGCACCCAGATCCGGATCACCTGCAGCTGGGTGGCCAGCGCGGAATAGGTCTCGACGTTGTCGGAGATGGTCTCGGGGTTATAGCCGATGGTCACGTCCGTCAGGGTCGCGACCTGCTCGCCCTCGTACTCGGCGACGCTGAGCTGGTCCTCCTGGCCACGGATGATCACACCGGTCTCCGGCTCGATCCAGAGCGTCCGCGTGTTGGAGTAGACGCGGTCCAGAGTGACGTCTCCCTCCTCATCGATGCCGAAGAAGGATGCGGGAGCAGTGATGTTGCCGACGGTGGTCGGCGGGATCTGCTGCTCGAAGCGGTAGACGTCGAGACCCTCGATGGTCTCGGTCTCCTTGTACTCGATGTCCGGGGCCTCGCCGAGCGATCCGTCCCAGAACTGGTAGGTCTTCTGCTCGGTCCGGAAGGGGAACTTGAAGTAGAGGCCCTCGAAGCCGATGGTGTCCTTGACCTCCACGCCCCGGTCGTCCGCGGTGGTGGCCGTGAAGGTGTCGCAGCACTTCACCGTCTCGCCGGTGTGCCGGTCGAAGGCGACGCGGTCGTGGCTGCCCGAGCGGGGCGGGTCCTCGGTACTGATGTCAGCGCCCGGCTCGTCAGTGTAGACCAAGGTCTCCCACACCGCGATGTCCCGCCCGAGCTCGTCGCTGGCCTCCTCGGACGCCTCGACGTCTCCGACGACGTTGCGGGTGGAGACCAGGTCGACCGTGATCTCCTGCTGGGAAGCAATGTCGAAGATGGTGGCACCGGGCCCTTCGGACACGGACACCGTGTCCTGGTCGAGCGGCACGACCGCCAACCGGTCGTAGGCGTAGAACCTGGCGAGCAGAGCCAGCGTCAGGAAGAACACGCCGACTCCCGTCAGTACAAAACCGAGCTTCCTGCTCACCGTTAGTGCTCCCTCATCCGGCTCATGTGACGCGCGCACGTTACCAGTCAGTCACCTAGGTGGCACCCATCTTGCTCAAACGATCTGCGGCGCGTCCATCTCGACCACGAGGACGGCGTGCGCCGTGTAGAGCAACCGGTCGTACGAGGTGCCCCACACTTCGTCCGGTGGGACCTCGCGCCACACGTTCCGGCGCGCGTCGCGACGCAGGGCCCGCAGCCTGCTCGACGGGATCCGGCCCGAGCGCAGCTGGTCGTCGAACGTCGTGTTGTAGCCCAGCGGGTGGGTGATCCACAGCATGCCGCCGGGTCTGACGTGGGCACGCAGCCGCTCGATGGCTCGGGCCGGCTTGTTGGGATCGATCACGTCCTCGTCCAGCCCTACGTGTTCGAGGGTGGAGATGGCCAGGACGAGGTCGAAGTCGCGACTCAGGTCGAGGTCGGCGACGTCGGCGTTGAGGACGCCCGGCGCCTGCTCGTACTTGTCGACCACCGCATGCGTCACGTCGGCGTAGTGGCCCAGCACGTTGCCGATCTCCAGGACGTCCGCCCCGGGGTGCTGCTCCAGCAGGTCCAGCGCGAGCGAGACCTCCACCGCTCGCTCGTTGAGCCACGTGTAGTGGTAGCGGTGGGCGAAGTAGGGAAGGGTCCTCCCGCCCCAGGCGAAGACGCCCGGCGCGCGTCCCGGACGGGGTCGACCAGTAACCCACTGCCGGCCCCACCGGCCGGAGGAGGCCAGGACGTCGAGGACACCTCGCTGGCGGGAGGTCGCGATCACGCGGGCGAGGACGGGCAACACACGTCGCAAGAGCGGCATGCCCGCACAGTAGTGGTGCTCAGCAGTGCGGTCGTCGGGGCCTCGCATGCGATAGTCGGTCCATGCAGCGCCCGGCCGACTCGAGCGTCGCGACCACCTTCCCGGTCCTCGACTCCTTGCGCGCCTTCGCTGCGATCGCCGTGCTCGCCACCCACGCAGCCTTCTGGGCCGGCGACTACTCGGAGCCGGTGTGGGGCTGGGCGCTGGCCCGCCTCGACGTCGGCGTCGCGATCTTCTTCGTCCTGTCGGGCTTCCTCCTCTCCCTCCCCTGGTTCGAACGGCACCGGCTCGGCCTGCCCGCTCCCTCCACCGGCCGCTACCTCTGGAAGCGGCTGCTGCGACTGGCGCCCGTGTACGTCATCACCGCGGTCGGTGCGCTCGTCCTGCTGCCCGGCAACGACGATGCGGGGCCGGGTGACTGGGTCACGACCCTCCTGCTCGCCGACATCTACGTCGACGACCAGCTCCCCGACGGGCTGACCCAGATATGGAGCCTGGCCACGGAGGTCGCCTTCTATCTCGCCCTGCCCGTCGTGATGTGGCTCGTCCTGTCCCGGCGCAGCCGGGGTGGCGCCGACCGCTTCGTCGTCGTCGCGCTGGGGATGATCATCACGACCGTGGTCTGGTTGCTGGACCTCTCGGTCCGCCTGGACAACGGCGACACGATGATCCGCCTCTGGCTGCCGTCGTACCTCACCTGGTTCACAGTCGGTCTCGTGCTGGCGCGGACCGTGTCCCGCATGCGCCGCGACAGTGGTCCGCGCGACCGCCTCACCGATCTCGTTGCGGAGCTGGGTCGCTCCCCCGGCCTGTGCTGGATCTCGGCCGCGGCCCTCTTCGCCGTCGCCGCCACCCCGGTCGCCGGGCCGCCGGACCTGACGCCGCCCACCTTGGGTGCGGCGCTCACCAAGAACCTCCTGTACGCCGCCATCGCCGGGCTCGTCGTCCTGCCCGGGGTCCTCGCGCCGGCCGAGGGTCTGTTCGCCCGGGTGCTGTCACGCCCGGCGCTGCGTCACCTGGGCTACCTCTCCTACGGGATCTTCTGCGTGCACCTGGTTCTGCTCGAGCTGATCACCGACTGGCGCGACATGCCGCTCTTCGCAGGCCGCGGCGTCGAGCTGTTCGGGCTGACGCTCCTGACCTCGGTGCTGGTCGCGGAGATCCTCTACCGCGCCGTCGAGCGACCGTCACGACGGTGGCGCAACCTCCGCGCACCGTGGTGTGCCCCGGAAACGACCCAAGCGCCGAGCGACACAGCCACCAGGAGCTGGGGGGCGACGAGCGCTCCTGCCCAGCCGTCCGCCGCACCGAGTGGGCGCCACCAGTAGACACCGGCTGCGGCGAGCAGCGGGAAGCCTGCAGCGACGGACACGACCGAGGCCGGGACGCGGGTGATGGCCAGGAGGGCGCCCGCGGCGCCCAGGACGCCCCACCCGACGCCTGGCCACGAGAAGACCAGGCCGAGGGCGAGCAGGCCCGCCACAGGTACCACCCAACCCGCAACGGCCGTGCGCAGCGGGGGCGGTGCGGACGCTCGGCGGCGCGGGACGGCAGTGCTCAGCAGCAGCCCGAGGAGCAGGAGCGCGCCCACCAGCAACGCAGCGCGGTAGGTGTGGTCCGGGGCGTAGCGCACGTCGAGCGACTCGACTCCCCCGGGCACACGCCAGCCCTGCTGCCACCCGTCGAGCGTCACCGGCGTCGCCCGTTCGCCCTCTGGCACCCTTGCCTGCCACCCGGCGTTGACGTTCTGACGGAGCGCCACCACCGAGGTCGCCCCCTGATCCGCCACCGTGACCTCCGCGGAGACCGCGGTGCCGGGACGCACTGTCGCGGTCGTCGGTCTCGTCCCCAGGGCAGCGGCCCCGGGCTTGCTCAGCGCCACCCGCACGGGTCGGAAGGCCGGCGCCGGTGTGATCACCACGCGGGTGCTCGGGACGGACAACTCCACTGTGGTCGGCCCGCAGGCGCGCGCCGGCACCTGCTGGCCGTCGAACAGCTGCCGCGCGGACGCGGTGACGCTGGTTGCGTAGATCAGGTCGCCCACCCGCAGCGCCGGCCCGAACCCGCACCCGATGTCCACCGGCGTCTCCGACAGCTCGATCGGGAGCAGGCCGACGCCGCTCACCCGCAGCTCGCTCACTCCGACGCCGACCGGGTCGATACCGCCGAAGGCCGAGCGGCTGCCGGCCTCCGCCGCCTCCACCACGCGGACCTCGAGGCGAGTGGTCCGGAAAGGTCGCACCCGGGCGTACCCGTCGGCATCGAGCCGAACCGTCTGTCGACCGTCGTCGTGCACGAGCTCCACTCGGGTGGCCGGGGCCGCCGCCGCCTGGGGGTCCAGGCCGAGCCTGACGGCGCGCACGGGTCGGTCGCCGATCCAGTTCAGCGTGAGCGTCGGTGTCGGGTCGTCCACGTCGGCGACCCAGGTCGTGCCGGGCCTTCCGTCGATGGCGGCGACGGCCGAGGCGCGCGCGTCCGCGATCGCCCTCGAGGACGCCGCGATGGTGACAAGCTGGTCGCGTTGCAGCAGTCCTTCTAGCGCGTCACCGGCGATCGGCCGGACCTCCGCGGCGAGCGCGTAGTCGGCGCCGGTGCCCAGTCGCACGGTCCGGTCGATGACGCCGCCGTCCTCGTCCGCCCGTTGACGTCCGGTGGCACACCGAACGTCCCTGCCCACCTCCACGCAGCCTCCCCGGCTGGCCGGTGCGGACAGCAGCACGTGGTCGGGTGCGCCCCACTGCGCCGGGACCTCGGGCAGCAGCAGCGTCCGGTCGAGGTCGAGGCCCTCGACGCGGACCTCCGCGACGGTCAACGCCTCGGCCGCGCCGGCGCGAGGGGCTGCACCCACCCTCATCCAGGGACTCTCGCCAGGCGGTGGCACGAGCGTGACCGACTCGCCCGGGAGCAGGGTCCCCGGGCGGGAGGAGCCCGCTGCGGTCTCGACGACGACCGACGTCCCGTCGTCGTCCTGGCTCTCGCCGGCCACGAGGGTGACCGCCCCCACCTGGCGGGGCTCCTCGAACACCACCCGGACCCAGGGGTCTTCGTCCCTGCGGGGAAGGCCTGACTCCCAGGCCGTCTCGGTCCGACCGTCGAAGGCGGCGTACGGCAAGGACTCCGGCAGCACGGGACCGACGGTGTCGGCGAAGGCACGCGAGCCCGATGCGTCCACCGACCGCGCCCCCTCGATGCGTGACGTCGTCTCCCACCGCGCCTGGTCCCCGAGGACGTACTCCCGGGCCGGAGCGCCACGTCGGCCGTCGTCGGAGGCAGCGAGCGTGGCGGACCGCCCGTCGTGCACCCGAGCGAAGGTGGCCTCGCGCCGCCGGAGCCCGTCGGTGAGGAGCAGCCCTCCCCCGTCGGGACCCTGCGTCGTGTCGCGCGCCAGCACGGTCGGCTCGTCACCCAAGAGCTCGGCGTCGAGCAGCTCGAGGAGGTCCTCGGGGCCGCCGACCACGACGGGGGGTGCGGTGCTGCCAACGGCAGCGCGCGTGCCGGCCACCTCGTAGACCTCGATCGCCGGGTAGGCCGCGTGCCATCCACCGTCGACCACGACGCGGGGCGGTTCCACCTCGCCCTCGCCCTCGCCCTCGGCCTCGTCCTCGTCCTCGTCATCCTTCTCCTCCTCGTCGAGGCGCACCGGACCGCCGATCTCCGGACCGAACTCAGCGACCTTGGTGAGGCCCGGGGAGCCCTCGATGGCCTGGTGCACCAGCACAGGGAGGGGGACGTCGCCGGACGGCCGCAGGTCGTTGCGCACCACCAGGTGGCGTACGCCGGCCCGGGCGAGGTAGGCGGCCAGGCCGGGCGACGGTTCGCCGGACGCGAGCCGTGCCTCGACGGCGTCGAGCATGCGGATGTTGCCCGGCGGTGCCAGCGGAACGGCGTTGCGCACCGCCCACCCCGCGACGCCGTAGGACTGCACCGGCTCGTCCTCCGGTGTGCCCCAGAGATAGGTGGCGAAGCTCGATCCCGGGACCAGCAGGGCCGTGGTGCCGTCCGAGTCGCGGTCGGCGGTCGTCCCGAGCCAGGACGTCGCCTCCTGCCAGTAGCCCGGCACGGACTCGAAGTCCTCGGTAGGAGCGAGGCGACCGGCGAGGGCCGGGCTGGCCACGCCCGCCACGGCCACGACGCTCAGGACCAGCACCCCGACGTAGGCGACGTGGTCACCGTCCTCCAGCCGCTCGCGCAAGGACCTTGCCGTCGACCTCTGCTGCACCCGTGCCGCGGCGGCGGAGAGCACGTGCGCCAACCCGAGGACCAGCGGCAGCCGGACGAGTGGCTCGAACTTGTGGACGTTGCGCAGCGGTGCAAGGACGCCGTCGAGAGCCGAACGCTCGCTGTCGGCGAACCACCCCGACACGGCACCGGAGTGGCCCATGGAGACCAGCACGAGGCCCAGGAGCATGCCCAGGGCGAGGAACTGGCGGTGCGGGTTGCCGCGCAGGGCGATCCCCACGAGCCCGAGCACCGCGAGCACCGCCCCGTTGAGCGCGACGTAGCCCGTCGAGACGAGGTCGTTGCCGGCCCGCCACGTCGAGTCCACGTAGGGGACCCAGTGCGAGGTGCCGCGCAGGACGTCGAACGGCGTGGTGGGGAAGGTGGTGATGGAGGCCGTCTCGATGAAGTCGAGGAAAGGTGGGCTGTAGGTGCCGAGCAACAGCAGCGGCACCAGCCACCAGGCTGTTCCGGCGACGACCAGGATCGGCCACCAGGTCATCAGGGCGCGCCGCCGGGGCCCCGAGGACCGGGTGAGCAGCCACACCGCGCCCAGTGGGAGCACCGCGAACGTCGCGGCAGCGTTCACGCCGCCCACCGCGGCGACTGCCAGCGCCGACAGGGCCGCCGCCCGCCGCGGCGAACCGGTCCGGCACCCGAGGACGAGCGGCACGAGCACCCACGGTGCGAGCGCCATCGGCCACGCCTCGATCGAGATGGGCCCGATGGTGGTGAGGATCCTGGGCGAGAGCGCGTACGCGAAGCCGGCGACGATCCTGCTCGTGGGCGATCCCAGGCCGAGGGCCGAGCACAGCTTGACGATCCCCAGGAAGGCGACGACCAGCAGCAGGGACCACCACATCCGCTGGACGACCCACTCCGGCACCGTCAGGAGGTCGCCGAGCCAGAAGAACGGTCCCATCGGGAAGAGGTAGCCGTACGCCTGGTTCTGGATCTGCCCGAATCCACCGGACGGGTCCCACATGTGGAGAGCGCGGCCGAGCATGGCGCCGGGATCGGCGACCAGGTCGAACTTGGTGTCGCTGACGATCCGTCCCGGGCGTTGGGAGAACGCGAGGGCCACGAGCACCAGGCAGCAGGCGGTGAGCCGGAACCGCCAGGTGATCGCCGATGCGCCGATGGTGGCCGACGACGTCATCGCCGACGGAGGACGACGACGAGGTTCCAGGTGGCGACCTCCCGAACCAGCGGGACCCGCGTCAGCCACCGCGCCGCGCGCGGGTTGTAGCGGGGGATGACGTCGAGCACCTCGGCCCCCGTCTGCGCGCGCGCCCAGTCGAGGCCGGCGCGGACCGTGACCGGGTAGAGCGACTCGCCGAACTTGTTCTTGGGCTCGTGCCCGTGCCGTCTGAGGTAGCGGCGACGGGCGCGCTCCCCGCCGAGGTAGTGCCACGGAGCCGTCTCGTGCCCGCCCCACGGACCGAACCAGACGGTGTAGGAGATGAACGTGATGCCGCCCGGGCGCGTCACCCGGACCATCTCGTCGGCCATCCTCCACGGCTCCGCGACGTGCTCGAGGACGTTGGAGGAGTAGCAGACGTCGACGGAGCCGTCGCCGAACGGGAGCTGCATGCCGCTGCCCAGGACGGTCCGCGGAGAGATCTCACCGAGCCCGGAGAGCTCCCCGGCATCGGCGTCGAGCGCGAAGTACGTGGCCCCCGCGTCCTCGAAGGCCTTCCGGAAGTAGCCCGGCCCGCCTCCGACGTCGAGCAGGCGACTCCCGGTGAGGTCGGCGTACTGGGACAGGTGGCCGACCGAGTCGTCCGCCAGTGCGCCGTAGAAGACATCCGGGCGGGTCTGCTCCAGGCGGAACGCTCGGAACAGCCGGACCGATCGGCGCAGCGTGGGCGCCCAGGCCGAGGATCTGGGGCGGGACTGCTGCAGCACGCGGCGACTGTAGTCGATGGTGCGATGCGCTGCCCTCGCATCGTTCGGACGCGCGTACGTCACTGGGCCGTCGTGTCAGGCTGGACTGCGACCCACGCTGCGCCGACGGCCAGATCCGTCACGCACACGCCATCGCCGTCCTCGACGCGGGCGCTCACACGTCCAGACTCCGGGCCCACGACGAAGAAGGCGCGTCCAACGCCGGCCGGGACGTCCAACGAGCTCGACCGACCGGCCACGGAGACGTGGAGCGTGGCTTCGCTGCCCGCGTAGTAGCCCATCCTCAGCACGCGCGGGGTCGCGTCGTCCGATTCGACGCTCCACAGGTCGGCTTCTTGCTGGTCGACGGCCCAGCCGCAGCCCTTGACCGGTCCTGTCCGCTCGTCACTCCCTGGAAAGAGATCCACAAGACGAAGCTGGGCCAGTCCGTCAAAGATGAACATCTCCACCGCTGGGCGATCAAAGACGACCTCGGCCCCGACAGCGTTCATCATGCCCTCGAGGTCAGCCCGAGCCGAGATCTCGTAGGGCGGGGCCGAGTTGAGCACGGATCGCTCCGGCTCTGCCTCCATCTGGTCCGCTACTCCACGCGTGAAGTTGGCGGCGTACTCGTGCTGGACGGCAGGCGCCATCCGTACCGTTGTGATCAAGCTGCTGACGAAGAGCAGCGCAACGACTCGGAGGACCACCGCCATCGTCATCCTCTGCCTGAGCCAGACGGCGGCCGCTCGCTCGGACCGGCCTGTCTCCAGAAGCCCCCGACAGCTCGCCAGCACGGCGATCGTGACGACCGGAAGAGCGTCTGCGACGTAGCGGGGGTCTCGCAGCAACAGACCAATCCAGTCGGATCGGCCGAGGGCCAGCAACGACAGGTCCGCAGTCAGATAGCCGACGAGAAGCAGCCAACCAGCGTAGGCCCGCGCTCCGGAGACGACGAAGCTCAACACCACGAGGCAGGCGAAGACGAAAAGGAAGATGAGCGCGGCGTACGTCTCGGTGTAGGGATAGATCGTGCTCTCGGCGCCTCGGGCGTGCCACGGGCCACCGAACAAGCCCGGCACGAACATGCGGAACAGGGTCTGGGTCAGGAGGGATCCCCACCGGATCGGCTCAGCCTGGGTCAGTGCCGTCCCCTCGTCGACCGTCGCCAGGTAGAAGAAGATGTAGGCGCCGAGCACCCCCGCGTGCGCGCTCCACATCCCCCACTGACGACGGAGCCCGACCAGGCGCTCCTTCCACGGCAGGTCGTGAGTGGTGACCAGCAGATGAACGGCGAGAGCGAGGGGAAGGATCAGAGCAGCCTTCTGCCACATCAGAAGTCCCGCGGCGAAGACCAGGACGGAGAGCAGCGCCCACCGGCGTGAGCGTTGCCGATGGGCACGGGTGACCGCCAGCAGCACGACGACTGTGGCCAGCTGCATCGGCAGGGTCTGCAGCGCCGCCGACCACCAGCTCGAGAAGCCCAGTGCCAGAGGAGTGAACAGGTAGGCGGTCCACGGAACGAGAATGAGCCGCGAGTCTCCGAACAACGTACGCAACAGTTGGAACAGGCCCAGCGATGTCGCGGCCTGAAGGACGATCACGGAGAAGGCAGCCGGCGCGAACGACCCGTCGATCGCGTGCGACAGCAGCCACATGAGGAAGTACTGCCCCACCTCGACGTGTCCCCCGTAGTCGCGGACCAAGAACTCTGTCGTGAGCCCGGCGCTGCGTGCCAGGTCCAGGTGAGCGAAGTCGTCTTGGAAGTAGTAGCTGTCGCTCACAACCCACCCCCGGACGACGGCCTGCAACGCGATCAGCGCGGCGGCCGCGCTGGTCAACGGCGTCATGCGTCGGACAAAGCGCTCGTGGAGAGGCATCACACGTCCGGTCCGCACACGCTCGTGCCTTTCACCCACGAGGGCCGCTTCATGTTCGCTCACGCCGCACAGGGTACGGCGGGCCCCGCTCGGTAGGTTCTCGGTGCCGCGGCGCGGCGGGTGAGCAGATATTCGGGAGATCACGCCGTTCGGGACGGCAGACCGTCCGGCCCGTCTCCGACGACCATCCGACCGCACACGACACCCACGACGAGGGCCACGACGACGTCGGCACCCACGGGGGGGACAACCACTTCAGACGCTGAGAGGGCGATGACCCCCGCGAAGACGAGTGCTGCCCCGCACGCGGCCGTGACGTGGTGGAGCAGGTGGCGCCGAGTCACCCAGGCCAGCAGCGCGCCTGCCGCCAGTGGTATTGACACCGCGCCGAGCGCCAGGACGGCGCACAGCCGGGCCATGTGCTGCCCAGTGGCGGGGCGTTTCGCCTCACCGACGGTCGCCGGCGACTGGTCAGCCGGCACCCCGGAGCCCCGTCCTGCTCCCCTGGCGAGCAGGAGGACCGCCAGCAGGAGCAGAAGCGCCACCAGGACGAGGCCACCCACCAGCGCCACCCGGAACGGAGCCTGCGGGCCGTAGTCGAGCTCGACGACCCCCTGCGTCCCGGCCGGAAGGACGAATCCCTGTCGCCATCCGTCGACGACGACCGGACGAAGGGCCTCACCGTCGATGCTGGCGGTCCAGCCGCGGTTGTAGCTCTCGGTGACGCCGAGCACCGACTCCTCGGCGACCGAGACCGAGACCTCCCGCCGGGTGGCCGACCACGACCGGACCGACGGGCGACCGGCGCTCGAGGCCACGGGCGACTGCCCGTCGGTCGATGCCAGCACCACGTTCGTCGTGGCGAAGCCATCCGGGTTCACGACGCGCACGTGGTGCACCCCGGCGGACAGGGGGACCGACGGCCGGCCGCACGGGACCAGGGCGAGGTCGGCCCCGGAGCGTACGTCGCGCAGGGTCCCGCTGATGCGCGTCTGCACGACGCGCCCGTCGATGTCGACGGTGGGACCGAACCCGCAGGCCGCACCGGTGGGCGTCTCGGCGTCCGGGCGATGCACGAGGTCCTCGATGCCTGCGACCTCCACTTCGGCCACACCGACGCCGTCAGGTCCGGCCGGTCCGAACGCGGTCACGCGCAGCTGGTCGGTGCGCACCGGGCGCATCTGCCCCGCCCGCGGACCGGTCGTGGCGACGAGCTGCGGTTCTCCCGTCCCCGGACCGCCGTCGACCACGACCGTCTCCGGCAGGTCGCCAGGCTGCTGGGGAGACCCGGTGACCAGGACCTGGGACACCCGGCGCCGGGGTCCCCACGTCAGCTGGAGCGCGGGCGCGGGGTCGCCGGGCGCCGACGTCCATCCCGTCTCCGGTCGCCCGTCGACAGCACCGGCGGCGGTGACGGCCGGGTCGCCGGCGTAGGTCGTGGTGGCGGCGACCCGCACGAGGTCGTCGGACAGCGGTGCGAAGAGACGGTCGAGGGCGGGACCGTGGGTGGCGACGACCCGCCCGGCGAGACGCCACTCACCGCTCTCCTCGACCGTGATGGTCCGGTTGAAACCCGCTGTCTCCGAGGTCTCCACCTGCCGGTCCGTCGCACATCCGAGGTAGGTGTCGTCGGCGGCGGTGGCGCACGCGCGGCGTGGTGCCTCGCCGGTGAGGAAGACCGAGGTCGTGGACGACACCCGCCCGGGCAGGGCCAGCGACCTGCTCACGTCGTGGTCGGCGATCCGGACGTCGGAGAGCCGGACCTGGCCGCGGGACGTGCCGGCGCCCAGCACGGTGATCCGCATGGTCGTGGCGGAGTCGTCGCCGACCTCGATGGACGGCGCGGTCCCGTCGGGCTCGACGTCGGCGACCACGGAGTGGTCCTCAGTGGTGACCCTGACGGAGGTCACCGGGGCACCGGTGAACGTGTCGAAGGACAGCGCCACCCGCCTCAACGGCGTGGGCCGGTCGAAGCGAACCTCGATCCACTGGCCCTGGGGCCTGGACAGCGGCGCTGTCGCCCAAGCAGTGAAGATCGACCGGTCGAAGGCAGAGTAGGGGTGCTGCTCGGGTCGCACCGGGCCGAGCACGTCGGCGTAGCCCCCCGAGGTGGACGCCACGATCGCAGCGGCTCCGTCGTACGCCGCAATCGTCCGCCGGGTGGGCATGGCGTCGTCGCTGTGGTCGTGGGCGAGCCGTGCGACGCGGTAGCGGTCGTCCGCTGTCATCACGCCAGACCGCGCGTCGTGGACGCGTCCGAAGGTGCGCTCGACCCGGCGGAGGTCGTCGGTGACGATGTCCGCTGCCTCGCCGTCCACTGCCAGGACCGTCGCTCGGTCCTCGGACACCAGCCCGGCTGCTCGCAGGTCCGGCACCACCTCCGGGCCCCCGTCCACCACCACACGGCCGTCCCAGCCCTGCAGGTCCACGCGCGGCTCGACGTCGTGCTCGAGCTCGTAGACGTCGACGGCCGGCAGACCGCTCCGGGTCTCGCCGAAGCTGCGTGCCACCCGAGCCCCTGGCACGTTGCCCAGCGCGGCGCGGACCAGCTCCGGGTCGGGGGCGTCGGTCTCGTCGGGGTCGAGGTCGTTGCGCACGATGACGTGAGTCACACCGAGGGCCTCGAGTGCTGCGGCGAGCCGACGCTGCGGCCGCGGGTCGGCGACCGCCTGCTCGACGGAGTCCAGGAGCCTCAGGGTGCCGGCGGGCGCAACCGTGACCTGGGCCCGCGCCATCCACGGGGCAGGGCCGAGCACCTGGATCGGCTCGTCGATCGTCCTCCCCCACGTCTGCACGGCGAAGCCGGCGCCCGGGAGCACGATGGACCGGGTCGGTCCCGGCTGGTCGCCCAGGTAGGCAACCGCGTCACGCCAGCTCCGGGGTACGTCGTCGAAGCCGCCCTCGGTGCGCAGCGAACCACCCGCAGCAGGACCTGTCGCGGCCACGACCAGCAGACCTGCGGCGGCGAGCGTGACGGCCCGGGCCGGCAGCGCTGCAGAGCCGGCGGTACGCCACGTCCTCGGCACGGCGGCCGTGACGAACGCCCCGACGCCGAGGGCGAGCGGGAGCCGCACCAGGGGGTCGAACTTGTGGACGTTCCGCAAGGGCGCCAGCCAGGTGTCCAGTGCGTGCAGCCACGCCTCGGAGAACACGGACCCTGCCCACCCACCGCTCCCGGCCGTCAGCACGGCGAGACCTACGAGGACCGACACCGCGAGCACCCGACGCTGCCACAGGCCGGCCTGCAGCAGGCCCAGGAGCCCAAGCCCTGCGACGAGCACAGTGGGGACGAGCAGGACGGTCGAGGACGCCAGCTCGTAGCCTCCGGCCCAGCCGATCTGGCCCCCACCGGGGAAGAACGCCACCCAGTGGCTGGTCCCGCGCAACGAGGACAGCCACCCGGTGCCACCGGCCGTGTTGTCGGCCGACTCGATGAAGTCCAGGAACGGCGGGGCGTAGGAACCGAGGAGCAGCAGGGGCACCACCCACCACACCGTGGCGACACCGACGAGCGCACCCCACCCGGTGAGGTCGGCCAGGCGACGACGGACCGTGCGCTCCGACGCGAACGCCAGCAGCAGTGCCGGCAGGACGAGGCACGCGACCACCAAGGTGGCGTTCTGTCCCCCCATCCACGGGATGGTCGCTGCGGACAGCACGAACGCCACCCAGGCACGCAGCCGCCCGCGGAGGTAGAGCACCAGCGGCAGCACTGTCCACGGCAGCACGGCTGCCGGGAGCGTCTCGCCGCTGAGCCCGCCCACGGTCGTGAGCACCCGCGGCGCCAGCATGTAGGTCAGGCCCGCCAGCACGGCGCCCGCCGCGCCGATGCCCGGCCAGTTGGACGCGAGTCGTCGCGCTCCCTCGTACGCCAGCAGCATCACCGCCGCGGACCACAGCCGTTCCCAGATCCACACCGGGACCCCGAGCAGGTCGCCGGCGAGGAAGACGGGTCCCATCGGGAACAGGTAGCCGGACGCCTGGTTCTGCAGCCCGCCCAACGCCCAGTCGCCGTTCCACAGGCTCGAGCTGCGCGCCAGCAGGTCGGCGGGGTTGAGCTGGAGGTCGAGCTTGGTGTCGAAGGTGATGCGGCCAGGCTGCTGGAGGAGGTTGAGCACGAGGACCGAGACCACGATGCCGGCGTTCGCGACCGTCAGCCAGCTGAATGGTCCAGCAGGGCGCCGGCGGACCGGGGAAGTTGAGCCGTCGCTCACAGCGGCTGCCTTCCATGTTGGTCCGCTCGGGCGGCGGTGAGTCTATATTCTGCGTCGATGCTCTGGACCAACCGCGCCGATCCATGCCCGAGGGACTTCACATGACCGCATGCCAACCCGTCGGGTTCGACGCAACATGGGATGTCGCGTCGTCGATCCCCGGGTGGCTCACCGAGGACCAGGGGCGGTTGCTCTTCGACACCGCGCAGGAGCTGCCCGAGCGTCCCGTCGTCGTCGAGATCGGCAGCCACCAGGGCAAGTCCACCGTGGTCCTGGCCTCTGCAGCCCGCGCGCTCGACGGGCAGGTGGTCGCCGTGGATCCTTTCGTGGAGGGCCGGCTGTTCGGCGGCGTCACCACGCGAGCCAAGCTCGAGCACAACCTCGCTGCCGCTGGGCTGACGGACACCGTGGAGCTGCTTGCCGAGTACAGCACCCGCGCGCGCCTGGAGTGGACCCGGAGCATCGACTACCTCTACATCGACGGCAAGCACGACTACTGGACGCTGGCCGACGACCTGAAGTGGGCCGACCACCTACCGGTCGGAGCCCCGATCCTCGTGCACGACTGCTACTCCTCCATCGGCGTGACCCTCGGGGTGCTGGCCCACGTGCTGCCGTCACGGCGTCTTCGCTACGAGCGCCGCGCCGGGTCGATGGCGCTCTTCCGGGTGGGGCCGCCGTCAGTGGCGGATCGGCTGCGGATCCTGCGCGAGGTGCCGTGGTGGCTGCGCAACGTCGCGGTCAAGATCCTGCTACGGCTCAGGCTGCGTCTGGTGGCCGAGCGACTCTTCGGCCATGCCGGTCCCTACGACCCCTACTGACCGTCGTCGGGGTAGGCCCCGTTCCCGGGAGCACCGAGCCGGTAGATCCGCCGTGAGAGGAACTCCTCGGGCGCCGGGTGCTCGTCCTTCACGACCCGGTGGAACGGGATCCGTACGTCGCGCCGCCGGCGACGCGTGGGGTAGGTCCACGCCGCGGTGAGTGCTTGGACCGCCGTCGCCTCCCACCCACGCTGATGACCGGGCGCCCGCATCGCGCGTGCAAGGAACTCTGGGTCGAGCACCCCCACGGTGCGCAGGTCGACCGCTCCGGTCCAGTGGTACTGGATGACCCGGTGCTCGAAGCGTCGGTTGAGCACTGAGTCGAGCTGGTCGCGCACGCCGGCCCGCTCGATGTAGTCATGGATCTCCGGGTCGAACCACGGGGCGTTCTTCGCGGTCATCACCAACGTCGAGCCGTCCACGCCGTCCTCCATCCGGCACCACCAGACGTGGCTCGGGAAGTCCACGATCTTGGCGCTCGCCGCCTCAGGCACCTCGATGTAGCCAGCGCGGGCCACGCGCGTCAGCTCGGTTGCCACGCCCACCGGGTCGCCCACGTGCTCGAGCAGGTTCGAGCAGATGGCGTAGTCGAACGCGCCGTCGCGGAACGGCATGTCCGCAGCATCGGCGTCGAACAGCGGGCGGGTGACCCGGGCCGCTGCGAGCCCTGAGCGCTGCGCGGCGTGCTCGGCGCCGGTGTAGCGGTCCAGCAGCACGTCGGCCCGCCACGAGGGCTTGTCGCCGCTGCCGACGTCGAGCACGAGCGCATCGTCGTCCACCGGCACGGCGATCCGGCGCTGGTGGAAGAGGCGGAGCGCCTCGAGGCTGGCCATGACGGTGGAGTATGGCAGGAGGCCGACGACGACCGACCCTCGGCCGCGAACTGCGGGGAGCCCGGGACGGCGATCGAACCGGCGGGTAACATCGTCGGCATGCAGGGAGCTATTCCGGCATCCCTCGAGGGACGCCACATCGTGCTGTTCAACTGGCGCGACACCGCCAACCCCGAGGGCGGGGGGTCCGAGCGCTACGTCGAGGCGATGGCCCGAGGCCTTGTCGAGCGAGGGGCGCGCGCCACCATCTTCTGTGCCGCGCACGACCACGCGCCCGCGGACGAGGTCGTGGACGGCGTGCGCTTCGTGCGGCGCGGTGACCACCTCGGGATCTACGCGCTGGGCGCACTCCGCCTGCTCCTGCGGCGCTTCGGGAAGGTCGACCTCGTGGTGGACGTCCAGAACGGCCTGCCGTTCTTCACCCGGCTCGCCACCCGCGCGACCGTCGTCGTCCTTGTCCACCACGTGCACCGGGAGCAGTGGCCGGTGGTCTTCCCGGGCCTGCTGGGCCGCGTCGGGTGGTGGATCGAGAGGGTCGTCGCTCCTCGGGTGTACCGGAGCTCGCAGTACATCGCTGTGTCACGAGCCACGCGCGGCGAGCTGATCGACCTGGGTGTCGAGCGCGAGCGCATCGCCGTCGTCCACAACGGCACCGCTCCGCCGCCCGTGCTGGACACGCCGCGCAGTCCGACGCCCGTGCTGTGCGTCCTGGGTCGCCTGGTGCCCCACAAGCAGGTGGAGCACGCCGTCGACGCCATCGTGGCGGTGAGGGCCGACCACCCCGACGCCACGCTCGTCGTCGTGGGCAACGGCTGGTGGGCTGACGAACTGCGCAGCTACGTCACATCGGTGGGCGCGGACGACGCCGTCGTCTTCACCGGCCACGTCACCGAGCGTGAGAAGCACGAGATCCTGGCCAGGTCGTGGCTGATGGTGCTGCCGTCCCTGAAGGAGGGTTGGGGCATCGTGATCGGCGAGGCCGGGAGCCACGGCGTCCCCACGGTGGCCTATGGATCTGCCGGAGGCACGAGGGAGTCCATCGCGGACGGCACGTCCGGGTTGCTGGTCGACACACCCGAGGAACTCACGGAGGCGGCCCGGCGCCTGGTGAACGATACCGCCGAGCGGCAACGCCTCGGCAAGGGTGCCCGCGAGATGTCCCACACCTTCTCGTGGAGCCATTCCCAGGACGCGTTCGCCCACGTCTTGGCGGACGCTATCGACGGCCGGCGCGTGGCGGTCGAGGATCCCGACGGCCCCTGAGAACAGCGAGCAGCCCGGCACCGTGACGACTCGCGGGGCCGGGCAGAAGGCGCCCCGGAGGGCGCCGGAGCTTGGGCTACTGGTTGGTGCCGTAGTCGACGACAGCCTGGTCGGGCTGCGACGGCGCGCTGCTCACCGTGCTGACGACGCCCACCGTGGTGAGCCCAGCGAGCACGAGGCCCACAAAAACAGCGGCGATCCCGCCGATCATTCCCTGCACGTCAATGTCTCCAGTTCACTAGGCCAGGAGCACCGTAGCACCGCGTCATCGGCTGCGGTGCATTTGCCGCGATGTGTCCCAGGCGCGCCTCCCCCGTACGAGCACAGCGCCCGACAGCGCAACGGCGGCCGCCAACCAGGCCAGGCCGAGGACCACGCGAGCCGGGATCCCCAAGGAGCCCCTCGGGGACGCCGCGCCCTGCCTGGGCAGCTCCCACAACGTCATCGTCTTGCCGTCGTGGAGCACCCGCGCCTGCGCGAGGACCGGGTCGAGGCCGTACCTGGTGTCGTCGGCACCCGCGGCGACAAGTGCCTGCGAAGCCTCTGAGTCGAGCACGACCCAACCAATGCCCTCACCGGAGAGGGCATGCTCGAGCTCGACTCCTTCGAGCGAGCCGAGAGCAGATGCCACGCGCTGGGCCCGGAGGTCCTCCCCCGGGATCGTCACGCCCGACACCACGAGCGTGTCGCTCGCGAGGTAGTCGACCGGCAGGTAGCGACCGAGCGGGTCCAGCGTTCGCCGCCCGTCGTTCCACTCGGGCCGTCGGTAGGACGTGAAGGGCAGCACGAGCACGTCACCGGTGTGTCCAGCACGCTGCGAGGCAGAGAGAGCCCCCCTTGCGTCGGCGTACTCCATCGGGAAGCCGACAGCGCCGAGGCGTCCGGAGACGCCGGCCACAGCGTCCGGCATGAGCGTCACTGGGCTGAGCACCAGCACGGTGCCCAGGGTCAGCCCTAGCGCGCGCACCGGCACCAAGTCGACGACGCGCGACACGCCCAGCCCGAGGAGGACCGCCTGCAGCGGAGCCACCAGGGCCACGAACCGCGTCCCGTCGCGTGCCAGTCCCGCTCCGGGGACCTGCTCGACGAGCCAACCGACCGTGCCGGGCACCGCAGCCCCGGCCAGCGCCAGCACGAGACCGATGAGCGCCGGAATCGCCAGCGCCCGTCGATCGGCCCTCGAGGTGAGGCGCCGCCACGGTCCCAGCCCGACGGCACAGGTCGTGAGCACGAGGACGAGCGCGACCACCGCCACCCACGTCGTCCGCGAGCCAGGGACCACCTCGGCGTTCCAGATGCCCCCGAGACCGAGGACCGCCGCCCAGGCAGGCAGTACGCCCTCCCCCTGTGCGGAGAACAGTCTCACTGCGGCCGGGTCGCTCAGGGAGCCCGACCCGTGCAGGACACCAGCCACGGCCCACGGAGCGTTCACGGCTGCGACGGCGCACATCGTCCAAGCGGCCGGACGCCACGCACCACGTCCGGACGCCGCCACTCCCACCACGGCCAGCCCGCCGGCGACCAGCCCGCCCACCGGGCTCAGGCTGGCGAAGGCCAACCACAGGACCAGGCCCGGCCATGCTCGGCCGTCGGACACCACACGTCTGGCGCAGAGGTGTATCCACGGCAGCGCGGCGTAGGTCATCAGCAACGGCCAGTGCCCGATGACGAGCCTCTCGACGACGAACGGGTTCCACACGTACAGGGTGGACGCGGCCAGGCCGCCGAGTACCGACCCGCCGGGAACCATGCGCCAGGCGCCTGCTCCTGCCAGGACCAGGGTGCCCAGCAGCACCGCCTTCTGCAGGACCATCCCCGGGACGACCTCGTCCAGCACGGCGACCACGAGGTCCGACGGCACCGCGCGCGGGAGGCTCGATCCCAAGCCGAGGAAGTCG
Organism: Nocardioides lacusdianchii; assembly: GCF_020102855.1. Taxonomy (GTDB): domain Bacteria; phylum Actinomycetota; class Actinomycetes; order Propionibacteriales; family Nocardioidaceae; genus Nocardioides; species Nocardioides lacusdianchii. The sequence goes on from NZ_JADHZD010000002.1 coordinate 247,122, forward strand.
CCGCGCAAGGTGAGGTCGGGGACCCAGACCATGTCGTAGGTCAGCACGTAGCCGGGGAGGAGCGCGCCTCCGAGCATCAGCACGGCGAGCGCCAGCGGCCACAGGACCGGCAAGGCGCGCACGGCCGTGGCACCGATCCGTCTCCGCACGGGTGGAGCCTAGGCGTTGACCTGCGTCCGACAGCGACCCCGGCCCGCCTCTCTCCCCCGCCGGTGCCAGGAAGGTGCTGTCGCTGCACCTAGGATGCCGCAGGTGACGGACCCGATCAGCGCGCGCAGCAGCCGCGCGATCGACGGCAGCGTCGTAGCCGTGGCCACCAGCATCATGAACGTCGCCACCTACGGCTTCACCCTCGTCGCGGCCCGCATCATCGGGCCGAGCGAGTACGGCGCCCTCGCGGCGTGCCTCGGGCTGCTGATCGTGGTCCAGGTGGGCGCCCTCGGACTCCAGGCGACCGCCGCCCGCCGCATCGCCGTGGACAGGGCCAACGTCGCCACGATCGAACGGGCCATCCTCGCTCTCACAGCCCAGGTCTCTCTCGGCGCAGGCCTGCTCATGCTGGTGTTGAGTCCGGCGATCAAGGTGCTGCTCAACCTCGACAGCCTCGTCACCGCCGTGGTCGTAGCCCTGGCCGTGGTGCCACTCACCTGGGCAGGCGGGCAGGCCGGGATCCTGCAGGGCGAGCGTCGCTGGCGCCCGCTAGCGCTGTTCTACCTCGCCGGAGGGATACCGAGGCTGGCGGTCGGAACCTCCATCATCCTGTGGCAGCCGAGCGCGACAGGCGCCATCCTCGGCGTTGCCATCGGCTTCTGCTTCCCGGTCCTCGTGGGCTGGTGGGTGCTACGCCACCGGCGTACGCCACAGGCGGTCGCCCCTGAACACTCCAAGCGCGCGATGCTCGTCGAGAGCGCGCACAACGCCCAGGTGCTGGTCGCCTACTTCGCCCTCACCAGCGTGGACATCATCATCGCGAGGCAGGTGCTCAGCGGGCACGACGCCGGCCTCTACGCCGCCGGGCTGATCATGGCGAAGGTGATGCTGTTCCTTCCACAGTTCGTCGTCGTGATCGCGTTCCCCGACATGGCCACGCCGGAACGCCGGCACCGCGCGCTCGTCCGCAGCCTGCTCGCCGTCGGAGTGCTGGGCCTGTTCGTCGCCGTCGCCGCCAAGGTGCTGTCCCCCGTCGCGATGTTCTTCGTCGGCGGCGCCGACTTCGGCGAGGTGGAGGACCTGCTGTGGGTCTTCGCCGCGCTCGGCACGGTGCTGGCGATGCTCCAGCTGCAGGTGTACGCCGTCCTCGCACGCCAGGCGCGCCGATCGGTGCTCCTGGTCTGGGCGGCCCTCGTCGTGCTGGTCGTCCTCGGCCTGCGCGTCGAGTCGGTCGCCGGCCTGGTCACCGTGGTGGTGGCTGTGGACGCCGTCCTGCTCACGGTGCTGACGCTGGCCAGCCTCCGCCTGGCCAGCCGGGCCGCCCCCGCAGCCACCCGCGCGGCGGGCTGAGCGGCTCCCCCTACGTCGCGGTCCGGGGCGCGAGGTCCAGGCTGAGCGACGTCAGCCCCTCCACCCGGCGGAACCCGAACCCGCGGTAGAGACCCAGCGCGGCCGTGTTGTCCGGCTCGGTCACGAGCGACAGCCGCGTCGCACCTGCGGCGACGGCGGCGTCACGGACCGCACCCACCAGCGCGCCGGCCACCCCACGGCGGCGGGCTTCGGGGAGCACGTACAGGTCACGGACCTGCCAAAACCGTCCCAGGGCCAGCGATGCGGGCGTCTCGTGCGCCGTCGCCAGACCGACCGGAGCGTCGTCAGGCCCCGAGGTCATGAACGCCGCGTAGACCATGAGCTGCCGCGTCCGGACCATCTCGCTGAGCCAGTCCCGGGCACGCGCCTCCCCGTCCGACTCGCCGTAGTGGTGCCGGTAGTGGTTGAACAGACCGGCGGCGACCGCGAGCGTCTCGTCGGTGTCGCACGACGTGACCCGCAGCCCGGTGTCCATCAGTGCGCGGCGTCGTGCCAGCTGCGCCCGGTGCCGATCGAGACGTCGAGCGGGACGGCGAGGTCCGCGGCCCCGCCCATCTCGGCCCGCACGAGCGCGGCGAGGTCGTCGGCCTCGCCCGGCGCGACCTCGAAGACGAGCTCGTCGTGCACCTGGAGCAGCATGCGCGAGCGGAGGCCCTGCTCGGCCAGTGCCTTCTCGACCCCGAGCATCGCGACCTTCACCAGGTCTGCGGCCGAGCCCTGGATCGGGGCGTTGAGCGCCATCCGCTCGGCGGTCTCGCGACGCTGGCGGTTGTCGCTGGTCAGGTCGGGCAGGTAGCGGCGGCGACCCAGGATGGTCTCGGTGAAGCCGGACCGGCGCGCCTCGTCCACGATGCCGCCGAGGTAGTCACGCACCCCGCCGAAGGTCTCGAAGTACTCGTCCATCAGCCCGCGGGCCTCGGAGGTGTCGATCCGCAGCTGCTGGGAGAGCCCGAAGGCGGACAGGCCGTAGGCAAGGCCGTAGTTCATCGCCTTGATCTTGGCCCGCTGCTCGACGCTCACCGCGGCCGCGTCGACGTCGAAGACGCGTGCGGCGGTGATCGAGTGGAAGTCCTGGCCGGAGCGGAAGGCCTCGATCAGCAGCTCGTCCTCGGAGAGGTGGGCCATGATGCGCATCTCGACCTGGCTGTAGTCGGCCGTCAACAGGGACTCGAAGCCCTCGCCCACGACGAAGCCCTCACGGATCCGGCGGCCGGCCTCGGTGCGGATCGGGATGTTCTGGAGGTTCGGGTCGGTGCTGGAGAGGCGGCCGGTGGCCGCGATGATCTGGTTGTAGGTGGTGTGGATGCGCCCGTCGGAGGCCACGGTCTTGAGCAGGCCCTCCACCGTCTGGCGCAGCCGGATCACGTCGCGGTGGCGCAGCAGGTGCTGCAGGAACGGGTGCTCGGTCTTCTCGAACAGCTGCTGGAGCGCGTCGGCGTCGGTCGTCCAGCCGGTCTTGGTGCGCTTGGTCTTCGGCATGTCGAGCTCGTCGAAGAGGACCACCTGCAGCTGCTTGGGCGAGCCGAGGTTGATCTCCTTGCCGATGACGTCGTAGGCGTCGGTCGCCGCGGCCCTCACCTGCTCGCCGAACTCCGACTCGAGCCCCTCGAGGTAGTCGGTGTCGACGGCGATGCCGATCTGCTCCATCCGCACGAGGGTGCCGATCAGCGGCAGCTCCACGTCGCTGAGGAGGCGGGTGCCGCCGTGCTCCTCCACGGCGCCGTCGAGGGCGTCGGCGAGGTCGAGGACGGCGCGCGCGGTGAGCATGGCGGTGTCACTGGCCGTGGTGTCGTCCATCGCGTCGAAGCTGAGCTGGTCGGCGTCGACGGCGTCCTGGCGCAGCTCGCGCTTGAGGTAGCGCAGGGTCAGGTCGGCGAGGTCGTAGGAGCGCTGGTCCGGCTGCACGAGATAGGCGGCCAGGGCGGTGTCGACGTCGAGACCTGCGAGGGTCCATCCGCGGGCAGCCAGGGCCAGGCTCGGGCCGTTGGCGTCGTGGAGCGCCTTGGGTCGCGACGGGTCGGCGAGCCATGCCGCCACGGCCGCGTCGTCCTCGGGCCCGATGTCGGCCACGTCGATCCAGGCGGCGTCGCCCTCGCTCGTGGCCACGGCGACCGAGAGCACCTCGCCGGTGCCGGCGCGCCAGGTGCCGTGCACCGAGACCCCGACGCGCTCCCCCGCCGGCGCGTGCTCGTCCAGCCACGCGGCAGCCTCGCCGGCGCCGAGACGGCGGCCGTCGAGCTCGAAGCCGGCCTCGGCCTGGGTGGCGTCGTCGGGCTCGGGGTCGATGGTGTCGAGCAGGCGGGTGCGCAGCTCACCGCGGAACTCCAGCTCGTCGAGGAGCTCGAGCCCTCCGGTGCGGTCCCAGGGACGGCGTACGAGCTCGCCGGGGCGCACCGGCAGGCTCAGGTCGCGCACCAGCGCGTTGAGCTGGCGGTTGCGGATCACGTCGCCGAGGTGGGCTCGCAGCGCCTCACCCTTCTTGCCCGTCACCTCGTCGGCGCGGGCGATGACGTTGTCGAGGCCGTCGAACTGGTTGATCCACTTCGCGGCATAGCCCTGGCCGACGCCCGGGACGCCGGGGAGGTTGTCGGAGGTCTCACCGACGATGGCCGCGAGCTCGGGGTAGCGGTGGGGCGGGACGCCGTACTTCTCCTCGACGTAGGCCGGGGTGAGCCGGGCCAGGTCGCTCACGCCCCGCATCGGGTAGAGCACGGTGGAGGACTCGGTGACGAGCTGGATGGAGTCGCGGTCGCCGGTGAGGATGAGCACCTCCATGCCCTCGGCGAGCGCCTCGGTCACGAGGGTGGCGATGATGTCGTCGGCCTCGTAGCCCTCGAGGTCGAGGTGGGTGATCGAGAGCGCGTCGAGCACCCGTCGGATGAGCGGCAGCTGGCTGCTGAACTCGTCGGGCGTCTTGTTGCGCTTGGCCTTGTACTCGCTGTACTGCTCGAGCCGGAACGTCTGGCGCGAGCGGTCGAAGGCCACGGCGACGTGCGTGGGCACCTCGTCGCGCAGCACGTTGACCAGCATCGAGGTGAAGCCGTAGACGGCGTTGGTGTGCTGCCCGGTGGCGGTCGCGAAGTTCTCCACCGGCAGCGCGAAGAACGCACGGTAGGCCAGCGAGTGGCCGTCGAGCAGGAGGAGGCGGGGACGGGACTGCTCACTCGTTCCAGGCACCCGCCGACTCTAGCCGCCGCCGCTGACAGCCCCACCCCCGGGAACGGCCGGTGCCCTCGGCACAATGGGCGCATGAGTGCACCCGAGACCCTGGCCGGCCTGAGCGTCGAGGAGCTGATCGCCTTCATGCCCGACGGCAACGGTCGGCTGAACGACAAGATGGGCGTCGAGCTCGTCGAGGTGTCCGCCGAGCGCGTCGTGGCGACGATGCCGGTCGAGGGCAACACCCAGCCCTTCGGCCTGCTGCACGGCGGCGCGTCCGTCGTGCTCGCCGAGACGCTCGGGTCGATCGGGTCGGCGATCCACGCCTACCCGGAGAAGATCGCGGTCGGCGTCGACATCAACGCCACCCACCACCGCGCCGCCACCTCGGGGACGGTCACGGGCGTCGCGACCGCGGTGCACCTGGGACGCTCGTCGACGTCCTACGAGATCGTCATCACCGACGAGCGCGGCAAGCGCGTGTGCACCTCGCGCATCACCTGCGCGCTGGTGCCGGCTCCCTCGCGCTGAGACGGGTCCGGGCTCAGCCCGGGACGCGCTCGCGCCTGATGCGGCGCGCGGCCAGCACCCGGTCGATCCGCTGCTTGCTCGTGGCGGCGTGGGTGACCTGGCGCGACTGCGGGAGCCGCGACCGTACGGCGCTGGTCGTGGCCGCACGCAGCATCGCCTGGGGGGCGAAGGACAGCCGCGCCATGAAGCGGTTGGCGTCACGGGCCTCGGCCGCGGCCGCGGTCTGGATGTGCGCGATGCCGTGCTGCTCGGCGAAGCGGCAGGCCGCCTCCATCAGGGCGCTGCCCACGCCCTTGCGCCGGAAGCGGGGGAACACGTGCGGCGACACCGCCAGGACCGCCGGCTCGAGGTTGAGCGGGGTGAAGGTCGTCGCCTCGAGGTAGACCGCACCGGCGACCTCGCCGTCGATCTCCGCCACGGCCACGCACTGCGTCTCGCAGGCCTCGGCCGATGCCACGACGCGCGACACGTCGGCCAGCTGCTCGTCCAGACCACCCTTGCGCAGGATGTCGCCCCACAGCTCACGCAGGGACGCCACGTCAGAGGGCTGTGCCTTGCGCACGGTCACCGGCGTCCGACTCATCGACCCACCACTTCCTCGAGCACGTCCTGTGCGGCCCCCCACCGGCCTGTCCCGGCGCCACACCCGAGCGACCTTATCGTCCGGGCTCCCGCTCACGCTACGCGGAGGTCGGTCCCGCCCCGGACGCCCGCCCCGTCGTTCGCGGCCTCGCGCACGACAGGGAAGAAGTTCTCCCAGAGGTAACGAAACGGCTACGAACCGCGGAGTTGCGCCAACATGCTCGCCCATGAGAGGCGTCCGCACTACCGTTCCGTCAAAGCCCCATGGCTCCGACCGGAGCCGGCAAGAACCGGAGGACGCATGAAGCGCACCACCAACCGACGTACCCGCGTCGCGGCCGCGGCCGTCGCCAGCCTGTTTGTTTTCGCCGCGTGCGGATCCGACGGCGACGACACCGACACCCCCGACGCTGGCGGCGAGAGCTCGGAGACCGAGTCCGCTGCACCCGAGGGGGACGGCACGCTGACCTTCGGGTCGCTGCTCCCCGAGACCGGCAGCCTCGCCTTCCTCGGCCCGCCCGAGTTCGCGGGTGTCGACCTCGCCGTCCAGGAGATCAACGAGGCCGGTGGCGTTCTCGGCCAGGACGTCGTGCACGTGCGCGGCGACTCCGGTGACGCCGACTCCGGCATCGCGCCGGCCGAGACCGACCAGCTGATCGCCGAGGGGTCCGACGTGATCGTCGGAGCAGCCTCGTCCGGCGTCTCGCTCACCGTCATCGACGCCATCCAGGCCGCCGGTCGCGTGATGTTCTCGCCCGCCAACACCTCGACCGCCTTCGACGAGGGCGACTACGCCGAGCCTGACCTCTACTTCCGCACGGCCCCCTCCGACATCCTCCAGGGTGCGGTCATGGCCAACCTGCTGATCCAGGACGGCAAGTCGAACGTCGCCATCCTGTCGCGACAGGACGCCTACGGCGAGACCCTCGTGGACGAGATCACGAAGAACCTCGAGGGCGCCGGCAGCTCGGTGGCCGCGACGGTCTTCTACGGTGAGAACGCCCAGTCGTTCGACTCGCAGGTCGACGAGATCGCCGCCGCCGGTGGCGACGCGCTCGTGCTGATCGGCTTCGAGGAGACGGCGACGATCATCCCGCAGCTGATCACCGCCGGTGCCGGCCCGCAGGACATCGACACCTACTTCGTCGACGGCAACACCGCCGACTACAGCCCGGCCGGGTCGACTCCGCTTCCGCGGGGCACGCTCGAGGGCACCAAGGGCACCATCCCCGGCGCCGACAGCGGTGGCGAGTTCCAGGACCGCCTGCTGGAGATCGACCCCGAGCTCGACTCGTTCGCGTATGCGGCTGAGTCGTACGACGCGGTCATCGTCTCTGCGCTGGCTGCCGTCGCGGCCGAGAGCGACAACGCCGAGGCGCTGGCGCTCGAGATCCCGGGTGTGACGACCGAGGGCGAGAAGTGCACCGACTTCGCCGCCTGCGTCGAGCTCCTCGAGGCTGGTGAGGACATCGACTTCGACGGTGCCTCCGGCCCCATCGAGCTCGGTGAGACGGGCAGCCCGACGGCTGCCTCGATCGGCATCTACGAGTACGACGCCAAGAACCAGATCGCTCCGGTCGAGTACATCGAGGGCCAGATCTGATCCGGTCTGACCGCACCTGAGCAAAGCCTCCGGCCCGAGACCTCACGGTCTCGGGCCGGAGGTCATTTCAGGGCCGGTCGACAGCAGGAACCACGACGGCCCGGGATCGAGGATCCCGGGCCGTGCTGCGTCGTACGTCGCTGGTGGTCTAGCTCGCCGCGGCGCCCAGCGTGCCGAGGTAGAGCTGGATGACCTTGGGGTCGCTGCCCAGCGACCTGCCCGTGCCGGTGTAGGCGTTGCGCCCGTGGTCGAGGACGTAGCCGCGGTCGCAGATCTGGAGGCAGCGGCGGGCGTTCTGCTCGACCATGATCACCGAGACCCCGGCCCGGTTGATGTTGCGCGTCTGCACGAAGACCTCGTCCTGGAGGACAGGTGACAGACCCGCCGAGGGCTCGTCGAGGAGGAGCACCGACGGCGCCATCATCAGCGCACGTCCCATCGCGACCATCTGACGCTCACCACCGGACAGGGAGCCCGCACGCTGCTTGCGGCGGTCTCCCAGCCTCGGGAAGATGTCGGTGACGAAGTCGAAGCGCTCGGAGAACTTCTTGGGAGCCTGGTAGCAGCCCATCTCGAGGTTCTCCTCGATGGTCAGGCTGGGGAACACGTTGTTGGACTGCGGGACGAAGCCGATGCCGGCCGTCACCAGCTGGTCGGCGCGCATGTTGGTGATGTCGCGACCCTCCAGGGTCACCGACCCGGTGCGCACCTTGACCAGTCCGAACAGCGCCTTGAGCAAGGTGGACTTGCCGGCGCCGTTGGGGCCGATGATCCCGACGAGCTCGCCCTTGTTGCAGTAGAGGTCGGCGCCGTTGAGGATGTCGACCCCGGGGAGGTAGCCGCCGCGCAGGGCGTCGGCGCGCAGGACGGCCTCACCCGCAGCGGCGAGGTGGGCCTCGCGCTCCTTGGTGGTGTTGTCGGCCTCGTTCATGGCGCGTCCTTCCTGTGCTCGTCTGACGCCGTCGAGGTCTCGTGGTCCAGCTCGGCCTCGGCCTCCGACTCCAGCTCGTGCTCGTCGAGCTCGGTCAGGTCCGTGTCGTGGTGGGCGCCGAGGTAGGCGTCGATCACGGCCGGGTTGCTCATCACCTCGGACGGCGTGCCCTCGGCCACGATCTGGCCCTGGGCCATCACGATGACCCAGTCCGAGATGTCGCGGACCATGTCCATGTCGTGCTCGACGAAGAGCACCGTGCGGCCCTCGTCGCGCAGGGACTTCACGTGGCCCAGCAGGGACTGCTTGAGAGCCGGGTTCACCCCGGCCATCGGCTCGTCCAGCATGATGAGCTCGGGGTCGACCATCAGGGCGCGCGCCATCTCGAGCAGCTTGCGCTGCCCACCGGAGAGCGACCCGGCGAAGTCCTCGCGCTTGGCGTCGAGCTTGAAGCGCGCCAGCAGGTCGTCGGCGCGTCGGGTGTTGGACTCCTCCTGGCTGCGCCAGAGGAACGGCAGTGCGGCTGACCAGAACTTCTCGCCCCTCTGGCCGGTGGCTCCCAGGCGCATGTTCTCGATCACGGTGAGCTTGGCGAGCACCTTGGTCAGCTGGAAGGTGCGGACCATGCCCAGCCGGGCGACCTTGTAGGGGGCGACCCGCTGCAGCGACGTGCCGTTGAAGCTCCACTCGCCCGAGTCGGGCATGTCGAAGCCGGTCAGCAGGTTGAACAGCGTGGTCTTGCCCGCGCCGTTGGGCCCGATCAGGGCGGTGATCACGCCACGCTGGATCTCGATGTGCTCCACGTCGACGGCCGCCAGGCCACCGAAGGTGCGGCGGATGCCGTCGCCCTTGACGATGGGGTCGGGCTTCGGCACGCCCGGTCGGGGCTCGAGACCGCTCAGGTCAGGACGCGGCGCGGCGGCGGAGGGCCGGGCCGGTTCGGTGTCAGCGCTCATCGATCGCGATTTCCCTTCGGTCGCCGAAGATCCCCTGTGGTCGGAAGATCATCAGCAGCATGAGGCCGAGCCCGGTGGCGATGAAGCGCACGAGGCTGGACTGGGTGTTGTCCATGATCCACGTCGGCACGAGCGGGTCGATGCCGGAGGTGGCCTGGCCGAGGAAGGAACCGAGACCGGAGATCAGGAACCAGAAGATCATCGCCCCGACGACCGGTCCCAGGACCCGTGCCGCACCGCCGATCAGCAGGGCGGTGTAGGCGAAGAACGTCACGTTGGTCGAGTAGTCGGTCGGGACGACCGAGGCCTGCTTGAGGGCGAGGAACAGGCCGGCGAGGCCACCGAACACTCCGCCGAGGACGAGCGCCTGCATCTTGTAGGCGAAGACGTTCTTGCCGAGCGAGCGTACGGCGTCCTCGTCCTCGCGGATCGACCGCAGCACGCGGCCCCACGGGCTGCGCATCAGCGCCCAGACGATGAGGAGGCAGATCGCGACCATGCTCCATCCCACGAGCACCGACCAGGTGTCGCGGGCGCTGAACGCCACGAAGCCGAGGTCGAGGCGCGACTCGAAGGGGTTGAGCTCCTGGAACGTGCCGGCGTAGCCGGTGAGCCCGTTGGACCCGCCCAGCGTGTCCGACATCTCGACCGAGCCGAAGGTGAGCCGCAGGATCTCGGCCGTGGCGATGGTCGCGATGGCCAGGTAGTCGGCCCGGAGTCGCAGCGTCGGCACTCCGAGGAGGATCGCGAGCAGGACCGGGGCGAGCAGCGAGATCCCCACCGCGGGCCAGAACCCGATGTCGAACGTCACGACGCTCACCGCGAGGCCGTAGGCCCCGACCGCCATGAAGCCGGCCTGGCCGAAGTTGAGCAGCCCGGTGTAGCCGAAGTGGACGTTGAGGCCGATCGCGGCGAGCGCGAAGACGATCGCGTTGGGCCCGAGGGCCTGGTTCAGCGCCGTCTTGAAGACCTGGCCGATGTCGACCGGGAGCACGTTGGTGAACAGTCCGAGGACCAGCCACGTGACGAGTAGCACGGTGCCGAGGAGCCCGAGCACCCGACCGAGGTTCGCGAGGCCGCGCCCCTCGTAGTCGTCCGGGTCTGCCTCGATCGCCGTGATCGCCTGCTTGCCCTTCCAGAGGGCGAACGGCGAGGCGATGCCCGCGGTGAGCGTCAGGCCGGCCACACCGAGGACCGCCGACGCGATCGCCGCGGGGTGGGTCCGCTTGGGGCGCAGCGCGGGTGCGGTGGTCGGCTCGTGGGTCGTGGCGCTCATGGGCGGGTGCTCCGTTCGCGGGGAGTCGACAGGACGTGTGGTCGGTGGTCGCTCATCTGTCTCACCCGATCCGCTCGCGACGCCCGAGGATGCCCTGCGGTCGCAGGAGCAGGACCAGGATCAGCACGACGAGGGCACCGACCTCCTTGATCGACGACGGCACGCCGAAGAGCGGACCGACCTCCACCATGATCCCGATGATCATCGACCCGAAGAGGGCTCCCCAGATGGTGCCGAGGCCACCGAGCGTGACCGCGGCGAACACCAGCAGGAGCAGCTTGAACCCCATCAGGAAGTTGACCTGGCTGTTGATGGCGAGCAGCACGCCGGCGAGTCCGGTGAGGGCCGTGCCCAGGATCCAGACGGCGCCGATGACGCTGTCGACCTTCATGCCGGACGACGCCGACAGGGCCGGGTTGTCGGAGACGGCGCGCATGGCCTTGCCGAGGCGGGTCTTCATCAGAAGCACGCACGAGATGGTGATGGTGACGAGGGCGATGCCGATGATCGCGAGCTCCTTGTCGGCCAGGCTGATGAAGCCGTAGTCACGGCGTCCCTGGCTGACGTACTGGCTCAACGACTGTCGCGCGCTCCCGATGGAGTACTGGAAGGAGTTGCGGAGCAGGAGCCCGAGCCCGATCGAGACGATCATCATCGCGATCAGACCGGTGCCACGTCTGCGCAGTGGTCGCCACAGCCCACGTTCCTGCACCCACCCGAACAGCGCCGACACCACGACGGCCAGCACACCGGAGAGGATCACCGGCAGGCCGAAGCCGCGGTTGGCGACGTAGGTCATCACCGCTCCGAAGGTGATCAGCTCGCCGTGCGCGAAGTTGGTGAGACCGGTGGTGCCGAAGATCAGCGAGAGGCCGAGGGCGGCCAGCGCCACGATCAGGCCGAACTTGACGCCCGACGTCAGGGCAGTGACGAGGCGATCGGTGAAGGGCACCGCGACGACCTCCTCGACCCCGATGGGGAAGAGTCCGGGGTTGGGGCCGTCGAACCTCACCTGGATCGTGATGGAGGCGTCGTCGGGATCGCTGAGCTCGGTCCCGTCGGGCAGGGTGTCCTGGTCGAGCTCGACCTCGTAGGCCCCGCGCTCGGGGGTCTCGATGATGACCCGACCCTCGTCGTTGGTCACTGCCGAGCCGACCTCGGTGCCGTCCTCGGCCGTCACCGTCAGCGTGACGCCGACGATGGGCGCGTCGTCGTTGGCGGAGTCCTGGAGGACCACGGTGATGTAGGGGCCGTCCGGCGGCTCGACGGTCTCGCCGTCGCCCCCCTGGTCGTCAGGCTCCTCCGTCGAGGTCGTCGTGGACGAGGGCTCCGCAGGCTCGGTCGTGTCGTCCGCCAGTGCAGCCAGCGGAGACAGCACCATCATCAGGAAGGCCAATCCAGCGGCGAACCAGGCCAACAGTCGCAGTCGCAACGCTCTACTCCCGTCAAGCGAGTGTCCAGTGACACTCGTCGGACCGGAGCATAGCCACCTCGGCGTCTCCCACGACACAAGTGGCGGACACGCTTGGTAACAGTTCAGTCTCTCTCGGGCCCGACCACCACCGGCGTGGGCTCAGGAAGAGCCGGGGCCGGTCTGCGGGCCGTGCTCCACCACTCCGTCGGCCACCTGCTTCATCGACAGGCGCAGGTCCATGGCGGTCTTCTGGATCCAGCGAAAGGCATCGGGCTCGCTGAGGCCGAGCTTCTCCTGGAGCACGCCCTTCGCGCGGTCGACCGACTTGCGCGTGGCGAGCGACTCCTGGAGGTCGGAGACCTCCTGCTCCAGCACGCTGATCTCGGCGTAGCGACTCACGGCCATCTCGATGGCGGGTACGAGGTCCCCGCGCTGGAACGGCTTGACCAGGTACGCCATTGCCCCGGCGTCGCGTGCCCGCGCCACCAGGTCGCGCTGGGAGAAGGCGGTGAGGATCACGACGGGGGCGATGCGCTCGCTCGCGATGACCTCCGCTGCCGCGATGCCGTCGAGCACGGGCATCTTGACGTCGAGGATCACGAGGTCGGGACGCAGCTCGCGAGCCAGCTCGATGGCCCTCTGACCGTCGCCGGCCTGACCGACGACCTCGTAGCCCTCCTCGCCCAGCATCTCGGCGAGGTCCATGCGGATCAGGGCCTCGTCCTCGGCGATCACCACACGGCGTACGTCCTCGGACGGGGGGCGGGAGTCAGCGGGCTGGGTCACGGCCGCAAGGCTAGTCGGCTAGGGTTTCGACGCCGATTCAGCCCCGGTACTCCAACGGCAGAGAGAGTGGTCTCAAACACCATCCAGTGTGAGTTCGAATCTCACCCGGGGCACTGTCAGTGGGGTCGGTCAGCATCGGCAGATGCACTCCGACCCCACCCGTCGAGAAGTTCATCCGGCGGGACGGATGGGGCACGTGCGGGCACCGGGTGTGGTGGTCCAGTCGAGCTGGAAGCACTGGCCCTGCCTGTTCCCCCAGCACGGCCCCGGCCGCAAGCACGAGTGGCTCATCGCGCTGGAGGACTGGCAGGCCGAGGTCATCCAGGCGTTCCCCTCACCCCGTCTCGAAATCCAGCGGCGTCCAGGGCCCCTCGGGCCCGAAGACCTGACTCAGCGCCGACGGTAGGCCGGGGCCACCTCGTTGATCGCGTCACCCATCCGGTGGATGCGCATCGCGTTGGTCGACCCGGGGATCCCGGGCGGGCTGCCGGCGATGAGGACCACGAGCTCGCCCTCCTTGACCCGGCCGATGTCGAGGAGCGCCTCGTCGACCTGGCGGACCATCTCGTCGGTGTGCTCGACCTCGCCGGTCTTGAACGTCTCGATCCCCCACGTCAGCGAGAGCTGGGAGCGCACGCGGTCGGTGGTGGTGAAGGCCAGCACCGGGATGTGGCCGCGGTAGCGGGCCAGGCGCCGGGCCGAGTCACCGCTCGCGGTGAACGCGACGACGTACTTGGCTCCGACGCTCTCGGCGACCTCGGCTGCGGCCTTGGCGATCACGCCGCCGCGGGTGCGCGGCGACCAGGTCACCTCGGCCATGTGGGAGAGGCCGTGGTTCTCGGTGGAGGCGATGATGCGCGCCATCGTGCTGACCGCCTCGATGGGGTACTCCCCCACCGACGTCTCGCCGGAGAGCATCACGGCGTCGGCGCCGTCGAGGACGGCATTGGCGACGTCCGAGGCCTCGGCGCGCGTCGGCGCCGGGGCGGAGATCATCGACTCGAGCATCTGCGTGGCCACGATGGCCGGCTTGGCGTTGGCGCGCGCCTTGTCGACCAGCAGCTTCTGGTGGACCGGGACGTCCTCGAGCGGGCACTCCACGCCGAGGTCGCCGCGCGCGACCATGATGCCGTCGAAGGCGTCGATGATGGCGTCGATGTTCTCCAGCGCCTGCGGCTTCTCGATCTTGGCGATGATCGGGACGAAGATGTCTTCCTCCTCCATCACCTTGCGCACGTCGGCGGCGTCCTCGCCGGACCGCACGAAGCTCAGGGCGATGAAGTCGACGCCGAGGTGCAGAGCCCAGCGCAGGTCCTCGGTGTCCTTGTCCGACAGGGCCGGCACGGAGACGGCCACGCCCGGCAGGTTGATGCCCTTGTTGTTGGACACCTTGCCCGGCACGACCACCTCGGTGACCACGTCGGTGTCGTCGACGGAGACGACCTTCAGGCGGACCTTGCCGTCGTCGATGAGCAGCGGGTCGCCCGGCTTCACGTCTCCGGGCAGGCCCTTGTAGGTCGTGCCGCACTGGTGCACGTCGCCCACGACATCACGCGTGGTGATGGTGAAGGTCGCGCCCTTGCGGAGCTTGACCGGGCCGTCGCCGAAGGTCTCCAGCCGGATCTTGGGCCCCTGCAGGTCGGCGAAGACGCCGATCGCGTGCCCGGTGTCGTCGGAGGCCTGCCGCACCAAGCGGTAGACCGCCTCGTGGTCGGCGTACGCGCCGTGGCTCATGTTGAGCCGGGCGACGTCCATCCCGGCGTCGACGAGGGCTCGGATCCCTTCGGGGGTGTTCACCGCGGGACCGAGGGTGCAGACGATCTTGGCTCTACGCACGTACGTCAGCCTAGCGGACCTTGGAACGATCCAAAGGGTCACGCGCCCAAAACGCCTGTAACGCCGGGTTGGTACTTGTAGGCACCCCTGCAGAGCATGGGTAGAACAAGCACCAACCCGGCGTTACAAGGGCTGGCCGGCTCGCAGCGGAGTTCAGACCACCAGCGGGCGCTCGTGCGGCTTGATCGGCGCGGGCAGCGTCGTGGAGCCGGTGAGGTAGGCGTCGACCGACGCGGCGGCGCTGCGTCCCTCGGCGATGGCCCACACGATGAGCGACTGGCCGCGACCCACGTCGCCGGCGACGAAGACGCCGGGGACCGAGGAGGCGTACGACTCGTCGCGACGGACGTTGCCGCGCTCGTCGAGGTCCACCTCGAGCTGCTCGACCAGGCCCGCCTTCTCCGGACCGACGAAGCCCATCGCGAGCAGCACCAGCTGCGCCGGGATCTCGCGCTCGGTGCCCTCGACGGGCTGGAACTTCGCGTCGACCTCGACCAGGCGCAGCCCGGCGACGTTGCCGTCGGCGTCGCCCACGAACTCCTGCGTGGACACGGCGTAGACACGCTCGCCGCCCTCCTCGTGGGCGGAGGAGACCTTGAAGGTCATGGGGTACGTCGGCCACGGCTGGCCCGTGGGCCGGTCCTCGCCGGGTCGCGGCATGATCTCCAGCTGCGTGATCGAGCGCGCGCCCTGGCGGATCGAGGTGCCGAGGCAGTCGGCACCGGTGTCGCCGCCACCGATGATGACGACGTCCTTGTCCGTGGCCAGGATCTGGTCCGAGCCGTCGAGGGTCGGAGCCTCCCCCAGCGCGACACGGTTGGCCTGGGGCAGGAACTCCATCGCCTGGTGGATGCCGCCGAGCTCGCGCCCGGTGGTCGGGAGGTCGCGGGCGTCGGTCGCGCCCATGGCGAGCACGACCGCGTCGTAGCGCGCCAGGAGCTGCGGGCCGGTGAGGTCACCGCCGACGTCGACCCCGGCACGGAAGACGGTGCCCTCACGCCGCATCTGGTCCAGGCGCCGGTCGAGGTGCTTCTTCTCCATCTTGAACTCGGGGATGCCGTAGCGCAGCAGCCCGCCGATCTTGTCGGCGCGCTCGTAGACCGCGACCGTGTGACCGGCGCGGGTCAGCTGCTGGGCAGCGGCGAGACCGGCAGGGCCGGAGCCGATGACGGCGACCGTCTTGCCCGAGAGCCACTCCGGCGGCTGGGGACGGACGTAGCCCGAGCCCCAGGCGCGGTCGATGATCGAGACCTCGACGTTCTTGATCGTCACCGGGTCCTGGTTGATGCCGAGCACGCAGGCGGTCTCGCACGGCGCCGGGCACAGCCGACCGGTGAACTCCGGGAAGTTGTTGGTCGCGTGGAGGCGGTCCATCGCGCCGTCCCAGTCGTCGCGCCAGACCAGGTCGTTCCATTCCGGGATGATGTTGCCCAGCGGACAGCCCTGGTGGCAGAAGGGGATGCCGCAGTCCATGCAGCGTCCCGCCTGGGTCGTGATGATCGGCAGGAGCGCGCGGCCGACCCCGTCGGGGTAGACCTCGTTCCAGTCGTGCACGCGCTCGGCGACGTCACGGCGCGAGGCGACCTCGCGGCCGTGCTTGAGGAAACCCTTGGGATCAGCCATCGTGCGTCACCTTCTTCCGGTCGGACCTGTCGTGGTGGGGACGCTCAGCCATGGAGCACCTCCATGATGCGCGCATTGGCCTGGTCCTCGTCGAGGCCGTCGGCCAGCGCCTCCTCGCGCGCGTCGAGGACGCGCTTGAAGTCGCGCGGCATGATCTCGGTGAAGCGCGCGAGCGATGCGTCCCAGTCGGCGAGCAGCGCGGCAGCGACGGCGGAGCCGGTCTCCTCCGCGTGCTGCTCGACCAGGCTCTTCAGCTCCTCGACCGCCTTGCCGGTGACCGGCGAGAGGTCGACCAGCTCGGGGTTGACCCGGGCCTCGTCGAGGTCGAGGACGAAGGCGTAGCCGCCGGACATGCCGGCCGCGATGTTGCGGCCGGTCGGGCCGAGGACCACGACGACGCCGCCGGTCATGTACTCGCAGGCGTGGTCGCCCACACCCTCGACGACCGCGCTGGCACCGGAGTTGCGGACGCAGAACCGCTCGCCCGCGCGGCCGCTGAGGAAGATCTGGCCCGACGTGGCGCCGTAGCCGATCGTGTTGCCGGCGATGATCTGCTCGCCCGCCTCGAAGGTCGCGGACCGGTCGGGGCGTACGACGATGCGCCCGCCCGAGAGCCCCTTGCCGACGTAGTCGTTGGCGTCGCCCTCGAGGCGCAGCGTGACGCCCCGCGGCACGAACGCGCCGAAGGACTGGCCGGCAGAGCCGGTGAGGGTGATGTCGATCGTGCCCTCGGGCAGCCCGTCGCCGCGGTAGCGCTTGGTGACCTCGTGGCCGAGCATCGTGCCGACGGTGCGGTTGACGTTGCGGATCGCGACCTGGGCACGCACCGGCTCACCGGACTCCAGCGCAGGGGCGGCGATGGCGATGAGCTCGTTGTCGAGCGCCTTGTCGAGGCCGTGGTCCTGGCTGCGCGTGTGGCGCAGGTCCTGGTCCTCGAACTGGCCGAACTCACCGTGGCGCGAGGCCTGGTGGAGGATCGGCGTCAGGTCGAGACCTGCGGCCTTCCAGTGGTCGACCGCACGGCCGACGTCGAGCGTCCCGACCTGGCCGACCGCCTCGTCGAGGGTGCGGAAGCCGAGCTCGGCGAGCAGCTCGCGGACCTCCTGGGCGATGAACTCGAAGAAGTTCACGACGTAGTCGGCCTGTCCGCTGAAGCGCTCGCGCAGGACCGGGTTCTGCGTCGCCACGCCCACCGGACAGGTGTCGAGGTGGCACACGCGCATCATGATGCAGCCGCTGACGACCAGCGGTGCGGTGGCGAAGCCGTACTCCTCGGCGCCGAGCAGCGCGGCGATCATGACGTCGCGTCCGGTCTTGAGCTGGCCGTCGGCCTGCACCACGATCCGGTCACGCAGCCCGTTGAGCAGCAGCGTCTGCTGGGTCTCGGCGAGGCCGAGCTCCCACGGACCGCCCGCGTGCTTGAGCGAGGTGAGCGGGGACGCACCGGTGCCTCCGTCGTGGCCGGAGACCAGCACCACGTCGGCGTGCGCCTTGGAGACGCCCGCCGCGACCGTGCCGATGCCGACCTCGGAGACGAGCTTGACGTGCACCCGCGCGGACGGGTTCGCGTTCTTGAGGTCGTGGATCAGCTGCGCGAGGTCCTCGATCGAGTAGATGTCGTGGTGCGGCGGCGGGCTGATCAGGCCCACGCCGGGCGTGGAGTGCCGGGTCTTGGCGACCCACGGGTAGACCTTGTGGCCGGGCAGCTGGCCGCCCTCGCCGGGCTTGGCGCCCTGCGCCATCTTGATCTGGATGTCGTCGGCGTTGGTGAGGTACTCCGACGTGACACCGAAGCGTCCCGAGGCCACCTGCTTGATCGACGAGCGGCGCTCGGGGTCGTGGAGCCGGTCGGGGTCCTCGCCGCCCTCACCGGTGTTGGACTTGCCGCCCAGCCGGTTCATGGCGATCGCGAGCGTCTCGTGCGCCTCCTTGCTGATCGAGCCGTAGGACATCGCACCGGTGGAGAAGCGCTTCACGATCTCCGAGACCGGCTCCACCTCCTCGATGTCGATGGGCTCGCGCACGCCGTCCTTGAAGGTGAAGAGACCGCGCAGGGTCATCAGGCGCTGCGACTGCTCGTTCACCCGGTCGGTGTACTGCTTGAAGACGTCGTAGCTGCCGGTGCGCGTGGAGTGCTGGAGCCGGAAGACGGTCTCGGGGTCGAACAGGTGCGGCTCGCCCTCGCGGCGCCACTGGTACTCGCCGCCGATGCTCAGCTCACGGTGCGCCGGCGCGATGCCGCCGCGGGGGTACGCCATGGCGTGGCGGCGCGAGACCTCCTCGGCGATCGTCTCGAGCTCGATGCCGCCGAGCTTGGACGTCGTACCGGTGAAGTAGCGGTCGATGACGGCCTGCGACAGGCCGACGGCCTCGAAGATCTTCGCCCCGGTGTAGGACGCGACCGTGGAGACGCCCATCTTCGACATCACCTTGAGCACGCCCTTGCCGAGCGCCTTGATGAGGTTGGCGACGGCCTTCTCGGCGTCGACCTTGACGTAGTAGGCCTCGCGGGCGAGGTCCTCGACCGACTCCATGGCGAGGTAGGGGTTGACCGCCGCGGCGCCGTAGCCGACGAGGAGCGCCACGTGGTGCACCTCGCGGACGTCGCCGGCCTCGACCAGCAGCCCGACCTGGGTGCGGGTCTTCTCGCGCACCAGGTGGTGGTGGACCGCGCCGGTGAGGAGCAGCGACGGGATGGGCGCCAGGTCCGCGGTGGAGTGGCGGTCCGACAGCACGATGATCCGCGCCCCGTCGGCGATGGCGGCCGAGACCTCGGCGCACAGCTCGTCGAGGCGGGCGGCGAGTGCCTCCCCTCCCCCGGCGACGTCGTAGAGGCCGCGCACGATGTGCACCTGGAAGCCCGGCATGTCGCCGTTGCGGTTGATGTGGCGGATCTTGGCCAGGTCGTCGTTGGAGAAGACCGGGAAGGGCAGCACGATCTGGCGGCACGACGCGGGCGTCGGCTCCAGCAGGTTGGCCTCGGGCCCGATCGACCCGCTCAGCGAGGTGACGAGCTCCTCGCGGATCGCGTCGAGCGGCGGGTTGGTGACCTGCGCGAACAGCTGCGAGAAGTAGTCGAAGAGCAGGCGCGGCTTCTCGCTGAGCGCGGCGATGGGCGTGTCGGTGCCCATCGAGCCGAGCGCCTCGCCACCGGTGTTGGCCATCGGGCTCAGCAGGACGCGCAGCTCCTCCTCGGTGTAGCCGAAGATCTGCTGGCGCCGCGTCACCGAGGCGTGCGTGTGGACGATGTGCTCGAGGTCGTCGAGGTCGTCGAGGTGCACGAGGCCGGCGTGCAGCCACTCGTCGTAGGGCTGCTCGGTGGCGAGCTGGCCCTTGATCTCCTCGTCCTCGATGATGCGGTGCTCGTCGGTGTCGACGAGGAACATCTTGCCGGGCTGGAGCCGGCCCTTGCGGACGATCGTGGCGGGGTCGAGGTCCAGCACGCCGACCTCGGACGCGAGCACGACGAGACCGTCGTCGGTGACCCAGTAGCGCGAGGGACGCAGGCCGTTGCGGTCGAGCACGGCGCCGACCTGCGTGCCGTCGGTGAACACCACGCACGCGGGGCCGTCCCACGGCTCCATCAGCATCGAGTGGAACTCGTAGAACGCCCGGCGCTGGGCGTCCATCTCGCGATGGTTCTCCCAGGCCTCGGGGATCATCATCAGCACCGCGTGGGGCAGCGAGCGACCGGCGAGGTGGAGCAGCTCGAGCACCTCGTCGAACGACGCCGAGTCCGAGGCGCCGGGGGTGCAGATCGGGAAGAGCCGCTCGAGGTCGCCGGGGATGAGGTCGCTCTCGAGGAGCGCCTCGCGCGCACGCATCCAGTTGCGGTTGCCCATCACCGTGTTGATCTCGCCGTTGTGGGCGATGAAGCGGAAGGGGTGGGCCAGCGGCCAGCTCGGGAACGTGTTGGTGGAGAAGCGGGAGTGCACCACGGCCATCGCCGAGGCGACCCGCTCGTCGGTCAGGTCGGGGAAGACCCGGTCGAGCTGGTCGGTGGTGAGCATGCCCTTGTAGGCGAGCGTGCGCGAGGACAGCGACGGGAAGTAGACGTCGGTCTCGGACTCGGCGCGCTTGCGCAGGCAGAAGGCCAGGCGCTCGAGCGCCATGCCCGTCACCCGGGCGCCCTTGCCGGCCACGAAGAGCTGGACGAAGCGCGGCATCACGCTGCGCGCGGTCGCGCCGAGGGTGGAGTCGTCGACGGGGACCTCGCGCCAGCCGAGGACCGCGAGGCCCTCCTCGTCGGCGATCTCCTCGATGCGGCGACGGGTGGCGGCGACCGCCTCGTCGTCACCGGGCAGGAAGGCGGTGCCCACGGCGTACGCCCTGGCCGGGGGCAGGTCGAAGTCGGTGACGTCGCGCAGGAACGCGTCGGGCACCTGCATCAGGATCCCGGCACCGTCGCCGGAGTTGACCTCGGCGCCGGCGGCACCGCGGTGGTCGAGGTTGCGCAGGGCGGTGAGGGCCTTGGCCACGATGTCGTGGCTGGCCTCACCGGTCAGGGTCGCCACCATGGCGACACCACAGGCGTCCTTCTCGTGCCGTGGGTCGTAGAGACCCTGCGGCGGAGGGAAGTTCGGCGGGAACGCGTGCGTCGAAGACACTGGTTCTCCCGTCGTCGTCTCAGCAGTCCGGGCGCGAGGCACGGCCGTGCTGGGGGGTGGGCGTTACCGCTGGGGACGACGTTGGCCCGAGCAGGACGGAACCTATCACCGGCGTACGACGCAGGCGCAGGGTGTTTCAGGCCGTGGGACCGGACGTGGAGCGCTCGGAGGCATCCCCCTCGGACGGGTCCGGGTCCGGGTCACGGGTGCGCACGACCTCCTCGCGGCCCGGGTGGCGCCGGGCCGAGACGGCGAAGTAGATCGCCGCGAGGACGAAGAGCACGATCGAGGTCCACACGTTGAGCCGCAGGCCGAGGACGTCGTCCATCTGCACGTCGTCGATGCGCAGGTTCTCGATCCACCCGCGACCGGCCGTGTAGAGCATGACGTAGAGCGCGGCGACGCGGCCGTGGCCGAGCCGGAAGCGGCGGTCGAGCCAGATCAGCACCGCGAAGGCGCCCAGGTTCCACAGGCACTCGTAGAGGAAGGCCGGGTGGAAGGTCGCGACGTCGAGGTACTGCGACGGGCGGTTCGCCACGTCGATCTCCAGGCCCCACGGCAGGTCGGTCGGACGGCCGTAGAGCTCCTGGTTGAACCAGTTGCCCCACCGCCCCAGCGCCTGGGCGACCAGGACGCCCGGGGCCAGCGCGTCGAGCAGCGGCAGGAGCTTGATCCCGCGCAGACGCGCCCCGATCCAGATGCCCACGATGCCCAGCGCGATCGCGCCCCAGATGCCGAGGCCGCCCCGCCAGACGTAGAGCGCCGTGACCGGGTTCCGGCCCTCGCCGAAGTAGAGCTCCCAGTCGGTGATGACGTGGTAGAGCCGGCCGCCGACCAGGCCGAACGGGATCGCCCAGATCGCGAGGTCGCTCACGTCGCCGGCCTTGCCGCCGCGGGCGACCCAACGGCGCTCGCCGAGCCAGATCGCGAAGACGATGCCGAGGATGATGCTCAGCGCGTAGCCGCGGATCGGCACGGGCCCGGCGTACCACACGCCCTGCGACGGGCTGGGGATGGACATAAGGACCACCATCGGGGACGGCAGGGGCAGCATGGTGGCACTCATCCTTCGTCGAGCAGCAGGGTGATGTCGGTGTAGAGGTCGGCCTGGGAGACGTCCTGGTCCCACATCATGGTGGACTCGTCGTCGGCGTCGATGGCCAGGACCCGGGTCCCGTGGGTGACCTCGTAGCCGCCGCTCGGCAGCTTCTCGCCCTGGTCGACCGCGACGGCCATGCTGCGCGCCACGCCGATGATGTCGTCGAGCGGACCGGTCACGCCGACGATGCTGTCGTCGAAGGCGCTGACGTAGTTCTCGACGACCTCGCCCGTGTCACGGGCCGGGTCGGTGGTCACGAAGACCACGTCGACGCGCTCCTTCTGCTCGTCGTCGAGCCGGGCGAGCGTGCCCGCGAGGGTCGCCATCACCTGGCCGCAGATGTCGGGGCAGTTGGTGTAGCCGAAGAAGACCAGCGTGAGGTCCTTGTCGGTGTCCTCGGTCAGGCTGTACGCCGCTCCGCTGGTGTCGACCAGCGGGGTGGGGTCGACCTCGAAGGGCGGGTCGAGCACGGTGCCGGAGAGCTCGCCGCTGGCCGCACCCGGTCCCGCCCCGGCCTCGCCGCCGCAGGCGGCCAGCAGCCCGAGCAGCGCGAGTCCCGCGAGGGCCCTACCTCGCGCCACGGCGTACGCCCTCGGCCAGGTCGGTGGTCAGCGCGCGCAGCGCCTCGAGGCCTGCCGCCTCGTCGTCGGCGTGGTCGAGCAGGCAGCGCACGAACGCCGAGCCGACGATCACGCCGTCGGCGTAGGCGGCCACGTCGGCCGCCTGGTCGCCGTTGCTGACTCCGATGCCGACCGCGACAGGGATGTCACCGCTGGCACGAACCCGCCCCACGAGCGGCCCCGCGAGGTCGGAGCTCGCGTCACGGGCACCGGTGACGCCCATGACCGCGGCGGCGTAGACGAAGCCCCGGCTCTCGGCGGCCGTCATCGCGATCCGGTCGTCGGTGGAGCTGGGGGCGACCAGGAACACCTTGTCGAGGTCGTGCGCGTCAGCCGCGTCGATCCACGCAGACCCGTGGTCCGGCGTGATGTCGGGCGTGATCATCCCGGCACCCCCGGCCTTCGCCAGGTCGCTCGCCCACCGCTCCACGCCGTAGCGCTCGATCGGGTTCCAGTAGGTCATGACGAGGGTCGGCACACCCGTCTCGGCGACCGCCTCGACCACGCGCAGGACGTCAGCGGTGCGGACGCCGCGCTCGAGCGCCTGCTGCGCGGCGGCCTGGATGGTGGGCCCGTCCATGACGGGGTCGCTGTAGGGCAGGCCGATCTCGATCACGTCGCACCCGGCCTCGACCATCGCGCGCAGGGCCGTGATCGAGCCCTCGACGCTCGGGAAACCGGCGGGCAGGTAGCCCACGAGGGCCGAGCGGCTCTCGGCGCGGGCCTTGTCGAACGCCTGCGTGGTCGAGGTGGGGGTCGAGCCCATCAGGCCTCCTCCCCCGGCGCCGTCGCGACGACCGGCTCGGCCTCGCCGTCGGCGTCGCCGAGACCGAACCACTCGATGGCGGTGCCCATGTCCTTGTCGCCGCGACCGCTCAGGTTGATGATCACCGTGGCGTCGGGGCCCTTCTCGGCCCCCAGGCGGCGGGCCACGTCGAGCGCGCCGTAGACCGCGTGCGCGGTCTCGATCGCCGGGATGATGCCCTCGGTGCGGCTCAGCAGCGCCATGGCCTCCATGGCCTGGGCGTCCGTGACGGGCGTGTACGTCGCCCGCCCGAGGGCCGCGAGCCACGAGTGCTGCGGCCCGACACCGGGGTAGTCGAGGCCGGCGGAGATGGAGTGGGACTCCACGGTCTGGCCGTCCTCGTCCTGGAGGACGTAGGTGCGCGCACCGTGCAGCACACCGGCCTCTCCGGCGTGGATGGTGGCCGCGTGGCGACCCGTCTCCACGCCGTCTCCCCCGGGCTCGAAGCCGTGGATCTCCACGCCCTCGTCCTCGAGGAAGGCGGTGAAGAGGCCGATCGCGTTGGAGCCGCCACCCACGCACGCCGCGACCGCGTCCGGCAGCACGCCGTACTGGTCGAGGCACTGCTGGCGCGCCTCGTCGCCGATGCCGCGGCAGAAGTCACGGACCATGCTCGGGAAGGGGTGCGGGCCGGCCGCGGTGCCGAAGAGGTAGGCGGTGCGGTCGACGCTGGCGACCCAGTCGCGCATGGCCTCGTTGATGGCGTCCTTCAGCGTCGCACTGCCGGACTCGACGGGGACGACCTTGGCGCCGAGCAGCTGCATGCGGGCGACGTTGAGCGCCTGGCGACGGGTGTCGACGGCGCCCATGTAGACGGTGCAGTCCAGGTCGAAGTAGGCCGCCGCGGTGGCGCTGGCGACGCCGTGCTGGCCGGCACCGGTCTCGGCGATGACGCGCGTCTTGCCCATCCGCTTGGTGAGCAGCGCCTGACCCATCACGTTGCGGATCTTGTGGGCACCGGTGTGGTTGAGGTCCTCGCGCTTGAGCAGCACCCGGGCGCCGACGGTCCGCGAGAGCCTCTCGGCGTGGTAGAGCCGGCTCGGGGTGCCGGCGTAGTCGCGCAGCACGCGCTCGAACTCGCTCACGAAGGCGGGATCGGCCATCGCGTCCTGCCAGGCGTCGGTCAGCTCGTCCAGCGCGGCGACGAGGGCCTCGGGCATGAAGCGCCCGCCCCACGTCTGGCCGAAGTAGCCGCGCTCGTCGGCGTCGTACTTCACGGGCTGGGTCGTCTGCTGGCTCACGGTGCCGTCACTCCTGTCATCGCACGTACGGCGGCCTCGGGGTCGCCGTCCTTGACCAGTGCCTCGCCGACCAGCACCACGCCTGCTCCCTCGGAGACGAAGCGCTCGACGTCGGCGACGCCGGTGATACCGCTCTCGGCGACCTTGACGACGTCGGCATGGATCTGGGGCGCGAGGCGGCCGAAGACGTCCGCGTCGACCTCGAGGGTCTTGAGGTTGCGGCTGTTGACGCCGATCAGCTCGGCGTCCAGCGCGAGCGCGCGCTCGGTCTCGGCCTCGTCGTGCACCTCCACGAGCACGGTGAGGCCGAGCTCGCTCGCCTCGTCGTGGAGGCGGCGCAGCGTGTCGTCGTCGAGCGCCGCGACGATCAGCAGCGCCAGGTCGGCGCCCGCGGCCCGTGCCTCGACGAGCTGGTAGGTCTCGACGATGAAGTCCTTGCGCAGGATCGGGGTGTCGACCGCGGCGCGGACCGCCCGCAGGTCGGCCAGGCTGCCGCCGAAGCGACGCTCCTCGGTGAGCACCGAGATCGCCGCCGCACCACCACGGGCGTACGCCGTCGCGAGCACCGCCGGGTCGGGGATGTCGGCGAGGTCGCCCTTGCTCGGGCTGCGCCGCTTGACCTCGGCGATGACGCTCGAGCCGCGAGCGCGGAAGTGCGGCATCGGGTCACGCGGCGCCGGCGCGTCGGCGAGGTGCGCGAGCAGCTCGGACAGCGGCAGGTCGGCCTCGCGGCGCGCGAGGTCCTCACGGACGCCCGCGACGATGTCGTCGAGCACGGAACCGGTCGCAGGCATGCAACAACCCTCTCACCCGGGACCAGCCCGCGAGGGGCCGGTGCCCAGAGGTCGGACCGGGCGCGGCCCGGCCCGGGATCAGTGCTCGGAGCTGTGGAAGCCGAGCTTGGACAGCACGAGGAAGAGCGGGAACGCGAGCGTCGCGACGATGAGGCCGATCCAGAGCAGCGTCATCTGGGTCGGGACCTGGAGCAGGGCGACGCTGCCCACCACGAAGCCGAGCATCGCGACCGACACCGCGGTCCAAGCAGCGGGGGTGTTGCCGTGGCCAGCAGCCATGGGGAGTGCTCCTTCGTCGGATCTGCGCTTGCGTGCCGCAGTCTAGGCGGTGGGGTCACGGCCCTCGTCGAGGGCCTTCCAGATGTCGATGTTCTCCTTCGGCGCCGCGTCGTGGGCATCCGCCGCGCTGGCGCCCGTGGGCGCGTCATAGCGGGTGCCCATCTCCGGCCACTGGGGCACGAGGGCGACCGCGGCCGCGCTCGCCGCGACGCTCAGCAGCGCCCCGACTGCAGCGGCGGCGTACCAGCCCGTGAGGCCGGTGGTGACGGTGTCGGTGCCGGACGCCCTGAGCAGCGCGTCGGCGAGCTTGTCGGGCAGGCTCCGATACGCCTCGACGACCGTCGCCACCAGGCCCACGGCGGCGACCAGGCCCAGCGCGGCCACCGCCCGCCTGACGCGACCGCGGGTGACGAGCAGGACGCCCCAGCAGGCCAGCAGGACCAGCGCGAGTGCCGCGGCGAGCGGCGACTCCTGGACGCTGTCGAGGGAGAGCGCGGACGCCATCGCCGAGTCGGCAGCCGTGTCGACGCTGCCCGAGCTGCCGGCGACCCACGGCTTGCTGCCGGCCACCGCGCAGAGTCCCGCAGCGGCGACACCGACGAGGACGACCGGGCCGAACCTCCCGCGCCCCTGCGTGCGCTCAGCCATCGAACCGGTGCACCAGGTCGGCGTCGAAGCACGTCCGGTCGCCGGTGTGGCACGCCCCGTCGACCTGGTCGACGACGAAGAGGAGGGTGTCGCCGTCGCAGTCGAGGCGCACCTCCCTCATCTGCTGGGTGTGGCCCGAGGTCTCGCCCTTGACCCAGTACTCGCGGCGCGAGCGGGACCAGTACGTCGCACGCCCCGTGGCGAGCGTGCGGGCCAGCGCCTCGTCGTCGACCCACGCCAGCATCAGCACCTCGCCGGACCCGTGCTGCTGCACGACGACGGGGACGAGTCCCTCCGCGGTGTGGCGCAGGCGGGACGAGATCGACTGGTCGAGGGATGGGGCGGGGAGGTTCACGGGTCCATCGTCTCAGCCTCGCGGCTGCGCCACGTCTCCGCACAGGCCTGCGTGACCGGCCCCGGGGCCGGCAGGTCCCGGTCGTCCCACCGGGCGATGGCCTGCACGTCGCGGGTCGTGGAGGCCAGGAAGGCCTCGCTGCAGCGGTCGAGGACCTCCGTCAGCGGCTCGTCGACCTCCCGCGCCCCGCACCACTCGACGACGAGCGCGCGCGTCACCCCGGCCAGGCAGCCTGATGCGAGGCTCGGCGTGCGGAGCTCGCCGTCGACGACGTAGAAGACGTTGCTGCCGGTGCCCTCGCAGAGGTGGCCCGCGGTGTTGGCGAGGACGGCCTCGGTGCCGCCGTGCTCCGCGGCATGGGCCAGGGCGATCACGTTCTCGGCGTACGACGTGGTCTTGAGGCCCGCGGTGGCGCCGTGCTCGTTGCGGGTCCACGGGACCGTCACGACGCGAGTGCTCGCAGGCGCGGGCTCGAGGGCGCTGTAGGCGACGACGAGCGTCGGTGGACCTCCGCCGCGACCCGACCCCATCGGGTGGGGGCCGGCGGTGAAGGTGATCCGCAGGCGACCCATCGGGTCGTCGGCCGCGCCGTCCACGACCGCCTCCACCCCGCGGCGTACGGCGTCGAGGTCGGGTGCCGGCAGCCCGAGCCCCGCGGCCGAGCGCTCGAGCCGGGCCAGGTGGCGCGTCATCGCGAACGGCACGCCGTGCAGGGTCTTCACCGCCTCGAAGACACCGTCGCCGACGGTGAACCCGTGGTCGGTGACCGTGACGGCCCCCGCGGTCGGATCGGCCATCAGGTCGCCGTTCAGCCATACGCGCATGGCGCCACTCTAGGGCCGCCCCATGCACCCCACGAGCCCCTCGAACACGCGGAACGGGGGACCCGATTTTGGCCCCGCGCAACCCGTGTACTACTGTTCCACTCGCACTCAGGCCGGGAAACCGGCAGGAGCACGCAGGCGGACATAGCTCAGTTGGTAGAGCGCAACCTTGCCAAGGTTGAGGTCGCGAGTTCGAGTCTCGTTGTCCGCTCGGAAGGTCTCCCCCGTTCATTTTTCGGAACCTCCACGGTGGGTTGGCCGAGAGGCGAGGCAACGGACTGCAAATCCGTCTACACGGGTTCAAATCCCGTACCCACCTCGCATCACACAAGTTCACACGGGCGATTGGCGCAGCGGTAGCGCGCTTCCTTGACACGGAAGAGGTCACTGGTTCAAACCCAGTATCGCCCACCAGCACCGCAGAAGGCCCCGGAGATCCGGGGCCTTCTGACATTTCAGCCGGACGGGCCCGGCCGACGGGCATACTCCCCGGGTGACCAGCACCGGGACGTCCCACGACCGCACCCTCCAGCCGACGCAGGCCGCGCGCCGGGCGTACGCCGTCAACGCCGGCATCGCCTGGCTGGGCGTGGTGCTGACGGTCGTGCTGTCGGCGCTCGGGTGGTACCGCGAGGCCCCCGTCGAGGCCGGTCTCTACGGCGACACCGGCGACGGCCTCGGCGGCGCGCTCGCCCGGGTGACCGACACCTTCAGCTACTTCACGATCTGGTCCAACGTCGTGGTGGCCGTGTCGACCACGATGCTGCTGCGACGACCGGTGCGCGACACGCTGGTGCAGCGGGTGCTGCGGCTCGACGCACTGCTGATGATCACTGTCACCGCGATCGTCTACCAGGTGCTGCTCGCGCCCACGATCGACGTCGAGGGCTGGTCGCTGCTGACCGACCCGATCCTGCACGTCGTGACCCCGTTGGTCACCGTCGTCGTCTGGGCCGTGTGGGGACCGCGCGGCTGGATCAGCGCGCGGCTCGTGCCGCTGGCCCTCGTCGTGCCGCTGGCGTGGATCGGGTGGATGATGCTGCGCGGCGCCGTCGTGGACGCCTACCCCTACGGCTTCGCCAACGTCACCGAGCTCGGCTATGCCTCGGTGTCGCTGACGCTCGTCATGATCCTGGTCTTCGGCCTGGTGGTCGCGGCGGCGTACTGGGGCGTGGACGTGCTGCTGCGCAGGCGCTCGGCTCAGAACTCGTAGCCGAACTCCCGGATCGTGCGGGCGAAGCGCTCCGCCACGATCTCGGCGTCGCCCGGGCCGTAGAGCTCGCGGTAGTGCGGGCCGCTCCCCTGCTTGGCGTGCGGCAGGTCGAGCTCGATGCCCAGACGTGCCGAGATGTCTGCCACGGCAGCGGGCAGCTCCTCGTAGCGGTAGACCTCGTCGACGACGACCTGCCCTCCGAGGCGGTAGAGCCGCTCGTTGAGGGCGAGCCGCTCCATGCGCCGCGGGGTGCGCACGAACTCGGCGAACGTCTTGGTGAAGGTCGGCTTGCGGGCGCTGTAGCGGTAGGACGAGGCGACCACGTCGAACGGGTTCCGCTCGACGGCGAAGGTAAAGTAGGAGTCCCACGTCTCCCGTCCGATCACCTCGATCACGCGGCGCGCCCCCATGTGGGCGTACGAGCTGGGCTCGGTGTCGTCGTTCTGCGGGCCCACTCCCCCGGCCGCTGCGCGCAGCACCTCGTCGTCGGGGCTGATCCGGGTGACGATGTCTTCGGGGCCGCAGTGTCGCGACAGCGCGATCTCGAGGCTCGTGCCGGCGGTCTTGCGGGTCTTGACGAAGACGAAGCGGTGGCGGTGGGAGGCGATCACGCGAGTGGGCCTAGTCGTCCTCGTCGGCCAGCATCTCGCCGTGCGTGCCGGGACGGGGCGCCCACGGCAGCTCCTTGGCCGGGCGCACGACGATCAGCCGGTCGCCACGGGCGAGCAGCGACACCACGGGGTCGAAGTAGCGGTAGGTCTTCTCGTCGCGGACCACGGCGATCACCTGGTCGGGCAGCGACTGCGGCTGCTTGCCGACCTCGTTGACGAGCAGGTCACGCTCGGCGACCTCGAGGCCCTCGCCGTAGGTCATCAGGTCCTCCATCACCGAGCCCAGCTGCGGCGACATCGACGACAGGCCGAGGAGGCGGCCCACGGCGTCGGAGGAGGTGATGACCGAGTTGGCGCCCGACTGGCGCATCAGCGGGACGTTCTCGTGCTCGCGCACCGCGGCCACGATCCAGGCGTCGGGGTTGAGCTGGCGCACGGTGAGGGTGACCAGCACGTTGGAGTCGTCGCGGTCGGTGGTGATGATGACGTGGGTGGCCTTCTCGACGCCGGCCTGGCGCAGCACCCCGCGTCGCGTGGCGTCACCGGCGATCACGACCAGCTGGTCGCGGTTGCCGTCGGCGACCGCCACCGGGCTGGGGTCCACGACGACGATCGCGTCGCGTTCGTAACCGTTGTTGAGGAGGGTCTCGATCGCGCTGCGGCCCTTGGTGCCGTAGCCGACGACGACGACGTGCTGGTCCATCTTCTTCCTCCACCGGGAGACCCGGAACATCTCGCGTCCCTGGGAGGCGAGGACCTCCAGGGTGGTGCCGATCAGCAGGACCAGGAAGGCGATGCGGGCCGGCGTGATGACCAGGGCGTTGACCAGGCGCGCCTGCGGCGACACCGGGGCGATGTCGCCGTAGCCGGTCGTGCTGAGCGTGACGGTCGTGTAGTAGAACGCGTCGAGCAGGCTGATCTCGTTCTTCGGGTCGTTGCCGTCGCGGTAGCCCTCGCGGTCGAAGTAGACCAGCAGCACGGTGCCCACCAGGATCGACAGGGCCATGAGGACACGACGTCCCAGCTCCCACCACGGCGACCTGGTCTGCTCGGGCAGTGACACCCGGCCAACGCTGGGCTGGTGGCTCGACGTCGACACGCTCAGGAGTCTCGCACGCCCATGCGCCCGCGCAGGCGCTGGACCAGCTCGAGTCGCGCGCGCATCGTGTTCTTCTGCGGGAAGACGGTGTCGAAGGCTGCGTTGACGGCGGCACCGATGAGCACCGCCAGGGCGAGGAGGTAGAGCCAGAGCAGCACCGCGATGGGGGCGGCGAGCGGACCGTAGATCGAGCGCGACTCGGCCGCGGTGACCGTCAACGTCCAGCGCAGGACGTACGACCCGGCGATCCAGCAGAACAGCGCGAAGGCCGCACCGGGGAGGTTGAAGCTCCAGTTCGTCCGCACCGGCACCGACACGTGGTAGAGCGTGGCGAGGAAGCAGATGCACACCAGCAGCACGACGGGCCAGTAGAGGCTGTTGAGGAAGTCGAGCCGCTGCGGCAGCACCCGGTCGACCAGCGAGGGGCCGGCGACCACCAGCGGCAGGCTGAGCGCCCCGGTGACCATCGCGAGGACGTAGAGCACGAAGGACAGCGCACGGGTCGCGACGATCCCGCGGTGGCCGCCGAGGCCGTGCATGATCGTGATGGTGTCGACGAAGACGTTCAGCGCGCGCGAGCCCGACCACAGCGCGAGGATGAAGCCGATCGAGATCACGTCGTAGCGTCCGCCGTCGAGGACCGTGTCGATCGTCGGGCGGATGATCGTGTTCACCGCCCTCTCCGTCAGCGCCTGCCGCGAGACCTCCAGCACCGCGTTGCGCACGTCATCGATCTGGGTGGCGGAGAACTGCTCGCTGACGAAGCCCACCGCGCCGGCGAGCGCGAAGACGAGCGGCGGCACCGACAGCACCGCGAAGAACGCCGCCTCCGCGGCCAGGCCCGTCACCCGGTGCCGCAGGCACGAGCCGACGGCCGTGACGACGATGCGCCAGAGGTGCTCGCGCCACCGCCGGGCGACGACCTCGACGCGGCGGGGCGCGGGGGTGTCCTCGCGCGCCTCGACCATGCGAGTCACGCTAGCGAGTGGAGGGGGTCAACGACCGAATCCGGGCGGCGGGTTGCCCCGTGGCGTGGGCGGCGTCACGTCGCCAGCACCTACGGTGGCCCTCATGACCGACCTCGTCGATACCGACCACCGCGACGACACCCTCGACCTCCGGGCGACGACCAACCAGGTGCCGGCGCTCGTCGGGCACAACGTCGTCACCTCCGACCTCGCGCTCACCGAGGCCGTCGTCCGACTCGGGTCGGCGGCCGTCGTCGACGACCTCGCCGCCCTCGGCGCGGAGGCGGGATCCGCGGAGGCGCGCGAGCACGGGATGCTCGCCAACCGGCACCACCCCGAGCTGGTGCCGTACGACCGCTTCGGCACCCGCATCGACGAGGTCGCCTTCCACCCGTCGTGGCACTGGCTGATGGAGCGCGCCGTGGGCCACGGGCTCCAGGCCGCGCCTTGGGAGCAGCAGGAGGCCGGGGACCAGCACGCACACCTGCGGCGCGCGGCCGGCTTCTTCGCCTGGTCGCAGACCGAGCCCGGGCACGGCTGCCCGATCTCGATGACGTACGCCGCCGTGCCGGCGCTGCGGGCCGACGACGCGATCGCGCAGGCGTGGACGCCGCTGCTCGCCGCCCGCGCCTACGACCCGGGCGTGCGGGCGCCCTCGGACAAGTCCGGCGCGCTCGCCGGGATGGGGATGACCGAGAAGCAGGGCGGCTCCGACGTGCGGGCCAACCGCACGCAGGCGGTGCCGACCGGCGACGACGGCTGGTACGCCCTGCGCGGGCACAAGTGGTTCACCTCCGCCCCCATGAACGACGTCTTCCTCGTCCTGGCGCAGGCGCCGGGCGGGCTCACCTGCTTCGTCGTGCCGCGCGTGCTGCCCGACGGCACCCGCAACCGGATCGACGTGGTGCGCCTCAAGGACAAGCTGGGCAACCGGTCCAACGCCTCCAGCGAGCTCGAGCTCGACGGGACGCTCGCGCAACGGCTGGGCGACGAGGGCCGCGGCGTGCGCACGATCATCGAGATGGTCGCCGCGACCCGCCTCGACTGCGTGCTCGGGTCGGCCTCGCTGATGCGGCACGCCCTCGCCGAGGCGTCGTGGCACGTCAGCCACCGCTCTGCGTTCGGCGGGCTGCTGGTGGACAAACCGCTCATGCAGAACGTCGTGGCCGACCTGGCCGTGGAGTCGGAGGCCGCCACCGCGCTCGCGATGCGCCTCGCCTCAGCGGTCGACCGGCCCGACGACGCCCACGAGGTCGCACTGCGCCGCATCGCCCTGCCGCTGGCGAAGTTCTGGGTCTGCAAGCGCACACCGGCGATGGTGGCCGAGGCCATGGAGTGCCTCGGCGGCAACGGCTACGTCGAGGAGTCCGGACTGCCGCTGCTCTTCCGCGAGTCGCCGCTCAACTCCATCTGGGAGGGCTCGGGCAACGTCAACGCGCTCGACGTCCTGCGTGCCCTCGGCCGCGAGCCCGAGGTGCTGCACGCGTGGATCGCCGAGGTCGGTGCCGCCCGCGGCGGCGACAGCCGGCTCGACCGGGCGGTCGACGACACGTTGGCGATGCTCGGCGACACCGCCGGTCTCGAGGTCGGCGCCCGAAGGCTGGCCGGACAGATGGCGGTGTGCCTACAGGGCTCGCTCTTGGTGCGCTTCGCCCCGGCGGAGGTCGCCGACGCCTTCTGCGGCAGCCGGTTCGGGACGTCGTACGGCGGCACGTTCGGGATGCTGACGAGCGGGTCGCTGCGCACGGTGGTCGAGCGGGCCACCCCGCGCGCCTGAGCGCGTCAAGGACCTTCCGACGATCGCCCGCGCGGACGGCGGGCGCGGACTAACGTTGCCCCGTTCATCCATGGGGGGAAACTCGTGTCCAGCCAGTCCAGCACGCTCTTCACCGTCGGCACCCTGCTCCGGCACGCCCAGGACTCCGGCGCGCCCGTGCGCGTGCTGGTGCAGGGCACGTGGCTCGACGGCCGCATCGTGGGCGCGGACAGCCTCGGCGTGATCCTCGACGACGGCGCCGCACAGCAGGTGCTGGTGCGCCTCGACTCCGTCGTGGCCGTGGCCTTCTCCCGCGCCGACATCGACGAGGACCGGGACGAGGACGCCCGCGCCCACGGGCGGCGGCGCCGCGACCCGATCGAGGCCGGCCCGGTCGGCGGCTGAGCGCTACCCCGCACGTCGCGTCAAGGTTCACCGAAGGACTCCCGGACCCCGTCGCATTCGCCCCGCGCTGCCACGTGCCCGGCCCTACCGTCGGCTCATCGACAGCCGTGGGAGGCGATGCGCATGACGAAGATCAGCAGCACGATGCTCAGCGTGGGGACGCTGCTGCGCCGCGCCGAGGACACGGGAGCGGCGGTGCAGGTGCTCGTCCAGGGCATCTGGCTCGACGGCCGGGTGCTCGGGTGCGACGGCCTCGGTGCGGTCCTCGACGACGGCAACGGGCGTCAGTCGCTCGTCCGCCTCGACTCGGTGGTGGCGGTGACGTTCTCGCGCGCCCAGATGGAGGAGCCGGACGCAGCCCGCGCCCACGGCGGCGGCGCGAGCGGCCCGATCGAGGCCGGCCCGGTCACCGTGCCGCCCCAGTCGCGGGGCGAGCGCAACTTCCTCAGCCCAGCGCCGTACTGACGACCTCGCGTGCCTCGTCCTGCACCTGGGCGAGGTGCTCGGGGCCGCGGAACGACTCGGCGTAGACCTTGTAGACGTCCTCGGTGCCGCTGGGACGCGCCGCGAACCAG
Organism: Nocardioides lacusdianchii; assembly: GCF_020102855.1. GTDB lineage: Bacteria > Actinomycetota > Actinomycetes > Propionibacteriales > Nocardioidaceae > Nocardioides > Nocardioides lacusdianchii. The sequence continues at coordinate 281,239 of NZ_JADHZD010000002.1, forward strand.
GCGGACTCGGTCGTGACCTTCAGACCGCCGATCTTCGCGCCGTTGCCTGGCGCTTCGGTGAGCTTGGCGGTGATCGGCTCCCCCGCCAGCGTCGTGGCGCTCACGTCGTCCGGCGACAGGGCTCCCAGCTTGGCCTTCTCCTCGCGGGTGGCCGCGGCATCGATGCGGGCGTAGGCCGGGTCGCCGTGCTGCGCGACCAGGTCGGCGTAGTGCTCGCTCGGGGTGCGTCCGGTGGCTCCCAGGATCTCGCTGGCCAGCAGCGCGAGCAGCAGTCCGTCCTTGTCGGTGGTCCAGGTCGAGCCGTCGCGGCGCAGGAAGGACGCGCCGGCAGACTCCTCGCCCCCGAAGCCGAACGACCCGTCCATCAGGCCCGGCACGAACCACTTGAAGCCGACCGGCACCTCGACCAGCGGCTTGCCGATCGACTCGGCCACCCGGTCGATCATCGAGCTCGAGACCAGCGTCTTGCCGATGCGCGCGGTGTCCGGCCACCCCGGACGCGCGCCGCCGAAGAGGTAGCCGATGGCGACGGCGAGGAAGTGGTTGGGGTTCATCAGGCCTGCGTCGGGCGTCACGATGCCGTGGCGGTCGGCGTCGGCGTCGTTTCCGGTGGCGATGTCGTACTCGTCCTTGCGCTGCACCAGCGACGCCATCGCGTACGGCGACGAGCAGTCCATGCGGATCTTGCCGTCCCAGTCGAGGGTCATGAACCGCCACGTCGGGTCGACCAGAGGGTTGACGACCGACAGGTCGAGGCGGTGCCGCTCGGCGATCTCGCCCCAGTAGGCCACGCTCGCCCCGCCCAGCGGGTCGGCACCGATGCGCACGCCCGCGTCGCGGACGACGTCGAGGTCGAGCACGTTCGGCAGGTCGTCGACGTAGTGGCCGAGGAAGTCGTAGGAGTCCACCGCCGCCCGCGCCTTCGCGAAGGTCACCCGCCGCACGCCCTCGATGTTGCCGCGGATCAGCTCGTTGGCCCGCGCCGCGATCACGCTCGTGGCGTCGGAGTCGGCCGGTCCGCCGTGGGGCGGGTTGTACTTGAAGCCGCCGTCCTGCGGCGGGTTGTGCGACGGGGTGACCACGATGCCGTCGGCGAGGCCCGCACCCGTCGTACGCCCCTCGTTGGCGCGGATGATCGCGTGGCTCACCGCAGGGGTCGGGGTGAAGCCGTCACGGTCGTCGACCAGCACGGTGACGTCGTTGGCGACGAGCACCTCCAGCGCGGTCGCCCACGCCGGCTCGGACAGCGCGTGGGTGTCGCGCCCGATGAAGAGCGGGCCGTCATAGCCCTGCTCCTTGCGGTAGTCGCAGATCGCCTGGCTCGTGGCCGCGATGTGGACCTCGTTGAAGGACGTGTTCAGCGACGTGCCGCGGTGGCCGCTGGTGCCGAACGCGACCTGCTGGGTCACGTCGTCGGGGTCGGGCTCGAGGTCGAAGTACGCCGTGACGAGGTGGGAGACGTCCACCAGGTCCTCGGTGCGAGCGAGCTGTCCGGCGCGATCGTGGGTGGCCATGGCCCCATCTTGGTGGGTCGGGCAACTCCCGTCGAGAAAGGCGCACGGCGGTTGTCGATTCCGGGCGGGTCGGTCCGTCACAGTGGTGGGGCCGCACCCGGCGGCCCGTCGCTTCCAGGAGGAGAACCGCACGCATGAGCCGCTACCTGATCCTGCTTCCCGCACCCGAGGCCGAGTGGGCCGACCTGCCACCCGAGGAGCACGAGAAGGGCCATCGCTCCCACGTGCAGTTCCACGAGGAGCTGCGCGCCGGCGGTCACACGATCGTCACCGGCGGCCCCCTCGAGGGCTCGGACCGCGCGACGTCGATGCGGCCCGGCGCCGACGGCCGGGCGCTCGTCACGGACGGCCCGTTCTCGGAGACGGCCGAGCAGGTGGTGGGCTTCTACCTCGTGGAGTCCGACGACGAGGCGGACCTGCGGGCCGTCAGCGAGCGCTTCGCGGCGCGGGGCGAGCACATCGAGTTCCGCCGGATGGCGGAGTGAGGAGCCGGACATGACCGAGTACGTCGTGCTGCTGATGGGTGACGCCGAACACTGGTGGGACCTGCCCGAGGAGGAGCGCGCGGCCGGCTATGCCGCGCACGAGACGTTCACCGCACAGCTGGTGGAGCGCGGCCACCGCGTCACCGGCGGAGCGGAGCTGCACCGGTCGTCCGAGGCGCGCACCATCGCCCCGCGCGCGACCACCGTGACCGAGGGCCCGTGGGCCGAGACCCGCGAGCAGGTCGGCGGCCTCTACCTCGTGGAGTCCGACGACCTCGACGACCTCCTGGACTGCTGCCTGCTGCTCGCGGCGACCGGTGACGCCGTCGAGGTCCGCCGCTGCGTCCAGCCCGAGGAGCGTGCGTCGTGAAGTACCTCGTGCTGCTGATCGGCGACGGCGAGCTCAAGCCCTGGCCCGAGCACTCGGAGGAGGAGCAGGGCGCGGTGATGCGGCTGTTCGAGGCGTTCGACGCGGCGTGCCGCGAGCGCGAGGGCGTGGAGATCCTCGCCGGCGAGGCGCTCGCCGGCCCGACCCACGCCACGACGATCCGCACGCGCGGCGGCACCACCTCGCTGACCGAGGGGCCCTACGCCGAGGTCATCGAGCAGATGGGCGGGTTCTACCTCGTCGAGGCGCCCGACCTCGACGTGCTGGTGGAGCTCCTGGCGATCCTGCCCCCGTACGACATGCAGGTGTCCCCCGCCGTGGACCCCTACTGATCGTGACGGCTCCCGACGGCGCCCTCGAGCAGGTCGTGCGCGAGGAGTGGGGACGCCTGGTCGCCCTGCTCCTCGCGCAGTTCCGCCGCCTCGACCTCGTGGAGGACGCCCTCGGGGACGCCGTCGAGGCGGCCAGCCGCACCTGGCCGGCCGACGGTGTCCCCACGAACCCCGCCGGCTGGCTGATGACCGCAGCGAAGCGCCGGGTCGTCGACCGCCTGCGCACCGAGGCGGTGGCCGTCCGCAAGCAGCCGCTGCTCCTCACCGACGCCGAACGCCACCAGGAAGGAGCGCGCACCATGGCCGACGGCGGCAGCCTCCTCGAGGACGACGTCCTGCGGCTCGTGCTGATGTGCGCCCACCCCGCCCTGGCCCCCGAGTCCGCCACCGCACTCAGCCTGCGCCTGGTGCTCGGCGTGCCCACCGCCGACATCGCCCGGCTCTTCCTGGTCCCGGAGCCCACGATGGCCGCGCGGATCACCCGCGCCAAGAAGCGCATCGTCGGGGCCGGCATCCCGTTCGCCGTCCCGGACGCCTCCGTGCTCCCGGACCGCCTCGACGCGGTCGCACAGACCGCCTACCTCGCCTTCACCGCCGGATACTCCCCCGGCACCGGCCCCGACCTGCTCCGCGCCGAGCTCTCCGGGGAGGCGATCCGGCTGGTGCGGGTGGTACTGGCCCTGCGGCCCGACGAGCCCACCCTGGTCGCGCTGCTGGCGCTGATGCTCCTGCAGCACTCCCGCCGTGACGCGCGCGTCAGCGACGGGCGGCTGGTGCTGCTCGCCGACCAGGACCGCACCCGCTGGCACCACGACGAGGTCGCCGAGGCAATGCGCCTCCTGGCCGCACCGCGCCTCGCCGGTCCCGTGACACCGCTCGCGGCGGCGTACGTCCTCCAGGGCCGGATCGCGGCCGAGCACGCCACCGCCCCGACCGCCGCGGACACGCGCTGGGACCGGGTCATCGGTCTCTACGACCTGCTGCTCCAGGTGTCGCCGTCACCGTCCGCCAGGCTCGCGCGTGCCGTGGCCGTGGCCGAGCACCTCGGTCCGGCCGCCGGGCTCGATGCCCTCGAGGGCCTGGAGATCCCGGACAGCCACCGCCCGGCGTCGGTGCGCGCCGAGCTGCTCGCGCGCACGGGAGACGCCGACGCCGCGCGGGCGGCGTACGACCAGGCGATCGCTGCGTGCCGCAACGACGTCGAACGAGCCTTCCTGCTCAGCCGTCGCGACGAGCTCGACCGCTAGTCCTGCGGCACCTTCTGCTGCTTGGCGAGCACCGTGAGGCCCTCGTCCACGACGAAGCCGCGGGCGCGGTCCTCCTCGTGGTCGACGCCGATCCGCGCTCCCGGCGGGACGACCACGCCCTTGTCGATGATCGCGTTGCGCACCACCGCGCCCTCGCCGATCTGCACGCCGTCCATCAGCACCGAGTCCGAGACCTCGGCGCCGTCCTTGACCCACACCGCCGGTGAGAGCACCGACTGGTTCACCGAGCCCCCGCTGACGACGACACCGGGCGAGAGGATCGAGTTGAAGGTCGAGACCCCCGCACCGCTGGCGCCCTCGACGAGCTTCGCGGGCGGGTGCGGGCCGTAGCTGGTGTAGATCGGCCACGCATTGTTGTAGAGGTTGAAGACCGGCAGCGGCGAGACCAGGTCCTTGTGGGCGTCGTAGTAGGACCGCATCGTCCCGACGTCGCGCCAGTAGCCGCGGTCGCGGTCGGTCGAGCCCGGGACCTCGTTGTCCTTGTAGTCGTAGACCGCGGACTCGGACTTGTCGACGAACCACGGCACGATGTCGCCGCCCATGTCGTGCTTGGACTCGTCGCGGTCGGCGTCGCGCGTGACGGCGTCGACCAGGGCGTCGGCGGTGAAGACGTAGTTGCCCATGCTCGCGAGCACCTCGTCGGGCGAGTCGGGCAGCCCGACCGGGGCGGTGGGCTTCTCGAGGAACGCCCGGATCTTCTGTGGGTCCGCGGGGTCGACGTCGATGACGCCGAACTGGTCGGCCAGGCTGATCGGCTGGCGGATCGCCGCGACCGTGCAGCCGGCGCCCGACTCGACGTGGTCCGCCACCATCTGCGAGAAGTCCATGCGGTAGACGTGGTCGGCGCCGACCACCACGACGATGTCGGGCCGCTCGTCGGTGAGCAGGTTCAGCGACTGGAAGATCGCGTCCGCGCTGCCGAGGTACCACCGCTTGCCGACGCGCTGCTGGGCCGGCACCGGGGTGACGTAGTTGCCGAGCAGGTTCGACATCCGCCAGGTCGTGGTGACGTGGCGGTCGAGGCTGTGGGACTTGTACTGCGTCAGCACGACGACCTTGAGGTAGCCGGAGTTGACGACGTTGGAGAGCGCGAAGTCGATGAGGCGGTAGATCCCGCCGAACGGCACCGCGGGTTTGGCCCGGTCGGCCGTCAGTGGCATGAGTCGCTTCCCCTCGCCGCCGGCGAGGACGACTGCGAGGACCTTCTTGCGCGGGGGCGTGATGGCCATGCGATGAAACTAGCCCCCAGCGGGGGCGCGGTCGACCACCCGTGGGCACTAGGTTCGGCTCATGCGCATCGACGTCCTCAGCAAGGAGTACCCCCCGGAGGTCTACGGAGGTGCCGGCGTGCACGTCGCGGAGCTCGTCCGCGCGCTGCGCGTCCAGCCCGCCGTCGACGCCCGCGTGCGCTGCTTCGGCGCGCCGCGCTCGGAGCCCGGCACGACGGCGTACGCCGAGCCGTCCTCGCTCGCCGATGCCAACGCCGCCATCCGCACGCTGGGCGTGGACCTGGCGATGGTCGACGACTGCGCCGGCGCCGACCTCGTCCACTCCCACACCTGGTACGCCAACATGGCCGGCCACCTCGCCGGGCTGATGCACGGCATCCCCCACGTCGTCAGCGCGCACTCGCTGGAGCCGATGCGACCGTGGAAGGCCGAGCAGCTCGGCGGCGGCTACGCCCTGTCGAGCTGGGCGGAGCGCACGGCGTACGAAGGTGCCGCGGGCATCGTCGCGGTGAGCGCGGCCATGCGCGACGACGTGCTGCGCAGCTATCCGCTCGTCGACCCCGAGCGGGTGCACGTGGTGCACAACGGCATCGACACCACCGAGTGGTCGCCGGTGGCGAACGCCGACCGCGTGCGCGAGCTCGGCGTCGACCCCGACCGGCCGAGCGTCATCTTCGTCGGCCGGATCACCCGGCAGAAGGGCCTGCCGCTCTTCCTGCGCGCCGCCGCCGCGCTGCCGCCCGAGGTGCAGCTCGTGCTGTGCGCCGGCGCGCCGGACACCCCGGAGATCATGGCTGAGGTGACCGAGCTCGTCTCCGAGCTGGGCGCGACGCGATCGGGTGTCGTCTGGATCGCGGAGATGCTCCCCCGTCCCGACGTGGTCGCGCTGCTGACCGCCGCCACCGTCTTTGCCTGCCCGTCGATCTACGAGCCGCTCGGGATCGTCAACCTCGAGGCGATGGCCTGCGAGACCGCCGTCGTCGCCACCGCCACCGGCGGCATCCCCGAAGTGGTCGTGCACGGCGAGACCGGCTGGCTCGTGCCGATCGAGCAGGCCACCGACGGCACCGGCACCCCGCTGGACCCCGAGCGCTACGTCGCCGACCTCGCGGCGGCCCTCACCGACGCGGTGTCCGACCCCGAGCGGGCGCGCGCCTACGGCGAGGCCGGGCGGCGGCGGGCGCAGGAGTCCTTCAGCTGGGACGCCATCGCCGGCCGGACGCTGGAGCTGTACCGCTCGCTGACCTGAGCTGCGGTCGTACGGACCCAACGCCTCCCATCGGCGCTCCCGCACGGGCGGGACCCCACCGACGTCGCCCGTTGGGTCCGTACGACCACGCCTGTGGAGAGAACCTGCGCGCGCTCGCGGAGCCGGTCAGGCTGTCGCTGTGGAGATTGCCGACCTGATGCCCGTCCTCGGAGGAGTGGCCTTACGCGCCCTCATCGTCCGACTGACGTCGCGGGCCGCGCTCGAGTCGGCGCTCGTGGCCGGGGAGCTCGTCCGGGTCAACCGCGGGCGGTACGCCGTCCCGGGAGTGCACGAGGGCACCGAGCTCGCCCTCCGGGTCAGTGGCCACGTGTGCCTGGTCTCGGCAGCGCTCGCCCACGGCTGGAAGGTCAAGGTCGTGCCTGACCTGCCCCAGGTCGCCGTCCCGAAGGACCGTCGCCTGCCGGAGGCGGTGCATGCGTCGATCCACCCGACGTGGACCGACCTGGGACCGGAGGACGTCGAAGGGTTGAGCACGACGGCCCGCAAGACGCTCGAGATGTGCGGGCGCCTGCTGCCGTTCGACGAAGCGCTCTCGATCGCCGACTCGGCCCTGCGCGACGGCTACCCACGCGACGACCTGCTCGAGCTCGCGGCGGGCGCGAAGGGACCCGGCTCGGCACGCCTGCGTCGGGTGGCAGCACAGGCGGACGGGCGTGCCGCCAACCCGTTCGAGTCGGTGCTGCGGGCCATCGCCCTCGACGTGGCGGGGCTCGAGCTGGAGCCACAGGTGCGCCTGCGTGGCGGGCTCGGGCTCGACGTACGCCCCGACCTGGTCGACGTACGGCTGCGCCTCGTGGTGGAGGCCGACTCCTTCGAGTGGCACGGCGACCGAGCCGCGCTGCGTCGCGACGCGCGGCGCTACGACCTCCTGGTGGCGGACGGCTGGACGGTGCTGCGCTTCGCCTACGAGGACGTCATGCACGACCAGGACTGGGTGCGCAGCGTCCTCGCCGCCACGGTCGTACGGACCAATCGACTTGCCGCCGTGAGCAGCTGAGCGTGGCACCCCGTCCGCGCGTCTCCGTTCGGTCCGTACGACGACAGCGCGCCCCGGGCCACAGCGGTCCGGGGCGCGCCACAGGAGGTCAGCGACCGGCGGGCACCGGGTCGTCGTGGTCGGCAAGCGTGTAGCCGTGGTCGTCGTCGACCATCGTCGTCTCGTCGAACGGGTCGTCACCGGCCAGGACGCGGTCGAGCTGGCTGCGGTCGAGCGTGCCGGTCCAGTGGCCGACCAGGATGGTGGCGACCGAGTTGCCGGCGAAGTTGGTCACCGCGCGGGCCTCGGACATGAAGCGGTCGATGCCGACGATGAGGCCGACGCCGTCGAGCAGCTCGGGGCGGTGCGAGGACAGGCCGCCGGCGAGGGTGGCCAGGCCGGCGCCGGTGACGCCCGCGGCGCCCTTGGACGCGATGACCATGAAGACCAGCAGGGAGACCTGCTCGCCGATCGAGAGCGGCATGTTCATGGCGTCGGCGATGAAGATCGAGGCCATCGTCAGGTAGATCGCGGTGCCGTCGAGGTTGAAGGAGTAGCCGGTCGGGACCACGATGCCCGAGGTCGACTTGCTCACGCCGGCGTGGTTCATCTTGGCGATCAGGCGAGGCAGGGCGGTCTCCGACGACGAGGTCGACACGATGAGCAGGAACTCGCGGCCGAGGTACTTCAGGAGGCTGAAGATGTTGACGCCGGTGGCGACCTTGAGGATCAGGCCGAGCACGCCGAAGACGAAGACGGCGCAGGTGATGTAGAAGGCGATCATGATCGTGGCGAGCGCCTTGAGGGCGTCGACGCCGGTCTCGCCGACGACCGCGGCGATGGCACCGAAGGCGCCGATCGGGGCGACCCACATGATCATCGCCAGCACCCGGAAGACCAGTCGCTGCACGTGGCCGATGCCGACGAGGATCGGCTCCCGGAGCGACCCATCGCCTGCAGCGCGAAGCCGACCAAGAGCGCCACGAGGAGGGTCTGGAGCACCTCGCCGGAGCTACGTCGGGCGGGTGCCGGGGCTTCGAGCTGGCCGGGGTCGCCCGGTCCGCCGGCGAGGCGGTGCGGCTGCTGGCCCGCGACGAGGCCGTGGACCTGATCCTGCTCGACATGCACCTCCCCGACGGCCACGGTCTCGGCCTGCTGCAGCGCCTGCGCGCAGAGGGCCGGCCGGTCGACGTCATCGCGGTGACCTCGGCACGCGACACCGAGGTGGTGCGCCGCGCGGTCAGCCAGGGCGTCGTGCTCTACCTCCTCAAGCCGTTCACCTTCGCGGCCTTCCGCGGCAAGCTCGAGCAGTACGCCGAGTTCCGCGCGCGGCTGGAGCGCTCCCCCGCCGACGTGGTCCAGGACGACGTGGACCAGCTCTTCGGCGCCCTGCGCGCCCGCCCCACGGGCGAGGCACTGCCGAAGGGGATGAGCCTGGACTCCCTGCGCGCCGTGGTCGAGGCGCTGCGCCAGCGACCCGACGGACTCTCCGCGACCGAGGCGGCCTCGGTGGTCGGCGTCTCGCGCGTCACCGCGCGTCGCTACCTCGAGCACCTCGCCGACGAAGGTCGGGTCACCCGCTCACCGCGCTACGGCGGCGCCGGGCGTCCGGAGGTCGGCTACGTCTGGGCCGCGACCGACGGTGGCTGAGCCCGCTCACCTGAGGACGAGCGACTCAAGCATCCGGTCGTAGCGGTCCGGCGCCACCTGCGCGTCCTCCTCCAGCAGGACCGCCTGCACCTGGATCAGCGCCCCCTCGTGGACGAGCATCCGCTGGAACACCGTCGCCGACTGTCGCTCGTACGTCGTCTCGATCCGGATGTCACGACCCCGCGCGCCGGAGTAGCGGATCGACGACGCGCTGGCGACCTGGCCGCCGACACCGTCCGCAGCGCCCTGCACGGCCCCGTCGAGGTCGATGGGCACGCCACGCGGGACCGGGGTCCGCGACACGGTGTAGGCGGACTCCCCCGCATCGCACATCCAGATGGTCGTGGCCAGCTCGTTGCCAGCCACCGTCTCGATCTGGACGCTCTCGGTCGGGTCGCACGGCAGCCCGATCCGGAAGCCCTCGGCCTTCACCGGCTGCAACGGCCCCAGCTCGGCCCTGGGCTCGGTGTCCGCCTGCAGGAGGCCGCACCCCGTTGCCAGGACCGCACACGTGACCAGCACCGTGGTCGCGACCACTCGTCGCACGACGTCCACCCCCGTGGCTCGACAACACGTCGGGTGCAGCCAGCCACGCCGGCGTACGCCTCACCGCCGAACGCCGGAACCCGCGCGTCAGGACAGGACGAGACCGGGGTAGAGCGGGTGCTTGTCGAGCATGTCGGCCGACTGCTTCGTGACGCGGTCCGCGACTCCGTCGCCCAGGACGTACGACGCCTTGCTGGGGCCGCCTGCCTTGGTCGTGCCGGCCTCGGTGTTGCTGAGCACGTCGACGATCAGCTCGGCGACCGTGTCGAACTCCTCGTGGCCGAAGCCACGGGTCGTGAGGGCGGGGGTGCCGAGCCGGACGCCGGAGGTGTACCAGGCGCCGTTGGGGTCGGCCGGGACCGAGTTGCGGTTGGTGACGACACCGGCATCGAGGAGCGCCGACTCGGCCTGGCGGCCGGTGAGGCCGAAGGACGACACGTCGAGCAGCACGATGTGGTTGTCGGTGCCGCCGGTGACGAGGTTCGCGCCACGGGTCAGGAAGCCCTCGGCCAGCGACTTGGCGTTGTCGGCGACCTTCTGGGCGTAGGTCTGGAAGGACGGCTGACGGGCCTCCGCGAAGGCGACCGCCTTGGCGGCCATCACGTGCGAGAGCGGACCGCCGAGGACCATCGGGCAGCCGCGGTCGACGTCGGCGGCGAACTCCTCCTGCGCCAGCACCATGCCGCCGCGCGGTCCGCGCAGCGACTTGTGGGTCGTGGTGGTGGTCAGGTGGGCGTAGGGAACCGGGTCCTCCTCGCCGGTGAAGACCTTGCCCGCGACCAGCCCGGCGAAGTGGGCCATGTCCACCATGAGCACCGCACCGACCTCGTCGGCGATCTCGCGCATCTTCGCGAAGTTCACCCGGCGGGGGTAGGCCGAGTAGCCGGCGACGAGGACCAGCGGCTTGAACTCGCGCGCCTTGGCTGCGACGGCGTCGTAGTCGAGCAGCCCGGTCTCCGGGTCGGTGCCGTACTGCTGCTGGTGGAACATCTTGCCGCTGATGTTGGGGCGGAAGCCGTGGGTGAGGTGGCCGCCGGCGTCGAGCGACATGCCGAGCAGGCGCTGGTTGCCGAACTCGTGGCGCAGCGTCTCCCAGTCGGCCTCGGTCAGCTCGTTGACGTTCTTGGCCTGCATCTTCTGCAGGTAGGGGCTCTCGACCCGGTTGGCCAGGATCGACCAGAACGCCACCAGGTTGGCGTCGATGCCGGAGTGCGGCTGGACGTAGGCGTACGGCGCGCCGAAGAGCTCGCGGGCGTGCTCGGCGGCGAGGGTCTCGACGGTGTCGACGTTCTGGCAGCCGGCGTAGAAGCGGTGACCGACAGTGCCCTCGGCGTACTTGTCGCTGAACCAGGTGCCCATCGTCATCAGCACCGCCGGCGAGGCGTAGTTCTCCGACGCGATCAGCTTCAGCGAGCTGCGCTGGTCGGCCAGCTCCTGGCGGGTGGCCTCGGCGATCCGCGGCTCGACCGACGCGATGACCTCGAGGGCCTGGGAGTACGCACTGCTGATCAGGGAGTCCGTCATGGCCCCAGCCTAGAGCGGTGGGGGCAGGTCGCGAAGACGGGCGCGTCTGCGTGAACACCGAACACCCTCCGCGTGCGTGGGTGTGACCTGGGACGCACTGGGACCACTCCGCCAGCGGGGTGATCAAGGCTTGTCTCACTATCTGGAGAGCCGTCTCAGGGAACGAGATTTCGTCTTGTGGAAAGGGTGTCCACTCCCTGAGACTTCTTGACATGGTCACCGCTTCCACCCACACGCACCTCGTGGTCCGACGTCACGTCGACCTCATGCGCGTGGGCAGCGCGACCTGTTGGCATCGCTGACGCCGCCGATCTGCACCCCCTTCCGCGCTCACCGTCGCGCGCGGCACCCCCTCAGCGAACAGGACCTTCCTGACCATGCCCGACCTCCGGTTCAAGCCCCAGGCCGCCCAGAGCACCGAGATCCCGCGCCCCAAGCGCGCCGAGGGTCAGTGGGCGCTCGGCTACACCGAGCCGCTCAACAAGAACGAGCAGTCCAAGAAGGACGACGACCCGCTCAACGTCCGTGACCGGATCCTCTACACCTACTCGCGCCGCGGCTTCGACTCCATCGACCCGGCGGACCTGCGCGGCCGCTTCCGCTGGATGGGTCTCTACACCCAGCGCGCGCCCGGCTTCGACGGCGGCAAGACCGCGCAGCTCGAGGAGGAGGAGCTCGACGACCGCTTCTTCATGATGCGCGTGCGCACCGACGGCCAGGTCCTCGACGCCGCGGCGCTGCGGGCGCTCGGCGAGGTGTCGACGGCGTACGGCCGCAACACCGCCGACATCACCGACCGCAACAACATCCAGTACCACTGGATCGAGATCGAGAGCGTCCCGGCGATCTGGGAGCGCCTCGAGTCCGTCGGCCTCACCACCCTCGAGGCGTGCGGCGACAGCCCGCGCCCCTTCCTCGGCTCGCCGGTCGCCGGCATCGCCAAGGACGAGATCATCGACGGCACCGCCGCGCTCGACGAGATCAAGCGCCGGGTGCTGGGCAACCCCGAGTTCTCCAACCTGCCGCGCAAGTTCAAGACCGCGCTGACCGGCCACCCCAGCCACGACGTCGCCCCCGAGGTCAACGACGTGTCGTTCGTGGGCACCGTCCACCCCGAGCACGGTCCGGGCTTCGACCTGTGGGTCGGCGGCGGGCTCTCGACCAACCCGATGCTCGCGCACAAGCTCGGCGTGTGGATCCCGCTCGACGAGGTCGCCGACGCCTGGGAGGGCGTCGCCGGGATCTTCCGCGACTACGGCTACCGCCGCCTGCGCTCCAAGGCCCGGCTGAAGTTCCTGCTCGCCGACTGGGGCAAGGAGAAGTTCCGCGAGGTGCTCGAGAACGAGTACCTCCACCGCGCGCTGGTCGGCAACCCGTCGCCCGCGGCACCGGTCACCCAGGGCGACCACATCGGCATCCACGAGCAGAAGGACGGCCGCTTCTACGTCGGCGCCGCGCCGGTCGTCGGCCGCATCGACGGCTCCACGCTGACCGCCCTGGGCGACCTGGTCGAGCAGTACGGCGCCGCCGGCGCGCGCCTCACCGCCTACCAGAAGCTCGTGGTGATCGGCGTCGCCGCCGAGGACACGGAGGCCTTCGCCGACGACCTCGAGAAGATCGGGCTCACCGCGCGGCCGAGCAACTGGCGCCGCTCGACGATGGCCTGCACCGGCATCGAATTCTGCAAGCTCGCCATCGTCGACACCAAGGAGCGCGCGCGCCGCCTCGTGAGCGAGCTGGAGAAGCGCTTCCCCGACCTCGACACCCAGATCTCGGTCAACGTCAACGGCTGCCCCAACGCCTGCGCGCGCACCCAGGTCGCCGACATCGGGCTGAAGGGCCAGCTGGTCATGGACGCCGACGGCCAGCAGGTCGAGGGCTTCCAGGTCCACCTCGGTGGCGCCCTCGGGCTCAACCCGGCGATGGGCCGCAAGCTGCGCGCCCACAAGGTCACCAGCGCCGGCCTCGACGACTACGTCACGGCCGTCGTGTCGGCGTACCTCTCCGACCGCACCGACGGCGAGCGGTTCGCCGCGTGGGTCGCGCGCGCCGACGACACCCTGCTGCGCGGGGAGCCGGTGGCGGTCTGATGAGCGAGCGCGCGCAGCCCTTCCACTGCCCCTACTGCGGGGACGAGAACCTGTTCCCCCAGGAGGGTGCACGTGCCTGGGAGTGCCGCTCCTGCCTGCGCGCCTTCACCGTGAAGATGACCGGGATGATCCGGCCGGGCGGAGGTGCACGGTGAGTGCCTCCACACAGGCCGCCCGCGACTTCAAGGGCACCCACACCGAGGGGCGTACGCCGGAGGAGCTGCGCGAGCTCGTCTCCCACGTCGGCGCCGAGCTCGAGCTGGCTCCCGCCGAGGTGATCATCGAGTGGGCCGTCGCCACCTTCGGCGACCGGTTCGCGATCACGTCCTCGATGGGCGACGCCGTGCTGGCCCACCTGGCCTCCAAGGTCGCGCCCGGCATCGACGTCGTCTTCCTCGACACCGGCTACCACTTCATCGAGACCATCGGCACCCGCGACGCCGTCGAGGCGACGCTGCCGGTGAACCTCCGCACCGTCAGCACCCCGCTGAGCGTGGCCGAGCAGGACGAGCAGTACGGCAAGGACCTCTACAAGACCGACCCCGACCTGTGCTGCGCGCTGCGCAAGGTCAAGCCGCTCGCGGACACGCTCGCCGAGTACGACGCCTGGGCCACCGGCCTGCGCCGCGCCGAGACCCACAACCGCGTCATCGCCCCGGTCGTGGGCTGGGACGCGCGCAAGGGCAAGGTCAAGGTGTCGCCCCTCGCGCGCTGGAGCGACGAGCAGGTCGAGACCTACATCGCCGACAACGGCGTGCTGGTCAACCCGCTCGTGCACGACGGCTACCCCAGCATCGGCTGCTGGCCCTGCACCCGCCGGGTCGCGCCGGGCGACGACCCGCGCAGCGGCCGATGGGCCGGCACCACGAAGACCGAGTGCGGCATCCACGCATGAGGTCGTCCGTTCTCCCCCACCGGTGCGACAACGCCGTCGCGCCGCAGCACCACACCCTGTTGCACCACCGCACCACCACTCACGATCGGAGGCACCCCTGATGGCTGCTCCTGCTCTGGTTGCCCTGGCCCACGGAAGCCGGGACCCGCGCTCGGCCGCGACGATCAAGGCGCTCGTCGCCGAGGTCAAGGCACTGCGTCCCGACCTCCGCGTCGAGACGGCCTTCCTCGACCTCGCCAAGCCGTCCTTCGACACGGTCGTCGACCGGCTGGTCAAGGCCGGCTTCGACGAGATCGTCGTCGTCCCCCTCCTGCTCACCGAGGCCTACCACGCCAAGGTCGACGTCCCCGAGGTCATCGCCGCCGCGATGGCGCGCCACGAGGGCCTCAAGATCCAGGCCAGCCGGATCCTCGGCATGGAGTCGGCCTTCCTCGAGGTGCTCGACGTCCGCCTGCGCGACGCGCTGAAGGCTGCCCGGGTGCGCGAGCTCGACGCGCTCGTCCTCGCTGCCGCCGGCTCCTCGGACCCGCTCGCCAACCAGTCGGTGGCCCGCATCGCCCGCACCTGGGGTGCGCGCCACAAGCTGCCGGTCACGGCTGCCTTCGCCTCGGCCGCCCCGCCGGCCACCGGTGAGGCCGTCCGGGCCTTCCGCGCGGAGGGCAAGCGCCACATCGCGGTCGCGTCGTTCTTCCTCGCCCCGGGCCGCCTGCCCGACCGGGCCACCGAGCTCGCCTTCGAGGCCGGGGCCGTCGTGGTCTCCGACCCGCTGGGCGCGCACCCGGCGGTGGCGCGGGCGATCCTGGCGCGCTACGCCGTCGGTGCCGTCGAGCTCGTCCCTGTCTGATCCCGCGTTGACGTCATGGCGGGTGGTTGCCCTGGCGACCACCCGCCATGACGTCACGTGAGGTGCTTGAGCGCCTCGCGGCGCGACAGGCCGCTGAGCCGGTCGGCGTACGTGTCGACGAAGGCCCGCACCCACGTCGGGTCGGTGCGCGCGTGCTGGCGCAGCGACCACCCGAGCGCCTTGCGGACGAAGAACTCGCGGCCGTACGCCGTGTCGTCGAGGTTGGCGACCAGCACCCGCTCGAGCAGGTCGGTGTCGGTGTCCTCGCCGTGGCGCAGCTGCGCGAGCATCGCCGTACGACGGACCCACATGCTGTCCGGGTCGACGGACCACGCGTCGATCACCGGCGTCACCGCAGCACGGTGGTCGAGCAGCACCTGCCCGACGAGGTGCGAGGCGATCTCGTCGACGACGTCCCACCAGGCGCCGGTGCGCACGAGGTGCTCGAGCAGTGGCAGCAGGTCGTGGTCCAGCCAGTCGCGGTAGGTGCGGTGGCGCAGCAGGGCGACGGCGGCGTACCACTCCTCGCGGTGCGTGACGTCGTCCCAGAGCTCCAGGACCGCCGCCTCCCACGACCCGCGGTCGACGAACCGGTGCTCGGCCAGGAGCGGCCTGAGGAGCGACCGCAGCTCGGGTGCGCTGAGCCCGACGTAGGGCAGGTCCGACTTCATGTACGCCTGCTGCTGCGCAGCCCGCCCGGGATCGCCGGTCGCGGCGAGGGCGGCCCGCACCGATCCGACGTACGTCATGGGCGTCCGCTCACCCGACGAGTCGCTCGCGCAGGTGCTCGAGCTGGCGCGCGGGGTCGGTGGTCATGCCGCCGTGCACGGGACCGGGTTGGAGGACGGTGCTGCGGGGTGCCTTGAGGAAGCCGAACCGCTGGCCCAGCGACTGGCGTGCGGCCTCACCCGCCCGTTCGTCCCCGCGACACACCGCGTCGACGAAGGCGAGCGCCTCGCAGACCTGGTCGGTGTCGAGATCGGGGTGCAGCGCGCGCAGCCGGTCAGGGTCCACGCTCCACGACGCGTCGAGGAAGTCGGCGCCCTGGCAGTGCAGGACCACTCCGACGTTGAGGAACTCCTCGCGCTCCGGACGCGGGACGCAGCGCAGCACGACGTACTGGTAGGCCAGCCTCATCCGGCGCCTCCCGGCAGCCACTGGCGCGTGCCGAGGCGGGCGAGCAGGAACTCGACGTACGCCGCCCGCAGCGCGTCCGGTGTCTCCGCGCCCGGGACCGGCTCGAGCCAGCCGTCGGGGACCTCGGCCAGTACGTCGGCGAAGACGTCGCGGCCGAGGGCTGCGGAGATCTCGCCGTCGATCTCGCGCGCCCGGTCGGTGCACGTCTCGAAGACGTGCCCGCTGACGTCCCACGGCTGCGCGGCGAACTTCGCAGGGTCGCCGACGCCGGAGCGCCACCCGTGGTGGAAGTAGAGCGAGGCACCGTGGTCGATGACCCACAGGTCGCCGTGCCAGAGCAGCAGGTTGGGGTTGCGCCAGGAGCGGTCGACGTTGGCGGTGAACGCGTCCAGCCACAGCACGCGTGCCCCCTCGTCGTCGGCGGCACTGACCTGGCCGTCGACGCCGAAGGAGCCGGGCAGGAAGTCGATCCCGAGGTTGGTGCCGACGCTCGCGACCAGCAGGTCCTGCACCTCCTCGTCGGCCTCGTAGCGCGCGAGCTCGGCGTCGAGCTCGAGGACGACGAGCCGCGGGGTGCGCAGGCCGAGCCGCGTGGCCAGCCCGCTCGCGATGACCTCGGCCACGAGCACCTTGGCGCCCTGCCCGGCGCCGCGGAACTTGCAGACGTAGGTGCCGAGGTCGTCGCCCTCCACCACCCCGGGCAGGCTGCCGCCCTCGCGCAGCGGCGTGACGTAGCGGGTGACCGCAACGGTGGGCATCACCGGACCGGGGACTCCTCGTGGAGCCGCTTCGTCTCGGCCTCGACGTCGAAGTCGGCGGCCGGCCACTGCGGGTCCAGTCCGCGCAGCGTGTCGAGCAGGAGCTGGCCGACGGCGAGGTTGCGGAACCACTTCTTGTCCGCGGGCACGACGTGCCACGGAGCGACGTGGGTGTGGGTGCGCTCGAGTGCGACCTCGTACGCCTCACGGTAGGCCGGCCACAGGGCACGCTCGTCGAGGTCGCCGGGGTTGTACTTCCAGTGCTTCTCCGGGTTGGCCAGCCGCTCGGCGAGCCGCTCCTTCTGCTCATCAGGGCCCACGTGGAGCATGCACTTGATGATCGAGAAGCCCTCGTCGACCAGCCGCGCCTCGAAGTCGTTGATCGCGCCGTAGCGGCGCTCGATCTCCGTGGGCTCGGCGAAGCCGCGCACGCGGGCGATCAGCACGTCCTCGTAGTGCGAGCGGTCGAAGACACCGATGTAGCCGGCCTCCGGCAGCCCCTTCTCGATGCGCCAGAGGAAGTCGTGCGCGCGCTCCTCCTCGGTAGGGGCCTTGAAGCTGGTGATCCGCACTCCCTGGGGGTCGACCAGCCCGATCGTGTGGCGCAGCACGCCGCCCTTGCCGCTGGTGTCCATCCCCTGCAGCACGAGCAGCACGCGGCGCTCCGACCCGGCCGTCCGCTCGGCCCAGAGGCGCTCCTGCAGGTCGGCGAGCTCGGGCCCCATGGCGGCGAGCGCTGCCTTGCCGTCGGTCTTCGAGCCGTCGAAGCCGGGCGCGGCGTCGGTCCCGATGCTGGACAGGTCGACCGGCCCCTGCGTCAGGCGCAGGTGGGCGGAGATGTCGTCGGTCATGGGCACATCATGGCCCACCCGGCCACGAGCCGTACGCCGCTCAGTGGGCGAGCGCGCCCGGGACGACCGGCGGAAGGACCGACCACGGGAAGTCGATCCACTGCTCGGTGACCCGCCAGCTGTAGTCCGGCTTGATGACCGACTGCGGCTTCTCGTAGATCACGACCGTGCGAGCCTCGGCCACGTTGCCGTCGCAGAACTGGGCCACCAGCTCGAGCGTGCGGCCGGTGTCGGCGACGTCGTCGGCGATGAGCACCTTCAGCCCGGACAGGTCGATCGCCGCGGGGGTGGGCGGCAGCATGATCGGCACGTCGAGGCGCTGGTCTACCCCGGTGTAGAACTCGACGTTGATCACCGACAGGTTCTTCACCCCGAGCGCGTAGCCCAGGCCCATGCCGAGCGCGAGACCCCCGCGTGCGATCGACAGGATCATGTCGGGGGCGAACCCGGAGTCGGCCACCTCCTGCGCCAGCTCGCGGGTGGCCGTGCCGAACAGGTCGTAGGTGAGGACCTCGCGCTCGTTGCTCACGAGCCCATCCCACCAGAGGCCTGCCCCGCGGCGGAAGAGGGCCCTCAGTCCTCGGGGTGGTCGACGAGGTCGGTCAGGTCCACCTCGTCCTCGGCCAGCGCCTCGCGGACCACCGAGAACGCCAGCCCTGCGCCGTAGCCCTTGCGGGCGAGCATCCCGGCCAGCCGGCGGGTGGCGACCTGCGGGTCGAGCCCGCGCACGGACCGCATCTTGCGGTCCACCAGTGCGCGAGCCGCTGCACGCTGGTCGTCCTCGTCGATCTGCTCGAGGGCGGCCTTGGCCTCCTCGTCGTCCACGCCCTTGCGACGCAGCTCCTGCGCCAGCGCGCGGGGCGCGAGACCGCGGCTGCGGTGCCGGCTCTCCACCCACGCCGAGGCGAAGGCTGCGTCGTCGATCAGGCCGACGTCGGTGAAGCGGTCGAGCAGCTCGGTGGCCACGTCGTCGGGCACCTCGCGCTTGGCCAGCTTGTCCGCTAGCTCGCGGCGGGTGCGCGCCTGGCCGGTCAGGGCGTCGAGCAGGATCGTGCGGGCCACTCCCTCGGGATCGGCCTCCACCTCCGCAGCACGGGCGGCGGCGGTCGCGGCGCGGGCCTCCTCGGCCTCGGCACGGGTCCGGGTGCGGCGACGGCCGCGACCCTTCGTGCGCGACCGCCCGCCCGACGGCCCGGACCGCTCGTCCGGCTCGGTCGCCGGTGACGGCGTGGATGGGGTCTCCCCCACCCACGCTCGTACGCCTAGTCCGACGTCACCGACCCACGACGGGGGCGGGCGATGTTCCTCATCCATGGTCATCGGGTTTCGACACGCATCATCGGCCTCGCAAGCTCGGCCGATCGCTTGCTCAACCTGACCCCGCCCACGCCGACTCCTCGTCCCTCGGAGTCAGCTGCGGGGTCAGAAGTCATTGACCCCGATGGGCTCGTCACTCAGCTCGTCGGCAGGCTTGTCGACGGCCGGGATGACGCCCAGCTTCTCCAGGATCAGCTTCTCGATCTCGTTGGCGAGGTCGGGGTTGTCCTTGAGGAAGTTGCGCGAGTTCTCCTTGCCCTGGCCGAGCTGGTCGCCCTCGTAGGTGTACCAGGCGCCGGCCTTGCGGATGATGCCCGCCTCGACACCGACGTCGATCAGGCCGCCCTCGCGGCTGATGCCCTTGCCGTACATGATGTCGAACTCCGCCTGCTTGAACGGCGGGGCCACCTTGTTCTTCACGACCTTGACGCGGGTGCGGTTGCCGACCATGTCCGTGCCGTCCTTCAGCGTCTCGATGCGCCGCACGTCGAGGCGCACCGAGGAGTAGAACTTCAGCGCGCGACCACCCGTCGTGGTCTCGGGCGAGCCGAACATGACGCCGATCTTCTCGCGCAGCTGGTTGATGAAGATCGCGGTCGTGCCGGAGTTGTTGAGCGCACCGGTCATCTTGCGCAGCGCCTGGCTCATCAGTCGGGCCTGGAGGCCGACGTGGCTGTCGCCCATCTCGCCCTCGATCTCGGCGCGGGGCACCAGGGCCGCCACGGAGTCGATGACGATCAGCGACAGCGCGCCGGAGCGGATCAGCATGTCGGCGATCTCGAGCGCCTGCTCGCCGGAGTCGGGCTGGGAGACCAGGAGGGCGTCGGTGTCGACGCCGAGGGCCTTGGCGTAGTCGGGGTCGAGCGCGTGCTCGGCGTCGATGAAGGCGACGATGCCCCCGGCCGCCTGGGCGCTGGCCACCGCGTGCAGGGCGACCGTCGTCTTTCCGGAGGACTCCGGACCGTAGATCTCGACCACGCGTCCGCGCGGCAGACCACCGAGGCCGAGGGCCACGTCGAGGGCGATCGACCCGGTGGGGATCACCTCGAGCGGGGCACGCGTCTCGTCGCCCAGTCGCATGACCGAGCCCTTGCCGAACTGCTTCTCCACCTGTGCGAGCGCGGCGTCGAGGGCCTTCTCGCGGTCTGCACCAGCCATTGCTGTGTCCCGTTCTCTCGTCGTGTGTGTCGGTACTTCTCCGACGTTAGGGCGAGCCACCGACAGTCCCTGATCAGGACGGTCGAACGCTGTGGACAACCTCGCCGCACGTCGTACCTGTGGACGAACAGTAGCCCGAACACGTGTTCGATGGCAGGTGCGGCGCGGCGTGTCGCGCAGATGTTCGCGCCGTACGCGGGGTCGGGCTCAGGGCGTCCGGGTGAGCCGGCCCGCCACCACGACGGCAAGGGCGAGCAGGGCCGCGAAGAGCGCGAGCGCCGGGTAGCCCAGTCCCCCCACGATGACCCCGGCGAACGCGCCGCCACCTGCAGCGGTGAGCGCCATGGCCATGTCGGAGGTGCCCTGCACGTCGGTGCGTGCCTCGATCGGGGTGCGGTCCGCGATCACGGTGGAGGCGGCCACCGTCGCGCACGACCAGCCGAGCCCCAGCAGGAACAGCCCGGTGAAGATCTGCCACGACGAGCCCTCCGGCGAGAGCCCGCAGAGCGCCAGCGACACCAGCAGCACGACTCCCCCGGCGACCAGCACCGGCGAGCGCCCGAAGCGGTCCGCCGCCCAGCCGACGACGGGCGAGAAGGCGAACATGCCGAGCACGTGGATCGAGATGACGAAGCCGATGACCTCGAGGTGCGCCCCGCCGTGCTCCATGTGGAGCGGCGTCATGATCATCACCGTCACCATGGCCGCGTGGGCGCACGCCATCGCGACGACGGCGGCGCCGACGGCCGGCACGTCGCGCACGACCGTGGTGAAGGCAGCCCACGACCGGCCCCGCACGTGCGGCGCGTCGTCCGGCACGACCCCGGCCGCCTCCTGGGCCAGCAGGAGCGGGTCGGGACGCAGCCGCACCCAGACCCACAGCGCCGCCAGCACGAGGACGACCGAGCCGATCGCGAAGCCGCCGGTGAGCTCCGGGATGCCGAGCGGACGGGCGACCGTGCCGCCGACGCCCACCAGGTTGGGCCCCGCGACGGCGCCGATCGTCGTGGCCCACACGACCACCGACAGCGCGCGGGCCCGGTGCGCCTCGGTCGCGAGGTCGGTCGCGGCGTAGCGCGAGCTGCTGTTCACCGCCGTCGTCGCCCCGAGCAGCACGGCACCGACGAGCAGGACCGCCATCGAGTCGACGACGCCCGCCAGCACGGCGAGCAGCGCCCCGGTGGCTCCCGCGAGGTAGCCGAGCACGATGCCGATGCGGCGTCCGCGTCGGCGCATCACCCTTGCGAGGACGTACGCCGCTGCGGCCGTGCCAAGGACCTGGAAGGTCTGGGCGAGCCCGGCGAGCGTCTCGCTGCCGGAGATGTCACGCGCGAGCAGGGACGCGGTGGCCACGCCGATGGTGACACCGACCGCGCCGACCGCCTGGGAGACGACGAGCGTGCGGACGGTGTGGCGCTGGACCTGCGCGACGTCGAGGACAGCGCCGACCTCGCTGCTCACCGCTCGGTGTCCGGGAGCTCGAGCTGGCGCCAGACCGCGGCCCACACCTGCTTGGGCGGCACTCCCGCGTCGAGGGCCTCCTGGGTCGTGCGTCCGTCGAGGTCGCGCACGACCGTGAGCTCGGCCCACGTGCGGGAGTAGCTGCGCCCCAGCGCGTGGTCGAGCCGCGCCCAGAACTCGGTGTGCCTCATGGGGACACCGAATCACGGACCGCCGACACCTCGAGCCACGACTCCCCCCGGTGGCCTGCGATGCCCGACCGGACCGCGACGTCGGTCCACCCGGCCCCGGCCACGGCGTCGCGGAGCGCGCCGGCGCGCCAGTAGGTGAAGTGACGCGGGCTGCTGATCGACCCGTGGGTGGACCAGCCGTCGCCGTCACCCTCCTTCACCGCGACGAGGAGCAGGCCTCCGGCACGCGTCACCGACGCCAGGCGGGCGAGCACGATCGGCAGGTCCTGCCGTGCGACGTGCAGCAGCGAGGCGTTCGCCCACACTGCGTCGTAGGCACCCTCAGGAGAGGCGAGGTCGTCGACGAGCGGGTCGACGAGGTCGCACTGGTGGCCCTCGGCGCGCAGCAGCTCGACGAACCCGGGTGTGATGTCGGTGCGGCGCACGTGGAGCCCCAGCCCCTCCATCGCGAGCGCGTCGCGACCGCCGCCGGAGCCGATCTCGAGCACCCGGGCACCCGGCCCGGCGTGGGCGGCGAGCGCCTCGACCCGCGCGCGGACCGCGTCCGTCATCGTGGCCGTGCTGGCGACGTACGCTGCTGCGTCGCGGTCGTAGGACTGGACGGTCTCGTCCACGGTCATCCCGCACCGACGTCGTGGAGGTGGTGGACGACGTCGTGCAGGTGGTAGCTGCCGAGGGACTCGACGGTGAAGACGGAGCCGTCGGACCTGTGCCCACGGCGGTCCCTCGTGGCGTCCGTGACCGTGGCGTAGAGACCGGCGACGGTGCCGGCGGCCTCGATCAGCCCGACCGCCACCTCGGCGGGGTCCTGGCTGCCGTAGTCGCTCTCGATCGCGGTCGCGTCCTGGTCCCAGTTGGCGAAGGCCGGCTCGTCGACCTCCAGCATCAGCCGGACCCGCTCGGCGAAGACCATGTGCACGTCACGGACGTGGCAGGCGTACTCCAGCGGCGACCACACGGCCGGCGAGGGTCGTACGCCGACGTCGCTGCGCGCGAGCACCTTCGACCACGCCATCGCGGTGTCGTGGATCCGCGCCGGCAGGGCGTCCAGCGACTGCGCAGCCGGGTCGAACCCGCACTCCGGGCAGGGCCGCTCGAGGACCCACGTCCAGTCCTTGGTGTCCGGGACGATCGCGTCGGGCGCAGCGCTCATGCCCGCCATCCAACCAGTCCGGCGACAGTGGACAATCGGCGGAATGGACATCCGTCGCGCACATGCTGCCGACCTGCCCGAGGTCGCCGCCATCTACGGCCGCGAGGCGCTGGAGGGCCATGCGACCTTCGACGTCGAGCCCCGCCCGATGAGCACGTGGGAGGAGAGGCTGGGGGCGACAGACGACCGGTTCCTCGTCGCCGAGCACGAGGGGACGGTCATCGCCTACGCCACCTCGATGCCCTACCGGGCCAAGCCGGCCTACCTTCACACCCGCGAGACCACGGTCTACGTCGCGCCGGGCCACCAGGGACTCGGCACCGGCCGCCGGATGTACGACGCCCTGCTGGCGCTGCTCGCCGACGACCGCGTGCACGTCGTCGTGGCCGCCGTCGCCCAGCCCAACCCCGGCAGCCTCGCGCTGCACCGCGCGTGCGGCTTCACCGAGGTCGGCACGATGCGCGAGGTGGGACGCAAGCACGACCGGTGGATCGACATCACCTGGCTGCAGAAGGTGCTGGCCTGAGTCAGGCCAGGCCGAGCTCGCGCGTCGACACCTCGCGCATCTCGACCTTGCGGACCTTGCCGGTCACGGTCATCGGGAACTCCTCGACGACCATGACGTAGCGGGGGATCTTGTAGTGCGCGAGCCGCCCGCTGGCGTAGGCGCGGACCCCGTCGGCACCGAGCGGCTCGGTGCCCGGGCGCATCCGGAGCCAGGCGCACAGCTCCTCGCCGTACTTCGCGTCCGGCACCCCGACGACCTGGACGTCCTCGATGTCGGGGTGGGTGTAGAGGAACTCCTCGATCTCGCGGGGGTAGATGTTCTCCCCGCCGCGGATCACCATGTCCTTGATGCGACCCGTGATCCGGACGTAGCCCTCCTCGTCCATCACGCCGAGGTCGCCGGTGTGCATCCACCCGTCGGCGTCGACGGCCTCGCGCGTCTTCTCCTCGTCCTGCCAGTAGCCGAGCATCACCGAGTAGCCGCGGGTGCAGAACTCACCCGCCTCGCCCCGCGGCACGGTGTCGCCGCTGACCGGGTCGACGATCTTGATCTCCAGGTGCGGGCACACGCGGCCGACGGTGCCCACCTTGCGCTCGAGGGAGTCGTCGCGCCGGGTGTGGGTGGAGACCGGCGACGTCTCGGTCATCCCGTAGGCGATCGTCATCTCGTCGATCCCGGCGCTGATGAGCTTCTTCATCATCTCCTCGGGGCACGGCGAGCCGGCCATGATGCCGGTGCGCACGCTCGAGAGGTCGTAGGACGCCAGGTCCGGCAGCGCCCACTCCGCGATGAACATCGTCGGCACTCCGTAGAGCGATGTGCACCCCTCCTGCGAGACCGCCCGCAGCGTCAGGGCCGGGTCGAAGCCCGGCGCCGGGATGACCATGGTCGCGCCGTGCGTGACGCAGGCCAGGTTGCCCATCACCATCCCGAAGCAGTGGTAGAAGGGCACCGGGATGCAGACCCGGTCGGCCTCGGAGTAGCCGCAGACCTCGCCGACGAGGTAGCCGTTGTTGAGGATGTTGCGGTGGCTGAGCGTGGCGCCCTTGGGGTAGCCGGTCGTGCCGGAGGTGTACTGGATGTTGATCGCGTCGTCGGGCCGCAGCCCGGCCTCGCGCGCGGCAAGGTCGTCGTCGCTGACGCCCTCGCCGTCGGCGACCAGGCCCGCCCAGCTGTCGGCGTCGTCGAGGAGCACGACCCGCTCGAGGGTCGGGTTGTGCTCGGCCGTCTCCTCGACCATCGCGCGGTAGTCGCTGGTGCGGAACGACGTCGCGCTCACCAGCATCCGCATGCCGCTCTGGTTGACGGCGTAGGAAAACTCGTGGGTGCGGTAGGACGGGTTGACGTTGACCAGGATCGCGCCGACCCGCGCCGTGGCGAGCTGCACCAGCGTCCACGCGGCGCTGTTCGGACCCCAGATGCCGACCCGGTCCCCGGCCTCGACGCCCGCGCCGATCAGGCCGCGCGCGAGGGCGGCGACGTCCCGGTCGAGCTCGGCCCACGTCCAGCGACGCCCGCTGGCGCACTCGACGAGCGCCTCGCGGTCGGCGTACGCCGCCACGGTCCGCGCGAGGCTGGCGCCGATCGTCTCCTCCAGCAGCGCCGGCGTGGTCTCTCCCTGGGCGTAGGAATCCATGCCCGGCAACCTACGACGCGTGTCCGGTGCGTCACCAGAGGTCTCAGGTCAGCAGCAGCGTGTCGAGGCGACGGCGCACGACGAGCAGGCCGACGACGCCCATCACGACGAGGTAGACGACCGACACCGCCGACTCCCAGGTCACGACGCCGGTGGTGAGCTCGCGGCACAGCACGACGCCGCGGTAGAGCGGCGTGGCCTCCACGATCCATCGGAGCACGCCGTTGCCGAAGGCCTCGACCGGGAAGAAGGTCGCCGAGAAGAGGAAGAGCGGCATCTGGGCGAGGGTGATCTTGTCGAAGTCCTGCCAGCTCTTCATCCACGTCGTCAGCGCCATGCACACGGCCGAGAAGGCGAAGGCGATCAGCACGGTCGCCGGCAGCGCCAGCACCGCCCACCACGACTCGACCAGGCCCATCGCGACCATGACCAGCAGGAAGGCCGCGGAGTAGACCGAGCCGCGCATCAGGCCCCACGCGATCTCGCCGCGGGCGATGTCGCCGGTGGAGAGCGGCGTGGCCAGCATCTGGTCGTAGAGCTTCT
This sequence comes from Nocardioides lacusdianchii, assembly GCF_020102855.1. Classification (GTDB taxonomy): domain Bacteria; phylum Actinomycetota; class Actinomycetes; order Propionibacteriales; family Nocardioidaceae; genus Nocardioides; species Nocardioides lacusdianchii. Next base: position 306,963 of record NZ_JADHZD010000002.1, read on the forward strand.
CGTACTTGAGCTTGAAGAACACGTTGAAGGTCGAGTCGAGCAGCGCACCGTTGAAGGCCGAGGTGGCAAGCATGGCGGGCGCGACGAAGGTGGCGTAGGGCACCTGCTCGCCGTGGAACTCGAAGCCGTCGATGAGCTGGCCGACGCCGATGCCGATGGAGAAGAGGTAGAGGACCGGCTCGAGGAAGCCGGTGAGGAAGAGCTTCCACGCCGACTTGTAGACGATGAAGTTGCGCAGCACGAGCAGCCGCGCGGCGCCCACCGGCGTCAGGGGTGCGGGGATCCCGGTCACGAGCGCCACCTCAGACCTCCAGCCGCTTGTCGAGGCCGGTGACGGCCCAGCGCCAGCCGACGACGCACAGCAGCACGAGGACTCCGGCGTTGAGGGCGGCCAGGGACCAGTCGACGGTGTCGAGGCACAGCATCCGCGACAGCGAGACGCCGTGCCACAGCGGAGTCAGCCGGGCCGCCCACTCCAGCACCGGACCGAGGTTGGCGATGGGGAAGAACGCACCGGAGAAGAGCGTCAGCGGCAGCACCCCGAGTCGGAAGAGCAGGCCGAAGCCCTCCTCGGACTTCAGCCGAGCGGAGAACCCGAAGGCGAGGGTGGCGAAGGCGCTGCCGACGAGCACCTGCGAGACCCACGCGAGGACCGGGCCCCACCAGGTCTCGAAGACGCCGAAGGGTGCCAGCACGAGCATGAAGACCGCGCACGCCGAGGCGATCCGGAAGACCACGAAGCACAGGAAGGCGTTGACCAGGTCGCGCACCGCCAGCGGCGTGGCGAGCTGGGCGAAGAACGTCTTGTGCCACTTGATGGCCCCCATCACGGGGTACGTCGTCTCGCTGACCGCGATCGTCATGGCGTGCGCCGCGACGAGCCCGGGCACGATGAAGGCGAGGTAGGAGGTGGCGCCCTCGAGGCGGTCGGGGTCGCCCTCGATGAAGCCGCCGAGCAGGACGCCCATTGCGAGGACGTAGAACAGCGGCGTGACGAAGGAGTTGGCCACTCCCCCGCGCCAGGTGCGCTTGTAGACGGTGAGCCAGTAGTCGTACTGCCGCGCGATGCCCTCGCGGACCGAGAGGGCGCCGCTCGGGCGGGTGGTGGGACGTGCGTCGGTCGTGGCCATCAGTCGGCCAGGCTCCGGCCGGTGAGGCGCAGGAAGACGTCCTCGAGGGTGGAGCGGCGCACCAGCGTCGCGATCGGGTGGAGCCCGCGCTCGAGGACGGCGGTGACGACCTCCTCGCCGTGGTCGCTGTAGACCAGGAGGCGATCGGGCAGCACCTCGACGCGCTCGCCGAGGTCCTCGACCTTGTCCGCGAGCGCCTCGTGCTCGCCGACGCCGAAGCGCAGCTCGGCGACCTCGCGGGTGGAGTGGGCGTCGATGAGCTCGCGCGGGGACCCCTCTGCGGCGATGAGCCCCTTGTCCATGACGACGAGCCGATCGCAGAGCTGCTCGGCCTCGTCCATGTAGTGGGTGGTGATCACGAGCGTGACCCCGGCCTGCTTGAGCCGGAAGAGCTGGTCCCACAGGACGTGCCGGGCCTGGGGGTCGAGGCCGGTCGTGGGCTCGTCGAGGAGCAGGAGGTCGGGGCTGTTGATCAGGCTCCGCGCGATGGTGAGGCGCCGCTTCATGCCACCCGAGAGGCTCTCGACCTTGGCCTTGGCCTTGTCGGTGATCTGCGCGAACTCCAGCAGCTCGTGGGCGCGGTCGCGGCAGGTCGCGCGGTCGATGCCGAAGTAGCGGCCGTAGATGTAGAGGTTGTCGAAGACGTTGAGCTCGTTGTCGAGGGTGTCCTCCTGCGGGCACACGCCGAGACGTCCGCGGATGGCCGGGCCGTCGGTCGCAGGGTCCATGCCGAGGATCCGCAGCTCCCCGGACGACACCGGGCTGACCGAGGCGATCATGCGCATCGTGCTCGACTTGCCGGCGCCGTTGGGGCCGAGGAAGCCGAAGGCCTCACCACGTCGCACGTCGACGTCGATGCCCTTCACTGCCTCGAAGTCACCGAACGACTTGCGGAGTCCCCGTGCCGAGATCATGGAGTCCGTCACATCGGCCGACACTAGAGGAGAGCGCGGACAACACGCCAACGACCACGCGGCCGGTCTCACCGGGTGATGACATAGGTCGAGACCGGTCCTGACGGCCCGTTCCCGAGGTAGCCGTCCTGGTGCATCCGCGCGACCTGGTCCCGGACCGAGCCGTGGCCCGACGCCTCGGCCGCGGCGGCACCTGCGGCGTAGCGGTCGAGGTCGTGGTTGTCCACGATCCGGTGGGTGCCGTCGTCGAAGAGCACGGTCGTCCGGTGCGGCTGGTCGGGGTTGTCCTCGCCGTCGAGGAGCGGCACCGCGTCACCCCGGTTCTCGAGGTGCAGGGCGTGGGTGCCGTCCGGGAGCTGCGCGACCTGCGCGGTCGGTGACCCCGCGGTCACGACGTGCTCGACGTCGAAGTGGCGGGTGAAGTCGGGGTCGGCCGCCAGCGACGTCGCCACCATCCCGCCCTGGGAGTGGCCCACCAGCGTCACGGCCTTGCCGTCGAGGCCGGCGTCGAGCATCGCCGCCCGGATGCCACGACCGTAGGCGCTGTCCGTGCCGCCGATCAGCTGGTAGTTGGTCTCCATGTCGCGCACCAGCGCGCCGGAAGGCACCGGTCGCATGTCGTCGGTGCCGGGCAGGTAGACGACGTAGCGCTCCTCCCCCACCTGCTGGACCTGGATCGCCCCATGCAGCGCCTCGGTGTGCGGACCGGCGTCGAGGTCGTTGGTGGCGGCGAGCTGCTCGACCAGCGCCCGGAGGCTGTCCGGGAGCACCTCGCGGGCACCGCCCTCGACGTCGGTGACGCGGGCGACCGAGTAGTCGGTGTCGTCGCCGAGCAGCAGCGCCATCAGACGTGCCGCGTCGTTGGTGGTGGGCTGGCCGACCGGCCCGTCGCCCGGGTCGAGCAGCCCCAGCCCCGGCACGAGCGACCCGACCAGCCCTCCCCCGCTGTTGAGCAGGTGCTGCGCCAGACCGGGGTGCTCGTGGAGCAGCGCCCCGAGCCCGTCGGTGAGGCGCTGCTCGAGCGCCTGCTGCTCCTCCGGTGTCAGCGACGACCAGCACGCGTGTCCGACTCCTCCCGCGACCAGCAGCATGGGGAGGGCCGTCACGGTCCCGGTCAGCACCACCCGCCCGAGCGTGTGGTCGATCGCCTCGCCGGCGTGACGCGACAGCGCGTCGCTCGCCCGGAAGGCCGCCACCACAGCGCGTACGCCGAGCGCGTCGGCCTCGATGCCCACGGCGCGCACTGCCAAGCCGTCGGTGCCGGCGGTGGCGCCGAGCACCTGGACCTCGGCGTCGGCGAAGGACAGCGGCGACAGCACCGCCGACTCGAGCAGGTCGCCGTCGGCCACGACCCGCACTCCGAGGCCAGCCATCTCGACGAGGTCACCGGCGTGCTGCTCGTAGCGTGCCGCGAGGCCCAGCATCTGCTCGTAGCCCGCCTCCACGCCGTGGGAGCCTCCTGTCACCGACTCGACCGGAGGCAGGATGCCGCTGCTCACGAGGTGACCTCGGCGGCACGCACGGCCAGCTCGCGCGGCAGGTCGACGACGCTGCGGCGCTGGATGCGGACCATCGTCCAGCCGTCGCGGGTGACGGGTGTGAGCGAGCGCCAGCCGTCGCCCAGGAGCACCCACTCCACGATCCCGACGCCCGGGCGCCCCCGCCGGTCCCGCCCCATCACGGCGGCGTGCAACCGACCGCGTGAGTCGGACTCGAGCTGCTCGTGCCAGAGGCGTACGTCGGTGTCGGCAGCGGTCTCCAGCATGCCGGGCGAGTCCCCCGCGAGCGTCGTCCCGGTGTGGTCGGCGACCATCACGTCGAGGAGCTCGGTGCGGTGCCGTCGGACCGCCTCGCCGGTGGCGAGCAGGAGCTCCCACGGGGTCTCGACCACGGCGGGCAGCGGAGCGGCACAGGTGCTCTCCCGCAGCATGGCGAGGTCCACGTGGGCGGCCCGACCGAGCTCGAGCCACCAGTCCTCGGCGGCGAGCCAGGCCAGCTCGAAGGCGAGACCGTCGCCGGTCGAGAGGCACACGACCCAGTCGTCGAGGTTGCGGTGCCAGCTGCGGACGCGGACCGTACCGCGGCGCAGGCGGACCAGCACCTCGAGCTCCACGGCGAGCGCCGGGGCGTGCCACACCGCGAGGACCGCGCGCCCATCGTCGGTGGGTACGCCGTCCGCGACGAGGCTGGCGGCCACGAGCGCCTCGTCGAGGTCGGCCACCGGCACCGCCGGCGCGGGGACGTCGTCGCCGAGCCGACCCACCAGGTCGCCGGCCGCTCCCCCCACCGGCGCAGGCACCGACGCGAACGGGGACGGCACCCCGGTGAGCTCGGCCAGCCGGTCGACAGCAGCGCGGGTGAGGCGTACGCGTCGCGGGGTGACCGTCTGCTTCTCGACCGCGTCGCCCCGGGCGTCGAGCAGGATCGCGTTCATCGCACGCCCCCGGACAGCCGGTCGGGCACGTCGAGCCAGTCGCGGTGGCCGTCGGGCGGCGGCCGGAAGCTCGCCAGCAGCTGGTCGGCCGGGTCCGGGGCCAGGTCCCGGACCCGGTCGAGCGCCGTGTCGGCCAGGCTCGCGAGTCGTGCGCACGCGCCCTCGACGAGGCCCTGCACCCGCCGGGCGATCTCGCGGATCAGGTCCTTCAGCCGGTCGACCTCGTCGGCATGGCGGCGCAGCGCCCGTGCGGCGTCGTCGTGCTCGTCGGCCGTGCGCCGCAGCGCGACCGCCCGCTCCGTCATCCGCTCGCGCATCGCCTGCGCGGCCCGGCCCTCCCACACGACCAGCTCGGACGCGCCGACCAGCCGGTCCGCGCCCCTTCGGATCTCGGCGCCCTGCTCGCCCACCTGCTGGGCCAGGCGCCGGATCACCCCCGTGTCTCCGTACATCTGTCTCTCCTCGCCCCCGCGGCGCCGTGGTGCGCCACAGGTCCGATGCCCGAGGCGGCACCGCACCAAACGAGGGCGCGGGCGAGCTGTGGACAAGGCTCCCGGACGCCTTCGCGCGCCTGCCTACTGTGGAGGGGTGAACGACCGCGTCGTCGAGCCCGTCTCGTCGCACCCGCCGGCGCTGCACGGCCGGGTGATGATGACCCAGCACTGGCGCGACCTGACCTTCCTGCACTGGGCTGTCGACCCGGCGCTGGTCGCGCACCGCATGCCCCCGGGCGTCCGCCCCGACACCCTCGACGGCGCCACCTACGTCGGCCTGATCCCCTTCCGGATGGTGGGGGCAGGTGTCGCGCGCGGTCCGGGCGTGCCGTGGCTGGGCACGTTCCTCGAGACCAACGTGCGCCTCTACTCCGTCGACGAGACCGGTCGGCGCGGGATCGTCTTCCTCAGCCTCGACACCGACCGCGCCGGCGTCGTGCTGGGTGCTCGCGCGGCCTTCGGCCTGCCCTACCGCTGGGCGCGGATGCGCCACCGGCACGACGGCGACGTGCACACCTACGACGCCCGCCTGCGCCACCCCGGCGCGCGCGGGTCGAGCCGCCTCGTGGTCCGCGCCGGGGCGCGCCGCGAGAGCACGCCGCTCGACGACTTCCTCAGTGCCAGGTGGGGCCTGCACCAGCGTTGGTGGGGCCGGACCCTCTACGTCCCCAACCAGCACGAGCCCTGGCCGGTGCACGACGCCGAGGTGCTCGCGCTCGACGACGGCCTGATGGCGTCGGTGGGCCTGCCGGGACTGGCCTCGCGACCGCCCGACCACGTCGGCTTCAGCCCGGGTGTGTTCACCGAGTTCGGCCTGCCCGGCGACGCCCGGCGCCCGCGCGCCTGACCCGGGTCCGCCTCAGGGTCGGACCGGGGCTGATCCCGATGGTGGTGCGGCGCGGGTCGCAGCAGGCTGGAGGCACCAGCCGACCTCCGGAGGACACACCATGGACGACATCCGATCCGCCTTCGCCCGCCAGGGCCTCGTGCGGTCCAGCGACAGCGGGATCCTGGGCGGCGTCTGCGCCGGCCTCGGTCGCCGGCTCGGTCTCACGCCGTGGATCGCGCGGCTGCTGTTCGTGGTGCTGCTGATGGTGCTGCCCGGCAGCCAGCTCCTCGTCTATCCCGTCCTCTGGTTCGTGATGCCCGCCGACGACAGCGTCGTCGCGACCGTCGGCAGCACCAGAGATCGGTAGTCCTGCCGATGCCGGAGCCGCAGCAGGCCGACAGACTCGACGGGATCACCCTGGGGAGGGACCGATGATGCACACCATCTGGCGTCGCAGTGCGTACGCCGACCAGCTCGAGGCCGAGGTGCGCGACGCGCACTGCTGCCGCGACCGTGACCGCTGCGCGTCCTGCCGGGTGAAGCTCGACGAGGTCCGCGCGATCCGACGTGACGCGGTCCTGCACTCCATCGCGACCACCAGGCCGCGTCGCTCCATGCGCTGAGCACCCGGACCCTCTGGCCGCTCCCGCACGATCGGCGTACCGTGCTGGATGTGTCCTCATCACCTGTGGCACAGCGGCTGTTCCGGACCGTGGGCGAGAGCCCGGTCGCGGAGCGGGTCGCCGGTGCGCAGGAAGCGCTCTACCGCCCGCTCCTCGACTGGGCCGTACGCAGCCCGCTGCACACCGACCGGCTCGGCCACTCGGTGCACCCACCGCTGACCGACGTCACCCTCGGGTGCTGGCTCGGCGCGTCGGTCCTCGACGCCCTGGGCGGGCCGGGGGGTCAGCGCAGCGCCGCCCTGCTGGTGGCGAGCGGTCTCGTGGCGTCCGGTCCGACGGCGATCGCGGGCGCCGGCGACTGGGCGACGATGTCGGGCAGCGACCGCCGCATCGGCGCGGTCCACGCCCTCGGCACGGACGTGGCAACCTTCTTCTTCGTCGGATCGCTCATCGCGCGGCTGCGCGGACGGCACAAGACCGGTGCACGCCTGGCCGTCGCCGGGCACGTGGCCATGGCGGGAGCCGGGCTGCTCGGCGGGCACCTCGCCCTCGTCCGCGGCACGGCGGACCGCTCCGCCGCCGAGGTGCGCTAGACCTGTCGCAGGATTTCTCGACCGGCGATGTCGAAAGGCGCCTGCGCCGTTCGACGTACGTGCGACAACCCGCTCAGCCCACACCCACAGGAGTGATCACGATGCCGCGTTTCATGGGATTCGTCCGAATGGAGGAGAACATCGGCATGCCGCCGCAGTCGTTGTTCGACGCGATGGACACCTACATCGGCGAGCGCGCCGCCGACGGCCGCTTCATCGACGGTGGTGGCCTCTTCGGGACCGAGGACGCCGTCAACTTCGTCGTCCGCTCCGGCGAGGTGAGCCGCGTCGACGGGCCCTACGCCGAGGGCAAGGAGGTCGTCGGCGGCTGGTCGCTGCTCGAGTACGCCACCGTCGAGGAGGCCGTGGCCGACCAGCGGGAGTTCGCCGAGCTCCACGCCAAGCACTGGCCCGAGGCGACCGTGGTCGCGACGCTGCGCCAGGTCTCGGGCGGCCCCGAGACGCCGGGCGACTGACGCAGCCTCACTACGCTGGCCGCGTGCCGGCACCCTTCAGGACGGACGACCCGACCGAGGCCGTCCACGCCGCGTGGCGGGCCGACTCGGCCCGCCTCGTCGGCGCCCTCACCCGGATGACCCGCGACGTCGAGCTCGCCGCCGACCTCGCACAGGACGCACTCGTGGCCGCGCTGGAGCAGTGGCCGGCCACCGGCGTGCCGGACAACCCGACCGCGTGGCTGATGACCACCGCGAAGCGGCGCGCCGTCGACCACTTCCGGCGCGCCGAGACGCTGCGCCGCAAGGTCGCGGAGATCGAGGGCGGCAGCAGAGGAGAGGAGGCGCAGGTGCCCGACCTCGACGACCAGGTCGACCACATCGAGGACGACGTCCTGCGCCTGGTCTTCCTCTCCTGCCACCCCTCTCTCACCCCGGAGTCGCGGGCCGCGCTGACCCTGCGTCTCGTCGGTGGCCTCACCACCGCCGAGATCGCCCGCGGCTTCCTGACCAGCGAGTCGACGATGGGCCAGCGGATCTCGCGGGCCAAGAAGACCCTGTCGTCCGCCCGCGCCGACTTCGAGCTGCCGACCGGGGACGAGCGCACGGCGCGCCTCGACGACGTGATGGCCGTGGTCTACCTGATCTTCAACGAGGGCTACACCGCCACCGCCGGCGACGAGTGGATGCGCCCCGACCTCGCCGCGGAGGCCGTCCGGCTGGCGCGGATGCTGTCGACCCTGGCCCCCGACGAGCCGGAGGTGCTGGGGCTCCAGGCGCTGCTCGAGATCCAGGGCTCGCGGACCGCCGCCCGCCTCGACGACGACGGCGTACCCGTCCTGCTGGAGTCGCAGGACCGCAGCCGGTGGGACCGCCTGATGATCCGCCGCGGGCTGGCTGCCCTGCGCGCCGCGGAGGACCTCGCCTCGCGTGGGGCGCCCGTCAGCCGCTACTTCCTCCAGGCCTCGATCGCCGCGCAGCACGCTCTCGCCGCCCGCGCCGAGGACACCGACTGGCGGCGCATCGCTGCCCTGTACGACGTCCTGGCGCAGGCCGCGCCCGGTCCGGTCGTCGAGGTCAACCGTGCGGTCGCCTACGGGCGGGCGCACGGCCCGGAGGCGGGCCTCGCCGTGCTCGACGCCGTGGCACCCGACGCCCTCGGCGACTCGGCCCTCGTGCCGAGCGTGCGCGGCGACCTGCTCGAGCGCGCCGGCCGGCACGACGAGGCTGCTGCCGCCTTCGCGGAGGCCGCTGGCCGTACCCGCAACGCCGGCGAGCGCACCGTGCTCGAGCGGCGGGCGGCCGAGAACGCGCGCGTGGCTCGCTGACCCCGAGACCTTCGGCCCTGTCGCAGCCCGTCTGCGGGTGCCACGATGCAGGAGAGCCTGAGGAGGCGATGCCCGTGCGGCACCTGACGATCGCAGGTCTGGCCCTGTCCCTGTCCCTCGCCGCGGCACCCGCAGTCGCGGCCGTGATCGACGGCACCGGCGGGAACGACCGGTTGACCGGCACGTCGCGTGCCGACGTCATCCGGGGACTCGGTGGCCGTGATGTGCTGCAGGGCCGCAGCGGGCCCGATGTGCTGCGCGGCGGACCGGACGCGGACATGGTCTTCGGCGACGGCGGCCGAGACCTGCTCGTCGGCGGCACCGGGCGCGACGTACTCTCCGGCGGACCCGGTGGCGACCGCCTGCGCGGTGGCGCCGGTGCCGACTCCCTCACCGACGGCGTGATCACCGAGCTGAGCGCCGAGCCGGGCAACGACCTGCTGCGTGCCGGCCCGGGCGACGACTTCCTCGGCGTGACCGGCGGTCAGGACCGGGTCTTCGCCGGCACCGGCGACGACGAGCTGAAGACGATCGACGACGGGGTGGTCGACACCATCGACTGCGGCGACGGCACCGACTCGGTCACCTACTTCGAGGTCGACGGCGAGGGCGGCCTCGACCCGCTCGACGTGCTCGTCGGGTGCGAGCAGGTGAGCGAGGCCCGCTGACCCAGGACGGCCGACAACTTGTCGGGCACGTGCGGCGTCACACCGCCGTACGACACCCACTCGCTCGGCGCACGTCATGACGGCCCGACCCGAACGCAAGGCCACCCATGTCTGCCCGTCTGCCTGCCCGACGCCTCCTCACCCGCGGCGCCCTCGCGCTGCTCCTCCCCGCCTCCCTGCTCGCCGGTTCGGCGACCGGCTCGGCCTCGGAGCCGGCGCCCCCGTCCGAGCCCGCGGCCAACGTCGCGGTGAAGAAGGCCAAGCGCCAGTGGGTCAAGCTCGAGGCGCTCCCCCCGATCGTCCAGCACGGCCGCGGCGTGGCCAGCCCGGACGCAGCGCGCGCCGCGCTCACCGCGACGCTGCGCCCCGTGCGGGTGGGCCGCCGGTTCGAGCTCCAGGTCCAGCAGGACGACATGTGGTCCGTGGTCGCCACCGCACGGCAGGACCGTCGCGGCCGGGCGCAGTTCGCCGCCGCGTCCACCGACGGGAAGGGAGCGCTGACCTACCGGGTCAAGGCCCTGCCGTTCCGCGGCCTCCGCAAGGTCACGAGCGCCCCGGTGAGCACCGCCCGCTGGCAGCGCGCGTCGTGGACCGACGAGTTCTCCGGCGACCAGCTCGACCCGGTGTGGAACCACCGCGGCCGGGAGTACGTGAAGACCGCCCGCCGCTCGTGCTCCAAGGGCGACCCGCGCGCCGTCACCGTCGGCGGTGGGGCCGCGCGCCTCAGCGTCATCAAGGACCCCGACACGACGAAGAAGTGCCGCATCCGCGGTCGCGACGCGGTGCCCGGAAAGTACGCCTACCGCCTCAACGGCCACATCGGCACCCAGGGCGCCTACTCGTTCCGCTACGGCCACGCCGCCGCCCGGGTGAAGTTCCACCGCCTGCGCGGGCAGCACGGCGCCTTCTGGCTCCAGCCGGCCGACGGCATGCACCCCGCGTCCACGGGCGCGGAGATCGACGTCGTGGAGTACTTCGGCGACCGCCACCCGCAGGGCGGACTGGCCACCTTCATGCACCGCTACGACGCCCGCGGCCGCGTCTCCTCGGGCGGCTGGATCCCGAACTCGCGCTCCTACCTCCACGGCAGGCGCGACGGCTGGTCGAAGAACTACCACGTCTTCTCGGTCGAGTGGACGCCGCGCACGGTCGTCTTCCGCATCGACGGCAAGGAGACCCGCCGGATGCGCGTGGGCATCTCCGACGTGCGCCAGTTCCCCATCCTGAGCCTCATCGCCGCCGACTACGAGATCCCCAAGATCCAGGGCAGCCGCCTGCCCCAGCACATGTACGTCGACTGGGTGCGGGTGTGGGAAACGCCCGAGCCGTGACGCGTCAGCTCGCAGGCGTCAGCCGCAGCAGCCTCCCGGCGCCCTCGTCCTCGAGCAGCCAGATCGCGCCGTCCGGCCCCTGCTCGACCGCCCGGACCCGCTCCCCGAGGTCGTAGACCTCGGTGTCGGCGGCGCGCTGCTCCTCGAGGTCGACGCGCACCAGCGCCTCGCCGGAGAGGGCGCCGAGGAAGGCATCGCCCTGCCAGTCGGGGAACATCTCGCCCGAGTAGATCAACAGGCTGCCCGGAGAGATGCTCGGCGTCCACGACCGCACCGGGGCGGCGTACCCGTCCCCCTCGGCGTGGTCGGGGATCTCGCCGCCGCCGTAGTCGCTGCCGTCGGACGCCTCGGGCCAGCCGTAGTTGGCGCCCGCCTCGACGAGGTTGAGCTCGTCGCCGCCCTCGGGCCCCATCTCCGAGGACCAGAGCGTGCCGTCGGGCGCGAACTCGAGGCCGAGCGGGTTGCGGTGACCCCAGCTCCAGATCTCCGCCGTCACACCACCCTCGTCTGCCATCGGGTTGCCCGGCGCGGGCTCGCCGTCGAGGGTCAGCCGCACGATGGAGCCGAGCGTGTTGGTGGTGTCCTGGGCCGGGTCCTTGAGCTGGCGGTCGCCGGAGGAGACGAAGAGGTGCTCACCGTCGGGCGAGAACGCCAGCCGGTGGCTGAAGTGGCCGTCGCCGTCGGTCTTCGGGGTCTGGCGCCAGATGACCTCGAGGTCGGTGAGGGCCGGCGCGCCGCCGGTCTCCAGGCGGGCGCGGCCGACCGCGGCGCCGACTCCCCCGTCGCCGGCCTCGGCCCAGCTGAGGTAGACCAGCCCGTCCTCGGCGTACGTCGGCCCCGGCAGCACGTCGCCGAGCCCGCCCTGACCCGCGTCGACGACCTCGGGTGTGCCCGCGACCTCGACCCGCTCGCCGGTGTCGGCGTCGCGCAGGTGCAGCGTGCCGGTGCGCTCGGTGAGCAGCAGGTCCCCGTCGGGCAGGAAGGCCATCGCCCAGGGCTCGTCGAAGCGGTCGACCTCCTCGACCGCGAACGGCCATCCCTCGTCGTCGGCCGCGGTCACCGGGCCGAGCGCGCCCGAGGAGGCGCTGTCGGCGGAGCACCCTGCGGTGAGCGCAACGACGAGTGCGGCGAGGGCGAGGGGCGCTGACTTCATGCGTCCATCGTGCGCGCAGCGGCCAACCCCGGCGGCGTACGTCCTAGGGTCGGCGGATGGAACCCACCGACCTCTCCCCCGCCGACCTGACGCACCTGCGCCGCTGCGTCGACCTCGCCCGCGAGGCGCTCGAGGCCGGCGACGAGCCGTTCGGCTCCGTGCTGGTGGGCCCGGACGGCGGGGTGCTGGCCGAGGAGCGCAACCGCACCGGTGCCGGTGACCAGACCCGCCACCCCGAGCTCGACCTGGCCCGCTGGGCCGCCGCGCACGTCGCTCCGCAGCTGCGCGCGGACTGCACGGTCTACACCTCCGGCGAGCACTGCCCGATGTGCGCGGCCGGCCACGCCTGGGTCGGCCTGGGGCGGATCGTGTACGCCGGGTCGACCGCGCAGCTCGTCGAGTGGCGCCGCGAGTGGGGGCTGGCGCCCGGCCCGGTGCTGCCGCTGGCGATCAACGCCGTCGCGCCGGACCTGCCCGTGGTGGGCCCGGCGCCCGGGCTGGCCGAGGAGCTGCGCGAGCTGCACCGACGCAGCGCGAGCCGACCCGCCTGACGGTCCCGCCACCCGATGAGGTGGGCCGGCACCCACCGCCACGGTAGGAAGGAGCCATGCGCATCCTCTTCACCGGCGGCAGCGGCAAGGCCGGAAAGCACGTCGCCCCCTACCTCGCCGAGCAGGGCCACCATGTCACCAACGCCGACCTCGTCCCCCTGGGCCACCCCGACGTCTCGGACCTCCGCGTCGACCTCACCGACACCGGCGAGGTCTACTCCGCGCTCGCCGGGCTCGCCACCTTCGACGAGCTCGACCTGGCCGAGAAGCCGACGTACGACGCCGTCGTGCACTTCGCCGCGGTGCCCGCGATCCTGCTGCGCCCGGACTCGGCGACGTACGCCACCAACGTGCTCAGCACCTACAACGTGCTCGAGGCCGCGACCCGCCTCGGCATCCGCAAGGTCGTCTTCGCCTCGTCCGAGACGACCTACGGCGTGTGCTTCGCGCAGGGCGAGCGCAAGCCGCTCTACGTCCCGGTCGACGAGGAGCACCCGACGGTCCCCGAGGACTCCTACGCGATGTCGAAGGTCGCCAACGAGGTGACCGCACGGTCCTTCCAGGCGCGCACCGGGGCCGACATCTACGGCCTGCGGATCAACAACGTCATCGAGCCGCACGAGTACGCCGAGATGTTCCCGCCGTTCCTCACCGACGCAGGCCTGCGGCGACGCAACATCTTCGCCTACATCGACGTGCGCGACCTCGGCCAGATGGTGCAGCGCTGCCTCGAGACCGACGGCCTCGGCTACGAGGTCTTCAACGTCGCCAACGCCGACATGTCGGTCGCCGCGACGACCGACGAGGTCATCGAGCAGTTCTACGACGGCGTCGAGGTACGCCGCGAGATGGGCCGCGACGAGACGTTCTACGCCATCGACAAGGCGCGCGAGCTCGTCGGGTTCGACCCGCAGCACTCGTGGCGCGACGTGCTGGACGACCCGCGGGCCTGAGCCCTAGCCGCTGAAGGCGGCGCGCCCCTGGGTCGCCGACGTGCCGAGGTCGTTCTTCGGCAGTGCCTCGCCGGCCCGGACCGCGTGAGCCCAGGCGTGGGTGGTGGCCACGGCGGCGAAGTTCGAGTGCAGCAGCACCATCAGCGTCTCGTGGAGGGTCTCGGCTGACACCTGACCCTGCTCGTTGGCGAGGTGGATCGCTCCGGTCGCGTCGGAGAGCACCTCGGCGGCCAGGCCGAGCCCCTCGGCCTCGACCGCGGTGGCGATGTCGCAGTTGTTGGTCATGAAGCCGACGATCGTGACCGTGTCGACGCCCTGGCCGGCCAGCCACGCGGCGACGTCGGTGCCGGCGAAGACGCTGCCGTTCTGCTTCGTGGCCCGCTTCCACGACGGGTCGAGCCGCGCCTCCACCTCGGGGTGCAGCGCCCAGCCGGCGGACCCGACGGCGAAGACGGGCGCGCCCTCGGGGTATTCGTGCTGCACCACCACGACGGGGATGTCGTGCTCCTGGGCAAGGTCCATCGCCCGCACGACGTGGGCGAGCGACTCCTCCCGCGGCGGGTGCTGGACCTGCAGCGGCCCGTCGAAGTACTCCTGCTGGACGTCCACGACGACAAGGGCGCGGCGGGGGGTGCTCATGGGATCTCCTCGGCTGGCGAACGGCGGTCACGGCCATCCTGCCGCAGGGGCCCTGACCAGGTGGCCAGGAACGACAGGAGTCCCGGACCCATCGGGCCCGGGACTCCTGTGTGGTGCGGTCGATCAGGCCTGCTGGCCCAGCGCGAACTGGATGTTGCCCTCCTCGTCCACGCCTCCGTCCAGGATCTTGTCGGCGAGCAGCTCCGACGCCTGGCCGTCGACGTAGACGGTGGCACCGTCCTGCTCGAGCACGATGTCGTCGGCCGCGGCCTGGTCGGCAGGGCTCACGGACATGGACTGCCCGTCGGCCTCCGTGGCGATGCGGAGCGCGGAGATACCCGGCACCTCGTCGGCAAGCTTCTTCACGATCTCGGTCACGTTCTCGGTGAGAGCAAGCATGGGCTCTCCTTCCGAATAGCGAATGTGTCACCTCCACCATCACGCGGACCGCGCGAGCAGGCAAACCGAGATCGCTCGTCGGGGTGTGCTCGGCGCGAGCGAGGAGGCTCAGGCGACGAAGGCGATCAGCTGGTCCCACTGCGCGAGCAGCACTGCCAGGTGCGGCAGGTCGCGCAGCTCGACGCGTGCGCCGGGAATGCGGGCGGCGAGCGCGAGCCCCTGCGACACCGGTGTCCCGTCGCCGTCGACCGTGCCGTAGTGCAGCAGCGTCGGGCACTCGATCAGCTCGGGCGCGTGGTCCCACGCGGAGAAGGCGAGCGCGGCGTCGCGGAGGTATCCGCTCGGGTCGTCCAGGGCCTCCCTGGCGGCGGCCGCGTGCTGGCCCGGAGTACGACGGGCCAGGGAGGCGGAGGCGCCGCCGTCGAGCAGCGCCGCCCACCTGTTCCCGAGCGTCTCGTCGTCCGGGTCGTCGCCGACGATGCCGGCCCGCCACGCCAGGAACTCGGGGGCGTACCTCTCGACCTTCTCCGACACGCTGCCCTCGTCCGTGCGCACCTGCGTCTCGACGAGCACGAGGGCCCGCACCCGGTCGGGGTGGCGCGCGCCGGCCACAGCGGCGTACGTCCCTCCGATCGACATCCCGATCAGTCCGAACCTCCCGTGCCCCAGCCGTTCGGCCACCTCGACCAGGTCGTCGGCCACGCTTGCCTGCGTCGAGGCGTACGGCGTCGAGGCGCCGTACCCGGGACGGTTGATGCTGACGAGCCGGACGCCTGCGCGCGCCGCCGCGTCCGCGCCCGACGTGGCGACGAGCCGGCTGTCGGGACAACCGGGCAGGAGCAGCACCAACCGCCCGTCGGGATCGCCTCCCGACCACACCTGGACGGTCCGGCCGTCACGCATCTCGAGGAGCATTCGGCGAGGCTAGCCGGGACCGAGGGTCCATGATGAGGCGATGACGACCTCTCCGGGCAGCAACGACTTCGAGGGCAGGACCTTCGTCCGCACGAGCTTCAAGGGTGCGACCCTGCGCTTCTCCGACGTCAGCGGCGTCACCATGCGCAGCGTCGACGTCGACGGGCTCGACATCGACAGCCACGACCTCTTCATGGGCAGCCTCGTCGTCAACGGCGTCGACGTGGTGCCGCTCGTCGAGGCCGAGCTCAACCGGCGCTTCCCCGGCCGCGAGCTGCAGAAGGCGCAGACGCCGGAGGGACTCCGGGAGGGCTGGGTCGCGGTGCAGGCCGCGTGGGCCACGACGGTCACCGAGACCCCTCCCGAGCTGGTGGACGCCCACGTCGAGGACGAGTGGTCGCTGACGCAGACGCTGCGCCACCTCGTCCTGGCGACCGACACCTGGCTCCGCGGCGGGATCATGCGGGTGGAGCAGCCCTTCCACGAGATCGGCCAGATCTTCGACGGCGCCGAGGGCATGGGCTTCGACACCTCGATCTTCCGCGCCGACGAGCCGACCTTCGAGGAGGTCCTCGCCGTGCGGGCCGAGCGCCAGCAGATGGTCACCGACTTCCTGGCCGGCGTGACGCCGGAGCAGCTCGCCGAGGAGCGCGACGACCCCTGGGGCTTCGACTGGCACCCGACCGTCGGCGACTGCCTGCGCGTGATCCTCGAGGAGGAGTGGGCGCACCTGCGCTACATACGCCGGGACCTGGCGCTGCTGGCGTGAGTCGGGCCTGAGGGTCGGAGCGGCAGTGACCCCTAGAGTGGCGAGGCTCGTGGTGGTCCCGGGTCGACCCCGGATTGCCACCCACCTACCCGCGAAGGAACGCCATGTGCCGAGTGCTCGCCTACATCGGGCCCGAGATCCCTCTCGAGAGCCTGCTGCTCACGCCGTCGAACAGCCTCATCAACCAGGCCCTGGAGCCGGAGCGCTACCCGGACCTTCACCTCGCCGGCTGGGGCTTCGGCGCCTGGAGCGAGCACCTGCTGAAGCCGGAGGACCCCTTCATCTACCGCCGGCCCATGGCTGCGTTCTACGACGACAACGCCACGCGCATGATCCCCAGCCTCCAGGCGAGCACGATGCTCGGCCACGTGCGGGCAGCGGCGTACGACTCGAAGGTGGTGATGGTCGACGAGAACTGCCACCCCTACTCCTTCGAGGAGACCCCCTGGATCCTCGCCCAGAACGGCGACCTGCCGAACTGGATGCTCCTGCAGAGGGAGCTGCTGCAGCACTGCGAGGACAGGTACCTCACGCAGATGCGCGGCACGACCGACACGGAGTTCCTCTACGTGCTCCTGCTCTCCCTGCTCGAGGGCGACACCGACGAGGACGTGCAGCGTGCGGTCGAGAAGATGGTCACGCTCATCGCCCGCGCGATGGCCGATCTCGACCTCCGCGCCCTGGCCAAGCTGAAGATGGCGCTGGTGACGCCGAACCGGATCATCGGGATCAACACCGGTCTCGGGCACCACGGCGAGACCGACCCGGCCGGTGACTGGAGGGAGCTGCGCAAGGCCGACCCCGGCACGGACGACTTCGCCCTCTCGATGCTGCTGGAGCCGATGTACATGACGATGGGTAGCAACTTCGAGCACGACCTGACCTCGTTCAGCTTCGAGACGAGCGGCGAGGAGGGCGCGACGGCTGCCATCTTCGCCTCGGAGGAGCTGACGGAGGACACCGACGGCTGGTCCTCGCTCGAGTTCGGCGAGATCGTGTTCCTCGAGAAGTCGGACGGGAGCATCAGCCGGACCGTGAACCGCCTGGAGGTCCAGGGCTAGGGGCGGGTCCTAGTCTCGATCCATGGCTTCTGACATCCACTTCTACTTCGATCCGGTGTGCCCCTTCTGCTGGCTGACGAGCAAGTGGGTCCGGATGGTTCAGGCCGAGCGCGACCTGTCGGTGGACTAGCGCTTCATCTCGCTTCGCCTGATCAACGAGCACATCGACTACGACGCCCACTTCCCGCCGGAGTACGAGGCGGGCCACACCGCCGGCTTGCGCCTGTTGCGCGTCGCCGCCCGGGCCCGTCACGATCACGGCGCCGAGACCGTGGACATCCTCCAGGCTGCGCTCGGAGCGCACATCTTCGACACCCCGCCGGCAGCGACCGCGGACGACGAGGCCGACCGCCACCGGCACGGCACGAGGGAGTTCCTCGAGCCCGTCCTCAGTGAGGTCGGCCTGCCCGCCGAGCTCGCCGACGCCCTCGACGACACCTCTTGGGACGACGCGATCCGCGCGGACGGCGACGAGGCGCGCGCCCTGACCGGCAAGGACGTCGGCACGCCGATCATCCACTTCGAGCCGCCGGACGGCGTGGCGTTCTTCGGCCCCGTGATCAGCCGGCTCCCCGAGCCCGAGCAGGCCGGCGAGCTGTGGGACCACGTGGTCGGCCTGGCCCGTTTCCCCGGCTTCGCCGAGCTCAAGCGCAGCCTGCGCGAGCGACCGCAGCTGATCGGTTTCGGCGTGGACCCCGACACCGTCGGCAAGCAGGAGGACTGGCACGGCGGCAGCCGCCGGCAGAGGAGTGAGCGCGGATGACACAGCCGACACAGTCACGGACCCATCAGGACAGCGTCGTCGTCGCGGCCGAGCGCGGCCGCGAGTTCGCCTGGGTGGTGGGCCAGGGCTTCGTGCGGTGGGGCTTCGTCCTCGAGGCGGAGGGAGCGGGCACGCGGCTGACCGAGACGTGGGAGTTCCTCCCGGCAGGTCAGTCGATGTTCGCGGAGAAGTACGGCGACCGGGCCGCGGACGAGATCGAGGACCGCACCCGGCACGCCCACACCGGGATCCCCCGGACGCTCGCCGCGATCAAGCAGGTCGCCGAGACGGGCGCTGGCCGAGCCGGAAGCCCACTCCCCCGGCGATGACCACCAGCCCGAGCGCCACGGCCGCTGCGCCGGCCACCTGCCATCGCGACACGATGAGGGCTGACCCACTGGAGATGGGGTCGCTCCAGCCCATGTGCCAGTCGGGGTCGTCGCTCAGCGGCGTGTAGGCGAACCACCCGAAGTCGTCGGGACCGGCCTGGGCGGACAGCATGACCACGACGCCGCCACACACCAGCACGAGGCCCAGGACCCACCACAGATGACGACGCATGCGGCGAGTATCGCCGACCGCCGTGGAATGCTGCGGACATGCGCCGCGTCGCCACGTTGCTCCTGCTCCTGGGTGCCACCGTGCTCGGGTGTGGTGCCACCGACGAGCCCGACGAGGCACGGACGGTGCCCTTCCCAGACGACCTGACGGCGTACGTCGACCAGTCGCGGTTGCAGCGCGAGGGACGCACCCTCTTCGTACGCCTGGTGAACGACGCCGAGCGGCGCGTCACCGTCACCCACGCCGACATCGAGTCGCCGCGGTTCGGCACGATCACCTGGACCGGCGAGAAGTCCTTCGAGAACGAGGCGGACCTCGAGTTCGAGCTGCCGAAGTCCGGGTGCGGCACCGGGTCGGACGCCGAGGTCCGACTGACCTACCGCATCGACGACGGACCCGAGCTGCGGTCGACCACCACGGCGACCGACCGCTACGGCGCAGTCGCCCTCTTCATGGACCGCGACTGCGCCGAAGAACGGCTGGGCGAGGCGGCGACCCTCGAGCTCGGCGCCGTACGCATCGTGGGCGAGGGCAGGAACTCCGTCTACGAGCTGCCGGTGACCCTGACTCCCAGCGGGGCCCAGGACGATGTCGCGTTCATGGGCTTCGAGGACACGGTGCTGTTCAGGCAGGTCCCCGGCTCGGCCCACGTCGACGAAGGCATCACCTATCCCCTGGGCCCCGACGACCCTCCGGTGGAGGTCGTCCTGCGGCTGATCCCCAGCCGGTGCGACCCGCACGCGCTGGCGGACGACAAGGTCGGCACCCTGGTGCCCGTACGCGTGACGGGACCCGACCTGCCGGCGGCGGCTGCGTTCTACCTGCCGATCGGCGACGAGCGGCGAGCCGCCCTGCGGGGATTCGTGCCGACGCACTGCGAGTGGTGACGCGCGACCCCTTCCCGTCGGGCGCGACGAGGCGCACCATGGAGGCATGGCCTTCATGTGGCTACTTCTGGCGATCGCGCTGGCTCTGTGCGTCGGTACCGTTCGGGCCCTGTTCAACGACGGGCGGCCGCTCCGGCCCCCTGTCTCGCACTGGCAGGACCCGCTCTTCGTGGCTCCCGGCAGCCGGATCGAGCAGTCCTCCCGAGCAACGCTCTTCGAGCCCACCCCCTGGTCACGGGAGCAGGCGCCTCTCGGCTCCCCCAGCGCCCCGCCCGAGGTCCTGCAGATCGGGCGGCGCAGCTAGCACGGCGAGCCGTCGGAGCCTGCTGTTGCGCCGGTCCTCACGGTGCCGTGAGGCTGCGGATCGCGTCATCGAAGGCGCGGCCGGCCGCCCGCCATGCCCCCGACGGGGCACCCTCACCGGCCAGACCCAGCAGGTGCGGAGTCAGGTCGGCGCTGAAGCCTTCACTGGCCTCGCGGGGAAGCAACGAGGGCAGGTTGTCGATGGCGATGACGTCCAGCGGCACGCTGTGCTCGCCCGTGCCGTCGTGCAGCCGCCTCACCGGTTCCTGCCACGAGGTGGTCCTGGTGTTCACCGGAAGCATGTTGGTCGGACCGGTGACGTCGCACGTGACGTCCGCGAGCACCCGCAGCCGGCGCTCGTGGTCCAGGTCCGACTGCTCCACGAACGGTGTGGTCGGGGTGTGCGTGACGACGCAGTTCACCAGCAGGTCATGGCCGAGGAGCGCCTGCTTGTGCAGGTCTCGCGTCTCCTCACGATCCCACGAGGTCACCGGCATCCCGGCGGTCCTCAGCGCGTGCTGCGCTCCACGACCGGACCGCCCCCGCGCCCCAGTGACCAGGGCGAGCAGCTCGTCGGCCCCGGCCTTCCCGGCCTGCTCCAGCTCAGCGTCGAGCTCGTGCTTGGCCATCGGCGCGAGTGGCGCGGCCAGCCCGCCGGCAAGGTGCAGGACACCGAGGGCGGCGCCGACGTAGCCAGCCCAGTAGCCGAACGCGACCACCCGCCGGCCGTCGTCGTCGGTGAGGTACTCGATGTCGAACAGACGTCCCCCGCCGCGGCTGAACCGCTCGAGCGTGCGCCGAGCGTCCTCCTGGCCCTTGAAGGCATGCGCGAAGTAGATGTGCCGATGGCGCAGCGACTCCGGCCCGTCAGGGAGCTCCTTGATCCCCAGCACATAGGCGTGCTCGGGCGCGTCGACCCAGCTGCCCTCCGTCGCGACCGAGGCACCGGCTGCGGCGTACTCCTCGATGGCGAAGGTGCGTTGGGGAGACTCCTCGACGGTCACCTCGAACCCGGCCCCGATCAGCTGAGGGATGTCGGCGGGCACGATGGGCGTACGCCGCTCGGTGTCGCGCGACTCGGACCGGATCCACACATGGACGGGGTGCATGGCGTCAGGATGCCATCGGTCACCCGCCACGCTCTCGCGCGTCTGCTTCTGCGTCGTCGTGACGCACCCTGTGCGCCAACCGCACGTGCGTCGGTGCTCGCGTCTGGGAAGGTGACGGCGTGACAGTGGACGTCGACGACGCCCGGATCCGTGACCGCGTGGCTCAGCGGCGCCAGCAGCGGCGCGACGGGGTCGACCTGTGGGTGGAGCTCGATGGACTCGACCAGCCGGCGGGCGTGGTCCGCGCGGCCGTGAACCAGATCGATGACGGTGCCCGGAGATGGGAGGTCCGCCCCACCACGGGCGGCGCCTGGACCTGGTTGTCCGACATGGCTGACTGGCACGAGCGCGTGCTCGAGCTCGCCGCTGTTCTCTCCGGCATGGGCCACGCCGGATCCATCTCGGTGCCGTGGGTGGACCCGCTGTTCCACCGGGGCTCCGACGTCCCCTTTCCCACCGCCTACCTGACCCACCGGGTGGATCCGCTGGCCGACGCGGGTCCGTTCAACGCGCACGGCGTGCCCGAGCCCCGGTGGGGTGTGTCCGAGTCGGCGACCGAGCGGCTGCTGACGCACGCGGTGGCCTGGGCCCTGGTGCCTGGCACCGGTGCCCACGTCGGCGACGTCGTACGAACGCCCGTCCAGGAGCACGACGCCGTCTCGCTCATCAGTCCCTTGCTCGACAGGCGACTCAGCAACCTCGCCCTCGCCTCCACGTCGCGCGCCGGCGGGGAGCTGCGCCGGTCGGTGGGGTTCTCCCCCTTCGGCCAGACGTGGTGGATCGACCTCGACCGGGACGCCGACCCGACCGCGCTCGCCGAGCACACACAGGGCCTGCTCCTCGACCACGCGCCCGACCTGCAGTTCGGTGCCGTCCACCTGACCTACCCCGGCACCGACGAATCGGAAGCCACGACCACCAGCGTGTGGCGCCGACACCCCCACCTGTGGTCTGCGTACGTACCTGACGCCTTCGGCGTGCAGCTGGTGACCGGACGCCACCTGGCCCACGCACACGACCTGTCCCAGTGGCACGTCACTGAGGTCGCCGAGGACCGCTGGCTGGTGGCCGCACGTGACCTGGCGGCGTGGTTCCGTCCCCCCGAGCCATCGACAGTTCGGAGCCGACAGTTTCCCGACCCGGCCCTGCGGGCCCGGGCTCGCGAGGACTTCGGCGCCATGATCCTCACCCGGGAAACCGCCGCGGCACATCGGCCCCAGCGCTGACCTCCACCGTGTGCGGCCCGTGTCTCGGGCAACGCGGCACCGACACGGACGGGGATCCACATCCAGGCAGATGGACGCACACACTGCGGTCCGGGCCACTGGAGGGCGACGGCCGTACGTGAACCACACTCCAACGGGACGTGCGCTGGGCGTCAGCCGGAGAACAGCGAACGGTTCTCCTCGACCCATGCAATGTCGGCACGTTCCTCCTTCTCGACGGTGCCCTCGGCAACCCACGTCTTCTGCGGTTCCTGTCCTTGAGCGGCGAGGAACCGGACGTGCTCGCTGGTGTAGCGGATGCGTTGGACGACGGCGTCAGCAACGTCGAAGTCGGCGGGGATCTCGTAGGCGTCGAGGAATGCCTCGATGCGCGCTCGACGGTCGGGGACCTCCGGAAAGTGGTGCCACTCGAGGGCTGCCTGGTCGTCCCGGATCGGGGCAAACCACTGGAGGGCGTACGCCACGTCGCTGAGCCTGGGCGCGCGATGAAGGAAGTCCCAGTCGATGAGCGCGACGGCCCGACCGTCTCGCCAGACGAAGTTCCACGGGCCGGGGTCGCCGTTGACGAAGACGTCGCCGCCCTCGGCGCCCGGTGCGGCGAACACAGCATCGTCGGGTGGGACCCAGTCAGCGGAGGCGTCGTGGATACGCCGCAGAAGGCGTGCCGCCGAGCGCAGTCCCCGCTCGTCGTGCTGGTGCTTCCACCCGTCACCGCCGCTCTCGCCCTCGATGAAGCGGAGCGTCTCAGTGGCCCCGTCGAGCGCCACCGGCTCGGGAACGCAGTCCAGACCCTTGTCATGGAGGTGCCGCAGGAACGCGTGCACGGTCGGGGTGTGGGGGCCGGCGGGTCGGGTGACCGTCTCGGCCGTCAGCTCGATCGGGCGAAACTGCTCGTTCACTTCGGCCGCTCGACCCAACACCTTGTCGTCTGCCACACCGGCACTGTCACACGAACGGCGGGCGGTAACCACCGAGTTCTTCGAGCCGTACGGACCCTCGTTGCCAGGTCACGGATATCCCCGACAAGGGGCGCATTGACGCACCATGTGACGAGAACCCACTCACCAACCCGCGGGAGCTCTTGGCACCCGTGGCCCCTCGATGGGTATCGCCTCGCGGCCGCCGGGCATCACCGACCCCAACGCCGAGGAGGAGGGCCTAGCACTTGGCGCGCGCACTGCCTACAGTGCTATTGGGTCACGCGGCGGCCCTTCATCACCGCGATCTTGGACGCGACCGGCCCGTCGGCTTGGCACCTGACTACAAGGAGAACCTCATGCCGCTGCAGAACGACTTCTACACACCCGAGGGCCAGGGAGCCTACGAGCTGATCTCGATCGGCCGCTTCGAGCTGGAAGAGGGTGGGGTGATCGAGGATCTTCGGTTGGCTGTGGCGACGTACGGCACCCTCAACGAGGACAAGTCCAACGCCATCTGCATTCCGACGTGGTTCTCAGGCACGCATGCCACCTGGGAGCAGGTCTACATCGGTTCGGGGCGGGCACTGGACCCCGACAAGTACTTCATCGCGGTCATCAACCAGATCGGCAATGGCCTTTCGACCTCACCGCACAACACCGAGGACCCATCGATCGCGATGTCGAAGTTCCCCCATGTGCGCATCGGCGACGACGTCCGCGCACAGGAACAACTGCTGCGCGAACACTTCGGCATCGAACGACTTGCCCTTGTAGTGGGCGGTTCCATGGGCGCTCAGCAGACCTACGAGTGGGCGGTTCGCTTCCCCGACAAGGTGCTGCGTGCAGCCCCCATCGCAGGTACGGCCCAGAACCTGCCGCACGACTTCCTCTACACGCAGACCTTGATGGACGCGATCACGTCAGATCCTGCCTGGAACGGAGGAGAGTACGCGTCGAATACCGACGTGGCCGATGGGTTGCGGCGCCACGCCGACATCTGGGCGGTCATGGGACTGACCACGGACTTTTGGAAGACGGAGTTCTGGAGGGACATCCCACCCTTGGTGGAAGGCCTCGGGTGGGAGACGTTCGAGGAGTTCCAGCAGAACTTCACCGCGCTCATCTTCGGCATGATGGACCCCAACGCGCTGCTGTCGATGGGCTGGAAGTGGCAACGCGGGGACGTGGCGCGCAACACCAACGGGGACCTCGCAGCTGCGCTCGGCAGCATCACCGCCAAGACGTTCGTGATGCCGATCGAGCAGGACATGTTCTTCCCACCCCGCGACTGCATCCCCGAGCAGGAGATGATCCCTGGCGCCGAACTCAGAATGCTGCACAGCATCGCCGGTCACTTCGGGCTGTTCGGCTTCGAGCCCTCCTACACCGCCGAGGTGGACGCCGCGCTCTCCGACCTGCTGGCCATCGAGGTTTAGGAGTTCAGTCGCCGCCGTACAACTTGTCAGACGGGGCCCTTCCAGGGCGCGCCGGCAGGCGGCGAACTGCGTCGCCTCGGCCCCAAGAACGCAGGCCGCCGGAGGGCCGGTGCCAGCCCTGCACGCCGCAGCGCCGAGGTCGTCGAGCCTCCCCCGCCGGAGGCCCATCGCACCAGGTGAAGTGCCCATCCAGCCGGGTCCGCCATGGCAACGGTGGTGTCCGAAGCCCAGCTCTGAGCCCCGGACACCGCCTCTGCGTGTCGGACTACTTGACCTCCGACCGCCGCAGCGAGAGCAGCCCGATGGCGAGGGGGACGACGATCCAGATCGCCGTGGTGGAGCCGAGCATCGCCCACTCCTCACCGGTGTCGGTGGTGCCCTCGAAGAGCTTCACCTGGGTGTAGTTCCAGTCGATCCACGGTTGCAGGTCCAGGAACCACTCCCGCACCAGCGCGAGCAGCTCGAGGATGCCGGGCAGGACGAGGGAGACCACGAAGTAGCCGACGATCGCCGCCGCCGAGGCCCGCATCACCACGCCGAGCGTGAAGCCGATCGCCATGCCCACCAGGTTGCCCAGCAGGATCTGGGGTGCGGTGGACAACGACATGTCCCAGACGGTGTCCACGCCGGCGAGGGCGGAGCCGGCCAGGTTGCCCACGGCGCCGACCGCGAAGGCGACGGCCATCGACCCGATCCCCACGAGGAAGGTCGCGATCGCCTTGGCGCCGATCACCCGTCCACGGCTCGGCGCCAGCGTGAACGTCGTGAGCCCACTGCGCTGGCTCCACTCACTGGTCACCGCCAGGATCGCGATCATCGGCAGGATCACCGACATCGGCAGGCCGATCGCGGCCGCGAAGTTCTCGTAGGTGACGGCGCTGTCGGGGGCGAAGACGATGACCGCCCCGGTCGCGAGGACCGAGAAGACGCCGATGCTGACGAGCATCCAGAACCCCGAGCGGGTGTCGAACATCTTGCGCAGCTCGACCCTGACGAGTCGCGCGAGAGGGATGGGCCGGGCAGTCCGACGGGCCGAGGCGGCGGCCACCGTGGTGATCGTGGCGGTCATGCCGCTGCTCCTTCGCGCTGGGTGTCGGCAGTGAGGGACAAGAACATGTCCTCGAGCCCGGCGCCCTCGGCGGACCGGAGCTCGGTGAGGGCGATGCCGGCAGCCAGGGCGACCGATCCGACCCGGGCGGGGTCGGCGTCGGTGCGTACGGATCCGTCCCCGGCGAGCGTGCTGGGGATCCCGGCCTGCTCGAGCGCGTGGGCGAGGTCGCGCGGCGACGTCGACCGGGCCAGCGTCCCTGCAGCCGCGAGGAGCTCCTCCTTGGTGCCGGACGCGACGATCGCGCCGTTGCCGATGACGACGAGGTCGTCGGCGATGACCTCGATCTCGTGCAGCAGGTGCGACGACAGCAGCACCGTGCCGCCCCGGCTCGCGAAGTCCGTCAGCAGGTCCCGCATCCACCGGATCCCCGCGGGGTCGAGCCCGTTGGCTGGCTCGTCGAGGATCAGGACCCTCGGGTCGCCGAGCAGGGCGGTGGCGATGCCGAGGCGCTGGCGCATCCCGAGGGAGTAGTTGCGCACCCGACGCCGCGACTCGGCGGGGGTAAGGCTCACCAGCTCGATCATCTCGTCGACCCTGGTGCGGGGCAGGCCCATCGTGTCGGCGGCGATCGTCAGGATCTCGCGTCCGGTGCGGCCGGCGTGCTGGGCCGAGGCGTCGAGGAGGACACCGACCTCGAGGCCGGGGTTGGGCAGGTCGGCGAAACGTACGCCGTCGATGGTGGCCGAGCCGGACGTCGGAGCGGTCAGACCGACCATGACGCGCATCGTGGTGGACTTGCCTGCTCCGTTCGGACCGAGGAAGCCGGTCACGCGGCCGGGCCGGGCGGTGAAGGAGACGTCGTCGACAGCGGTGAACCCGCCGTACCTCCGGGTCAGGGACTCAACTGTGATCATGCGTCCACCCTCGCGGCGCAGGGTCGCGGGCGTATCGGCTCGAAGGCCGGTCCTGTCCTGGCCGAAAGTACGGCCCCTCGGCGGTGCTCCGTCCCTACGCTGAGGGGGTGAGCAACCCACTGAGGTCCGTGCTGGACGAACCCCGGCCCTCGGCCCCGCCGGCACGGGTCTGGCGCGACTGGGTGCTCCTGGGGCTCGTGGCGGTCTCCGCGGCGCTGGAGTGGGCGCTGCGGGCGGACCTGCCGCTGCCGGTGCTGTCGGTGGTGCTGACCGTCGGACTGGCGCCGCTGCTGCTGTGGCGGCGTACGCACCCGCTGGCCGTGGTCGCGGCCGCCTTCGGTGTGACCGTGGTCGTGGACATCGGCCTGCTCGCCCTCGACGCGCCGGTGCTCGACATGTACACGATGGTCTACTTCCTGCTCCTGCCCTACGCACTCGTCCGGTGGGGGTCGGGACGGGAGGCGGTGGCGGGGCTGGCCGTCATCGTGGTGCCCGCCGTGCTGAGCCTCGTCGTCAGCTGGAGCGGGGTGGGCGACGCGATCGGCGGGATCGCGGTCCTGATGGCTGCCTTCGCTCTGGGCTGGGCCGTCCGCTCCCAGGACAGCGCTCGCGAGCGGAGGTTGGAGCAGGTGAAGTCGGACGAGCGGGTCCTGCTGGCGCGCGAGCTGCACGACACGGTCGCCCACCACGTCTCCGCCATCGCCGTCCACGCGCAGGCCGGTCGCGCCCTCGCGGCCACCAGTCCCTCGGCACCGCTCGAGGCGCTGGAGGTCATCGAGGTGGAGGCGTCGCGCACGCTCGCGGAGATGCGGGCGATGGTCCGCGTGCTGCGCAACGAGACGCCCGCCGACTACGCCCCGCAGCCCGGCGTGGCCGACCTCGAGCGGCTGGCCGGGCCCTCACCGGCGGGGCCGCGGGTGGAGGTCGGGGTGTCGGGGGACCTCGCCGCGCTCCCGACGGCGATCGACGCCGCTGTCTACCGCATCGCCCAGGAGGCGGTCACCAACGCCCTGCGCCACGCGCGCAACGCGACCGTGGTCGACGTACGCGTCGCCGGCGACCGGTCCGCGGTCAGCCTCGTCGTCCGCGACGACGGTGAACCGGACCAGACCGCCCACGAAGCGGGCTTCGGGATCACCGGGATGGTCGAGCGCGCGCTGCTGCTGGGCGGCACCTGCCAGGCCGGTCCCTCCCCCGGTCGCGGCTGGGCCGTCACCGCGACGCTCCCCCGGCAGGTGCCGGCATGATCCGGGTGCTGGTCGCCGACGACCAGGACCTCGTGCGGACCGGGCTGCAGCTGATCCTCGGCACCCTGGACGGCATCGAGGTCGTGGGAGAGGCGCGCGACGGGCAGGAGGCGGTGCGGCTGGCCCGTGAGCTGCGCCCCGACGTGTGCCTGATGGACATCCGGATGCCCGTCCTGGACGGCGTGGAGGCGACCCGTCTGCTGGCCGGGCCGGGCATCGCGGACCCGGTCGCGGTCGTCGTGATCACCACCTTCGACCTCGACGAGTACGTCCACGGTGCGCTCGCGGCCGGGGCCACCGGCTTCCTGCTGAAGGACGCCGGGCCCGCGCTGCTCGGCGAAGCGATCCGGGCGGCCGTGCGGGGTGACTCGCTCATCTCGCCCAGCATCACCCGCCGACTGCTGTCGACGTTCGCGCGCACCGGCCGCACCGCTCCTCCGGCCCAGCCCATCGACCCGCTCACCGAGCGCGAGGAGCAGGTGCTGCTCACCCTCGCCCGAGGGCGTACGAACGCGGAGATCGCCGCCGAGCTGCACATCAGCCTCAGCACGGTGAAGACCCACATCGGCAGCCTCATGACCAAGCTCGGCGCCCGCAACCGGGTCGAGGTCGCGATGTGGGGCTACGAGACCGGGCGGATCCGGGACTAGGACCCGAGCCCCAGCTCACCGATCCGCGCCCGCAGGCTGCCCTCGGCCGAGCGCCAGAGCGTCGCGGAGTGCGCATGGTGGTGGTGGACCATCGTCCCGGGTCGCGCCCGGTCGCGCAGCACCTCCTGCTCGTGGGCGCGGACCGCGAAGGCGTCGGCGGCATCTGCGAGCGCACAGGCCACCGCCGTCCACTCCTCACCTGCCAGCGCCGTCATGGACAGACCTTGCCCAACGGCCCCGTCGAGCTGGCTGCAGGGGCGTGGGATTGACCCAAATTGGAGACCGTCCTCCCCACCGGTCCAGCCCTCGGGGCGGGGTGGGTGTCGTACCCCAGTGCCAGACTGCAACCCATGACCGCCCTCGACCGCTTCAGCGCGCCCACGCGGGCGTGGTTCGAGGCGTCGTTCGCCGGGCCCACGCCCGCGCAGGAGGGCGCCTGGTCCAGCATCGCCGAGGGGCACCACGCGCTCGTCGTCGCGCCCACCGGCAGTGGCAAGACGCTGAGTGCCTTCCTCCACGCCATCGACCGGCTGCTCAGCACCGATCGACCCGACGACAAGTCCCGGCGCACCCGCGTGCTCTACATCTCCCCCCTCAAGGCGCTCGGCGTCGACGTCGAGCGCAACCTCCGCGCGCCGCTCACCGGCATCCGCAACACCGCCGAGCGGCTCGAGACCGCGGTTCCCGAGGTCACGGTCGGGCTCCGCTCCGGTGACACCAGCCCCGCCGACCGCCGCAAGCTCGGCACCACCCCGCCCGACATCCTCATCACCACGCCCGAGTCGCTCTTCCTGATGCTGACCAGCCAGGCGCGCGAGACGCTGCGCGGCGTCGACACGATCATCATCGACGAGGTCCACGCCGTCGCCGGCACCAAGCGCGGCGCCCACCTCGGCATCAGCCTCGAGCGCCTCGACGGCCTGCTCGACAAGCCCGCCCAGCGCATCGGCCTCAGCGCCACCGTCCGCCCCCTCGACGAGGTCGCGCGCTTCCTCGGCGGCACCCAGCCGGTCGAGATCGTCTCCCCGCCCAGCACCAAGGAGTGGGACCTCCGCGTCGTGGTGCCGGTCGAGGACATGACCATGCCCGGCGACTACGACGAGGACTCCGAGGACCCCGGCCGTGCCACCAGCATCTGGCCCCACGTCGAGGAGCACGTGGTCGACCTCGTCGAGCAGCACCGCTCGACCATCGTCTTCGCCAACTCCCGGCGCCTCGCCGAGCGCCTCACCGCCCGGCTCAACGAGATCGCCACCGAGCGCGCCGAGCAGCGCGAGGACGGTGACGCCCCGGAGGACGGTCCGACGAGGCCTCCGGCCCAGGTGATGGCCCAGTCCGGCCAGAGCAGCGGCGCCGGCACGATCATCGCCAAGGCCCACCACGGCTCGGTCTCCAAGGAGCAGCGCGCGGTCATCGAGGACGACCTCAAGCGCGGGCGCCTGCCCTGCGTGGTCGCCACCAGCAGCCTCGAGCTCGGCATCGACATGGGCTCGGTCGACCTGGTCGTCCAGATCGAGTCGCCGCCCAGCGTCGCGAGCGCGCTTCAGCGCGTCGGCCGCGCCGGCCACCAGGTCGGCGAGGTGAGCCGCGGGGTCCTCTTCCCCAAGCACCGTGGCGACCTCGCCCAGACGGCCGTGTCGGTCGAGCGGATGCGCAGCGGCGCCATCGAGAAGCTCTCCGTCCCCACCAATCCCCTCGACGTGCTCGCCCAGCAGGTCGTGGCGATGCTGGCGATGGACGAGTGGGACGTCGACGAGATGTACGCCCTCATGACCCGCGCTGCGTCCTACTCCCAGCTCCCCCGCTCCGCCTTCGACGCCACCCTCGACCTGCTCAGCGGCCGCTACCCCAGCGACGAGTTCGCCGAGCTGCGCCCGCGCATCGTCTGGGACCGTGTCACCGGCGGCCTCAGCGGCCGCCCCGGCGCCCAGCGCCTGGCGGTCACCAGCGGCGGCACCATCCCCGACCGCGGCCTCTTCGGCGTCTTCCTCGTGGGCGAGAAGGCCAGCCGCGTCGGCGAGCTCGACGAGGAGATGGTCTACGAGTCGCGCGTCGGCGACATCTTCGCCCTCGGTGCCACGAGCTGGCGGATCGAGGACATCACCCACGACCGCGTGCTCGTGACCCCCGCCCCGGGCATCCCCGGCCGGCTCCCCTTCTGGAAGGGCGACGCCCTCGGCCGTCCCGCCGAGCTCGGAGCAGCCGTCGGCGCCTTCACCCGCGAGCTCGCCGCGCTGCCACCCGCGAAGGCGATCGCGAGCGTCCGCGAGCGCGGCCTCGACCTCAACGCCGCGACCAACCTCGTCACCTACCTCGGTGAGCAGCGCGAGGCCACCCAGGTCGTCCCCCACGACACCCAGGTCCTCGTCGAGCGCTTCCGCGACGAGCTCGGCGACTGGCGCCTGGTCGTCCACTCCCCCTACGGCACGCCCGTCCACGCGCCATGGGCGCTGGCCATCAACGCCCGCCTGCGCGAGCGCTACGACGTCGACGGGCAGGCCGTGGCCTCCGACGACGGCATCGTGATCCGCATCCCCGACACCGACGCCGAGCCACCCACCGGCGAGGTGATCGTCTTCGAGCCCGAGGAGATCGAGCAGCTCGTCACCCAGGAGGTCGGCGGATCCGCGCTCTTCGCCAGCCGCTTCCGCGAGTGCGCCGCCCGTGCCCTCCTGCTGCCGCGCCGCGACCCCGGTCGCCGCAGCCCGCTGTGGCAGCAGCGCCAGCGCAGCGCCCAGCTCCTCGAGGTCGCCTCCAAGTACCCCGCCTTCCCGATCGTCCTCGAGGCCGTGCGCGAGTGCCTCCAGGACGTCTACGACCTCCCCGCCCTCGTCACCCTCCTCGGCCGCGTCCAGCGCCGCGAGGTCACCGTCGTCGACGTCGCCACCACCTCCCCGAGTCCCTTCGCCCGCAGCCTGCTCTTCGGCTACGTCGCGCAGTTCGTCTACGAGGGCGACTCCCCCATCGCCGAGCGTCGCGCCGCCGCGCTGTCGCTCGACCAGGGCCTGCTCGCCGAGCTGCTCGGCCGCGCCGAGCTGCGCGAGCTGCTCGACCCCGAGGTGCTCGCCGAGGTGGAGTCGGAGCTCCAGTGGCTCGCCGACGACCGCCGCGCCCGCGACGCCGAGGCCGTCGCCGACCTGCTGCGCCTCGTCGGTCCTCTGTCGACCGAGGAGATCCGCGCCCGCGCGGTCGAGGGTGCCGACGTCGAGGGCTGGATGGCC
Organism: Nocardioides lacusdianchii; assembly: GCF_020102855.1. Lineage (GTDB taxonomy): Bacteria > Actinomycetota > Actinomycetes > Propionibacteriales > Nocardioidaceae > Nocardioides > Nocardioides lacusdianchii. Next base: position 338,490 of record NZ_JADHZD010000002.1, read on the forward strand.
TCCCTCGCCGACGTACGCCGTGTCGTGCAGGTCCGGATGGCCGGTGACGACCGCTGGACCGCCATCGAGGACATCGGTCGCCTGCGCGACGGGCTCGGCGTGCCGGTCCCCGTCGGCACCCCCGACGCCTTCCTCCAGCTCCCCGAGGACCCGCTCGGCGACCTCGTCTCGCGCTACGCCCGCAGCCACGGCCCCTTCACCACCGCCGAGGTCGCGACCCGGCTAGGCCTCGGCGAGGCCGTCGCCCGCCAGACGCTCCAGCGACTGGCCCACCGCGGCCGGGTGCTCGACGGCGAGTTCCGCCCGTCCGGCTCCGGCACCGAGTGGTGCGACGCCGAGGTGCTGCGCAAGCTGCGCCGGCGCTCGCTCGCCCGGCTGCGCCAGGAGATCGAGCCGGTCGCCCACGACGCGGTCGCCCGTTTCCTCCCCGCCTGGCAACGCGTGGGAGGGTCCCTGCGGGGCGTGGACGGGGTCGTGGCGGCCATCGACCAGCTCGCCGGATGCCCGGTGCCCGCCAGTGCCCTCGAGCCGCTGGTGCTCGCCGCGCGCGTGCGCGACTACGAGCCGTCCATGCTCGACGAGCTCACCGCCTCCGGCGAGGTCATCTGGACCGGCCATGCCCCGCTCCCGGGCAGTGACGGCTGGGTCAGCCTCCATCTCGCCGACCAGGCGCACCTCACCCTCCCCGAGGTCGAGGGCGACGAGCCGACGGGCGTGCAGCGCGCGGTGCTCGACCTGCTCGACGGTGGCGGTGCGTGGTTCTTCCGCCAGCTCGCCGACCGTGTCGGCTCCACCAGCGACGCCGAGCTCTCCACCGCCCTGTGGGACCTGGTCTGGCGCGGGCTGGTCACCAACGACACCCTCACCCCGCTCCGGGCGCTGGTCCGCACCGGCACGCCCTCGCACCGCACCCGGCGTACGCCGCCCCGGCTGGGGCGCACCACCGGCGGCCGGATGCCGGCGCGCACCGGCCCGCCCGAGACCGCCGGACGCTGGGCGCTGCTGCCCGAGCGGGACACCGACCCCACCCGCCGCGCCAAGGCCCGTGCCGAGCACCTCCTCGAGCGGCACGGCGTCGTCACCCGCGGCGCGGTCGTCAGCGAGCGCGTCGCCGGGGGGTTCGCCGGGGTCTACAAGGTCCTCAGCGCCTTCGAGGACACCGGACGCTGCCGACGCGGCTACTTCATCGAGGGCCTCGGCGCCGCGCAGTTCGGCAGCGCCGGCGCGATCGACCGGCTGCGCACCTTCGCCGAGCGCGCCAGCGCCACCGGCGGCGCCAAGCCCGCGGTCGTCGCGCTCGCCGCGACCGACCCCGCCAACGTCTTCGGTGCCGCGCTCCCCTGGCCCGAGCCGCTCGACCCCGACCGCGCCGGACACCGTCCAGGACGCAAGGCGGGAGCCCTCGTCGTCACCGTCGACGGCGACCTCACCGTCTACGTCGAGCGCGGCGGGCGCACGCTGCTGACGTGGACCGACGACCCCGAGGTGCTCACCCCCGCGATGGCCGCACTGGCCGACGCCGCGCGCCGCGGAGCCCTCGGCAAGCTCACCGTCGAGAAGGTCGACGGACAGGCGCTGATCGGAAACGGTGGCGAGACGCCGATCCGTGTGGCACTGTCAGCGGCCGGGTTCATCGCAACGCCGAAGGGGTTGAGACTGCGTGCCTGAGGGTGACACCGTCTGGCGCGCTGCCGCCAAGCTCGACCGCGCCCTCACCGGCCACCGGCTGACGATCTCCGACTTCCGGGTGCCCGGCTACGCCACCTGGGACCTCACCGGTGGCACCGTGATCCGCACCCTGGCGCGCGGCAAGCACCTGCTCACGCGCATCGACGCGGACCGCGCCTGGACGCTCCACACGCACCTCAAGATGGAGGGCTCCTGGCACGTCTACCCCGAGGGCGAGAAGTGGCGCCGCCCCGCCGAGCAGGTGCGCGTCGTGCTCGGCATCGAGTCCCGCAAGGCCGTCGGGTTCTCCCTCGGCATCGTCGAGATCGTGCCCCGCCACGACGAGGCAGCGCTCGTCGCCCACCTCGGCCCCGACCTCCTGGGCCCCGACTGGGACGAGGAGCGCGCCCTGCACAACCTCCGGGGAGAGCCCACGAGGCCGATCGGCCAGGCGCTGCTCGACCAGCGCAACCTCGCCGGCGTCGGCAACATGTACATGGCCGAGCTGTGCTTCACCAGCGGCATCCACCCGGCGACGCCGCTGCGCCAGGTGGGCGACCTCCCCCGCCTGGTGCGTCGCGCCAAGCAGATGCTCGAGGTCAACAAGGAGCGCGCGATCCAGACCACCACGGGCGACCTGCGCCCGCGCGAGCGGATGTGGGTCTACCGCCGCGACACCTCACCCTGCCGGCGCTGCGAGACGCCGATCCGCGTGGACATGTTCGGCGAGCCGGGCCGTGAGCGGGCGGCCTACTGGTGCCCCAGTTGCCAGCCGGCTGACTTCTGACCGAGAGCCGGACGCCTCAGGCGGCGGAGGCGACCACGTCGCCGGAGCGGCGTACGGCCGTGATGGGCGTCGTGACGATCGCGAGCGCGGCCTCCTCGACGGCCACCGCGTCGGCGACGTCGCGCAGCACCTCGGACAGCGGCAGGTCCATCGCCTGGCACAGCGAGGCGAGCAGCTCCGAGGACGCTTCCTTCTGGCCGCGCTCGATCTCGGAGATGTAGCCCAGGCTGACCCGGGCCTCGGCGGAGAGCTCGCGCAGGGTCATCCCGCGCTGCATCCGCGCACCGCGCAGCACGTCACCGAGCAGACGTCGGAAGAGCACCATGCGCGAGTCCTTACTCTGGTCGAGGCAGGTCGTGAGGTCCAACGCTACCCGAGGGCTCCTTCTTCCCGCAGGTGGTCCACCAGGAGGGCCAGCACGGCCTCGCACGTGGCCTGCCGGATCATCAGCCGGTCCCCGCGCAGCTCGAGCCGGTGGGCGGCCACCAGGCCCGGGCCGGCGAGCGCCACCCACACCGTCCCGACGGACTGCCCCTCCTGCTCGTCGGGACCGGCGACACCGGTCGTGGCGAGCCCCCACGTGGCGTCCAGCCGGGCGCGTACGCCGCACGCCATCGCCTCCGCGCACTCCTGCGACACGACCCCGTGCTGCTCCACCAGGTCGGCCGGCACGTCGAGGGCCGAGACCTTGATCCGGGTGGCGTAGGAGACCACGCCACCGACGAAGCTCCGCGAGGCACCGGGCACGTCGGTGAGCAGGGCTGCGAGCAGCCCGCCCGTCAACGACTCGGCCGTCGCGACGGTCTCGCCGCGCCGGGCCAGCGAGTCCAGCACGCGCACGGCGATCGACGGCTCCCACATGTCAGCGACACTAGCGGCATGGCACTCCCCATCGAGGACTATGCGCTCATCGGCGATCGCGGCACCGCGGCCTTGGTCGGCAAGGACGGCTCGATCGACTGGCTGTGCCTGCCCCGCTTCGACTCCCCCGCCTGCTTCGCCGCGTTGCTGGGCACCGAGGAGCACGGCCGCTGGCTGCTCGCCCCCGCCGAGGAGGTCGTCGCCACCAGCCGACGCTACGTCGACGGGACGGCGCTGCTGGAGACCACCTTCACGACCGCCGACGGCGAGCTGGTGCTGCTGGACGTGATGCCGACCGGTGACGGGCGCGCGGACGTCGTACGCCGTCTCACCTGCACGCGCGGCACCGTGCGGGTGCGGCACGACTGGGTCGTGCGCACCGACTACGGCAAGGTGCGGCCGTGGGTGCGCCACGAGCAGGCGCACGACGAGGACGTGGTCATCGCCGTCGCCGGACCCGACATGTTCGTGCTGCGGGGACCGCGCCTGCCCCACGGCCACGCCGGCCACCACCGCGACGAGTTCGACCTGTCGGCCGGCGAGACCCTGACCTACTCGATGACGTGGGCACGGTCGTGGCGCGAGGTCCCGGCGCCCCTGGGGCTCACCGAGCGCATCGAGGCGACCACGGCCCACCAGCGGGCGTGGTCGGAGCGCTGCCCGGACGACGTGCCGCACGCCGACCTCGTCCGCCGCAGCCTGCTGACGCTGATGTTGATGACGCACGCCGAGACCGGTGGCATCGTCGCGGCGCCGACGACGTCGCTCCCGGAGGACTTCGGGGGCGAGCGCAACTGGGACTACCGCTTCTGCTGGCTGCGCGACGCCGCGCTCACGCTCGAGTCGCTGCTGGGCGCGGGCTACGACACCGAGGCGCTCGCGTGGCGGGGCTGGCTGCTGCGCGCGGTCGCCGGCGACCCGGCGGACCTGCAGATCATGTACACCGTCGACGGAGGCCGCCAGCTGCCCGAGATGGAGCTGCCGCACCTGCCCGGCTACGCCGACAGCCTGCCCGTGCGCATCGGCAACGGCGCGGTGTGCCAACGGCAGAACGACGTGCTCGGCGAGGTGATGATCGCCCTCGAGCTCGCACGAGAGGCGGGCCTGCACGAGAGCGCGAACTCGTGGGCCCTGCAGCGGGCGCTGGTCGACGACCTGGCCGAGCACTGGGACGAGCCCGACAACGGCCTGTGGGAGATCCGCGGCCCGCAACGCCACTTCACCCACTCCCGCGTCATGGTCTGGGCCGCCTTCGACCGCGCGATCCGCGCGGTGGAGGAGCACGGGCTGGAGGGACCGGTGGAGCGCTGGCGCGAGCTGCGTGACCGGGTCCGCGACGAGGTGCTCGACAAGGGCTACGACGAGGAGCGGGGCACCTTCACCCAGCACTACGACACCGCCGAGGTCGATGCCTCGCTGCTCACCATCCCCCTCGTCGGCTTCCTGCCGCCCGACGACCCGCGGGTGCTCGGCACGATCGACGCCGTCACTGAGGACCTGATGCGCGACGGCCTGCTGCTGCGCTACCGCACCGTCTCGGGGGTGGACGGCCTGAGCGGCGACGAGCACCCGTTCCTCGCCTGCTCCTTCTGGCTGGTCTCCGCGCTCGCGGCCGCGGGACGTCGCCCGGAGGCCGAGGAGCTGATGGGGCGCCTGTGCGGCCTGGCCAACGACGTAGGACTGCTCTCGGAGGAGTACGACGTCGCGCAGGCCCGGATGGCCGGCAACTTCCCGCAGGCCTTCAGCCACCTCACGCTGGTGCAGGCGGCGCTCTCCCTGCGCTGACATGCCTGAGGCCCGACCACCTCGCGGTGACCGGGCCTCAGGACTGGTGTGTCAGGTGCGCGTGATCAGTTGCGCGTGACCTTGATCCGGATGACCTGCTTGTCGCCACGGATCTTGCGGTTGCCCAGGTAGGACACCACGATCTTCTTCTTGCCGGTCTTGGCGAAGCGATCCAGGCGCAGGAACGCCTTGCCCTTCTTGAGCTTGACCTTGTAGGTCTTGCCGCCTGCCTTGACCTTGACCTTGCCCGTCACCTTGGAGATGCCGAACGCCGAGGCCTTGATCTTGACCCGGGTGCGGGTCTCGCCGCGGACGATGCGACCGGGCTTGGTGCGGGCCTTGAGCACGCCCTTGGCCTTGCGCACCTCGATCGGCAGCGAGAACGTCGTGCCGGTCGTCGGGCCCGTGAAGGTCAGCAGCTGCTTGCCGGTGCGGGTCTTGCCCTTGAGCTTGACGTCGACGGCGCTGCGGCCGCTCTCGTCGAACGGCGTCGGGTCGACGGTGTTGTCGACCGGCGTCGGGTTGAGCGTCCGGTCGCCGACCTTGACGTTGAGGAACGCGTCCTTGGCGTCGAACGCGGCGGTCATCGCGAGCGAGGACAGCTTGAGCTCGACGTCCTGGCCGATGCGGTAGAAGCGCGGCTTGTCGGCCGGCCACGTGACGCCCACCTGGCGCTGGTCGCGCTTGACGGCGAGCGGCGTCTTGCTGGCGAACGCGGCCATGTAGTCGACCATCGCCTGGAGGTCCACCTTGCCGGTGTCGCGGCGGGCGGTGCCCTTGGCGAACTCGCGGAAGTTGTCACCACCGGAGGCGAGGAAGGAGTTCACCGTGACGGAGTAGGTCGTCGCGAGCTCGATCGCCTTGCCGTTGAGCGACATGCCCGTGACGCGGTCGCCCTCGGGGCGGGTCGCGTCGTAGGTGGCGAGGAAGCCCTCGGACGTGCCGAGCCGCAGGAACGGGCGGCTCGGGACGGCGCCCTTGTCGTCGCGCTGCCACTGCTGCTCGAGCACGGTCTTGATCTGCGCGCCCGTCATCTTCATGTTGAAGAGCGTGTTGGCGAACGGCTGGACCACCGCGGCCTGCTTGTAGGTCAGCGTGGCGGGGTAGCCGCTGGCGTTGTTGCCGACCATGTCCTGGCGGAGACCACCGGGGTTCATGAACGCGATCTGCGCCGCGCCTGCCTCCGGGGTGCTGGTCGCCCAGCGCTGCACCTCGGCCACGAGGTTGCCCAGGGTCGACTCGCCACCGCGGTTCTCGGTGGTGCCGTCCGTGAGGCGGGCACGACCGAAGGGGCCGCCGAGCTTGCCGAGCTCGACCGCGCCGAGGACGTCGGCGCGTGCGACGGCCGCGTCCACGATCGTCTTGACCTCGGCCTTCTTGTCGATCGCTGCTTGGTCGGTCAGCGGGAGCGACGACGCGGCGACGATCGCGTTGGTCTTGACAGTGACCTCGTCAGTGTCGGGGTCGACGGTGAAGACCAGCTGGTTGAGGTTCGTGCCGTACTGGCCCGACGAGACGACCGGACGACCGTTGATCTCGTGGTTGTAGGCCAGGTGCGTGTGGCCGGAGATGATCGCGCTGACATCGCCGTCGACGCCGTTGACGATCCGGCTGAACGGGTTGTCGTTGGTGCTGGCGTCGGCGATCGCCGTCGACGGGGCACCCTCGTGGACGAGGAGCACGACCATGTCGGCGCCGTCGGCCTTGAGCCGGTCGGCCGCAGCGTTGGTCTCGGCGACGATGCTGGAGACCTTGACGTCGTTGATGCCGGCCGGGCTCACCAGCGAGGAGAGCTCTTCGGTGACTCCACCGATGAAGCCGACCTCCACACCGCCCACCGTGGTGGTCCAGGTGCCGCCATCGGAGCTGTCGTTGGCGTCGGGGGTGCGCGCGGTGATGTCGGGCAGCGCGTAGGAGCTGTCGGACTTCTTGCGCACGTTGGCGGCGATGTACTGCCACAGCGCGCCGCCGTAGGGGTTGGTGGTGGCGTCGAAGGGCGCCATCACGCGGTTGACGAGGTCGCCGTAGCCCTGGTCGAACTCGTGGTTGCCGGCCGCCGAGACGTCGAGGCCGGCCGCGTTGAGCGCGTCGAGGGTGGGCTTGTCCTGCTGGATGAAGGACTCGAAGGTGGAGGCCCCGATGAGGTCGCCTGCTGCGGCGAAGATCGTGTTGGGGTTGGTGGACTCGAGCTGGGCGACCGCGCCGGCGAACTGCGCGGCACCCGCCTCGGAGCCGTTGGCGAGCAGACGACCGTGGAAGTCGTTCGTCGCTAGGATCTGGATGTCGACAGGAGCGGCCTGCGCGGGACTCGCCGTGATGACGGCGAGCGGCGCGGCGACCAGCCCTGTGAGGGTGGCGGCAAGGGCGACCTTGCGACCGGATCGTGATGCTGACACGAAGTGGCCTTTCTTCAATGTGTGTGAGTCGGATCACCCTAGCCCCGACCGCCGGAGCGGTCGGGGCCAGGGACGTTGCGGTCGGGCGGCCAGCCCGAGATGGCTGGCCGCCCGCAGTCGGTGGTCAGAGCGGCTACGTCACCGCCCGTCCACCTCGATGCTGACGATGACAGTGGCGGCCTTCGTGTAGGCATCCCCGAAGTAGGACACTGCTGCGTCGTAGGTGCCCGGCTTCTTGAACTTCTTGAGCTCGACCACGGCCCTGCCGTTGGTCAACGACGCCCGGTATGTGCGGCCGTCGACCGCTACCAGGACGGTGCCGGTCGGCGTGAGGCCGTCGGCGGTCACGGTCACCACGACCTCGGCCGTGGTGTTCTTCGCCACGACCTGCTCCGGCCTCACCTCGGTCGAGATGGTGGCCGACGCACGCGTCACCGTGACCGACACAGATCCGGTCGATGCCTCGTGCCACTCGTCTCCGGAGTAGGTGATCGTCAGCTCGTGCGTGCCGATGGGCAGCGCCTTGGCGGCAAGCGTGACGGTCGCAGCACCGGATGCCAGCGTGGCCGACCCCAGCGCGTCCCCGTCCTTGGTCACCGTCACGGAGCCCGTCGCGGTGGACGGCAGCACCTCGATCGACACCGACCCCTCCGAGCCGTACTCGACCGGCGCCGCCGATCCGGTGACGGTGGTGCTCACCGGCTGGCGCTCCGTCACGTTGATCCCCACGATCTCGGGGCTGTGGTCGGAGGACCGGAAGGGGGTGGGCGCGTAGAGGTTGGTCACGTTGCTGTTGAAGCGGGAGTACTCGTAGTAGACCGACTCCGACCCGTTGATCTCCCACACGTCGACCGCGTTGACGTCGTCGAAGGCCGCCTCGTTCGCAAGCACGTGGTCGAGCGAGCCGACCATGCCGTCGAAGTTGTAGGTCTCCTCGTCGGGGTCGCTGGTCGACTCCAAGTTCGCATAGCCCGCTGCGTTGAGGACCTGGATCGGGTCCTCCTCGGAGTAGGCGTTGAAGTCACCTGCGAGGAAGACGCGCGAGATGCCGCGAGCGGTCTTGAACTCGTCGGCGAAGGTCACCAGGCTCTCGGCCTGTGCGATGCGCTGGTCGTTGGCGTTGCCCTGACCGAAGGGGTCCGGGTTGCCAGACCCCTTGGACTTGAAGTGGTTGACGATGACCGCGAACGCGTCCGCGTCAGCCGTCCCGACCTGCTTGAAGGCCTGGGCGAGCGGCTCACGGGCGTCCTCGAACGCCTCGCCGGATGCGGACTCGTCGCTCAGGACGACCGAGTCGCCGACGAGCGCGACGTTGCCGGGCTTGTAGATGAAGCCGTTGCGGATGACGTCCTGCTCGGCGAGCGTCGGCAGCGTAGCTGGCGACGCGACGGCCGCCCAGGTGCCGGCGCCGGCGTCGTCGTTGAGGGCCGCGACGAGCTCGTTGATGGCGAAGTCACGGTTCTTGCCGAACTTCACCGAGTTCTCGAGCTCCTCCAGGGAGACGATGTCGGCGTCGGCGGTGTTGATCGCCGCGACGATCTTGTCCTGCTGGCGCTGGAGGTTCACGTCGTTGGCGGCGCCGCGGGGCCCGTTCGGGTTGCACTGGTTGTTGGTGATCGGGTTGCCCGCACGGTCGTTGTAGAACGTGCAGGTGCCGAGGCCCGAGCTCACGAACTCCTCACCCGTGGTCGGGAAGTAGTTCAGCACGTTGAACGTCGCGAGCTTGACGTCGCCGCCGACGTCCTGGGGGGCCAGGTTGTCCGCGCGGGTCTGCTCGACGTCGATCTGGCCGGTGGGGTCACCGACGATCTGCGACTGGGGCAGGATCCGCCAGGTGCCGAAGCCCTCGGTGAAGACGACCGGCTTCGGGAAGCTGATCTCCGCACCTACACGGACGCTGTGGTCCGCGGTGAACCACGGGAACGGCAGGTCCCTGTTCGCGCCCGAGGAGTAGGTCACGCTGGAGCCGTCGTCCATGACGATGCGGTGCGCGTTGTTGTACTTCACACGCTCGGCGATGTCGGCGGTGGCCTGGGCGTCGACGACCTCGGTCGGGGTGACCAGGGGCATGTCGCTGTTGGCCGCGACACCGATCTCGCCGCGGAAGGCGCTGGAGAAGGACGTGCCCTGCCAGAACGGGCTGCCGTCGTAGACGTCGGTGGCAGTCCACGGGGCGGTCGGCTGGAAGAGCTCGCTCTCGGCGACCTCACGAGCGGTGTTGAGCGCGGCGGCCTCGAGGCACGCGGTTCCGGGCAGCTCGCAGTCGGTGCCGGGGACCACGGTCTTCGGGGTCACGGTGCCGAGCGAGGGCGTGATCGCGACCACGCCGGACTGGGCGGCCACGATCTGGGTCTGGCCGGAGAACTCCGCCGCCTCGCCCGTGACCTCGACGGAATCGCCGACGGCCGGGTAGGTCGTGAAGCCGCTCGTGCCGCCGTAGACGAAGACGGCGTCGGAGGCGTCAGGGGTGTCGGCGCCCGGGGTCTGGATGTAGAAGCCGTTGAGGCCACCGGTCGGGAACGTCGCGGTGACGACGCCCTGGGTCTTGACGTCCTGGCCGAGGAGCGGGGTGGCCCCGCCGGTGCCCTGGACCTCGGCGATGGAGATGAGCGACGCCGCGGGAGCGACGGTGAGGGTGAAGGTCACGTCGTCGGTCGCCGCCGTCGGCGTCGCCGAGTCGGTGGCCGTCGCGGTCACGTCGAACGTGCCGTCCTCGGTCGGCGTGCCGGACACGGCGCCGCTGGCGTCAACGGTGACGCCGTCGGGGAGGCCGGTCGCCGCCCAGGTGTACGGCGAGGTGCCGCCCGTGGCCTGGAGCGTGAAGCCGGCGATGGGCTGGCCGACCTGACCGGACTTGGCGCCGGGCGAGGTGGCCTCGAGCGGGCCAGCGGTGGTGTCCGCGGCAGTCGGGCTCGGAGCTGCCAGCGCGAAGTCCGCAGTGTTGTTGTCCGTGTCGGCCGTGCGGTTGAGCGACTGGGTCGTGGTGGCTCCGGCGCTGGTGGCTGCGGTCTCGAAGCTCGTGGCGCCGGAGGCACCCACCATGTCGAGGACACCCGCGACGCCGGCCATGTTGCCGCCGGTCGTGATCGCGGTGGCCTGGTCCAGAAGGAACACCTGACCGCCAGCAGCCGCCATCGTGAAGGCAGGGGACGCGGTCTGGTCAGGTGGGGGCAGGGCTACGCCGTTGGCACCCGTGTTGGACATCTGGACGAGCCACGTGCCGTTGGCCGGGACCGCACCGTTCAGGGCGAAGGTGCTGCCACCTGAACCGCCCGCGGCGGAGCGGTAGTGCAGGTACTTGCCGGCGAGGTCGATGGCGGAGTCGGTCGGGTTGGCGAGCTCGACGAAGTCGGCGTTGTAGACGGCGCCGGCGTTGCCACCCGCACCGTAGACCTCGCTGATGACGAGCTCGGTGCCGGCGGGGTTGGCAGATGCTGCGATGGGGGTGAGTCCGGCCGCAAGGAGGACCAGACCGGCTCCAGCCGCGATGCGTCGCGGCGAAGGGAGCGCGGGTGTGCGCATGTGTGCTCCGATGGTTCGGTTTGACGTGACCGACGCATCTTCACCCACACCGAGCCCTAAACGGACCCCCGGAGCCGACCTTTTCGTACGAGTGTTGCCAAAAGTTCACATGCAGGTTTGGCGACACCTGTGACCCGGATCTCAGTGGCCCCGCGAGCCCCGCTGCTTGCGCACCTCGCGGACGAACTCCCACCCCGACCACATGGTCATCGCGACCGCGCCGGCGAGCAGGACCTGGCTCAGGTAGAACAGCACCTCGCCCAGCGGACCGCGCCAGAAGTCGAAGGCACCGCCGTGCGCATCACCGTGCGGCAGCGGCCAGAGCAGGCCGGCGAGGGCGAAGGCCTGCAGCACCGTCTTGATCTTGCCGCTCTGTGCGGCGGGCATGACGACGGACTTCAGCACCGAGAGGCGCAGCAGGGTGACGCTCCACTCGCGCAGCAGCACCACGGCGGTCACCCACCACCAGATGTCGCCGACGATCGAGAGTCCGATGAAGGCCATGCCCGTGATCGCCTTGTCGGCGATCGGGTCGGCGATCTTGCCGAAGTCGGTGATCAGGCCGTGCTTGCGGGCCAGGTCGCCGTCGACCTTGTCGGTGATCATCGCGACGGCGAAGATGCCGAAGGCGATCCAGCGCCAACCAGGTGAGTCGCCGCCGTCCTGGAGCAATGCCCAGCCGAAGACCGGCACCAGCGCGATGCGCAGCACCGTGAGCACGTTGGCGATGTTGAGGTTCGAGACCTGCTTCTGCTCGGTGGTCATCGGGTGGCTCCGTCCACTCGCGCGATCAGGTCGACGCCGTCGGTCCCGGTGACGGTGGCCGTCAGCAGGTCGCCGACCTTCGCGCCCTCGGCGCTGGTGAGCAGCGTCGTACCGTCGACCTCCGGGCCCTGGTGCGCGGCCCGGCCCTCGACGGTGTCGTCGTCGGGGTCGACGTGCTCGACGAGCACGACGACCTCCTCCCCCACACGCTCCTCGGCGCGCTGGGAGTTGAGCTCCTCGACCAGCGCGGTGACGTGCTCGGTCCGGGCGCGGATCTCGTCGTCGTCGAGCTTGATGTCGTCGCCGAACCCGGCGGCCTCGGTGCCGTCCTCGTCGGAGTAGCCGAAGACCCCGGTGACGTCCATGCGTGCGGCCTCGAGGAAGTCGCACAGCGTCTGCAGGTCCTCCTCGGTCTCCCCGGGGAAGCCGACGATGACGTTGGAGCGCACACCCGCCAGCGGGGCGAGGCGACGGATCTGCTCGAGCAGGCCCAGGAACGACTCGGGGTCGCCGAAGCGGCGCATCCGGCGCAGCACCGTGGCGCTGGCGTGCTGGAAGGACAGGTCGAAGTAGGGCACGACGCCCGGGGTGTCCGCGATGGCCTCGATCAGGCCCGGGCGGGTCTCGGCGGGCTGGAGGTAGGAGACGCGAACGCGCTCGATGCCGTCGATGCCCGACAGCTCCGGGAGCAGGGTCTCGAGCAGGCGCAGGTCACCGAGGTCCTTGCCGTAGGACGTGGAGTTCTCGCTGACGAGGAAGAGCTCCTTGACGCCCTGCGTGGCGAGCCACTGGCCCTCCTGCAGCACGTCGCTCGGGCGACGGCTGACGAAGGAGCCGCGGAAGCTCGGGATGGCGCAGAAGGAGCAGCGTCGGTCGCAGCCGCTCGCCAGCTTGAGCGGCGCCATCGGGCCGGCGTCGAGGCGACGGCGTACGGCTCGGGGACCCGTCGCGGGCGCACCGGCACCGATGTCGCTGACGTCGGCGCGAACGTCGTGGCCGGGCACCGAGATGGTGGAGGCATCGCGCTCGGTCGGCGTGATCGGCAGCAGGCGGCGGCGGTCCGAGGGCGTGTGGGGGTGGTGCGTCTCGCCGCCGACGATCGCGCGCAGCTTGGCCGCGATGTCGGGGTAGTCGTCGAAGCCGAGGACCGCATCGGCCTCCGGCAGCGACTCGGCGAGGTCCTTGCCGTAGCGCTCCGCGAGGCAGCCGACCGCGACGACCGCCTGGGCACGCCCGCCGTGCTCGACCTTGAGGTCGGCGGCCTCGAGGAGCGTGTCGACGGAGTCCTTCTTGGCCGCCTCGACGAAGCCGCAGGTGTTGACCACCACGGTGTCGGCGTCCTCCGCGTCGTTGACGAGGATGAAGCCGCCGGCTTCCAACCGACCGGCCAGCTCCTCGGAGTCGACCTCGTTGCGGGCGCAGCCGAGGGTCACCACGGCGACGTTCAGCGGGGTCGGGGTCTCGGCCTGGGGCTCGTGCTCAGTGGTCGTCATCGCACCCGTGAGTATGCCGGTTCCGTGCGCACGGAGCCGCACTCCCGGCGCGGTGAGCCGACTCACCCGTCCCTTCACGCCCACCCGTCGCCGCCCGAGCGGCCCGGTACGCCCGCCCGGCTCCTCACTCACCGCCGGTTGAGGTGAGAGCGCAGCGAGCCTCGAAACCATCGCTCTCCTTCGGTGGTCGAGTAGCCGGAGCGGTCCCTCCCTCTCGGTGGTCGAGTAGCCGGAGCGAGGTACGAGCGGAGGCGTATCGAGACCCGGGCCGTTGTCGGACCCCTTCCCTAGGATCGAACGCATGATCGAGATGGTGGAGGCGGAGCGGGAGGCCGGGGCAGATGTCCTCGGCCCCGCAGCCCTGCTCGCCTCGATCAAGGCCTCCCGCTCCATCGAGAACACCGAAGCAGCCCGCCAGCTCGACCTCGCTGCCCGGTGGGCAGATCTTCATCCTCCGGAGTCGATCCACTCCGCCGCGTCGTTCACCGTGCCGGGGTGTGAGCAGGAGGAGCCGATCGCGGGCCTGGGTACGCCGCTGGTGGCGGAGTTCTGCGTCGCCGAGCTCGGCACCGTCCTCGGCATCACCTCGGTGTCCGCGAAGAAGCTCATCGGCCACGCCCTCGAGCTGCGTCACCGCCTGCCGCGGCTGTGGGCGCATGTCCACGCCGGACGCGTCCCTGCGTGGCGGGCCCGGGCCGTTGCTGAGGTCACCATCCACTCGACCCCTTCGTTGACGGTCGAGGCCGCGGCGTTCGTCGACGCGCAGGTCGCCGCCGTGGCCGGGAAGATCGGCCCCGCGCAGCTGGACCGCCTCGTCGCGGAGACGATCAAGCGGTTCGACCTGGCCGAGGCGGACCCGGCGGCTGATCCCGAGGACGGCTATCTCCACGTCGACCCCCGGCACGTCACGATCCACGACCGGGACGTCCACTTCGCCGGCACCGTGCGGCTCGAGGCCGAGATCGACCTCGCCGACGGACTCGACCTCCACCAGGCCCTCGCTCACGGCGCCGCGACCCAGAAGGCCCTCGGCTCGCAGCAATCCCTCGACGCACGGCGGGCCAAGGCGCTCGGCGACCTGGCCCGTACGCAGACCGCGCTCGATCTCTTCCACCAGGGCCAGACAGCCGGCACTGGTTTCGAGGCTCGCTCCGCTCGCACCTCAACCACCGAGGAAGACGGGTCGGTCTTGCCCGCCGCTCGCGAGGTCGTCCTCCACGCCCACTTCGACGCCAGCCTGTCCGGCGACACCACCGTGTTCGGGGCGACCGGCCGGCTCGAGGAGGGCCAGCGTCTGCTCCTGCTCGAGCAGCTGAAGTCGTGGTGCGCCGACTCGCGGACGCAGGTCACGGTCAAGCCCGTCATCGACCTCAACCAGGAGAAGTCCGCGCCGGGCTACGAGATCCCCGACCGAATCCGCGACCACGTGGTCCTCCGCGACCGCACCTGCGTGTTCCCATTCTGCGGTCGACCAGCCAGGGGTTGCGACGTCGACCACGTCATCGAGTACGACCACGACGCCGAAGCAGAAGGTCGGCCACAGTCCGGGCCCACGGAGACCGAGAACCTGGGCGCGATGTGCCGGTTCCACCACCGCCTCAAGACCCACTCCGCCTGGTACTACGACATGGTCGCGCCCGGGATCTTCGAGTGGACCTCACCTCACGGCCACCGCTACCGCCGCGACCGCACCGGCACCACCGCCCTCGACCCACCCGACCCAGGTCCAAGACCACCCCGGATCCCGTCACCTCGAAGATGACCCCGCCCCACACCCCGCCACCTCTGCGATGGCGGGGGCACAGGCACGTCCGACCAGCGTCACGGCTGCGGGCTGGGCCGGCAACGCGAGCGCACGAGGCGCGCGGACTGACATGCTGAGCCAGGTGGACCTCACGTCAAGCGACTGGCCAAGCCGCTTTCCTCGACTCTTCGAGGAGACGTACGTGGACTATGCGGACGCGAGGATTGCGTACTCCAGCGGACTCGCGCCCGACGACCTCGTCGCGCGCTTGCACGTCGTCGCCGTGACCGAGCAGCACGAGGTAGTGGTGTGCCGGAGCGCCGAGGGATGGCGCTTCCTGCCGGGTGGAACCCGGGAGCCGGGCGAGTCCCTCAGGGAGCTCGCGCGGCGACAGCTGCTCGAAGAGGCGGGTGCCGTCCTGGTAGGACCGGTGATCCAGTTCTCCGCGCACCGGGTCACCAGCGAACGGGAGCACCCGTATCGACCACACCTTCCTCATCCGCTGGCCTACTGGGCCTACGCCGTCGGGCGAGTGCGAGTCGCCGGCCCGCCGGCCAATCCCCCCGACGGCGAGACCGTGGTCGAGGTGTTGACCCTGCCGGCACCGCAGGCGGCGGCCTACCTCGATGCGGGCGAGGACCCCATCCACGCCGACGTCCTCCGGCACGCCGACGAGCTCGGCCTGCTGCGAGGTTCCTTCTAGCCTCCGCCGAGCCGACTGAGCCCGGCCGGAGGATCGGTCAGGGCGCGACGAAGGTGCGCTGACCGGACACGCCGGCTTCGCCGATCGCACTGGCCTCGGCGCCGGCCATCGACACCGTGACGGCACCGTCGGTCGACATCACCCGCACCGGCGGGGACGCCTTCATCTCGCGGCTCTGGCCGGCCGCCAACGCACCGCCGAAGACCTCTTCGCCGGCACCGTCGCGCACGACGATGCGGGCGCCACCACCCGGAGCGCTCACCACGACCGCGACGGGCTCGGCGAGCGGCGCGTTGCCGGCGCCCTGCGGTCCTCCGGACCCGTTGAGCACCGGGTTGTTGCCGCGGAGCTCGGGCGGGGTGTCCATCACGAGGCGGGCGATCGACCAGGCCAGCACGAGGGCCATGACCACGGCCACGAGCACCGACCAGTTCGGGCCACCGCGGGTGCCGCGGATCGAGCCGTTCACGCCGGTGGCGAGCTCGGCCTCGAAGACGCGGCGCGGGTTGATCGGGGCGTGCGCGTAACGCTCGTCGTACGACGCCAGCAGCGGTGCCACGTCGATGCCGAGCACCCGGGCGAGGGTGCGCAGGTGACCGCGGGCGTAGAAGTCGCCACCGCAGGGCTCGAAGTCGTCGACCTCGACGGCCTCGATCACGTGCGGGCGGATGCGGGTGCGGTCGGCCAGCTGGTCCACCGTCAGGCCCAGGCGGGTGCGGGCGGCGGCCAGCTCGGGACCGATGACCGGGTCCTCGGCGGGCTCGACCTCGAAGTCGTCGAGCACCAGCGGCTCGACCGGCTCGCCCGGGTGGGCGATGGCGCGCACGCGGTCGCCCCACGACTGGGTCTCCTCGACGAGGCTGACCCGGCCCGGACGGCGCAGCTCACGACCCTCGAGCTCGTCGACCTCGGCGTCGTCGATGTCGCGGCGGACCTCCGAGCGACGCCCGGCGCCCGTCTCGCGCAGCGCGGCCGGCGTCGGGCTGGCGACCAGCTCGTCGGCCGGCTCCTCCACGACGGGAGCCTCGTCGACCGGCGACTCCTCGGCAGCGAGGTCGTCGGCGACGTCGGGAGCCACGTCCTCCAGCACGACGACCTGACCGGCATCGCGTGCGACGCGGACCAGTGCCTCCGACAGGTCGTCACCCGCCCCGACGACGCGCGTCGAGAGCCCCAGCGGCACCGCAAAGGGCGCGCCGTGCAGCAGGCGGGAGAAGCTGGTGTGCCGCTTGCCGGCGCCGGTGAGCTCCGCCTCGATCAGCTCGAGGTTGTGCGGGACCACGACCAGGCGGCCGTCGTGCAGCAGGTCGCGGCGAGGCCTGTGCTCGACGTGGTGCACGGCCGTCCAGGGCAGCCCGCGCCACGTGCGCCCGAGCCGGATCCGGATGCCCTGCGCGTCGGCGACGAGCAGGGGCGTGCGCGAGTCGACGAGCCCGATGAGCCAGTAGGCGCCGAGCAGGCCCATCGCGACGACGAACGCCCAGTCCAGCGCGGACCCGCTCTGGGTGGCGCGGCCGAGGTAGGCGATGGCCACGGCGGAAGCAGTCAGCCCGACACCGGCGGCGACGCCCGCGTGGCGGCGTACCTCCACGACGTCGGGCGCGACGCTCAGCACGTCACCGTGCCCGCCCCCCTGCCCCGTCTCGTCGGTGTGGACCTCGGTCTCGTGCATTGCGGCGCCCATCAGGCTCCCCCCTCCAGAGTGGCGATCACTGCGTCGATCTCGTCCGGCTTGACCAGCACGTCGCGGGCCTTGGATCCCTCGCTGGGACCGACCACGCCACGGCTCTCCATGATGTCCATCAGGCGCCCGGCCTTGGCGAAGCCGACGCGCAGCTTGCGCTGCAGCATCGAGGTCGAGCCGAACTGCGTGGAGACGACGAGCTCGATGGCCTGCACCACGAGCTCCATGTCGTCGCCGATGTCGTCGTCGAGCTCGCGCTTGGACTCCTTCGGAGCCGTCACGTCCTCGACGTAGGTCGGCTCGAGCTGGTCCTTGCAGTGCTTGACGACCTGGTGGATCTCCGCCTCGGTGACCCACGAGCCCTGGACGCGCACCGGCTTGGAGGCACCCATCGGCAGGAACAGTCCGTCACCCTGGCCGACGAGCTTCTCCGCGCCCGGCTGGTCGAGGATGACGCGGCTGTCGCCCAGCGAGCTGGTCGCGAACGCCAGCCGCGAGGGCACGTTGGCCTTGATCAGACCGGTGACGACGTCCACCGAGGGGCGCTGCGTGGCGAGCACCAGGTGGATGCCCGCGGCACGCGCGAGCTGGGTGATGCGCACGACCGAGTCCTCGACGTCGCGCGGCGAGACCATCATCAGGTCGGCGAGCTCGTCGACGATGACCAGGAGGTAGGGGTACGGCGCCAGGACCCGCTCGCTGCCCGCGGGGACCTCGACCTTCCCGGCCCGCACGGCCTTGTTGAAGTCGTCGATGTGGCGGAAGCCGAAGTTGGCCAGGTCGTCGTAGCGCATGTCCATCTCGCGCACGACCCACGCCAGCGCCTCGGCGGCCTTCTTCGGGTTCGTGATGATCGGGGTGATCAGGTGCGGCACGCCCTCGTAGGCGTTGAGCTCCACCCGCTTCGGGTCGACCATGATCATCCGCACCTCGTCGGGCGTGGAGCGCATCAGGATCGAGGTGATCAGCGAGTTGATGAACGACGACTTTCCGGATCCCGTGGCACCGGCGACGAGGAGGTGCGGCATCTTCGCCATGTTGGCGACGACGAAGCCGCCCTCGACGTCCTTGCCGAGCCCGGCGACCATCGGGTGGTGGTCGTTGCGCGCGGTCGACGAGCGGAGCACGTCGCCGAGGGAGACGATCTCCTTGTCGACGTTGGGGATCTCGATGCCGATCGCGGACTTGCCGGGGATCGGGCTGAGGATCCGCACGTCGGCCGATGCGACGGCGTAGGCGATGTTCTTCGACAGCGCGGTGACCTTCTCGACCTTGACCGCAGGGCCGAGCTCGACCTCGTAGCGGGTGACGGTCGGGCCGCGGGTGTAGCCGGTGACGGTGGCGTCGATGTTGAACTCGTCCATCACCTGCATGAGCCGCTCGACGACGGCGTCGCTGGCCTTGGACCTGGCCTTGTGGACCGACCCCGGCTTGAGCACCTCGTTGGCGGGCAGCGAGTAGGTGATGTCTCCTGAGAGCGCCAGCTGCTCCACCCGCGCCGGGAGCGGCGTGTGCGGCGGCGGCTCGAGCGCCTCGGGTGCCGCGGGGGCGTCCGGCACCGCCGGGCTGACCTCGGTGGGGGCGTCGGCGAACAGGTCGATGCCGTAGTCCTCGAACGGCTCCTCGGCCACCTCGGGCTTCTTCTTGCGACGCTTCTTCAGCTCGCGGTCCGACAGCACCGGGCTGTCGTAGGCCGGGTCGCCCATCTCGGGGTCGACCTCGTCGTCCAGCGCCGAGCGGCGGCGGGTGCGCACCGGCTTGGTGGGCTCCTCGGCCTCGGGCTCGGCGTGGGTGCGGCCCAGCGCCTGGTCGCGCAGCGCGGCGAGGCGCGCGGGGACCTGGTAGACCGGGGTCGCAGTGATGATGAGGATGCCGAAGGTCGCGAGCAGCACCAGCAGGGGCACCACGACGTACGGCGTCTGCATGAGGTCGAGCAGCAGGCTCGAGGTGACGTAGCCGACCGCGCCGCCCGCCTCCTGGAGGTTCGACGCGTCACCGAGCACCGGCTGCGGGTTGCCGTTGGCGATGTGCACGATGCCGAGCAGGCCGAGCGCGAAGGCCGACCAGCCGATCACCTGGCGCCCGGCGGGTCCGTTGCGCTCGGGGTCGCGCAGAGTGCGCCACCCGGCCCAGACGAGGAACAGCGGCACGAGCCAGCCGACCTTGCCGACGGCGCCGGCGGTCACCGAGCGGGCGAAGTCCATCACTCCCCCGGGCAGCTGCCACCACACGGCGGCGGCCGCGACGGTGGCGAGGCCGAAGAGGAACAGCCCGACCCCGTCGCGGCGGTGCTCGGGGTCGAGGTCGCGCGCCGACTGCCCGATGGAGCGGGCGACGGCGCCGAGGCCGTGGGCCAGGCCCAGCCACACGGCGGCGATCCCCCGTCCGATGGCACCGAACGAGCGCGAGACCGGCCCCGGCCCGTTGCGTACGGCGCGGGGCGCAGGACGCGATGCAGGTCGGCGCGAGGACGCGCTCGAGCGGCTCCGGCCCTTCGCGGACGAAGTGGAGGGCTTGCTGGTACTCCGTGATCGGGTGCTCGAACCCTTGGTGGTGCGCTTGTTTCCAGACGTGCTCGAGCTCCGCGACCCCGGCGGGGAAGACGTACGGGTCGCCATGGTCCGACCCTACGGCCACGTCACACCAGTCACAGGGACCACACGTGTGCGTGTCGTGGTGAGGTCGTCGGGCGGTCACCCCTGGGAGGGCAAAGCGACACCGTTCTGCCCCCTGCCCTTCACAAAGGTAGGACGTCCTTCTTATGGTGACCCGGATCACTCGGGCGACATCTGGTTCCGAGTGTGTCTCGGAACTGGAGGAAAAAGAGTGAAGCTCCTCAACAGAGGACTTGCTCTCGCAGTCGTGGGGGCGGGACTCGCCGCACTCCCCATGAGCGGGTTGCAAGCATCGGCCGCACCGGCCGACACCAACGGCGTCGCCGCCATGGTCGACCGCGCCGACGGCGCCGTCGCCGTCACCCGTGAGGAGTCCACCGGCAAGGTGGGCTTCCTGCGCGTCAAGGGCGACGGAGACCTGCTGCCCGGCACGGAGGGCGCCTCGCTCTCCGCCGCGCGGGACAAGGTCGACGCCTATCTCGCCAGGTACGCCGGCAACTTCGGCGCCCGCCCGGACGAGCTCGTCCAGCGCGACGTGCAGAAGTCGCCCGCCGGCTGGACCGTCACGCTGACGCAGCAGTACCGCGGCGTCGACGTCTTCGGCTCGATGCTGCGTGCGCAGGTCGACCAGGACGGCGACCTGACCTCGGTCAACGGCTACGCCGCACCGAACCTGACGCTCTCGGTCGACCCGCGGCTCACGGCCGCCGAAGCCGGCACGCGTGCGGTCGGGCTGGTCAAGGAGGACCCGCCGAGCCACGACGGCGAGAAGGCGGACCTGACCGGCATCGGCGCCGGCGCGACCGACCTCGTCGTCTACCGCATGGGTGCCACCCGCGGCGACAGCGGCAAGGCCGTCCTGGCCTACCAGGTCGAGGTCACCAACGAGAAGAACGTGCGCGACACGGTCTTCGTCGACGCCCAGACGGGCAAGGCTCTCAACCGGTGGTCGGACGTCCACGAGGCGCTCGACCGTGAGCTCTACGAGGGCAGCCCCGCCCCCAGCGACCTCGTGTGGAGCGAGGGCGACGCGTTCCCCGGCACCCTCAACGTCGACCAGCAGAACCTGGTCAACTCCGCCGGTGAGTCCTACTGGCTCTACGAGAACGCCTTCGGCCGCGACTCCTACGACGGCGAGGGGGCGACGATGAAGACGGTCAACAACGACCCCCGCATCAGCTGCCCGAACGCCAACTGGAACGGCGTCACCACCAACTACTGCAACGGTGTCACGTCCGACGACATCGTCTCGCACGAGTGGGGCCACGCCTACACCGAGTACACGTCCGGCCTGATCTACCAGTACCAGTCCGGTGCCCTCAACGAGTCGTACTCCGACGTGTGGGGCGAGACGCTCGACCTCGTCAACGGTCGCGAGGACGACGGCGAGAACTTCCAGGCCAAGCGCACCGTCGGTGACTGCGACTCCACCGCGCCCCCCGGGCTCGGCATGGAGATCACCGCGCCGACGAGCCTCGCCGGACCGTGCGCTGCCGTCGCAGCCACGGGCGCCAAGCCGTTCACCACGACGCCGGTCACCGCTGACGTCGTCGTGGCCACCGACGCCGCGGACGCCACCGGTCCCACCACGACCGACGGCTGCACCACCTTCACCAACGGCGCCGCCGTGACCGGCAAGTGGGCGTACGTCGACCGCGGCACCTGCCCGTTCGTCACGAAGGTCGCCAACGCCGAGGCCGCCGGCGCGACCGGCATCGTGATCGGCAACAACAACGTCGACCCGCCGGCCGGCTTCACCGGTGACCCCGACCTCTACGGCGTGATGGTCTCGCAGGCCGACGGTGCGAAGTTCAAGAGCACCACGGCCGTCAAGACGGTCCGCGTCACGGCCGAGGACCTCTCTGCCCGCCCGGACACCACCCGGTGGCTGATGGGTGAGAAGTCGACCGCCTTCGGTGGCGCGATCCGCGACATGTGGACGCCCACCTGCTACGGCGACCCGGGCAAGGTCAGCGACGCCGAGTACAAGTGCGACCCGACCGGCGCCGACGCCGGCGGTGTGCACTCCAACTCGGGTGTGCCGAACCACGCCTACGCCCTCGTCGTCGACGGTGGCACCTACAACGGCCAGACCATCGCCGGTCTCGGTCTCGACAAGGCCGCCGCCATCTGGTGGCGCGCCCAGACGGCGTACCTGACCCCGCAGTCCAACTTCATCGACGCGGCCAACGCCTTCGAGCAGTCCTGCGTCGACCTGGTGGGCGCCCCGATCAACCAGCTCACCACGGCCTCCGACGCGACGCCGCAGGCCGCGACCCCGATCGCTGCCGGCGACTGCGCCTCGGTGTCGGCCGCCACGGCCGCGACGGAGATGCGCACCGCTCCGGTGAAGTGCGACTTCCAGGCGCTCCTCGGCAAGGACGCCCCCGCCACCTGTGGTGAGGGCTTCGCCGAGGACGTGCTGTGGAACGAGGACTTCGAGGACGGCCTCACGGGCTGGACCCCCAGCTTCGAGGTCGTCTACGAGGGTGGCCTGCACGAGGCGTGGCAGAGCGTTGCCAACGCCCCGGCCGGCACGGGCGCCCCGCACGCGAGCAAGGTCGCGTTCGGTCCGGCTCCCGACCAGGGTCAGTGCTCCGGCACGGCCGGTGACTTCTCGAGCCGCGACTCGATCACGGGTCCGGTCATCGAGATGCCCGACACCCTGCGTGCCCCGAAGCTCACCTTCGAGCACTACGTCGCGACCGAGATCGGCTACGACGGCGGCAACGTCAAGATGGAGGTCAACGGACGCGGCGGCTTCAAGGCCATCCCGGCGGGCGCCTACATCTACAACGCGCCCACCACCCTCTCCGGTCCTGCCACCAACACCAACCCGCTGGCCGGCGAGCCCGGCTTCACGGGCACCGACGGTGGCGAGACCAAGGGCAGCTGGGGCGAGTCGCAGATCGACCTCGTCGCGGCCGGCATCGAGCCTGGTGACACCGTCCAGCTCCGCTTCGACATCGGTCGTGACGGCTGTGGCGGCAACGAGGGCTGGTACGTCGACAACATCGAGGTCGTCGACTGCAAGCTGGTGACGAAGACGACGGCCGTGCACCAGCCCGAGCCGTCGACCTTCGGCACCGCGTCCACCGCCGAGGTCACCGTGGCCCGCGACGGTTCGGTCGGCTCCACGCCGAGCGGCGACGTGGTCGTCACCGACGCAGCAGGCAAGGAGCTCGGCTCGGCCGCGCTCGTGGACGGCAAGGCCTCCGTGGCCCTGCCGGCCGACCTGCCGGTCGGCGCCAACCAGCTGACCGCGACCTACGAGGGCAACGGCTCGCTGGCGACCTCGTCGGCGAAGTTCACCGCCACGGCGGTGGCAGCGACGCCCGCCGGCAAGGCCGACTCCACCACGGTGGCGAAGGTGAAGCCGCGCAAGCCCCGCTTCAAGCAGGACTTCAAGGTGGTCGTGAAGGTCAAGGCCGACGGCACCACCGCGACGGGTCGCGTCGTGGTCCGCATCGACGGCAAGAAGGTCCGGACCAAGCGTCTCGACGACGGCCGGATCATGTTCAAGGTGAAGAAGAACCTGAAGGTCGGCAAGCACAAGCTCGTCGCCGTCTACAAGGGCTCCGACACCGTCGAGCGCAGCAAGGACAAGCTGCGGTTCAAGGTCGTACGACGCTGACCGCACGCTGACAGCACCACCAGCACCACACCGGGAGGCCCCGGCGGATCCGTCCGCCGGGGCCTCTCGGCCGTCCGGAGGCGAGCGGTCGTGGCGCCTCAGCGCGCGTCGAGCCCCGCGAGCCACGGCAGCACGACCAGCAGCGTGGGGAGCGCGAGGATCGCGGCGGCGAGCAGCAGCACCAGCAGGGCCTGTGCCCGGTGGCGGCGGGTGTCGCGCAGGACCTCCACCCGGGCCGTGAGCGAGCCGGCGGACCCCAGCGCGCCGGCGGGAGCCGGTGAGCCGGCCAGCTCGAGCAACGCCGACACCAGCGCGCGACGATCACCGGTGCGGCAGGCCGCCCGGTCGGCCAGCACCTCCACGAGCACCTCGACCTCCCGTCGCGCCGACCCGCTGGCCACGCCGCGCGGGAAGGCACGGTGCAGCACGGCGAAGGCCTCGAGGACGAGGTCGTGGCGCGCGCGCAGGTGCGAGCGCTCGTGCTCCAGGACCGCCGCCAGCTCCTCGGGCGCGAGGCGGGTCAGGGTCGGGCGCGACACGACGATCCGCGACCCGGTCATCCCGGGCACGCAGTAGGCGACCGGGAGGTCGTGCTCGAGCACCGAGACTCCATTGTCCGTGCGCGCCACGAGGTCGACCCGCTCGCGGTGCGTACGACGCATCCGGCGCAGGGCGGTGCCCGTGCGGTGGCCGCTGAGCAGCAGCCGCGCCGCGACCACGACCGTCACCAGACCGGCGAGCGCCGCCACGACCACGTCACCGGCGGCGACGGGCGCCACCCACAGGCGGTCGGTGGCCAGGGAGATCCCGGCACCGAGCGCGGCGAGGACCGCCGCCAGGGCGGTGCTCTGCCACAGCAGCATCGCCGCGGACGGCGTACGCCGCAGGCCTGTCCAGCGCGACAGTGCCCACGGCAGCGGACCGGCGAGCAGCACGGCGAGCGCACCCAGCACCAGCGGGGTCAGCACGCGCGCGTCCCGGCCCGGTCAGGTGAGGTCGGCGAGGGCGCGGCGCAGCGCCGCGAGGTCCTCGGCGCTGGCCTCGCCCACGAAGGAGACGAGGGCCTGGTCGCGGTCGGCGCCGGTGGCCTCGAGCGCCTCGCGCATCACCTCGGCGGTCATTGCGGCGCGGCTGAGCCGGGGCGCGTAGCGGAAGGCCCGGCCGTCGCGCTCACGCACCACGAGGTCCTTGGCGACGAGCCGGTCGAGCACCGTCATCACGGTCGTGTAGGCGAGGTCGCGTCCCTCGAGCCGGGCGTGCACCTCGCGGCCACTGGACGTGCCGTCGCCGTCCCACAGGGCGTCGAGGACGGCCTGCTCGAGCTCGCCCATCCGGGACCTTGGACTCATGTGACAGGAGTCTAGGGGCCCTGACCGAGGAAGTACGACATTGCGTAGTATCTACTACAATCTGTCGTAGTACCGCGCCACGGCGCCTGACCAACGCAAGGGTGTGCCCATGGACGTCCTCGACATCGCCCGGTGGCAGTTCGGGATCATCACCGTCTACCACTTCCTCTTCGTGCCGCTGACGATCGGGCTCACGGCCGTCATCGCCGGGCTCGAGACCGCGTGGGTGCGCACGGGCAAGGAGGACTACCTCCGCCTCACCAAGTTCTTCGCCAAGCTCTTCCTCATCAACTTCGCCATCGGCGTGGTGACCGGCATCGTCCAGGAGTTCCAGTTCGGGATGAACTGGTCGGACTATTCCCGCTTCGTCGGCGACGTCTTCGGCGCCCCTCTCGCGGTCGAGGGCCTGCTGGCCTTCTTCCTCGAGTCGACCTTCCTCGGCCTGTGGATCTTCGGCTGGGACAAGCTCCCCCGCGGCCTGCACGCAGGGTGCATGTGGCTGGTGCACCTCGGCACGCTGGCGTCGTCGTGGTTCATCCTCGCGGCCAACTCGTGGATGCAGCACCCGGTGGGCTACACCTACAACGCCGAGTCCGGGCGCGCGGAGCTCACCGACTTCTGGGCGGTGATGTTCAACAAGGTGCAGGTCGTGACCTTCCCGCACGTGATCTTCGCGGCGTACATGACCGCCGGCACCTTCCTGCTCGGCGTCAGCGCCTACCTCTACATGAAGAAGAAGCACGAGGCCGACCGGCCGATGTACCACCACGCCATCCGCATCGGCGCCGTCATCACCCTGCTCGCCGGTATCGGCGTCGCCATCACCGGCGACCTCCAGGGCAAGGTGATGACCGAGGTGCAGCCGATGAAGATGGCGGCCGCGGAGGGCCTCTACGAGACCAGCGAGAGCTGCGCACCCTTCTCGGTCTTCACGGTCGGCACCCCCGACGGCAAGGAGGAGAAGTTCGCCGTCACGGTCCCGTGCCTGCTGTCCTTCCTCGGCACGGGCTCCTTCGACGGCACCGTCGAGGGCATCAACCCGCTGAGCGAGGAGTACGTCGAGACCTACGGGCAGGACCCGACGTCGAAGGCCTTCACCGAGGGCGACTACACCCCCGTCATCCCGGTCACCTACTGGTCCTTCCGCTTCATGATGGGCCTCGGTGCCTTCGCCGCCGCCGGCGCCGCGCTCATCCTGTGGCTGACCCGCAAGGGGCGTACGCCGGGCGTGCGCTGGCTCGGGGTCCTCGGCCTCAGCCTGCCGATCGCCACCACGCTCGCGAGCTCGTGGGGCTGGATCTTCACCGAGATGGGTCGCCAGCCGTGGGTGGTCTTCGGGCTGATGACCACCGAGTCCGGGGTCTCCCCCGGCGTCTCGGTCTTCGAGGCCGCCACCTCGCTCATCGTGCTGACCCTCCTCTACGCGGTGCTCGCGGTCATCGAGGTCAAGCTCCTCATCACCTACGTCAAGAAGGGCGCGGATCCCTTCGAGGAGCCGCCGCGGGTCAAGGTCGGCGGCTCCGACGAGGACAAGCCGCTCACCTTCGCCTACTGACCGACCACGACGACACGACAGAGAGACCACCATGGAACTGACCACCGTCTGGTTCGCCCTCATCGCCGTGCTGTGGGTCGGCTACTTCTGCCTCGAGGGCTTCGACTTCGGCGTCGGGATGCTGCTGCCGGTGCTGGCGCGCGACGACACCGAGCGGCGCGTCATGATCAACACCGTCGGCCCCGTGTGGGACGGCAACGAGGTGTGGGTCCTGGTCGCCGGCGGCGCGACCTTCGCCGCCTTCCCGGAGTGGTACGCCACGCTCTTCAGCGGGTTCTACCTGCCGCTCCTGCTCATCCTGGTGGCCCTCATCGTGCGCGGGCTCTCCTTCGAGTACCGCCACAAGCGCGAGGAGAGCGAGTGGAAGGGCCGGTGGGACCTCGCGCTCATCATCGGGTCGATCGTGCCGTCGCTGCTGTGGGGCGTCGCGTTCGCCAACATCGTGGCCGGCGTCCCGATCGACGCCGACAAGGAGTTCACCGGCAACCTCTTCACCCTGCTCAACCCCTTCGGCCTGCTCGGCGGACTGGTGACCCTCACCCTCTTCGCCACCCACGGGGCGATGTTCGTCGCGCTCAAGACCGACGGCGAGATCCGCCACCGGGCCCGCGACCTGGCCGTGCGCATCGGCGTCGTCGCCGCCGTCCTCGCTGTGGTCTTCCTCGTGTGGACGCAGCTCAAGACCGGCACCGCCGTCACCGCGGTCGTCTTCGCCGCGGCCGCCGCCTCGCTGGTCGCCGGGCTCGTCTCGGCCCGCGCCGGGCGCGAGGGCTGGGCCTTCGTGGGCACGTTCGTGACCATCGCGCTGGCCGTGATCGGCCTGTTCCTGGGCCTGTTCCCCGACGTGATGCCGTCGACCACCGACCCGGCGTACTCGCTCACCACGACCAACGCGGCCGCGACGGCGTACACGCTGAAGGTGATGACGTGGGTCGCGGTGATCTTCACCCCGATCGTGCTGGGCTACCAGGCGTGGACCTACTGGGTCTTCCGCAAGCGCATCTCGGTGCGGCACATCCCCACCCCCGTCCTGGCCGGCACGAGCGACACCGCGTCGTGAGGCCGCTCGACGCGGCCGTCCTCAGCCACCTCCGACCGGCGCGCGGGGCGCTCGCGGTCGTCGTCGCGTGCGGCGTGCTCGGCGGCCTGGCGACGGTGGCGCAGGCCTTCGCGCTGGGAGCCCTGGTCGTGGCGGCGGTCAGCGGGAACGACTGGACGCGCGCCGGGGGGTGGCTGGTCGGACTCGTGCTGCTGCGCACCGCGACGACGTACGCCGGCCAGCTGGCGGCGGCGCGGGCCGCCGGTGAAGTGTCGGGAGCCCTACGGCTGCGGCTCCTCGAGGCTGCTCGCCGCACTGCCGACCTCGCGCCCGCCCGACTGTCGCTGCTCGCGACCCGCGGCGTGGCCGGGGTCGAGCCCTACGTCACCCGCTACCTCCCGGCGCTGGTGCCGGCCGCCGTCCTCCCCGTCCTCACCCTCGTCGCGATCACCTGGCTCGACCCTCTGTCGGGGCTCGTCGTCGCGCTGACCCTGCCGCTCGTGCCGGTCTTCGCGATCCTCGTCGGCCTCACCACCCGCGACCGGGCCCGGACCCAGTGGCGTGCGATGGAGGCGCTGTCCGGCCACTTCCTCGACGTGGTGCGTGGCCTGCCGACGCTTGTCGCGCACCGGCGGGCCGAGGCCCAGGTGGCGACCATCCGCTCGGTCACCCACCGCTACCGCCGCGCGACCGTCGACACCCTCAAGGTCGCCTTCGCCTCCTCCTCCGTCCTCGAGCTCGTCGCCACACTGTCGGTCGCGCTGGTGGCGGTCACCGTCGGGCTGCGGCTGGCGTCGGGGTCGGTCGACTTCCGGGTCGCGCTCACCGTGCTGCTCCTGGCGCCCGAGGCCTACTGGCCGCTGCGCCGCGTGGGCGCGGAGTTCCACGCCGCTGCCGAGGGCACCGCGGCGCTGGCCGAGGCCGACGCGCTGCTGGCCCGCGCGGCCTCGCAGCCGCTCGGATCGCAGCGGCCGGCACGCGCCACGCTCGGTCTGCACGGGCTCGCGGTCGGTCACGACACGGCGCTGACCGCACCCCTCGACCTCGACCTGGCCGAGCGCGGCCTGGTGGCGATCGCAGGACCGTCCGGCTGCGGCAAGTCGACCCTGCTCGCGACGCTGCGCGGCGAGCTGCCTCCCCACGGCGGCGACGTCGTGGTGGGCGGCGCTCCCCTTCCGCGCGTCGACCCGGCGTGGTGGCGCGACCAGGTCGCCTGGGCACCCCAGCGACCGTGGCTGCTGGCCGACACCATCGCCGCCAACATCCGCGTCGGACGCCCCGGCGCCGGGGACGACGAGGTGTGGTCCGCGCTCACCGCCGTAGATCTCGCCGACGTGGTGCGCGCCCTGCCCGAGGGGCTGGACTCGCCCCTCGGCGAGGACGGGGCCGGCCTCTCCGCGGGTCAGCGGGCCCGCGTGGCGCTCGCGCGCGTCGTTCTGGCCGCCCGGCCGGTCGTGCTCCTCGACGAGCCCAGCGCGCACCTCGACGAGGAGACCGAGCAGGTGCTCCTCGAGACCATCGCCGCGCTCGCCCGCACCAGCCTGGTCCTCGTCGTCGCCCACCGCCCCGCCGTGCTCGCCGCCGCGGACCGGGTGCTGGAGCTGGAGCCTGTCGAGGGCCGGGCCCCGACGCCGGCTCCGTCTGCCGCGCCGGCGCGCGCGGTGTCGCACCCCGACGCCGCACCAGCATCGCCACCCGACGACGACCCGCAGTCCCGCTGGGGCCTGCGCACCGCGACGCTGCTCGGAGCACTGTCGACCGCGTCCGGCGTCGCACTCACCGCGACCGCCGGTTGGCTCATCACCCGCGCGAGTGAGCAGCCGCCGGTGCTCTACCTGATGGTCGCCATCGTCGGTGTACGCCTCTTCGGCCTCGCGCGCCCGGTGCTGCGCCACGCCGAGCGCGTGCTGAGCCACGACGTGGTGCTGCGGGAGCTCGCGGAGCGCCGGGCGCAGGTCTACGCCGACCTCGTCCCGCTCGTGCCCGGACGACTGGGTCCCCGTCGCGGTGACCTCCTCACCCGCGTCGTCGACGACGTCGACGCCCTGCTCGACGACCGGCTCCGGGTGCGGCAGCCGGTCGCCACAGCCGTGCTGGTCGGGGTGGGCGCGACCCTTCTCACCTGGCTCGTCGCCCCGGCTGCCGGCCTGGTCGTGCTCGGCGTCTGTGCCACCGGAGGGCTCGCCTTCGCGCTGGCCCGCCGCGGGGTGGCGACCGCCGAGCCGCAGGTCCTCGCGGCGCGGGCGGCTCTCGGCACGGGCGTCGAGGAGGTTGCCCACGGCCTGCGGGAGCTGGAGCAGTGGGCCGCCACGCCGCGCGCGCTGGCCACCGTGCAGCAGCAGGGAGCCACGCTCGCCGCAGCCGTACGCCGCTCCGCGCGCGCCGTCGCCGCCGCCTCCGCCCTCACCACCGCCACCGCCGGCCTGGGCGTGGTGCTCGTCGCCGCGACCGTGACGCCTGCCCAGGTCTCCCCCGCACTCCTCGCGCTGCTGCTGCTGGTCCCACTGGCGCTCGCCGACGTGACCGGTGGGCTCGCCGACGCGGGTGCGGTGTCGGTGCGCGCCCGTGCCGCCCGCGAGCGCCTCGACCGGCTCGCGGCCACGTCGCCGGCGGTCAGCGACCCGCGGTCGCCCGAGCCGCTGCCCGCGAGCCACGCGCTCGCGCTCCGCGAGGCGGAGCTCGGTTGGACCGAGCGGCCCGTGCTGGCGCTCGAGCACCTCGACCTGCGACCGGGCGAGCACCTCGGCATCACGGGCCCCTCCGGCTCGGGGAAGTCCACCCTGGCTGGGACGCTCGTCCGCTTCATCGACCCCGTGTCGGGCCACGCCCTGCTCGGTGGCACCGACCTGCGCCGACTGGCGCTGGACGACGTACGCCGCACGGTGGGCCTCGTCGACGACGACCCGCACGTCTTCGCCTCGTCCGTCGCGGAGAACGTGCGCCTGGCGCGCCCGGGTGCGAGCGACGACGACGTGCGTCACGCGCTGGACCGCGCCCGGCTGGGCGAGTGGGTCGACGGGTTGCCCGACGGCATCCACACCCACGTCGGCGCCGGCTCGCGCGAGGTGTCCGGCGGCGAGCGGGCCCGCCTGGCGATGGCCAGGGCGCTGCTCGCCGACGCCCCGGTCCTGGTGCTCGACGAGCCCACCGCCCACCTCGACGCCGCCACCGCGCGGGCCGTCGCGGGGCAGCTGCTCGACGCTGCCGCGCGCCCGGGCCGCTCGGTCGTGTGGATCACCCACGGCACGATCGGCCTCGACGCCATGGACCACGTGGTCCGCCTCGACGCGGTCGGGACCCGGACGACCGGTGGGCTCAGCCCTGCTCTCGCGGGGACCGCAGCGGCAGGGTGAAGCGGAAGGTGCTGCCGTGGCCGAGCTCGGAGCTCACCGACAGCGTTCCGCCGTGGGACTCCGCGATCCGCTGGGCGATCGGCAGGCCGAGACCGGTGCCCGGCACGGAGAGGGCGTTGGGGTTGGTGGAGCGGTGGAAGGCCGAGAAGACGTGGCTCTGGTCAGCGGTGGAGATGCCGATGCCGGTGTCGGTCACCTCGATGCTCACCTCGTCCTCGCCCACCTCCATCGACACCGCGACCGCGCCGTCCTCGGGGGTGTACTTCACCGCGTTGTCGACCATGTTGTCGACGACCCGGGCGAGCTCCTCGGGGTCGCCGAACACCACGACCGGTGCCGTCCCGGTGCGCTCGAAGGCCAGCCCGACGCCCGCCTGCTTGGCCCGGATGCCGAGCAGGTCGACGCTCGCCTCACAGAGCTCGGCGAGGTCGACGGCGCGGCGCACCGTCTCGCGTCGTCCCTGGATGCGGGAGTAGTGGAGGAGGTTGGCGACCAGGTTGTTCAGGCGCTGGGCGTTGCGGATGATCGCGTCCAGCGACGTCATGTCGGGGTGGCGGTCGGCGATGAGCTCGGCGTGGCCGAGGATCGCGGTGAGCGGGGTCTTGAGCTCGTGGGAGATGGTGGCGATCAGCTCGCTGCGGTAGCGCGCGAGCTCCCGCAGCTCCTGGACCAGGCGCTGCTCGGTCTCCAGGACGCGGGAAGAACGCACCGCGAGCGCGAGCAGGCGCCCCACCTCCAGCACCGCGTCGGCCTCCGACATCGTCAGCGGCCGGGTGTTGCGGGCGAATCCCAGCACGAGGTAGCCGACGAGGTCGTCCTGCGAGAGCAGCGGACACACGAGCGCGCGCTCGACCCGCATCGCGCGCATCAGCCGCTGCATCGGCGCCGCGCTGCTCGGCAGCCGCGCAGAGTCGACGTCGTGGATCCCCACCTCGACCAGCACGGGCAGGTCGTCGAGCGCCAGGAGGTCCTGGCGGATCTCGGGGACGTCGTGCTCGGGGGTGAAGGGGCGCGGCGTGCCGACGCCGATCTGGTGGCCCTGGACATCGCTGGGGAAGGTGCGTACGACGGCCTGGGTGGTGGCGAGCGCCTCCGCGACCGCCTCCACCGCCGTCGTCATCGCCTGGGCGAGCCCGCCCTGGACGCCGGCACCGGCCGCCGCGACCGAGGTCAGCATCCGGTCGAGGCGGGCGCGGTCGGTGAGCCGCTCGCGCTCGCGGGCGTTGGAGAGCGCGACACCCGCCTGCACGGCGAACATCTCCAGCAGCTCGCGGTCGGCCTCGTCGGGCACCCGGCCGTCCGCCGGGAGGTCGACGGCCATGTTGCCGAGGAGCTCGCCGCCGGCCGAGTAGAGCGGGGCGTAGAGCGCGTGCTGGGGGTGCCAGGCGTCCGGGTCGTCGCTGGGCTCGACCTCGGGGATCCAGGCGGCGCGCAGCCGCTCCTCCGACATCCGACCTGCGGGGACGAAGCGCAGGATGCCCCACCGGTCGGCCTCGCGGAACTCGTCGAGGATCTGCTCGGCCGGGGTGCGGCGGTGCAGGATCTGCGCGACGACCTCGGGCGGGCCGGCGACGTTGGTCATCACCAGCACGTCGCCCTCGAGCCGGGCGATCGCCGCGACGCCGTAGCCGAGGACGTCGACCACGCCGTGCGCGATCTCCTCGAGGATCACCTCGGTGTCGGTGGAGGAGTTGACGCGTCGCATCAGCTCGGCCAGACGACTCAGCGCACCCTGGTTGCGCGGCATGCCCACCTCCCCACGAGGTTCATCGGACCCTCGAGCCCCGTGAGGGACTCTAGGGCGCTCAGGCCTCGATCACCACAGGAATGATCATCGGGCGACGGCGGTGGGCGCGGTTGACCCAGCGGCCCACGACACGGCGTACGACCTGCTGCAGCTGGTAGGAGTCGGTGGCACCGTCGGCGATCGAGGCGTTGAGCGCCTCGATGATGAGCGGCTTGACCTCGTCGAAGGTGGCCTCCTCCTCGGCGAAGCCGCGGGCGTGGATCTCCGGTCCGGAGACGACCTTGCCGGTCACCGAGTCGACGACCACGATGACGGACAGGAAGCCCTCCTCGCCGAGGATCCGGCGGTCCTTCATCGAGGCCTCGCTGATGTCGCCGATGGTGGTGCCGTCGACGAAGACGTAGCCGACGTCGACCTTGCCGACGATCTTCGCCACGCCGTCGACGAGGTCGACCACCACGCCGTCCTCGGCCAGCACGACGTTCTCCACGCCGGTGGCGCAGGCCAGGTCGGCGTTGGCGCGCATGTGGCGGATCTCGCCGTGCACCGGCATCACGTTGCGCGGCTTGACGATGTTGTAGCAGTAGAGCAGCTCGCCGGCGCTCGCGTGGCCGGAGACGTGGACGAGGGAGTTGCCCTTGTGGACCACGTTGGCGCCCAGGCGCGACAGGCCGTTGATCACGCGGTAGACGGCGTTCTCGTTGCCCGGGATCAGCGAGCTGGCCAGCACCACGGTGTCGCCGGGCTCGAGGTGCACGAAGTGGTGGTTGTTCTGCGACATCCGGCTGAGCGCGGCGAGGGGCTCGCCCTGCGACCCGGTCGAGATCAGCACCTGCTTGTGCGGCGGGTAGTCGCCGAGCTCCTTGGCCTCGACCATCACGCCGGGCGGGACGGTGAGGTAGCCGAGGTCCTGGGCGATGGCCATGTTGCGCACCATCGAGCGCCCGACGTAGGCGACCTTGCGGCCGTGTGCCACCGCCGCGTCGAGCACCTGCTGGACGCGGTGCATGTGAGAGGCGAAGCAGGCGACGATGATCCGCTGCTCGCTCTTGGCGAAGACCCGGTCCAGGACGGGGCCGATCTCCTTCTCGGAGGTGGTGAAGCCCGGCACCTCGGCGTTGGTGGAGTCGGTGAGGAACAGGTCGACGCCCTCGTCGCCGAGGCGGGCGAACTCGTTGAGGTCAGTGATGCGGCCGTCGAGCGGCAGCTGGTCCATCTTGAAGTCACCGGTGTGCAGCACCACGCCGGCACCGGTGCGGATGACGACCGCGAGGGCGTCCGGGATCGAGTGGTTCACCGCGACGAACTCGAGCACGAAGGGCCCGAAGGTGATCGTCTGCCCCTCGGCGACCTCGTACTGCGCGGTCTCCTTCAGGCGGTGCTCGCGCAGCTTGGAACCGAGCAGCGCCAGCGTCAGCCTGGAGCCGACGAGCGGGATGTCGCCACGCTCGCGCAGGAGGTACGGCGTCGCACCGATGTGGTCCTCGTGGCCGTGGGTCAGCACCAGCGCCTCGACGGCGTCGAGGCGGTCCCGGATCGGGTCGAAGTCGGGCAGGATCAGGTCGACGCCGGGGTGGTGGTCCTCGGGGAACAGCACGCCGCAGTCGACGATCAGCAGCCGGCCGTCGTACTCGAAGACCGTCATGTTGCGACCGACCTCGCCCAGTCCGCCGAGCGGGATGACCCGCAGACCTCCGGCCGGGAGGGGGGCGGGCGCGCTCAGGTCGAGGTGGGGATGGCTCAAGGGTTTCCTTCGTTCGTGAGGAGGATGGTTCTCACAGGAGGCCGGCGGCGGCGAGCCCCGCGCGGAGCGCGGTGACCTCGTCGTCGTCCAGGGCGACCAGTGGGCCGCGGACGCGGCGGTTGTCGAGCACGCCGAGCAGCTCGAGGGCTGCCTTGGCGGTGGTGGCTCCGTAGTTGGGCACGCCCATCACGGCGTCGAAGGCCGGGACGAGCGAGGTGTGGATGCGCAGGGCCTCGGCGTGGTCGCCGTCGACCCAGGCGCTGATCATCGACGCCAGCTGGTCGCTGGCGGCGTGGGCGACGACGGAGACCAGGCCGACCCCGCCGTAGGCGAGGTAGCCGAGGGTGTTGGCGTCGTCGCCGGAGTAGACCGCGTAGCCCATGTCGACCAGCTGGGCCGTGCGGGCCAACAGGCCGGAGGCCTCCTTGACCGAGGTGATGTGGTCGTAGCGCCGCATCGCCTCGTAGGTCTCGAGCTCGATCGTCGTCGCAGTGCGCCCCGGCACGTCGTAGAGCATCACGGGCAGGTCGGTGGCCTCGGCCACGGCGCTGAAGTGGTGGCGCAGGCCGACCTGGCCGGGCTTGTTGTAGTAGGGGCTGACGAGCAGCACGCCGTCGACGCCGACCTTGGCCGCTTGCTCGGCGAGCTCCACGGAGTGGGCGGTGGAGTTGGTGCCGACGCCCGCGATCACCACGGCGCGGTCACCGACGGCGTCGTGCACCGCGCGCAGGATCTCGCCGTCCTCGGCGACCGAGGTGGTGGGGCTCTCCCCCGTCGTGCCGCTCACGACGAGGCCGTCGTTGCCGTGGTCGACGAGATGGGCGGCGATGCGGGCCGTGGCGTCGAGGTCGACGGTGCCGTCCTCGTGGAAGGCCGTGGCCATCGCGGTCAGCAGCCGGCCGAACGGGACGTGGGTACTCACGAGCGAAGGTTATCGCTCTCCCGGGCCCGAGTCGTCGGCGGCGACACGCACGGCGACGAATCCGGTGGAGATGCGCGGTCGTGCCGTGCCAGGGTTGCCGCTGCTCGGGCGTCCGGGCGACCTCACCCTGACCGAGGAGCTCCGTGCCCGACCTTCACCTTCCCGCCTGGCTCACCCCTGCGCAGCAGGACACGATCACGGCCCTGGCCGAGCGCAACGACGCCGCCCACGGTGACGACCTGCTCGGCCTCGTGCTCAGCGGCTCGGCCGCCCGCGGCCTCGCCACCGAGCGCTCCGACCTCGACGTGGTGGTCGTGCTCACCGACGAGGCTGCCGCCGGGCGCTCGACCGACAAGTCCCCCGAGGTCGACGAGATCGTCGACTCCTGGTCCGAGGTCACGACCGTGCCGCCCTTCGGCACCGAGCACTGGTGGTCCCGCTGGTCCTACGCGTGGGCTCCGGTGCTGCTCGACCGCACGGACGGCGAGCTCGCGGCAGCCGTACGCCGCCTGGCGACGGTGACGCCCGAGGAGGCCGACGCCGTGCTGATCGAGCACGACCGGCTCGACGGCTGGGTGAACTTCGCCTACCGCGCACTCAAGAGCGACCGCGACGGACGCTCCTTCGAGGCGCGGCTCGACGCCGCCGAGTCGGTGCCGTGGCTGCTCGACGTGGTCTTCACGATGGCCGGGCGGGTGCGCCCCTACAACAAGTACCTCGCGTGGGAGCTGCGCACGCACCCGCTCGAGGGCTGGCCCGCCGACGAGCTGCTCGGGCTGGTGGAGCGCTCCCTCGACGGCGACGCGGACGCGGTGCGCGCGACCTTCGCTCGGGTGCGCGCTGCGTGTGCGGCGTACGACGAGCGGCGCGGGCACACCCTCACCGTCGACATGGTCGACGGGTGGCGCGACCAGCTGGCCGTCCTCGAGGGCCGCGACTAGCGCACGACCACCCGCAGCTGGCGACGGACGGACCCGTCGCGGCTGGTCAGGATGGTCGCGAAGCGGCTCGTCCCCGTGCGGCGCACGGTGCCGCGGATGACGATGCGCGTGCCGACGACCCGCCACCGCAGGCCGAGCGGGAGCCGCCGGTCGACACGCGCCTCGGTGACCGGTCCGGTGAAGCGGATCACCGCGCGGTAGGTCTTGCCGACGCGGGCCCGCGGCAGGCGGGTGGTGAGGAAGCGGGCGCCGGCGGGCGCGTCGACGGTCGACGCCGGGCTTGCCGGCACCGCGGTAGCCGCGGACGTGGAGGGCATCGTGGACTGCGTGGGCGTCGGCTGCGTGACGGGGGTCGGCGGATCGGCCGCCGGGGGGCCCGCGGCGAGCGAGACGGCGTACGCCCCGACGGAGCCGTAGTCGCTGTAGCGCCCGGCCTGGCGCGGGTCGCCGCTGCCGGTGCCGTCGACGACGACGGTCCAGGTGCTCGTCGAGGTGGCGGTCGAGACCCAGGTGGCGGATAGCGACTCGTCCGACGCGGTGTCGGCGACCGGGTCCACGACGGCGACCGTGGAACCGAGCGCGTCGAGCACGGTGAGCCGCACGTCGAGGTCGGAGTGGGTCGCGGGGCCGGCGACCCGGGCCGTCACCGGACCGTCCGAGGTGAAGGTGAAGGCGTCGGTGTCGGTGCGCGTGGTGATCACTCCGTCGGTCGTGCTGCCGACGGCGATCCGGGTGGCGCCGAGTGGCCCGCCCGCGTGGTCGTCGGTGAGCAACGGCGCCGTCGCGGCGATGATCGCCAGGTCGTCCTCGGTGTTGCTGGCGTCGGCGTACTCCCCGCGCGACCACTGGGAGGCACGCCGGTCGTAGGACGACCCCATGATCGGGGCCCAGCCGCGGTCGCCGGAGTAGTAGGAGGAGGTGCTGGTGCCGTCGTGGGCGAGGCCGAAGGTGTGGCCGATCTCGTGGCTGATGACCTCCCCGAGGTCGTGGCCGCTCGTGCCTGCGCCGCGGGTGAAGACCCACGCGGGCTGGGCGTCGGTGGCGCCCAGCGCGCCGAACACGCCGACGTACGCCGACCCGCCGCAGCCGCAGCCGTCGCCCACCGTGTTGGTGGGCGTGACCACGACCGGCATGCCGTAGGTCCGGGCGCCGGCGCTGGAGCGCGTGAGAGCCGACGCCGGCGGCGTGCGGGTGGTGACGTTGACGTCGAAGGCCGCGAAGTCCTCGGCGACCACCTGCCAGGCCAGGAAGACCTGCGCGCGCTCGGTCTCGCTGAACGACGCCGGATCGGCGTCGATCGAGTACGCCGGGGACACGATCTCCGCGCCGTTCGCCCAGTGGGTGCCGGAGTGGGTCGCTCCGTCGAAGTCGAGGTAGATCGTGCGGTCCGAGCCCGGTCGCGACGACAGGTCGAAGACGTCGTCGGGCAGGGTTGCGGACGGTGCGTCCGCGACCACCTGCTGCGGGCCGGGGGTGGCCTCGTCGACGACGTAGACCTGACCGCACCGGTCCACCCACGACGTCTCGTCCTCGGCGAGGTGGAGCAGCGTGTCGGCGTCGAGCGAGCTGCGCGCGGCCAGGGCGCGCTTGCTCAGCCCGGAGTCGAGCGCGTCCGAGAGGCGTACGGGCTGCGTCAGCGAAGGCTCGCAGGTGCCGCTGATGCCCGTGCTGGCCTGGGCCTCGGTGCCCAGCGCGAGCCCGGCCGTCGACAGCACGACGGCGAGGAGGACGCGCGTGAGGGCGCGGAGGGGCGGGACGGGCACGGTGACGTTCCTTGCGGCAGGCAGCACTGGGGACTCGTAGGGACGAGTTCCAGTGGTACGGAGCCGCGATGCACGTCAGGGTGACAGCGGAACCACCAGCGGGTCAGTGGTTGGTAAAAGATTCAATGATCACCGGGAGCACGTGGTGCTCGAGCATCGGAGCGAGGTCGTCGGGATGGTCGACCAACGGGGTCCACCGCACCTCCGCGATCTCCGCCGCCGCCACCGGCTCGGCGTCGGACTCCACCCAGAAGACCGTCGAGTGCAGCGTGTGCCCCGGCTCGTTGGCCGCCTCGGACAGGAACTCGCCCAGCAGCGTCGCCGACCCCAGGACCAGGCCGACCTCCTCGCGGGCCTCGCGGAGGGCCGCGTCGTAGGCCGACTCCCCCGGCTCGAGCTTGCCGCCGACGAGCATGAACCGCTCGGTCCCGCGCTTGCGGACCGTCAGCACGTGGCCGTCGCGCACCAGGGCGACGGCGGCGACCACGATGTCGGCGTCCGGTTCCACGCCCGCGAGCCTGCCACGGACGACCCGGACAGCACGCAGCCACCCTGGCCGGGGCTTACCCGCGGGTGGCTGCGTGGTGCTGCTCGCTGGTCCGTCAGCCGCCTCTCGGCGTAAGGCCGCTCGCAGCGGCAGGGGGTGAGGCCCGGGGGCATGATGCGGAGCCAGCTGTCGGGTCCAACGAGCTGGGCGGCGCCGGCATTCCGGCACTCCGGATCAGGTGGATGTGAGGTCGCGCACGAACGGGACGACCGCCGCCGGGAAGAGGGGGAGCGCCTCCTGCTCGTCGTCGACGGGACGCCACACCACGGCCACCACGCTGCCGTCGCTCTCGGTGAGGGTCGCCCCCTCGGCCGGAGGCGTCGGGTCGAGGCGCCCCGTGTACAGGAAGACGACCTCGTGGCCCAGCACGCCGTCGATCCGGAAGATGTTCTCCACCACGCCGAGCGGGGTGAGGTCCTCGACGCGGGCACCCAGCTCCTCGTCGACCTCCCGCAGCATCGCGTCCCGGTGGGTCTCCCCCAGCTCCACGCCGCCACCGATCAGGCGGTGGTAGCCGTCCGGGTGCTCGAGGGTCGGCGAATTGAGGGTCACCGCGTGCGACGTACCGGTTCGGTCGAGTGCCACGAGCATGGCCTTCACCCGGATGCGGGAGCGGTCGACGGGGCTCATGCCGGCGGCTGCGTGACGGCGAGCGCGCGGCGTACGGCCTCGATCGCGTCCACCTCGGACACACCCAGCGTGCGCACCGTGGCGGCGTACGACGCTGCGGCCTCGCGCAGCGATCGCTCCACGCCCCGGCCGGCGACGAACGTGCCGGCGCGCCCGCGGGTC
Organism: Nocardioides lacusdianchii; assembly: GCF_020102855.1. Classification (GTDB taxonomy): domain Bacteria; phylum Actinomycetota; class Actinomycetes; order Propionibacteriales; family Nocardioidaceae; genus Nocardioides; species Nocardioides lacusdianchii. The sequence continues at coordinate 377,899 of NZ_JADHZD010000002.1, forward strand.
TCGACGACGCCGAGCGCCTCGAGCTCCTTGTAGGCGCGGGCGACCGTGTTGGCGGCGAGGTCGAGCTCGGCCGCGAGCGACCGGACGGGCGGCAGCCGGAAGCCCGGCTCCAGGACCCCGGAATCGACCTGGCCGCGGATCGCCTCCCGGACCTGCTCGAAGGGCGGCACGCCCGAGGTCGGGTCGACGGCGAGCTTCATGCCGCGGGGTCCATCCGCTCGAGCCAGACGCGCTCGTAGCCGTCGAACTGCTCCCGGGCGGTCTCCACCCAGTCGCCGGCGGCGTACTGCGGGTAGTGGACGTCGCCCGCGGGCTCGAGGTCGACCTCGGTCAGCACCTGGTGGGTGGCGTAGGGCAGGAGCGCGGCGTAGACCTCTCCCCCGCCGGCGACCATCAGGTCACCGGCCTGCTGCGCCGCGAGGTCGAGCGCCTCGTCGACCGTGTGCGCGACCAGCACGCCCTCGTGGGACCAGTCGGCATGGCGGGTCAGCACGATCGTCGTACGCCCCGGGAGCGGTCGGCCGATCGACTCGAAGGTCGTGCGTCCCATCAGCAGCGTGTGGCCCCAGGTCAGCTCCTTGAACTGCGCCTGCTCGCCGGGGAGACGCCACGGGATGTCGGGCCCGTTGCCGATGACGCGGTTGCGGGCGTGCGCGGCGACGAGAACGATGCGACCGCTCATACGGCGATGGGCGCCTTGATGCCCGGGTGGGGGTCGTAGCCCTCGACGGCGATGTGCTCGAGGTCGAAGCCGTCGATCTCGGTGACGGTGGGGTCGAGCACCAGCCGGGGCAGCGGCCGCGGGTCGCGGGAGAGCTGGAGCCGGGCCTGCTCGACGTGGTTGAGGTAGAGGTGGGCGTCGCCCATCGTGTGCACGAACTCCCCCACCTCCAGACCGGTCACCTGCGCCACCATGTGCGTGAGCAGGGCGTAGGACGCGATGTTGAACGGCACGCCGAGGAAGGTGTCGGCCGAGCGCTGGTAGAGCTGGCAGGAGAGCCTGCCCTCCGCGACGTAGAACTGGAAGAGCGTGTGGCACGGCGGCAGCGCCATGTCGTCGACGTCGGCGACGTTCCACGCCGAGACGATGTGGCGGCGCGAGTCGGGGTTGGTGCGGATGCCCTCGACCAGGCGTGCGACCTGGTCGACGTGGCGGCCGTCGGGGGTGGGCCACGAGCGCCACTGGTGGCCGTAGACCGGGCCGAGGTCGCCGTCGTCGTCGGCCCACTCGTCCCAGATGGTGATGCCGCGGTCCTGGAGCCACTTCACGTTGGTGTCGCCGCGCAGGAACCACAGCAGCTCCCCGAAGACCGAGCGGGTGTGCACCTTCTTGGTCGTCACGAGGGGGAAGCCCTCGGCGAGGTCGAAGCGCATCTGGTGGCCGAAGACGCTCAGGGTCCCGGTGCCGGTGCGGTCGCTCTTCTCCACTCCCTCGTCGAGGATCCGCTGGAGCAGGTCGAGGTAGGCGCGCACGGGACGACTGTACGACGTCCCGGGCCCCTCCTAGGACCGCGGCACGCGCGCCTCGACGTACGCCGCCGACGCGGGGAAGACCATCGCCCCGTCCTCCAGCAGCGGCCCGGCGAGCCGGTCGAGCTCCTCACGCATGCGCACCTGCACCTCGGGGGTCTGTGCCGCCCACACCACGCCGGAGTTGCCGACCCCACCGGTGACACCGGCCCACCAGTCGTCGGGGCTGACGCGCCAGGTCCAGTCGACCATCCGGGCCTCGACCACCGGGGCACCGGCCGCGACGAACAGCTGGCCCAGCCCGTCGAGGCTGCGCTCGAAGTCGAGGTGCTCGGGCAGGCGGGGGAAGACCGGCTCGACGGCACGGCTCGCCTCCATGACCTGCCGGAAGAGCGCACCGTGGGCGGTGGGTGCCGACGTCCAGATCGTCGCCCGGACAGACCCGCCCGGTGCGGCCACGCGGACGAGCTCCCTCGCCCCGGCCCGGGGATCCTCGACGTGGTTGAGCACGAAGCTGGCGACCACCGTGTCGAAGCCGTCGTCGGCGAACGGCAGGTCGGGCAGGCCGGCCACCGTGACGTCGGTGCCCAGGCTCGACGCCGCCAGCGCCGCCATGTCCGGGTCCATCTCGACCGCGATCGCGTCGGCGCCGCCGTCGCGGGCGGCCTGCACGAGCGCACCGGTGCCGCAGCCGACGTCGAGCAGCCGCCCGCCCGGCGGCAGTCCTGCGACCATCGTCGGGATCCCTCCGGCGGTCAGCCCCGCGAAGCTCCGCGCGTACGCCCGAGCCACACCCGTCCACAACGCCTCAGCCACGGCGGGGAGGCTACCTGCGTCCGGTCACCGCAGCCGGACCGAGCCGTCCGCGCTGGGGATGGTGAGCGGCGGCTCGCAGGTCGACACCGTCGGGCAGACCACCAGGGCTCGCCGCCCCGACTCCGACTGGCGCAGGGTGTCGCGGTTGCCGTCCCGTCGCGAGGAGTCGATGAGGTGCGCCCACCCGCCCTCGGCGTACGGGACGCTCTGGATGCGCACGTCGTAGCGGCCCGGCGGCAGGAACGCCGGCGCCGGGGTCGGCGCGTCGAGCTCGGCAGGCGCCTCGTCGAGCGGCTGCACCTCGCCGTCCGGCTCCACCCGGACGAGCTCCCCGCCGGAGAGCCGCACCGCGACGTCCGTGCCGTCCGCGACGAACGCCTCGACGTCCGGCAGCTCGACGACGACGTCGGCGAGGTGCAGCTCGCCCTGGGCGTACCAGGTCACGGGCAGCGGGTTGGCCTCCTCGCGCACCGCGGGTGGTCGCGGCTGGTCCGCCCACCACGCCCAGCCGGCTGCGAGCACGGCGGCGACCACCAGCCCTGCGACGCCCCGCACCAGTCCGCGGCGGCGACGTGCGCCGCGCACCACCTCGGCGCGCGCCAGCCACGGGTCGGCCGCGTCGCGCGGGTCGAGGGGGCGTACGCCGTGGGGCGCGGGCTCACCGGGACGCGCGGCCAGTCCGACCCGCTCGCGGACCTCCGCCCACAGGCTGACGTCGACCTGCTCGTCGCGCACCCGCCGCGCCCAGCCCCGCCGGCTGGCCAGGAGCACCGCGGCGACGGCGAGCCGTGCCTCGTCGGGCGCCACGCCCTCGTCCTCGAGCCCGCCGACCAGGTCCGGCCAGCGGGCGGCGACGTAGTGGTCGAAGTCGGCGTCGGCGCTCACGTCAGGTGCTTCGGCACGACGACGGTCCGTGGATGGCTCAGGCGCTCAGCGACATGGGGCCGTAGACCTGGCGGTCGTGCTCGAAGAGGGTCACCGCGGCCACGCCGTGCTCGGCGAGCTCGGCCCAGATCTCCCCGACCCACGACTCGGCGTCGCCCTGGGTGGAGAAGCGCTGGTCGGCGTGCTCGGCCACCTCGACCGTCGCGCCGTCGGCGTCCTCGAGGCGCCACCACCACGGGCGCTCGGAGGCGGAGGGCTGACGGAAGGTCGGCGGCTGTCCGGGAAGCACGTCAGGACTCCTTCACCGACGGGTCGACGAACGGCGGCTTCACGAGCTGGAAGATCTCGCGCCGGCCGCGGACGTCGACACCGACCTGCGCGTCCTCGGCCACCATCGTCGGGATCAGCGCGAGGCCGATGCCCTTCTTCAGCGTCGGGGAGAACGTGCCGGACGTGATGTCGGCCAACGGGATGTCGTGGGTGAGGGTCACGCCCATCCCGGGGCGCGGGATGCCGCGTCCGACGGCGACCAGGCCGCGCAGGCGACGCTTCGGCCCCTCCTCCTTGACCTTCAGCACCGCGTCGCGGCCCCAGAAGGCGTCCTTCTTCCAGCCCACCGCCCACGACAGCCCGGCCTCGACCGGGTTGGTGTCGAGGCTGATGTCCTGGCCGTGGAGGGGGTAGCCCATCTCGGTGCGCAGGGTGTCGCGCGCGCCCAGGCCGCAGGCGGTGATCCCCCACTCCTCGCCCGCCGCCATCAGCTCGTCCCACAGCTGCCCGGCAGTGTCGTTGACGACGACGAGCTCGTAGCCGCGCTCGCCGGTGTAGCCCGTGCGGCACACCACGACGCCGACACCGGTGTCGCCGAGCTCGGCCTCGACGAAGGACATGTAGCCGTGACCGGTCGGGAGGCCGACCTTCTGCAGCACCTCGTCGGAGCGGGTGCCCTGGACGGCCAGCACGGCGTAGTCGTCGTGGTGGCTGACAACTTTCACGCCCTCGGGCGCCTGCTCCTGCAGGCGGCGCACGACCTCGGCGGTGCTGGCGGCGTTGGGGATCAGCAGCACGTGCTCGTCGTCGTGCCAGTAGGCGATGAGGTCGTCGACGATGCCGCCGGACTCGTCGAGGCAGAGCGTGTACTGCGCCTTGCCGGGCTCGATCTTGGCGAGGTCGTTGGACAGCGTCGCGTTGACGAACTCGGCGGCGCCGGGTCCCGACACCATCGCCTTGCCGAGGTGGCTGACGTCGAAGATGCCGACGGCCTCGCGCACCGCGGTGTGCTCCTTGACGACGCCGGTCGGGTACTCCAGGGGCATCGACCACCCGCCGAACTCGGCGAACTTCGCGCCGAGGGCCTCGTGACGGTCGTGGAGGGGCGACTGCTTCAGCGATCCGGCCATGGCTCGAAACCTACCGCAGCGTGCGGACAGCCAGACCTCGCCTAGCATGCCCGGGTGACCTCGTACTCCCTGCGCAGCTCCAGCCCCGCCAAGACCCGCGCCGACGCCGTCGTGGTCGGCGTCGTCGCCACCTCGAGCGGCCCGCGGCTGTGCGACGCGGCCGACGACGTCACCCAGGCCTACGGCCGGCGGCTGCGCGCGTTCCTGTCGACGATGGGCGTCACGGGCAAGGCCGGCGAGTCGGTCAAGGCGCCGACCCGCGACGAGGTCAACGCGCCCCTCCTGGTCTTCGTCGGCCTCGGCGACGACGCAGCCGACCCCGTCGCCGTACGCCGTGCCGCGGGCGTCGCCGCGCGCAGCGTGCCCAACGCCGCGTCGGTCGCCCTGGCGCTGCCGGCCGACACCCCCGAGCTGGTCGCCGCGGTCGTCGAGGGCCACCGCCTCGGCGGCTACACCTTCACCGCCTACAAGTCCGCGAAGGCCGAGACCACCGAGCCGACCGACGTCGTGGTCCTCACCTCGATCGCCCGTCGCGCCGAGGCCGTCGCCGCGCTCGAGAAGGCGGAGATCCTGGCCGACGCCGTCGCGCTGACCCGCGACTGGGTCAACACGCCCCCGATGGACTGCACTCCCCCGCTGCTGGCCGACCTCGTCACGAGCGCCCACAAGGCCGTCACGAAGGGCCGCGGCGCGCCGAAGGTGAAGCTGGAGGTCTTCGACCACGAGCAGCTCGAGGAGATGGGCTGCGGCGGCATCCTCAGCGTCGGCAACTCCTCCGCGTCGCCCTCGCGGCTGGTCAAGCTGACCTGGGCGCCCAAGGACGCCGTCGCGCACCTCGCGCTCGTCGGCAAGGGCGTCACCTTCGACTCCGGCGGCCTCACGATCAAGCCGTCGTCGAGCATGGTCAACATGAAGGGCGACATGGCCGGCGCGGCCAGCGTCGTCGCCGCCACGCTCGCGATCGCCCGCCTCGGTCTGCCCGTCAAGGTCACGACCTTCGCCCCGATGGCCGAGAACATGGTCTCCGCGACCTCCACGCGCCCCGGCGACGTCATCACGATGCACAACGGGTCGACCGTCGAGATCGCCAACACCGACGCCGAGGGCCGGATGCTGCTGGGCGACGCGCTGTCGCTGGCGGTGCTCGAGGAGCCCGACGTCGTCATCGACATCGCCACCCTCACCGGCCACATGCAGCTCGCGCTCGGCGACAAGGTCGGCGCGGTCATGGGCACCGACGACCAGGTCCCCGCCGTCCTCGCCGCCGGCGAGTCCGCGGGCGAGCAGCACTGGCCGATGCCGATCCCCGAGGAGATGAAGGAGCGGATCACCAGCTCCAAGGTCGCCGACCTGCTCCAGCACGACTGGGTGCGGTGGGGCGGGGGCCTCTACGCCTCGGCGTTCCTGCGCGAGTTCACCGGCGGCCTGCGGTGGGCGCACCTCGACATCGCCGGCAAGGAGATGAACCTCGGTGGCCCCTACGGCCACGTGCCGTCGGGCGCGACCGGCTTCGGCGTTACGACCCTGGTCGAGCTCGCCCGGTCGCTGTCGGAGGGCTGAGCCCGGCTCGGGTCCCGCTCAGATCCCTTCGGCCTTCTTGCGCTTGTTGTAGTCGCGCATCCGCTGCGGCACGCCCACGACCGCGGCGTCGTACGACGGCACCTGGTGGCGGTTGGCGAAGTCGTGGGCCCACTTCACGCTGGGCACGCGGCGACGCGTCCACTCCCCGTCGTGGGCGACCAGCAGGATGGTGACGTCGCTGACCGCGGTGCGCGGCTCGACGAAGCCCTCCACCCCCTGACGGGTGGTCACGAAGTTCTCGAGGTGGCGCGCGTCCTCGCCGTCGGAGGCACGCACACGGGTGGACCCGGTGCGGGCGGCGTCCCGCGCCGGAGCACTCGTACGCCCACCCGTACGCCCCTTGCGGCGGAATCGATCGAACAAACCCATGGCGCACATTCTGCCCGGACGGTCCCCACCGCGCCCGCGGATCGCCGACGCCGACCCGCACCGACCGGGTGTGGACAGGCTCACGAAGAGTGCAAGGATGGGCGAGCCCATGCACGTGGTGTGCGAGTCGGAAGTGTGGAGGGAATCTGTGGCGGACGGTGAGTTCGACGTCCTCGTCCTCGGGGCAGGTTCGGGCGGATACGCCTGTGCCCTGCGAGCGGCTCAGCTGGGGCTGAAGGTCGGGCTGGTCGAGAAGGGCAACCTCGGGGGCACCTGCCTCCACGTGGGATGCATCCCGACGAAGGCCCTGCTCCACGCCGCGGAGGTCGCCGACTCGGCCCGCGAGGCCGCGCAGTTCGGCGTCACCGCCACCCTCGACGGCATCGACATGGGCGGCGTCAACGCCTACAAGGACAAGGTCGTCGACCGGCTCTTCAAGGGCCTCACCGGCCTGATCAAGTCGCGCGGCATCACCGTCATCGAGGGCACCGGCACGCTGACCGGCCCCCGTGAGGTCACCGTCGACGGCACGGCGTACGCCGGCAGGGCCGTGGTCCTCGCGTCGGGCTCCTACAGCAAGTCGCTGCCCGGCCTCGAGGTCGACGGCGAGAAGGTGCTCACCTCCGAGCACGCGCTGCGCCTCGACCGCGTCCCCGCCTCGGCCATCGTGCTCGGCGGCGGCGTCATCGGCTGCGAGTTCGCCAGCGTGTGGAAGTCGTTCGGCTCCGACGTCACCATCATCGAGGCCCTCCCGCGCCTGGTCGCGGCCGAGGACGAGGCCTCCTCCAAGGCCCTCGAGCGCGCCTTCCGCAAGCGCAAGATCTCCTTCCTCACCGGCACGCCCTTCCAGAGCGTGAAGACCACCGACACCGGGGTCGCGGTCACCGTCGAGGGCGGCGACGTGATCGAGGCCGAGATCCTCCTCGTCGCCGTCGGACGCGGCCCGTCGACCGACGGCCTGGGCTACGCCGAGCAGGGCATCGAGATGGACCGCGGCTTCGTGCTCACCGACGAGCGGTGCCGCACCAACGTCGAGGGCGTCTACGCCGTCGGCGACATCGTGCCCGGCCTCCAGCTCGCCCACCGCGGCTTCCAGCAGGGCATCTTCGTCGCCGAGGAGATCGCCGGGCTCGACCCGCGCCCGATCGACGAGTCCGGCATCCCGCGCGTCACCTACTCCCACCCCGAGATCGCCTCCGTCGGCCTCGACGAGGCGGCGGCCCGTGAGCTGCACGGCGATGCGGTCACCACGGTGACGTACGACCTCGGCGGCAACGGCAAGAGCCAGATCCTCCAGACCCAGGGCTTCGTCAAGCTCGTCGGCCTCGCCGACGGCCCGGTCCTCGGCGTCCACATGGTGGGCGATCGCGTCGGCGAGCTCATCGGCGAGGCGCAGCTCATCTACAACTGGGAGGCACACGCCGAGGACGTCGCGCCGCTGCTGCACGCGCACCCCACCCAGAACGAGGCGCTCGGCGAGGCCCACCTGGCTCTGGCCGGCAAGCCGTTGCACGCCCACTCCTGACCCCCAGCTTTTCAGCTCTGGCCCCACACCTACCTACACGCGAGCGAAGGAACACCCATGGCCTCCGAAGTCACCCTCCCCGCCCTCGGCGAGTCCGTCACCGAGGGCACCGTCACCCGCTGGCTCAAGCAGGTCGGTGACACGGTCGCCGTCGACGAGCCGCTGCTCGAGGTGTCCACCGACAAGGTCGACACCGAGATCCCCTCCCCCGTCGCGGGCACCCTGCTCGAGATCACCGCCAACGAGGACGACACCGTCGAGGTGGGCGCGGTCCTGGGCGTGATCGGCGAGGAGGGCGAGTCCGCGGGCGACGCCTCCGACACCGCCGAGCCCGAGGCGCAGCCGAAGGACGAGGAGCAGGCGGAGAAGAAGGCCGAGCAGGAGGAGCAGGTCGCCGAGGAGACCGGCGAGCTGCCGGCCGGCGACGAGACCCCCGAGTCCGAGAAGGACGACGCCCCCGCCGAGTCCGAGCCCGCCGCCGAGAAGGCGTCCGGCAGCTCGGGTGGCTCCGGTGGCGGCTCCGGCACCTCCGTCACGCTCCCCGCGCTGGGCGAGTCCGTGACCGAGGGCACCGTGACCCGCTGGCTCAAGCAGGTCGGCGACGAGGTCGCCGTCGACGAGCCGCTGCTCGAGGTGTCCACCGACAAGGTCGACACCGAGATCCCCTCGCCGGTCGCCGGCACGCTGCTGGAGATCAAGGCCGAGGAGGACGAGACCGTCGAGGTCGGCGCCGAGCTCGCGATCATCGGTTCCGGCGACGACGCGCCCCCGCAGGCCGAGCCCGAGGCGCAGCCGAAGGACGAGGAGCAGGCGGAGAAGAAGGCCGAGCAGGAGGAGCAGGTCGCCGAGGAGACCGGCGAGCTGCCGCCCGGCGACGAGACCCCCGAGTCCGAGAAGCAGGACGCCCCCGCCGAGGAGCCCGCCGCCGAGGAGCCCGCCGCCAAGGAGGAGCCGAAGCAGGCTGCGCCCGCCGCGCCGGCGCAGTCCGACGGCGGTCGCGACCAGACGGCGTACGTCACCCCGCTGGTGCGCAAGATGGCCGATCAGCACGGTGTGGACCTCGGCTCGGTGCAGGGCACCGGCGTCGGTGGCCGCATCCGCAAGCAGGACGTGCTCGACGCCGCCGCCGCTGCCAAGGAAGCCGCCGCGCCTGCTCCGGCTGCTGCTCCGGCCGCGCCCGTTGCCGCCGCGCCCGCCGCGTCGGCTCCCGCGTCGTCCAGCCCGTCGCCGCTGCGCGGCACCACCGAGCCGCTCTCGCGCCTGCGCAAGGTCATCGCGACCCGCATGGTGGAGTCGCTCACCGAGGCCGCCCAGCTCACCCAGGTGATGGAGGTCGACGTGACCTCGATCGCCCGCCTGCGCGAGGCGTCGAAGGCCGACTTCCTGGCCCGCGAGGGCGTGAAGCTCACCTACCTGCCGTTCTTCGCCAAGGCAGCGATCGACGCGCTCAAGGTGCACCCCAAGCTCAACGCGGCGATCGACGCCGACAAGGGCGAAGTGACCTACTACGACCGCGAGAACATCGCGTTCGCCGTGGACACCGAGAAGGGCCTGCTCACGCCGGTCGTCAAGGACGCGGGCGACCTGTCCATCGCCGGGATCGCCAAGAAGATCGCCGACGTGGCCGAGCGCACGCGCACCAACAAGATCACGCCCGACGAGCTGTCCGGCGGCACCTTCACGATCACCAACCTCGGCAGCTTCGGGGCGCTCTTCGACACCCCGATCATCAACAAGCCGCAGGTCGCGATCCTCGGCCCCGGTGCCGTGGTGAAGCGGCCGGTCGTGATCGACGACGCCAACCTCGGCGAGACCATCGCGGTGCGCCACATGGTCTACCTGTCGCTGACCTACGACCACCGCCTGGTCGACGGCGCCGACGCGGGCCGGTTCCTGCAGGAGGTCAAGAAGCGCCTCGAGTCGGGCCAGTTCGAGGTCTGAGTCCGAGCGCAGCCGCCCGGAGCGCAGCGACGGGCGGCGTGGCGCGAGGAGGTCGAGTGACCGGCACCCCGCGAGCGCGCGAGTGGGGTGCGCCGGTCGTATCGAGACACCCACGACGCCCCGTCCGCCACGTGCGGGCGGGGCGTCGCCGCGTCCTGCCCCGCTCGGAAAACCACAGGCGCACTGTCAGTCCCACCACCTAGCCTGAAGGCATCGTGACCCTCACCGACACCACCCGGCCCACCGACGCGACCGCCTCCTCGTCGGGCCTCCCGGCGCACCGCCGGCCCGTCGACTGGCGTCGCGTACGCCGCCCGCTGACCTATCTCTGCTTCTCGATGTCCCTCGTGGGCGCCATCGCCTCGGCGCTGGGCTCGATGGTCGCCGGCCGCCTCGCCGACGGCCCCACCGAGACCCTGCTGCTGCTCCTGGGCATGTGCGTGGTGGGCGGCGCGGTCATCGACACCGTCGCCAAGACCATCTGGGCCACGATCTGCGACCGTGCCGAGGGCCAGCTGCGCTCCGACCTCCTCGACGCCGCGATGGCGCAGCCGCTGTCCGAGCTCTCCGAGCAGGCCGTCGGCGAGGTGCTCGACCGCATCGACGACGACACCTGGGAGGTCGGCCAGCTGATGCGCTGGGGCGTGTGGCAGGCCGCGCGCACCCTGCTGGCGTCCGGCCCGCTCTGGGTGGTCGCGTCGCTGACCTGGTGGCCGGCGGTCTTCCTCTTCCCCGTCACCGCGGTCGTCACCTTCCTGTCCATCCGCCGGCTCCTGCCGCAGGTCTCGGAGAAGAAGGTCATCGAGGAGGCCGCCTGGACCGACCACGCCGCCTCCACCGAGGAGGGGGTCGCGGCCCGCGACGACCTGCGCACGTCGCTGGGGCAGGCCCACGTGCTGCGCCGCAACGCCCACCTCGCCTCCGTCGTGCACCGCACCCTCGACGCCGTGCTGGCCGTCGAGGTCCGCATCACCCGCCGCAGCGGCGGTCTCCTGCACGGGGCGCTCGCCGCGGTCGGCGTCGTCAGTGTCGCCCTCGTCCTGGGCGGCAACCTCTCCACCGCACGGCTGGTGACGCTCTTCCTCGTCACCACGATGTTCGTCGGCGGCGTCGACATGCTCGCGCGCCACCTGCCCGACCTCCAGGAGGGCTTCGGCGCGGTGCTCCGCCTGCGCGGCATGATGGCCGCTCCCGCCGAGCCGACGGGTGGTCGACCGGTGCCCGACGGTCCTCTCGACGTCGAGTTCCGCCACCTCGACTTCAGCTACGGCACCGGCACCTTCGCGCTGCGCGACGTCGACCTGCTCCTGGCCGCCGGGCACACCTGCGCCCTGGTGGGCCGCACCGGCTCGGGCAAGTCCACCCTCGCCTCCCTGCTCTCGCGGGCGGTCGAGCCGCCGCGCGGCTCGGTGTTCCTCGGCGGGGTCGACGTCCGCGACCTCGACCTCCAGCAGCTGCGCTCGGCGGTGGGGGTGGTCACCCAGCGCACCGAGGTGCTGGCGGGCACCCTCGCCGACAACATCACCCTCTTCGACGCCGTGCCCCGCGCGCGCGTCGCGGCAGCCGTCGCCGAGCTCGGCCTGACCGACTGGGTCGCCGGCCTCCCCGACGGCCTCGACACGGTCCTCGGCCCGGGCGGCACGAGCCTGTCCGCGGGCGAGGAGCAGCTCGTCGCCTTCGCCCGCCTGCTGGTGCGCGACGTGAGCGTCGTCGTCCTCGACGAGGCCACGGCCCGGATGGACCCCGTCACCGAGGCGCGCGTCGTGCGCGCCGCCGACCGTCTCATCTCGGGACGCACCGGCATCCTGGTCGCCCACCGCCTCTCCACCACCGAGCGGGCCGAGCAGGTCGCGGTCATGGAGTCGGGCCACGTCGTCCAGCAGGGTCCGCGCGCGCGGCTGGCCCACGTGGACGGCCCCTTCCGCACCCTGCTCGAGGCCGCCGCCCACGAGTCCGTGGTCGAGGAGCACCACCACGACGCCTCCACGATCGGGTCGGTGCGCCGCAGCACGACTCCCCCGCCCCCGCCCGAGCTCGCCCCCACCCCGAGCCTGGCGCGCCAGGTCCTCCACACCATCAGCATCCAGCCGCAGTGGGGCCTGCTGGGCGCCTTCCTCTTCCTGGCCGCCTCGCTGACCGGCGCGTTCGGGGCCGTGACCGGCTGGATCTGGGGACACATCGTCACCGACCTCCAGGCAGGAGAGGACCCCGGCCTGCTGGTGGTCGCTCTCGTCGCCTCCCTCGTGGTCGCCCCCTTCCTGCTGTCCCAGGCCTTCCGCACCTACCCGCACTGGTGGGTCGAGGTGCGCCTCCGGGTGAGGGCGGCGGTGCTCCACGGGCAGACGTCCCAACGTCGCCTGCTCCGCACGCCCCCGGGTGAGGTCGTCGCGCGCACCATGGACGCCGACCGGCTCGCGCGCTACACCGACCGCTGGGTCGACTTCGTCAACGGACTCGTGGTCGCCGCGATGACCGCGCTGATCGCCCAGACGTGGGTCGCGGGCGCGGTGCTGCTGACGGTCATGGTGGTCTCGGCCCTGGCCTCCACCCTGGGCCGTCGGGTGGCCGGTCGCTCGGCCGCCGCCGCGTCCACGGCTCGCGCCCGCTTCGGGCAGTCGCTCGTGTCGGCGCTGGAGTCGGTGCGCACCGTCAAGCTGGCCGCCGCCACCCCGCAGGTCCACCAGCACCTGCGCGACGTCGACGGTGGTCGCGTCGACGCCGCCGTGCGCGAGCACCGCGTCCAGGCGCTGCTCGACGGCGTGCCCGTCGTGATGGTCCAGCTCGGCGTCGTCGCCGCCTGGGGCGGCCTGCTCACCGGCCGCTGGGAGCTCGCCACCGCGCTCCTGGTCGCCAACGCGGTCAGCGGCTTCGACTGGTTCGGCCGCGTCGCCGGCTCGGTCGTCACCGAGGCGCCCGGCACCCGCGCCTGGATGAACGCCACCAGCGAGCTCGCCGGCGGCGGCGACCTGATGGACCTCCCGCCGGGCGTCGACCTCGTCCGCGGCACCGGCCCGGACCCCGCGCCGGCCCACCGCGACCCGCTGCGCACGCTCAGCGTCCGCGGTCTAGACGCGGTCCACGACGACGGCACGCTCGGGGTGCAGGGCGTCGACCTCGACGTCCACGCCGGGGAGCTGGTGCTGCTGCTCGGCCAGGTCGGCTCGGGCAAGTCCAGCCTGCTCAGCGCGCTGGCCGGCCTGGTCACCAGCACCGGCGAGATCCGCTGGAACGACCAGGTCGTCGCCGACCCGCAGACCGCGCTGCGACCCGGGCGCGTGGCCCACGTCGCCCAGGTGCCGCGGGTGCTCTCCGGCACCTTCACCGGCAACGTCGCCCTCGACCACGCCGAGCGCGCCGTGCTTCCCTCGCTCGAGGCCGCCCGGATGGGCCGCGACGTGGCGGAGGCGGGCGGGCCGGACTCCCTCGTCGGGCACCGCGGCGTACGCCTCTCCGGTGGGCAGGTCCAGCGCCTGGCGCTGGCCCGCGCACTGGCCGCCGAGGCCGACGTGCTGCTCGCCGACGACGTGTCGTCGGCGCTCGACGCGGCCACCGAGGTCGAGCTGTGGCAGGCGCTGCGGGCTCGCGGAGCCGCCGTGATCGGCGCCACCAGCAAGGCCGCCGCGCTGACGCAGGCCGACCGTGTGGTGGTCCTCGACGCGGGGCGGGTCGTCGACCACGGGCCGTGGCGCGAGCTGTCCGGACGCTGGGGACACCTGGCCGGGTGAGCGCTTTGGCCCCCGCTGGTTGGGTGGAGTCATGCGCGTCCTCATCGCCGGTGCCTCAGGATTCCTCGGCACCCACCTGTCCACGCACCTGCGGGTGCACGGGCACGAGGTGACCGCGCTCGTGAGGCGCGAGCCGACCTCGGCCCACGAGTCGCGCTGGGACCCGAGCACCGGCGACATCGACGCCGCCGCGGTCGCCCGCAGCGACGCCGTGGTCAACCTGGCCGGCGCCACGATCGCGGCCAACCCGCACTCCAAGAAGTACGCCCAGGAAGTGATGGACTCGCGCGTCTCGACCACGCGCGTCCTCGCAGAGGCGATCGCTGCAGCCGAGCGCCCGCCCGCCTTCCTCGCCGGCAACGGCATCAGCTGGTACGGCGACCACGGCGACCGGCTCGTCACCGAGGACTCCGAGACCACCGGCGACGCCTTCCTCACCCGGGTCGCCCGGGCCTGGGAGGAGGCGACCCGCCCGGCGCAGGAGGCCGGCGCCCGGGTGTGCGTGCTCCGCACCGCCCCCGTGATGGACCGCACCTCCCCGCCGCTCAAGCAGCTGCGGCTGCTCTTCCAGCTGGGCGGCGGAGCCCGGCTCGGGTCCGGCGAGCAGCACATGCCGATGATCTCGCTCCGCGACTGGGTCGGCGCGGTGAGCTACCTGATCGAGTCCCGCGACGTCTCGGGCGCCTTCAACCTCTGCTGCCCGCACACACCCACCAACTCCGAGTTCACCCACGCCCTGGCGTCCGCGGTGAAGCGCAAGGCCTTCCTCGCGGTGCCGGGGCCGGTCATGAAGGTCGGTGCGGGCTACCTGGCCTCCGAGCTCCTCGGCTCGATCAACGCCCGCCCCGCGGCCCTGGAGCGCGCCGGCTACGACTTCGAGGACGAGGACGTCCGCGAGGTGCTCGCCGCCGCGCTCGCCTGATCGCGGGCCTCCGCGACCAGCCACGTCCGTCCCGGACGTACGAGCACGACCCGGCGGGTCGACGCCCGGTCCGTGGGCAGTGCGACCGGCCGCGTCCCGCCGACCGCCCGGCCCGCCACCACCCGGTCGGTGACGTCCAGCACCAGACGGCGGGGTCCGCGCTGCACGACCGAGACCGCGAGGAGCTGGGTCGTGAGCCCCCGCACGGTGAGGCCGCGGTCGCGGTAGTGGCCGAGCAGGCGTACGTCCGCCGCCCCCGTGCGCGAACCCGCCGCGTAGAGCCCGGCCAGCGCATCGACGTCGCCGGCCGCCCACGCCGCCGAGCGGCGCGCGTCCCAGTCGGCGAGGACCTCGGACGCGCTGCCATCGCCCGACGGCAGCGTCTTGGAGAGTCGTGCCTCGGCGGGCCGTGCCGCAGCCGGACCGGGCGTCCTGGTGGTTGGCTCCCCCGGCCTCGCCACCGTGACCACCAGGGTCGCCACGACACAGGCGCACGCCAGGGCGGTCAGCACGGGGAGCAGTCGTCGCGGGTCCACCCGACCACCCTCGCCGATCTGCGCCCGGCGGCGCTCCCGTCATCCACAGGCACCCGGCCGGCAGCCCGGGCGTAGGCTCGGACCATGCCGTTGGACTTCGAGATCGCCGGTCTCGGCGAGGACGCCGTCGACTACCTCGCCGCCTGGGACGCGCAGCGTCGCGTGCACGAGGCCGTGGTCGCCGGCGAGCGCCCCGACTCGGTGCTGCTGCTCGAGCACCCGCCCGTCTTCACCGCCGGCAAGCGCACCGACCCCCACGAGCGCCCGCTCGACCCGGGTGGCGCGGACGTCATCGACGTCGACCGCGGCGGCAAGATCACCTTCCACGGTCCCGGCCAGCTCGTCGGCTACCCCATCGTGCGCCTGCCCGACCACGTCAAGGTCGTCGACTACGTACGCCGTGTCGAGGAGGCCCTGATCGCGGTCTGCCGCGACCTCGGGGTGGCCACCGCCCGGGTGCCGGGTCGCAGCGGCGTGTGGCTGCGCGCCGACGCCCGCGGTCCGGAGCGCAAGATCGCCGCCATCGGGATCCGCGTCAGTCGCGGCGTGACCATGCACGGCTTCGCGATCAACTGCGACGTCGACCTCGGGTGGTACGACCGGTTCGTCCCGTGCGGCATCGCCGACGCTGGCGTCACCTCGCTGACCCAGGAGCTGGGGCGTGACGTCACGGTCACCGACGTGCTGCCGGGCGTGCGCGAGCACCTGTCGGCGTACCTCCTCTGGGAGCCCTACGTCGCGACCCCCGACTACGAGCCGCGACCCGAGCCTGGCCGCGGTCCGCGCATCCAGCTGGTCACACCCGGGCGCTGACCGGCGCGCCGTCTCGCGCACCCCGACCCCCGCCTGCCAGAGTCACCCCCACGGGGAGGGCGTCACGTCGACGCCCGAGGGGGGACGACGTTGTCGAGCACGACCAGCAGCACCGACCTGGTGATCGAGACCAGGGGCTTGCGCAAGGAGTTCAGCGGCCGGTCGGGCACGCGGGTGGCGGTCGACGACCTCGACCTGGCGGTGCCGCGCGGCGGTGTGCACGGCTTCCTCGGGCCCAACGGGTCCGGGAAGACGACGACGATCCGGATGCTGCTCGGCCTGGCCCGGCCCACGGCCGGCACCATGGCGCTCTTCGGCACCCCCGTGCCCGACCATCTCGACGACGTCATCGGCCGTGTCGGCGCCGTGGTGGAGTCGCCGAAGTTCTCCCCCACCTTCTCCGCGCGGCAGAACCTGCTGCTGCTCGCCCGGTCGGTCGGTGTGGCGGACACGGCGGTCGACGAGGCCCTGGACAGGGTCGGGCTCGGCAACCGCGCCGAGGACCGCTTCAAGTCCTACTCGCTCGGCATGAAGCAGCGGCTCGCGATCGCGGCGACGCTGCTCAAGTCGCCCGACCTGTTGATCCTCGACGAGCCGACCAACGGGCTCGACCCTGCCGGGATCCGGGAGATCCGCGAGCTCATCCGCGACCTCGGCGAGGCCGGCGTCACCGTCCTGCTGAGCTCGCACATCCTGGCCGAGGTGCAGCAGGTGTGCACCAGCGCGACCATCATCGGCAACGGCCGGATGCTGACGTCCGGCAAGGTCGAGGACCTGCTGGGCCGTACGTCCTACCGGGTCCGCGTCGGGGACCCGACCGCGGCCGCTGCCGTGCTCGAGGCCGCCGGCATGGACGTACGCATCGACACGGGCTCGCTGGACGTCGGGACCGACGAGCCCGGCGCGCGGATCACCCGCCTCCTGGCCGAGGCCGGCCTGTTCCTGTCCGAGCTGACCCCGGTGCGCGCCGACCTGGAGACGATCTTCCTCGAGCTCACCGCCGACGACCGGATGGGCGTCGCGACGACGTCGGAGGTGGCGCGATGAGGCTCCTGCGTGTCGAGCTCGCCCGCCTGCGCTGGCGGCGCGCCGTGGTGGTGCTCCTGGTGGCCTGCGTCGTCCTGCCCCTGGTCCTGCTGGCCGGCTACGCCTGGGAGACGCGTCCGCTCAGCGACGCGGACATCGCGCAGGCCGAGCAGATGGCCGCCCAGGACGCCGCCCAGCCCTGGGTCGCCCAGGACATCGCCGCCTGCGAGTCCGACCCGGAGATGTACCTCGGGCCGGACGGCGTCGCCACCGAGTGCGCGGAGGCGATCACGCCCCGCGCCGAGTACTACCTCTACCGCAACGAGCTGGAGCTCGCGTCGCTCCGCACCGACGTCGGCGCCGCGGCCATCACCATCCTGACCGGGCTGCTGATGCTCATGGGCACGACGTACGCGGGCCACGACTGGAACACCGGGTCGATGAGCAACCAGCTGCTGTTCGTGCCGCGGCGCCTGCGGTTGTGGGCGGCGAAGGGTGCCGCTGTGCTGCTGACCGGTCTCGTGGTCGGCGCGGTCGTGCTGGCGCTCTTCTGGGGCGGTGCGGCCCTGCTCGCGTCGAGCCGCGACATCACGGCCTCTCCCGGGACGTGGGACGACATCTGGGCCACGCAGGCCCGCGGGGTGCTCGCGATCGGGGTCGGCGGGCTGCTGGGCTATGCGCTCACGATGCTGTTCCGCAGCACGGTCGCCACGCTGTCGCTGATGTTCGGCGTCGCGATCGCGGGGTCGTTGATCGTCGTGGCGATCCTCGGTGACAACGCTGCGCGCTGGCTGCTGCCGACCAACTTCCTCGCCTTCGTGCTCGGTGGCTTCTCCTACTACGACCCGTCCGCCTGCGTCCAGGCCCCCGACGGGTCGGTCAGCGGAGGCTGCGAGTCGACGCTGTCCGCCGTCGACGGCGGGACGATGCTGGCGGTGGTCGTGGTGGTCGCGGTGGCGCTGTCGGTGTGGGCGACGCACCGGCGCGACGTGCCCTGAGCGGACTCCCCCGACCGTGAGTTGGGAGCCCCTCCCCACCGTCGTAGAGTGAGTCGTGTGACTGCCGCTCCCGCACCTGAAGGACGCAAGCTCCTCCGACTGGAGATCCGCAACGCGGAGACCCCGATCGAACGCAAGCCGGAGTGGATCAAGACCAAGGTCAAGATGGGCCCCGAGTACACAGCGCTGCAGAACCTCGTGAAGTCCGAGGGCCTCCACACCGTCTGCCAGTCCGCCGGGTGCCCCAACATCTTCGAGTGCTGGGAGGACCGCGAGGCCACCTTCCTCATCGGCGGCGACCAGTGCACCCGCCGCTGCGACTTCTGCCAGATCGACACCGGCAAGCCCCAGCCGCTGGACCGCGACGAGCCGCGCCGCGTGGCCGAGTCCGTGCAGCGCATGGAGCTCAAGTACGCCACCATCACCGGCGTTGCCCGCGACGACCTTCCCGACGGCGGCGCCTGGCTCTACGCCGAGACGGTGCGCGCGATCCATGAGCTCAACCCCGGCACCGGTGTCGAGAACCTCATCCCGGACTTCAACGGCAAGCCCGACCTCCTCCAGGAGGTCTTCGAGTCGCGTCCCGAGGTGCTGGCCCACAACGTCGAGACCGTGCCGCGCATCTTCAAGCGGATCCGTCCGGCCTTCCGCTACGACCGCTCCCTCGACGTGATCACCCAGGCCCGCGCCTTCGGCCTGGTGACCAAGTCCAACCTGATCCTCGGCATGGGCGAGACCCGCGAGGAGGTCAGCCAGGCGCTGCGCGACCTGCACGACGCCGGCTGCGAGCTGATCACGATCACCCAGTACCTCCGCCCCTCCCCGCGCCACCACCCCGTCGAGCGCTGGGTCAAGCCCGAGGAGTTCGTCGAGCTCAAGGCCGAGGCCGACGAGATCGGCTTCGCCGGCGCCCTCTCGGGACCGCTGGTCCGCTCGTCCTACCGCGCCGGGCGGCTGTACGGTCAGGCCATGGACGCGCGCTCCGCCGCCACCGTCTGACCCGCTCCACCACCCGCCCCACCCACCTCACCTCCAGCTGGACAAGGCCACCTATGTCGACCCCCGCCTCCACGCCCACCTCGCGCCGTGGGCAGATCATGCAGACCTACACGATGACCAAGCGGACCGACCCGCGCATCGGCCTCATCATCCTGGGTGTCTTCGTGCTGGGCGCGGCGATCGGCTTCGGCCTCATGTGGCTGCTGCCCGGCGACGGCTGGATCTCGCTGGTCCTCTCCATCGTGGTCGCGCTCATGACCGGCATGCTCGCCGCGCTGCTCGTCTTCGGCCGCCGCGCCCAGAAGGCGGCGTACAAGCAGATGGAGGGCCAGCCCGCCGCGGCCGCCGGTGCGCTGCAGATGCTGCGCCGCGGCTGGAAGGTCGACCCGGTCGTCGGCTTCACCAAGCAGCAGGACGTCGTGCACCGCGTGGTCGGCCCGCCCGGCATCGTCCTGGTCGGCGAGGGCACCAGCCAGGCCCGCGTGAAGCAACTGATGGTCAACGAGCGCCGCAAGCACGAGCGCGTCGCCTACGGAGTGCCGATCCACGAGATCGTCGCCGGTCGCGGCGAGGGCGAGGTGCCGATCCCCAAGCTCGTGCGCCACGTGCAGAAGCTCGGCCGCAACGTGAAGCCCGCCGAGATCACCGACATCCTCCAGCGCCTCAAGGCGCTCGACGCCCAGCGCGGCAAGCTGCCGCTGCCCAAGGGTCCGGTCCCCACGTCGATGAAGGGCATGCGCTCGCAGCAGCGCGGCCGCTGACGCTGCTCGTCAGATCGCGACGGTCCGCGTGCCTGCGGCGACGTCGTGCAGCCCGCGGCCACCGGCGGTGAGGAGCGGCGGGAGCAGGAGCGCCACCAGCGCGCTCCGCACGAGCGCGCGTGCCAGGGACACCGGCTGACCGGGTACGTCGCGCACGACCCGCAGCCGCGTGGCGAGCTTGCCGAAGGAGCCGCCGGCCACCGCGGTGAAGAGCGCTGACTCGACGACGAAGAGGCCGAGCGTGCCGAGGCCGTTGGGGTTGCCGCCGAGCACTCCGGCCGCGACCAGGCCCTCCACGACGGCGAGGCAGGTCACCCAGTCGACGAAGAGCGCGAGGACCCGGCGTCCGAAGGACGCGGGGGCGAGGTCGGAGGAGGCGTTCGTCGGGCTGGTCTGCGGCACGGGCCCAGCGTAGGCGCGGGCCGGTGGCGCCCCTACGACGCCTCGGAGCCGACGGGCTCGGCGCCCTCGGGCTCCACCACGGCCAGCGATCCGCCCCAGTTGGTGTAGTCGACACGGACCTGGTCGGTGTTGCCCGTCCCCGCGTACTCCAGCCGCACGGGCCGAGACTCCTCGTCGATCCAGAGGTCGAGCTGCAGCTCGTCGGCGACCTCGACCTCGCGGTGCAGCGAGTGCTCGGGCAGGGCGTCGAGCCAGGCGGCGGAGTCCACGGTGAGGACGTAGTGGGTCGTGGCCACGCCGCCCACCTCCTCCTCCCCCGCGTCGTCGACCTCGTCGACGGCGTCGACGAGCGCCTCGTAGTCGCCGGGCACGTCGAGGGACAGCAGGACGGGCGACGCACCGGCGTCGAAGCCCGGCTCCTCGCCGAGCGCACGCGGGTCGTCGTCGCGCATGTAGGTCCACTGCTCCCCGGTCGCCTCGCCGCCGACGTACACCCGCCCGCCGACCCGGCGGAACTCCAGGAACTCCCCGGGCTCGTCGCCGGTGATCGCGCGGAACTCGTGGGTGCCGTCCTCCCACGACAGGTCGACCTGCACCTCGCCGCGCCCGCGGTGGTCACCGATGCCGAGGTGCACGTAGTCCTCGGCGGCCACCGCCTCGGCCACCGCGGGCACGAGCGTCGTGAGTCCGTACGACGCGCTGGCCGGCTCGCCGCTGTCTCCCCCAGCGGCGCCGCAGCCGCTCAGGACCACCGTCGAGATGCCGATGCCCCACCGCTTGCGTGCTGTTCCCCGAGTCATGCCTGACCGTAGCCCCGCGCCACGTTTCGCACGAGTAACCCCAGGGGTGAAGTCCGGCGGCGCGACGCGACGCCGGACCCGCACCCCGCGGGCCATCCTCCGGGCACATGTAACACGGGCGAAACAAACGGGATACGGTCTAGAAACTGCTCTCGCCTAGCGTCACGCCCACGGTGCAACGAGGCCCCGTTCCGTGACGCTGCAACTTGGACGTGCGCTGGCCGCCGTCGAGGAGGAACCGAATGTTCAACAACTCCGATGAGCTGCTCAAGTTCATCAAGGACGAGGGCGTCGAGATGATCGACGTCCGTTTCTGTGACCTGCCGGGCATCATGCAGCACTTCACCGTGCCGGCCTCGTCCTTCGACCAGAGCGTCTTCGACGACGGCCTCGGCTTCGACGGCTCCTCGATCCGTGGCTTCCAGGCCATCAACGAGTCCGACATGTCGCTCTTCCCGGACCCGACGACGGCGTACATCGACCCGTTCCGCAAGTCCAAGACCCTCAACGTCAACTTCTTCATCCACGACCCGATCACGGGTGAGGCCTACAGCCGCGACCCGCGCAACATCGCGCGCAAGGCGCTGGCCTACCTCGACTCGACCGGCATCGCGGACACCGCCTACTTCGCCCCCGAGGCCGAGTTCTACATCTTCGACAACGTCCGCTACTCCACCGGCGTCAACGAGGGCTACTACCACATCGACTCCGTCGAGGGCTGGTGGAACTCCGGCAAGGACGACGGCCAGAACAAGGGCTACAAGACGCGGCTCAAGGGCGGCTACTTCCCCGTCGAGCCCTACGACCACTACAGCGACCTGCGCGCCGACATGGTCAAGAACCTCGAGGCCAGCGGCCTGCTCGTCGAGCGCGCCCACCACGAGGTCGGCACGGCCGGCCAGGCGGAGATCAACTACCGCTTCGACACGCTGCTCAAGGCCGCGGACGACGTGATGAAGTTCAAGTACCTCATCAAGAACACCGCCTGGGAGCAGGGCAAGTCGGTCACCTTCATGCCGAAGCCCATCTTCGGCGACAACGGCTCGGGCATGCACGTCCACCAGTCGCTGTGGAAGGACGGCGAGCCGCTGTTCTTCGACGAGACCGGCTACGCCGGCCTCTCCGACATGGCCCGCTGGTACATCGGCGGCATCCTCAAGCACGCCCCGTCGCTGCTGGCCTTCACCAACCCGACGGTGAACTCCTACCACCGTCTGGTCCCCGGCTACGAGGCGCCGATCTCGCTGGTCTACTCCTCGCGCAACCGCTCCGCCTCGGTCCGCATCCCGATCACCGGCGCGAACCCGAAGGCCAAGCGCGTCGAGACCCGCTTCCCCGACCCGTCGGCGAACCCCTACCTCGCCTTCGCAGCACTGATGCTCGCCGGCCTCGACGGCGTCCAGAACAAGATCGAGCCCGCGGCTCCGATCGACAAGGACATCTACGAGCTGCCGCCGGACGAGATGGCCGAGATCGACCAGGTGCCGACCAGCCTCGGTGCCGTGCTCGACGCGCTCGAGGAGGACCACGACTACCTGACGGCCGGCGGTGTCTTCACCGACGACCTGATCGAGACGTGGATCCACTTCAAGCGGACCCAGGAGATCGCTCCGGTCCAGCTGCGGCCGCACCCGCACGAGTTCGAGCTGTACTACGACATCTGATTTGACGGTATTCACCCTCTGTCAGTAGTTGCCGAAAACGGCGGCTGACCTGCGGAAACGTCTTTCGACGTCTTCCAACGGCAGCCGCCGCTTTTCGTTGCTCTGCGGCCCCAGCGCGGCCCCAGGCCTGGTCGGAAACGATCGATCGAGCGGGACTGGGCCTTCCGATCGCTAGGCCCGAGAACCGCCCATCACGGGTGTGAGTTTGTCAACCGCAACTGGCCCCGGTGTGACGGTCTGACTTGGCACCAGGGAGTTATCCCAAGGCCCCTTCAGTTGCGGCATTCCTATGGGGTGGACCAGTGGCGCCGTGGAGGCCAGATTCGTCCAGCTCAAGATTAGAGGTGGGCCCCGCTACCGATGCGAGCATGAGCGCCTGCTTGACTGCCTGATCGCTTCAAGATCTGCGGCCGGTTTCTGGAACCCTTGCCGAGGCGCGGACACTAACTGATGTGACCGAGCGACAGATCGACGGGTGCGAACTGTGGTCCGGCGTGCGTGCTGGCGACGCGATTGCCTTCGAGACGCTCTACGCCGAGCTGTCTGATCCCGTGTTCGGGTTCTGTTTGAGACGCACCGGCGAGTGGGAAACGGCGCAAGACTGCACCTCGCTGGTGTTTCTTGAGGCTTGGCGGCTGCGCGCGACGCTGCGCGCCGAGTCCGCGGGTCTTGCATGGGTGTTCGGCATTGCGCACAACGTTGTTCGCAACACGACTAGGGCCAAGCGACGCCACCGCAGCCTGTTGCAACGTCTCCCGCTCGGCGTGCTCACCGACGATGTTGAGGGCGACGTGGCGGCAAGGGTCGATGCAAAGGACGAGGCTGCCCGTGTGCTGGTCGCGGTGGATCGACTGCCCGAGAACGAGCGCGACGTCATCGCCCTGAGTTTGTCCTCTGAGCTGACCTACGAGCAGATCTCCATGGCCCTCAACGTGCCAGTCGGCACTGTGAAGTCGCGGCTGTCTCGGGCTCGCATGCGGCTCCGCGACGCCCTTCAAGCCGAGCTCCCCGCTCATGCGACTCCACCCGGCCCCCCGGCCACGACACGGAAGCCGGCCACCAACCTCGGACCAGGAGAAGCACCATGACACACGACATCCCCGGGCGGCTCCCGCCCCTACCTCCCGAGCGCAAGCGCGCCGACATCGCCCGTCTTCGCCTCGCAATGGCACTGGAATCCAGTGCTTCCTCATCTGGGCACCAGCGTTGGTCCCGACGCACGGCTGTCGTTGCTGGAGCGGCTGTCCTGACCATTGGAGGTGGCGCCGCAGCCGCCACGACGATCATCGAGTATTTCAAGCCCGCAACTGTCACTACTTCCGGCCGCTGCTATTGGGAGGTCAGCCGGAACTTCGACAACGACTTCCCTGGCTCCACGGCAGCCAACGCGACCCGCAGTAGCGATGGATGGACACCCGATGTCGTGTCCAACTTGGTCGAGATGTGCGCGGCAGAGTGGCGTGCTGGCGCTCTTTGGCAGGACCGAGGCGATCCCACGCCCGAGCCCTCACCAACAGGCGAGTACCCCATCCCCGAGCTGGTTCCCTGCGTTCTGCCCAATGGGCAGGCAGCAGTCTTTCCAGGCGACTCCGCGACCTGCAACCAGCTCGGGTTGCCCGGCCTCTTGGTGCTGGACTGAACCTCGACATCTCGTCACGGCCCCGTCCGGGAGGCGGCATCTTTCGCGAAGCCACCTCCCGGCCAGGCGCAGACGAGGGACGTTCCGGGTCGGTCTGGCTCGCAGCCCCGGGCTCAGTAGAAGCGCGGCGAACTCGCCTTGTCATTCATTGCACCAACATCGTTGCTGCTGGCATAGGGTCCATAGGTGGCGCCGGGAGAAGCGTTGAGGGAGATGTTCTCGAACAGCTTCACGTCACAGTTGGAGTAAGGGACTGCTGCACGGATAGGTGACATCTGAACCGCCCCGGCGAGTCCGGAGGCTGGGTTTGATGGCTCAGCCGGCCGGCTGGAGCCTGTTTCTTGCAGCGTAGTGAAGTTCCTCGGCTGCGATCGGGGTGAGGTCGTCCAGCGCCTCGTGAGAGCGCTCGTTGTTGAAGAAGTCGACCCAGTTCAGGGCCTCCAGCTCGACGTGTTCGACGCCGCGCCACGGACCCTCGGGGCGAATGAGCTCGGCCTTGTAGAGCCCTATCTGCGATTCGGCGAGTGCGTTGTCATACGCATCGCCCACCGACCCGACCGACGGGTCGACGCCTTCGTCGACCAGCCGCTGGGTGAAGGCGAAACTGACATATTGACCAGGTTCAACCAGTCGATGCAACACCGGCTTGTTGGAGCAACAGTAGATGCTCGGGTCAAGTCCCCGGTAGTGGTGTAGCGCTGCGTTCTCCTTCGTGATGGGTCAGGCGGTCAGGGCTGGCAGATCATCAGCTCCGATCTCGGGGTCGTTGGTGGCGACGATGTTGACTCGGCAGCGGGC
>NZ_JADHZD010000020.1 GCF_020102855.1 Nocardioides lacusdianchii
CGATCGGCTTGTTGGTCTCTTCGACGATCCGGACAGCTCCCTCACGGAACTCCCGGTCGTACTTCTTCCGCTTCTCTGGCATCTCGATCCTCATTGTCGATGCCTCTACGGTCCGGGGGGAACCTCAGTCCGGTCCCCGGATCGGACAGTGGGGACCGGACAGTCTTGCCTGTGCTCGGGGTGAGTAGGCGGAGGGGTCAGCGGCGTCGCTTGGGCAGGCCAGCGCCCAGAGGGATGGCTGCGACCGCGAAGGCGGCGTCGTGGGCGCCGTCGAGTGGCAACGGGGTGAAGCCACTGATGCGGATCGAGGCGTCGAGGCGTCGGCCGAAGTCTTGGGTGTTCCAGCCGGCCGGCACCGTGATCGAGACAGCTGAGGAGACCTTCACCAGGGACCGGCCCATCTCCAGCTTGGCGTCGCGCTCATGCAGCTTGCCCACTGAGCGCTGATCCTTGGCCCGTTCGGTTTGACCGATACGGGTCCTGATCGTGGCGGCCATCGTTGCCGACATCTGAGCCTGCCCAGTCGCCCGATCGGCCAACTGCTGGGACACCGGCCGGTAGAACACCGTCATCGAACGCCGCTCGCCGGGCTGGGAGGGCACCAGTACCCGGGCCAGCGCACCCATCCGGGCACCCTTGGTCGGGAGCAGGATCGTGGAGGAGATCGACTCCCAATCGCCGTGGCGGTAGGAACGGATCGCGGTCGAGGCATGGGTCGGGCCCGCGGCCGCGACCGGAACCCCGGCGGCGATCGTGGGGTCGTCTCGGTGATGAATGGCAGCATCGGCCAGGGCGGGTGCGTCACCGGGCTCGAACCCGGTGCGGATGGCAACCGCTAGGTCGGCGGTGTCGAGCCAGCGGACGCTGGTGCAGCCGATCGAACCGGTCAGTCGGGCCTCGACCTCGGCGAGGATGGAGTAGAGGATCCGGGCTCGGCCGAGGACGCCGCGGCCGGCGCGTTTGGCGTCCTTGTTGATCACGTCCTCGCGGACCACGATCGTGACGAATGCTTCGCGGCGCACTGCTGCGCCTGCGGTCATGGAGTCCAGTTGGGCGTTGACCCGGGCGGAGACCTCGGGCTCATCTGGGCGGGCGTTTTGGCGTATCCATTCGGCCCGGTCGGTGCCGTCGTCGGGGATGGTGCGCACCTGGACCGCGATCAGGTCGATCTGGTTTCCTGCGGTGGCCGCTTCCATCATCTCGGTCAGCCCGGCTCCCATCCGGAACCGGTCGGCGTCATCGCTCATGCCGATGCCGGGGTGGATCACCCGGGCGGTGGCACCCCACGTACGCGCGGCGTGGTTCTGGATGATGGCGGGCCTCGAGGACTGGCCGGTCATGGGAGGGCCGTCATGGATCTGGATGTGCGACAACACTCCGGGCAGGTCGGCCTCGCCCGAGTCTCCCTCATCGCCGTCGTCGGGGTCACCGGAGCCGACGTCGAGGTCGCCGGCGGCAGCCTTGGACTGGAACCGCGACCACCCGAACGCGGAGCCGAGAAGGTGGCGAAACACCACGCCGATCCACTGGAACGCCGACCAGCCGCGGATGGGCAGACACACCAGCAGTCCCACCACGAACCAGAACGGGACCAGCACCAGCAACGTGAGCCACTCCCCCACGGCCATGGCCACCCAGGTGGGCAGCCCGGCTGCCATCACCAGGAAGAACTGGGGGCCGGTCAGCCCGAACAGCCATCCTTGGAGATCACGGGTCGCCGATGCTCCATAGACACTCATGCGAGGAACGCTCCATCTTCAACGGCGGTAACGGCTTCGGGAGGAATGTCGCCGGCGACGCCCCGGCCGCCACCGGAACCGGGCTCATCGCCTGAGTCGTGGCCGTGGTCGGCGTCGTGGTCATAGGAGTGGGCGTTGCCGGCCCGCTCCTGCTGGTAGTGCCCGCGTCCACGGCCCCGCCGACCAGGGCTGGTGTGGTGGCTGGTGTCGAAGTAGCCCTGGTTGCCGATGCCGGACTGGCCGAGCACGTCGACACTCATTGAGGCACCCACCTGGGCGACCTTGCCGGTCTTCTCCATCGCGCCACCGATGACACCGCCGACCGCGGGTAGGACCTTCTTCACCGCGCCGGACTGCCACCGGTTCGCGGTTTCGCTTTCGGCGCCGTTCTCGGAGCTGGTGCGACCATCGGACGCCGATTCGCTGGCTGCTCCGGACCCGGCCCCGGCGCCGCCCTGGGCTCCACCTTGACCGCCGCCCTTGAGGAGGCCGGCTACCCCGCCGTTGGCGTTCATCGTGGTGCGGAAGGAGGCCCCCGATGCGGTGCCGGGGTCGACGAAGGCCAGCATCCGAAACAGCACCATGGGGGTGAAGCAGGCGATGAGCAAGATGACGCCGCCCACCACCGAGATGCCGATGTTCTCCGCAGTGGAGGACCCGTCGGCACCGTCCGGCATCCCCGCCCACGCGAACTGCGTGCCCAACCCGAGTACGAGTGCGAGCAGTGGCTCCATGAACACGCACGCCAAGAACCAGCGCACCGACTTCCATAGCCACGACTTGGACCCATCCGACAGCGACCCGGCGGCAGCCAGCGGCATCAGCGCCGTCAGGATCAGCAGTGCACCGGATCGCACCAGCATGATGATGATGTGGCCGAACGCGGCGGGGATGATCACGAAGAGCGACGTCACTCCCAAGGTGGCGGCCTGGACGGTGCCGGAGACCTTGTCCACGAACCCGTCCCCGGCCGCATAGCCCGAGAATGAGTCGACGCCGAGCAGGGTGTCCAACAAGCCGTGGGTCAACCCGGATGCGCCGGCGATCAGGCTGGCGCACACGCCCACCCAGCAGGTCACCACAGCGCCGTACTGGATGACTCCCACGAGCACGGTGCCGAACCCGCGGCCGTCCTGGCGCACGACCGCGAGGCCGATCTGGCCGAACGCGACAGCGAGGGCGACCGCCAGTGAGATCCACAAGGTCACCGAGTAGAGCTTGGACAGATCAGGATCGGCGACGTTGGGGGTGAACCCGTCGATCAGGCCGAACGCGGTCTTGAGCATCCACATGCCCGCCGACCACAGGCTCATCATCATCGAGGTGAATCCGTCGGCCAGACCCTCCTTGGCCTTGTTGCCCAGCCAGTCCAGCGGGTTGAGGTCGATCATCGGGACCAGATAGGTCGTCAAGGTAGTCATTGCTGTGGCACCTCCAGCCACTGATACCCAGCATCGAAGGACTCTTGGGTGCCCGGCCACAGTGACGGCGCGGGCGCGGGCTCCGTGCCTGGGCCGATCACCCACCGGCCCTCGCGCCAGACCATTCGCTGACAGTCGGCCGCCGCAACCTGTTGTGGCTGGCCCCCGGTGGGGGTGGCCGTGATGATGAAGTCGATGCACGGGACGACGAAGTCCTCCCCGACGCTGCCCTTGATGAACCCCATCTTCGGCTCCACCCCGACCACGAGCGAGCCGGCGCCATCCGCAGAGAGCCCCGCAGACTCCAGCAGCGTGGCCACCGCTTTGACCCCCGACCAGTTCTGGGTCGTGGGTCCCCCCGGTGTCGACCAGTGGCCGATGACCTGCTGGGCAGTCCTTACCGATGCTGAGGTCAAGGCCGCGGAGTTGATCGCGGCCAGCTGCGCCAGCGCACCCTGTGTGGTTTGCGGGAAGCCGGTGGCCACGCCCGCTTCACCGACCTCCATCGGCAACGGCAGCTCAATGGTGCCGGTCTGTCCTGAGGACAGTGAGTCGACGCCCGGCTGGGCTGCCTCGGGTGCCGCCGACGGCAGCGGGTCGGCAGCCAGCTTGTCTTCGGCAGACGCCTGCCCGGTGCTCGCCTGGTCGCGCGGCGAGTCGTTGGTGAGCAGGCTGCCCACGGTCCACACCACACCAGCGGTGAGCACCAAGGTGAGCACGAGGCCCGCTCCCAGCAAGGTCTGGAGCCGCCGCCGAGTCCATTCGGTCTGCGGGTCGACGGCCGAAGCCGTGAGCCTGGATCGGGTCCTCGAGGACATGACTCAGCAGCCCTTCCCGACGATGCCGTTCAGGACGCCGTAGATGACCACGAACCCGATCGCACCCAGCACGGTCCAGAACATCCCCGAGGCGCCGATCTGGGCGGCGCGGCCGTTGGAGCCGATCTTGCCCACGACCATGGCACCGATCGAGGCGAACCCGGCGCCGATGATGAGCGCGATGACGCCGTACTTGACCCAGCTGATGATGTCGTTGACGTAGCCGCTGACGCCGGCCGGTGCCTTCGGGCACACGTTGCTGATGCCCTCGGCTTGGAGCGTGCCGGACAGGGTCGTCACCACAGTGGCGACCTCGGAGATG
Source organism: Nocardioides lacusdianchii (assembly GCF_020102855.1). Taxonomy (GTDB): domain Bacteria; phylum Actinomycetota; class Actinomycetes; order Propionibacteriales; family Nocardioidaceae; genus Nocardioides; species Nocardioides lacusdianchii. The sequence continues at coordinate 4,301 of NZ_JADHZD010000020.1, forward strand.
GCCTGGATGATCATTCGTGTTCTCCTCATTTAGGTCCGGTTCGCGGTGAGCGGCCCGGTGACGGTGGTGATCTGCTCCAGCAGTCGCTGGGCAGGGTTGGTGAGCTGCCGGGGCAGCGGTTCTGGCCCCAGCCCCGGCAGGGTCTTGATGGGAAGCAGCGGCATGAACGCCACCGCGGCGCGTTCGTGTGCGGTGCGCAGCCGTGGCCCGGCCGTGGCCAGCTCGCGACCCCACTTCGCGGCCCCAACCACGACCACGAGCACCTGGTCGAGGCCGTGGTGCTTGTTCAGCTCGCCGAGGGTGGCCTCGGTCTGGCTCAACGCCAGTTCGACGGGTCGGGTCACGAGAACGTCGACCGCGGCAGCGCAGGCGGTGATCCAGCTCGGTGAAGCGGTCGAGGCATCGAGCTCGCGGCACGACCAGCCAGCATCGAGGACCGTCAGGTCGACTCCAGTGGACTCACCTGGAAGTGGCACCTGAGACACGAGCTCGACCGGGTCTTCGACACGTTCGATGAGCACGTTGGCGCCGCGTCGACCCCGTCGCCACCCCTGGTGGGCACCCAGTTCGGTCACCGTGGCACCGACCAGGCCCGACCATCGCGGTGCCGCCGCGTCCAGCACTCTGGTGCGCAGTCCGGTGGCGTCAGCCGCATCGGCGATGGCCAAGGCGATCGTGGAGCCGCCGGCGCCGGCGTGTGCGGCCCGCACCCGCACCAGATTCGAGATGATCTCGCCTACCTCGCCGACGGCAGACCCGCGCCCCCCGGCATCGACGACAAGCTGCGAAGCAGGCCCGAGGGCGAGTGCCGGGGCGACGTTGGGTTCGTCGAGGTGGCCGCACGACGTGGCGGGCGTGGGGTCAGTGGCAGGTGCGGACGCGAACTTGCCGGCTGCCAACGCCGCGGCAGCGGCCCGCAGTTCACGGGTGGAGTAGGCCCGAGCCCGTGAGTCGGTACTGGTGGTGCTCATCGCGCTGACTCGATCTGTGCGGCCCTCAGGCGCATTGCCTCGCGCAACACCTGGGGCGGGGTCTCTCGGAGCTGACGCCGAGCCACGATCGCCAGTTCAGCGTTGGCCCGGAGCCGGGCGAGCATCGCTTCCATGTCGGACAGGGCGTGGTCAACGCTGTGGTCGCTGACCACCTCCAGCAACCGGGCCACGTCCTCGGGTGAGGGGTGCTCCTCGGGCTGGGCTGTCGGGAGATCGGAGTGCTCGCTCATGCCTACAACAGCAACCGGTCCCGGCCCGGATCGGACAGGGAGCGGCCAAGAGCTGGAAGACGAGTGCTCGAAGGCGTCGGGTCGGGCCGGGACACCCAACGCCGGTTGGGTTAGGCGATCGCGGCCAGATACGCGGGTGCGGCGTCACGCAGGCGTGCCGTGGTGGCATCGCGTCGACGTCGCACGGTACGCATCGCCACCCCGTGCCGCTCGCCCACCACACGCTGGGCCTCCTCGCGTGCGAGTCCAGCGGTCTCCTCAGCAAGCAGCTCGATCAGCAAGTCCACTTCGGCGGCGTCGATGACCCCGACCCCAGTTGCCCAGGCCAGCAGGTCCACCAGATCCCCGAGCGGGTCCTCGACCTGTGGGTCTGCCAGGTCGATGCTCCAGTCGTGTCCTCCTGAGGTCGCCGGTTCGGTGTAGTGCTCCAGCGAGATGCTCTCGACCCGCGAGACCATCCCGGACGCGGGCCGACACAACCGCTGCCGGGCCCGCTGCAGGAGGTACTGGGCCGCCCGTGCCCCCAGCTGTGGCTCGGCAGCCTTGACCTCTTCCCACACCGCGGTGTTGACGTGGTCGATCTCGCACACGTCGCGCAACAGCCTCGTGGCCAGCTTGTCGATTCCGCGAGCCAGCATCAGGACCACCGCCAAGGCGGCGTCGTCATCATCGCCGCCGCGGCGGGCTCCCAACGCGGCCAACTCGGCGACCACCTGGTAGCAGCGAGCGTCCCCACGCTCATGCGCGGCGCAGGCCTCCTCGAGACTAGCGAAGTGGCTCAGGGCTGACCCGGGCGTGGACCACACCGCCCACTTTCCGCTGCTCCGCAGCGTGTGCAGCACAGCCGCAGCCAAGGGACGCCAGGGCGCCTTGAACTGACTCAGATCGACCTCGACTAATCCGAGCGCGGGGTCGGCGCCCACCCCCCGGCATGGAGCAGGAGTCTGGGCGACGCTCGTGCAGGAGGGGTGAGTGGTTGACATGGCGGCCTCCGGAGGCAGACGCGGTTCAGGACGCGCCCACGACACGACCGACCCCTCACCACTTCGCTCACCAAGTCGACGAAGTCGGCCACCACCGGGCACACCAGCCGCTCACCAAACCCGCTCACCAAAGACAAACCCGCAGGTCAACCGGGGTATGCAGCGTTCACCACGTGCCCGGAGAGAAGATCCAAAGAAAAGTTCGCCCGCCCCCCGCACGCCCCCAGAAATGCCGCTGACCCCGGGTTCACAACGTGAATCGGGGTCAGGGCCGGGGCTCGCGGAAGGCGGTTGGGGTCAGCCGGTGGCACCCCACTCGCGCTGATCCACGATCATCTCTGAGCGCGCGGGAAGGTCTTCATCAAGCCGTTCGAGGACCTGCTCACGCACCAGTGCCCCGGCAGCATCGCGTCCCGACTCCGCCTCCGTGGCTGCGGCCGCATCGAGCCAGGCAATGTCGCTGTGCGGGCTGGCCAACTGTGCAGCCGCACACGCGAGCCGGACCAGATCAGTGCGGCCTTCGGCCACCGCCCGCGTAGCCAAGACGTGCGCGGCGTCATGAATAGCCCCGACCAAGATCTCGTCGTGGCGCTGCTGCCCGACCTTGAACAACCACTTGAAGCGGTGCTCGGTCGCGGCCTCGAACGGGGCACCGGTCACCAACGACAAGGCACGTACCAGGTCGTCCTCGCCACCTTGGTCCCCGCGCTTTTGTGCGCGGAACTTCAAACGGACGAAAAGGTCAGCGGAGTTGAGAACCCCGCCGGGTCCCCGCACCAGATCATAAGTGGGGGTGCTCCCCCGCCGGGCTCCGTCGCTCATCGACGCATCGGGGAGCCAGTCACTTCCATCCGGGCGAGTGCCCAGCACGAACCGAGCATTGGTGGCACGGTTCTGGACCGTCTTCTGGGTCTCCCATCCGCACGCCGCCGCGGCCCGTTCGCCGGTCACCCCACGGTCCTGACACGCGAGGTAGGCGATGAAGGAGATGGTGCCTCCGAGGTTGTCGATCGCACCCGGGTCCCCGCCATTGAGGGAGGTAACCGTGACCGGCCCCAAGAGGTGAATCTTGGGTCGCGGCGAGGTTTCGTCGAACCAATCCGCTACGTCTTGGTCCAGGTTTGGATCCAACGAGGCGATCTCTGCACGCGTCTCCTCCGGCACGCTTGGGGCGGCCACAGCCAGATCGACGGCCGTCGTCGCGGCCGTGGCCAGGTAGACCGCGTCGGCCTCGGGCAGCTGCGAGGACGGGTCGTTGCCCTCGGTGCGCCGCGGCTCGATGTACTCCTCGCGCAGCGAGCCGTCCGCGTTCGCGTACTTACCCAAAGGCCCATCGTCGGAGGTGGTGGCAGGCACCGGCTGGTCGTGGAGGTCGCGGGTCGAGGCCACCAGGTCGGCCATAGCCTGCGCCTCGGCAGCCGGGAGTGTGAACGCCCTGAGGCTGATCCCCCACATCGGCAAGAACGCTGTGCCGTCCCCCGCCAGCTCGACCGCGGGGTCGTCATTCCCGCCGTGCACCACCACGACTCGTGAGCGGTCTCGTTGGCTCACGCCGGTGAGGAAGGTCTCCGCGGGGCGGGACGAGACCACGACGACTACCGGGTGGGCCGAATCCAACACGAGCCCATCGCGGCGCCGCGTCAACAGGTCCGCCCCCAAGTTGGCCTCCACAGCATCCATTTCCCCGAGCACGGCTTCGGCCCGGGCGATTGCCGCGCTACGCGCGACCTGCCGCAACCGAGCCGGATTCAGACCGAGCGTCTCGGTACCGAACTCATCGGCCAACAACACGTCGCTGCCCTCAGACCACGCGTTCACCGCCAGCTCGGCCACCACGAACCGCACCAGATCGGTGACCTGCTCGGGTTCGCCGGCGATACCGCACCGGCCCAGGGTCTCCAGGTCCAGCAGCCACGTGCGGCCGCCGTCGTCCTCACCGATGCTGACCACAGCGGGGTAAGGCGCCGGCTGCGTTTCCAGGTCGGGTTCGAGGAAGGTCCACCGAGGCAGCATCCACGCGCGCGCATCATCGGTGGACGTCCAACCCTCAGGCACCGGGGCCTGGGCCGGGTGGGTGAACAGCAGCGTCAGATCCTCCTCACTCAGTACCGCGGCCCCCAGCTGCGGCATCGCGGCCTCGGCAACCTTGCACGAGGCCGCGACATGTCGCAGGGCACGATCAAGGAACTCGACGTCTTCTTGGGCTGCTGACCCGTTCTCGTGGACCGCCTGCTCGACCTCGAGCAGCTCATCGGGGATGGAGGCCACCGTGCGCCCGACCCGACGGCGCCGGAACTGGCGACGCCGGTTCGTCATCAGCAACCCCAACGCCCCGGCAGACAAGCACACCGCGCTGGCCAGCAGCGCCCGTAGTGCGGTGAGTTCGCCCTCGTCATCGTGTTCGCCCACGCTGGTGGCGGTCGGCGCGGCGCCCCGATTCGAGTTGCCGGACTCAGCCTCGGCCGGGGTGGTGGGTGATGCGGTGGGGGTGGCCTCACGACGCTGCGGCTGCGGCTCGCGCGCCTCCCCCGCCTGATCGTCTAGCTCTTGGGGTGCCGTAACAGCACCGGGAGGTGCGTGCTCGGGTGCCGGAATGGCGATCGTCCAGCCTGGTTGGATCAAGTCTGGGTCCGTCAGATGCGTCCCGCCCGGCTGTTCGATGTTGGTGCTGGCCTCGAACAGTTTCGGGTAGGCCAATGCATCGCCCAGTTCCTCCTCGGCGATGCTTGAGAGGCTGTCCCCGGGCTTGACCTGGTAGGCGGCGTGATCGGCCGGCATGTCCCCGCCGTGGTCCAGGCCGGTGGCTCCGGGGACGAGCAGGGTCCACCCGGGCCGGATGTGATCGGCAGCCATGAACGTGGTGCCGTCGTGCATGACGCGGCCCTCGTTGAGGGCCGCTATCTCGGGCCAACGGTCGCCATCCCCGAGGACTCGCTCCGCGATAGACCACAGGGAGTCCAGGCGCATCACGGTCACAGTGCTGCCCGGCCCGGTGGCGTTGCGACGCCCGGCCGCGTGGGGCGCCTGGGCGGCCTTCCTCTCCGGCGTCGCGCTCGAGCGGTCCTCCTCGGCCTGGGTGGATGGGGCTGCCTGGCTCGTGGTGGGACTTGCCGTTGGCTTCGTAGGTGCAGCCGAGTCTGCGGCGACAGCCGTACCCGACATGGCTACCGGCCCGGCGACAGTGGCCAGGACGACGGCAGCGATGAGGCTGCGCGCGAGCTGCTGTTGGACGCCCATGGTCAGCGGCGCTCGCAGCTGCAGCCGGTCGGCGGACAGCGCGGAGACCATCTCGACCGCGATGCACACCATCAGTTGCGCCCACAGGATCCACACGATGACCGCGAGCAGCCCGAGGATTGCGCCATCGGTGAGCGGTGCCGACAGCGAGACCCCTTCGGCCGGCCACGGGCTCCCGATGAACCGGACCAGTGCCCACGGGGGCACCACGACCAGCGCCACCAGCAGGATTGCCGCTGCTGCGGCCTTGAGCAGTCGCATCGTCATGGTCTCCTGATCTATGTCGGAGGGCTTCACGGTGTGCGGTGAGTCCCCCCGATGCCTTTCGCTGTGTTTCCGGGCTGAATGGGGCTAGTGCGTGTCCTCGTTGATGGACAGGCCGGTGGCAGATGCCTTGTAGGGGATGGACCCGATCCCCACGGCCGAGAGGATCTTCGTGTCGTGCTCACCGATCACGGTGACGGTCACCTCGCCACCGTCGACGGTCACGGTGCCGGCGGCACCCACCGAGGCGAGGTAGGCCTGAGCCTTGCTCTGGGCTCGGCCGGGGTCGACCTGGGTGACGCCGTCACGCAGGGCACCGCGGTTGAGTGCGTCGGCTCCGACTCGGGCGGCCTGCTCGGCCTGGTGCATCGCTGTTCTCTTCGAGGCCATGGCGTAGCCGCTGTCGATCACCACGCCGGCGACAGTGAGCAGCGCGACCGTGAAAAGCACGAGCACGATTGAGGCCGCTCCCTGCTCATCTGTCCTGCGAGTCATCGCCTTCTCCCTGCTCCTCAACTGGCCCGGTGGGTCTCGATTGGGACTACTGCCTCGGCTGTGAACTTGCGGGTGCCGGGGAACCCGGCAAGAGCGACGTCGCCGAGCTTCGCCACGCACGAGACGGTGACGCGGACCTGGCCACCGGGCTGGTAGCTGTCCAGGTCGACATTCACGTCGAGGTTGGTGCAGCTCACCCCGGCATCGCCCAGGGACGCTTCGGCCGCGACCTTTGCCGCGTGGGCCGACGTCGAGGTGTTCCGCTCCAGCGAGGCCGCTCGCGCCGAGTCCGAGGCCACGGCGTCGATCTGCTGGCGAGCATGAGCCATCCGCCCCAGACCGACCACGAAAAGCATGACCACGATTAGTACCGGTGCCACCAGGACAAGCTCGATCGCCGCAGTCCCCCGTTCACCTCGCCGCCGCCGCGTCATGGCCGAACCACCGGTGGGACATACCGTTCCACGGGCCCCGTCGAGCTCTCCTGGACGTGCAGATCGAGGCCGGGCACCAAGGTCAGGACCTTCCCGGTGATGGTGACGGTGGCGTTCTGGGCGCCTCGGTTCACCACGACGTCGCGGTCCGTCAACGTCTGCGGCCCCAACAGGGTGAGGTACTTCAACGCGTCGGCCTTGGCAGAGGCTTCCGTGCCATCGAACCTACGAGCACTCGCCGCACCTTCCTGTGCGGCCTGCTCGGCAACGTTGCGGGCGTGGGCGAGCAGCCCGAACTGGACGATGGCCATCATCATCATCAGCAGGGCAGGGGCGATCAGCACCAACTGGATCACGCTGGTGGCTCCTCGCTCGTCGCGGCCCAGAAGATTCATTCGGTCGGGATGGTGTTGGCCTTGTTGGTGAACTTGAGGACGATCGCCCCGACGATCGCAATCGCGGCCGCGGCGATGATCGCGGTGACGATGACGATGGTGGCGAGCTCGCTCGCGCCGGTCTCGTCGGTCTTTCGCGCCCTGATGTGGGCGACCGCGAGTGCCGCCCAGGCTTGGATGAACTGGATTTCCTGCATCTGCTTTCTCCTCCGTTGAGTTGGTTGTGGTGGTGCGACTTAGACCGACATGACCGCGACGAACGCCGGGTAGCCGATGAAGAGGAAGAACCCGATCGCCAGGACGACCTGGGCCATCTGGATGGTCTGATCGGCCTTCTCAGAGGCGCCCTCGGCCTCTGCGAGCTGACGACGTCGCTGGGAGGCGGCTCGGGCGGTCAACGATGAGCGAACCTTGGCGCCGTCGTCTGCGACCAGGAGCAGCGACCCACCCAAGTCCTGGAGCTCGGGCATCTTGGTGCGGTCTCCGAGGTCCGCGAACGCCGCCCAGGGGGTGACCCCGGTGTAGCGGGCGTGGTCGATGGTGTCCTGGATGAGCTCGAAGGCCCAGCCGCGTCCGATTCGCGCGGCGGTCGGAAGTGCCTCGGGGATTCCGCGGCCGCCGGCCAGGCTCATGGAGACCAAGTCGAGGTAGCACGAGAGCGCGCGCCGCAGCTCGCTTCGGCGCTGTTGAGCTTCCTTCCTCACCTCGATGTCAGGCACGAAGAAGAACCCCGCTGCCAGAGCCAGCCCGATGACGAGCGGGAAGGCGATCGGGGGTCGCAGGCCCATCAGCACGAGGGTCAGCGTCAGGAACGTTGGAAGCAGAAGACCGAACAGGCCCAGAGCGCTCTTGCGGGCCAAGTGCGCTTCCAGGGTGCGGTCGACCAGCTCAAGGTCGCCTCGCACCTGCTCGAAGGTGACACCACGGCGCGCCAGCTGGGCGACCAGCCAGCGCCCCCACCGTTCGCGGGCATCCTGGTCAACTGCTGCGGTGACGCTCTGACGGCCCCGGCCCTGCTCCCAGCGTGACACCGACGTGGCCAACCGCGGCCGAGGAGGAACCACGGCAAACAGCAGCAGGCACAGGGCTCCACCCAGAACGCAACCCAGCAGCAGACCCCACGTCATCGCCGACCTCCCACGACCGGAGAACCGCTCTGGAGAGCACGATCGACGTCGTCGACGCTGACCAGGAACCGCTCGGGTGGCTGGACGTTCGCTGCGGCGCGGATCCACATCAGCCCACCGGCGAACACACTCAGCACGACCGCCAACATGAGCTGTCCCATCGGGGTCGAGTACGGAGCCACGTAGTCGCGGGAGAACACCGAGACACCACCAGCGAAGAGGCCGGTGACGATCACGATGATCAACGCCGCCCGACGCAGCGACTTGCGGCCTTCCTCGATCCGCCGGCGCATGTCGATCTCCTCGCGCGCGGCCGCGGCCAGCGACGTCAGCGTGGCCACCAGCCCCGGGCCACGTAGCCGTGAGTTGAGGATCAGCGCCGCCACGACCAGATCAGCGGAGGCATCCTTGAACTCCTCGGCGAACCCGGCCAGCGCCTGGGGCAGTGGGATCTGCACCCGAACCCGACCGTCGAGACGCTCCAGCGCGGGAGCGAGAACCGGTGGAGCGGCGTGGATGGAGTGCCGGATCGCCTCCTCCAGGCCCACCGACCCTGCGATCGAGTCACGCAGCGACTCGGTCCAGGTGGCCAGCGCCTCCAGCTGCCCCAGCTGAGTAGCGGCGACTCGGCCGCCACCGAACATCGTGGGCCACAGGTAGATCACCGCAGCGGCAGCTCCGGCAGCGACCGGCCACCGCGTCACCGCTGCCACCAGGAGCGCCACGCCGAGCGCGATCGCGGCTCGACGACGCGCGGCACCGCCCCACAGGACGTCACCGCGTCGCTGTCCAGACCTCCGGCCGCTACGCGCCGGCTTCCAGCCCATCGACGCAGCGATCAGCAGCAGCAGCGCGGCACCCAACGCCAAACCCAGGCCGAGTCCCGTGAGCACGATCAACGTCATGGCGGATCACCAGCTCCCTACGCCGCCGGGGACATCCCACCCGGCTGCTTCGAGCTCGTCGGCACGTGAGGGCATCACGCCGGTCCACTCGGCCGTTTGAGCGCCGTTGGCCTTGAAGATCTCGGACGCCTGCACCGTCTGGTCGAACCCGTTGACCTCCAAGATCGTCTCCAGTCGCCTGGCGCCGGTCTTGGGATGGCGGCTGACGAAGACCACAAAGTCCAGCCCGCCGGCGATCAGCTGGTAGGAAGCCTCGTGCGGGAGTCGTTCGGCGGACTGGATCGCGTAGGTGGCCACCCGATTGAAGACATCACGGGCCGAGCGGGCGTGAATCGTGGACATGGAGCCGTCGTTTCCCTGCCCCATGGCGTTGAGCATGTCGATCACCTCGGCGCCGAGGACCTCACCAACGATGACCCGGTCTGGGTTCCCACGCAGGGTCCACCGCACCAGCTGGGTCATCGGGATGGCGCCCTGTCCCTCGCTGTTGGCGATCCGCTCCTCGAGCTCACCGCAGTTGGGGTGCCGCTCGGTGTCCTTCTTGAGCCCAAGCTCCAGCGCCTTCTCCACCGTGATGATCCGCTCCTCGGGACCGATCTCAGCGGCCATGGCCCGCAGGAGCGTCGTCTTCCCAGCCCGGGTGGCTCCCGCGATCATGATGTTCTGTCGTGCGCTGACGAGTGCCCGGAGGAACTCAGCGGCGGACTCGCTCAGGGTGTTGTTGCCGACCAGGTCAGCGAGGGTCACCTTCTCGAAGCGGTGCCGGCGGATGGAGATCAGCGGCCGGTCGGTGACGCCCATGATCGCCGAGAGGCGTGACCCGTCGGGAAGCTGAAGGTTCAGCTCCGGGTTAGCAGCGTCCCAGGGCCGCGAGTTCAGCCCGGCGTACGCCGCGAGCCCCTGGACGAGCTCGATGAGCTCTTCATCGGTCGACGCGACGGGGTCCACGCGCTCGTGGGTGGCGCTCCCCGCCCGAGTCACCCACACCTCATCGCCGCCGTTGATGTCGATGTTCTCGATCGAGTCGTCGTTGAGCAGCACCTGGAGGCGACCAGCACCGAACATGCGGGCGTGAACCCCTTCGGCGAGCTCGCGCTCCGCGTCTTGGTCCAGCGGCACCTGGCCGCGTGCCATCAGCTGCTCGGCATGCTCGCGTAGCACATCGGCGATGAGCTTGCGGGCGTACTGCTCCTTCGCCGGCCCTGACAGCTCGGGCCGTCCCTGACGGCGGCGATCGAGCTGCTCACGTTGCAGCCGGTCGCCGACGTCGCGGTGCACCCGCTTGAGCAGATCCGGATCCACGATCATCGCGCCACCGCGCCTTCCTCGAGCATGGCCTCGGCCATGAGCCGGGTGGCCCTCAGGAGTAGTGATCGGCCGAGCCGGCCGGTGCCCTTCTCGCCGGCCTCCAGGCGCTGCACGGCCCGGTGATCGACCGGCACCGGCCGCGCCGGCGCTACATCGACACCGGTGCGGTCCAGCAACGCATCGAAGTCACCACAGTCCCTAGCTGCGTGGGCATCCGGCCCGACGAGTACCGGAGCGACGCTCACGATCCCCTGCTGGCGCAGCGCGAGCACGAGCTCGGGCAGCTGGTCACGCATGTGCATCACCGACTCCAACGACGCGGCAGCCACCGGCACCACGACGTCAGAGGCCTGGGCCAGAGGCATAGTGAAGCTGCCCCGGTCCAGCCGCCCCAGATCGGCGATCACGTCGACCTCGCTACCGCGAGCTGCCTCGGCGACCTCAGACCACAGGCTGCCCAATCCCCGCGCCTGGGTGGTGGAGGTGACTCCTTGGACCACATGCACGCCACACGCCAACATCTGCGCCTGGTCGGAGACGACCTGTGAGCCAGTGATGCCGCCGCGCACCGCGGCCGCGAGCGTGAGCAGGCTCTTGCCGCCCGGCAGCGGACCACCACCGGCGCTCACGCACCGGTAGGCCAGGTCACCGCCGGCGGGATCGGCCTCGAGCAACACCACCGGCCGCGGCCACACCGCGGCCGTCGCCAGGGCCGTCGAGGTCACCCCCGGAGAGCCCTTCACCGACGCGAAGCTGATCAACATGGGTCGCCTCACTCCCCCTCGCTGGCTCCGGCGCCAGCGGCTGAGGTCTCGACCACGGCCACCCGGTTCTGCGTGGAGTACGCGGCCACCTTGGAGGCGTCGCCCTCGTCGACGATCAGCGTGACCATGAGCTGTCCGCCCGCTGCCGACTCGCCACCAACCTCGAAGACCTGCGCGCTGGCGGTCAACACCACCGGGGTGTCCAGAGCCGTGTCGGCATCCTTGCTGCCGTCACCGCTGCCCGCTGGGACGGCAATGACGTCGACCTGGTCTCCGGCCGTCAGTCCCGCTCCCGGAACACGAGTCGGGTCGAGCGCCAGACCGATCATCGCCTGCCCAGGTCCCGGGACCGGGTCGGCCGTGACCAGCGTGGTGGTCAGGATCTGTCCCTGCACCAGGTCGACGGCCGCAGTCTGTCCGACCACGGTGTCGGCGTTCTCAACGGCGATCGCGTCGCTCACTCCAGCCACGGCCCGGGAGGCCAGGTCCTCACGCTCGATGGTCTGTCCCTTGGCGACCGGTGCGGTCAGGACGAGCACCGAGGTCTTCTGACCGGCGTGCAGTCCCCACGCAGCGACCGCCAAGCCGGAACCGAGCACCAGCAGCGCTGCGAGCACCACCAGGCCCCATGACCTGGTCCTCGGCTTCTGCGGCCCGCCTGCACTCGTTCGACGACCACCGGCCATCAGTCCGGGGCTCTCGGCCGCCCGGCGCCCTGTGCGCTGTCCGTTCACGTTGGTGTCGGTGGTGGTGCTCACGGTGTCTCCTTGGTTCCTCATCGGACCACCACCGACTGACGTTCGCCGACCCGGATGGTGGAAGCGTCGCTGGTGAAGCCGGGGATCTCTCCGAGGGTCCCTGCGCCGGCGATGCAGGTTCCGGAGCAGGTCCAGCTGACGGCGTAGGAGATCGTCGCGGTCACCGGGAACACGTCATTGGGTTCGAAGTCCGACACATGCTGGAAGGCGTAAGAGCAGTCGGTCTGCTCGTCCGAGCTCATGCCCTTCTCCCACTTGCGACCAGCTGAGGTGCAGGTCTCGATGCCGTCACCCAGGTCCCAGGTCACCCGAATCGGTTCGGCCACGACACTGACCGTGGTGTCCCCGATCGAGGCGCTGCCAGTGACGTTGCGCCACTGGCTCTCCCCCATCCACAACCACGTCTCGAGTCCCACGTAGGTCATCAGCGGCGGCTGCGGAGCCATGTGCACCGTTGGCTTCACCAGCGGCATCGCCTTCACAATCGTCTCGGCCATCTCACCGGGGTCAGGCGGAGCCGCGCCCCCGGGGACGAACCATGTGTTCGCGGGGATCGCGACCCCAGCACCCGCGCAGACCCAGATGCTGCCCGTGGTCGGATCGTTGCCCTTCCAGTACGCAGTCTGGTCTGCGGCCGGTTGAGGCGCCATCGGATTGGCGTAGCAGTTGTGGGACGAGCTCCAGGTGCCGTGCTCGGTCGTGCATGGGATCTTTTTGCCGCTCTCGTCCTGGCAGGACTGTGATCCCGGCTCGGTCCCCCCGTTGTCCGGTTCCTCGCCACCTTCTTCTCCGCCGTTGCCGGGGTCGGTCACGGGGATACAGATCCAGCCTGTCGGCCCTTCGCCTGGGACCTGTCCCACCGGACAGTCGAGGTCGGGTGGGTCATCGGCATGAGCAAGCCCGACCGTAAGGCTGAGCAACACCACGCTAGTCACCAAGCCACTGAGCGATGTTCTGATCACGGAGTGCATGGCCGGTTCTTCCCCCCTGAAATATCGACGACCCCGAAGATGAGCCAGTCGTAGCCGTCAGGCTGGCTGAGATAGATGGTTCGGAGCTGCGGCTTCTCGATCCACGGGTAACGAACAACGGGCTTCCCGTCCTGGGTGCCCACCACCTCGGTGTAGTCGACACACTGCCGAATCTGCACACCACTGCCGCTCTTCGTGACCGACTTGGCCTCCGACCAGTAGATCTCCGGTGTGCCAACCGTCTTGACCTTGACCTGCTCGTAGGTCTGGAGCTGCTTGAACTGGTCCTGCCAGATCGGGTGCGGGAAGTACTCCTTGAACAACTTCTCCGCAGCTGGGGTCGCTTCGCCCTTGGCCCAGATCGGTTCAACACGCGCTTCGTACTCCTCCCACCTCTGGAGGGCCGCGTCGTAGGCCTCGAGCTGCGCCGGCTTGAACTTGGCGCGCCAGGCGTCGGGGTCCTTCGTGGGGGTGGCCGTGGGTGTTTCGGTGGGCGTGGAGGTGATGGTCTCCGGTGGAAGGGTCGTCTCGGGCTCCTCGCCGCCGCCATTGCAGGCGCTCGCCACGAGGGCGACCGCGAGGACCCCGGCGGTCAGTGCAGTGGTGGTGCGCCGGCGCATGCGGTGGCCTGTGTAGTCGTGGCGGGTCATGGCGTCCTCCTGGTGTCCCGAGCCGTCTCAGGTGTGACCGAGACGGTGCGCGGGATTCGGAGCCCTCGGGCGGCATGCCCCTGGGCTGTTGCTGTCAACGTGAAGGCCGCGTGACCCACTGGGGGAATGTGGGTCACGCGGCCACTGTCCGCGAGCGTGGCGCTCGGGTTCGCCGCGCCGCGGGTCCGTCGACTCACGGCGACGGAGATTTGGTTGCAACTGCGCCGGTGGACGTCCGGGGCATTTGCATCGAAGCCGGTGGGGATGGCCTGGGGGCCTGTCCTCTCCACCGCCCCCACGCGCGACCTGGCTGAGCGGTAGGTCTGGAGCCGGGGGGTTTGGCGCGCATGCAGAAAGGGCCGCCGAACGCGGCCGCTCCCCCGTCGCAGGTTCATCCCGGCCAGCCTCCCGGCGGGAGTGCCCAGGATGGCGAATCGAACGGTCCCCATCTGCGCCCTAGGCCGGTCCAACGGTGGGCATGCCAGAGCATGGGCCGACGCTGACTGCGTACTCCCCCGTGCTGTGTCCATGTGGATCGACGCTCCCGAGCGGTAGATCTGGCGACATTGTTGCGGATCGTGGAGGACCTCCGCACCTGTCATGTCCACATAGGCAACCGCCGGGGCCGCAGTTCGGACACCAGGTGCCCCGGTTCCTGCAGCGAGGCCTTCCCAGACAGTCCACGGTGGTTGACTCACGCTACAATCGTGGATTGTCAATCGTGGATTGTCAATCAGTCTGTGAGGTGTCACCGGGCATGCCGACTGCCGAGGACGGCACAATGCGTTCGTGCCGAAACGTCTCAGCATCGCGGTCCCCACGCCTATGAGCGTGTACGCCGCGACCCAGGCGTTTGGGAGTGAACTGCGTGTTCACCTCATCCACTACTACGCCAGCCATCCGGGCCGTCAGATCGACGCCGTCCGCGCGCTGGGGGTGGAACGCGCCGTTGTCTCACTCAACACCCGAGCTCTGATTGAAACGGGCGTCCTCACGGTGGACGAGGACAAGGTCTACTCGATCGACCAAGACAGGCTCGACGAGCTGCTGGATGCGCTTCGACGCTTCGGCGAGCCCGAGAAGCCGAACGAGCCTCCGCGACACGGGTAGTGAGCCGGCAGTCCCCTCTGGCCGTACGCGAAGACTCGACCCTGTCCGAACACCCCCGAGGCTGTCGTTGCGGCATCCGTCGGGTCGTGATGTGGGCGCTCGACCAACCGAGGCGGTCGACGCGCGGCAGGTCCACCTGGGCGGCCGTCCCACTCCCCCAGCCAACGAGTAGGAGCTCTCGGGGAGCCGTGATTGCCGACTTCACACCTGGTTGTCCGATCCAGCGTGCGCCCGGTTGCTCATAGGGTCATGCTCCGAGTTGCCGAAGGCTCCCTCACGTGCAACCGCCGTCTCACCGTCCCGTCGAAGTCGACGGGCTCCGGGGCTGATGGCCCTCGGAGACATTTCCAGAAATCTCCTCGGCGTGGCGTCGGAGTGGCAAGCGAACCCTGCGGCAATATCTCCAGCATGGATACCCAGCGCGCGATGAAGCGAAAGCCTGCCGGGCGACCCTCCAAGGGCAAGCGCCACGGCTTCCTTGTCAAACTCTCACCGGAGAAGGTCGGCCACGTCCAACTCATCGCTCACGTCACTGACGACCGCCCCTACGGGGAAGTCGCCGAGGCCGTCACGGCTGACGCCCTCCGCGTGAGCCGAGACGAGCTGGTCACCAAGCTGTCGACCTTCACCCCGTTCAAGGGAGAGCGCAAGCCGCTCAAGTTCCAGTTGCCGATGGCCCAAGCCGAGGTCATCTTCGACCTCGCCACGACGACTGGCCGCACCTACCAGGACGTCCTCGAGTACCTACTAGGCGAAGGACTCAAGCAGTACGACATCGAGGAGATGCACGCCTACATCGCTGAAGGACAGGGGATGCTCGACATCGCCGTCTGACGCGATCGGGGCAGGACCCCGAGAATGTTGAAGGGCGACCGCGCCAACGGTCGCCCTTCGGAAAAGCAAAGCCCCAGTTCTCTGTGCAAGGAGATGGTTGGGATGGCTTCGTGCTGCCCACTCTAACATCGTCGCGCTCCAACGACCCCGAAGAAGTCGACGGCGTTTCCGCCGTGTCGGCTGGTTCACGCCCAACTGCGGTGTCGCCTGCCCAAGCCCTGACGGCGCTCGATGAATGGCTCTTCTCCCCCACCGAATGGCACGCCCTCGGCTCTTCGAGCAACGACAGGTTGCCGATCGCGATCCCATCCCTCCAGGCCGGGATCGGGCTCGTCGGCAAGGGCAACGTCACGGCCATCTTCGGCCGGCTGCGTGAAGGCGCACTCGCCGTCGACATCGACCAACCCGGAGACTTCGGCTATCTGATCCGCGACGAGATCGTCGACTGGCTCCAGCGAAGCGACATCTGGCACTTGGTGCGACCCTCAGGCGGCGCCGACGGCCGGTTTCACATCTTCACCGCTCCCCGCGCGCGATGCGACGAGGTGAAGGAGTTCGTGGCGGCCAAGCGCGACGAACTGGGTCTGACCCACAACGACCTCAACGCCCGTACCTCCGTACGCCCGTTGTCCTCCCCGCACCGTTCCGGTGCGGTCACACGGCCGACCGGAGACCTGCGAGACGCCCTCCGCCGGCTCAAGCAGGTTCTCCCCCACGCACCCGAACTCGTTCTCGGGCGGCCACCACGCCGCAAAGCCCCACCGAAGCGTCGAACATCAACCCAGCACGCCGGCGCTGACGTCGCTGCGCTGACGCTCCAACGCCACCGACGCCACATCAGCCCCCAGTGGCGCCGCTATCTGCTCACGGGGGACACATCAGCCCTCGGTAGCTACCGGCCAGTCGACGGCACCCTCTCCTTGCCTGAACTCGGCCTGACCCGCGAACTGGTGTGGGCAATCGGCGACGCTGACCTCGCCTGGCAGCTGATCCGTGAGTCGCACCCCGCTGCCATGGTGAAGGCTCGAGCACGAGGTCGCGAATGGTGGACCACCTACGTGTGGAACCCATCGGTCGAAGCCGCCGAGGCGTTCTCCCCCACACCCGCTCAACAGTCCCCCCGACAGCCATCCGCTCAGATCGCTGCCGCAATCGCCGCCGCACGCGGCCAACTCAGGGACCTCATGTGGACCCAAACGCCGCGATCACGCCCGGCACTCCTCCTGGTCGGGCACCACGTTCTTGACCGCATGCTCGCCACCACGTCACTCCGGGTGCCATGCCCCGAACGCGACCTAGTCAAAGACACCGGGATCACGGACCGCAAGACCATCCGAGTCGCACTCCGGCTGATGAACGGCACGATCGGGCGACTCCACACCGACTGCCTGTCCTACAGCGAACGGGACTCGACCAGTTTCGAGTTCGAGATCGATGCCGTCGAGGCGTGCAGCCAAATCCCCCCACCTAGATTTCACACACCCCCCACCCCTCGCGGCCTCTGGCAAACCCTCCCCCGCGCCTCCCACACCCTCTGGCGGACCCTGCTGGCGCAAGAGACCCCCCTGCCCCTGCCCGAACTCACTACTGAAGCCGGCCTGGTGAACAGCAGGGACACTGCCCCCACCCGAAGCAACCTCGCCGCAGCGCGACGAGCGGCGATCGCGCTGGCCCAGGCCGGCTTGGCGCGCGTCGACGAACAAGGACACTGGTGCGCCGCGGCCGGCCCCCGTTCCGTCCGCGTCGAAGAACGTGCCCAGCAGGCCTACGTTCGCCTTGAAACCCAGATCGAAGCCGAGCGCGCGGCATACCGGAGTCAGCAAACCTCCGACTGGTCGGCGCAGCGAGCTCGCGCACTCAAGGCACAGAAGGCCAAGGAGCGGGCCTGGTGGGAGGAGCTGTCCCCAGCGGAACGGGGCCAGCGTCGAGCGCGCTGGGGCGCGACGTTCGAGAAGCTGACCATCAGCAAGCAAGCCCAAGTCAAGGCGAGGCTTGCACGCTCGCGGATCGCGGCTGGAGGCAAAGAGTCCGAACACCACCAGGCTTGGATGAACAGTCTCTCGCCCGACGCATTCCTGCAAAGATCCCTCGATCGCAGGGCCCGCTTCGAGAAGCTTGGGCGCGAGGAGCGCGGCCTGGCGGTATCAGCCTGGGCACGACATCGTGCCGAGTTCGGGCTTCCCGCTCCCACCGCAGTGCCATCGCCACAGGAGGCGCCCTGGGGCGACTCGGTCCAGATCCGAGATCAACTCTTCCTGGAACGGCAACTCGAGCTCACCCATCCAGCTGCCCTGGCCACGCGAGCAGCGGGATGACAGCCCATGCACCACACGCGTCTCTGGGGCCCGTCATTCCCCGTCGACGGACCCCGGGCTCGCCGACGAGCCACAAGGGCGTCAGAACGTCTCTGACAGCCCTCCTAGTGTGCTGCGGAGATCCCGCATCACCCCCGACCAAGCCTCAGTCCTCATAGAGCAGGCGCCCTGGCGTTCTCCGCTATCCGTCCGGTAACGCGCCGGTAGGCACCCCGGTACCGGACACATAGCCCACGCGCTAACGGGAGCCGTACCAAACACGGCAAACCACACGTACTCCACCGATATGCCAATCACAACGGAGAACTACGGCCTCGGTACGCTCCCCGCTACGAGAGTCCCTACGCGCGAACGTACGAGCCCGGTAGTCCACACCTACGGGCCTAATACCCAAAACACACGGGGCACGTAAGCGTGTCGTAACGGGTCCGACACCGGGGACGTGCAGAATCTCTCGCATGAGCGAACTGTCTCGAGTAGTCGTCTTCGCCACCGGCAAAGGTGGAACCGGCAAGACGAGTTGCGCCGCCAACGTCGCGGGGCTCGCAGCCCAGGCCGGGATGAAGACGTTGCTGATCGACCTGGACTCTCAGGCCAACCTCGGCTACGACCTCGGATACGCCGACAGCCCCGCAGCCGACAACGGCAAGTACCTGGTCAAGACCCTCTTCAACGGAGAGCAGTCCCTGGCGCCGGTCCTGGAGGCAGTGAGGCCCAACCTCGACGTCATCCCCGGCGGCAGCGAGCTCGACGAGCTCGAAGAGATCGTGCTGGCCCGCCAACGCCGTGGACTGGAAGGCCGCACCATCCTCCGCGACGCACTGCGCGGCATCGAAGACGACTACGCGCTCATCATCATCGACACACCGCCATCACGTCGCTCCGCCCTCGTACAGCTGGCACTTGCGGCAGCTCGTTGGATCGTGATCCCGACAAAGTCGGACCGAGCCAGCATCAAGGGCCTCAGTGTTCTCGCCGAGCAGGTCGTCGCGATTCGCGAGGTCAACCCCGAGATCGACGTTCTGGGTGCAGTGCTCTTCGGCATGGGATCGGCTGCCACCGTACGCCGCCGCTTCGCTGCAGAGGACGTCCGGACCGTCCTAGGAGACTCCACCCTCCTGTTCGAGTCGATCATCCGCCACGCCGAGGCCGCCGCAGACGACGGGCGAGAGAAGGGCAAACTCATCTACGAGCTGGCAGAGGTCGTCCACAACGCCGAGCCGTACTGGAAGGCCCTCAAGGAAGGCCGTAGCCAGTCCCGCATCGCCGGCTCGGCACCAGCCCTCGCCGAGGACTACGTGCTGCTCACCGACGAACTCCTCAAGCGCATCGGGGCGGCCGAGGAAGCCGAAGCCACGCAAAACCAGGCGGCGACGGCATGAGCGAGGAGCGAACCCCAATGGCACCCGCACTCGGGCTGGTCAAGGGACGCCTCGACGCCTTGCCGCCCAAACGACGCAGCGAGCCTGAGAAGCGGGCGGCCTCGGTCGAACCCATGACGAGGGCCACGACGTCCGAGCAGACCACGGCACCAGATGCGCCGACACCTCGAACCCCAAAGGAACCGAGAACAAAGAAGCCGGCGCGCACCAAGTCCCAGGACGCCACCGGCGGGATGAAGCGGACGACACTGAGCCTCCCGCAGGACATCGTTGATCTCCTTACCGAACGCAGAAAGAACACACCCAAGATCTCCCAGGTCCAGCTCATCTTGAACAGCCTGGCAGCAACCCGGCACAGGCTGAAGGACCTCGTCGAGGCCGACAACGCCGGCATAGAGGGCAACGACCTGTTCCCCGTGACAAGCGCGACGAGAACGGTCGTGGGCAAGCGGACGACGATCAGCTTCGACACTGCAGAAGCGAACATGAAGATCATCGACGCCCTGGTTGAGAGCAGCGGAGCCAGCAGCCGCAGTCAACTCGTGCGGGTGGCGCTGCGCCACTGCTTGGCCGGCTGAGGAGCGCGTGGGTCCTGCCAGGAATAGCTGTGGCCGCGGCCGCCGCTGGCCGGAGCCGTGGACCCGGCGCTAGGTCAAGGTCGATGGTGCTCAGAACTGTGGCGCGCCAAAGGTCGCCGGGCGGGCCACGGGAAAGGGCGATGGAGTCCTCGCGGACACGATCGGCGTCAGGCTCAGGGACTGCTGAAGTGCCATTCGTTGCAGGGAATGGGCGAATCGAGTGGCCGGCTCACTGGGGGACGGCATGTTGACCAGATCGGTCAGCGTGGTCTCCAGAGGCGAGCGTCGGGCGACTCGCCGTGGGCCGCCCTCGTAGCGCGGGTTGGCGTCGACGAGGTTGGTGTTGGTGCGCAGTACCTCTCGTCGGAGCGCTTTGCCGAGATTCTGGGTGGCGGCGTGGGTGGTCCGGGCCAACTCGAGCATCTGCGTAGGCCCAAGCCGGAGGTCGCCGTCATGGTCGAGCATGCGCGTGACCGCGGTGGTGAGTTCGGCCTGCTGCCATAACCGTCGCATGTTGGGCTCGGGGTGATCACGCACATCGACTAGGTGTGCGATCCGTGGCTGCAACGCCGCCAGCACCTCAGCCCGATCGGCGAAGAATCCCGAGAAGCCTGAGATGCCAGTGTTGCGGTCAGCGGCACGAGCGAAGGCATCACAGAGAAACAGTTGGCTCGCGGTGATCTGGCGTGCCGCATCGGCGGTGATCTCGGGTGAACCGTCGTAGAACGCGTCGTGGGCGTGCATGGGCCTGAGGAACCGTGCAAGACGGCCCTGGGCTCGAGCGATGTCGCCGGGCTCGGAGACGAGAGCAACAGGTCGCACCAGCGTGGCTGAAGCGGTCCTGATGGGCCGCGGCGTGGCCTCGTCGGGACTGGCGGTCGTGGCATGCCACGTGGCCACCCGAGCGGCCTGGGAGAGCACCATGCGCTTCTCGTCGATGCCCATGAAGAAGCTCGGCCGGTGATGGGAGTTGAGGAGCCCGACCTCGTCGAGTCTCGCGTCCAACACCACCAGCGCTTCGAGACTGGTGGCGATGTCGCGCATCACCCACCAACCAGCACCGGGCTCGGTGGTCCAGGGCTGTTCGGCGGCAGCGGACAGGGCGTGGGAGGCCGACAGCATCTCGATCGCGGCGCTCCGCCACAGCTCGACAGTTTTGTCGCTCGAGGCGGGGGAGAGGGCCTCGGCGTGGGGCCGGTTCTCATCGAGAGGGAGGCAGGGGAGCGCGAAGGCGATGTTGTCGACCAGAGTCGCCAGGTGTTGGTCGAGGTCACCGAGCTTGAGCTTCGGACGCTTGGCCGGAAGATGATCGTCCGGGGGGAAGCTGGATTGTTGTCCGACGTCGTAGAGCCGCTGACGCAACGCATTGCCGATAGCTTCTCGACAATGCAGGAGCTGGTCAACGGCCTCGGCGTCGACGGGGATGTCGTCAACCTGGATGAGCGCGTTCAACGCGCGTGCGGCGTTCTCGGCGTGGTCGCCGTAGGTGGTGACGTTCATCGCCTGGTCCGCGAACGATCGCCAGAGCGGTTCCGAGTCATACCCGCTACAGCAACCGCCGCGTCAGTGGATCGGACACCGGCCAGACTGAGTTGTCAGTCCAGCGCTGCGCGGCCGCGGCCCAAGAACCGGCGGGCGGCGTCGATACGGAGCGTGTGCTGCAGCACGGGGGAGTGGGCCCGCATGAGGGCCAGCTGCTCGTCGAGGTCACGCAGGCCCACCGCGAGGTCCTCCACGTCTACCGGGACCAGGACAGCGGGACGTCGTTGTCCGAAGTCAGTCAGTTCGGCACGGGCCATACCCAGGTAGGGGAGCACCGCCCGGTGGCCCGGGTGGGCGGTATCAGCCTCGAGGGCAGCCAGCAGCGAGACCGCGCCGACGAACTCCGCGGAGTCATCGAAGGTGCTGGAGCCATTTGGGGGTGAAGCGGCCATGAGTGGGATGCCTTTCTCAAGGGGGGGGGGAGCAGGGTCAATCCCCGCTAGCCAGTGGAGCAGATGAGCACCACGTCCGCACGGGTGCAGCGTGCGGCCGGGGAGGAACCCGATGGTCGTCGAGCTTGTGGAGAAGAACTGGCCAGCCCAGGAGCAGCGGCCGTTCGCCGGCGGAGCCGGGGCAGGGTGCCGGTCATCGCGACCACCCCGGGCCGGCTCGCCGGGCATCGACGGGCCCATGGTGAGGTGCAGTGGCCAGCGGTGGGGGAGGGGCCAGGGCCGGACGTGAACCCGACTGGGGGTTCTCGGGCTCGGGATCCCCTACGTGCGTGTGCTCCGGCGGTTCATCGGTGTTCACCGCGGCCAGTTCGGCAGCGAGCCGATCCCGTGTCCTGCGTACAGCAGCGAGCTCGGCCGCACGCGGGAACACCTCGACCAAGCCTTCGCGGGCCTTCTCGGCCTCTCGGGTGATCTTGGTGGTGTCCATGTCGACGTCGACGAGCTCGCGCTCCAGTCGCCGCGGCAGATTCTCGACGCGCGTGAGCAACCCCATGCTGGGTTCGCGTAGATCGCCGGCTTCCACGACCAGGGTGACCTGGGGCACTTCGCGGAGTGAGACGACGTAGCGCGGAGTCTGCAGCCACGCATCGGCTCGGACCTGCAATCCGAGCCCTCCGACCTCACCCAGCGAGACGGGATCACGCTGGTAGGCCTGAACCGCGACGATGGCTCGCTGCAGTGCGGGCACCGCATCAGCTCTCTTGGTGAACGTGCGCTCACCGATGCGGATAGCGAAGGCGTCACCCTCAGTGTCGCGGCGCTGCGGTATCGCGGCCCGGATCTGGTCGCGGTGCTCAGCCAGCGCCTCCAAACGCGGAGCGGCTGCGTTGATGGTGGCCTTGAGACTGCGCTGGGCCGCACTCCAGGCACGCTCAAGACGCTCCAGCTTGGTGGCGTCCGTCTCGGCCTTGGCCAACTCCATGATCCGCGGGTCGCCCGAGGCAAGCGCCTTGACCTCGGCGTAGGAGAGGGCCGAGTCGCCGATGTCCTCGATCTCGCGCACATCGAGCCGGCCACGCATCAACTGGTTGATGAATTTGGCCTTGCGTTCCACGGTCTGCCACAGGTAGGTATCGAACGACGACTCGGTGACATAGCGGAAGACCTGCACCTCCTCGTTGAGGTTGCCCTGGCGCATGATCCGCCCATCACGCTGGGCCAGATCGGCCGGCCGCCAGGGACAGTCGACGTGATGCAGCGCCACGGCGCGGCGCTGCACGTTGGTGCCCACCCCCATCTTCTCGGTCGAGCCGATCAACACGGCGACGTGGCCCGTGCGTGCTTGCTCGAACAACCGGGCCTTGGCGCGGTCATTGGCGGCCTCGTGCATGAACCGCACCTTGCCGCCGGGGACACCCCGGGCCACCAGCTGAGCCTTGAGCTCTTCGTAGGCGTTCCACCCGGCCCCGGTGGGGGTGCCCAGGTCGCAGAACACCAGCTGCAAAGCACCCGGCTCAGGGTCGTCTCCGAACGCGACGTCGGCGGTGTCGTGGAAGATCGTCGAGACCCGGTCGGCGACCGCGTCGACCTTGGAAGGCTCTCGGTCCAGAAAGCTGGCGAGGCCGTCGAGCTGGTGGTCGACCAGTCTCAAGTCCAGGGCCGCGGCCCGGCCGTGGCCACTGATCTTGAGCATGTTGTCCTCGGTGGGATCGACTCGCCGGTTCGATACCGCGTCGGCGCGTTCGGCCAGGATCGCCATGAAGTCGATGAGTTCACTCGACGGCGGCACCACGACCGTGTGGGCCGCACCCCCGATCAGATCGGGGGTGGGCAGGTCAAGGTCTTCCGCGGTCTTGACGTCGGCGACCTGGTGCCACAGGCGCAGTAGCTCGGGGACATTGTTGAACCGTGCGAACCGCGATTTCATGCGGAACCCGGTCCCCGAGGGGTTCAGCTCGAGGTCAGTCACGACCTGGCCGAAGGTCGCGGCCCAGGTGTCGAAGTCGCTCAACCCGGCGTCGTCGAGGTCGCCGGGTGCCAGGTAGCGCAGCATCGTGTAGGCCTCGGCCACCGAGTTCGCGATCGGGGTCGCGGTCATGAAGGTGGCCACCCTGCGCCCGTGCCGGCCGCGCAGGTAGGCGAGCTTCAAGTCCAGATCGGTGGCCCGGTTGGACCCCTCCACCGCCACGCCGGGGATGTTGGAGGCCAGCCGGAGGTTCTTGTAGCCGTGAGCCTCATCAATGCACACGTAGTCGATCCCGGTGGCCTCGAACGTGATCGCCGGGTCCCGTTCAACATCTCGTAGCGCTTTGAGTCGTTCCTCCGCGCGCGCCAGGGTGCCCTCGAGACGTTTGACCGACAAGCCCCGTCCGTCCTTGGACGCATCGAGCCACATCCGCAACTGGACCAGTTGCTCGTCGAGGTAGGCCTGCTCGGTCGCGGTCGAGACCGGGATCTTCTCGAACGCCGAGCGCGACAAGATCACCGCATCCCATTCACCCGTTGCGGCCCGGGCGACGAACAGCTGGCGTTTCCCCTTGGCCAGGTCGTCGGTGCCACACGTCAGAATCCGGGCTTGGGGATAGGCCTGCAACCACTCTCGGGAGAACTGGTCCTGTTGACTGCACCACCGGGAGGCCCCGGTCGAGGGCTGCGGCGGAAGTGGATGCAGTGGACGAGGTACGACAGGCGTTGCTCGACGGGGGCAGGCAGGTTCCGCGGATCGGGTCGGTTGGTGCCGGTACGACGACGTCGTTGCCGTTCGTGGTCGTCGACGAGCAAGGCGATGAGGTCGAGCCGTTCTCGGTGTTCTTGCGGGACCTGATGCTCACCGACATGAGCCCGTTGACCGCGCGCTCCTACGCCCAGGATCTGCTGCGCTGGTGGCGGCTGCTGCATGTGCTGGGGGTCGACTGGGAGCGCGCGTCGCGCGCCGATGTCGAGGTTTTGGTCGGCTGGATGCGATCGGCCGACAACCCGCAACGTCACCGCAACCCTTCGACATCGACGTCGGCGGCGATGTCTGAGGGGTCGGTCAACCATCGCACCGGCAAGCGCGAGCTCGGGTCGGGCTACGCACCGGCGACGATCAACCACGCCCTGTCAGTGCTGTCCTCGTTCTACAGCTTCCACGCCCAGTTCGGCCGTGGCCCGGTCACCAACCCGGTGCCGGCGAGCTCTACTCGCCGCGCACGCTTGGCGCACCGAAGCCCGCTCGAACCACGCCCGGAGCACCGCCGCGCGCCGCTGCGACAGAAGCCGCCGGTGCTGGTCCCGCGTTCGCTCCCAGACGAGCTGGCCGACGAACTGCTCGCCGCGATGCGCCACAGCCGCGACCGGGCGTTGTTGGCCTTGTTCCTGTCCACCGGCACGCGGGCGAGCGAACTGCTCGGCGTCACCGGCGACCGGGTGGACTGGACCCGACAACAGCTCTGGGTGATCAGCAAGGGCACCCGCGCCTTACAGCCGGTGCCTACCTCGCCAGAGGCGCTGCGGCTGCTGGCCGTGTACTTCGACGAGCGCGGCACACCCGCCGGCGACGAGGTCATCTGGCGCACGCTACGCGGCCAACCACGGCAACTGTCGTACTTCGCCGCACGGCGGGTCCTGCAACGCGCTAACGATCTGCTGGGCACGGACTGGACGCTGCACGATCTGCGGCACACCACGATCGAGCGGATGATCGCCGACCCGAACCTGACGCTTGAGGACGTCATGACGGTCACCCGGCACCAGCATGTGACCTCCCTGGACCCGTACCTGCGGCCCCGGGTCGAGGAGGTCTTCGACCGACTGCAGCAGCACTACGCCGCACCCCGACCGGCAACCACGCCATCGCCGGGGTACGACGACGCCGACTTCAAGACGGTATTCGGGCCGAGTTCGATGGCTGAGTCGACGGGAGAGTTCCATGGCTGAGCGACGACACACCAAGCAACGCGCGCTGCGCCCCGAAGCGCCGGCTCGCCCGCGCCGGCAGCTGACTATCCGGCAGGTGATCACCCCCTCGCCGTCCCCGGCCCCGTCGGTGCCACCGCGCCCCCATGGGAATCTGGACAATGCGACCGCAGAACAGATCGCAGCGACCGCCGATCAGGTCTGGCCGGTCACCAAGTCGCGCTCTTCAGAACGCCGCACCGGACTGCGTGCCCTGCTCACGCTCCTGGCCGAGCAACCGGGACAGACCTGGCAGGAGCGGTGGCTCGCGTCCGGGTTGGACGCCGGCACCACCGAGGTTCGTGACCTTTTCGCGCTTCCGACGCAGCGAGAGCACGCCGGCCACGCGCTGAAGGTGCTGTTCTGTCTGCGAGTGATCCGCCCTTCACTGGCCGCGTTCCGCGCGAGTCGGTTCAAGCACTACTTCCAGTTCTTCGAGGCCGCCCAAGCCGATCCAGATCTAGACCGGTTCGTGGAACTTGCCAATCAGGCCAGTACCTCGCCGCACTACAAGCGCTGTGCACGGCTGGATGTCGCCGGCGCCCTGACCACCCAAGGCATCGCTCTGGCCGACCTGACCGCAGAGGGGTTGTTGCACCACGCGGTCGAGACACGCCGCGGACGCTACGGCGCCGGCTACGAGCACCACATCGGACACCTCGCCTGGCAGGTGCTTCACGAGTCCGGGCACTTCCCGCGCAGTGTCCCCGCCACGCTGCGCGGCGCGATGCGCGCCCCGGCGATGACACCGGCCCAGCTCGTCGACTCCTACGCTCTTGACAACCAGGACGTGGCCGAGATGTTGACGCGCTACCTGACCCGCCGCAGCCACGACTTGGACTACTCGACCCTGCGGGGGCTTGCCCGGGACCTGTGCGACATCTTCTGGCGCGAGATCGAGACGATCAATCCCACCCAGGCCGACCTTGCCCTGTCCGAGGAGACCTACCAGGCGTGGCGGGCCGCGGTCGATGTCCGTCGCGACGGGAAGCCACGACTGGGCGCCCCTGGGATCGTCACCAACGTCCGTGCCCTCTACCTCGACATCCAAGGCTGGGCCACCCACGAACCCGAGCAGTGGGCCCGCTGGGCAGCGCCCTGCCCGATCAGCGGCCGTGACGGGCGCGCCAGAACCCAGGCAAACCGACGCGCGAAGGAACGCACGGACAACAGAACCCGGACCCTGCAGCCGTTGCTGCCGGTCCTGATCGCCGCGGCCGAGCAGCGGCGCGACCACCTCGCCGCACTGCTTACTGCCGCGGCCGACGCCGAGGCCGGGCAACCTCTGGTCCTCGACGGACGGCACTACACCAGGATCTTCAGCGCTGGCGACGCCCGCCATCAGCGCTACCACGGCGCCGCCAACGTACGGGTCCACGACGAGCACACCGGCACGACGATCAACCTCACCGACGCCGAGGACGCCGCGTTCTGGACGTGGGCCTGCATCGAGACCCTGCGCCACACCGGCGTCCGCAACGAAGAGATGCTCGAGCTGTCCCAGCTCAGCATCCGGCAATACATCCGACCCAACGGAGAAGTGATCGCGCTGCTGGTCATCGCCCCGTCCAAGAGCGACCGGGAACGCGTGATCCCGATGACCGCCGAGCTGTTCCACGTCATCGCCATGATCATCCGACGCCTGACCGGTGACCGTCCGAGCATTCCGCTGGCCACCCGCTACGACCGGCACGAGCACGTCACCAGCGAACCACAGCCCTTCTTGTTCCAACGCACCATCGGCCAGCGCACCGAGGTCATCACCCCCTCAGCGCTACGCACCATGCTGATCCGACTCAGCAAGACCCTGGTCGAACAGAACGCGCAACTGGCGAAAATCAGGTTCACCCCACACGACTTCCGTCGCCTGTTCGCCACCGACCTGGCCAACAACGGACTACCCATCCACATCGGTGCCGCGCTGCTCGGCCACCTCGACGTCCAGACCTTCCACGGCTACGTCACGGTGTTCCAAGAGGACGTCATCCGCCACTACCAGGCCCACCTCGCCAACCGCCGCGCCGCCCGCCCGGCTGGCGACTACCGTCCCGCCACCGACCAGGAATGGGCCGAGTTCGAGGAGCATTTCGACAAACGCAAGGTCGAGCTCGGCCAATGCGGCCGCCCCTACGCGACTCCCTGCGAACACGAACACGCCTGCATCCGCTGTCCCATGCTGCACGTCGACCCCAAGATGATCGGCCGGCTCGACGAAATCCATACCGACCTGCTCGCCCGCCGCGCACACGCCGAGACCGAAGGGTGGCTCGGGGAACTCGAAGGCATCGACCTCACCTTGCGCTTCCTTGTCGACAAACGCGCAGAGACCCAACGGCTCGCCCACTTCGACAAGGACCGAGACACCCTTGCCGTCCTCGGCATGCCCACGATCGGAGCACCCGCATGACCAGCCTCGAGCTCGGCCGCGGCGACGCCGCAGAACTCGCCGATGCCGCTCACCCTCCTCAGCAACTGACTGTCAGGCCAAGACCACGAGTTCCGCTCACAGTCATATCTGCCATGCCCGTCCATCCGATCGCTGACTGATCTCTTCCGTTGGGCGATCCCCGCTTGCGGTGGCCAAGTACGCCGAGACCCGTATGCGGAAGATAGCGCTCCGGGCGTGACGCTCGGCGAAGTCGACCATGTTCGACGCGGAAGCGGCAGTCCGCTGTTGCTAGTGCACGTCTAGGCGCAGGGTGGCGATCCTTCCGCGACCACTGCGACGGCCAGCAGCCAACCGGGCCAAAAACGAGCGAGCTGTGACGGTACGCCCCGCGAGCGCTGCGACCGCGGAACAGGACCGTGCGGACGGATAGGCTCACGCCTCCCGCGCCGCGACGTTCCTGTGGTCATCACCAACCATGCTAGGGGTGGGGCCACGAAGGTCGCCCCGAGGCGCCTCGAGGCGGGTGATGGCGATGGTCACCGCTGGATAACCCGCAGGGGGTAAGCGCCGACGTCATCAAAGCGGAGAACCAGCACGGCTACCTCCCCACGATTTCTAGTAGCCGCCGAAGGAGTCGATCCTGATGTCGTCGTGGTCGACGCCGGCGGCCATGAGTACGACTTCGGTGGATTCGATCATCGCCGGAGGGCCGGCGATGTAGTAGTAGTGCACGGAGTCGTCGACGCACTCGGTGAGGAGCCGTCGGCGTTCCTTGCTCTTCATCCCGCGGGTGACGACGTAGTCGATCGAGACGGCTGGGAGCTGCCGTCGCCAGGAATCGAACTCGTCTTGGAACAGGAAGTCGGAGCTGCGGTTGAGGTAGGTCAAGTGCACTGATTCCTGGCTGGAGCGGTCCGCCATGGCGGCGATCATGCTCCGGAACGGCGCCACACCGACGCCCGCGGCGATGAGCACGCTGTTGCGGTGCTGACGCAGCGAGAACGCGTAATCGTTGCCGAACGCGGTGATGCGATAGGAATCGCCAGCCCGGGCGTTCTGCAGCGTGCGCTTGATCCCGCTCTGACCTTCTTTGAAGGTGATGACGAGGTCGGCCTCCGTCGGAGCTGAGGACAGCGAGTAGGTCTTGCCGCCGGACAGATCCTGGTCGAACCCGAGGTCGATCCAGTCGCCGGCCTCGTAGTCGAAGCCCGGTGGTCGCGCGAACACGAGGGACAGGTGGCCGGGGGTCTCGGGTCGGACCTCGCGGACGACGATTGGGATGTCGACGTTCTTATGCGCCACGGTGCGTCTCGACCTGCGATGAACTTGCTTTCGCCGTGACGGCCCCGGTTCCGGCCTTCTGCCAGGCGGACTTGCGCAGCAGCCGGAGTCCGTTGAGCGCGACGATGATCGTCGACCCCTCGTGCCCGGCGACACCGAGTGGCAGCGGGAGAGTCCAGAAGATGTCCCAGGCCACGAGCACGGTGATGACGGTGCCAGCGATGACGAGGTTGGCCTTCACGACGCGGTGCGCACGTCGCGAAAGGTCGATCGTCTTGGGCAGCGCGGCGAGGTCGTCGCGGACCAGGACGACGTCGGATGTCTCCAGCGCGAGGTCTGAACCGTTGCGGCCCATCGCGACCCCGACGTGCGCCGCTGCCATCGCCGGTGCATCGTTGACGCCGTCACCGATCAGCAGGACCTGGTGGCCGCTCATGCGCAGCCGCTCCACGGCCGTCACCTTGTCGGCGGGAAGGAGTTGGGCCTCGACCCGGGTGATCCCGACACTGTGGGCGAGGCGTTCGGCTGCGGCCTGGTTGTCGCCGGTCAACAGCACCGCTTCGTTGCCAGTGAGCTCGGTGAGGGACCGCACCGCCGCCTGTGCTCCGTCTCGAACGCGGTCGGTGAGTGCCACGATCCCGACGACACGCTCATCGACCAGCACGACGACTGCGGTGTGACCAGAGCGTTCCAGCTCCGCAACTACAGCGTGTGCTCGGCCCTCGTCGGTGGGCAGCAGCGGGCCGGGGGCGCCGATGGTCACCGATCGTCCCTCGACCGTCGCGTCCACGCCGCGGCCTGGTGTCGAGGTGAACTCGTCGGGCTCGGGGAACTCGATGCTGCGCTCGCGCGCAGCGGCCACGATGGCGCGACCGACCGGGTGCTCGCTACGTCGTTCGGCCGCGGCCGCGGCCCGCAGCAGCTCTGATTCGGACGTGTCACCGAACGTGACGACCGATGCCACCCGGGGTGTGCCTTGGGTGAGGGTGCCGGTCTTGTCGAAGGCGACGAGGTCAACCTTGCTGAGCTCCTCGAGTGCCACCGCGGACTTCACCAGGACGCCATGGCGGCCGGCGTTGGCGATGGTGGCCAGCAACGGGGGCATCGTAGCGAGCACCACCGCGCACGGCGACGCGACGATCATGAAGGTCATCGCCCGCAGCAGGGTCGGCTCGAACTCGGCGCCGAAGACGAGCGGGATCGTGAACAGAGCCAGGGTGGAGACCACGACGCCGACGCTGTAGCGCTGCTCGATCTTCTCGATGAACAGTTGGGTCTTGGCCTTCGTCGACGAGGCCTCCTCGACCATCGCCACGATGCGCGCGATCACGGTGTCAGCAGCCGCGCGATGCACCCGCACCCGCAACGCACCGGCCCCGTTCAGCGTGCCAGCGAAGACCTCGTCCCCGGGACCCTTGGTCACCGGCAGCGGCTCCCCGGTGATGGAGGCCTGATCCAGTTCGCTGACCCCGTCGAGGATCTCGCCGTCCGCGCCGACCCGCTCACCCGGCCGGACCAGGACCAAGTCGCCGACGACCAGCGTTCCGGCATCGACGTTCTCCTCGTCCCCGGACTCGGACAGACGCACCGCGCGCTCCGGTGCGAGCGTCAGGAGCGCGTTGACGGAGTCCTCAGTACGCCGGGTCGCGAACGCCTCAAGCGCGCCGGACGTGGCGAAGATGACGATCAACAACGCCCCCTCGAAGATCTGCCCGATCGACGCAGCCACCAGGGCCGCCACGATCATCAACAGATCGACGTCCAGCGTCTTCGCGCGCAACGCCTGCAAGCCAGCCAGCGCCGGCTCCCAGCCACCCGCGGCGTAGCAGGCCAGGTACAGGCTCCACCACACGACGTCAGGGGCGCCGGCGAGCTGGGCCACCGCGCCCACGGCGAACAGAACGGTGGCGAGCGCGGCCCACCGGATCTCGGGCAACGAGAGCGCAGCCAGGAACGGCGATCGCACCGGACGATTGTTCTTCGGCGGCCGAGGAGCGGTGGTTGTCTCAATGACTGACATTGGGGTTCCTGTCCGGGGAGTGCTCTGTGAAGCGGGCATAGATGAAGAGATGTTCATTCGATCCCGACGGTACACATGAACACTTCTTCATGCAAAGTCGTATGCTGGTGCCATGGGTCACGGAGCAGACGGTCGAGTCGCGGGGTCGGAAAGGATGGATCACGCCACCGCCAAGTCGGTAGCGACCACCCTGCAGGCGCTTGCCACACCCAGCAGGCTGCTGATCCTGGCCACCCTGCAGAACGGGCCGGCAACAGTGGGCGAGCTCGCGGAAACGATCGGGATGGAGCAGTCAGCGGTGTCTCACCAGCTACGACTGCTGCGCAACCTCGGTCTCGTCGACGGCGAGCGCTCAGGTCGCAACATCAGCTACAGCCTGTACGACGACCACGTCGCAGAACTGCTCGAACAAGCCATCTACCACGCCGAGCACGTTCGGATGGGAGTCACGGACCGCCGCACGGAAGACGTACCGCCTACTCACCCACGAGCGTGATCGACTCGTTTCGGACTGGTGCACTGTGAGCCCCAGTGTGGTTGTCAACTCCGGCTCGTGCGTCCATGGTCTCCTCTAATCCCGCAACAGGCTCGTGTTCATACAACGGGCCCGGGCCAGCCAGGAGCTGTCATCGATTCCATCTTGCTAGTCGTCTGATGCCCGAGTTGCCACCTAAGCCCGTCTGAGACGTTTAGCGGCTCGCCCCCGGATGAAAGATGATCGGTCACCGGCACGCTCCGCGAGCCGAACCCCGATCGATAACGCCGCAGGCCGGCGTGCGTGCGCCAGTGAGCCGTCGCCGTTTGACCCGTCCGGAGACCCTTCCGGTGACGGGGCCCTATTTGAAAGTCCTCGCGCGGAACGTGCCGACCCCTTGACAGGTGCAGAGAACTCCAGCATGTGGTTGGGCACGACCACGGCGGGCTTGCGGGCCATGCCGAGCCGGCGCAGCTCCATGCACCCGGTGATCGCTGTGTAGGTCTTGCCCGCACCCACCTCGTGGGCCAACAGCACCGAGGGTTGGGCCACCATCCTGGCCACCGCGGCGTGCTGATGGGGGCGCAACCGCAGACTGCGTGCCATGCCCGGGTAGTACTTCTCGCCCGGCGCCTCGTAGGTGCGCAACACGATCGAGTTCAACGCGTCGTTGTAGGAGCGCACCAGCCGTTCGCACCGCTCGGGGTCCTCCCACAACCAGGTCGCGAACCGCTCCTGCAGTGCCTCGGCCTTCTCCTGTGCCGCGAACGTTTCGGTCTCGTTCGGAATCCGTCGGCCCTCGGGGGTCTCATCGTTGACCCTGATCTGCCGCTGTTCCAAGCAGGCCTGCACGATGTCGATCGCACACGCCCGCGAGGTGCCCCACGTGTTGGTCGAGGCCACCGAGTGCCGGTTCCCGCGGACCGTCCACACCGAGCCGCCCGGATGCTCGACCTCGGCCGTGCGGTCCTCCAGCACCTCGCGGACGAACTGCTCCACCGTCTCGGTCGGTACCCACGGAACCCCCAGCTGGGCCACGATCTCGGTCGGACCCAGGTCTTCAGGAACCACCTCCATCAACGCCGTACGCGCATTGTTGAGCCGCCGCAACACCGTCTGTCTGGCCGGTTCGTCGTCCACACCGGGTGTCGAGGTGCCGGTGGCCTCCACGTCGGCGATCCTCGCCTCGAGGCGAGTCAGGCGGGCGCGGACGTTGCCGGACAGGAACTCCGCTCGCGGCATCCACCCGACGTGCCATCCCGAGGCGGTGTGGTTCACGGTGTCGGGGTCGAGGAACGCGAACGCCTCCAACTCCTCTTCGGCCTGGGCCTCGTCGACGTCGAGCAGGCGCGCGATCTCGGCCGTGCGCAGCTCGCCGTAGGTGTCCAGGCACAAGGCGACGGCGTCCGCGGGGGAATCGGCGTGCGTACGGATCACGCGAGGGGCGACCACGCGTTCGGTGAAGATGTCGGCCTTGCGGGCCTTCCCGGTCGCTGAGTCGTAGTGCTCCAACGCAAACACCGCGGGGGAGTGCGGGTCAGCACCAAACCCGCCCTGCTTGGGCCGGACCTGCGCCAGGATCGGCTCACCCGTCTTGGCGTCGATGCGACCGGTGTTCCGGGTGCTCACCCGGTTGATCGGCCCGTACCGGGCCACATACGCCTCGTACTGGGTGTTCAGTCGCTCTCGCAGTCCGGCCATCACCTGCTCACCACCCGGCCCACCAGCACGCTCACCGGCAGGTCGGCCACCGAGTTCGCCGGGCAGGGGAGTGGTGGCCTCGGCTTCGAGCAGGCACACCACGGTGTCGCGCAACCCCAGCAACATCTCCAACTCACGCTGCTGGGTCTTGGGGACCGCGAACGGCTCGGGCACCCCATCGCGGATGTGGTGCCACCCGCCGTGTCCATCACTACTGAGGTGTCCTTCGGCCACGATCACCCGATCCGGCAACTCCAGACCCGCCTCGGGGACGCCGGCAGAGTCCCGGCGCGGAGAAGACACCCTCTGCCCTCCGGTCGGTGCCGTGGGTGAGGGGGTGCGCGTGGGGGCCGGTGAGAACAGGGGCCGCAGCTCGTTGTAGCGACTCAGGTCGAAGCTCAGCGACTTGCCCAGCTCGGTGGCCACCCGGTCAGCGAGCCGCTCCCCGTCGCGGAGCAGGGGAGGGGTGACCGCGACCTCGGGGCCGAACCTGCCCATCCGCGACGTGAGATGCCCCAGTGCGCGATGTGGGGACTGCGTAAACAGGGAGTTGAGGAGCACCTCCTCTTCTTCGATGCCCGGCCGGGCCAAGTGAGGGGGCAACGGCTGGAGATCCTGCCAGGCCGGCACCAGCTGCAACGGCTCCTCACCATCAACCCGCCGCCTGAAAACCAGCAGGTCGGTGACCACGTCGGTGCCGGCCGCCTCGCGGTGCGTGGTGCCCGGAAGACGTAGGGCCGTGACCAGGTCCGCTAGCTGTGCGAACGTCTCCCGCGCGGCCGGGTTCGCTGCGTCCAACGTCCACCGCGAGGTCAGCACCGCCACCACGCCACCGGGCCGCACCAGATGCAGGCTCTTATGGATGAAGTAGTTGTGCAGGCTGAACCGGTCGCGGTTGTACCGCGAATCGTGGGGCTTGACGTCACCGAACGGGACGTTGCCGATCACCAGGTCCCACGAGCCTTCGGGCAGCCGGGTGTCGACGAAGGACTCCGCCCGCACCTGCGCATCGGGATAGAGCAGCGAGGTGACCCGTGCGGTGGTCGGGTCCAGCTCGACCCCGACCGCCTGGTCGACGTGATCGGGGGCGAACCCGATGAACGTGCCCGCGCCACACCCCGGCTCAAGCACCCGCCCACCCGCGGCCTGGTCGAAGCCCGCGGACTCCAGCGAGGACCAGATCGCCCGCACCAGCGCAGCGTCGGTGTAGTGAGCATTCAACGTGGTCCGAGCAGCTGCCGAACGTGCCTGCCCCGCCAGCAGCTCCCGCGCCCGCGCAGCCGACCGGCCGTGGTCGGCACCATCGTCGAAGACCTCCGGCAACGACCCCCAACCCGACCAGCGCGCCAACACCGCCTGCTCGGCCGGCGACGCCGTCCGGCCCTCATCATCGAGCCGAGCAAGCAGCTCCAACACCGCCACATTGGCCTCCAACCGCCCACCCGACGTGCCCGGCGCGAGATCGGCCTGAGACGTGGGGCGAAACCGGACAGCGCCCGCGGCACCGGTCCCGGGGGTGGAAGACCCAGTTGTGGCTAGGGCTGGGACAGCCCCCGGCTCATGTGCTCGCGCAGGATCTCCGACTCCGCGCTCATCCGGGCCTCGGTCATCCGCCCCACCCGGTCCATGTAGCCCTCCTCGGGCTTTGTCGGACCCGCGATCTCGTCCGCCAAGGTCGAAACCTCCTGAGCTATCTGCTCGCCCAGCTCCTCGAAGAACCTCTCCGGATCCGCGATCGCTGCCAGCTCGGTCGCCCGATGCTGCGCGTAGTGATCGCGGATCCGCGCCCCATACGAGTTCATCGCTCTTCTCCTCCGCAACCACCGGCTGCTCACTGGGCCGCTCACCGGCCAGCCCGACAGATGACTCAGCCGGGACGTCCTTCACCACGTCGCCTGGCTCGGAACCAACGTCCCACAGCGCCAACTGCTCGGAGTCATCAACACTCACTCCACGTCGCGCCACGCTCAGCCACCTTCCGACCCATCAGGTGAGGGACGTCGGCCGCGACCATCGCCGCCACGGCTCACCACCGCCCTCACCCCCATAGGCACCCGCTGCGCACCGAAATCGGACACCCCAGCGGCATTTGCCACCCACCTCCAGGCTTGGTGGGACCAACGCAGCGGCTCAGCGCGAGGGCGGTGTTGACGTCGGCGTAGACGGCGAGGGTGGCTCGCGTCGCACAGGGTCTGCCGATGTGGCCTCCAGAGCAGCACGCATCATCGGTGCACCGGTGGCGCCTGCCAGTGCCTCGTTCAGACCAGGCGCCTGTCCGGATATCCGCGCCAGAAGGGCGACGGCCCGCTCGGCCAGGTCGCAGCCGACATCGTCACTCTCGTGCCACGCAGCGGCGGAAGGCACGTGGCCGGCCGACTCACCGGCAGAGAGGTCGGCACGGGCGGCGCGCCACCGCTGGTGCTCGTGGATCAGGTCGATGGCCTCGCGCAGCTGATCCACGGCGGGGTCTTCGATGCGAGTTCCCAGCGCCGTGGCCAGCAAGGGCAGCAGCTCCTCGGCGGTGGGCAGCGATACCTCGGCCGCCTGCCGGTGTTGCAGGTCCCAGTCTGGTCGCGCTCCGAGCGGATGACCTTCGTAGTCGCAGTAGTGGCCATCCTCGACACCATCAAGTGGGTATCCGTCGACGGTGGCACCCGACACCGCCCACCGACTCTGGCTCGACGCAGCCTCGATGTTGCCGACCTCGACGATCACCGAACCGAACGTGGGACCGGCGTAGGTGCCGCCTTCGTCGTAAGACAAGAACACGCCCTCGCCCTGGGTGGTCCACCCCGTCACGGTGCCGCGTTGCCAGCGCCCAGCGGCGTAGTGGCGCACCCGGGTGCCCGGCGGGGCCGTGTGTAGCTCTGCCAGTGGCGGAGAGGTCGGTGCCGGCTCGAGGTGGAGGTAAACCTTCACGTGATTCTCGATGCGATGCGGGTAGCCCGGATCCTCAACCCACGACGAGCCAGCGACGTCGGGTGCGCTTGCGTGCGGGCTACCGGGTGGCCCGGTCGGACGGTCGCTCATACCGTCCACAAGCAACCGATGCGCGCGGCGTTCGGACACCACCATCCCGACCTGTTTCCGGTAGTGCTGCTCGGAGCCGCTTCGATGCGCGCAGCAACAAGTCCCGCTCGGTCACGGGTTCTGGTCCGTCCGGCAGCACTGGGAGGGGTCGCTGCTCACACCGACGCTGGCCGATTGTTCCCGGAAAATGCTTGGTTCCGCACGAGGCGGAACTTCGCGATTATCGAGAAGTGTCCCGGACGTCGTACGCCTTTCCAGTTCATCGCCACAAGTGAGAACAGCGCGCAAATGTTCTCACTTGCGATGCCGCCGCGACGTAGCCCGCTCCCTCAGCCCCCGTGCGGGTCGACTGTCACATGGTGGGTGTCGTCAGCGCGTGTGGCGCGCGGGAGGGTCTGCCGGGGGTGGTGGGTGCGTTCTGGGCCAGTCGGATGCGGTGCACCCGCTCCAACGACCCCGAACCGTCGCGCCACTGGGCGTAGTGGACCAAGGGGTCGGCCAGACCGTTCGTGGCCAAGATCCGGTCGGCGTCACGCTCGACCGCGGCCCGCCACGTCCGGTCGGCCCACGGAGCCAAATAGCTCACCGCGACCAGCGTGGCTGCACAGATGCCAAGCACCGGGCTGCCCTGAGGCTGGAACCCTTGCCACAACGCCACCACCCCGAGCAGCCCACGCAGCTTCCACGAGACCCCGCCGGCAGGAACCCACGAGAGGGCCCGCGCGACACCTTGGGCGACGCCATGGATCAAGCACCAGGGTGCGGCCCACAGGCGTGCTGCCAGATCCGTGCGGGCCGGCCCGACGCGCTGGCGCGCTACCGCGTGTCCGATCACTGCGGCGACATCGGCAGTGACCAGACCCCCTTCGTAGAGCGTGGTCATGACCCACGGCTGAACCAGCACCGTGTGCCGCCCGATCGGCACAGCAGGCTCACCGTCGGTGCCTACCAGCCGGATCAGCACCTGGCGCGGTGCGAGCTGCACCCGGGCCAAGAGCCGCAACGTCGGCTCCAGCAGCGCCTGCTCGCCCGGCCGCAGACCCCGGCTCACACCCAGCACACGCGCGGCGGGAGCCTCGAAGAAGCCACAGGCCAACATCAGCGCCAGGAGGGCCGTCAACGCGAATGCCCCCACCAATCCCGCGCCGGGAAGGAACCCCAGCCCCATGATCGCGATGAAGGACCCCGCCAACGCCGCCGGGACGACAGCACCAAGTCGCACGACCCTGACCCAGGTCCGCATTACGGCTGCCGGTTGGTTCCAGGTCGAGATGATCATTACTCCCTCGCCTCCTCGGCAGGGTCTCCTCGGGCGGTGCGCCCCGGTTGGTGGAACTTGCTCCTTCACAGTTCCGTAGAGCGCCGACAACGCGGCTACCAAGCTCGTGAACCTGTGGACCGCCATCGGTTGTCCACAGGCTCACGGGGCGCTCCTTGACGGCCGGTGCCGGGAGCTACCGCAGGAGTTCAGCGACGCGGGCCGCGTCCTGGGGAGGGCTGAACACGAAGTCGATGTGCACCCCGGGTTCGAGCACGGGACCAGAGTCGGAGGACTCAATCAGCTGCGCCAGACGGGATTCGAGTAAGGACGGTGTCGTACACATGGTCACGCCTCCTGTCCTCAACGCCCCGGCGCCGAAGTGTCGGGATCAACGATGGACGACTCGGATGCCCTTGGTGGGGTCCGCTGGGCGGTCGGCGACTCCTGGTTGAGAGCAGCGGCCTGCATCAGCATGGAAGCGGCCTGCGGAGCGGCACGGTCCCAGTCGCGCGGGTTGACCGCCTGCTCCAGCGCTGCGGTCACCAGATTCGCCAGCCGGTTGGGCGCCTGGACCTGGTCCAGCGCCATCCACGCCTGTGCCCCCCGTCCTTCCAAGAAGCTGGTCAGCGCCAGCATCGCGGCCGGGGTGTCTCGCACCTGATCCGGTGCCCGACGCACCAGGTCGTGCCACAGCTCGGAGTAGACGTGGGCGTCGGCCTGACGCATCGACAGCGCGAGATCGTCCCGGATCTCGGTAACGGGGAGGATCGCCAGAGCGCGAGCGGCGTCGACGTCGGACAGGTTCCGGCGGTCCTGGCCGAACTCCTCGACCCTGGCCCTCAGCCATGCACTCTCGCGTTCGCGACCGGCCTCGTCGAGCTCCCTGACTCTTTGCAGAGCGGGGCCCTGATGCTGGCCCACCCCGATGGGATCGCCGTGCATCGCGGCCTCCAGGTCACCGCGCTGGGCAGCGGGCATGACCCGACCCATGAGCGCGAACTCCGCGTCGACGCCGAGACGCACCATCGGATCGCTCGTGCCTTCTTGACCGGTCAGCAGGTCCGTCCAGTGCTCTCCGTTGACCCACAGCAGGGGCCCCAGCTCGGGGCCGGGAACCTCGGCGGTGGTCAGCGCCTGACTCAGCGCGGCCACCGCCTCGATGCAGGCTCGACCATCGGGCCCGTAGACCAGGATGGCCATCCGATCCGCGGGGTGGCGCTGGAGATACACGTCGGTCAGCGCAGTGACCCAGCTCGTGAGGTCCTGCTCTGCATCAGGCAGGTCTAGCCTGCTGGTGGGGGAGTGGCCCCCCAGCGGCACGCACACCACGCTCGATTCCGGAGTGAACCCGAGCACGTGGGGGATGTGGGCGATCAGCTCGTCATGCGAGCTGATCTTGAGCACCTTGGGCATGGATGAAACACCTACTTCGAGTCGAAGGATTCGCGGGGTACTTCATCCACCACAGGCAACCCCGCGTCGTCTCGATCGGACACGCCGCAGCTACAGAGTTGGAGCCGAGCCGGTTCGTGCCAAGCCGGGTGCGTTGGGTGGCAGCCATCGAGCTGGCCCACCCGTGAGCTGGTTGAGGGCCGCAGCCTGCATCCGTGAGGAGGTTCCCGCAGTTCCGGGTTGCACCACGATGCCCTCATTCGCGGAGCGCAGGGCCTCCAGGGCGACCTGCCACGTGCGGCCGGTCAGGTGCCCCAGCGCAACCCGGTCGCCGCCGGTCTCGGAGACCATCTGGTCCACCTCATCGCCGCTGAACACGGCTCGGCCGTAGGCGTCGCAGTCGGCACGGAAGACTCCGAGGTCGGGATGGTGCAAGAACACCTGGCCCAGGTGTTCATACTTCGGGTCCTCCCACACCTGCCAGGCTGACGAGCGGGGGAGCGCTGCGGCGATCTCCTCGCTCGAGCCGACCGGCATCTCCGCCTGCATGTACCCGCGGCACAGCTCCAACCCCGTCCTAGGGGACTGGGGGAGCAGCCCGTGTTCGTGGAGCACGTCCAGCACCGTGCCCGCATCCTCATCCGGACATGCGAAGACCAGAACTTCGATCGGGGTGCGATCTGCCATGACTTTCCTTTCCTCGAGTGTGGGGTCTCCGCTTTGGTGCTCAGATGGCCAGTCCGGGACCTGCATCCCGTGGTCGCGGTGGGGCCATCTGCTGGGAACGTTCGCCCGGTCGGCTCAATGAGCTCGCCAGCGTGGCTGAATCCTGTGCGTGTGTGCGGGCGTGGTCGAGAACGGTGCGCATCATCGACACCCCCTCGTCGGCTCTGCTGACTTCACGCCCGGCTTCGTGGACGCGGTTGTCGAGCAACATCAACGCATCGGTTGCCTGCGCGGCCTCGGCTGCATGGAAGGCATGAGCGCTGATGCTCTCGACCATCGGCCCGGCCAACGTCACCACCTCGCGCAGCGCTGCCACTCGCATCCGCAACGCCTCGACATCGACAGATTCCGCGACCCCATCCAGCGCCTGCTCAAGCTCGGCTCCGACGCGATCGACTGCACCGCTGGCACGGTCGATGTGGCGTGCCAGCTCCTCGCCAAGTTCGCGCATCACCTCCGATCGGTTACGGAGCCGATCCAGATGCTCACCTGCCGACTCCACATAGGTATCGCGCCTCTCCTCCCGGCGGGCATGGAAGGAATCGACGGCGGCATCATCGAGGACACGAAGCGAGGACGCCGCGACATCGCCGAGCTCGTCGACAACCTCCGCCGCTCGCCGCAATGCCGACTCCGCAGCGAAGACCGCATCGGCTGTCCTGAGCATGACCGGCGCGGTCACTGCGCCCTCCGAGGGCCGCACTCCTGCCCGCCGAGGGCGCTGAGCAGCTCTCGCAGCCGCGTAACCACCTCGCCCGCGGCCTCCAACTCCCGCCGCATCACAGTGACTGGATCGTGTCCGGGCGAGCTCCTCTGACTCGTGATTATCGGCCGTGTCATCGCCTGGTCCTCCTGTCGCAGGGGAGGTTCCCCTTCGACCGTCACAAGCAACCCGCCGGCACCTGGATCGGACATCCGACGACGGTCACGGGCCCGGACGTCGCAGCCGGGGGCTTCCCGAACGAGTGGGTGGTGGCTAAGACTGAGCCGGACAATGGACGACGCGCTGGCGCTGATTGCGCGCGAGGTGGCAATGGCTGCCTCGGCGTGGCACAGGTGCGCCTCCGACACCGAGGCCTATCGCCGCTTGGTCGACGCCGTCGAGACCTGGGACCACTACCTCGCACCAGATCTCATGAACCCGGTCTCCGAAGACGTCGCCGCCCAGGTCCGCAAGGCCGCACGCCAGGCGCTCTACGCGATGGACGAGGAAATGGTCGAGCACGCCGGCGCGCTCGCCAACGCCACCACCCGGTGGCTCCATGCCCCCACCTCCCACGAGGCCTACCGCGCCCTTATCGCTGCCATCAACGCCTGGAACAACTACACGGCCCCTCACTTCGATACCGATGCACTCGAGCTGCCTGACGAACTCGGGACCGACGGCGAACCGATGGCTCTGGGTGCCCTCATCCCCGAGCTCTTCAACACCAACGAGAGCCCCTCAACGCCGGCCCACGACGCCGCCAGCTTCCGGCGCGGAGTCGTCGGCAAGGGACCCTGATGGTTCAAGTCCCCGCTGCGGCCCGCTGGCGCGGGGTGAGAGGTAGTTTCGAAATCCACGCGCCCCTAGAGGAAG
This sequence comes from Nocardioides lacusdianchii, assembly GCF_020102855.1. Classification (GTDB taxonomy): domain Bacteria; phylum Actinomycetota; class Actinomycetes; order Propionibacteriales; family Nocardioidaceae; genus Nocardioides; species Nocardioides lacusdianchii. The sequence goes on from NZ_JADHZD010000020.1 coordinate 45,757, forward strand.
TAGCCCGGTGACCGTGCCTGATGAGACCAGCTCAATGCCGGTGCACATTCCGCTGGAACGCGTGACAAGGCGCAAGAAGCATGACGACGGGACGTCCCTCGTCTCCGCCCGCTGTAGCTGTGGGCACTGGGGCCCTTACGACCTGGACGCCGTCAACGCCCTCGTGCGCGAGCACGGCGCCACCGAACCCATCGCGTGCGCCGAATGTGGGCGCGTCACGCCCCTGAACCCAGCCAGTCCGGTCGCGTGGCGGGCACCATGGCGGCGCTATCAGCCCATCGAAGGTGAAGACGGAACATGGAGATACGCCTGCGCCGACCGAGCGGCCTGCCACCAACGCCAACTCGCACCCGCCGACGAGGACAGAGATGACCCCCTCGCAGCGGTGATCGGTGGCTGCTCCACCTTCACCGTCAGCCTCGATCTGTCGGGAGATTGGGCGCGAACAGCGCACCTTGCCGAGGCCGTCGCGAACTTCCAGCACGTTCGTGCCACCAGCCCACGACGCTGGGATCAAATCGGCCCCGACGACCGGCGCGTTCTGACGGCCCTCGTGTCTGCAGTCGCGGCCATTGAGGAAGCATTGGAGACCGCAAAGCTCTACGCCGTCCTACCCGCATTGAAGGCCGGCGCCACCTGGCACGACCTCGCGGCCGCCACCGGAGACTGGAGCGCTGACGAATGCCGGGCCGACTACCTCGCCCGAGTGAAGTCGCTGGACTGGCCCGAAGAACATGACGACGAGATCCTCAAACTGCTCTACGAGAAGTGATCCGAGACCCTTCCATCGACTCCAATCTCCGGTCGAGCCAACGGCCAGACAAAGTGGGCCCTCGCCACCGGGGCCACCGGGAGCACGAGCCAGAGTCTTGCGAACAGGTGTTCTTACATCGGGCGCATGGCCGGCGGCTACGGACGAGGAAGCGGGATTCCGCTACGTGATCGCGTGCGCGTCGACCGCCCGGCCGCTCAAGCCGCTGCTGCTCGCGCAGACCTTCCTGCGACACCAGGACGGCACTGCTGGGTCAGCGCTCCAGTCGATGCCGGCGAACCACGCCCAGGACTGCTGCTGCGTTGGGAGCAGCGCGCATCCGGGTGGACCGGAGAAGTCGTCTATCTGGCCCAGCTCAGGCCGGGGAGTGGGCAACGGTGACCGAGTGGGTTGGCAGCCACATGCTCCGCGCCACACCACCAAACCACTGATGGGTCGCGCGCGGCCCACCCGCCTCAACCCTCACTCCGCAGCCGCGAGAGAGGGGTGCCGGGCAGATCGGCGGGTGTAGGTGTTTGCTCCAGCGCCTGCTCGAGGAGATGTCCCTGGAGCGATGACCACCCGCGAGGGGAATCCTCAGGAGGGTTGATGGTTCCGACGTCGACGGTGATGTGCACGGGGACGTTGAGTCCGGGTGTCTCGGTCGCCAGCTGCTCGATCTTGGCTTTCAGTGCTTCCCCGTAGGTCTGCCATTCCGCGAGGCGTTGGGTCTCCAGGTCCTCTTCGAGGGCTGCGATCGGCTCGATGCGTGCGTCGCGCTCGTCTTCGAGGCGCCACAGCTCTTCGGCTGCTTCCCGGCTCTTGATGATGTAGGCACTGGTGACATCTCCGGGACGGCCTGAGTAGAGCCCGACGCCGGTGCGCAGGCTGTCTTCGACCCTGGCCAGGTGCTCGGGGGAGAGGGCCGCTCCGGGGCGGGTGGGTTGCTCGCGCCAGGTCTCCCACGACCACGCCGGCGCGGCGGGGTCACGGGCAATGAATTCGCCGGCGTCATCGCGGTCATACCACCACACGAACTGAGTGTCGTCGGGTTCGGGGTCATCCCGCTCTGCCACCTCCAGCAGCCTTTGGGCTTCGCGGGTGTCTTCGTCGTAGGCCTCATAGGCGTCGTAGGCGACGTCGACCACGAGCTGTTCGACGTACAGCGTCATCGTGAGCGGCTCGGTGCGGTGGCGCCACAGATCGGCCTCGTCGGGTCCGACGGTGCCCTCCAAGAGCTTTCGTACGTGGTCTGCTTCCCAGGAGCCCGAGCGTCCGGCCAGCGCGGCCTCGATCCCGCCTGCGTTAGCGGCCGCACCGGCCAGGGCCAGTGCGATGAACTCGGCCCAGTCTCCAGGTTCGGTGCGGGTGGGATGGGGCTCCCAGCGGCCGGGCTCAGGCTGGTGCAGTACCTGCCGGCGCCAGTGCACCGCCTCGCTCATGACCGCGATCGCGTCCCCCAGGATCTCCTCGTATGCGCGCTGTTCGACGACCCTGCTGGTCGCCGGCGCGGTGGTGATTGAGCCGTAGGCGATCGGGTTCTGCGAGCGGTTGGGGATCGGATCTGGTTCACCGACCAGAGGGTGGTTCGGGAGGGGCCGACCGGCGATGGCCACCCGGTCACCGTGGAAAGCCACCCCGTCCACGGTGCCGACCAGCTGCACCTGGCCGTCGGCAACCACGACCAGGAGCTCGGCCTCCGCGACGGTGGCCAGCTTGGCTTTCCACACGCCGCGGCCCCGGTCCCACAGTTCTGACATGGTCAGGCCTTCGGTGAACCCGACGACGTCGCGGCCCAGCGGATCCGGCTGCGGTGCCGCGCGCTCAGGACCGAGCTTGACCCGCACGATCGACACCTCGCGGGGGAGGGGCTGCTGTTCGCTCATGGCCTCCATCGTGCACGCATACGGCGCGTGAGTCAATGACTAGTTGACTAGTTGGCTCGTTCATTAGTTGACGTAACGGAGGTTATCGGCGGTGTGATTCAAGGTGTGATGCGCGCCGGGATAAGGTATTGGATCGGACTGTGGAACGTGGCACACTGCAGGTATGAGCACTCAGTCGACCATCGCCCGCGGCGACCTACGCGCATACGAGGAGTCGGTACGGCTGGCCACGCCGGAGCTCGTCGAGCGGCTGCGCGACATGCTCGGCGCCAAGCTGGTCGCCTACCTGGGCTCTGTCCAAGAGACCCGAGCTGTGCGCCAGTGGGCCGACTCGAACGACGCGCGCACCCCGTCGACCGAGATCGTCAACCGGCTGCGGATGGCGTACCGGATCGCGGCCCTGCTGCGCGGCAAGGACTCGGCCGCGGTCGTCCAAGCGTGGTTCCAGGGCATGAACCCGCGGCTCGACGACGTCGCGCCGGCGCGGCTGCTGCGTGAGGGCGATCTGGAGCAGGTCGGCCCCGAGGTCCTGGCGGCCGCGCGCGCGTTCGCTGCGGCAGGGTGAGCCCGCCGGTGACCGAGGCACCTCATCTGGTCGTCGTCGAGGCGGCCGAAGAGGTCTGGCGCGTCGGCTTCAAGCCGGAGCCCTGGGCCTGGTCGGGTTGGGAATGGGCCGGTGCCGATGGCCGGTTCCACGGCCGCTGGGACGACCGGCAGGGCAACTTCCGCACCATCTACGCCGGCTCCACTCTCCTGGCTTGCCTGCTCGAGGTCCTCGCAGGCTTCCGGACGGACCCGACGCTCGCGCTCGAACTCGACGACATTGACGAGGACGACGAGGACGCCGCGATGCACCCGACCACCCGGGCCGGCGAGATCTCCTACTCGTGGCTGGAGCCCCGCTCAGCTGCGAGCGCCACGCTGACCGGCCGCTTCTGTGCCGTCACGGCGGCCGAGTCCATCGCCACACTGCGGCCGCAGTTCGTCGCCCTCGCCCACCTGCTGAACTTGCACGACTTCGACGCAGCGGCGCTAAAGGACGGGCGCCCCAGGGCACTCACCCAGTCGGTGGCCACCTACCTGCACGCCACCACCGAGCTCGACGGGGTCACCTTCGCCTCCCGGCACGGAGACGACCTCGCTCTGTGGGCCGTGTTCGAGCGAGCCGAGGACTCCGCGATCAGCCGAACCCTCACCGCGATCGAGCACCACGCGCTCTCCCCCGAACACCCAGACGTTCAAGAGGCTCTCCGGATCCTTGGCCTCACCTGGTCGACCCACTGAGCTGCCCAGCTGACGCAGCCGTTCCACACCCGCGCAAGGGGCCGGCGTGCCACGATTCACCCGTGGGATTCTTCAAGCGCAGTGAGGCCGTCAAAGCCAAGAAGGTCGGGGCCCATGCCCGCTACGTCGATGAGGACATCCAGCGCGTCGACCTCAAAGTCACCAGCCCCGAGGGCGAGACGGTGACCATCGATCTAAGCCTCGACCAGACCCGCCAACTCGTCATCGACCTGACCAACGCCTACGGAGCCTGTCGGCCGGCGCTGCTGGACCAGAAGCAGGTCGACCGGGTCACCTCGTACTTCGGGATGCGCTGATGACCCGCTACGAGTACGACGAGGAGGCAAGCGCGGCGTGGCACATGGACGTCGTGCACGAGGTCGATGACTCCCCCGCACCGGTCTCTCGGTGGGTGGACGCGATGCGTCGCCTCAACACGATCAACGACCCGCTCGCCCGCAAGCTGCTGGCGCTGCACCGCGACTGCGGATCCGGCTCGGGAGTCTGCGACGACGGCCACGACGATGCCGACCCGATAGCTCGCCGCGCCGGCTGGGGTTGTGAGACAACCGAGATCATCGCCTCTCACTTCGACATCGAGTACCCGCAAGGCTCGTCGAGCGATCGCCCGTGAGCTCGCACGACTCAAACGGCCGGCTCGTTGACCTCATCCGGGCCGGCCTGAGCCGAGCCGACGAGCTCGGCCGAGCACGGGTGCCGCTCAAGCTCTACCGCCCCGAGGACCAGGAGGAACTCCTCACGCTCCTCCACGCTTACCTGTGGGACACCGCAGCGCCCTACAACGACGAATGGCATCGCTCCCCCGGCAACATCATGACCCTGTGGGCCGAGCTGCTCGAGATCGGCAAGGAGACCCGCGAACGGCTCATCCCGCTGCGCACTGACCTTGTCAAGGCCCTCACGGAGCGGGGCCTGGGCTATCGGACGCATCCACGGTCTGTGCCGGTGCTCGTGCGCGAGTACAGCGGCCCGATCGAGACCCCAGTCCACCCGGGCGACCCACGCGAGACCTCGAGCACGATCGCCGTCGGAGCCTGGGGAGCCGGTTACGGCGACGCGGCCACGAACCGCATCGTCGAACTGGCCGCCGAGGCCGTGGTCCAGCACCACTACGAAGCGGCCGGTTGGACAGTCACCCGCGTCGCACACCTCAGGTGCGGCTGGGATCTAACCGCGACCCGCGACAGCGAGGAGCGCCACCTCGAGGTCAAGGGCGTGTCGAGCTCGATGCCCTCGATTCTGCTTACCCGCAACGAGCTGCGCAGCGCCGAGACCGACCCCGATTGGCTCTTGGCCGTGGTGACCAACGCGCTCACCGATCCGACGCTCCTCGAGTTTGATCGAGAGTCTGTGACCGCGGCCGCCGATCCGGCCGTTTACCGCGTCAACCTCGCTCAATGGCCTCAGCGATGGACGTGAGCGCTGACCCGCGCACCCAGGAGGCTTGGGCAGCGGCCAAGCAGTCGGTGTCCCTCGCGATGCCGACCGCTCGGGTGTGGAGACGCCTCCTCGCCGAGCTCGACCAGACCGAGCTCGTGCTGTACCTGGACGTCCTCACCGACGGCTCTCGGGACGTGTGCGTGGCCGTCACCTCTGAGCGCCTGCTGTCGTGGACGCTGATGACCGACCGATTCCGGAGGATGGTGCGCCGCAACGTTCAGGTCACGGAGCACACGCGGACGGTGAACGGCGTGCTGCGCCTTTCGGATGGGAGCTCTTCGACGCCGCTGCGTCTGGTGGGGCGGCCGGAACAACGCTCGGCTCTCTTGAGGGCACTGCGGCTGCCGGCGGACGCCCGGCCGATCAGCCCAGTCGTGCTCGACTTGAGTACGTCGCCCAAGACGAAGGCGGCCTACGCGGCCAGTCCCGTGCCCCCACCTGCGACCGGGCCCATCGCCGACGCCGTGCTCGGCTCGCTCGGATCGGCCAAGGCCCACTGTTTGGTCCAAGCCACTCAAGTCAGCCTCCATCCGTCATTGCCTGGCGGCGAGGTCATCGTCGTCGGGACCGGACAGAAGATCACGTTCGTCACCCTCGGAGCCGATGCGAAGTCTCGGTCGACCATGGGACTCGTTCGCGGCTCGCTCCGCTGGGATCTGCGAGGGAGCGAACTCACGCTGTTCTACGACCAGCCGGTCCGGTCCAACCTTGCCCGACTTCGTGGTGATCCTCGTGCCCTCGCCGCGGTCGTCGAACTTGTTGCTCGGTGGGCAGAACTCGATGCCGTCGTTGAGCGTCAACGGTCAGCTAAACAAGAGACGCGCCGCGTCACCGGAGCGGACGGAGTCCCCTCGATCCCGGTCGTGCGCCGTACCGGCCTGCTGGGTCGCAAACGGGTAGCCCCGATCGGCAACTGGAAACAGGCAGAGGCCGCTGCGTGCGCATGGCTGCGACACATGGGATTCAATGACGCAAAAGTGACCCCGACCGGCAAGGACGCGGGCGTCGACGTCGTCGCCCGCAAGCTCGTCGCCCAGGTCAAGTGGCAGCTCACCCCGGTGGGGCGGCCCCAACTCCAGCAACTCCAAGGCGCGGCGGCACAGGCACGGAAGAAGGGGGCGTTCTTCTCCCGGTCCGGCTACACCGCCGATGCCCGGGCATGGGCAGAGACAGCGGGCATTGCCGCGTTCGTCCTCCTCGACGACGGCTCGCTGGCACCCACAACCTCGGCCGCGAAGAAGATGATGCGCTGATGACACCACGAGTGGTCGCAGTTGACGTTGGGTCGGTCCGGAGCAACTTCGCTTGGGCCGCCGTCGACCTACCCGGCCGGCGACCCGTCGGCGAAGGTGGCAGCCACCCTGAGGGAGCGGCGCAAGCAGTCCTCGAAGCACTCGACTCCGGCGTGCCCGTGGCGCTCGGGTTCGAGGCTCCGTTGATGGTTCCGATCAGCCCGGTCGGGTCCGACGACGGGTGGAAGACCTTGGGGCAGGCGCGCCAGGGTGAGACCGTCGACGGTCGCTCACGGCCTTGGTCGGCCGGCGCCGGCAGCGGCGCCTTGGCCACCGGGCTGGTGCAGATGGCCTGGGTCCTCGAGCGCGTCGGGTTAGGGCAGCCCGCGCTGCGGTGCACGACCCGTCCTGAGTTGTGGCTGGCCGGCGACGCCGAGCTGTTCGTGTGGGAGGCCTTCGTTTCTGGAGCCGGGAAGCCGGTGCCGGCGGGGATCACCCAGCATGCGGCAGACGCGGCCGCTGCCGCGGACACCTTCGTTGAGCGCCTTGAACAGGGCTCGCTGAGCGCCTCGGACGTCGTGTGCGCGCCGGCGTCGTCGTTCAACCTGGCCGCTGCAGCGGCGGCGTACGCCGGGTTGGCGATCGCTAGGGGGTGTCAGATGGTCTGTGTAAGCGGTCGGTCTTGAAGGAGGACCAAGATGACCGCTGTGACCACCGAGAACGATGAGGCTGACGTGACGACGACAGGCACCGGCGAGCGGCCGAGCCGTGCTGCTGCTCGTCGCGTCGCGCGGGCTGAGATGCCGGGCTACAGGGCCGCTGCTGAGCTGGCCGAGTCCGGTGCCTTGGATGGGCTGTTCGCCCAGATCGACGCCGGCGAGATCGACCTGACCGGCGACGGCGGGTTCATCCCCGCGCTGATCAAGCACGCCCTCGAACGCGGCCTGGGTGCTGAGCTCACTGAGCACCTGGGGTACGAGAAGGGCGCCCCGAACGCGGCGGCGTTCGCGAACTCCCGCAACGGCACCACCCCGAAGACGGTCGCGACCCAGGTCGGGGACGTGAACCTCGCGGTGCCGCGGGACCGGGCCGGGACGTTCACCCCGCGGCTGGTCCCGAAGGGTCAGCGGCGACTCGGCGGGCTGGACGAGATGATCATCAGCCTCTATGCCGGCGGGATGACGGTGCGCGACATCGAGCACCACCTCGCGACCACGCTGGGCACCGAGCTGTCTCACGAGACGATCAGCAACATCACCGACGAGGTCCTCGAGGCGGTCGCGGAGTGGCAGGCCCGCCCGCTCGAAGCGCTCTACCCGGTGATCTACCTCGACGCGATCGTGGTCAAGGTCCGCGACGGCGCGCATGTGATCAACAAGGCCGCCCACATCGCTGTGGGCGTCGACATCGACGGCATCAAGCACGTGCTGGGTATCTGGGTGCAGACCCACGAAGGAGCGAAGTTCTGGGCCGGGGTCTGCGCCGACCTGGCCAACCGCGGCATCCGCGACGTGCTCATCGTGTGCTGCGACGGCCTCACCGGGCTGCCCGAGGCAATCGAGGCGACCTGGCCGAACGCGACGGTCCAGACGTGCGTGGTGCACCTGATCCGCGCTGCCATGCGCTTCGTGGGCTACGGCGACCGCAAGGCCGTCGCCGCGGCGTTGAAGCCGGTCTACACCGCGGCGAACGCTGAGGCCGCCCGCCGCGAGCTGGACGCGTTCGCCGACTCCAACTGGGGCAAGAAGTACCCCCATGCCGTGGCGACCTGGGAGGTGGCCTGGGAGCGGTTCACGCCGTTCCTGGCGTTCCCGCCCCAGCTACGCCGCGTCATCTACACCACCAACTCCATCGAGTCGCTGAACTACCAGCTGCGGAAGGTCACCAAAAACCGCGGACACTTCCCCAACGACGACGCCGTGGTGAAGCTGCTGTGGCTGGCCATCTGCAACATCGAGGACAAACGCGCCCGCGACCGGGAACGGGATCGGGGCAAGAAGGGCAGCGAGCGCAAGGCCCAGGGACGCCTCGTCGAGGGCCAGGTCGTCACGAACTGGAAGCAAGCCCTGGCCCAGCTCGCGATTGCCTACCCCGACCGCATCAACCCCCACCTGTAGAACCCACCCGAGAAAGTAAAGAGATCGACTGACTTACACAGAATTCTTGACACGCTCGATCGCTAGCAGCGAGCTGCGCGACCAGGTGCAGGTCTACCGCACGCGCCCTGCTCTCCTGTAGGTCACGGCCAGCCGTCAGCGCTGCCGCGTACTGCGCGCCCTTCTGGCCGAGTTTGCCTGACTGGGTCTGTGGATGAACGAACACAACAGCATTCGAGCCCGCCAAGATGAAGTCCATGAAGGAACACGACGTCCAGGCCGTGCTGGTCTCCTACCTCCTCGAACGCGGTTGGACCCCCACCATCGACAACCCCGACCACGTCGACATCCGAGCCACCCGCGGTGCCGAAACACTGATCATCGAAGTCAAAGGCACCACCTCTGACCCCTACACCGACACTGACACCCTTCTCGGGCAGATCCTGCGCCGGATGGGCGATCCAGCAGCCCGCTACGGCATCGCCCTGCCCGAGACCATGAGAGCGCAAGCAGGACGACTCCCGTCCCGCGTGCGACACCTACTGGACCTGACCGTCTACCTCATCGACGACCTCGGGCGCGTCTCGCTGCTTCAAGAGTGACCCAAACCGCGCGGCCGCTGTCGACGTCAGTTGGTCGCGCGGGTATGACGCGCTGCGCACGACCTCGAGCAGAACCGACGCCTCGCGGCCCCGACCAAGGGACAGAACACCGCACCGCACTGCCCGCACACCACCACCGCGCCTCTCCGAAGGCGACCCCGACGATTCGCCGCCCTCATGGCCTCTCGACCTTCCGGCGATACCCGTCGTACGACAGCCGAGGCGGCCGCCGGGGCTCTTGCAGCCAGGAGCGCGGGTTTCGAGTCCAACGAAGCACGCGCATTCTCGGCGATCAGCTCGCGTGTCTCGGACGCCACCAGGCCGCGACGTCGAGCCAGCCCATGAGCCTCCCGGTACTCACTCGCCGTGATCCCGTGCCCCTTCCACGCGTGCAAACCAAGGTGCGTGAACCGCCGCCCACACTCATGGCACAGCAACCCGCCAGCAGACTCATCGAGCACGCCAAACAGGCCCCACCCGTCGGCGTCGCCGACCTTCACCGCGTGCCTGCCCAACCCAACCCACACGTGACCACGACACCCGAACCTACGCCTAGACCTGCCAAGGAGGTCTGCATGCGGCAGGATTCAGAATGCAACCAGCGAACGGAGCGAGACCTAGTGGCGGACAACGACGCCATAATGACCGCCCTGAGTCAGTCCACCTGCCCGACCACCCCATCCGAAGCTCCACGGCTCAGCAACGGCAGAGAGGGACACTCGTGACGGTGACAAAGCCGGATGTTGAGGAGCAGCTCGTGAAGTCCCGGCAGCGTGTGAAGGCCCACGGCGAGGTCTTCACTCCTCGGCACATGGTCGAGCAAATGCTCGACCTGGTGCACGAAGACCTCGAAGCCGGCCCTGACTTCGTCGACAAGACCTTCCTTGAGCCGGCTGCAGGCGACGGAAACTTCCTGATCGCGATTCTCAGGCGCAAACTACGCGCGATCAAGAAGCAGCTCCCGCCCGAGTCGTGGCCCACGGAGTCGCTATTCGCACTCGCCTCGATCTACGGGATCGAACTCCTCGAGGACAACCACCAGGACGCCAGAGCGGTCATGCTCGCCGATTTTCACGGCTTCCACCAGCGCCACGGCACGCCCTGCGGCCCAGAGACGGACCTTCATCAAGCAGCGGCGTTCCTGATCGCGACGAACATCGTGCGTGGCAACACGCTGACCAGTCGAACGGCAGCCGGCGAGGACATCCAGTTCTCCTGGTGGCATCGAGTGGAGGGAAAGCCCGGCGAGGTGCAACGCGACCCCTTTACGCTCGCATCCCTGCGCGACGACGGAGGCTTTGACTTCACCGTCTACAACGCCTACACCGCGTGCCCGATCGAGAAGGTCCACGAACAAGAGAAGACCGATGGCTAGCCCAAAGATCAGCACGTTCCGCGAGATCACCCCGATCATCTACTCGTGGAAGACGCCGGACATCCCAAAGTACGACGGCTGGGAGAAGATCGGCTACACCGAGCAGGAATCTGCCGACGCGCGCATCGCGCAGCAGGCCTCGCAACTTTCAGTGGAGAAGCAGAAGGTGTGGTCTCGCCGGGCGATGTTCACCTCCGAGGCGGGCGGAAACTTCAGGGACACGGACTTCTTCGAGTACCTCAAGCAGCAAGGCGTGGAGCGCGAGACCAAGCCCAAGCGAACCGAGTGGCACCACCTTGAGCCTGCGCCGAAGACGTCGTTGGAGTACTTCAACGACTTCGCCGGCCAGGACTTCGACGCGGCACCGACGGGCGTCACGGAGGAGGACTACACCCTGCGACCCGAGCAGCAGGCAGCCGTCGACCAGGCCGTGACGGCGTTCAATGCCGGCAACGACGAGGTGTTGTGGAACGCGAAGCCGCGCTTCGGCAAGACGCTGACGACGTACGAGCTGATGCGGACCCTCGACGTGCGGCGTGTCCTCATCGTCACGAACCGCCCAGCGATCGCGAACTCGTGGTTCGACGACTACAAGCGTTTCATCGGCCACCAGACCACATTCCGGTTCGTCTCAGACTCTCCCTCACTCGCCGGCAAGCCCCTGACCCGCAAGCAGTGGCTCCACTACGTGAACAACCACGGGGATGAGGATCCGCGAATCGTGGAGTTCCTCTCGCTCCAGGACCTCAAGGGCTCGCAGTACTTCGGCGGCTCGTACGACAAGCTCAAGCACATCGCCGACTTCTCGTGGGACCTGCTGGTCATCGACGAGGCGCACGAGGGCATCGACACAACCAAGACCGACGTCGCCTTCGACCAGATCAAGCGCAAGAGGACCCTGCACCTGTCAGGCACCCCGTTCAAGGCGCTGGCTTCGGGCAAATTCGGCCCCGAGCAAATCTTCAACTGGACGTACGAGGACGAGCAGGTCGCCCGCCAGGACTGGAACGACGACAGCCAGGAGAACCCGTACGCGGCGCTTCCCACGCTCAACCTCCTGACCTACCAAATCTCCCGGATGATCACCGACCGTCTGGCCGAGGGCGTCGCCATCGCCGAAGAACAGGCGAACATCGACTACACGTTCGACCTGAGCGAGTTCTTCGCGACCAAAGACAACGGGTTCTTCGAGCACGAGGCCGAGGTCATCAAGTTCCTCGACTGCATGGCGACCAACGAGAAGTACCCGTTCTCAACGCCCGAACTGCGCGACGAGATCCGCCACTCCTTCTGGCTGCTCAACCGTGTGGCTTCCGCCAAGGCCCTGGAGAAGCTCCTCAGGAAGCACGAGGTCTTCAAGGACTACACGGTCATCCTCGCCGCCGGGGACGGAAAGAACGGCGACGACACCGACGTCGTCGCCGTCGGCAAGTCACTCGACAAGGTGCGCTCCGCCATCGCCGAGGCCGAGACCAACGGCAGCAAGACGATCACGCTGTCAGTAGGCCAGCTGACCACCGGCGTCACCGTGCCGGAGTGGACCGCGGTCATCATGCTGTCCAACCTGTCGTCGCCGGCCCAATACATGCAGGCGGCGTTCCGGTCTCAGAACCCGTGCACCTTCGAGCGCGGCGGGCACGTCTACCAGAAGCAGAACGCCTACATCTTCGACTTCGCGCCCGAGCGCACGCTCACGATCTTCGACGCCTTCGCCAACAACCTGCACCCCAACCCGTCGGGCGACCCGCAGGTGCGGCGCGAGAACATCCGGACGCTGCTCAACTTCTTCCCCGTGCTCGGTGAGGACGCCGAGGGCCGGATGATCGAACTCGACGCCTCCCAGGTGCTGACCTTCCCACAGGCGTTCAAAGCCCGCGAGGTCGTACGCCGCGGCTTCCTGTCCAACCTCCTGTTCGCCAACGTCGCCGGCATCTTCCGCTACTCCGAACACGTCAAGGAGATACTCGACAAGCTGCCCACGGCGAAACAGGGCAAGACCAAACACGGCGAACCCATCGAAATCCCCGTGCCGCCACCCATCACCGACAAGGACGGCAACGTCCAGGTCGACGTCGAGACCGTCATCAACCCCAAGGTCGCCGAACTCGGCAAGCCCGTGTGGAGCATCGAGGACATCCCCCCGGCCGAACCCGACGCCCCGGTCGCCGCCACGGCAACCGCAATCGCCAAGGCGGTGACCGAGCAGTCCCGCTCCAAGCGCGAGGAGCTCGGGGAGCAGTACGGACTCACCAAGGCGCAAATCGAGCGCGACGAGAAGCGCACCGAGCAGGTCATCAAGGACCAGGTCGAGCGCGCCTACACCGAGCACAACATCGCAAGCAAGCACCTCGAGGACGAGCTGAAGGCCGCCGCCACCGAGGCCGATGCTGACGCCGCGCAAGACAAGAAGGCCGAGCAGGACAAGGCATTCCAGGAGAACATCCTCGCCATCGTGAGCCGAACGATGGAGGAGATCGTGCCCGAGGTCGTCACCCGCGAGGAGACCAAGAAGGAGCAGAAGCGCGCGGACAAGACGATGGACGACGCGCGATCCCACCTTCGCGGCTTCGCCCGAACGATCCCGATGTTCCTGATGGCCTACGGAGACCGCAACGTCCGGCTGTCGAACTTCGACGACTACACGCCCGACGACGTGTTCGAGGAGATCACCGGTATCACGGAGGCCGAGTTCCGCCTCCTACGCGACGGCCAGGAGGTCACCGAGGAGAACGGCACCGTCACGCAGATCCCCGGCATGTTCGACGAGGCGGTCTTCGACCAGGCCGTCCAAGAGTTCCTAGACAAGAAGGAAGCGCTCGCCGACTACTTCGACGACGCACAGACCGAGAACATCTTCGCCTACATCCCGCAACAGAAGACGTCTCTCGTATTCACGCCCCAGCCGGTCGTGAGAATGATGGTCGACTCGCTCGAGGACGCGAACCCCGGCATCTTCAGCGACCCAGACAAGACCTTCGCAGACCTGTTCTCGACAGCCGGACTGTTCCTCATGGAGCTCGTGCGGCGCCTCGACACCGGCCTAGCAACCGCCATCCCTGACCAGGATGACCGTCTGCGACACATCCTCACCTCGATGCTCTTCGAGATGAGCCACAACCAGATCCTGCACCGCATCACCATCGAAGCCGTCTCCGGCGGCGTCCCCGAACGCAGGACCTGGATCAAGGACTCCGGTCACTTCAAGGTGGGCAACCTCGCCAAGATGAGCGCAGCGGAACGGCAGACGGTCGTCGACGAGATGCTGGGAGATAGCTGACATGACGAAGAAGTTCGATGTTGTGATCGGCAACCCCCCCTATCAGGAGGAGGCACAGGGCGGAGGCACACGCGACACCCCCATCTACCACCAGTTCATGGACGCCGCCTATGAGGTCGGCACCAAGGTCGTGCTCATCACGCCAGCACGCTTCCTGTTCAACGCAGGCTTCACGCCCAAGGCGTGGAACGAAAAGATGCTGGCCGACGCGCACCTGAGCGTGGCCCATTACGAACCCGACTCAAACCGGCTGTTTCCCAGCCTCACGGATCCCATCAAGGGCGGCATCGCCGTCACATACCGCGACTCCGAGCGCCAGCTCGGCCCCATCGGCTTCTTCGCCAAGCATCCCGAGCTCAACACGATTCTGCACAAGGTCCAGGAGTCGGGGGACGCCTTCATCGAGACCCTCGGCATCACGAGCTCACGCTCATACCGCTACACAAAGAAGTTGTACGAGGACCATCCTGAGGCACTCGCACTGCGTCCCGAAGGCAACACAGCGCTGGTCAACACCAACGCCTTCGAGCAATTCTCGTTCCTCTATCACGACGAGAAGCCGAGCGATGACAACGAGTACGTGCGACTCGTCGGAGTGATCAAGAACAGGCGCGCGTCCCGCTGGCTTCGCAGCGAGTACCTCACTGGCCCCGAAAGCTTCGGCAGGTACAAGGTGTCGGTCCCGGCGGCCAACGGGTCGGGATCGACCACCGACTTCTTCGGCGTCCCGCTGAACAATCCGACCATCCTGGAGCCAGGGGTCGCGGTCACACAGACGTTCATCACCATCGGCTCGTTCAATGCCGAAGCCGAGGCACGGGCGTGCCTCAAGTACCTCAAATCCAAGTTCGCCAGAACGATGCTCGGCGTCCTCAAGATCACGCAACACAACCCGCGAAGTACCTGGCAGTACGTTCCGGCACAGAACTTCACTAGCGCATCGGACATCGACTGGACCAAGACGATCCCCGAGATCGATGCCCAGCTCTACGCCAAGTACGGCCTCGACGACGACGAGATCGCCTTCATCGAATCCCACGTCAAGCCGATGGACTGAACAGACGACTGAGTAGCCAATGGCGGCCCCTGGCGCTGCTCAAGCAGCACGGGTGCGGGCGGGTGCGAGATGCTCACGCTGTCCCGGTCGGTGGTTCGCCCATCCAGGCCTCGGGGTCCTCGAGCGCGGGGAACATCTCCTCGCTCCCTGCGGCACGCTGCATCGCCCGGGTCACTGACATGCGTGAGATGCCCAGCTGTTGAGCGATGTACTCCAAACTCCGCGCGTCGTGATTGCGCATGAACCGGAACGCCGACCCCCGCAAGGCCGCATTGACCTTCGTCCGGCGGGCGAGCTCGTCCTGAAGAACAGTCGTCAGCTGCATGACGCCCTCAGGGCCGCCGTACCGCGCAGCCCAACCAGGTGCCGCCTCCATCGCGTGTTGGAAGAACACGTCCGGGTCATCCAGCACCTGGGCGACCACGTCGGCGGACACGGCGGTGACATCGGTGGGCTTCACGTCCGTCACTGTAACCCCCCCGGTGCGCTCGTTATGGTGGTGAAGTCCAGGACCGCTTGGGTCTCCAGCGGCCGGTTCGACCACACCACCTCCACGGTGTGGGCCTGGCTTCCCGAACGCCCGTTGGAGGTGCGGCGCAGCACCTTGCGTTCCGTGCGGAACCAGTCGCCGTACAACTCCTCATACAGCTCACTGGCGTAGCCGGACAGCAACACCGTCGAGGAGCTGGCCCGCAAGACTGCTGCCAGGCGTCGGTGGTCGTCCTCGGAGGCGAACTCGTGGACGTAGTCGCCCGAGGGTCGCTTGGTCATCGTCGTTCTCGTCGAGCTCAGGTAGGGCGGATCGGCATAGATCACCCCATCGGGCACCGAGTACCGCTCGATCATCTCCAGTGCGTCCATCGACTCCAACGTCACGTGCGCGAGCCGTTGGGCCGCAACCTCGAACCGGTCGATCCGGTTCAGCACCGAGCGGGCATTGTTCGATCCACGCTTGATGCTCGTCGCCCAGCCGGTGCGGATGCTGGCGGTGTGGGAGAAGGACTGATTCGTCCGAACCCACCAACGCCGTGCCCGCTCCAGATCCGACAAGCCGTCCTCGTCGAGGTCGGCGCGCGCGAACTCTTCTCGCGAGTACGGCGAGAGCCGACACACCCGCTCAAGCTCGGCCGGCTGATCGCGCAGCACCCGATAGAACGCCACCGCGTTGCCGTCGATGTCATTGAGCACCTCGTGAACCGAGGGGGTCTTGGCCAACAACACCGCGGCGCTACCAGCGAACGGCTCGACATAGACCCGATGCTCCGGCATCAGCGACACCAGCCACGACGCGATCCGGCCCTTGCCGCCGTGATAGGGCACCAACGGTGTGATCGGAACACCACGGACGTGAGCGGGCGCAGGCGAGCTGCTCACCGGGGCGCTCGCTGGCTCGTTGATGATCTAGAGCGTGGCCAGCACACATCCAGCCGACTACCGCTCCCCGGGCCGCCATCGGCTTCCCCGGCCAGGCCGGGCTTGAGCTCCGAGCCCAGTGGCGGCTTCCGGTCACTGGCCACGCAATGCGGGCATACGTGCTCGGTGCATGTGATCTCCCAACCGGCGCCCGTCGCTGCGCGATCGGCCAGCGAGGGGGTCCACCACCCGGTGCCCTCGGGTGCTGCGTGCCCGCATCGGTCACACAGCACCACGTAGAAGACGTTCTCCCGGTAGCACATCAGCCATGCCCTCCATCCGCGTGGGAGTCCGGCACCCAGGAGCCGTTCGACGCGACCCGGACCATCTCGTGGTCCTGGCACATGGGCGATCCCCGGACGGCGCGGCGACCACACCCCGGCAGGTCACACATCACACCGAGCTGGGCCTGCTCGCGGTCGAACGTCTCCCGAGCCGCAGGAGAGGCCACCGGAGCAGCAGCCGGGGGCGGGGTCAGGGGGTGAGTGCTCATCACGCCGCCACCTCCTCACCATGCAGCACGGCTCGCAGACGCCCGCCGATCCACCAGCCAACTTGTGGTGAGACGGCGTTGCCGTAGCCGTCGACGCGTTCACGGGCCGAACCCCACACCTGGAAGGTCCCCTGGTAGTCGGCGAAGTCCACGTCGAAGCCACACCCGCGACCGATCTCGTGATCGAACATCATCCGGAAGTAGCAGTCCTCGAGCGTGACCTCAGCCAAGGCCTCTCGCCAAGCAGCACTCAGCACCGCGGTCGTGTCACGAGAAGTCAGCGTGCCGAATGGGTCCAGCACCGGGTGCGGAGCGGTCTCGGTCCCGGTAGACCCGTTCTGCTTGTACCAACCCGAGAAGAGCAGCGACTGGGTCGGCTCGGCGGTCACCGTCCCCAGCGGATCCGAAACCGGATGCGCCCGGTACTTCGCTTCGGCGACCGCGCCGTTGTTCTTGATCGTCCCGGCCGCGGTCAGCAAGCCAGGGATCTGGTCGGCAGTCACGGTCGCCATCGGCTCGGTGTGCCCTGCGGGGGTGGTGTGGCGTCGGTAGGGCAAGACGCCGGTCGACAGCAACGCCAGTGTCTCCGAACCACCCTGAGTCGGCAGCGCCTCGTCAACGCCTCGAGCAGCTCCCTGGAAGTTGTGCACGGCCATCGCGATCGGCGGGGCGATCAGCCCGGTGCCGTTGGTGGTGGTCTGTGAAGGCAGCCGAGAAGCGAAGCCGCGCACTCGGCACTGAGAACCGGTGCGCTCGAAGGTGTTGCCGGCAGCAGCCATCAAGGCTCCGGTCGAGACCAGGGCGGTCTCCTGCTGGCTGGTCTGCGTCGCCAAGGGCTGCCAGGGGTGCCGCTCGGAGCCACGCTGTGACTTCGCCGGCATCAACACCGCAGGGAACTCAGCGAACCGCTGACGACACCGCTCCGCCCGCGCCATGGTGGCCGCAGCCAGGGGCCTCTTCCGGTCCCCGATCTTGGTCCCCAGGTTGGACAGGTCCAGCGCATCCAGACTCGGAGTGAAGGGTGGAATCACCTCCCGCCGGCAAGCCGGGCACCGGTAGTTGTACTGCTTGCCGTAGCGCACCGACCCAGTCGGCGGCACTCCGGTCTTCCAGGACCACACCGCTGGCACGATCTCCTCACAGCGGCCGCACCATGACTCGGGTCGATGCGCCAGGTCCGGGGTGGGGAGCTTGGAGTCCCAAAACACCCAGTAGCCGCGATCACGGCTCTGCCCCACATCGAAGAACATTGAGTTCAGGTAGAGCACCTTGTGCTTGTAGCCCAACACCTCGAACTGCTTGAGCCACCACCGGTAGGTCGACCCGTCCCCCACCCTCCGCTTGCCCGGAACCAGCGAGCCCCACGAGTACAGCTCGGTGGTGCACTCCACCAAGATCAACAGCGGATGATGCTCAGCTGCGTAGTGCAGGACGCAGTTGGCCGTGGCCCGATCACGCTCGGACCTGGTCACGCGTGCCTCGTACTCGGGGTCGTCCATGTCGAACAAGCTCAAGCCCTGCTCGTAGGCCTTCATGGTGTTGGCCGGAGAGTGATTCACGCAGCTCACGCCGGCCGCGAGCAGATCCACCGGCGGCAGCTCGCGTACGGAGTGGTAGTCGCTGGACTCAGGGTCGACCAGATCAGCGACCCAATGCTCCACATGGGGATGGTTCGCCTCGTGCACCTTGACCTTGTACTCGTTGTGGTTGGCCGCCACGATCGCGGTGAAGCCTGCCCGCTCGATGCCTTGGGTCAAACCACCGAACCCCGAGAACAAGTCACCAGCGATGTACTCGTCGTGACGGTTGCGCCGCCGCCGGGCCGCAGGACGATGCCGGGCACTCATGAGCCCTGCTCCCCCGCTGCCACGGCCTCGCCGGCCGGGGCGATGACCTCGCCGGCATCAGCGCCGGCAGCGACCAACGACCAGTACGGCGCCGGGTCGGGCTCGGCCGCGCCGTGGCGACACGTGCACGTCCTTGAACACATCGGACGTCCCTGATCCTCACAATCCGCCGGACGATGTCCCGCCCCACGGCACCTCTCACACGTGCTCATCAGCTGCTCCTTCACCTAACGGATGCGACCCACCACGACTGTAACCCCCCCGGTTACAAAATGTAACCCCCCCGGTTACATCGACGTGTGATTGTCCATCAAGTGCGGCGATCATCGTCGTCGTCTTCAGGGACACGAGGCCCACATCCCTAGGCGCTGATCACGAGCTCGCTGCTCAGCACGCCGGTAGGTGCCCGTGCGCGACAGTGACGAGCCGCTCTCCAAGACACCGGCAGCGCCAGCTCGGATCTGTGCGCGGCCGACGTCGTCGCCGTCGCGTTGGAGATAGCGCAGCCACCTGCCATAGACGTCCACCAGGTCCTGGCTCGGATCGCTCACGATCCTCACCCGGGTGCCCGAAGGAAGTAGCCGGCCCAACGCTGCGTTCGCCTCGGACCCGAAGCACTCCCCTGCCTTGCCGGGGTGCGCGATCTCGGGAGCATCCACACCGAGTAGGCGCACTCGAACGATGCCCTGTTTGGCCACGTCAACATCGACGGTGTCTCCGTCCAGCACTCGTTCCACGACCCCCGTGGTGCTCTGCGGTCGCTGCGCCTGGGCAGCGGCCCCGTTCGAACCCGCGGTACCGAACAGGCCCCGCACACTGATCAGCAACACCACGGCCAACACCAGCAGCGAGATCACGCGCACCGGACGCGACGCGATCATGGCTGGACACTCCCCGTCGAGGTGGCCTGGTGGGAGCCGAAGGCTGGCGACGTCAAGGCGGCAGGTCTCGACGAGGCGTGGCCGGCGACCTCAGGTGGCAGGAGCGCCGGGCGACGCTCCAGGGTCTCCAACGGTTCACCGCGACGGCGCAGCTCGGCGAAAGGGCCCTCTTGGTCACGACGCGCCTCCTGCGCTCGGGCCTCTCGCTCCTGCTCGGCCGGCGTCCTGCCAGCCGATCGGCGCAGGTGATCGTCCTCGAGGAGTTCGAGCAGGTCGGCCGGCTCGTGATCGAGTACGGCCGAGAGCGCCTGCTCGTGCAGGGCGAGGCGCTCGGCGTTGAGGGCCGCGTACGTCTGCTCCCAGTCCGGCAGCACACCGCTGGCGTCGAAGGCCTCCAGCTCGCGAATGTAGGCCTCCTGGCGGGGGGTGAGCGGCCGTCCGGCGACGATCGGGCCACACCCGACCGCTTGTGCAGTTGCTGCGAAGCGCGGGTAGGTCCTGCGGTGCTCGAGTAGCCGCTGCCGGAGCTCGACGAGCTCCGCACGAACCCTGTCAGGCACCTCCCTGGCGATCGCCGCGATATCCGGCCATGCGATGACCTCTCGTGGATAGTGCCATGAGTCGGAGCCCCCGAACCCCAGACCGAGCCCGTCCGTCGTGGCCACGATCCGCTCCCCCGTCTCGTGGTCTTGGTAGTGCGTTCCTGCCCAGCCGGAGTCGCGCACGCGGGAAACGTTCGACGGATCGAGGAGAAGTGACGTCATCGCCCAGGTGGACCACCTTCGCAGCAGCTCGTGCTGACGACGCCGGCTAGTGACGACGGACGGCTGACCACTCACAACCGAGCCCCAGGTTCGGAGGACCGACTCGGGCCAGTCGACTCAGACCGATCGCCCACCTGGGCTTGAACGATCGGTGGCAGCAGCGGCGGCCGAGCAATCCGGGCCCCGGTCGCTGCCGACGACCGGTCTCCGCGGTCCGACCCGGACTCGTTGCCGGGCACTACGCCACCTGGGTGCCGGCGGGACCGGCCGCGCCGCCGGCGTCCCCCGCGACGGAGGTGCTGTCGGTGTCCGCGTCGACCTGGCGCAGCCGTCGTACTGTCGCGGTGTCCAGTCCCGTCAGCTGCACGATTTCCTTGACGGCGAGCTTCTCGGTGACGAGCCGCTCGATCGCGGCCGCGGCCGCGATCTCCGCGTCCTTGATCGCCCGCTCAGCCGCGGCCCGGTCCTCCCAAGCAACCTCGACATCGACCGACGCTTCGTCGATGCGCCGCTCCCGCGCCACCTGATCGGGATCGAGCTCGAGCCTGCGCTCCCGCGCTGCCTTCAGCCGGGCATCCCGCGCACGATCACGACCCGCCTGCGCTTGTGACGTCGCCACCACAACCACCACTTCCCTTCGCTCATCTCGTCGCGACCCACTGCCGCGACCCATCACCCCTCACAAGCAACCCCGCACCACACCGATCGGACATCGCACGACCCACCAGAATCTCGCCGCCCAATGACGACGTGTCGAGATGCACGAAGGATTGATGGCCCGCCCGCGGGAGACCTTGACGAGATCGGCCATTTGCGTGGTTGCCGTCAAGGTAGGCCGGTCCGGACACGAGCTCTCCCCGCAGAGCGCCCCGTCACC
>NZ_JADHZD010000021.1:0-51566 GCF_020102855.1 Nocardioides lacusdianchii
CGATCGGCTTGTTGGTCTCTTCGACGATCCGGACAGCTCCCTCACGGAACTCCCGGTCGTACTTCTTCCGCTTCTCTGGCATCTCGATCCTCATTGTCGATGCCTCTACGGTCCGGGGGGAACCTCAAAGTGCCGCGCAGCAACTCGCACATTGGGCGCGTCTTGGGCGGGAGCTTGAGGCTTCGGCCGGCCTTTCCCAGCGTGACATAGACCGGGTGCTGGCTGGTCAGCTGTCCTACGACGAACTGGGCGATCCGGAGCAGGCCGCGCTTCGAACGGCTTGGCGCGAGGGTTTCGACGAGGACCTGGCAGCACTTGACCTGCGTGGGCGGTTTGCCGCAGAGGGACGCACGCGGTGGTCCGAGGCCGACAGCGACGGCGCCGTCACAGTGCACGAGACCGACGAGGCGAAGCGTGACTCGGGGCGCTTCGCGCCTCGCAGATCGCGCACCGCCCGCAGTTGAGCACACCAGTTCTGCACCTGCTCGCCGGCTCGAACGGGGCGGGCAAGTCCACGCTGGCGGAGTCGATCCTCATGCCGCGCACGCATCTGCCGTTCGTGAACGCAGACCTCATCGCCGAGGAGATGTGGCCCGGAGACAGGGACGAGCAGGCCAGACGGGCGCGCGAGGTGTCCATACTGGCGGCACAGGAGCGAACCGGACTCCTTGCGGGGCGACGGTCATTCATCACCGAGACGGTGTTCAGCCATCACAGCAAGCTGGAACTGATCCGCGACGCGCAACGTGAGGGCTACGGCATCTCGTTGCACGTGGTGATGATTCCAGAGGACCTGGCAGTCGAGCGTGTCTTCGACCGAGTCGTCGCTGGCGGGCACATGGTGCCGGAGGAGAAGGTGCGTGCCCGGTACCGCCGTCTGTGGGAGCTGGTGACCCAGGCGCGCAGCATGGTGGACCGGGCGGACTTCTACGACAACTCCACCCTGGATGCCCCCTTCACGCGCGTGGCCGTCTACGAATATGGACAACCGGTGGGCCGTCCGATCTGGCCGGCTTGGACTCCGGAGGCTCTGACCTAGGCTCGGTGACGGAGTGACCTGACCGCGAGGGCCGTCGCGCGGCGAGCCGGCCGCTGTTCAGCACCTGTGGTGCTGCGCCAGGTCAGTCCTTGTACTCGTAGGCAGCCCCGAGGAGCGCACTGAACGCCAACAGGCCCGCGTGGTCCTCGAACAGACTCGGCTTGGGATCCAAGAACTCGCAGGTGGCCAAGTTCCATGCCGGCGTCCATCCGTGAACTCGCATGCCGAGCCGGGTCGTGGCCCACGCCACTCCTCGGCGAGTCGGTTCCGACCAAGGCGCGTTCTCGAGCACGGCCACGGCCAGCGCCGCCTGGCGAAGCGGGTAGTTGCGCTCCTCGGACTCACCCCACCCGCGCATGACCTCTCGCTGGTGCAAGAAGTGTTCCTCGAGCCAGGGCTGGCTCACGGGGTGTGCGACGGCCTCAGCCACAGACCATTGGTGCGGCATCCGCACGGTCGCGACCAGAACGACGCTGGAGTCGAGACGACCAGCATCGTAGGAGTGGTCGCAGCACGGGCAGCCGTCGTCCTCGGATGACGCACACTGCCCGAGAACAATTGGCACGTTGCAGTCTCCGGGTGTTCGTGACTCAGGGTCCGAACCCTACAAGGTGATGTGGGAGCGTGCGCGCAGCTTGGGCAAGGCACTTTCAGGCCTTTGACTGGCGATACGCCCGGTCGAGCGCGCCGGGTTGTCGTGCGAGTTTTAGGTGGTCGCGAGGCTTGCGATGTCGCGCTCGAGCTCCTCGCGCGCGATACGAGCTCGTCGCTCCTCTTCCTCGAACTCGCGCTTCAGGATCTCCTGCTCGCGCTCGACCTCGGCCAGCACCAAGCGATCGAAGAACTCCTGCATGCTCTCGCCACGGCTGGCGGCCAGCCGCCGCGCCTGGTGAGCGCGGCGAACCTTGAAGCGCACGTTCAGCTGCTGACCGAAGACGTCGTTTTCGTCGCTGATGTCCTCGTCGTTGACATTTGGTCGTCCGGGCGCACTTTTCTGCAGTGGCATCAGAAGTGGTCTCCACGTTGAGGCTGCTGGTTGAGGGAGGTCCCCGGTGAGAGGTCGGGGACCGCGGGTGTCACGCCGGCAATCCGGGTGACCCCTACATGCTAGGTATCCGAGATGCGCTTAAGCATACCCATTGTCAAGCACTTTCATGCAACAACCGGGATCCCTTCGGTAAAGAAAATGACGCTTGCTCGATTTATAGCATCTAGGTGCTAGCATTTTGACGATGCCATCTCGGGGCGGCGCAGACCACTCAGTCCCAGCGGAAGGCGTGTGCGATGTCCACCTCGTTCAACACCCCAGCGGTGTCCCCGCCCCGACCACGACTCGAGCACGCTGAGCACGACGCTGACTTGGCCGCATCCCCTCCCTTCGCAAGGGGGCGCGGCTCAAGCCCCTACGAGGACTTCACGTTCGAGCAGCAGTACGTCGCCAACACCATCAACCGCCTAGGCGGCTACTGGCCGCCGGCGGCAGCGGTGATGCGTCTCCTGGAGGAGTTCGGCGAGGCGAGCCTGGCGCTCGAGGGGGTGGGTGACCTGGGCGAGGAACTTGCCGACATCAAGATCATCTCCACCTGTCTGGCCAACCAGTTCAAGATCGGGCTTCGCCAGCCGTCGACGCTGCGCGCCGTCGCAGCGGGACGCGCACCCAGTCTGGGCCAGCTCGTCCAGAACGCGGGACGCATCGCGCGGATCGTCAACTACTACGACGGTCCCAAGGCTCCACGCCCCACCCAGCAGCTCGAACACCTGGGCTCGCCGATCCTCGATCTGCACCGCGGCTTGCAGCTGCTCGCTGAGGAGCACGGGCTCGACCTCGCCGTGGAGGTCGCGCGGAAGCTGGAGCACACCCTCGCGCGCGACGGCCAGCGCTTCTCAGTCACCTTCGACCCGGCGACCTCGGACGTCCTGGCTGCCTTCGCCCCCACCATCGAGTCCACCGCGTGCACCTTCGCCCGCGCAGCCAAGCTGTGGGGCGGCCCACGATGGAACGCCGACCGCAACGTCGGCTACAACTGCGAGATCACGGTGCCCTACCTCACCCGGTTCGCACGCGCGGCCATCGCCGAGGGCCTCGACGGCTTCATCATCTCGCCCGTCGTGCGACGCAAGCCTCACACGGTGGCCGAGGTCGGTGACGTCCTTCGCGAGACCCTCCAAAGCCTGTCGACCCTGGACCCCGACGGCAACGGTGCACCGTCTCGTGTCTTCGCCACGCCCGGATGGCAGTTCACCTACGCGGGTCAGCGGCTGTTCGTCACCGTCTTCTCCGACGTCTACTCCCCCGACCACGTGCGCCACAGCCCGCGCGGCACCTACTTCATGCTGCAGCCCGAGGAGTCCTTCTCCCACCACGGCATCGGCGGCTCCCACAAGGACAGCGACAAAATCAAGACCAAGGTGCGTGAGAACTTCGCCAGCCGCGGCATGTCCTACCCCCACGACCTAATCGCGAGCCGGATCGAGGCACACCTGTACCTGCTCCCCGAGACGGGCGAGGAGCCCGTCGTCTGGTGGGACCCGACCCGCGACCCGGACCAGAGCACCCTCTGGTAGCCGCTCGCCGGTAGCTCACCGCGACCGTCGATCGTGCCGGGGACACAACCAGAACACAGCCAGCATCCAAGTCGTACTTCCGCCCACGCGAGCCACTCACCCCGGACAAGGAGGAGCCCACATGGCGACAGTCGCCCCGACCCTAGTACCGCTGCCGCGGCTGGGCACCTTGGCACGCATCGAGGTCGACATGCTCTCGGCGGACCCTCGAGTGGCCAAGGGCGGCATTCAGGCCGCCTGCGAGCACCTGGAGACACGGACGCCCAAGGCCAGCACTCGCAAGCGCATCTCATCCGCCCTCTCCTACCAGCTCACCGCGACCGACCCCCAGGTCCGTCGCTGGGGGTACAAGGCCATCGCCCTGCTCCAGTCCAACGAGCACCAGCCCTACCTGCGCAACCAACTCGCCGGCGGCGACCTCACACCGGAGAACAGGACCTGGGCGGTCGCCGCGCTTGCCGGGATGGTCGAGGACTACCGCGAGGTCGTCTACGCCGTCGGAGATCAGCAAACACTCGCCTACGACTTGTCATCCGGCATGTACGGGTCAACGCGGGACGTCGGCCGCGCAGTCGACCGCGCCATCGGCACTGACAACCCGCTGAGCCACCAGTGGCTGGGACTGCTGTACGGCGACGGCCGGATCGAGTTGCCAGCGTCGGTTCTCTACGAACTCACCGCATGCCCCTACCCCGAGGTGGTGGAGTACACGATCTGGGGCATCCGCAAGCGCCACATCCACGGCGCCAGCGTCGTCGCCTTCGACCCGGTGTCACTGGCGAACCAGCCAGCGAACGTCCGACGTTGGTACTGCCGCCTCGTCGCCCAGAGCCCGCCGGATCGCAACGCCTACGAAGCTCAGGTCATCGACTGGATCGAGTACGAGAAGGACCCGCTCGTGCTGGAGGGGCTAGCTCGTGGCCTTCACGAGTCCCCGAAGGACAAGCACTGGAGGTACGTCTGGCGTCAGTGGCGTAGCACCGCCACCGATCCCTTCGTTCGCCGAGCGCTGGGTTGCCGAGTGTCGGCCCAAGAGCTGGCGAGGGCCGAACGTGATCGTGCCGCTGGGCTGCGGCCCACCCACAACGTCACCACTCCCCTCGATGTCGACCGGTCTCTTCCGTTCCTTGAGTCAGACCCCATGCCGTTCCGCCCCGGGCGCATCGTCCCTGCCGCCATGACCATCCACCACCTCGAACGACTGGAGTACAACGTGAACACCACGCACAACAACTTCTACATCTCCGGCGGCTCGATCAACTCCCTCCAGGGATCCGGAAACCAGGTCAACACCGGCTCCACCCACAACTCCACTGCGGACGCTGCCGCGGCCCTCAACGCTCTGGCCGACCTGTTGCGCGCACAGAGCCGACTCTCCAGTGAGGCGGCCGAGGCGGAAGCGCTCGCCGCCGAAGCAGCGAACGATGGTGGCACGCCGGATGCAGCCAAGACGCCCTTCTGGGTGCGCGTGCGTGGTCTGACTCAGGCACTTCGCGCCGGCAACGCCGCCATCGACGTCTCACAGGACCTGATCGACAACCTCGACCAGATCGTCCACATGCTGCCGCCCCAGCTGCGCTGAGGCAGATCAGCCAGCGTGTCCGATGGCCGCATCACGCACGCCTCTCATGTATCCGCAATGAGTCGCCGCCACCGGGCAGCACCACCTGACTGCGACCCGCCTCGCCATCGCCTTTCCACCTCTCGTCCGGCCCCAACCCAGCAAGGAGTCTTGTGATGAACGACCGACCGACGCCCCACACACGTGATGAGCTCACTAACGGAACGCCCCCAGTCTCGCGGGAGAACGTGACTAGTCCGGTGACGATCGAGCGGGATGCCGATGCCGCAGCCACCGAGGACCGTGACCGTGACCTTTTCTTCGAGCTCGGCTCCCTGCGGCATGTCGATCGGACGTGGCGCCACTTCGGCGGCTTCCCCTTCGCGAACGTTGCCGAGCACTCCTTCCGAGTGGCGTGGCTGTCATGGGTCATTGCCGTGCGCGAAGGAGCTGACCCCTCCAGGGCAGTGCTGATGGCTTTGGTGCATGACACTCCCGAGACGCGAACAGGTGATGTGAACTACCTGTCCCGGATGTACACCGACCGTCACGAGCAGCTCGCCTTCGACGACCAGTTTGCAGGAACATCAGTGCACAGCGACGCTGCTGCGCTCTGGGTTGAGTACGGACAACGTCAGACGCTAGAGGCACGCATCGTGAAGGATGCAGACACCCTTGACTGCGACTTCGAGCTTCGTGAAGCGACGTCGTCGGGGTGCAACTTGGAGGATCGGCTCAGCTCGACCCGACAGGCCGCCTTTGCCAAGCTGCACACGGAATCCGCCCGACGAATGTTCATGTCCTTGGCGAACAGTGACCCTCACTCGTGGCACGTCAATGGCCGCAACCGCCACACCCACGGCGACTGGCGTGGGTAGAGGTTGCACCTCCACTCAGATCAAGAGGAGAGCAGCGGCACAGGGTGCGCAACAGCGGCACCTGCGAAACCAAGATGGAGCGGTTTGCCGCCAGCGTTCCTCACCCCGAAGGATCGTTTGGGCCCGGATCCGGCGTGTCACCGTCCCCGACCCTCGCCTCGGGTGAGGCGAAGACGGCATAAGCCAACGAGGTGGGATCGCCGGGTTTGCGGATCTCGAGTCGCGCTCGACGCACCGCAGCACCGATCGAAGCACGCGAATCGCCCTCGGTGAGAAGTGCGGCAAAGACCGCATCTGCGAATGCTTGCTCGTGTCGTCAAGGCTTTTGCACTTTTCCGATGAATGAAGAGGGGCCTTCTATCCGTGATCAGCGACACCTTGGCTGCGTCGGGTGCCGCCAGTCGCCAACGTGATCCGCCGATCCCCAACATCGGGAGGGTGCACGTCCCCGCTCAAAGCGGCCCTGTCGAGGTCGCCGCCCAACGTTCAAAGGGAGAGTGCAACCACCTTCGCCGCGCAGTGAGTGGTCAGCTCTTGGCCAGATCATGCAGCAGACGCCGCCGTCGCGGTTTTGACCGTGGCGGCGCCCGCCATCCCGTAAGTGCCGATCAGCCCTCGATGGCGATGACGAAGAGAAGGCGGCTGGGCGCAGATAAATCCGTCGCTGAATGCGGAGTCAAGCCCCAAAGTACGTGAACGAGGCCCAGTCGACCGGCTGGGCGAACGGTCTCGCGCTTCCACCTGATGGGAACAGCCCCGTCAGTGAGGAGGCCAGGTTGGTATCGGGGAGCCTCGGCGCCAACGTGGTAGCCCAGCTCACGAGGTCTGAGTAGGTGCTGTCACGCAGCCAGAGCTGTGCACAACGGAGGGCTTGCGCTGCTCCGTCTGCGGGAGCATCGAGCAGCAGCTCGTGGAACTTCAAGGAGAGCACCATGGACGCGCGGTCGCCGACAGCCCAGAGGGTGGCAGCCACGCCACTGACACCCGCGTGCAGGAGGCCTCCGGCCAGGCTGTGCATCTCCTCGGGTATGCCAACGTCTGCCATGGCCGTCTCGCAGGCGGACGCGACGAAGAGACTGACGCCGGACAGGTCGAGTGCGAGGATCCGAGTGAGGTCCAACTTGTCGTCGGAGAGTTGGATGTAGCTGGCCATCGCTTGGTTGGGGTCGAAGCGGGCGTGGGAGGCGACATGCACGAGGTTGTAGGTCGCCATCTCTCGGATTACGCGGGCCGCTGTCGCGTCTGGCCCGGCCGCGCATACCGCGTTGCCGCATAGCCTCGCGACCGCATGACTTTCCAAGGTGGCGTAAGGGAGGTGGGGCAGGCCGGGGGTGTCAGCGGTGTCGGAGGCGGCGACGGTGAGGGTTCGGACAGGGCGTGGCGGGGCGTGAGTGCGGGCGGCGGCGAGCATCCTGAGGTTCGGTGAGGACGAGACAGCGAACCGGTCGAGAAGTGGGGTGCCATCGACTGGCCCGGCGGCCAGAGGCAGCAGGCTGAGGTGTCCGTCGGTGACGAGCATCAACGCCGAGCAGTCGTCGTCGACGAGCGGGACCGCGAGTTCCAGGACCGCCGCACCCACCCAGTCCAGGATGCCGGTCAGCTCGGTGACCCACTCGCGTCGTCGTAAGGGAGAACGGTCCCTCAGCCACATCCCATAGGCGGTCACGTAGGGAAGCAGCCGCTCGGCCAGGGCCGAGCGAGATGCCTGCGGCAGCTCGACGGCGTCGAGCTGCCGCGCTGGTGATACGCGGAGTGCAGCGCCGCCATGCTGGTCGAAGGCGAGGAGTAGGAAGTTCTCTGCGGTCCGCGGTGCCGGCCTGGGCCTCACGGGGGTGCCCACCACCGTGGGGAGCTCGAGCCGGTCGCTCAGGTTGAGGGCCAACCCGGCATCGAGGACGTCGAGGGCCATGTCGAGCTCACCGGACCGCACGAAAGAGCAGAACGCTTGGGAGGGGATCGCTCCGGACTCACTGAGCCAGGCCCTGGCCGAGAGGTGGCTGTCTTGGGCGCCTCGCACACGGGTGCGGACAGACAGGGCCTGGGTGTAGGCCCGGCCCGCTTCGCCCCATGCCTGGCGTTGCTGGGCCCAGAAGCCGTGGAAGCGAGCGGCTTCGAAGGCGTCGCGTGGTGTTGAGACCGCGAAGGCGTCGGCAATGGCGGATAGGATCCACGCTGCTTCACCGCCGGTGTCCGGGGTGAGCGAGGCCAAGCCGGTCGCTAGTGCGAGCCAGGCTGACGCGTTCGTAGGGTCGGAGGCGACTGCTGCTCGCAGCACAGGAATCGCGTCTGCCATCATCCCGAGCTGGGAGTAGGTAGCGCCAAGCGCAGCCAGTCCCTCGGCGTGGCCAGGTTGGCCTGGCGGGTCAAGCCGACAGGCCCAGCGTGCCGCCACGATGGCCGTCCGGTTGAGCAGGCCGACCGCGTTCTGCGCTGCGGTCGATTCTTCGGGTGCTGCGCGGACTTGGAGTTGGATCCCTACCTGGAGCAGAACGTCTGCGTACTGTGCCAGCAGTTCCGCTGCCCCACCCTCACGTACGCGGATGGGATCGCGGATCAGGACCTGCAGCGCGCTCGTCAGCAGCGACAGGTCGTAGGTCGTTCGGTATTGCGCCGAGAGTGCCCGCGCAAGGTGAAGCCGCAGCTCAGGGCTGACCGCTCCTTGAGACCATTCGGCCAGTCCGAGCCGAATTCCGCTCTGGCGTTGCGAGAGGTTGCCGGAGGCCTCCGACCTGCGGAGGGTCGACAGGGCCTGCGTTGCGGACACTCCTAGTCAGTCGCGAAAGCGGTCCCGGGCCGCCATGGGGCTAAGAGACCGAGCACTGTAGCGGCGACTCCGGACGCGACGGCCGATGAGAACAGCTTGAAGCCGTCCTGCCAGGACCCGAAGGTGGGGTTTGCGTCGTATCCGGCGACGTACACCGTCACCGCGGCAAATGCGAGTGTCACGGCAATAGCGAGTGCGGTCAGGGCGGCAAGACCCAGGGCTGCGAACAGCCACGCCGCGGGCGGCAACGACGAGTCGACGTCCAGACCCGTCTCGGCGCTGCGCAATCCCTGCAGCCCCACCTTATCCATGTTCGAGTTGGCTCTGGCATCGTCAAGGGCCTCTCTCGCCTCGCCCAGTGCGTCCTTGAGCGCCTTCAGGTCATCTAGGGTACGGACCCGCGAGAGCACGAACCGCGCCACCTGCAGCTTTCGAGGGTGGGGATTCCCCGGGAGGCTTTGCGCTTCCTTTTCCAAATCATCGAGGTACTTGTAGTACTCCGCCAGGGTCTTGATTGCATCTGCCATCACTAATGCTGGATGGACGGCCTCCGTGCCGTCGACCGTGTAGAAGTCCGCCATCTGATGGTCGGTTCGCCTCGCCTCACGCTGGGCCGCGGTCACCAGTTCGACGTCTGGGAGCGCGCTCTCCGGCTCTTCCAGCAGCTGGGTCAGGTCGGCCCGAGCGTCAGCGGCCTTCTTGGGGCCGTTCTGCACGGCCTTGCTCACCGGGTCGACCAGCTCGGCCGCAGTGGCGGACTTAGCCCGTCGCTGCTGGACCCATGCAGCCACGCCGTCAACCCGTTCGGCCACGGGACGACTCGCGTTGAGCGCCACCAGAAGCCGCAGACGAGTGCCTGCGATACCCGTCCAGAGAAGGGCGAGCATTGAGGTCGAAAGCAGTGCGACGAGAAGCCCGCACACCAGCACCCAGAACGGCCACGTCCGGAATAAGGGTGTGAAGGCAGCGCGGCGCTGCACCTTGAGAGCCAGCTTGGTACGGTCCCCCTCCCCCGCGCCGGTCATCGTCCCGGCGACCGTCCCGTGCGACGGGAGGCTCGTGACGCTCAGGCACCACGACGTCGTGGCGACCTCGGTGGCGGAGAGGTATAGCTTCGTCACCTCAGCACAACTGGTTTCGGGCTCAGAGGTGACTATCGCCGTGTCCTTGCCGTCCTCGCTCGCTAGGAGCGACGTGGTCTCCTCCTCCGGCGCCGTCCCTGGGGCCTCCACCCGGATCCTGGTGGTGTCGGTGGACACCGAGACGGTGAGCGCACCAGGAGTCGGGTCCTTCGCCTCAGGCGCCGACGAGGTCAGCGCAAGCAGCGCGGGAATACCGACAAGTGCCGAGATCGAGCCGGCGATACCAAGTGACTTGTTCATGATTGCAACGACCCGATCCAATCGAGGTAGGGGTACACGAGGGTGTAGACGCCGCCGTCGCCGCACTCGCGTGAGGCGTATGTGCCAGGGGTTGCCCGGGAGGTGATCCCGGCAAGCGACCAGCCGCTGTCGTTCTGGATGTAGGCCGGGCCGCCGCTGTCACCGGGGCAGCTGTCCCTGTCGAGGTGAGGACGGCCAGCGACGAACTCGGTCTCGACATCGATGCCGTAGCGCGGGTCACGGTCGGCTAGCGGCAGATCTGCGTACCTCTTCTTGCCGAAGCCCGACTGTCCGTCGGTGGTGTCCGCACCGAAGCCGACTGCGCGTACGGCCACATTCTCTTGCTTGACCTCCGCGGCAACCGGGTCGGGGACGTGTCCACGGACCGCCTTCGCGAGCCTGAGCACTGCGAGGTCGTGTGCGGTGTGAGACAAGGAGTACGCCGGGTGGACCGTAGCGCTGCTGACCTGTACCACGAGCCCGTCTTGAGGGCGATGGAGGTCGTTGCCCACAAACACCTGTCTGTCGATCCCGCGCGCGACACAGTGGGCGGCAGTCAGCACCGTCCTGGCGTCGATGAGCACACCCGAGCACTTCCACTTGGTGCGCGAAGCGATCGCCACACAGTTGGGGAACGACTGAGTCAACTGACCCCCAGTGATCCTCGACTCGTCGTTGACCACCCACTGCGCGTTGTCCAGGTAGACCAGGTCTGCATCGACCGTCATACCGGCTGGCTGCACCACGACGTGTTGGGCAGGCCTCATCGCGCTGCCTGCCCGGCCACGGCGGCCGGGTCTCTCGCTCGAGTCACGACGTTCCCCGCTCGTTTCCACTCGTCCCGAGTCCGTGAGCGTCAATGACACCCCTACACCCCCACCGCGTCAATAGTCAGAGCGGACCGTACGTCGACCGGAAGCGAGGCGATCGGGGCGTGCACTGGGGCCGCGCCTGGTTCCCAATGTCGATCGGCAAAGCCAAGGTCGCACCCGGCCGACGGGGCACCACGGTCGTGCCGAGCAACGCCACGGAAATCTCGACTACGACTCGACGTGTGCGGTGGCTCTAGAGTTCGTAGACCTCGCCGCGGTGAGCGATTGCGACTCGCGGCATCAACGAGCGGGCGAACATGCTGGCCCACTCCCCTCCGACGGCAAAGTGCTGAACTGTGCGGCAATGAACGTTTCGACGACGGCCGTGCCGAGGCTGCTGTCGACGCGGTCTGCCGCGCCAAGATGTGACATCGTGACCTGCTCCACCGGAAAGGTTCCACTATCGGTGGCTAAGTGACTGCCTTCACCGGAAGGCTGAACACCGTGCCCCGTGCCTACCCGCCCGAGTTCCGCGCTCGAGCCATCGCGCTCGTCCGCGCGGGCAAACCGCAGAAGCAAACGGCCCACGAGCTCGACATCCATCCCGTCACGCTCTCCAAGTGGGTCAAGCAGGACCGCATCGACCGCGGTGAGATCCCTGGAGTCAGCACGACCGAGTCCGCCGAGCTTCGTGCGGCTCGTCGTCGCGTTCGCGAGCTTGAGACCGAGTTGGTGATCGTGCGCCAGGCTGCGAAGTTCCTCGGCGAGGACAAGCCTCGCCCAAAAGGCTCTACCCGGTGATCGACCGACTCGTCGACGCCGGGATCCCGGCCGATCGCTGCTGCCGGGTCCTCGGCGTAGCGAGACAGAACTACTACAAGCAGAAGCGGAAGCCAACCACCCCGACCCAGCTGCGCCGCCAGTGGCTCACCGGACTGATCCGCGAGATCCACGTCGCCTCGCGCGGCACCTACGGCTACCGGCGCGTGCACGCCGAACTCACCATGGGCATGGGGATCACTGTGTGCGAGCGCACCGTGTGGCTGCTGATGAACCAGGCCGGTGTCTATGGCCTACCGGGGCCGACCAGGGTCAAGCGTCTACGAGGCGTCGTCACCGCCGACGACCTGGTGAACCGGAAGTTCCATCGGCTCCGTCCCAACGAGCTGTGGGTCACCGACATCACCCAACACCGCACGCGGGAAGGGTGGATCTACTGTGCCGCGGTCCTCGATGCCTACAGCCGGCGGATCGTGGGATGGTCGATCGACTCCAAACAAGACGCCACCCTCGTGGTCAACGCCCTCGACATGGCCATCCGCAACCGACAACCCGAGCCGGGCGGGATCGTCCATGCCGACCACGGGACCCAGTTCACCTCCTGGGTCTTCGGCGAGAAGATCCGCTCCGCCGGCCTCCTGTCATCCTTCGGCACCGTCGGCGATGGCCTCGACAACGCCATGATGGAAAGCTTCTGGTCCTCGATGCAGATCGAACTTCTCAATCGCAAGAAGTGGAAGACCCGAGTCGAGCTCGCCAACGCGATCTTCGAGTACATCGAGATCTTCCACAACCGCCGTCGACGCCACTCCGCACTCGGCTACCGCACCCCCATCGAGTACGAACTACTCTCCGAGAACGACCCCATCACCGCAGTCAGTTAGCCACCTGAACTGGAACCCAAACGGTGGGGCAGGTCAAGTTGTCACCTATACCTGCATCACGCCCGTTCGGCGGCGAGCAGCGGTTGGTCCTGCTCCCTCTGTCCGGTTGTGATCGAGTCGGACTACGCCTTAACGACAGTTCCGTCGAGGCCCTCGTAGAGGTCGAAGTTGCGCTCCCCGATCAGGGCGACGAGGGTGTCAAAGGCCTCTGAGAGCGGCACTTCGTGGGTGAGGTTGTTCGCTTCGTAAGCGCGAATGGACGGTGCGGTGTCGTTGAGGTCAGCCAGGAGAACGTAGAACTTCTCGTACTGCTCGTCCCGCCCGGCAGGGTCTTGACGACCGGTAAAGAGTCGTAGCCGTGGCCCGGCGTTGAGAAAGGTCGACTTGCGCCTACCGGTGCCGTCGTGTTCTGCCGCGGCGTCGAAGATCAGCAGGGCGGCGAGCACGGCGTACGGGAATCGGCGGTGGAGTGTGACTGCTTCGTTGAGTAGGTCGGCGCGTCGGTTGGTCAGGTTCTTCTGGAAGTTCTGGGTGCGGCTGTCTTTGAACAGGATCGTCTTGACGCTGACGGCCAAGATCAGACCCGACTCCTCCGTTGCCCAGGTGACGTCGACCTTCTTGGCGCCGATGCCCCCTGCGAGGCGGCGTTCAGCGCCACTTACCCCGGCCTCACCCGGTCCGGTCGGGCGAGCTCCGTCCATCCCGCGGGCTCGGAGCTCGGCGGCGACCGCCAGTGCCACGGCTGCCGACAACTTCTCGTTGTAGTTCTTCTTCACGGCTTGAGCCGCGCTGTCCGGGGGCTTGGACCCGCAGGACCGGATAGCGGCGGTGAGTCGGTCGTCAATTGCGGCCACGTC
This sequence comes from Nocardioides lacusdianchii, assembly GCF_020102855.1. Lineage (GTDB taxonomy): Bacteria > Actinomycetota > Actinomycetes > Propionibacteriales > Nocardioidaceae > Nocardioides > Nocardioides lacusdianchii. The sequence goes on from NZ_JADHZD010000021.1 coordinate 13,523, forward strand.
GGCTCCTTGCCTCGCGTCGACTCGCCAGGGCGGTCCGTGCCGCGCGGATCTCGGCTACCTCTGGACGACGCATGCCCAGCCCCCGGACGAGGAGGACGTCGTCGACGAGCTTGGCGGCTTCCATCACCTTCCCGCTGCGGAGCTTGCCGGCAATCTGGGGCCGGACTGCGATGAGGTCGTCATGCGCGTCGGCCACAACATCGGGGGAGGGCACGGCCCACAAGTCAGCCTCGCCGGGTTCCATCTTCAGCATGCCTCCGCCGTAGGCGCGGCCGGTGAACTCGGCGCCCAGCATGGTGACCGAGTTCAGAGCCGCAACAGGTAGGAGGTCGCGGCCGAGGTCGCGATGCGGCGGTTCGAGGTAGACCCCGTGCACCGAATTGAGGTGAAGCGCGCCTGCGGAGTTGGTGGTTAGGCGAGGGGTGTCGGCGTTCATGTAGGTCAGCAGCAGGTCGGCCTTCGCAACGAGTGGCACGCGCCACCAGTCCCTGCGGACACGGCACTTGTACGCCTGGTTGACGGCGTCTTCCTCGCCCTGATCGATGTAGGCCTGGGCGGCCGGCGAGGGTTTGCCGGACGGGCGAAACAACATTGTTCGCTTCCCCGCCCGGCCGAGCTCAGCATGGGCATGCCCCGAGAACTCCAGCCCGCGAAGGTGGCTTGACCCAGGAGGAGAAAGCCTGATGGTGTCGCGGGGCTTGAGCCCGAGCTCGGCGACGCGCGCTGGAGAGAGTGCGAAGTAGTTGTTGTTGCCGGTGACCATGCCGAGGCTGGTCTTGCCCCACGTCTTCAGTGCCGTAAAGCTGCCATCGAGGACAAGCCTGGCGTAGAGGCCGGCGGCCGCGGGGCTGACTGTTGACCCGGACCACTTCGCAGACGGGTCCGACGGCGCCCACGTTGCTGCCGATGGCAGCTCCAGCTGTAAGGCGGCAGCGGTCGGGACCTGACGGATCCGCGCGTGATCGGTGGTGCCGCCGAAACCGTCGGCCAACAGGAGGACTGCCTCGGTCTCAGCTTCTTCGAACACGCGCTCTTCGAAGAGCACTAGGTCGACTTGGGCGAAGTTCTCGAACAAGAACCGACGGACCGGCGCGGCGTAGTTGGCGTGCAACAGCTCGGCCGGGAGCACGAACCCTAAGCGGCCGCCAGGCAGCAAATTCAGTGCACCGTGGACCGTGAACGCTGCCCAAGACGACGCCAACCCGGAAAGCGCTACGCCGCCCCGCAGGGCGGCTGAACGGGCCTTCGCGCGGGCATCGCCGGCGAAGTCTTGAAACCGGATGAAGGGAGGGTTTCCCACGACGGCCGTGTAGCGGGCGGTTGCCCCGGTGTCGAAGAAGTCGCCCACTGTCATCTCCGCCGTCGCGCCGGCGTCGGCGACCCGCCGGGAACCTAGCTCTGCGCTCCAGTGGTGAAGCTCGACTCCGTGAACATGAGGCCGATCGGCACCGAAGTCTCGCAACCGAGCGGCGGCGTGCACCAGGAACTCGGCGTCGCCAGCGGACGGCTCGAGGACCACTTCATCGACTGAACGGACAGCCCAGTCGACGATGAAGGAGGCGATGGCCGGTGGCGTGAAGAACGCGCCGCGCGCCTTACGAAGGGCGGCGGTGTCCCTGGGGTCGCGCGAGCCGGGTGTCACGGCCATATCCTGCCCTGCTGGCGACCGCTTATAGGGCAACTTGGCCGCGCCATGAGACTGCAATCACACCCGGCGGTCCGATCCACGACCAATTGTCGATCGACCGTGTCGCCGTCCACGACGTAGGCGACGACGCCGGATGTCCGCTGGCCGGTGGCCACGGAGTCGGCGCCCGCGCTCTGGAGCAGGTCGCTTCTGGACGCAATGCTGCCAACGATGCCGCGCACGCCGACGAGGACCACCAGTGCCACGATCGCCAGCGACAGGAGCCGGGCCGGCTTACTCACGATCATCGGCCCACTCCCCCCGGGGTTGGCGGAATCGGGCTCGACGATCCCGCTGACCGCGCCGCAGGGATGAAGCCGCGTGAGGGCGGTCGCAACGCCGGCCGATCCGTCGACGATGGCGGCCCGTCCGCGACCGCAGTGCCCAGCTTCTCCGCGCTCCCGTGGACCTTCTGGTCGTCCAGCAGCTCGAGGAGGTCGCCGGGCTCCGACTCGGCGTCCACGGGAGAGCGCCCGTGCGTGCAGGCCCAGCCGCTCCGCGTCGAGGACGGCCCGCTTCTGCTCCCAGGCCGACAGCACGCCGCTGGCCTCGAAGGCCTCGTGCTCGCGCACGTAGGCCTCCTGGCGTGGCGTGAGTGGCTGACCGGGAACGATCGGGCCACACCCGATCGCGTCCGCGCTCGCGACGAAGCGCGGGTAGGCGACCTGGTGGTCGCGCCACCTCGCCCGGAACTCCACCAACTGCTCACCGACCTCATCAGGCACCGCCCGCGCGATCGCTTCAACTTCTGTCCACGGGATCACCTCGACCGGGTTGTGCCAGCCGCCGTCGACACCAAACCCGAGCCCGCGAGCCGTGCCGACGATCCGCTCCCCCGTCTCCGGGTCGTGGTGATTGGTGCCCGACCAGCCGGCCTCCTGGGCGTGGGCGACTTCGGCAGGGTCGATCAAAATCGAGGTCAGCGCCCAGCCCGACCACGACCGCAGCAGCTCGTGCTGCCGCCGGCGGCCGGTCACGATGGTCGGCTGGCTCGCCATCACGCCACCTCGATGTCGGCACCCTCACCAGTGATGCCGGCGTGGTCGTCGGAGTCGGTCTCGAGCTGACGCAGTCGACGTACCGTCGCCTGGTCGAGTCCGGTCAGCTGCATGACGTCCTTGACCGCGAGCCGCTCCGCGACGAGCCGCTCGATCGCGGCTGCGGCCGCGATCTCCGCATCCGTGATCGCCTGCTCGGCCTGGGCCCGTGCCTCCCAGGCGACCTCGACGTCGACCGACGCCTCGTCGATGCGCCGCTCCCGCGCCAGCTGATCCGGATCCAGCTTCAGCCGGCGCTCCCGTGCCGCCTTCAGTCGGGCATCCCGAGCCCGGTCCCGACCTGCCTGTGCCTGTGCCGCCTTCCCCATCGGGGATCACCTCTTCCCTGATCGTCACGTCACGGAAATCCACCGCGACCCCTTCACAAGCGAGAAGCAACCTCGACCGACCCGGATCGGACACCTCGAGCTCACCGAGTTTTCCAAAGACCACGAACCCAGTACAGACACTCGATTGTTCACATTCCCGAACTCACCAGATCCCTCGCACCCCATGCACTGTCGGAAATTGGTGCCGGGCAGGTGTCCGAAACCGGGTCGCCGCGGTTGCTTCTCCAGGCGTGATGGGTGTGCACAAGCTCACGGCGGGAGACGGGTACACGTACCTGACCCGTCAGGTCGCCGTGCACGATGCCACCGACCGCGGCCACGCGGGACTGGCCGACTACTACGCCGAGAAGGGCGAGACGCCGGGCCGCTGGTTCGGCGCCGGGCTCGGTGCGCTCGACCTCGAGGTGGGCTCGCAGGTCACCGAGACCCACATGCGGAACCTGTTCGGCGAGGGGCGCCACCCGGACGCTGAGCGGCTGGAGAACGCCGCCCTGGACGCCGGCAAGAGCGTCGAGAATGCCAAGAAGGCCTCCCAGCTCGGCCGGGTGTTCGCCCGGTACCTGGGCAACCAACCGGAGTTCATCCAGGAGACCGCCAAGCGCTACGTCGCCTACAACCTGGCCCGCGGTGAGCACTGGAAGACCCCGGTGCCGGCCGACGTGCGGGCGAAGATCCGCACCGAGCTGGGCAACGAGCACTTCCTCCGCGAGCACGGGCGGGCACCGATCAACGACCGTGAGCGCGGCTCCTTCATGGCCAAGGCCACCCGCCAGCAGACCACCGCGGTAGCCGGATACGACCTCACCTTCGCCCCGGTGAAGTCCGTCTCGACGCTGTGGGCGCTGGCCGATCGCGACGTCGCCAAGGAGATCGAGGCCGCCCATCACTCGGCTGTGGAGGCCACGCTGTCGTGGCTGGAGAAGGAGGTGTTGTTCACGCGCCGCGGCCGCGGCGGCCTCCAGCAGGTCAAGGCGAAGGGCCTGATCGCGGGCATGTTCACCCACCGCGACGCACGCTCCTCCGACCCGCACCTGCACACCCACGTTGCGGTCAGCAACAAAGTCCAGGACGAGACCGGCCGCTGGCTCGCGGTCGACGGACGGGTGCTCTACAAGGCGAACGTCACCCTCGCGGAGATGTACAACACCCTCATCGAGTCCGAGCTCATCGCCCGGCTGGGAGTGCGTTTCGAGAACCGCAGGAGCGGTTTGGACAAGGGTGTCGACAAGCGGCCGGTGCGCGAGATCGTCGGCGTCGACGAGCGGCTGGCCAAGACCTGGTCCAAGCGGCACCGCGCCATCGAGGCCCGCCGCCGCGAGCTGGCGGCCGCCTTCCAGACCGAGCACGGTCGCCCGCCGACCGAAGGTGAGGCCGTCACCCTCGCGGAGAAGGCGTGGGACCAGACCCGCCAGGCCAAGCACGCACCCCGCGCCGAAGCCGACCAGCGGGCCGCGTGGCTGGCCGAGGCCGCCGCGATCATCGGTGGTGAGCAGGCCGTCCGAGACATGGTCGAGGACTGTCTCGGCCACCGCCCGGACGCCCAGGACGTCACCGACGAATGGGTCGCCGAGACCGCGCAGCGTGTCGTCGAGCGCGTCGCAGAGGACCGTGCGACCTGGCAGGTCTGGCACCTGCGCGCCGAGGCACAGCGCCAGGCACGCGCCCACGGCGTCCGGCTGCCCGACCTCGATACCGCCGTCGACCGCATCGTGGCCACCGCGATCGGCGAGCACTCCATCGCCTTCAACGACCCCGACCCGCTCACCCACGCGACCACTGCGGCCGAGCAGGACGTGATGATCCCCGCTCCCCTGCAGCGCACCGAACACGTGGGCGACGGTGAGGAGATCGTCAGCGTCTACAGCCTCGCCGGCGCCCGCCAGTACACCTCCCAGGCCGTGATCGACGCCGAACGGCGCATCGTCGAGTCCGCCCGACGCACCGGCGGCCGCACCATCAGCGAGGTACGCGTCGGCATCGCGATCGCCGAAGCCGCCGCCAACCAGCTCCAGCTCAACGCCGCCCAGCAGTCCCTGGTCCGCGAGATGGCCACCAGCGGGCGCGCCGTCCAGCTCGCCCTCGCGCCCGCCGGCACCGGCAAGACCACCGCCATGCAGGTCCTCACCCGCGCCTGGCAGGACTCCGGCGGCACCGTCATCGGCCTCGCCCCGTCCGCGGTCGCCGCCCAAGAACTCGGCGCCTCCATCAACCCCGAGACCGGCGACGCCGGTACCGCGGCGAAGGCCAAGGGACTCCTGAACGGGCCGTGGCGCCCGGGTCGGAAGAAGGTTCGCGCCGACACGCTGGCCAAGCTCGTGTGGCACGCCAACAACGGCGGAGCACCCACGTGGATGGAGAAGATCAACCCCAAGACCCTCGTCCTGATCGACGAGGCGGGCATGGCCGCGACCACCGATCTGGCGGCCGCGATCGACTACATCACCTCCCGCGGCGCCCAGGTGCGGCTCGTGGGCGACGACCGACAGCTCGCCTCGGTCGCCGCCGGCGGCGTCCTGCGCGACATCGCCCACCAGATCGGCGCCGTCACCCTCAGCGAAGTGCACCGCTTCCGCAACCGAGACGGCAGCCTCAATCACTCCGAAGCGGCCGCCACCCTTGCGCTGCGCGACGGCGACCCGTCGGCGATCGCGTTCTACGCCGACAGGGGCCGCATCCATGTCGGCGACCTCGGTGCCTGTGCCGACCAGGCCTACGCCGCGTGGTCCGCCGACCGTACCGACGGCACTGACTCAGTCCTGATCGCGCCCACCCGCGACATCGTGGCCGAGCTCAACACCCGCGCCCGCAACGACCGCCTCGCCGCCCTCGACGAGAAGGAGATCGGGCCCGTCTTGACGCTGGCCGACGGCACCAAGGTGTCCGAAGGTGACCGGATCATGACCCGCGAGAACGACCGCCGCCTACCCATCAGCCGCACCAACTGGGTCAAGAACGGCGACCGCTGGCACGTCAAGAAGGTCAACGACGACGGATCCCTGAGCGTGGTCCACGACCAACTCGGCACGACCATCACCCTGCCCGCCGACTACGTCTCCAGGACCGTCCAGCTCGGGTACGCCACCACCGTTCACTGCGCGCAGGGCATCACCACCGGCACCTGCCACGTCGTCCTCACCGGTGACGAAGACCGCAACCTGCTCTACGTCGCGCTGTCGCGTGGCAAGTTCGCCAACCACCTCTACCTCAACGTCGCCAGCGACGGCGACCCGCACAACCTGATCAGGCCTGAGGCACTGATCCCGCCGACCGCACTCGACCGGATCGCCGAGATGCTGCGCCGCGACGGCTCGCCGGTATCCGCGACCACCACGCTGCGCGAGCAGACCAACCCGCAACAGCTGCTCGGCGACATGGCGGCCCGCTATCACGACGCCGTCACTGCCGGCGCCGAGAACCTCATCGGTCCGGTCGGCATGGACAAGATCGACGCGCACGCCGAAACACTCCTCACGGGACTCACCGAGGCCCCAGCCTGGCCGACATTGCGCTCCCATCTTGCCCTCATCGCGCTCGACGAGCACAGCCCCTTGAAGCTGCTGACCACCGCCGTGGGTGTCGGGTCGCTGGCCGATGCACGCGACCCCGCGGCCGTGCTCGACGCCCGCATCGACGACCTCGTCGCCGAACTCACCGCTGCCCGGCCACACAATCCGGACGCTCCCCCGCCCACTGACGGGCCGCTGGCGTGGCTGCCCGGCATCCCCGCCCGGCTGGCCGAGGCCCACGACTGGGGGCCTTTCGCGGCCGCCTACCACCAGCTCGTGCGAGAGCAGATCGACGCCGTACGCGAAGCGGCTCGGGGGTGGACCGGCGCCACCGCACCCGTGTGGGCACAGCCCTTCCTCGAGGACGAGGACGCCGACCTGCGGGCCGATCTCGCCGTGTGGCGGGCAGCGGCCAGGACGGACGAGAACGACCTGCGCCCCACCGGCGACCGCACCATCGGCGCTCCGGGCGCCTACCAGGCCAAGCTCAACCGGGCCGTCCGCTCGGCACGTCCCAGCTACCCCTTCTCCCAGCGCACCTGGTACCAGGTGCTGCCCGAGATCGTCCGCGCCGACCCGTGGATCACGCCGCTGTGCCAGCGACTCGCCCGGCTCGAGCGCGCAGGGCTGCCCGTGACGGACTACATCAAGCAGGCACTCGCCACCGATCCCTCGCTCTCGGGCGGCCAGTCCGCCACCAACGCGGACACGTCCTCAGCCGCGCGCCCGCTGCCCGACGAGCAGCAGGCAGCCGCGCTGTGGTGGCGTCTCGTTCCGCACCTCGGGCCGGCTGCACTCGGCGCCGACGACCACTCCGCGAACCTGCTGCAGCCCACCTGGCGCAGCGCGCTGGCCGAACTCGTCGGCACCACCAAGGCCGAGTACCTGCAGAAGGCGCCCGCGTGGCCCGCGCTCGTGGCGGCGGTTGACGAGGCCTGCGAGCACCACGGCTGGAGTCCGACCGAAATCCTTGCCAGCGCACTGGCCGGCGTACCGCAAGACGGATCCGTGACCGGTGTCGAGGTCGCCGACGCGCTCATGCTGCGCATCGCCATGCTCACCGACCAGCCGACAGAACCGCCCGTCCATGGTGACGAACCAGCGCCATACAGCGACGCCGACGTTCCCCCGGACCCGGACCTGCTGCCGCCCGAGGACGCCGACGAGTTCTTGGCCGCCTTCTACCGAGACCAGGCCGACGACACCAACGTCCCCCTCGCCCACTCGCCCACTCCGGACGACTACGACACCCTCGCGGCCCAGCCGGTCGCCTGGGAGCCGTACCTCGCCGAGCAGGAGCCAGCGCCGTACGACGATGGCTCGGCCGCTCACCACCCGTACGTCGAGGACCCGTACGCGACCCCCCTGCCGTGGGCACAGGCCGCCGAGGTCACCGCCGAGCACGCCTTCCCAGATCCGAATCAGATCCCGGCCGGGCGGATCCACCAACTCAACCAGCAGGCACTGGCCTACTTCGAGTCCTGCTACCCGCGCTCGTGGGCACCGGCCTATGTCCGCGAGCGGCTGCGGACCGACCTCGCCGACCACCCCACCTACGCCGTCGGGTACGCACCCGGAGGTGGCCGCAGCTTGATGCGGCACCTCACCGAGCAGGGCGCCACCCTCGACGAACTCGTGCAGGCCGGCCTCGTCTCCCAGCGTGAACGCAACGACGGCACGACGTACTACCGCGACTTCTTCCGCGACCGACTCATCATGCCCATCCGCGACCCCCACGACCCGAGCGGGCAGGCGATCCTCGGCTTCGTCGGCCGCCGCAACCCAACCAAGGGCAACGACGACTACGCCGGACCGAAGTACCTCAACACCCGCACCACTCCGGTCTTCACCAAGGGCGAGGCACTCTTCGGGTACGCCGAAGCCCGCGAACCTCTCACCGACGGCGCGCTCCCGGTCATCGTCGAGGGCCCCATCGACGCGTTGGCCATCACCCTGGGCAGTAACGGCACCGCCGTCGGCATCGCCCCGATGGGAACCGCGCTCACCGTCAACCAGATCAGGCTGCTCCGCTCCCACATCAACATGATCGACGGGCGCGACCGCATCGCCGTGGCCACCGACTCCGACCCGGCCGGCTGGAGGTCGGCGCAGAAGGCCTTCTGGCACCTGACCGCCGCGGACCTCGACCCCACCCATCTCGACCTGCCCGACGGCCTGGACCCGGCCAAGCTGTTCGAAACCCAGGGTGCCGACGCGATCACCGCCGCCATCGAGAATCGGTCCCCGCTCGGAGACGCGATGATCGACCACCTGCTGCGCACCGCAGGGCACTGGACCGAGACCGATGTCCGCCAGAAGCTCATCCACCAGGCCGCGCGCATCCTCGGATCCCGCGGCTCCGAACACTGGCTCGACGGCTTCGAGCGTCTCCGCCAGAAGCTGCACCTCGCGCCCGGCATCCTCGAACACCAGACCGTCACCGAGAGCATGGAGCGCGACCACAACCGCCCGGCGTACGCCCAGGCCCGCATCCATGAGATCAACGCCGAAGAGCGCAAGAAGACAGCCAAGGCCGATCCTCAGTCCCGGCGCCGCGCAACCGAGCAGCGACTCGGAGCGACAACCACCTCGCTCCGGGCCGGTCACGACGTGCCGCCAACAGGCCCCGATCACGCGGGTCCCGCCCGGTGAGAGCACCTCGCTCAGAATCGCTCTGAACGAACTTAGGGCCAACGAATGGTCGCTCAGGGCCTGAATCTGCCATCGAACCTTCGCCAGGAAGCGTTCTGGGGGAACTGCGAGCGCATCTCAGCCACCGACTCACCAGCGACTGACTGACGGCTGGTCGAGGGGTGTCGAGATGCAGCCAAAATGAGGCGATCGAACTTTTCGCCTCAGGAACACTGGATCTGTGGACATTAGGATGGGCCGGAGCCTCCAGCAGCAGGAGACGCGGTGAGCACCGGTCGCTCGCGGCTTGTCTTGTACCAGTGCAGGTACCACGCGTCGCACGTCCCGTAAGCCGATCGGCTCGTGGAGCGTGCCAGTACGGGATCGGCTCGACCAGGTGGCGGTCACCGTCGACGTTGACGAGGACTGACGGCATCGCGCTCGTCGACAACCTTCACTTAAAGGTAGCGGGCTGGCCCGTCGGCCTCGCCGCGGCCTGACGTCAGCCAGCATTTCACCGCGTCAGGGCGGCGTCTCTCGAGCTCATCCAGTACGGCCTGGCGTAGGTCGACGATGGCCACCGTTCGCGCCGGCGAGCGCACGTCTCGCACCATCCAGAACGTGACGCGCCACAGTCGGCACAACTCGGACGTGTTCAGATCGAGGACCCGGACGTCGTGGCACCCCGATGTATCAGGCGCCTCCCTTCCCACGGTTGTCTGCGCATCAGTCGCTCTCCGATCCCCTAGCATTGGCCCGCCAGGCCCGCTGGACGCCGCGAGACGATGTGGGGCGCCGGTGAGTCCCACGAAGTGGAGCGACATCCGCAAAACCGGCGGCGTCGTGGCCACGAGCACGCCAGCCCACCCCAGCACCCAACTCGGCGAGACGAGCGACACTACTGCCGCGCACAGCACGACCGACGCGCACGCGGCGGCGATCAAACACCACCACGCACCCTGTTGAAAGTCGTAGGCCCGCTCACTCGCTCCGTCCTCTGTGGGTTCGGGGTGGGTGCGACCGTCGGTCAACGCTGACACGGCGCCCGTCATCGCTACTGCCAGCAGCAGCGGCGCGACCATCGCGATCACTCGCGTCATTCCCCACATAGGGATCGAGAGGAACAGCGCACCCACGCCGCACCACGCGACCCCGCGCAGCCATCTCGACCAGCTCAGCCGTGCGCCAGTGTCCTTGATCATCGTCAGTCCCAGGGGCGGACGCTTGCCATGCTGCGTACCGCCCTAGCCGTGATGGCTACAACGAGTACGCATCCGCCCGCAGCAAGCACCACCGCCCACCCTTCGCCGGCCTGACGCCAGGTGATGTGGCGGTGGGTGACCAGCACCCAGGCGCTGCGCGCCGCGCTCGGCGGAGCAGGTGCACTAGTTGTCAAGGCAGACCGTCCCTGGGAGAGAACTTACGTTGTAAACTATCGCGCGTCCTCGCGACTGACGCAAGGGGCGTTCGTCCAATTGTCTGATGGGACGAAGGACACCCCGGTGGGTAGTGGAGCCCGGTCGAGCCCACTACGCGCCCACACCCGCGACCCGCAACCGAGACCCGCAACCGAGACCCGCAACCGAGACCCGCAACCGAGGATGAGGGGCCACACCTTGGGCCTCGCCCACCCTCACGCCACACTGGCTCGTAAGGGCAGCTCATCGCAACCACTGTGCTGGTGCTGGTGCTGGTGCTGGTGCTGGTGCTCGTGCCTAGGCTCGCCGAGACGACTGGCTTCTTCTCGACCGGGCGTTCTTCCATACCCTCGACATCTGCTTGAGCAGCGCGAGAGCGGCGATGCCTGCCACGATGCTGCTGAGGATCGCGCCGGGCTGGGAGTGGCTCGGTTTGCCGCTCCGTTCGCGGCTCCGTTCGTGCGGGGATGGGCGCATGTGCTGGGTCCGGGCCACGTCAATCGTCCTCCTCGGGATCGTCGTGCTCGCCCCGACTTCGGCGCAGGGCGCGCCCACGCTCGATGTCTTGGCGTTCCTTCTGCCGGGCTTTCTCGGTTTGTCTGGTGTCGCGTGGCGGTAGTTGGACCGTCCGTTCCGCAGCGATACCGGCTTGAAGTTCCCGGCCTCGTTCGAGTTCGGAGTCCAGCTCTGCGCCGAAGAGCAGGGCGAGGTTGGTGAGCCACAGCCAGAGCAGGAACACGATCACCCCGGCCAGGGAGCCGTAGGTTTTGTTGTAGTTGGAGAACGTGGAGATGTAGAAGCCGAACGCCACGGACGCAATGATCCATGCCACGATCGCGACCAGCGCTCCGACGCTGATCCAGCGGAACTTGGGCTGCTGGATGTTCGGGGTGGCGTAGTAGAGCAACGCCACGATAAGGACCACGACCGCCAAGATTGCGGGCCATTTGGCGATGTTCCACGCCAGCACCGCGGCGGAACCGAGCCCGATCGCATCCCCAACTGCTTGGGCGAGCGGGCCGCTGACGACCAGCGCCAGTGCGACCAGCGCGACCAGCACCACCGTGATCAGCGTGACGAGCAGCAGCAATGGCCGGAGCTTCCAGATCGGGCGGCCTTCACCGATCTCGTACATCCGGTTCATGGCACGCCCGAACGCTCCGACGTACCCTGAGGCTGACCACAACGCGGAGGCCAGCCCGAGGACCAGTGCCAGGCCGGCCCGGGGGGCCTGACTGACCGATGACAGCGGGCCGCTGAGGGTGTCGGCGATCGACGCGCCCGCTATTTGGCTCACGATGGCGAGCAGGGTTTGGACTGTCTTGGGGCCGTCGCTGACCAGGCCGACGATCGAGACCAGCGCGATCACGGCCGGGAACAGCGCCAGCACGGAGTAGTAGGTCAGCGCCGCGGCGATGTCGGTGCACTGGTCCTTGGAGAACTCGCGGATCGTCTTGCGCAGGATATAGCCCCAGGACGCCTTCTTGACGTCGGTGATCGAGTCCGGTTTCACCTCGGCGTCAGGATCTGGCGCGGACGCACGCGCAACGGTCGTCTCGCTCATCGACGCCCGCCCCGCCCCACCTGCAGCCCGAGGACGCACACGAACCCCACTGGTAGCACCGCTGCTCCCACGATCGGCGACGCGCGCAGGTTTCCGTGACCGTCGCTCACGGTGTTGTGGGGACGCTGCTCTCGTCGGCCTGCGCGCCGAGCCGAGGCTTCACGTCGGCCTTCGCGGCCAGAGCCCTGACGGTCTCGCCGGTGTGGCCGGTGTGGCCGATAGCCTGGCGGGGCGTCTCGGTCTCGGCCTGCAGTTCGTAGCGGACGAACGACGCGAACTGCTCCGAGCGCTTGCTGATCAGATCCCCCGGTCGAGTACTCGCTGGTTGGGCGGGTCGTGATGCCGTCGGGTTCAATCATCGAGCTCATCCTCCGCGCTGCTCGGCGGAGAAGGGCGTTGGTCAACTTCGCCAAGTCTCGTCTGCACATCGGGGTGCTGCCACAGGCGCTCGGCCTGGTGTTTGACCTGCTCGTAGCGTCGGCGGCCGTCACGGGTGCCCAGCACGTATCCGATGGCTCCACCGATCAGCAGAACGAGTTTGAATTTCACGCGCATCTCCTCGAACGGGCGGGCGATCGACTCCACTGGTACGCCGAATGCGCCGCGGGGGCCCGCCAAGTTTACGTAGTAAGCATGCAGGTTGTGTCGAGACAGCACAAGACGATCACCTCGCCCCCCTCGCGGGCGTGGGTGCCGGTTAGGACCAACCGGCACCTGGGGCCCCCTGCTGGATGGGCTAGTTCCCGCCGCGTAGCAAAGCCATACGCTCGAGAAGGTTCTCCAGCGCTTCCTCGAACTCCACAGCCGCGTGGTCCTCCGACAGCGCCGCGCGTAGGCGTTTCACGGTGGGAGCTTCGCTGAGATCCGCGTAGTTGGGTGAGCCATCGTCGATGACGTCAAGCGGCCCGACGTCGGCGCCGTGGCTGGCGACCTCGAGGAGCAGATGTCCTAGCAGGAAGCTGGAGAAGGCCCGATAGCCGGCGACGGCCGCGTCGTCGCTGAAGCCCTCCGAGATCAGCCCGTCAAGGAACAGCTCCACCCAGTCGATGCTGCGCAACGGCGGGCGCAGCCACGGGGCTTCGGGCGGCCTAGACGCGATCAGCGGAAACACCTTCGGATGCTGCAACGCGACACGGCGTACCCCGTGGGCCAGACGCTGGAGGAAGTCCTGCCACCCGCCCGAGGGTTCAGAGAGGACGTCCTCATCATCAGCCATGGACATCACCAGCGACTCCACGACCGCGTCGAGCAGGTCCTCCTTGCCCGGCACGTAGCGATACAGCGCCATGGCCTCCACCCCCAGCCGCTCACCGAGGCGGCGCATCGTGAGGTTCGGCAACCCCTCAGCATCGATGAAGTCGATGGCCGCGGCGACGATGCGATCACGGTCCAACCGCACCCGCGCCGACGGCGGCGCCTCACCGTCGACAAGCGCAGCGTCCGCATCCGGAACCTGATCAGTCGGTGGCACTGGGCGTCCTCTCGTCGCAAGGAGACTATCGTCCGCTGACCACCGGCGCCCAGCCATCAATCCGAGGGCAGAAAAGACCCGAACCCACGCACGTCGAGCCCGCACACCCCCTACCCGCATTCACAGTGCCCAACCGCAGTGCCCCGACCACAGTGCCCCGACCGCAGTGCCCCGACCGCGGCGCCCGGCCCGCTGTGGTGCGCGGTCACCGTGCACGTGGGGGCGCGGCGGGCAGGCATGGGCACCTACCCGCCGCTGTCCACTGGCCCGCAGTTCGGATGCGGGCCCACCGCCGTCGCGAGCGCCGAGCAGGGAGACACGGTTTGGGTGGGAACCGGTGCCCAATCCCGCATGACCCAAGCTGGGGCCGGGTGCCGCATCCGGGGCGGCCGGAGCGACAGGCCGCTCAAGGATTCCGCCGCCCGCCCCCATCCGCTCCTCGGATACGGATGTCGGGTGCAGCTCAGCCCCGCGACTCGTGGGCGTCCTGGTCGTCGTGGTCGTCGATGTCGTCGCGGGCGTCGAGGTCCGTCGAGGAGTCCTCGTCGAGCTCGATCTGCTCCTTGCGGACCTCCTCGCTGACCTGCTCTTGCTCGGTGACGGTCTGCTTGTCGACGCGGACGCGCTCCACGGGCACGGTCTCCTTCGAGATCACCACCCGCTCCTCAGTGAGCACCACGTCATGGTCCTCGGACGACAGCTCTCCGTCGGTGACGGCGTCGCCTGCTTCGGCGTCGGTGATCGGCTCACGCTCAAGGCGGACCTCTTCGTGACTGACCGGGACGGTCGTGGTGACGTTCTCGGTCACGATGAACTTCCGCAGTCGGGCGCGGCCAGTCTGGTGGGTCTCGGTGGATACGTTGAGCTGCTCCTCCGAGCGCGTCATCTCCGCCTCCGCCTCCGTCTCCGCCGAAGTCGGCCGGTCCGAATCATCGTCGCCTGAGTCGCCTGCGATGCGTGCGTCGACGTCGCTAGACGACTGGCAGGAGTCGGAGTCCCCGAGGCCGTAGTAGGTGTACAGCTCGTCCTCTTCCTCCTCGCTGAGGTGGGAGTCGGCTCCCTCGATGCGAGGGGCGTCCTTGACCTTGTCCTTGTCGTACGGCACCTCGATATCGTCCCCGACCACCTCGGCACCGCGCAGCGGCACGAACGACTCGCCACCACCGAACATGCCGGTCTTGGTCGTGACCCACTCGGGCTGGCCGCTCTGATCGTCGAGGAAGATCTGGTCGATCGATCCGATTTTCTTGCCATCGGCATCCACGACGTTGCCGCCGTTGCTGAGCAGCTGCTGGGCTTGGTCCGTGGTGAGCATGAGCTTTCTCCTTCACGAGAACTGACTGAAATGATGTGGGCAGCGGTACCGGATGGTGTCGCCGGAAGCGGTCCGGGTCGCGGCGAACGCCGGACGACTGGTTATAGAACTGTCGGGGGTTCGAGCCCGGGCCGCGCCGTTCGCCGTATATGGCGGGCCCGGACTCGAACCAGTCCGGTTCAGTACTGCGAGGTGCCCCGGGGGTTCGGGTCGCTGTACTGGGTGTCGTAGCTGGTGGCACCGGTCGTGGAGCCGGTGGAGTCGGTGGACTGCAGCTTCTGCTGCGCCTGGTCCTTGGCCTGTCGGGCCTGGTCCCTGACGCTCGGAGCGTTGGCTGCCTCCTGCTTGATCCGCGGTGCCTCCTCCTCGGCCTTGGTCAGGTAGCCCTCCCAGCGCTGCTGCATGGGCTTGATGAGTCCCCCGCCGACACCAACGACGATCACGCCGACGACGGCGGCCAGGATGGCGATCAGGACCGGGAGCGTGACGGTGGTGGCCACGCCGATCTGGTTCAGGGCCGCGACGACACCGAGGAACAGGATGAAGATCGAGGCGATGTTGGCCAAGACCGTGCCGTACGACAGGCCTCCCAGGGTGCCTTCGATGAGTACCTTGACCGCGGCGGCGATCGCGGAGGCGACCACGATGATGATGATGGCCACGATCAAACTCGGCAGGAACGTGATGACCTGCGTGATCAAGTCGCTGATCGGGTTGGGCCCGAAGACACCGAACGCGAGCTGCAGCACGAACAGCATCAGCGTGTAGTAGATGAGCTTGGCGACGACGTCGCTGGCATCCATCTTGGAGTTCGCCAGCGCCTTCTTCACACCACCGCGCTCCACAGCCTTGTCGAAGCCCACCTTCTCCAGCAGCGCGCTGAGCGCCTTGGCGATGCTCTTGGCGATGATGATCCCGACAATCAGAATGATCAGGAACAACAACAGCTTCGGCAAGAACTCCGTGATCGTGCTCAGGCCGTCTTTCAGGCCGTCCTTCAGTGTCTCTCCCATGAGTTTTCCCTTCCAGAAGTGCACGAAGCGATCAGCAGTCGCGACCGGTTCGGGTAAGGCCACACCCGTGGCTTACGTCGTAAACAAACCACGGCCGGTGGACGTGTGGCTACACCCTTTAGGTCGAGCATCGACAACAGACTGGAGGTCCACGTCGATGCCCGAATCCTTGACCTGCCGATCGACGAGTGCATGGACGTGCTGAGCACCGACGACTGCATTGCGTTTGAATCCGGTCCGTTGACTGAGCCCAAGCCTTTTCGTCATGCAGCCAGCGCCCCTCCATGGCGCCTGAGGCGTGCGTCGGAAGGGGAAACCGTCACCGGGCACCGGTCAAGAGAGTGGACCATCCCGGCTTGACTACCTTCCCTTTCACCGGGTGGGGATCGGCTTCCGGGATGCCCAACGCGTGAGTGTTTGGCCGTGAGCGGGGCCGTTGGAGTGCCTGGGCGACCTTCAGCCAGCTCCGGGCTCCGGGAGCGTGTCTGCCGCGCCTGGCTCCTGGTCACCGTCCTCGTCCAGCGACATCAGCGTCTTGGACGACGGTCCCTGGTGTTGGCCGAACGCTGTCTGCACACCTGTCCCCCGACGACCCCTGTCAGGAGGATCGGGGATGCGTGCACAGGCCCGGGACCTCGCGGCTCGCGAGGCTGGGCATCAGCCAGTAGCGCCTCGCCCAGGCCACCGGTCCCCCCAGACACGGATCAGTCAGATCGTGCGGGGCAAGCGCGCCATCACCACCGACACCGCACTGCGCCTGTCAAAGGCGCTCGGGGTCGACGACCGGTTCTGGATCAACATCCAGACCGACTACGACCTGGAGGTCGAGCGCGACCTGCACGCCGACGACCTGGCCAAGGTCACCGCCCTGGTCCCGAGCTGAACTCGCCAACGTGCGGCCTCACGGACGCCCCAGCGCCAGCCGAACTCGCGTTTGCGCAGTTCAGCATGGGTGAGTCGACCACTACTACGACCTGTAGTCACTTGTGCACGTAGAGCTCGAGCTCAACAGATTCGAGTACGAGGGCTCCGGCGTCGCCGGAGCCCTCGTCGCATCCCGGGCACGGCGAGAGCTACAGGCGCCGGCACTCCCCCGCGGCCGCTTCCCTTGTGCACGCTCATGCCGATGAGCGGGCGGGGTGTGCACTGGGTGAACAGGGAGGGTCTTGTTGATCCCTACCTCAATCTACGCTTGCCCTTGCCAGTCGGCTGCCGCGCACAGAAGGACCCGTGGATGCTACGTCGAATGGATCGGGAGCCTATTGCTGTGGTTCACCCAGGCGCGCCCCCTGCTCAAGCTCGGCGGCGAGACCTTCACCTGTCGCGGCTCGGGCTAGAGCGCGCCCCAGCGCAGGTGCCTGCTTGAACAGATTGTGACCGGCCACGAACAGGACAGAGCCTGCCTCCCACACGGCGACGCCGTCCTCGCTCCATGGGAGGTCGGTCACCCAGCAGTGAAGGAAGTCGCGCGGCTCTGGGTGGAGACCGGGCAGCGCCCGTGTCACGTATTCGCGTGCGCGTTCGTCCAGCGATCGAATCGCCGCAGGGTCGATGAACGTTCCGTCGTCGCGGACGCCGACGGTTTCGCTGAGTCCGACCGAATAGCTGTTGTTGCCCGGTAGCGGCGTCGCGTACACGCCGACTTCGCCGAAGACGCCGCTGCTGTCCAGCAGGCACGCGACTCGTGCCGGGGCGGCGGCTTTCACGTCGAAGGTCAGCCGGACGTGTGCGGCAAGGCGAACCGGCAGCGACAGGCCGACGCTGCGGGCCAGGCGGGCGGTTTCGCGGCCGGCGCACACGACCACCTTGGAGTAGACAGCCCGGTCGGTGACGCTGCGCACCTCGACCGTCCCATCGGCGCGGGGATCGATGGAGATGACCTCTGCGGTGGTGACGGCATCTGCGAGGGCAGCCGCGAGTGCCGTGATCGCGGTGCGGGTGCGGATCGCGCCGCCCGACTCGTCGAGCACCGCTGGCCCCGAGTACCCAGCGAGCAGCGGCATCCGTTGGGCGAGCTCGGCTGCGTCGATCTCGTACGCTTTCACGCCGCCGACCTGGTTGAGCACCCGCAGCCGCGCCAGGGCGCTGTCGCCGATCGCCACGACACCGTCTGATGAGACCAGCTCGACGTCGAAGTGTTCGGCCCACTCATCCCATACGCCGCGGCTTTCGCGCGCGAAAGCGACGAGTCGCGGGTCGTCGTGGGCATGCCGGAAGATCCGCGACTCGCCTGCGGACTGACCCGTTCCGGGCAGACCGGCCTCGTACAAGCGCACCGGCACGCCCTGCTCTCGCAGCGCGTACGCCGTCGACAGACCGACGATCCCGCCCCCGATCACTGCTACCTCGGGTGAACGCGTCGTGGCAACGTCGTCGTCAGTTCCTGTCATCGCGGTTCCTCGATCTGTTAGGGATGTGCGATGGGCCGCAAGACAAGGGGCCGCTGCCACGACGTCAGCGGGCTGTGTCAGCCCGAAGTCACCGCGTGCAGCGACCCCTCATGTCTGGGTCAGTACTCCCGGTCTGTGGTGTCAGGCGGGGAGTTTGGAGCCCAACACGTCGAGCTTCTCGATCGTCGGTTCGGAGAACAACGTGCCGGTCTGCTCGCCGAGAGCTACCGCAACAGGGCCGGACAGGTGGGCGTCACGTCCGGCGTCGTCGGGGAACACGTCGAAGATCCCGAAGGAGGAGGGCCCGAGGCGGATCGCGAACCACGCGGTGGTCGCCTGCTCGTCCTCGACAAGCGCACGGCCGCTGTCAAGGAACTCCTTCACGTCGTCCTCCTTGCCGGGCAACGCGTCAAACCTGACCAGCAATCCCTTGGTCACACTCATGACTTCTCCTCTTCCTTTGTCGTGGTGCCCGCGAGTTGGGACACGATCGCCTCGGAGAACGCCGGCAGGTCCTCGGGCGAGCGGCTGGTGATGAGATTCTTGTCGATCACCACGTCCTGGTCGACGACGTCGGCGCCGGCGTTGCGCAGGTCGGTGCGGATGCTCGGGTACGACGTCAGGGTGCGACCGGTGGCCACGCCGGCCTCGATCAACGTCCACGGCCCGTGACAGATCGCCGCCACTGGCTTGCCGCTCTCGACGAAGTCGCGGACGAAGGAAACGGCGCCCTCGTCGACCCGGAGCTGGTCGGGGTTCACCGTGCCGCCGGGAAGCAGCAGGGCGTCGTAGTCGGCCACCGAGGCGTCGGCGACCAGCCCGTCGACGGTGAACGTGCCCGCTTCATCCAGGTCGTTCTTACGGGCCTTGATCTCGCCGTCGTGGATCGAGAGGACCTCGGTCTGAGCGCCCGCGCGGTCCAGTACTTCGCGGGGTTGCTCGAGCTCAACGCGTTCGACGCCGTCGGCGGCGAGGATCGCGACCCTCTTGCCCTGAAGATCTGCTGCCATGTCAGTTTGCCTTCGTTCCGTTTGACATGCCGGGCTTGATGACGACCTTGGTCCAGCCCTCGGACCTGGAGTCGAAGTTCCTGTAGGCGTCGGCGGCCTGGTCCAGCGAGATCTCGTGGGAGACGATCCAGGACGGCTTCGCCTTGTCAGCCGCGATGAGGTCTCGCAGCCGGCGGTTGTACTTCTTGACTGGGCACTGACCGTTGCCCATGGTCTGTCCCTTGAACCAGTGGGTGCCGAAGTCGATGGCCGCCTTGCCCTGCTTGGCCAATTCGCCCTTGGCCCCCGGGTCCTCGGGGACGAACACGCCGACGGTGCCGATCCCGCCGGTGAAACGCACCGAGTTGATGAGCATGTTCAAGGTGGCAGCCGGGTCTTCGTTCCCCTGCGGGTCGTGGGCCTGGTAGCCGACACACTCGCAGCCACGGTCGGCTCCGAGCCCCATGGTCTCGTCCAGCACAGCCTGCACGGGGTCGACCTTGGAGTCGTCGATGGCGATCGCTCCGATCTGCTCGGCCAGCGCGAGCCGGTCGGGGTGGCGATCGACCACCATGACCTTCGCGGCGCCCTTGATCGTCGCGGACAGCGCAGCCATCAGTCCCACGGGGCCGGCCCCGGCGATCACGACGCTGTCGCCCGGGATCACGCCGGCCATCTCGGTGGCGTGGTAGCCGGTGGGGAAGATGTCGGAGAGCATGACGTAGTCGTTCTCCTTGTCCTGCGCGTCTTCACCCAGGCGCAGCGCGTTGTGGTCGCCGAAGGGCACCCGGAGCAGTTCTGCCTGCCCGCCGCCGTACGGGCCCATTTCGGCGAAGCCGTAGGCCGCGCCGGCGGCCGAAGGGTCAGGTTGCGTCGTCAGGCAGTAGTTCGTGAGCCCGCGCTCGCAGTTCTTGCAGAACCCGCACGAGATGTTGAAGGGCAGCACGACCCGGTCGCCCACCTTGATCTTCTCCACTCCCTTGCCGATCTCCACCACCTCTCCCATGTTTTCGTGGCCGAACGTCCGGCCCTTCTCGAAGGAGGTCCGCCCCTCGTACATGTGCAGGTCCGAGCCGCAGATGTTGGTCGTTGTGATCTTGACCAGCACATCGGTGGGCCGTTCGATCTCGGCGTCCGGAACGTCCGTGACCGCGACATCCTTGGGTCCCTGATAGACGACAGCCTTCATGGCGAATCTCCAATCGTTGTGTCGGTGCCTCCGAGCAGTCCACGCTCGTCGCCGACCACCAAGAAGTCATGGGCGCACCAGGCCAAAGTCCCGGGGCATGATTTGGTTCGAGTGCACAACTCCCCGCGGGTGGGTGCGCTGGGCAAGGGGTACGGTGAGCGCGACGCTGCCCCCGAGAGTTTGATGAGGACCGATGAGCTCTCACGGACTCGGACTGGATCCCGGGATACATCCGTGCTGCATGTACCGAGGCGTCGCCGCTCAGCGCGACGACCTGTGGGGTCCCTGCGGCACAGGGGCATCCCGGGCGGGCCGGCCAGGGATCAAGAGATGACCGTCTGCGAGCCCGCCACAACCGGAACCGTGGTGCCAACCGGCGAGCTGGATCTGCGGCGTGCCCTCACCGGCCTCGATGGGCTGCTGGTGATGTTCATGGCGATGATGCAACGTCACGACGTGGACGAGGTCATCAACGTCCTGAAGCGTGAGGTCGAGTCGGTGACCGGCTGCCAGTTGGTTCACGTCACCTTCCAGCGGGACCGGGAGTGGATCACCCTCCCCCCCGGGGAGCCAACGAAGCCGGCGGAACCGAGCCCCTCAACCGGTGAACGGGTATTCGTGCAGGACAACGGCGACTCCTGGACGTCGACGACGGCTGTGGCGGTCTTGAACGGCGCCCCGGGCCAACTGGTCCTTCGCAGCTTCGCCCGGCCCGACCCCGAACAACTGTTCGTCATCGAACGGTTGGGCGATCTCCTCGGGACGGCGCTCGCGGACGCGCAGGTGCACGAGCGCCACCGCCGACGCGCCCACGAACTCGATGCAGCCAATAACGAGATGGCGCGCACCGTCGCGGCGCTGCAGCACCGTGAGGGGGTGCTTGAGGAGTTCGCCCGACTATCCACGACCGGGACTGAGCTCGACGTGGCCACCTCACTCAGCCGGCTCACTGGCTCCGCTGTCGTGCTGCGGGACAGATTCGGGCACGAGACGACCCGGATCACGGTTGCCGGCCGGTACCAACCGGTCCTCGAGCGAACCTCGCTCGAGGAGGTCATCGGCGGACGCCCCGAACTGGGCACGATCGAACTGGAGGTGCCACCGGACAAAGACCGAGACGACGCATCATTCGCTCTGCGGTACGCGGGCGTCGCACTGGGGCTGCTGAGGGCTAAGGCCGTAGCGATGAATGAACTGGAGAACCGACTGAGTCGAGACCTCCTCGACGACCTTCTTGAAGGGCTCCCGGCCGACGTTGCCGTGGACCGGGCATCCGCTCAGGGCCACGACCTTGGCGTTCCGCACGACCTGATCGTGTGCGCATGGTCCTCCGAGCGGGGTCACCGCGGGCACGACCGCGACGTCGATCACCTCCGGATGGCCATGGCTCGTCAGCGACTGGCCTGCTTGGTCGTCCGGAACCGGGGACTGGTCGTCGCCCTCGCCCATCGAGGTGTCGACATGGGCCGCTTGTTCAACGACTTGTCGCGCGCCTACGGCGACACCAACGGTGTGATCGCCAAGGGGGAGCCGGCCAACTCGCCGGAACAGATCCCACGTGCGTATGAGCAAGCCCGACGAGCACTCAGGGCTCGTCAGCAGTCCCACAATCCGTATGGCTTCATCGCCTACGCCGACTTGGGAGTAGACCGGCTGCTCGCCCTCGACGGCAACGCTGAGGAGGTCGAGCGCCTCATCAGGGACTGGCTCGGCGACCTATTGAGCTACGACCGTCGCCACGGCACCGAGCTCGTCCCCACGCTAGCGGCCTACCTTGACCACGGGGGCAAGTACGCCGACACGTCAACGACGCTCACCATCCACCGCAACACACTGCGCTACCGAATCAGCCGCATCACCGAGATCTCGGGCCACGACCTCAACGACGTCGAGGCACAACTCAACCTCCACCTGGCGACACGCGCGTGGCGACTGCGCCGTGCCTCCGTCGGCGAGCCCCTGCGAAACGCCGTCCGGTGAGGTAGTCCCAAGCCGTAGTTGCGAGAGTCTGCGCGGCGATGGCACTGGACGATCAGGAGTCGTCGACCGGGCCGATCGCCGGGTGGTGCCAGAGTTCCCAGCTGGTGTGCAGCAAGCAGACGAGGGTTAGCCCGGCGAGCGCCGCCAAAGCAGGCGCCACCACCGCGACCGGGATCAGCGAAGCAGCCCCCACTGCGGCCACCAGGCGACCGGTGGCGAGCTGGTGGTGGTCGCGCCATCGGTAGGCGACGTCGCCGACGTAGAACATCGCGACGCCACCGGCCAGAGCGACGGCCGGCAACAAGGGGAGTGGTTCCCCCGGTGCCGCGACTGCTTCGTGCACCCCGAGAGCGAAGAACACCACCCCGGCCACGAGCGGCAGATGAAGGTAGCTGTAGGAGTCGCGCGCGAGCCTTGACCGCTCCCGATCAGTGGTGCCGCGCAGCCGTCGTTCGGCACCGCCGCGCAGACAACCGAAGTAGGACCACCACAGACCGGCCGCGATCAGCACGGCGAGGAGGACGGCCGTCACAACACTCGGGCGCGGAAAGGCGGCTTCGGCGCCAGCGCCTACCCCGACGATCGCCTCACCCAGCGCGATGATGATGATCAGCCCGTGCCGCTCCACGAAGTAGGCAGGTGTCACGCTCCAACCGGTGGTCCCGACCAGGACCGGCCCCGACAGATCCATCACCGCGGCCACGATCCACAGCAACTCTCGTTCTGGCGTGTCGAAGAACGCCGCGGCCACCAGCACTGCCGGGCCCGCGAGCAGGGTGGGGACTAGTCGCAGCGCGGCCGAACCCACGTCCGCCTCGCCCCGCACGTCAAGAGCCAGCAGCACGACGTGGATCAGTCGGACCGCCAGGAATGCAAGCGCAAAGACCAGCGCCCGCGCGCCGAACGCCTGCGGCAGCGCGACCGCGGCCATCAGCATGGCCGCCATCGCGAGAAAGAGCAGCAGGCGAGGGCCGGGTCCGTCGTGGTCGGAGGTGTTCGTCAGCCAGGCGTAGCAGGCCCACGCCCACCACACAGCAGCGAGCGCCAGAATCCCGCGGCCGAACCCCGCCCAGGAGATGTCCGCGAGCATCAGGACAGTGACCTGCGACATCGCGTAGACGAAGACCAGGTCGAAGAACAACTCCAGCGTTCCGACCGACCGATCTGCTGTGTCTTCGGCTGCTTGCTCATCCGCATTGCCGAGATCATCGTCACGCATACGGTGCTCCTCACCCACTCGCCGACCTTGATGCTTGCGTACACCAACTCACAGTGGGCTTCGGAGGGCGGGCCCGTTTCGCCGTGGGAGTCTCAAGCACTCTTCGGGGAACGCGATACTTTGCTCTAGAGCAAACCGAGAGCGACCGACGGGGGCAGCACGTGACCACCGAGGCGACCGATGGCTTTGTGCGTGTCCGCGGTGCCAATGAGAACAACCTCCGCAACATTGACGTGGACATTCCTCGCAACGTGATGGTGGCGTTCACCGGGATCTCTGGGTCGGGGAAGTCGTCGCTGGCCTTCGGAACGCTGTACGCCGAGGCGCAGCGCCGCTACTTCGAGTCGGTCGCGCCGTACGCGCGCCGGCTGCTGCAGCAGGTCGGTGCCCCGCACGTCCAGGAGATCACCGGCCTGCCGCCTGCGGTCGCGCTTCAGCAGCGCCGGGGCGCGGCCACGTCCCGCTCGTCGGTCGGCACCATCACCACGCTGTCCAACCTGCTGCGGATCCTCTACTCGCGGGCCGGCGATTACCCGGCTGGTGCCGATCACCTCGCGGCCGAGGCGTTCTCGCCCAACACCAGCGCGGGCGCGTGCCCGCGCTGCCACGGCCTGGGCGTCGTCCACGACGTCACCGAGGAGCTGCTTGTCCCGGACCCGTCACTGAGCATCCGTGAAGGGGCGATCGCCGCCTGGCCGGGCGCGTGGCAGGGCGCCAACCTGCGCAGCATCGTGATGGGGCTCGGCATCGACGTCGACAAGCCGTGGCGCCGGCTCGCGAAGAAGGACCGCGACTGGCTGCTGTTCACCGACGACCAACCCTCCGTGCTGGTCGAGCCGGAGCCGGGACGCATCGACCACGGCTACTACGGCAAGTTCTGGAGCGCGCGCAGCCACGTCATGCACGTCCTGTCCGACTCCAAGAGCGAGCGCATGCGCGAGCGGGCCATGCGGTTCGTGGAGGAAGCGCCCTGCCCGGATTGCCAGGGCAGTGGACTACGGCCCGAGGCCCTCGCGGTGACCTTTCTCGGGCGTTCGATCGCCGAGGTCAACGACCTGCCCTTCACAGCGCTGGTGGCTCTGCTGCGTCCGGTCGCTGAGCGGCCCGCGGGTGCCGAAGAGGTCGCGGCGCGGATCTGCACTGACCTGATCGCGCGCGTCGAGGTGCTCCTCGATCTGGGCCTGGGTTATCTCAGCCTGGGACGGAGCTCGACGACGCTGTCGCCCGGAGAGGCGCAGCGCCTGCGGATCGCCACCCAGCTGCGTTCGGGTCTGTTCGGCGTCGTCTACGTCCTGGACGAGCCCTTCGCCGGCCTGCACCCGGCCGACGCGGAGCCGCTGCTGGATGTCCTGGACCGCCTCAAGGCGTCCGGCAACACACTGTTCGTCGTGGAGCACGACCTCGACGTCGTACGACGAGCAGATTGGGTCGTCGATATCGGCCCGGGTGCGGGCGAGGCCGGAGGTCGAGTGCTTCACAGCGGCCCTGTCGCGGGCCTGGAGGACGTGACTGAGTCGGTCACCAGCGCCTACCTGTTCGGTCGCGCTGAGCGGCTCGTGCACGATGCGCGGGCCCCGCAGGGCTGGCTGCACCTGGCAGACGTGAGCCGCCACAACCTGCGCGACCTGTCCGTCGATATCCCGCTCTGCGTGCTGACAGCCGTCACCGGGGTGTCCGGCTCCGGCAAGTCCACCCTGGTCACCCAGGTCCTGGCCGAGGACCCGACTGCTCGTGAGTCGTTCGACCGACTGGTATTGGCCGACCAGCGCCCGATCGGCCGGACGCCGCGGTCAAACCTCGCGACCTACACGGGGATGTTCGACGCCGTCCGGAAGCTGTACGCCGCCACGGACGCGGCCCGGGCCCGCGGCTACGGCGCCGGCCGCTTCTCCTTCAACGTCGCCGGGGGCCGCTGCGAGACCTGCCAGGGCGAGGGCTTCGTCTCCGTCGAGCTACTGTTTCTGCCTGGCACCTACGCTCCCTGCCCGACGTGCCACGGCGATCGCTACAACCCCGAGACGCTCCAGATCACCTACCGCGGCAAGAGCATCGCGGAGGTCCTCGCCATGTCCGTCGACGACGCCGCCACGTTCCTGGCCGACGTACCGGCCGCTGCACGCAGCCTCCAGACGCTTCGCGAGGTGGGTCTGGGCTACCTGCGAGTTGGACAGCCGGCGACCGAGCTCAGCGGCGGGGAGGCACAGCGCATCAAGCTCGCCACCGAGCTCCAGCGCGCTCACCGCGGCCAGGCCCTCTACCTGCTCGACGAGCCGACCTCCGGACTCCACCCCGCAGACATCGCTCTGCTGCTGCGCCAGCTGCACCGGCTCGTCGACGCCGGCAACACGGTGGTCCTCGTCGAGCACGACCTCGACGCGATCGCCACCGCGGACTGGGTCATCGATCTCGGTCCGGGCGGAGGAGATGCCGGCGGTCGGGTTGTCGCGACCGGCACGCCGGCCGACATCGCGAGGGCCGAGGGCAGCGCGACCGCGCCCTACCTCTCGCGGCGGCTCGAGCGGACATGAGCTGGGTGCGGGCGGCCGGTGTGCCGTCAGGCTGCCGCGCGGGCGCGGAGGCATCACGCCAAGAAGAATCCGTACATGTCATGAAAGATGAAGGCATGACTGTGTATCTCGCTTGGACCTCGGAGGACCTGCCTGACCTGGAGGGGCCGTGGCACGAGGCTCGGCTTGTGGCGCCCGGGCTGGTCGCCGTGGACAGCACCGAATCGCTGTCAGCGGTCTATCACGCCATCAAGTGGTCTCTGGAGGGTGAGGCTTCGCTGATCGTGGTCCCCGTGCACCAGACGCCCAAGTCGCGGGGCATGGCTGCTGGCACCACTAGGTGGTTGCGTGAGCGGACTGCAAGGCAACCGTCCGGTGCGAATATCCGGGGCCTCACGTCATCCGATTGAGCTGTCCGGGCTCCCAGACCACGAGGGCTGCCAGGTTGGTTCTCCCACCTCAGGGAACGAGGATTCACGTAGGTGGGTGATGGACACGGGAAGATTGAGACCGGGGAGCGGCGCCCGCAACCGGGAAGGCCCCGCGCGGACTCCCCTGCCCCGGGGACGCCGCCCGATTAGCGAACCTCAAGCGGCTCGCACAGCAACTCAAAGCTGCGCGAGGTCGTCTCTGTCTCGCTAACCGGATGGGGATCGGCTTGCGGGACGAGGCACTTCCAAACCGGCGGTGGTCCAGGTCGAGACACTCCTTGCAAGATCGGGAGCCAAAGGTCTACTCACGCAGTGCCGTGAGGGGTGTTGCGTACATGGTCTCCTTGATGGCGGCCAGCGTGGCGGGATCTTTGTCTGCGAGTGGGGCGGCGATGGCTTTGGCGGCGTCGATCAGGTCGTTGGGTGCGACGGCGGTGTCGACGAGGCCGCGGTCCACGGCGTCAGGGCCGTTGTAGCGGCGGCCGGTCGTCATGGCCTCGTTGGCGGTGGCGGGGGTTGTCTTGGCCTGGATGAGGGCTGCCATGCCGGTTGAGAAGGGGATCTTGATGTCGATCTCGGGGAAGCAGAAGAATCCCTTCTCGGTGTTCATCAGCCGGAAGTCGTGGGCGATGGCGAGCATTGCGCCGGCACCGAAGGCGTGACCGTTGACGGCGGCGACGGTGGGGACGGGCAGTGCCATGACGGTTGCGAACAGTTTCTCGACGCGGTTGGCGTAGGTGGTTCCGCCGATTTCGGGGTCGAGGAGTGTCTCGAGGTGGAGGCCATTGGAGTAGAACCGGCCGTCGCCGACGGTGACCAGAGCGCCGGGCGCGGCGTCGGCGACCTGAGCGATGGCGGCCTCGACCTGGTCTAGCCACTCCAGCGTGAAGCGGTTCTCGTCGTCGCCGAGGTGGAGGATCGAGACCCCATCGATCTGGTCGAGGTGAACGGGCATTGGTGTTTCCTTCCGGTCGGGAGTGCGTCGCTGGCGGACGTGGGCTGTTCAGGTGAGGACGACGTCGAAGGTGACGGTGAGGAAGTCGCTCAGTGGTGCGTTGCTCTGTTCGGCGCGCATGCGCAGGAGGGCGCCTTCCCATGAGTTGAGGACGAAGCCTGCGAGGACGTGGGCAGGGACCGTGGTCGTGATGTCGCCGTCGGTCTGGGCTTGGCGGATGCAGTTCTCGATGAGTCCGGCCCAGGTGCTGAAGTGGGCTGACAGGCGGCTGCGGATCAGGTCGCTGTGATCGGCGACCTCGAGGCTGAGGTTGCCGAGCAGGCAGCCGCGTGCGTAACCGCTCTTGGTGAACCCGGTGGCGAGGTGGGTGAAGTGGTTGCGGAGTCGATGGACCGGGTTGACCGCGGGGTCGGTCAGAGTGGCACGGATCTGGTTCAGGCTCGCTTCGAAGTAGTGGTCGGCGATCTCGGCGCCGAATGCTTCCTTGCTGGGGAAGTGGTTGTAGAAGGAGCCCTTAGGCACGTCGGCGGCCTCGACGATGTCCTTCACGCCGGTGGCGGCGAAGCCGCGGCGGTGCACGGCGCGGGTGCCGGCGCGGAGCAGGTTGTCGCGGGTGTTCGGGTTGGGTTTGGGCCCCCGCTTTCCGGGGGTCGTTGGTGCGTCCATGGTCATGCCTCCCTGCTGGCTGGTGCGGTGCCACGTTCGAGGGTCAGCACCATCGCGGCGGCGGCCAGCGATAGTGCTGCGCCGGTGACGGCGATTCTCGTCCACCCGGTGTCGGGGCCGGCGGTGGCGGCGGTGATGCTCGCGGCGCTGACGCCGATGGCGGCTCCGATGTAACGGGCGGTGTTGGTAGCCGCTGTTCCGGTGGCCGCGAAGGCTGCGGGAACCGAGGCCACGGCCTGTCGCGCAAGACCCCCGTTAAGGAGGCCTGAGGCGACGCCGGCCACCAGGAGTCCGACGACGAAGCGGGTGTGGCCGAGCGCCGATTCGGGGGCCACGAGCAGCGCCATGCCCAGGGCAACGCCAATCAGGCCGAGGATTAGTTGGGTGGTGCCTGTCATTCGGGCGGCGTGGCGAGCGAGGACCAGTGCCGCGACGGCGCTGGTGCCCGACCACAGCGTCATCAGCAGGCCGGCTTGCAGGGTCGACAGCCCCAGGTCGCCGGCGAGGTAGCTGGGGGCGAACGCCATGACGGCGATGACGCCCAGGCCGGTGCCGAGTCCCGCGATGGTGGCGGCGATGAATGGGCGGTGAGCCAGGACGGTGAGGGGGATCAGTTGTCGCGGGCCGAACCGTTGGCTGGCCCCGAACGCGGCTGCCAGCACGACGGCTGTGACGAACAGGGCGAGGGTGGAGCCGGTCAGGCCGTTGCGGACCTCCACGATCGCGCTGACTGCGGCACCCAAGGTTGCGGTGAGCAGGACGAAGCCGACGCCGTCGAAGGGGTGTGGTGTCTTTGGCGCGTCGGTGGTGGGCGCGAGGGTGCGGGTGCCGGCCCAGGTGGCGGCGCCGCCCAGGGCCAGGAGTGCGTAGAACCATCGCCATCCGTCGAGCTCGTCGAACAACCCCGCCAGCACCGGGCCGACGGCGATGCCCGCCCCCATCGAGGCACTCCACGCCGTGCTGGTCCTCGCTTGGTGCTTGTGGGACCCGGGGGTGCTGGCGACGAGCCCCAGGCCGGTGGCGATCATGCCCGTCGCGCCGACGCCGGCGACGATCCGTGCCGCGATGAAGACCCCCGCCGACGGTGCTGCCGCGCACAGCAGGTTCGCGACGACGAAGAACGCGGCGCCGAGCTCGAAGACCTTCCGTCGCCCGATCCGGTCGGCGATCACGCCGGCTGCGAGGAGGGTGACGGCCAGGCCCACGCTGATCGATGCCAGGATCCAGGTCCGTCCGGCCGCCCCTGCGTCGAGCACGGCGGTGAGGGTGACGGCGTTTCCGAGCGGGCCGGTGTAGGCGACCATCGACAGCAGCGTGCTGACGACGACCAGCGTCAGAACGGCGGCGTAGGCATCGCGACGGGTGGCGAGCATCGTCATGGCAGGATCAGGCAGGTTGTCGTTGCGTGGCCGACGAGCTTGCCCTGCGCGTCGGTGATGCTGCCTTCGGCGGTGGCGGTACGACGGCCCACGTGCACGGTGCGTCCCTCGCCGGTCAGCAGCTGGCCATCGAGTCCTGCGGCACGGATGTAGTTCACCTTCAGTTCGAGGGTCGTGTAGCCGACACCTGCGGGCAGCGTCGAGTGCACTGCACAGCCCATCACGGAGTCGAGCAGCGTCGCGGTGACGCCGCCGTGGACGGTGCCGTGGGGGTTGGAGAAGTCTGGCTGGGTGGTCAAGGCCATCACGACACGGCCCGGGTCGACCTCGGTGAACCGCATGCCCAGCAGGCGACGGATGGACGGTACGTCGGCGCTGTCGTTGGCCATGATCCAGCGCAGCTGCTCGAGGCCGGTCATAGTGGTGAAGTCGGGGAGGGTCATCATGGTGGTGCTCCGTTCGCGAAGGTGGTCTGCCGTGGGTGCAGGCGAGGTCAGGCGCTGGCCTCGAGTGCCGGGTAGTCGACATACCCCTGCGCGCCGCCGCCGTAGAAGGTCGACCGGTCGTACGGCGTGAGGTCGGCTCCCGTCCGGAGCCGCTCGACGAGGTCGGGGTTGGCAATGAAATGCCGGCCGAACGCGACCGCGTCCGCGGCGCCGGATGCGACGGCCCGCTCCGCGGTGTCGGCAGAGAAGCCGCCCGCCACGATCAGCGCCCCAGGCCAACGAGCGCGCAGGTCGGCATCAACCTGGGGAGTCTCGATGTCCATCCCTACGTCCGTCCGGGCCTGGATCAGGGACAGGTAGGCCACCCCGATCTCGGCGACCTGGTCGAACACGTAGCCGTAGAGGCGCTGGGGGTCGTTGTCGCTCACGTCGTTGAACGACCCGTGGGGCGAGAGCCGGACCCCGACTCGGTCCGGACCGCATACGTCGACCACGGCCCGGGTGATCTCGAGGAGGAGTCGGGCCCGGTTCGCGACCGTACCGCCGTAGAGGTCGTCGCGGTGGTTGGAGGAGGACCGGAGGAACTGCTCGATCAGGTAACCGTTCGCGCCGTGGACCTCCACGCCGTCGAATCCTGCGGCCAGGGCGTTGCGTGCTGCTGCACCGAACTCGCCGACGATCCCCGCGATCTCGTTGATCTCCAGGGCGCGCGGGGTTTCGTACGGCACGCACTGCCCGTCCGCGGTGATCGCTACCCCGTCAATCGCGATCGCCGACGGGGCGACAGGGAGCCCACCGTCTGGTCGGAAGCTGGAGTGAGAAGCCCGTCCGGTGTGCCACAGTTGCAGGAAGATAACCCCGCCCTGCGCGTGGACCGCGTCGGTCACGGCCCGCCAGCCCTCGACCTGCTCGGCCGAGTGGATTCCCGGCGTCCTGGGATTGCCCTGCCCACCGTCACCGGCCTGAGTGGCCTCCGCGATCACCAGACCACCCGGGGTCGCCCGTTGCCCGTAGTAGGCGGCAGCGAACTCCGATGGAACATTGCCCACACCGGCCCGCATCCGGGTCAGGGGAGGCATCACGACCCGATGGGCCAACTCGTACCGCCCCACCCGCAGCGGCTGGAACAACGGCGACTCGTTCAACATCAACAACACTCCACGCTCGATCAGCGACGCCGGACCAACCAGCCCGACCACGCCATAATACACTGACCGGTCGTCTTGTATTAATTTGGGGAGCCTGTTCTGCGTCAGCGTCACTTGAGCACGGTCTCGGTCGAGCTGTCGTGTCTCTATTGTGGGCGCTGCGGTGTTGACCGAGGGTCGTGCCGATTGCCGAACCTCAAGCGGCTCGCACAGCAACTCAAAGCTGCGCTAGGTCGTCTCTGTCTCGCTAACCGGATGGGGATCGCCGAACGAGACCGCCCGGCCCGCACCGAGGAGCGGACGTCCGAAGCGGCGCTCAGACACGTGCACCTAGCCCGCCCGCGACGTCGACCGCCGATGCGGTGATGTAGGCAGCGAGTGGGGAGAGCAAGAGGGCGACGACTGGTGCGACCTCGTCAGGTCGTCCCATGCGGCCCAGCGGAATGCCGCGCCTCACGGCCTCTTGCACGCACCAGTCCTCGAACACCTGGTCCGCGGCGTCGGCGGTGTGTCGCTCCCGCTGGCGATCTGTCACCACCGCGCCAACGTTGACGGCATTCACCCGAATCCCTTCTACGGCCAAGCGTCGCGCAAGCAGCGCCACCAGTGCGGCCACCGCTGCTCGGGCGGTGCTGACCGCTGCCATCTCCAGGTCGGGTGCGTGCGCAGTCACCCCGTTCATTACCACTACCGACGGGTGCGGCGAGTCGCGAAGGTGGGGCATCGCCGCCCGGACCATTGTCAGGACCGGGTGAGTCTTGACGGCGAACTGCATGTCGAGAGTCTCCAGATCAACGTCCAGCACGTCGCCCCGCGCGCCAGTGCCCGCATTCGCGACCACTCCGTCGAGTCGGCCGAACCGGGCAACAGTGCGCTCGATTCCGGCACGGAGCGCTTCAGGGTCGGTCACGTCACATGTGTCGAGTAGGACACGTCCGGGCCCTACGTCGGCGTACGCCGCTCGTAGACGCTCACCGTCCCGAGCGCAGGTAGCAACAGTCGCACCCTCATGCAGCAACCGGTCGACGACGGATCGCCCGATCCCCGCGCTTCCCCCGGAGACGAAGACAACCGAACCCTCAAGACCAAGATCCATGCCTCATTGTCCACATCTGCGACTCCGGCCGCTCGACACGAGAAGACGTCCGGATCTAATGGCTTGCCCCATTGAGTGCGTTCCGGTGGCGGATGGGCTCGCGGAGCGACCCGGTGCGGGATCCCGCACTGGCACGCTCCGCAAGCCGATCAGGAAACGGGAAGCCGGCGCCGCATCTGTTAGTGGCTGATCACAAAGGGTCGTGGCAGGCTCGTCATCGTGATCCCGATCGCGAAACTTGTAGGCCCCGAAGTCATTGCTGATGTTGCGACTCCCGCCAACGTCCGTCTGGGCACGGCGCTAGCAGATGACCGCGCGGTAAAGCTGGACGCCACTGATTCTGGTGGCGTCGAGGGCTGGGTCGGCGGTGGCGACAGCGCCACCCAGCGGCGTCGCGTCGCCCTGTGGGTCGACAAGCAAGTGCTCAAATGGTCGTGTACATGCACCAACGAACCCAAACTGTTTTGCAAGCACTTGGTCGCCGCCGCCATCACCGTGCGCGACAGCGCTACGAAGTAGGTGCCAGCCCTCGTCACGCGAACGTCCGTCAGCGCGCGAGCACCCGCCTTCTCAACCGCGAGGCTTGCGGCGTGTAGATCGTCGACGAGAAGGTCGAAATGCGCATGCTGCTCTCCCGTCCGCCCTGGCCACGCGGGTGGTTGGTAGTCGGCCACACGGTGAAAGGAGAAACGGCCGACGGGCTCCCATCGGAGAGTCAGCCAGTCAGAACCCGGCCAGTCCCTCGGCGTCGCCGCACTCCAGGATCAGTTGGGTCAGCCTCCCGACGGTCATTCCTCCAACCCGTGCGCCACCGCCCTTCCGCGCTGCACACATCAGCTAAGCCGGCCGCTCCGTAAGACGAACCTCAAGCGGCTCATGCCGGGCGCCGATCGTGATGATTCTCCGGACGGGGCAGGGGTCAGTGACGCTTGGGGCGCAGGCTGTCCGTTCGCTGGGGCTGGTGAGGGAGGTCACCGGCTCCAGTCGATGGCGTCATGATCGGCCAGGAGACGAGCGCCGCGGGTGGAGTCGTGTTGGGCGACCCAGGCGATCCGGCCGCGGAGGTGTTCTGCGAAAGCTGGGTGGTCGTCTCGGTTCTGGGTGCTGGGTCCATGCTGGCGGCAGTTGTGCAGGATGGCACGCAATTTGTCGACCTCGGTGCGGGCGACGCGCGGGCTCTGGTTGACGACCAGACCGCCTAGGGTCTGACGTCCCGCGCGAGGCATGACGCCGGTCTTGCGGGGGTTGAGGCGGAAGCCTTCGTCTCGAACGATTTCGTCGACGGCGTCAAGAAGCCGCGATGTGCCGGTTGCCCATCCGCGGCCGCCGGAGAGGGCGAGGTCGTCGGCGTAGCGGGTGTATCGACCACCCCACGAGCTGGCCAGCGCGGTCAGGCGGATGTCGAGGCGGAAGGCGGCGAGGTTGGCGAGGGCCGGGGAGGTGGGGGCACCCTGCGGAAGGTGCGGCGCGGCCAGCCGTCGGCCCAGGCGCCAGTGGGCGTCGAGGAGTGCGCTGTTGGCGGGTCGAGGAACGGTGCGCCACTGCGACCGCGGCAATACGCTGGTCATCAGTCCGGCCAGGCAGTGCGCGACGGGTTCGGGGTAGCCGGCAGCACGCCAGATGCCGTAGACGCGAGCGACGGTGACGCTGGAGAAGAACGCCTCCAGGTCGAGGCGGATCACCACCGGCCTGCCCGCATGGGGGGCGGCGTAGGACCTCACCGAGCCGCCGGGTCTGAAGCCTCGCGCCGCAGAGTGGGGAGGGACCAGGGACACTATGTCGTCCAAGAGGCGGCGCTGCATGCGCTTGAGTTCGAGTTTGGGTGCCTCCAGGACCCGGATCGCCCCGCTGGGGGCAACGCGATGGCTCACCCGGTAGTGCTGCAGGCGTACATCGCTGGCCTGGCGGGCCAGGTGTCGTGGGTCGGCGAACCACTCCAGTTCCGGCGGGGTGAGAGCCAGGAAGTGTGCGAGGTCGGCCAGATCGTCCAGAGCGGGCAGTGCCCACCTGTTGGTGAGCATGCGGGTAGCGACGACGGGGTGCGCCATCGGTCGGTCGTCGGCCGCCTTCTCGGCGGCGGGCAGGGTCGCGATGATCGTCGCGAGTTCTCGTGGACGATCGAACGGTGGCCGGGGATAGAGCTCAAGCGTCTGACGGACAAGGGGCAACAACCAACGGCGGCGGCGACTCAGAACCAACGCACCGCTGTCCACCAACCCCGCCTGGGTCCACTGCCCGGCGAGGAAACCAGCGGCCAGCGCACGCGCCAGATCCCGCCTCACGGATGCCCAGGCCCGGGCAACGACCTGGGCGCGGCGTACCGGGGGTGCGGCAGCGCTGCT
Organism: Nocardioides lacusdianchii; assembly: GCF_020102855.1. Taxonomy (GTDB): domain Bacteria; phylum Actinomycetota; class Actinomycetes; order Propionibacteriales; family Nocardioidaceae; genus Nocardioides; species Nocardioides lacusdianchii. The sequence continues at coordinate 48,252 of NZ_JADHZD010000021.1, forward strand.
CGACCTGTCCCGTCGTGCGCGCGATCACCTGCAGCGAAGCGCAGCGCCTCGCGCGCGGTGCGAAGCCTGAACGTACCAGTGGCCCCCGGGGTAACCCCGGGGAGGCGAACTGACGACACGCGCCAGTACACCGTCTCGAGATTGCGCTGCCGCACGGGCCAACCATAGCCGCCCCTCTGGAGCGCGCCTCGAGCATGCACGACACCAAGGCAGAGGCGCAGGTCGAACATCCTGGTGGTTGAGTTTGGCGGATCCCGTACCGGGTCGCTCCGCGAGCCCATCCCCCTGTGGTCACCCGGCCCGAGGCCGACGGCCGCCCCGGGGGCCGTGCCGATGATCCGTACCTGCCACTCGGAGTCGGCCGCCACCCCAAATCCGTTGGTGCGCAGGGCCATGCCGTAGCACCATGACGGGCGATGAACAGACCTACGACATACCAAGAGTTGCTGACGCGCACCCGTGCCCTTATCGAGACCAGCCATCGCGTGCCTGTCATTGGGATCAGCGGCCATGGAGGCTCCGGAAAATCAACCTTGTCCGAACGGATCGCGGCCGACCTGGAACTCACCGCCGATCAAGTCGTCCCCACCGACTGCTTCTACGCCACTTCCTGTGGCCCGGACGCTGGCATGTGGGAGCAGCACGACTGGTCGATGCTCGAGGCGCTCGTGAAGGATGTCCGGCGCATTCCTGCGCCCGACCGACTCCGGTACGAGTACCGCTGGTGGAGCGGCGAAACCGGGGTCGAGGAACAACCGATGCCTCCGGTCCTGATCATCGAGGGGATTCGGCTGTTCCAGGAGCGCACCCGCGACTGGTTCGATCTCGCGGTTTGGATCGACATGAATCCGCTAGCCGCGGGGGCCCGGGCAAGGGCGCGCAACGTCCTGCAAGGCGACGATCAGAGCGAGCTGGACCTCTGGAACACGAAGTGGATCCCGGAGGGTCACCAGTACGAAGCGGAGGTCGACCCCGCCCGCTTGGCAGACTTGGTTCTGCCAGCGGAGTGATGGCGCAGGCCCGTTACTACCGTGGTGTATTGAGCTAGCTTCACTGGACGCTTCGTGACACAGCGCCGCCAGAACTTCCTCTAGCGCGCTGGAAGGGTTCGCTACTGGGAGCGTCGCGCCCTGTGACGACCCTGGTCCGCATGACGATGGGCTCGCGGAGCGACCCGGTAGGGGATCCCGCACCATAGCGACCCGCTGCAAGCATCCCAAAGACCTTGGTCTTCGATGGTCGCGGTGGGGTGCGGCCGCTACTGCGGTAGAGCGTTTCCGACTCGTGTTCCAACCCATAGCGCCATGGAGATGTCCTCGGCAGAGGTGTAATTGGTGTGTTGCGAGAAGTTGTACAGGGCCATGTTCACACCGGTGGAGACCGCGCTGGGAATGGTAGCGGCGCATATCGGGTCGCCGCGATGACACATCGAGATGGTCCGTGAGGCAAGCGTCGCTAGCACGGGCTCGTCGTCGCCAGTAAGGAGTCTTGCGAAGACGCCGGCCTTGTCGGCGACCCCAGCTGCGGCTGCTGTGTAGTCGGTTTCCCAGACGGTCTCAGCGGGGTTTGACACCTTGCCGGGGTCAGCCAGGAGGGCAACGCCAAGGATCTGGCTGGCGTATGTATTCGGGTCCGCGATCTCGATGTGGATCGCTAAGGCGCCTTGCGAGTACCCGACGAGCATGAACTTGGTCGACGAGCCGCACTGCTCTGTCAGTGAGTGCATCGTGTCCCAGAGCATCATGGAACCCTCATAGATGCTGTTGATGTACTGCTCGGTAGTGACATCACTGCCGCCAACCCCGGGCACGGGTAGTGCCGCGTAGGGAATACCGAAGAACTGTACGTCTGCGTTCGGCCTAAGCTCCAGAATCCGTTGCTTGGCCTTCGCCGCGATCAGACTCGAGTCAGTCCCGAACAACTCGGTGCCGGAAACATAGGATCGATCCCCGTACTGCTCGAGGCTCGAACCTTGCGGAGACTCCCCGGATCCACGCAGCCCGATGACGGCCACCTGGGGGCAGTCTGTGGTGACAATCGGGGCGTCGTAGCTTGGTGGCGTCGGTTCGGGGGGTGCGACAAAACCTGCCCACGGCAGCACCAAAACGCCGCCGCCGCTCACAGACGGCCCCGTCCCGTAGGGCGCGGGCCCAGACGGCGTACCCCAGTCCACATTCCGCGCATCGACGGTCGAATCGCCTGCAACGATCCCGTGCGGGGAGAACACGATTCGCCCAGACACCGAACTCGCATACGAGCCTGCGTCCATAGTGAAAGCCGTCGACGCGTACCGAAGATCCACCCCCTCCGCCAGGACCTGCCCGCCCGCACCGACGTTGATGCCGTTCCAGTCGCCGGGGGCGGGGTTGGTGGTGCCGCCGTCGCCGTTGGTGTCACCGCCGATGCTGTCGTCCTTGAGGCTGGTGAGCACCACGGGCTGGGCGCTGGTGCCGTTCGCGTTGAGGGTGCCAGCGACGGTGAGGGCCGGGCTGTCTGAGTCGAACCTTGTAGCGGACCTGAACTTCAGGATGGTGCCTGAGTTGAGGGTGAGGGTGACCCCGGATGGGACGGTGAAGCCTCGGTTGGGGCCGGGGCCGATGCTGATGGGCAGCCCGGTCGCGGGGAGGGTCCAGTTGCCTCGCAGGGTTCCGCTGAGTTCGAGGGTGTTGGTGGTGTTGTCTGTTCCGGTGTTTCCGGTCAGCTTGCTGGGGAGCAGGTTGTTGGCGTTCACCTGCATCGCAATGCCTGGTAGCCATGAGCGGCCATCGTTTCCGTAGCTGCCGGTCACGCCGGTCACGGTGTTGCCGGTCACGGTCGGGGCAGGACTGTTGCTGTAGGGCGGGGAGGGTGCAAAGCCGCCGGGTGCTGCGTTGACGATGATGCCCGCGCCGCCGTAGTAGTCAGTGACGTCGGAGACGTTGTTGTTGGTCACGGTGGTCGTCGATCGGCTGATGTCGGCCGCGTGACCGGTTTGGGTCACGAGGATTCCGATGCCGGCGGTGTGGGCGATGGTGTTCCCAGTGACGACGATCTCTTTGCTGCTGCTCAACTCGAGTGCGTAGTCGGAAGTGTGCTCGATGCGTGAGTTGGTCACAGACAACGGCGATGTGGACTCGCCAGTGACGTGGCCGTACCGGACCAGGGCACGGTCCAAGTTCAGGATTCCGGCTTCACGCATGTTGATGCCGTTCCAGTCGCCGGGGGCGGGGTTGGTGGTGCCGCCGTCGCCGTTGGTGTCACCGCCGATGCTGTCGTCCTTGAGGCTGGTGAGCACCACGGGCTGGGCGCTGGTGCCGTTCGCGTTGAGGGTGCCAG
>NZ_JADHZD010000021.1:51647-52413 GCF_020102855.1 Nocardioides lacusdianchii
GATTCCGGCTTCACGCATGTTGATGCCGTTCCAGTCGCCGGGGGCGGGGTTGGTGGTGCCGCCGTCGCCGTTGGTGTCACCGCCGATGCTGTCGTCCTTGAGGCTGGTGAGCACCACGGGCTGGGCGCTGGTGCCGGTCACGGTCAACGTGCCGTACACGGTCAGACCGGCGCCGCTCTCGCTCTTGATTCTTGTGCCTGGCGCGACGGTAAGAGCCTTCCCGGTGGGCACTATCACGGTGCAGTTGAGTACATGGACTCCAACTTGAGTCCAGGTCTCATCCTGTGTGATCTGCCCGCAATGGTTGAGCCCGCCATCGTTTCCAGGCGTTACGGAGTTGCTCGGCTGCTTCGCGGACTCGTTTCCCGACTGGTCAAGCGCAGTCACCGAGAACGTGTACGTCGTGCCATTGGTCAGCCCCGTGACTGTCCAGGTGGTACCGGTGATGGGGGAGCTAGTTATGCGTGTCCAGGTCGCGCCTGAGTCCGTAGACCGATATAGGTGATAGCCGCTGAGGTCGGCTGCGGTGACGACCTCCCAAGTCAGAACGACTTCTCTGTCACCTGCCGCCGCGGCTAGTGATGCGGGCGAATCGGGCGGGGTTGTGTCGGGTGTCGGGGTGGGCGTCGGAGTGGGCGTCGGAGTGGGCGTCGGAGTGGGCGTCGGAGTGGGCGTCGGAGTGGGCGTCGGAGTGGGCGTCGGAGTGGGCGTCGGAGTGGGCGTCGGAGTGGGCGTCGGAGTGGGCGTCGGAGTGGGCGTCGGNGTG
>NZ_JADHZD010000021.1:52500-57422 GCF_020102855.1 Nocardioides lacusdianchii
GGGCGTCGGAGTGGGTGTCGGGGTGACGGTCAATTTCCGAGTGGGGGTGGTGACTGCCTTGTACGTCTTGCCCTTGAGACGAACTGTTGGGGCGAACACGCGATACGAATATCTGCCGGATGTCGAGGGGGCAGCGGTACGGAATTTGAAGGTGCCTGCGCGGCCGCTCCTGAGTTTCGCGACCTTCTTCCACGCCGACCCGCTGCGACGCTGCAGCACCACGGGGCGGATCATCTTCGGCGGCAGTGAGCCTTTGAAGACAACCATGGCTGCCGCCGGAGTCGATGTCGGGGAGATCGTGAGTGATCCCGAGGTACTCATCCGAGCGAGTTGGTGAGCTGGGGCAGCGTCGGGTTTGCCCTCAACCGCGCCTGACGCAGCGCCGCCAGCGACGAGCGTGAGAACGAGCGCCAGGCCGCCTTGAGCGAACGAGGTCCGGGAGCTTCGGCGAAAGGACTGACTCATGCTCACGTTTCCCTATCTCATCGAACCCCGGCTTGGGGCAGGGACAGCATGGCCCAAACACACGTCCACGGAGCGCGAATGAGACGCCAAGTGACCGAAGGATGACCAAACATGGCGACTTTCGCGAGTCGCCACCAAACACCCGCTACCTTCCACGAGTGGACGACACGCAGTTCGGGCAGACGCTGAAGGCGCTCCGTGTCGGGGAGGACATGAGACAGCACGACTTGGCCGCCAGGCTCGGGTTGGCACGGTCCACTCTGGCCAACGTTGAGACCGGGCGGTGGGCGCCCAGCGAACGCCTCTGGGCAGCTCTTAGTCGGGCATTCCCAAGCTGGGTCGACCAGCTCAAGCCCGTGTACGAAGCGGCGCGTGCCTCTGTGCGAGCTCAAGTGGCGGACCGTGCCCCCTTCCTCGGAGGACCTTTCGACCTGCTGTCGGTCTCCTACGCCTACCTTTTCGAGGAGTCGAAGAGCCCACACGAGATCATCGAGGTCCGTCGCGTTCGCGCCAAAACGGCTGGCGCAAACGCCTACGGGCTACGCCTTGCTCATACCAATGCGCCGGGATTCCGCATAGATCAGCAAGCTTTGTGGGGTGGTGCCATCACTCGCTCTGCGCACACAAGCGATAACGACGGCACGGTGCAATGGACAAAGGTTGACTTCGGGAAGAGCCTGCGCGCGGGCCAGCGTCACGAATTCGCGATACGCACCTGGGTCGAGCGGGACCCGGAGCCCCAAACCGAAGTCTGCTTCGAAATGACCATTTCAGTCCGCCAAGCAAGCATCCATCTAGCTTTCAACGGAACCGTTCAACCCTCACAAGTGTGGCGCTACGGCCCCCTCCCGGACGACAACCTGATCCCCACCTCTCCTGCTGGCCAGCGCCTCCTCAAGTTGCTCCATGGCACCACAAGTTTCACCGTCTCAGCGCCCGAGGTTGGCCAGACATACGGGGTGGCTTGGAACTGGAACACCTGAAACTGCCTGCGGCGGTCGCCCCGGGACTGTCGTCCCTCGATGATCAATCGAAGAGGCGACGCACCCGCAAGCCGAACCGTTGTCGGGATGCAGCGCCCCGCGGCCGGCTTCGAGGGAGCTTCGCTCGTCGGCGTCCCGCGAGGGTGTCGGTTGCGGGACGCCGACGACAGACGTAGTCAGCGTCGTAACGAGGCGTCAGCGAGTTCTGCCTTCGCAGCGGTGCGCTGCCGCTCGATCGCCCGGTAGACGGTGGACCGGCCGACGCCGAAGAGCTCGGCGACCTCGAGGGTGCTGTACTCGCCGCTGTGCACCAGCGAGACCAGGTGCGCTTCCTGCTTGCGGCTGAGCTTCGGCTGCTTGCCCTTCAGTCGGCCCTTGGCTTTCGCGACCTTCATCCCCTCCACGGTGCGCAACCGGATCAGGTCGGACTCGAACTCGGCCACCATCGCGAGGACATTGAACAGCAGCCGCCCGACGGCGTCGGTGGGGTCGTAGACCGAGCCACCGAGGCTGAGGCTGATCTCCCTTGCGGTCAGTTCGTCGGCGATCGCCCGAGCATCCGGTAGCGACCGCGCGAGCCGATCGAGCTTGGTGACCACGAGGGTGTCGCCGGCACGACAGGCAGCGAGTGCCTCTCGTAGTCCGGGCCGTTCGCGGTTGGTGCCGGTCAGGCCATGGTCGACGTAGATGCGTTCGGCCTCGACGCCGAGGGCGAGCAGTCCGTCGCGTTGGGCGGTGAGGTCTTGCTGATCGGTGGAGCATCGGGCGTACCCGACAAGTAGAGCGCTCATGGCGCACCTCCAGGGTGGGCCCGGTCGTGCCACGGCGTTGTGACCGACTCAGGCATCGGGCAGGGCCCGACCCTCCACAAAGCGGCTCGCGCTCCCGAACCGCAACTCACCCAGCCGATTGAGGATGGTCGAGCGGAGCTCGCAAGCAGATGGGCTCGCGGAGCGATCCCGGTGCCCGATCGTCACGCGGAGCGTGACCAGAACGGGATGGGCTCGCGGAGCGACCCGGTGCGGGATCCTGTACCGGGTCGTTCGGCAAGCCCATCGCCAATCGGCGACCGCGGCGAGCTCGGTGGCAGAGGCCTGGCCCGCGGTCGCCGATTGCGGTTCCCTCCGCGACATGGCGTACGTCCGGGCCGCGGGGACCTTATCCGGTGCGGTCGAGGATCAGCCGGGTCGCTTCCTGCGGTGCGTCCCACTGCGGGAAGTGACCGCACCGCTCGAACCAGTGCAGCACCGCGTCGGGGAACAGCTCCGTCGCTCGGGCAGCCTGTCGCGGCAGGGTCACGAGGTCACGACGACCCCACCCGATCGTGACGCGGCCCGGCACCGTGCCGGCGGGGGCGCCCTGCTGCTTGGGTCCCTTGGTCAGGGCGTCCAGCGCGGCGCCCGTCGACGGGGAGTCGGCCAGCCCACGCACGTCCGGCAGCACGGTCTCGGCCGAAAGTGCCCACGGTCGCGCGGACAGCTGAGCCAGAAGCAGGGTCCGGCCCGCAGCGCTGCCGAGCAGTGCCGGCAACCGGCCGCGCAGCATCCGGACCAGGGCGATCGATGGCCGCAGCGTGGCCCCGAAGGCGGCGAGCTCGCGGTCGCTCCAGAAGCCGCCCGGGTCCAGCGCCACGGTGTCGCCGCCGACTCCGCGCCGCGCGAGCTCGAGCACGATGCGGCCGCCCATCGACTGACCCACTGTCGAGACGCCGTCCAGGCCCTGCTCGCGGATGAAGTTCGCCACGGAGTCGGTCAGGCTGGCCACCGAGACCTCGCCCGTCATCGGTGGCGTCTCGCCGAACCCCGGCAGGTCGACCGCTATCACCTCGCGGCGCTCGGCCAGGGCGTCGAGGATCGGGGACCAGGAACACGATCCCGCGCCGAGACCGTGCACCAGCAGCAGGGGGCTACCGCTGCCGCGTCTTACGTGGTTCAACGTCATGCCGGGAACGCTAGTCCGGACGGAAAGGGGCGCGCTGTGTCCCCGCACGCGGATGGGCTCGCGGAGCGACCCGGTGCGGGATGGGCTATCGGTGAGCGCGTCCCGTTTCCCAGACCCCAGCGAAACCGGGTACGTGCTGCGCCCTCATGGCACTGACCGCGTCCGCACTCGGTTCGGATACCGGCACATGCGCGCTGCGTCGCCATCAATAGTGTGGTAGTCGTGAGCGGTTGGAGCGCATCCGACCTTGGGGTCGTAGTCCTACCATCAGGTCGGCTCGTCCGTGGCCGCGCCCTACGTCATCCGATGCCCGACGGCTTCAGTCCAAGCTTCGGGGTCTACCTTCTCGACGAGCAGCGCGCGGCGCTAGCCGGTCTACCACTGACAGCCAGGCGGGGTCGTTTCGCAGGACAAGCACCGCCGGCGTCCCTCCGCGTCAACCGCACGCTGGTGCACATCCGCAACCCAGATTATTCTCGGCACTTGAGGGTGAAGTCGCGCGAGCGAACGTTGTCTAACGTCAGGGCAACCTTGGATTGACTCAGTAGGAAGGTCGGCGTGGAGCCCATTAGCGACGGACGCGAGGAGCGTGCGCGGATGGCTAAATCGCTTGCTGATGCGGAGCAAGAGATCAAGCAGTTGCACGATGCGGTGGAGAGCCGCACCATCATCGGCCAGGCCGAGGGCATCCTGATGGAGCGCCTCGGGATCGACGCCTGTCAGGCGCTGGGATACCTGAAGCGCGTGTCGTCACACACGAACCGCAAGGTCATCGACATTGCGACCGAGATCGCCGAGACGCGGAATCTTCCGCAGTCCTGAGCAGAACATGGTGCGGCCCGGCCGCCTTTTCTCGACGGACCGGGCCTCGCCACCCGAGCACTCGCGAATCCACTGGTGGCGTTCCGCGACGTACCCCAGCCCGGGCGGTCCCATCCTCAATGTGACCAGATCGTCACCGCTGCTGGAGAGCACTGATCGGCACGGGAGGCCATTGCTTGACCAACCCGGGCCTAAGCCAACCAGGCGTTCATGACCGCTTGATGAGACTTCGGGCAAGGTACCCGTCCACACTGAACCCCACCGCCATGTTTAGCCCGGCTTGAAAGAGACCGCTCGAAGTGTCGGGTCTGTCGACCCGATCACGCCGTGGGATGACACGTAGCGGTCAGTCTCGTGCGTTCTCATCAAACGTCCGGATCTGCCGCCTGATAGTGCGCTCCGACGCCGGCGACACATCGAGTCCCGCTCGGGGATCCCCATCCGGTTAGCGAGACAGAGACGACCTCGCGCAGCTTTGAGTTGCTGTGCGAGCCGCTTGAGGTTCGGCCTGCGGGACGTCCGCACGTGCCGACGAGCGGTCATGTCCCGTGCCGTCGCTCATGGGCGTCCGTGATGACCGTTCGTGACCGTTCGTGACCGGATGGACCCTAGGGCCACGGACACAGCGGCCTCAGCCACTGCCGTTGGACAGTTGCTTGCTGCGCCGGCCGGCGCGTGAGCTGGCGGCTACCGCGCCATGCCGGTGAGAGC
>NZ_JADHZD010000022.1 GCF_020102855.1 Nocardioides lacusdianchii
CTCCGCGAGCTCACACTCGACCCCACCCGCGACTACCAGCCCACCGGACGGCCGCCCGGCCCCACAAAGCAATAGCCGGACCTACAACTTCGTAGGTCCGGCTATTCCAATGTCCTGAGACATCACAATGGCGCCCCCGGCAGGATTCGAACCTGCAACCAGCGGAGTAGAAATCCGGTGCGCTATCCGTTGCGCCACGGGGGCCGTGGCGCCAGTATCCCAAGCCCGGCCCCCCGCAGTGTGCGGAGGGCCGGGCCTGGACGGATCAGGCGGCGGCGGTGGCCGAGACCGGACGCGCCTCGACGTCGGCGTCCTCGCGCCACGCGGTGCGCCCGCGCGGTGCGTCGTACGCCTCCTGGTCGAGGATGCCCTCCCGCTTGGCCACGAGCGTCGGCACGAGCGCCTGGCCGGTGACGTTGACCGCGGTGCGACCCATGTCGAGGATCGGGTCGATGGCGAGCAGCAGGCCGACGCCCTCGAGCGGGAGGCCCAGCGTCGACAGCGTCAGGGTCAGCATCACCGTCGCACCGGTGACGCCGGCGGTGGCCGCGGAGCCGATGACCGAGACGAACGCGATCAGCAGGTAGTCGGTGACCGACAGGTCGAGGCCGAAGAACTGCGCGACGAAGATCGCCGAGATCGCGGGGTAGATCGAGGCGCAGCCGTCCATCTTGGTGGTAGCGCCCAGCGGCACGGCGAAGGAGGCGTACGCCCGCGGGACGCCCAGGTTGCGCTCGGTCACGCTCTGGGTGACGGGCATCGTGCCCACCGACGAGCGCGACACGAAGGCCAGGGTCATCGCCGGCCATGCGCCGGTGAAGAACTGCTTGACCGAGAGCCCGTTGAGGCGCAGCAGGGCGGGGTAGACGCCGAGCAGGACGAGCGCCAGGCCGGCGTAGATCGCGACCGTGAACATGCCCAGCGAGCCCAGTGCGTCCCAGCCGTAGCTGGCGACGGCGTTCCCGAGCAGGCCGACCGTGGCGATCGGGGCGAGCAGGATGATCCACCACAGGACCTTCTGCACGACCGCGAGCGCCGAACGGACGAAGGTGAGGAACGCGTCGGCGGCCTCGCCGACCTTGAGGGTGGCGATGCCGATGGCGATGGCGACGACCAGGATCTGGAGCACGTTGAACGACATCGACACGCTGCCGTCGTCGCCCGCGGAGCCCTCGAGGCCCAGCACGTTGGCGGGGACGAGGCCAGTGAGGAAGTCCAGCCAGGAGCCGGTCGACGACGGGGCGGAGGCGGCGTCGGAGGCCACGCTGGTGTGGTTGCCGGGCTGGATGACCAGGCCGAGGACGATGCCGATGACCACGGCGATCAGTGCGGTGATGGCGAACCAGGCCAGCGTCTTCCACGCCAGGCGTGCGGCACCGGTGACGTCGCGCAGGTTGGCGATGGAGGCGACGATCGCCAGGAACACCAGCGGCGGGACCACCGCGCGCAGCAGTGTCACGAACGTGCCGCCGATGGTGCTGAGGGTCTCGGTGAGCCAGTTGGGGTCGACCTCGCCGGTCGTGGCGTCGACGCCGTCGGCACCCATGCTGCGGGCCACCAGTCCCAGGACCACGCCCAGCACGAGCCCGATCAGGACCTGCGCGCCGAACGACGGGAGCCGGAAGCGGGTGGGCTTCTCGGTCTCGCTAACTGAAGTAGTCATAGTGAAAAGATAACCTTTCGGAACGGCGCGCGTGGTCCGCGGTCGCCGGGATGCGCAGGTGCGCTGGTCAGTCGGCGGCGAGCAGGAGGCGACAGAGTGCGCTCTCGGTGCGCGCGAGGTCCACGGCGCGACGCTGCGTCAGCAGGTCGCCGACGGTCGCGGGAGCCGTCGAGGAGGAGGTGGAAGGCGCGCTCACGTCGGGTGCAACCGATACTTTCGGCCACCTGTTCCGTGGTCCGCCTCACACGGGACACCCGAGCCCTAGGATCCCGGTTATGTCCTCTCGTCTCGGCGCGCGTCTCGCTGCCCTCCTCGTCCCGGTGACCCTGCTGCTGCCCGTGGCGGCCCACGCCGAGAAGGTGGTGACCCAGGACAGCGTGGGTGACGTCGTCACCCTCGTGGACGGGTCGATGGAGCTCGAGGATGCCGTCCCGGCGCCCGGCTACCAGGGGGTCGACGTGGTCCGGACGGCGGTGGCGCACGGCGCGAACCGGCTGCGGCTGACGGTCGGCTTCCGGGCGCTGGAGAAGGACCCGTTCCAGTTCACGGTGCTCCGCGTCAGCACGCCGAGGGGCCCCTTCGACGTCGTCGTCGAGCGCCTCGGCGGGAAGCCGATCTCCAGCATCGAGCGTCGCGGGAAGACCGTCGAGTGCGGCGCCCTGAAGTCCAAGGTGGACCGCGGAGCCGGCACGCTGACGACCTCGCTGCCCACCGCCTGCCTCGACGCGCCGCGCTGGGTGCAGGTCGGAGTGGGCGTCGTCGGCATCGCCGCGGACCAGGACCAGCCCGAGCTCGCGGCCCTCTACGCCGACGACGCTCACCGGGACGGAACCGTCCGCGACGCCCTCGCCAAGGGCCCCAAGGTCTTCCGCGGCTGAGGCGCCCGCTCCCGCCGGGCGGCAACCCACCCCGACAGGGGAGCACGTCGTATCTGCAGAGGTGCCGCGGTTGCGGCGCGGGCGACGCTGCGGTGTGGTGGGTCCATGACCCGGATCGGCTTCCACGCCTCACACGAGCAGATCTCCCCGGGCCAGCTGTTGCGCGACGTGCAGCGTGCCGAGCAGGCAGGCTTCGACATGGCGATGTGCTCCGACCACCTCGGGCCGTGGAGTGCCCGCCAGGGCCACTCCGGCTACGCCTGGTCGTGGTTGGGTGCCGCCCTGGCGACGACGGGCCTGACGATGGGGTGCGTGTCGGCTCCCGGTCAGCGCTACCACCCTGCAGTGCACGCCCAGAAGATCGCCACGCTGGCCGGCATGTTCCCCGGCCGCTTCTGGGTCGCCCTCGGCAGCGGCGAGGCGAGCAACGAGCACGTCACCGGCGACCGGTGGCCGTCCAAGGAGGAGCGCACGCGCCGGCTGGAGGAGTGCGTCGAGATCATCCGCCGGCTCCTCGCCGGCGAGGAGGTGAGCCACGACGGACGCGTGCGGGTCGACCGGGCACGGCTGTGGGACGTCCCGGACGAGCCACCGCTCCTGGTCGGTCCGGCCGTGAGCGTGGCGTCTGCGGCGCGCGTGGCCGCCTGGGCGGACGGGCTGGTCACCATCAACCAGCCGCACGAGACGCTGCGGCGCCTCGTCGCCGCCTACCGCGACAGCGGCGGGCAGGGCCGGCTCGCGCTCCAGGTCCACCTCTCCTGGGCTCCCAGCGAGTCCGAGGCCGAGGCGATCGCCTTCGACCAGTGGCGCACGAACGTGCTCGGCGGCGACGTCCCGTGGGACGTCGAGACCCCGGCAGCCTTCGACGAGATCGGCGAGCACGTCACGATGGAGTCCGTACGCCGTGCCGTGCTGGTCTCCGCCGATCCGGCGCAGCACGCGGCGTGGCTGGCCGAATACGCGGAGCTGGGCTTCGACGACATCTATCTGCACCACGTGGGGCAGGAGCAGGAGCGCTTCGTCGACACGTTCGCCGAGAGGGTGCTGCCGCAGCTCCGCGGTGTCTCCGACAAGGGCAGGAGCTGACCGTGCAGGTCACCGACACCAGCGACGTGTGGTGGAAGACGGCGGTCGTCTACTGCCTCGACGTCGAGACCTTCTACGACCTCGACGGCAACGGCGTCGGCGACCTGGCCGGCCTGGCCGAGCGCATCGACTACCTCGCCGAGCTCGGGATCACCTGCCTGTGGCTGATGCCGTTCTACCCCACCCCCGACCGTGACGACGGCTACGACATCGTCGACCTCTACGGGGTGGACCCGCGCCTGGGCAACCACGGCCAGCTCGTCGAGGTGCTCCGCACCGCCCACGACCGTGGGATCAACGTCATCGCCGACCTTGTCGTCAACCACACCTCCGACCGACACCCGTGGTTCAAGGCCGCCCGCCGCAGCACCGACAACCCCTTCCGCGACTACTACGTGTGGCGCGACACCGAGCCGCCCGACACGTCCGGATCCGTGGTGTTCCCCGACCAGGAGGACTCCATCTGGGAGCTCGACGAGCGAACGGGCGAGTGGTACCTCCACCACTTCTACAAGCACCAGCCGGACCTGAACCTCGCCAACCCGAAGGTGGTCGAGGAGATCCTGCGGGTCGTGGGCTTCTGGCTCGAGCTCGGGTTCGACGGCTTCCGGGTCGACGGGATCCCCTTCCTCAAGCAGACGGTCGACGACGGCGGCGACCCGGACCTCGTGGTCGACCCCCACGACCTGGTGCGGCGGATCCGGGCGTTCCTCAACCGGCGGGCCGGTCACGCGATGATGCTCGGGGAGGTGAACCTCCCGCATGCCCAGCAGCTGGAGTTCTTCGGCGGTGAGGCCGGCAACGAGCTGCACATGCAGTTCGACTTCATCGGAATGCAGGCCACCTACCTCGCGCTGGCCCGCGAGGACGCGGCGCCACTCGTCGAGGCGCTGCAGGCGAGACCGCCGATCCACCCGACCTGCCAGTGGGCGACCTTCCTGCGGAACCACGACGAGCTCACGCTGGACAAGCTGAGCGAGGACGAGCGGCAGGAGGTCTTCGCGGCCTTCGGGCCCGACCCCGAGATGCAGCTCTTCGGAAGGGGCCTCAAGCGGCGCGTGCCACCCATGATGGGCGGAGACCCGCGCCGCGTCCGGATGGCCTACAGCCTGCTGTTCACGCTGCCCGGCACCCCGACGCTCTACTACGGCGAGGAGATCGGGATGGGAGAGGACCCGGCCGCGGAAGGGCGGATGGCCGTGCGTACGCCGATGCAGTGGACCCCCGGTCGCAACGGCGGCTTCTCGCAGGCGGCGCCGGGCAGGCTGGTACAGCGCGTGGTGCCTGACGGCTACGGCCCCGCGCACGTCAATGTCGCCGACCAACGCCGCGCTCCCGACTCCCTGTGGAGCTTCATGCGGACCCTCATCGGCACCTACCGGATGTGTCCCGAGCTCGGCTGGGGCGAGTTCTCCGTGGTCGAGCAGGCCGAGGGCCGCGTGCTCGCGCACCGCTGCGACCTCGACGACGTCGCCCTCGTCGCCGTGCACAACCTGGGCGCCGACCCGGTGGTGGTCGACCTCGTGGTCGACGGGTTCGACGACACCCGCGAGCTCGTCGACCTGCTCCACGACCAGGAGGTGGCCACGAGCGACGGCTCGGTGGAGGTGAGCCTCGAGGGCTACGGGTTCCGGTGGTACCGCCTGCGCCCCAGGGGCGGGCTGCACCTGCCCTGAGCCATGCCTGACGCAGGGGACGCATCGGCACGGCCGTCGTGGGGTACGCCTCCGACATGAGCAACCACCACCCCCGGCTCGCGATCGTCACCGGCAGCGACTCAGGCATCGGACAGGCGACCGCCACCCTGCTGGCAAGCGAGGGCTTCGACGTCGGCCTGACCTTCCACAGCGACGAGGTCGGCATCCGCGAGACCGCCGAGGAGGTCACAAGGAGGGGACAGCGCAGCTTCGTCGAGCCGTTCGACGCCTCGTCGCCCGATGCCGGTGAGGTCGTCGACCGGCTGGCCGACCAGCTCGGGGGACTGGGCGTGCTCGTCAACGTCGCGGGGACCGGCCACTCCGACCGCGTGCTCGACCTCGACCCCCACACGTGGCGCCACGTCTTGGCGACCGACCTCGACGGACCGTTCCTGTGCTCCCAGCGCGCCGCACGCCTCATGGTGCAGCAGGCATCGGGTGGGCGCATCATCAACGTCACGAGCGTGCACGAGCACCTCCCGCGCTACGGCGCAGCCGCCTACTGCGCCGCCAAGGGCGGGCTGGGCATGCTGACCAAGGTGCTCGCCCTCGAGCTGGCCCAGCACGGCATCACCGTCAACGCAGTCGCTCCCGGCGAGATCTCCACGCCCATGACCGGCCAGGACGAGTCCGAGGCCTACCACCAGGACCGGCCGGGCAACCCGATCGGCCGCCCCGGGCACGTGGCCGAGGTCGCGTCGGTCATCGGCTTCCTGGCCTCGCCGCGGTCGGCGTACGTCACCGGCTCGTCGTACACCGTCGACGGTGGACTCAGCCTGATGGCCGCCCACGGGCACGACTCCGCCACGGGGTGGCGCGAGCTCTGATCCTCACCGCGCGAGCAGCACCAGCACCTCGTAGTGGGAGGTGTGGGGGAACATGTCGAGCACCCGCGCCTCCACCGGGCGCAGCGACGGCATGAGCGCGAGGTCGCGCACCAGGGAATCGGCGTTGCACGACGAGTAGACGACGTGGCCCACGCCTGACGCCTCGAGCCAGCCCGCCAGGTCGGCGCCGATCCCGCGTCGGGGCGGGTTGACCACGACCAGGTCGGGCGCGTCGCCGGCGCCCAGGGCGTACGCCGTCGCGTCGGCGGCAACGAACCCGGCCGTCACCCCCAGCTCGGCTGCGGTGGCCTGCGCGGCGGCGATCGCGTCGGCCGAGACCTCGACCCCGACCACCTCGCGGTCGGCGCGTGCGAGGTGCAGCGCGAAGCCGCCGACCCCGCAGTAGAGGTCCCACACGCTGCGGACGTCTGGCAGCGCGTCCACCCACGCACGCGCCTGGGCGTACAACGCCTCGGCGACGGGAGTGTTGGTCTGGAAGAACGACTTCGGCCCGAGCCGGAGCGTGACCCCGGTGGCGAGTCGCATCGGCAGGGTGGCGTGCTCGGTGAGCACGATCTCGCGCTCGCCCTCGAGCACCGCCTTGTGCTCGGGCTGGACGTTGACCGTCACGACGCGCAGGCCCGGCACGGAGTCGAGCAGTCCCGGGAGCCGGGAGCGGACGCGTGCCTCGAGTGCCGTCGAGCGCATCACCAGCCGCAGCATCAGCTCCGCGTCGGGCGACTCGGTGAGCAGGACGTGCTTGAGCTCGCCGCTGCGCGTCGCGACGTCGTACGGCGCCAGGCCGGCGTCGCTGATCCACTCGGCGACCCGGCCGAGGGCCGTCGTCAGGCCGGGGGAGTGCAGGGCGCAGTCGCGCAGGTCCACCCCCGCGAGGTCGCGGTCGAGGATGCCGAGGGTGGGGGCGTCGACCGTGCCCCCGACGGCCATCTTGGCCTTGTTGCGGAAGCCCGCCTCCGCGCCGGCGACCGTCGGCAGCCACACGGGGGAGCCGACCAGCGAGCGCGCGTGCTCCTCCTTGTCGGAGAGCTGGCGCGCCCGCGGGACCTCGAGCAGGCTGCACGAGCGGCAGCGGAAGGCGTCGTAGTGGTGGCAGTCCATGGTCTCGATACACCTCCCTCGTTCCTCGGTCGGCACTCGACCACCGAGGGAGGTCAGCGGTTGCGGCCCATCCACTCCTCGACGTCCGCCGACGAGCGGGGGAGCGAGGCCGAGAGGTTGGTGTGCCCGTCGGCGGTCACGAGGATGTCGTCCTCGATCCGGATGCCGATGCCGCGCAGCTCCGCGGGGACGAGCAGGTCGTCCTCCTGGAAGTAGAGGCCCGGCTCGACGGTGAGCACCATGCCCTCGGCGAGGTCGCCCTTGGGGTAGATGTCGGCCGAGGCGCGGCCGCAGTCGTGCACGTCCATGCCGAGCATGTGGGAGGTGCCGTGCAGCGTCCAGCGGGCGTAGACCTTCGACTCGGGGTCGAGCGCCTCCTGGGCCGACACGGGCAGCAGGCCGAGGTCCTCGAGCCCGTGCGCCAGCACCTCCATCGCCGCGTGGTGGGCGGCCAGGAACGGGACGCCGGGGCGTACGGCCTCGATGCCCTTCTGCTGGGCGGTGAAGACCAGGTCGTAGAGGTCGCGCTGGAGCGGGGTGAAGGTGCCGTCGACGGGCAGTGTGCGCGTCACGTCGGCGGTGTAGAGGTTGCTGCCCTCGACGCCCATGTCGAGCAGCACGAGCTTGCCGGGCTCGATGGAGCCGGTGTTGTCGATCCAGTGCAGCGTCGTGGCGTGCGAGCCGCCCGCACAGATCGAGTCGTAGCCGATGTCGTTGCCCATCGCGCGGGCGCGGCGGAAGAACGTGCCCTCGATCCAGCGCTCGCCGAACTCCAGCACCCGGTCCCACTCGCGCACCGAGTCCTCGAAGCCGAGCGTGGTGATGTCGCAGGCCTCCTGGAGCTCGCCGACCTCCCACTCGTCCTTGACCAGCCGCAGCTCGTCGGCCACGCGGGCGAGGTCCTCGTCGGTGGTGACGTCGCGGGTCTTGCGGTCGTCGTCGAAGGACGGCAGGTCCTTGACGTGGCGGACCTCGATGCCGAGCGAGTCGGAGATCTCCTGCGCCGAGGGGCGGCGACCGGCCCACAGCTCGCCGTACTGCCGGTCGCGGAAGAACTCGTCGGTGTCGCGCTCGGAGCGCGGGCGGGCGTAGAGCACCGACTCGCCGTCCTCGATCACCAGCACGGCGTCGGAGGTCTGGTTGCCCGTGAAGTAGGTGTGTGCGGTGTCGGGACGGAAGCGGTAGTCGGTGTCGTTGGCGCGGACCTTGTAGGTGCCGGCGGGGAGCACGAGCCGGTCGTCGGGGAAGGCCTTCGCGAGGGCGGCACGGCGGGTCGCGGCGCGGTCGGCGACAGGGTGCCGCGGCATGTCCAGCGCCCGGTCGCCCCAGCCCTCGCGCATGAAGGCGGCGTAGGCGGCGGGCACCGCCGGGTCGTGCGACTCGGTCTTGGGCTCGGTGCTCTCGGGGGTCGTCTGCTCGCTCACGCGGTCACTGTACGACGCGGGGGCCCCAGCCCACGAGGGCGTGGTGCACGCCCCTTGGGGTGCGGCAACCGCGGTCGAGGAGCCTTGCTCCGTTAGGGTCATACCATGCATCGACGCCGCCGCGACAGCGTTGCCTTCACGGTCGTGGTGGCAGTCCTGGTGCTCGTCGGCGCCGCTGCGATGGCCCTCGTGGTCGCCCTCTCCGGGGCTCCGGGGACCCTCGCGCTGGCCGCGCTCCTCGCGGCCCTGCCGGTGGGTCCGCTCGTCGGATGCTTCATGTGGCTCGACCGCTACGAGCCCGAGCCGCGGGGCCTGCTCGCCGCGGGGCTGCTGTGGGGTGCGTTCGTCGCCACGGCCGCCGCGCTGGTGCTCCAGGTCCTCGGCATGGCCGGCGGCGCGAGCGAGTCCGACTCGGTCTCCGTCGTCGCGCCGGTGACCGAGGAGGTCACCAAGGGTGCCTTCCTGGTGCTGCTGCTGTGGTGGCGGCGCCACGAGCTCGACGGCGTGCTCGATGGCATCGTCTACGCCGGCATGGTCGGCATCGGCTTCGCCTTCACCGAGAACATCCTCTACCTCGCCGCCGCCTACAGCGGGACCGACGGCCTCGAGGGCGGCTCGGTGGCGCTGACCGCCACCTTCATCGTCCGGTGCCTGCTGAGCCCGTTCGCCCACCCGCTCTTCACGGTCTTCACCGGCATCGGCGTGGGGCTCGCGATCTCCAGCTCCCGCCCGCTCGTACGCCGCCTCGCACCCATCGTCGGGCTCGCGCTCGCCGCTCTGCTGCACGGGCTGTGGAACTACTCCACGATCCAGGGCACGTTCCTCGTCGTCTACGCCACGCTGATGCTGCCGGCCTTCCTCGGCGTGGTGGCGTTCGCGGTCTACCGCCGGCGCTCCGAGCGGCCGCTCCTGGCCGAGGCGCTGCAGGACGCCGCCGAGCGCGGCCTCCTGCCCGCCACCGACATCCCGTGGCTGGTGGACCTCCGGGCCCGCAGGCACGCACGCCGCTGGGCGCTCCACCACGGAGGCAAGCAGGCCGAGCGCGGCATGCGCGAGTACCAGGCGGCGGCCATCGAGCTGGGCTACCTCCACCACCGCTACCTCCGCGGCACCGCTCCGGACGACTTCGCCGTCCGCGGGCAGGAGCACGTCGAGGAGCTGCGGCTCATCCGCCCCTACATCTCCTTCCCCGGACAGGTGGTACCCACCCGATGAGCGAGCCCGAGGCGGACCAGACGCCGTTCCCCGGCCGTCGTACGCCCGACGCCACGACCGCGATGGTGACCGCCCTCGTGCGGCTGCGCGGGGCGCTGCAGGAGGCCCGGCTGCCGCTGGAGCTGCCCGGCGCCGAGGAGCAGCGTGCGGCCCGTGCCGAGATGGTCGACCAGCTCGAGGACTACGTCATCCCGCGCCTGATGACCCTCGACGCACCGCTGCTCGCGGTCGTCGGCGGTTCCACCGGCGCCGGCAAGTCGACCCTGGTGAACTCGCTCGTCGGCACCCGCGTCACCACGCCGGGCGTGCTGCGCCCCACGACCCGCTCGCCGGTGCTGGTGCACCACCCCGACGACGCGAAGTGGTTCGGCCAGGACCGGCTGCTGCCCGAGCTCGAGCGCGTCACCCGGCAGACCAACGACCCCGAGGCGCTCCAGCTCGTCGCCTCGCCCGCGATGTCGCCGGGCCTGGCGATCCTCGACGCCCCCGACATCGACTCGGTCGAGGAGCGCAACCGCGTGCTTGCGGCCCAGCTGCTCGCCGCCGCCGACCTGTGGCTCTTCGTCACCTCGGCCGCGCGCTACGCCGACCAGGTGCCGTGGGACTTCCTGCGCAAGGCCGCCGAGCGCTCGGCAGCCGTGGCGATCGTGCTCGACCGCACGCCTGCCGACGCGGTCGACACCATCGCCACCCACCTCGCGCGGATGCTCGCCAGCCGCGGCCTGAAGGACTCCCCGCTCTTCACCGTCGAGGAGGGCGAGGTCTCCGAGATGGGGTTGCTGCCCTCGGACTCGGTGATCGACATCCGCCGCTGGCTCCAGGCGCTCGCCGACGACCAGGACGCCCGCGCCGCGGTCGTCCAGCAGACCCTCGACGGTGCGATCCGCACGCTCGGTCGGCGTACGCACACCGTCGCCGACGCCGCGACCGAGCAGACCGATGCCGTACGCCGCCTCCGCGAGGACGCCAACGAGGCCTACGACCGGGCCGTGAAGGCGGTCGGCGAGGCCTCGGCCGACGGCTCGCTGCTGCGCGGCGAGGTGCTGGCCCGCTGGCAGGAGTTCGTCGGCACCGGGGAGCTGCTCAAGACGCTCGAGACGCGCGTCGGATGGATCCGCGACCGGGTCGTCAACGCGGTCAAGGGCAAGCCGCAGCAGGCCGAGCGCGTCACCGTCGCCGTCGAGTCCGGGCTCGAGACCCTCATCCTCGAGCACGCCGAGGCCGCCGCCGAGCGTGCCGAGGCGTCGTGGCGCGGCACCGCCGCCGGTCAGATCCTGCTCCGCGACGCCGGCGAGGACCTCGGTCGTGCGTCCCGTGACTTCCGTCGCCGTGCCGAGCGCGCCGTGCGCGACTGGCAGGACGACGTGCTCGAGATGGTGCGCAGCGAGGGCGCCGACAAGCGCTCCACCGCGCGCTTCCTGGCCTTCGGCGTCAACGGCCTCGCGGTCGCGCTGATGATCGTCGTCTTCGCCCACACCGGCGGCCTCCTGGTCGGCGCGGAGGCGGGCATCGCCGGCGGCTCGGCGCTCCTGGGGCAGAAGCTGCTCGAGGCGGTCTTCGGCGACCAGGCGGTGCGCAGCCTCGCCGAGCGCGCGCGCCAGCGGCTCGAGTCCTCGATGAGCGACCTGCTCGACGCCGAGCGACGCCGCTACACCGACCTCCTCGACAGCCTCGAGATCTCGCCCGAGGCGCCCGAGCGAATGCGCTCCGCGGCCCGCAAGGTCGACGACCTCCGCTACGCCGCGACGCAGCAGCCCCAGGGTTCGGACGCTCCCGAGAGCGCCCCCTAGGGTTGAGTCCCCAACAACCGCACCACCCAACCGTGAGGGAGTCATGACGTCGTTGCTCGAAGGGGCCAAGAAGCTGGTCACCCGGAGCTCTGACATCGGAGCCCGCGTCGACGGGCTCGAGCGCGCCGCCACGGCCGCCCGCGGACGCGTCGACGACGCCGTCGTGGACGACGCGGAGAAGGTCGCCGCCCGCGCGGCAGGTCGCCTCAAGCTGTCCGCCGACCACACCGTCGTCGCGCTCGCCGGCGCGACCGGCTCGGGCAAGTCCTCCACCTTCAACGCACTGAGCGGACTCGAGCTCGCCGCGGTCGGCGTACGCCGTCCCACCACGTCGTGGGCCACGGCCTGCGTGTGGGGCAAGGAGGGCGCCGAGGAGCTGCTCGAGTGGCTCGGCATCCCCTCGCGCCACCAGGTCACCCGCGACTCGATGCTCTCCAAGGCCGACGAGGACGTCGAGCTGCGCGGCGTGGTGCTCCTCGACCTCCCCGACCACGACTCCACCGAGGTCTCCCACCACCTCGAGGTCGAGCGCCTGGTGCAGCTCGCCGACATGCTGGTGTGGGTGCTCGATCCCCAGAAGTACGCCGACGCCGCCATCCACGACCGCTTCCTCAAGCCGCTGTCGGGGCACCGCGACGTGATGCTGGTGGTGCTCAACCACATCGACACCGTGCCGGAGGACCGGCGCGCCTCGATGATCGAGGACGTGAGCCGCCTGCTCGAGGCCGACGGCCTGGCCGGCGTCCCGGTGCTCGGCGTGAGCGCGCGCCACGGCTGGGGCGTCGACGAGCTGCGCGGCATGATCGCCGAGCGCGTCGCGGCCAAGAAGGTCACCCGCTCGCGCCTCGAGGCCGACGTGAAGAGCGCCGCCCAGCGCCTCCAGGAGGCCACCGGCACCGGCAAGGCGCCGACCCTGTCGAAGGAGCGGATCGCCGCCCTCGACGACGCCTTCGCCGAGGCGGCCGGCGTGCCGACCGTCGTGAAGGCCGTCGCCGACTCCACCCGCCTGCGGGCCAACCGCGCGACCGGGTGGCCGGTGACGGCGTGGTTCTCCCGGCTCAAGCCCGACCCGCTCAAGCGCCTGCACCTCGACCTCGGCGCGTCCGGCAAGGAGCTCACCGGCACCGCGCGCACCTCGGTGCCCAAGGCCACCGGAGTCCAGCGCGCCCGCGTCGACACCGAGGTCCGCGCCCTGGCCGACCACGTCGGCGAGGGCATGTCCCCCGCCTGGGCCTCTGCCGTCCGGGCAGCCTCCGTCTCCCGCCTGCCCGACCTCGGGGACCGGCTCGACCGGGCGGTCGCCTCGACCGACCTCGGTGCCGCGAAGATCCCCGTGTGGGCCGGCCTCGTGCGCGTCCTTCAGTACGTCCTGATCGTCTCCGCAGTCCTCGGCGCCGGGTGGCTGGCGCTGCTCGCCTTCGGCTCGTACGCCCGGCTGCCCGAGCCGCCCACCCCGGAGGTCGGCGCCTTCCCGCTGCCGACGCTGATGCTGCTGGGCGGGGTGGGGCTGGGCATCCTCCTGGCACTGGTGTGCCGCTGGCTGGTGTCGCTCACCGCGAGGTCGCGCGCGCGCTCGGCGGACAAGCGCCTGCGCGAGGCGATCTCCGAGGTGTCCGCGGAGGTCGTCGTCGCCCCGATCCAGGCCGAGCTCGCGTCCTACGCCGAGGTCCGCGACGGCCTCACCACCGCCCTGCGCTGACGGTCTCCGGCCAGCGCTGGCCTGCTGTCTCCGGCGGGGGTCGAGCGGACCAACGGCCGCTCAACGGCCGCCATGCCGGCCGTCCAGCGTCCAGGCCGTACGTCCAGTCCGGACCGGGGCCTCGCGCCCCATCGACGACGGACCGAGCCAGGAACTGTCCACAGCGGCTCGTGTTCGGGTGTTGTCCACAGCTCCACGCGTCTACGGGCCGTGCCTGTCGGTCCGAGCGACGAACCTCGGAGGACCGCGGCGGAACCACCGCCGCCGAGTCCAGGAGGCATCCCGATGTACGACACCCAGATCACCCTGACCGGCTGGATCGGCGGCGACGTGACGCTGCGCGAGCTCGCCGAGGGCCGCCAGGTCGCCTCGTTCCGCGTCGCCTGCACCCCCAGCCGCTACCGCGACGGCGAGTGGGTCCGTGGCACCACCTCGTGGCACACCGTGAAGGCGTGGAACCGGCTCGCGCGCCACGTCGCCGACTCGCTGAGCAGCGGCGACCCCGTCGTCGTGCACGGTCGGCTCGTCGCCGACGTGTGGGAGCGCGAGGGCAAGCCGCAGACCTCCTTCGAGGTGGTCGCCACCTCCGTCGGCCACGACCTGAGCCACGGCACGACCAGGTTCGCCAAGGCCGTGGCGCCCGAGGTCGCCGAGGTGCAGCCGATGACGAGCGCTGAGGAGCCGCAGGCGGCCTGAGCTCACGGCTGGTAGGACGTCCACACCTGGTCGCGCACGATCGCCTCGAGCTGCGCCATCGTCAGGGGCGGTCGGGGCGCCGTGATCGGGGACTCGGCGCCCCACTTGTCGTCGTCGGTGTTGGCGGTGGCGCCGTAGACGATGCCGTCGCCGAAGACCACGACCACCTCGACGATCCTGACGTCCCCCATCACCGTGGTGCTGCGCCGACCGGTCCGTTCGCCGCCGGGGCCGCGGATCTCGGTGCAGGAGGTCGTGCTGGGACCCAGATCCCCCGGGCAGGTGAGCCAGCCGTCCTGCACGCCCACCTCGAAGGTGGCCTCCTCCGCGCCGACGCCCTCCAGCGCGACAGGGGCCGTCCTTGCCGGCCACATCATGATGTTCACGTTGCCCGTGGCGACCTCGCCGCCGGCAGAAACGCCGAGGGTCGAGTTGATGAAGCCGTGGGCGGGGCCGCCCTGCTCGGTGTCGCCTGCGAGCGGGCCCGTAGCGGTGAGGATCACCCCGTCGGGCAGGATCCCGGTCAGGGTCTCGACCATCTCGTTGGCTGGCATGTCCCACCAGCCGCTCGGCGTCTGCGGCAGACCCGGCTCGGGCGCTGCCGGCTGCGTCGCGACGAGGTCGCTGCTCCGGGTGGCGGCTCCGCCCCCGGCAGCCAGCCACGGTCCCGCCGCGCCGACCGCGAGTCCGGCGGCGACGGCGGCCGCGGCGACGGTCACCCGGCGGCGGGCACGCAGCCGCCGGCCTCGGGCAAGTGCTGCGCCCGGCAGGTCGAGAGGGGGCCGCGCGTCTGCCATGGCGGCCTCGATGACGGTGCGGACGTAGGCCTCGTCGGAGCCGGGCAGGGGGGCGGCGTCGGTGCGGTGGGTGCTCATCGGGAACCCTTCGGGAGCAGGAACGGGTCGCGCACGTCGTCGAGCTGGGTGCGCAGGGTGGCAAGGGCACGTAGCGAACGGTTCTTCACCGCGGCGCTGCTCAGGTGGAGCGTGCGGGCG
The DNA here is from genome assembly GCF_020102855.1 of Nocardioides lacusdianchii. Taxonomy (GTDB): domain Bacteria; phylum Actinomycetota; class Actinomycetes; order Propionibacteriales; family Nocardioidaceae; genus Nocardioides; species Nocardioides lacusdianchii. Next base: position 15,090 of record NZ_JADHZD010000022.1, read on the forward strand.
GTCTCCTCCACGGAGCGGTCCTCCCAGTAGCGCAGCACGACCACCGCGCGGTCGAGCGGCGCCAGCGTGCGGAGGGCGGCCAGCAGCGTCAGGCGCAGCGCCGGGTCGTCGTCCTCCGTGCTGACGTCGTCGACCTCCGCCACTGCCACCTCGGTGCTGCTGCGGCGGCGCCGATCGCTGAGGAAGGTCTTCAGCACGATGCCGCTCACGTAGGCGGTCGGGTCGTCGGCCGCGCTCACCCGGCGCCAGTGGACGTACGCCTTGGCCAGCGCCGTCTGGAGCAGGTCCTCGGCCGCGACCGACGACGTGGTCAGCAACCACGCCTTGCGGTGGAGCTGGGGTGAGGCGGACGCGACGAACGAGGTGAACTCCTCGTCGACGCCGGTGCTCCCACGCATGGCATCCCCCTTCTGCAGGCCCCCTCGGTGGCGGCCCCCACCCTGCTCGACGCGGTGACCGCGGTGGATGGTCTCAGGTCCGCTGCGTCCCGGGCGCGATTGTCGGGCGGGGTCCGGTTCCCCGTAGGCTCGCCCGCATGGCTGAGTACGTCTTCACACTGCGCAATGTGCGCAAGGCCCACGGTGACAAGGTCGTCCTCGACAACGTCACCCTCTCGTTCCTCCACGGCGCCAAGATCGGCGTCGTCGGACCCAACGGCACGGGCAAGTCCTCGCTGCTCAAGATCATGGCGCAGCTCGACCACGCCAACAACGGGGACGCGATCCTCGACCCCGAGGCGACCGTCGGCATGCTCCAGCAGGAGCCCCCGCTCAGCGAGGGCAAGACCGTCCTGGAGAACGTCGAGGAGGCCGTGGGCGAGCTCAAGGCCAAGATGAAGCGCCTCGAGGACGCCTACATGGAGATGGGCGAGCCCGACGCCGACCAAGACGCGCTCATGGAGGAGACCGGCAACCTCCAGACCGAGCTCGACAACGCCAACGCGTGGGACCTCGACAGCCGCCTCGACCAGGCCATGGACGCGCTGCGCTGCCCGCCGCCGGACGTCCTGGTGGACAACCTGTCCGGTGGTGAGCGCCGCCGCGTCGCGCTGTGCAAGCTGCTGCTCCAGCAGCCCGACCTGCTGCTCCTCGACGAGCCCACCAACCACCTCGACGCCGAGTCGGTGCAGTGGCTCGAGGGCCACCTCGCCTCCTACCCCGGTGCCGTCCTGGCCGTGACCCACGACCGGTACTTCCTCGACAACGTCGCGCAGTGGATCCTCGAGCTCGACCGCGGCAAGGCGCATCCCTACGAGGGCAACTACACGACCTACCTCGAGACCAAGAAGGACCGGCTCAAGATCGAGGGCCAGAAGGACGCCAAGCGCGCCAAGGTCCTCGAGCGCGAGCTCGAGTGGGTCCGCTCCAACGCCAAGGCCCGCCAGACCAAGAGCAAGTCCCGTCTCGCGCGCTACGAGGAGATGGCGGCCGAGGCCGACCGGATGCGCAAGATCGACACCTCCGAGATCAACATCCCGGCCGGTCCGCGCCTCGGCGACATCGTGCTGGAGGCCGACGGGCTCGGCAAGGGCTTCGAGGGCCGCACCCTCATGCACGACGTGTCCTTCAAGCTCCCGCGCGCCGGCATCGTCGGCGTCATCGGGCCCAACGGCGTCGGCAAGACCACGCTGTTCCGGATGATCACGGGGGAGGAGCAGCCCGACACCGGCGACCTCAAGGTCGGCCAGACCGTCAAGCTCTCCTACGTCGACCAGAGCCGCGGCGGCATCGACCCCAACAAGAACGTCTGGGAGGTCGTCTCCGACGGCCTGGACTTCATCAAGGTCGCCAACTTCGAGATGAACAGCCGCGCCTACGTCGCGTCGTTCGGCTTCAAGGGCCCGGACCAGCAGAAGAAGGCCGGCGTGCTCTCCGGTGGAGAGCGCAACCGCCTCAACCTCGCGCTGACGCTCAAGATGGGTGGCAACATGCTGCTCCTCGACGAGCCCACCAACGACCTGGACGTCGAGACGCTGTCCTCGCTCGAGGACGCGCTCCTCGACTTCCCCGGCTGCGCCGTGGTCACCTCCCACGACCGGTGGTTTCTCGACCGCGTCGCGACCCACATCCTGGCGTGGGAGGGCGATGACGAGGACCCGGCCAAGTGGTTCTGGTTCGAGGGCAACTTCGCCGCCTACGAGGAGAACAAGATCGAGCGCCTCGGCATCGAGGCCGCACGTCCGCACCGCGTCACGCACCGCCGTCTCACGCGCGACTGATGAGACGAGCAGCCGCCCGCGAGGAACGAGCGGGCGGCGTGGGCTCGGCCAGGTCGAGTGGCCCCGCGACCGAGGAACGAGGTCGCGCAAGGGACGTATCGAGACCCCGCTACTGCGTACGGATCTCCGACTCCGGGTGCCGCGTCACGAGGTGGTCGGCGACCCGGTCGAAGACCCGCCCGACTGCGGCGAAGTCGTCGTCGCCGACGAGGTCGACGATGTTGCGGCGCACGCTCTCCACGTGGCACGGCGCGGCCCGCTCGAGCAGCTCGTAGCCCTGGTCGGTCATCGTCGCGACCACGCCACGACCGTCCTCCGGCGTCGTGCCGCGGGTGACGTAGCCGACGGCCTCCATCCGGGCGACGGTGTGCGTCACCCGGCTGCGTGAGTGCGCCATCGCGTCGGCCAGCTGCGCCATCCGCATCGCCCGGCCCGGACGCTCGGAGAGCCGCACCAGCACCTCGTACTCGGTGAGCGACATTCCGAACTCGCGGCGCAGGTCGTCGTCGAGACGTTCCATCAGCAGCGTCATGCCCATCATCAGGGCACGCCACGAGTGCTGCTGCGTGTCGTCGAGCCAGCGCGGTTCCCCCGTGGTGGTCATGGCGCCAGCCTAGTGCCGTGCAGGGCCCGGACCCGTCAGCCGACGCGCTCGAGGATCATCGCCATGCCCTGGCCGCCGCCGACGCACATGGTGATCAGGCCGGTGGACTTGTCGTGCCAGTCCAGGCTGTTGAGCATCGTGTTCTGCAGGCGGGCACCCGTCATGCCGAAGGGGTGGCCGACCGCGATGGCGCCGCCGTTGACGTTGAGGCGGTCCAGGTCGATGCCGAGGTCCTGGTAGGACGGGACGACCTGCGCGGCGAACGCCTCGTTGATCTCGACCAGGTCGATGTCGCCGATGCTCATGCCGGCGTGCTTGAGGGCGTTCTTCGTCGCCTCGACGGGGCCGAGTCCCATGATCTCGGGGGAGAGCCCCGAGACGCCGGTGGAGACGATCCGCGCGAGCGGGGTGAGGCCGAGCTCGGCGGCCTTGGTGTCGGACATGACGACCACGGCGGCGGCGCCGTCGTTGAGCGCGCAGCAGTTGCCCGCGGTGACCACGCCGTCGGGGCGGAAGACCGGGTCGAGGCCGGCGATGGCGTCGTACGTCACTCCGGCGCGCGGGCCGTCGTCCTTGGTCACCACCGTGCCGTCGGGAGTCGTGACCGGGGTGATCTCGCGCTCCCAGAAGCCGTCGGCGATCGCCTTCTCGGCGAGGTTCTGCGAGCGGACGGCGAACTCGTCGAGCTCCTTGCGGTCCAGGCCGCGCATCCGCGCGACGTTCTCGGCCGTCTGGCCCATCGCGATGTAGATGTCGGGCAGCTGGCCGTCCTCGCGCGGGTCGTGCCAGTCCCGGCCGCCCTTGGCGTACTCGTCGGTGCGCGCAGCGGCGTCCTCGAAGAGCGGGTTGCGGGTGCCGGGGATGTGGTCGGAGGTGCCCTTGGCGAAGCGCGAGACGGTCTCGACACCGGCGGAGACGAAGATGTCGCCCTCGCCGGCCTTGATGGCGTGGAAGGCCATGCGGGTGGTCTGCACCGAGGAGGAGCAGTAGCGGGTGACCGTGGCGCCGGGGACCTCGAGGCCGAGGAGGGTCGTCACGACGCGGGCCATGTTGTTGCCCGACTCGCCACCGGGGAGGCCGCAGCCGAGGAGCAGGTCCTCGATCGTGGTCGGGTCGAGGTCGGGGATCTTGTCGAGGGCGGCCTGCACGGCGAGCGCGGTGAGGTCGTCGGGACGGAAGTCCTTCAGCGAGCCCTTGTTGGCCCGGCCGATGGGGGTACGCGCTGCGGAAACGATCACTGCCTCGGGCATGGGGAACTCCGGTTACTCGTGGGTTGGCACGGTCTCCCGGCACCCTAGTCCGCCGTCCTCCGGCACGGCACCGGCCCCGGTGTGGCCTACGTCATGGCGGCGGGGTCTCGCGGACCAAGACCGGTGAGCAGCGCCTCGACGCTCTCGTGGACGAAGGCGCGGCGCTGCCGGGTGGGCAGCACCAGTGAGGCGAGGAGCACTCCGTCGAGCGCAGCGACGAGGGTGTCGGCCGACGCGCTGTCCGCGTAGTCGGATCTGAGCATCACCTCGCGCACCAGTGCGGTCAGGTCCTCACGCCACACCCGGAAGCGCTCGGCCAGCCCCGGATCGCGGATCGCGATCACGGTGAGCTCGAGCCGTGCAGCCAGCAGGTCGGGCTCGGCGAGCCAGCGTCCGAAGAGGCGCGACACCTCGCTCACCGCCCTCTCGTGGTCGCCGGGGCAGTCCGCCAGTCGGGTGCCCAGCGCGTCGACGTCGGCGGTCAGGCGATCGGCGACGACGTCGCCCACCGAGGTCAGCAACGCCTCTCGGGTGCGGAAGTAGGCCGAGGTGCTCCCCTCGGACAGCCCGGCCTCGCGGTCGACCGCGCGGTGGGTCAGGCCCCGGTTGCCCTGCCGGGCGAGCACCGTCGTGGCGGCAGTGAGGATCTCGCGACGTCGCGGCGACAGCTCCTGACGCCCTGGCCCCACGGTCTTCACGCTCCTCACTTGCGGTGTCGCACGACACTACCGGGTCGACTTGCGATCCAGCGGGGGAGGAGTAGCCTTCTACGTACGTAGAAAAATCTACGCCTGTAGAAAGGATCGATCATGCTCGCCGACTCCACCGCCATCACCACCTACCTGGTCTTCATCGGCGTCGTCAGTGCGCTGGCGCTCGTCCTGGCCTCAGTGGTCCTGACCCTCGCCTTCCGTGAGACCCGTCGTGACCGCATCGCCCGCCACGAGTCCATCCCCGCCTACTACGGTCGCGGCTACTTCGCCCACTGAGACGGGCCCGCTGGGGCCCGCTCGACCGAGCGGACCCGGTGACGTCGGGCCATTGACCGATCTGGTTGCTGCGCCGACCGCGACCTCTGCGACGATCGGTGAGTGCGCCACCTCTACCGCTGCCCGCTCAGGTGGGCCGACCTCGACCTGCTCGGCCACGTCAACAACGTCACCTACGTCGACTACATGCAGGAGGCGCGGGTCGACATGTTCCGCACCCACGCCCCCGACAGCCGGGCCGACGACCTGGCCGAGGGTGTGGTCGTGGTGCGTCACGAGGTCACCTACGTCTCCTCGCTGACCTTCTCCTTCGAGCCGGTCGCCATCGAGTGCTGGGTCACCGAGATCCGCGCCGCGAGCTTCACCATGGGCTACGAGATCTTCGCCGAGGACGAGGCCGGGGAGCGCACGGTCTTCCTGCGCGCCCGCACCGTGCTGACGCCGTACGTCTTCGCCACCGAGCGGCCGCGACGCCTGCACGCGGGGGAGAAGGAGTCGCTGACCCGCCTCCTCGAGCCGGACGAGCCCGTACGTCCTCCCGCGGCGGTCGAGGTCGTGGAGGTGCCCGGCGGCACCTACCCGGTGCACGTGCGCTTCAGCGACGTGGACATCTACGGCCACGTCAACAACGTGAAGTACTTCGAGTACTTCCAGGAGGCGCGCATCCAGCTGATGGTGTCCCAGGCCGGCGAGCTCGGCGAGGGCTACCACCTCGTGGTCGCGCAGACCGACGTCGACTACCGGCGCCCGATCCTGTTCCGGCCCGAGCCGTACGACTGCCGCACCTGGGTCTCCCACATCGGCCGGACGTCGGTGGTCTTCGAGTCCGTGGTGCGCGACGGCGACGACGTGCTGGCCCGGGCCCGCGTCGTGGGGGTGTGCATCGACAACGCCACGGGCCGGCCGGCGCCCGTGCCCGACGCCTACCGGGACCTCACTCCAGGGTGTTGACCATGAACTGGGCCGCGTGCGTGACGTAGTCCCAGAACCGCTCGTCCTGCTCCGGCGTCAGGTCCGCCGCGTCGAGGCCGGCCCGGAAGTGGACCAGCCAGCGCTGGGCGGCGGCCGGGGTGACCTGGAAGGGCGCGTGCCGCATCCGCAGGCGCGGGTGCCCCCGGGTCTCGGAGTACGTCGACGGACCGCCCCAGTACTGCACGAGGAACAGCGCGAAGCGCTCCTCCGCAGGGCCGAGGTCGGCCTCGGGGTACATCGGGCGCAGCAGCTCGTCGTCGGCCACACCCTCGTAGAAGCGGTGGACGATCGTGCGGATCGTCTGCTCGCCGCCGATCTCGTCGTAGAAGGTGGTGGTCACCCGACCATTGTGTCGGGTGCACCGGAACGCACCGGAGGCGCCCTCAGGCGGGTCCCTCGGCGCGCGCCGGTCCCTCGGCGGGCGCCGCACCGGCCGGGGGCTCGGCCGGGGAGTCCGCTGCGTCACCGGCGGCCCGGGGATCGCCGTCGCGCATCCACAGCACCCGCTGGGCGAAGGGGATCTCGATGCCCTCGTGGTCGAAGCGGTACTTGATCCGCTGCCGCATCTCGCGGGCGACGGCCCACTGCTCGAGCGGGGCGGTCTTCAGCGCGACGCGGACCAGGACGGCGTCCGGTCCGAGGTCCTGCACGCCCCAGACCGACGGCTCCTCGATGATCCGGCCCTTGAAGTCCTCGTCCTCCCACAGGTCGTGCGCCACGTCGGCGAGCACGCTCCGCACGCGCGCGAGGTCCTCGCCGTAGCCGACGCTCACGTCGAGCACCGTGCGGGCCCAGTTCTGGCTCATGTTGCCCACGCGCAGGATCTCGCCGTTGCGGACGTACCAGACCGTGCCGTTGACGTCGCGCAGGCGGGTGACGCGCAGGCTCACGGCCTCGACGGTGCCGATGGCCTCGCCGAGGTCGACCTCGTCACCGACGCCGTACTGGTCCTCGAAGATCATGAAGATGCCGGAGAGGAAGTCCTTGACCAGCGTCTGCGAGCCGAAGCCGATCGCGACGCCGATGATGCCGGCGCTGGCGATCAGCGGGGCGATGTCGTAGCCGAGCTCGGCGATGAACATCAGCGCGATCACGACCATGACGACGCCGGTGACGATGCTCTTCAGCAGCGAGCCCATGGTCGCCGCGCGCTGCACGCGGCGGGTGTGGAAGGGATCCTCGGTCAGGTTCAGCGCGGCACCCATCCGGCCGCCGGTCATCGCCTTGCTGACGCGGTTGGGGAGCATGCCCACCTCGGCGCGCTTCACGACGCGGTCGATGACCCGGTGGAGCACCCACCGGACCACGAGTCCGATCAGGATCAGTCCCACGAGGGCGCTCGGCTTCCCGACGATCCAGTCCGCCGCGTTGGCGAGATCCTGGTTGCCGGTCCACTCGAGCACCCGGGTGCAGAGGAACTCGTCGGTCGAGCATGCGGTGAGGGTGTTGGTCTCGCTCCCGGAGACCCTGGTCACGTCGATGATCGGGGTAGTGAGGGGGTGAGGCATGCCCGCCAGTATGGGCGATACCCTTCTACCCGTGACCACGCCCGTCAGCCTCTCCACCCGCACCCGGCGCTCCCGTCCCCGGCGGACCGGCCGCGCCGCCGCCGTCTCGAGCGTCGTCCTCGGCGCCCCTGTGCTGGCCCTGCTGGCCGCGCCGGCCCACGCCGACGTGCCCGAGGGCTGGGCCGGTCAGGACGAGGTCAACAACCTCGACTTCCTCGGCGCGCTCGCGCTCTACGCCGGTGCGCCGCTGCTGCTGTTCGTGCTCATCGGCCTCGCGGTCTACCTCCCGGCGATGGTCCGCGGCGAGAAGCTGCTGCCCGACCACTCCGGTGGCGAGGCCCAGTGGATCGGCGGACCCCGTCAGGGTGTCGCCGAGCTCCCTGCCCCCGACGGCGACGACTCCCGAGCAGGTGGAGCAAGTGGCAGCTGGTGAGCTGCTGAGCGAGAGCGACCGTCTCGCCCTCGACAAGGCGATCCGCGTCGCCGAGCAGTCCTGCCGCTTCGAGTTCTCCGTCTACGCCGGTCCGGCCGAGGGCGACGACACGCGCGCCTGGGCGACCCGGCTGCACAACCGGCTCGTCGCGCCCGCACGCAGCGTGCTGATCCTGGTCGACCCTGCGCGCCGGGTCACCGAGGTGGTGACCGGTGGAGACGTACGCCGTCACCTCACCGACGCCGAGGTGGAGCTGGCCGTGCTGGCCATGACGTCGGAGTTCGCCTCCGGCAAGCTGCTGAGCGGGCTGCAGCGGGGCATCGCGATGCTCGCCGAGCACGCCCGCCCGCAGAACACCCTCCACGCCTGACCAGGCGCTTCGTCGCGCTGAAATGCGCTGACCGGGCAGTTCCTCGCGCTGCAGCGCGAGGAACTGCCCGGTCGACGTGGTCTACCGCGAGGAAGTGCCCGGTCAGCGGGCGTCGCAGGCCTGCGCGGCGAGCGCCCGGGCGATCTCGGACCGCGCCTCGCCGACGTAGCGCTGCGCACCCTTGGGGGCGCTGTTGTCGGCCAGCCACGCGTCGAGGCGCTCCAGCGTCGCCTGCGAGCCGAGGGGCTTGGGGAAGCCGTACTCGAGCACGGTCGAGGCCTTGTGGAAGCCGAGGGTGTCGATGACCGTCTCGGCCGCGCTGAGGAACTTCTCGAGGTAGGGCTCGAGCACGTCCTCCTGGCCGAAGCGGAAGATCGAGAAGACCATCTCGCGCGACGTCTCGTTGGGCGTCCCGGGATCGAGGATGGCGTTCCAGCCGGCCTCCTTGGCCTCCGCCGTGGGCTGCGAGACCCGGGCGGCGGCAGCCTGCTCCTTGCCGGAGATGGTCTTGTCGACCTCGAGCTCGGCGTCGATCTCGGCGTCGCCGAAGCGGCCGGACTTCGCCAGTGCGGTGATGAGCACCCAGCGCATGTCCTGGTCGACGGCGAGGCCCTCGATCGTGAAGGAGCCGTCGAGCAGGCCGATGAGGTCGTCCAGCGCGGCGTCGCTGTGCGCGGCGGCGGCGTACGACCGGGCGAAGGTCAGCTGGTGGTCGCTGCCGGCCTCGGCGGCGAGCAGCAGCTCGCGCAGCCCGCGCTCCCACGTCGTGCGCAGCTCGGCGCGGTGCGCGGGGTCGGAGTAGGAGTGGACCGCGAGCGCGGTGGACGACGGGATCCGGGTGACGGCCCAGGCGTCGGTCTCCTCGCCGATGTTGGCGAGCACCAGGTCGACCCAGTCGCGGGCCCGCATCTCCCCGTCGCGGGTCATGTCCCACGTCGCACCCCACACGAGCGCGCGGGGGAGCGAGTCCTCGAAGGTCGACAGCGCGGAGATCGCGGTGGCAAGCGACCGCTCGTCGAGGCGGATCTTGGCGTAGGCGTGGTCCTCGTCGTTGAGGAGCAGCAGCGCGGGCTGCTGGACGCCGACCAGCTCGGGGACGTCGGTGCTGGCGCCCTCGACGTCGACCTCGAGGTAGTCGCGTCGCACGAGGCGGCCCGCGGCGTCGACGTCGTACAGCCCGATGCCGAGGCGGTGGCGACGCAGCGTCGGCCACTCCGCCGACGCGGTCTGCGCGACCGCGAAGGACGAGTAGGTGCCGTCCTCGCCGAGCTCGAACGACGGGGAGAGCGTGTTCACACCGGCCGTCTGGAGCCACTCCTGGGCCCAGCCCTGGAGCTCGCGGCCCGACGACTTCTCGAGGGTGGCGAGCAGGTCCTTGAACTCCGGGTTGCCGTACTCCCACTCCTTGAAGTAGGCGCGCAGGCCCTTGAGGAAGGGCTCGAGGCCCACCCATGCGACGAGCTGCTTGAGCACCGACGCGCCCTTGGCGTAGGTGATCATGTCGAAGTTGACCTCGACGGCGTGCAGGTCGACGTTGTCGGCTGCGATCGGGTGCGTCGAGGGCAGCTGGTCGGCGCGGTAGCCGGTCTGCTTGCGGGCGTTGGCGAAGCCGGTCCATGCGTCGGTGAAGTCGGTCGCGTTGGCCTCGCACCAGTAGCAGGCCCACTCCGCGAACGACTCGTTGAGCCAGAGGTCGTCCCACCACTTCATGGTCACGAGGTCGCCGAACCACATGTGCGCCATCTCGTGGGTGATCACCGACGTGCGGAACTCGAAGAACGAGCGCGGCTGGCGGCTGCGGGGGAGGTACTCGTCGCGCAGGGTCACGCAGCCGGCGTTCTCCATCGCACCGGCGTTGTACTCCGGGACGTAGAGCTGGTCGTACTTGCCGAAGGGGTAGGGGTAGTCGAACTGCTCCTCGAACCACGCGAAGCTCTGCTTGGTCAGCGCGACCAGCTCGGCGGTGTCCATGTGCTCCTTGAGCGACTGACGGCAGTAGTGGCCGAGCGGGATCGTGCCGAACTTGCCCTCGTAGGTGTCGAACTCGCCGTGGTACTCACCGGCCACGACGGCGGTGATGTAGGTCGACATCTTCTTGGTGGTCGGGAAGTTCCACACCGAGGCGCCGTCGCCCAGCTCGCGGGGCTCGGGGGTCTCGGCGTTGGAGACCACGACCCAGTGGGAGGGCGCGGTGACGTTGAAGGTGAAGACCGACTTGAGGTCGGGCTGCTCGAAGGTGGTGAAGACGCGGCGGGCGTCGGGCACCTCGAACTGGCTGTAGAGGTAGACCTTGTCGTCGGCCGGGTCGACGAAGCGGTGCAGGCCCTCGCCGGTGTTGGAATAGGCGCAGTCGGCGGTCACGACGAGCGTGTTGGTCGCCTCGAGGTCGTCCAGCGCGATGCGGCTGTCGGCGTACGCTGTCGCGGGGTCGAGGCTGCGGCCGTTGAGCGTGATCTCGCGGACGGCGGGTGCGACGAGGTCGGCGAAGGTGCTCGAGCCGGGCTCGCGGCAGGTGAACTCCAGCGTGGTGGTGGAGGAGAAGGTGCCCTGGTCGGGCTGGGTGGCGCTCGTGAGGTCCAGGTCGATGGTGTACGACGTGACGTCCAGGAGGGCGGCGCGGGTGGCGGCCTCGTCCCGGGTGAGGTTGGTTCCAGGCATGCGGGGCATCCTGCCACCGGGAAGTGGCCGGACCCACACCGGTGGGGAATAGGTGGCCGGGGCGAGGGATTGATGTGGACATGGCTACCGCTGACCTCTGGTTCGACCCGCTCTGCCCGTTCGCCTGGATCACCTCGCGCTGGATCCGCGAGGTCGAGCAGGTCCGTGACATCGAGGTGCAGTGGCACGTGATGTCGCTGGCCTACCTCAACAAGGACAAGGACATCCCTGCGGAGTACCGCGAGATGCTCCAGGGCACCGAGAAGCCCGTGCGCGTGGCGATCAGGATCGCGCAGGAGCACGACAACGCGACCCTCGGCGAGTGGTACACCGCTGTCGGCACCCGTCACCACAACAACGGCGAGGAGCTGACGCGCGAGACGGTCGCGGCCTCCCTGGCCGACGTGGGCCTGCCCGCCGAGCTCATCGAGGCCTGGGACGACGCGTCCCTCGACGAGGCCGTGGCGACGAGCCACCACGAGGGCATGGACCCGGTCGGCGACGACGTCGGCACCCCGACGATCCACATCAACGGCTCGGCCTTCTTCGGCCCGGTGCTGTCGAAGATCCCGCGTGGCGAGGAGGCCGGCGAGCTCTGGGACGGCGCCGTCGCGGTCGCGAAGTTCCCCTACTTCTACGAGCTCAAGCGCTCGCGGACCGGCGACCTCGACTTCAGCTGAGTCCTTTCCCCGTCCCTCGTCGCTGGAGTAGCCTCGGGCGACCGCACGAGGGACGGGGAACGCACATGCTCGCCACACTGCTGGTGGCCGTCGCGATGACGACGTGCCTGGGGGTGGCCGCCCTCGCCCGCGGCAGCGCACCGACACGGGCGCGCGTGCTCGGCACGACGATGGCGGGGATCGCGGCGGCGGTGCTCGCGTGGATGCTCGTCGGCACGGTCGTCACCGTCCCCGAGTCCGGGGTCGTGGGGCTGAGCCTGTTCCTCACCTGCCTGTCGGTCGGACTGGCGCGGTCCGGCATGCGTCCACCCACGCCGGGGCGTGCCTGAGGGCTCGGCCGTCCGCGCGTCGTACCGCCGTGAGGACGGCGCGCGACGCTCACTAGGCTTGCGCCATGACTCGTGTCCTGTCCGCCGTCGCCTGGCCGTACACCAACGGCCCGCGCCACATCGGCCACGTGGCCGGTTTCGGTGTGCCCTCCGACGTGTTCAGCCGGTTCATGCGGATGGCGGGCCACGACGTGCTGATGGTGAGCGGCACCGATGAGCACGGGACGCCGATCCTGGTGCTCGCCGACAACGAGGGCGTGCCTGCCCGCGAGCTGGTCGACAAGTACAACCAGGTCATCGTGGACGACCTCTGCGGCCTGGGCCTGTCCTACGACCTGTTCACCCGCACCACCACCGGCAACCACTACGCCGTGGTGCAGGAGATGTTCGAGACGTGTCGCCGCAACGGCTACATGGTCGAGGAGACGACGCAGACCGCGATCAGCCCGTCGACCGGCCGCACCCTGCCGGACCGCTACATCGAGGGCACCTGCCCGATCTGCAAGTACGCCGGTGCGCGCGGCGACCAGTGCGACAACTGTGGCAACCAGCTCGACCCGACCGACCTGATCGACCCGAAGTCGCGGATCAACGGCGAGACCCCGGAGTTCAGGGACACGCAGCACTTCTTCCTCGACCTGCCCTCGCTCGCCGAGGCGCTGGGGGAGTGGCTCGACCAGCGCGAGGCCACGGGACTGTGGCGTCCCAACGTCATCAAGTTCAGCCAGAACATCCTCAAGGAGATCCGGCCGCGCGCGATGACCCGCGACATCGACTGGGGCATCCCCGTGCCGGGCTGGGAGGACCAGCCGACGAAGCGGCTCTACGTCTGGTTCGACGCGGTCATCGGCTACCTCTCGGCCTCCATCGAGTGGGCCCGCCGCCTCGGTGAGCCGGACAAGTGGCGCGAGTGGTGGAACGACGCCGACGCCGAGTCCTACTACTTCATGGGCAAGGACAACATCGTCTTCCACTCCCAGATCTGGCCGGCCGAGCTCCTCGCCTACAACGGCCAGGGCTCGCGCGGCGGTGACGCGGGGACGTTCGGCACCCTCAACCTGCCGACCGAGGTGGTCTCCAGCGAGTTCCTCACCTTCGGCGACTCGCAGTTCTCCACCAGCCGCGGCAACGTCATCTACGTCGGCGACTTCCTGGCCCGCTACGGCCCCGACGCGCTGCGCTACTACATCTGTGCCGCCGGCCCGGAGACCTCCGACGCCGCCTTCACCTGGGCCGACTTCGTCACCCGCAACAACTCCGAGCTCGTCGCCGGCTGGGGCAACCTGGTCAACCGCACCGCGACGATGATCGCGAAGAGCTTCGGTGAGATCCCCGCCGCAGGACCTCTGGAGGAGGTCGACGAGCAGGTGCTCGCGACCGTCCGCGACGGCTTCGCCTCCGTCGGCGACCTGGTGGAGAAGCACCGCCTGCGCGCCGCCGTCGCCGAGGCGATGCGCATCGTCGGCGAGGTGAACAAGTACCTCACCGTCACCGAGCCCTACAAGATGAAGGACGAGTCGCAGCGCGAGCGCCTCGGCACCGTCCTGCAGGTCGCGGCCCAGTGCGTCAGCGACTGCAACACGCTGCTCTCGCCGTTCCTGCCGCACTCGGCCAACAAGGTCCACGCCGTGCTCGGCGGGGAGGGCGAGTTCATGCCGATGCCGCGCATCGAGCAGGTCGACGAGCTCGAGCCCGACAACGGTGCGGGCCACACGTCGTACTCCGTCATCACCGGTGACTACGCCGCGACGCCTGCGTGGGAGTCGCGCCCGGTCGTGGTGGGCGCGAAGGTGGACAAGCCGACGCCGGTCTTCACCAAGCTCGACCCCTCGGTGGTCGAGGAGGAGCTCGCCCGCGTCAGCGGCTGACTAGGCTCTGCGCATGTCCTCCGAGAGCCGCGCCGAGATGTACCTTCCGCACTTCGTGGTCAAGCAGAAGCTGACCATGATGATCAACCGCTACGAGGTCTCCGAGTCCGACGAGGCCGGCAACCCGACGCGCCTGATGGCGCTGGCGGAGCAGAAGCGGATGGCCTTCAAGGAGCAGGTGACCTTCTTCGCCGACGCCGGCAAGTCGCGCGCGGTGTTCGGGTTCAAGGCCCGCAAGAAGCTCGACCTCAACGCCGGCTACGACATCACCGACGAGTCCGGCGCCCAGATCGGCTTCTTCAAGAAGGACTTCGGCGCCTCGCTGCTGCGCTCGACCTTCCACATCGAGGGTCCCGGCTACTCCGGCACGGGGCGGGAGCGCAACCAGGTCGCCGGGCTGCTGCGTCGTTTCACCGAGCTGGACTTCATCCCGATCCACTTCGACTTCGTCGACGCCCAGGGCAGCCCGCTCTTCTCGGTCGAGCGCAAGATGTCGATCGGCGACCGCTACCGCGTCACGGTTCCGGACCAGCGGGTCGACTTCCGGGTCGCCGCCGCGGTCGCGGTGGCGCTCGACGCGCTCATGTCGCGCTGATGTACCCCGAGGTGCGGGCGGCGGTGGAGGCCGACGCCGGCCCCGTGCTCGGTGCGCCCGGGTTCGACCTCGCTGCCAATCGCGAGGAGGCGCGGCAGGCCAACCTCCGCCTGCCGCGCGAGGAGGTCGCCGCGGTCGAGGACCTCGACGCTGCCGGCGTACGCTGCCGTCTCTTCACGCCCGCCGACGCCCTCCCGGGCCTTGTCGTGCACGCCCACGGCGGTGGCTTCGTGCTCAACGACATCGACGTCCACGACGGGATCTGCCGCCGATTCGCCAACCGGCTCCGCCGGCCGGTGCTGAGCGTGGACTACCGGCGTCCGCCCGAGGACCCGTTCCCCGCCGCACCCGACGACCTCGACACGGTGGTGCGCTGGCTGGCGGCCGGTCGCGGGCCCGAGGGACCGTACGCCGTCCACGGTGACTCCGCCGGCGCGAACCTCGCGCTCGTGGCGGCCCTGCGCAACCCGGGCTTCTTCCGCGCCGTGGCGCTCGTCTACCCCTTCCTGGACCCCCACAACAGCTTCCCGTCGTGGAGCGAGGGGCCGGGGTCGGGCTTCGACCCCTCCGAGGCGCGCTGGTACTGGGAGCAGTACGCCCGCACCGAGGCTGACTACGACGACCCCGATCTCGCGCCGCTGCGCTCCGACCGCCTCGACACGCTGCCGCCGACCTTCGTCGCGACCGCCGAGCACGACCCGCTGCGCGACGAGGGCGAGGAGCTGGCGCGCCGCTGCGCCGAGGCCGGCGTGGAGACCGTCGGCATCCGCTGCCTGGGCCAGACGCACGGCTTCTGGCGGCACGCGCACTTCACCGCCTCCGAGCCACTGGTGCGGCAGGTCGCGGGCTGGCTCGACCAGCACCTCGAGCGCGTCGGGCCGTAGGGCCTTGAGATGATGTCGGCCATGCGCGTTCACCTGGGCTCCGACCATGCCGGCCTCGAGCTGAAGGACCACCTCACGACGTGGTTGCTCGACCACGACTACGAGGTCGTCGACCACGGACCGTTCGTCTACGACGCCCTCGACGACTACCCCGTCTTCTGCCTGCGGGCGGGCGAGGGCGTGGCCGCGGACCGGGCCGAGGGAAGGATGAGCCTGGGCGTCGTCATCGGCGGCTCCGGGAACGGCGAGCAGATCGCGGCCAACAAGGTGACCGGCGTCCGCTGCGCCCTGGTGTGGTCGGAGGAGACGGCCGTCCTCGCCCGCGAGCACAACGACGCCAACGTGGTCTCGGTGGGCGGCCGGATGCACTCGCTGGAGGACATGACCCGCTTCGTCGAGGTCTTCCTCGCCACCCCGTTCCCCGGCGACGAGCGCCACGCGCGCCGCATCGGCCAGCTGTCGGTCTACGACGAGACCCGCGAGCTGCCGCCGCTGCCCGAGTCGGCGCTGCGCGGCCCGGGCGGGACGGACGCCCCGTCCGAGACCGCGGATGCCTGAGGGGCATACCCTCCGCAAGCTGGCAGACGACCTCGCCGCCGCCTTCGCCGGGCGTACGGTCCGGGTGAGCTCGCCGCAGGGACGCTTCGCCGCGGACGCCGAGCAGCTCGACGGCGCGCGCCTGCTGGGCGCCGACTCCGCCGGCAAGCACCTGTTCGTCGAGCTCGAGGGCGATCGCTTCGTCCATGTCCACCTCGGCCTCATCGGCACCTTCGCGGTGCACGCGGGGGTCGAGGACGTGCCCGACCCGGTCGGGCAGGTGCGGCTGCGACTGGTCGCGGGGGAGCCGGGCCCGCTGTCGTACGCCGACCTGCGCGGCGCGATCGTGTGCGACCTGATCGGCGCGGAGCGGCGCGCGGAGGTCCTGGGACGCCTCGGTCCCGACCCGCTGCGTGCCGACGCCGACCCCGACCTGGCGTGGCGCCGCATCTCGCGCAGCCCCCGAACGATCGGGGACCTGTTGATGGACCAGAAGGTCCTCGCAGGCGTGGGCAACGTCTACCGCGCCGAGGTGCTCTTCCGCCACCGCATCCACCCCCTGCGCCCCGGGAGCACCCTGAGGATCGGGCAGTGGCGCGCCATGTGGGCGGACCTGGTGGAGCTGATGGCCGAGGGGGTGCGCACCGGCCGCATCGACACGGTCCGCCCCGAGCACACCCCCGAGGCGATGGGTCGCGCTCCACGCCGCGACGACCACGGGGGAGAGGTCTACGTCTACCGCCGCACCTCGATGCCGTGCCTCGTCTGCGGCTCGGCAGTCCGCACCGCCGAGCTCGCCGGACGCAACTCCTTCTGGTGTCCCAAATGTCAGCCCACCTTCCGCTCGCGCGCCGTACAGTTCGCGGACAAGGACACTGCGACGTCGCGAGGAGCTCGACCGTGAGTTCTGCGCGCGAGCACCTCCCCGGGCCCGACCTCCGGCAGCGGGCCGAGGGCGTGCTCAACCGGGTGGTGCCGCGCGGGTCACGGATCCTCGTGCTGCTGGTCGTGCTGACGGTGGTGCTCGGTGCCTCGATCTGGCTCTTCCCCGACAACGTCCCGCTGGTGAGCCTGCTGGTGCCGGTCGTGCTGTCCAGCCTGGTGCTCGGGCCGCGCCAGCTGCCGTGGTTCGTCGTGTTCGTGCTCTTCGTGCTCGCCCTGACGGTGCTCCGGCAGGACCCCATCAACGCACGGATCATCACCACCGTCGTCATCATCTTCGGCCTCGGCCTCGTGGTCATGATGTCGTCGTTCCGCCGCTCACGGCTCGGCGTGGCCGGTCTGGAGGGCGAGACGATGTTCGTCGACCTGCGCGACCGCATCCTGCGCCAGGGCGGCATCCCGGCCCTCCCGGCCGAGTGGTACGCCGCTGCGGAGCTGCGCTCCGCCGGCGGCACGCCCTTCGCCGGCGACTTCGTCGTCGCCTCCCGGGTCGGCGAGCGCCTCGAGGTGGCCGTGGTCGACGTCTCGGGCAAGGGCCAGGGCGCCGGCACCCGCGCGCTGCTCCTCTCGGGAGCCATCGGTGGTCTCCTGAGCGCCCTGCCCCCGAGCGAGTTCCTCCCCGCCGCCAACACCTTCCTGCTCCGCCAGGAGTGGGACGAGGGCTTCGCGACCGCGATCCACCTCTCCCTGGACCTCGCGACCGGCCACTACGACATCCGCAGCGCCGGGCACCCGCCCGCCGCCGTACGCCATGCCGGCTCGGGTCGCTGGGAGGTCATCGAGTCCGAGGGGCCCGTCCTCGGCCTCATCGACGGCGCAGACTTCGCAGCGGTGTCGGGACAGATGCGCCCCGGCGACGCGCTCCTGCTCTACACCGACGGCATGGTCGAGACCCGCAACCGCGACATCGCGCTCGGCATCGACCGCATGCTCGGACAGGCCGAGCGGTTGCTGCGCGGCGAGTTCGAGGGTGGCGCGAAGCGGCTCGTGGAGTCACTCGGCTCTCGCAACGACGACCGCGCGCTGCTGCTCGTGCACCGTCGCTGACGACGGGTCCGCGCGGCGGCGGCACTGGCTGGGAGAGCGGGCCGGGGGTGTGGCACCATGACTCCCGCACCGGCGTCCGCGACGCCGTGGCGACGCGCGGATGTAGCTCAATGGTAGAGCCCCAGTCTTCCAAACTGGCTACGCGGGTTCGATTCCCGTCATCCGCTCCAAGCAGGCTCCCGGAGCCGCCCACGAGGCGGCCCGGGGCCGGTTTGGCGGGGCGTAGCGTAGTGGCTAGCGCGCCTGCTTTGGGAGCAGGAGACCGCAGGTTCGAGTCCTGTCGCCCCGACCCTCCACCCCTGCAGCGCACGGCGTGATTCGGCCTGCGCCGACGCCCTCGATAGACTCGCAGGGTTTGCGGTCGCCGGGTGTCAGCCCAGGCGATGCCGCACGCCCCCCTCAGCCGATCAGCATCAGGAGACATTTGTGAAGAGCGCCGTCGAGAACTTGAGCCCGACCCGGGCCAAGCTGACCGTCGAGGTGCCCTTCGAGGAGCTCAAGCCGAGCCTCGACGCGGCCTACCAGAAGATCGCGAAGCAGATCAACGTCCCGGGCTTCCGCCGGGGCAAGGTGCCGCCGGCGGTCATCGACCGCCAGATCGGCCGCGGCCCGGTCCTCGACGAGGCGATCAACGCCGTCGTCCCCCAGCAGTACATGGCCGCGCTCCAGGAGCACGACCTCGAGCCGCTGGCCCAGCCGGAGATCGAGGTGACGAAGTTCGAGGACAACGAGTCCCTCGAGTTCACCGCCGAGGTCGACGTGAAGCCCGACTTCGAGCTGCCCTCCTACGAGGGCCTCGAGGCCAGCGTTGAGGACTTCGAGATCAGCGACGCCGACGTCGACGAGCAGGTCGAGGCGCTCCGTGAGCGCTTCGGCACCCTCGTCCCGGTCGAGCGCGCTGCCGCCGACGGCGACTTCGTCACCATCGACCTGGTCGCGGCCAAGGACGGCGAGACCGTCGAGGGCGGCGAGGTCACCGGCATGTCCTACAAGGTCGGCCGTGGCGGCATGATCGACGGCCTCGACGAGGCCCTGGTGGGCCTCAGCGCCGGCGAGGACGCGACCTTCGACTCCGAGCTCGTCGGTGGTGACCTGGTCGGCGAGCCCGTCCAAGTGACCGTCAAGGTCTCCGCCGTGCAGGAGCAGCAGCTCCCCGAGTACGACGACGAGTTCGCCCAGCTCGCCTCGGAGTTCGACACCGCCGAGGAGCTGACCGTCGACGTGCGCGAGCGCCTCGGTCGCGGCAAGCGCCTCGAGCAGGCCGCCGCCGCCCGCGACGCGGTCCTCGAGGCCCTGCTGGAGAAGGTCGAGATCCCGCTGCCCGAGGTCATGGTCACCGACGAGCTCAACGCCCGTCGCGCCAACGTCGAGCAGCAGCTCGCCATGGCCGGCATCCCCATGGACAAGTACCTCGAGGACGAGGGCCAGACCGCCGAGGAGTTCGAGGCCGACCTCGAGCGCCGGGTGCGTGACGCCGTCGCCGCGCAGTTCATCCTCGACAAGATCGCCAAGAAGGAGGAGTTCGGCATCGACCAGGCCGAGCTCTCCGAGCACCTCGTGCGTCGCGCCCAGCAGTCCGGGCAGGACCCGCAGGAGTTCGCCAACCACATGTTCGAGCACAACCACATCCCCGAGCTCGTGCAGGAGATCCTGCGCGGCAAGGCCCTCGCGACGATCGTCGAGGCCGCGACCGTCAAGGACGCCTCGGGCAACGTGGTCGAGCTGAAGGACCTGCGTCCCGACGGCACCATCGGTGAGCCCGTCGCCGAGGAGGCTGCCGAGGAGACCACCGAGGAGAGCGCCGACGAGGCCGCCCCGGAGGACGACAAGGCCTGATCCGGCCCCGCACCGCCGCACGAACGGCGCCCACCCTCGGATGGGCGCCGTTCGTCGTTCCTGCTCAGCGCGCCGGGTCGGTCTGGGCCAGCACGTCGAGGGCGTAGCGGGCGATCCCGGCCCGCTGGCGGGCCCAGTGGTCGAGGCGGGCGCGGAAGTCGTCGTCGACCGGGCCCTGTGCCGCGAGGGCGGCCTCCTCCTGCAGCATCTCGAGGGGGAGGCTCGGCAGCCCGTTGAAGAGCATCAGGCTCACCGCGTGGCCGCGTCGCACCTCCTCGATCGGGACGTCGAGGCCCTCGTCGGCGAGCCCGGCGGCGTACGCCTCGAGGCACGCGGTCGCGCGCGCGGGCAGGTCGCCGACGTCCTGGCGCCCGACCTGGACGTCGCCGACCAGCAGCTGGGACAGGTCGAAGCCGACCGGTTGCGGGCGCCAGAAGCCGAAGTCGATGAGCGTGAAGCCGCGGCCGGACGGGTGGCGCAACAGGTTGTTGGTGCACGCGTCGCCGTGCGACGCGCGGTGCGGCATCGCTGCGAACTCCTCGGCGAGGGCGTCGAGGTGGTCGGCCACGCCGGTCAACGGGCCGCGCAGGTCGCCGAAGTGGGGTGCGACGAGCTCGTGCTCCCAGGTGGCGTCGTCGAAGAGCCCCGGGAGCACCGTGTGACCGAGGCGGCCCACGACAAAGTGCTGGACGTGCCACGGTTGCGGGTCGATCGCAGCCAGCCCGTCGACCCGGCTGCTCCCGGACATCCGGCCCAGCAGGCCGGCGGCCTCGACGTACGCCTCCTGGTCCCACGCCGCGGGACTCGCCTCCACCGCCTCCATCCAGACGGTGGCCGTGTCGTCGGGCCGCTCCTCCACCCGGAGTGCCCGCGGCATCGACAGGCCGGCCGGGAGGCGCTCGGCGAGGTCGGAGGCGTAGATCAGCGGCTCGGCCCGCCACGGCAGCGACGCGGCCGCCCACTCGGCGATCTCGGGGGGCACGAAGGCGAAGGCGGGGGAGTGGCGCCAGTGGTGCACGCGCTTGACGAAGAGGGCGAACTCGCGCGGGCCCTCACCGGCGTCGGCGCGACCGCGCACCCAGGTCCGGGCCCCGGTGAGGATGGAGGGCACGTCGTACGCCACGGGCTCGGCGACGGTGTCGAGCAGGTCGACCGCGTCGGTTCCCCAGAGGTCGGCGACCATCGCCGCCAGCTCGCCGTCGTCGACGTCGTCGGCACCCAGCACCTCGCGCCGGCCTCCGGCGGGCGTCGGTGCGAAAGTGGCTTTCATGACATGGAAAGGTAAGTTGCTTTCATGTCTGACGTCAAGAGGCTCCCCGCTGCGGAGCCCCACCTGCCGATGATGATGGGGATGGTCTTCGCCCGGGTGCGCGAGCGGCTCGCAGCGGAGGCGCCGGAGCTGCGCCCCTCCCAGCTGCGGGTCCTGGAGTGGCTGCCGCCCGAGGGCCTCATCATCACCGAGCTCGCGGAGTGCGCGGAGATGACCACCCAGGGGTGCGGGCAGTTCGTGCGCCAGCTCGCGGACCTCGCGATGGTGGAGGTGTCCGTCGCCGAGCACGACGCCCGCGCCAGACGTGTACGGATCACCGACCGTGGCCGTGCGGCGCTCGCGCGCTCCGCCGAGGTGCTGCGGGCGTGCGACGAGGCGTGGGCCGACCAGGTGGGCCCCGAGCGCTACCGCGTCTTCCGCGAGGTCCTCGCCGAGGTCGCGCTCGGCGGGGCGGGCGAATCCGCTCTGGGCGAACAGAGTGGGTCATCGCGTGGAAGTGTCCGACCTTCCGGCTAATGTCGCCAGCGTGAACCAGAACTCCAGCCCAGCCCTCTCGCCCGAGATGAACGGCGCCGGTGGGATGTATGGCCTCGACGACCACATCTACCAGCGCCTCCTCCGTGAGCGCATCGTCTTCCTCGGCTCGGAGGTGCGCGACCAGAACGCCAACGCGATCTGCGCGCAGCTCCTGCTGCTCTCCGCCGAGGACCCGGAGGCCGACATCTTCCTCCACATCAACAGCCCCGGCGGCTCCGTCGACGCCGGCATGGCGATCTACGACACGATGAACTACATCCCCAACGACGTGGCGACCGTCGGCATGGGCCTGGCTGCCTCCATGGGCCAGTTCCTGCTCTGCGCCGGCACCAAGGGCAAGCGCTACGCCCTGCCCCACGCGCGCATCATGATGCACCAGCCCTCCTCGGGCATGGGCGGCTCCGCCTCCGACATCAAGATCCAGGCGCAGCAGTCCCTGCACATCAAGAAGGTGCTGCTCGACCTCATCGCCGACCACACCGGCCAGAGCGTCGAGCAGGTCGTCGCCGACGCCGACCGCGACCGCTGGTTCACCGCCGAGCAGGCCGTCGAGTACGGCCTGGTCGACAAGGTGGTCACCAATGCCCGCGAAGCCGCAGACGAGGGCCGCCCGGCCAGGACGAAGGACTGACATGAACTACTACATCCCGCAGTGGGAAGAGCGGACGTCCTACGGCTTCCGTCGCATCGACCCCTACGCCAAGCTCTTCGAAGAGCGCATCATCTATCTCGGCACCCCGATCAGCGACGACGTCGCCAACGCGGTCATCGCCCAGCTCATGTGCCTGGAGACGATGAACCCCGACACCGACATCAGCATCTACATCAACAGCCCCGGTGGCTCGTTCACCGCGCTGACCGCGATCTACGACACGATGCGCTTCATCAAGCCCGACGTGCAGACCGTGTGCCTGGGCCAGGCGGCCTCGGCGGCCGCGATCCTGCTCGGCGCCGGCGCCAAGGGCAAGCGGATGGCGCTGCCCAACAGCCGCATCCTGATCCACCAGCCCTACACGGAGGGCACGTTCGGCCAGACCTCGGACATCGAGATCCAGGCCAACGAGATCCTCCGCATGCGCGAGCTGCTCGAGCAGATGATCGCCGACTCCAGCGGCAAGAGCATCGAGCAGGTGAGCTCCGACATCGAGCGCGACAAGATCCTGACGGCCGCGCAGGCCGTCGAGTACGGCCTCATCGACGCCGTCATCGAGTCCCGCAAGGGTGCTCCCGCCCTCACCTGAGGTGCGCAAAGAGGCTCGCCGACATCCCGTGTCCGGCCCCCGCCGGGGGCCGGCTCGGGGTACCGTCGTGGGGCTCGTTACAAGGCAGCAGTGCAAGGCGTTGAACGCCGGGAACCCCCACCCGGCGAGACTGGAGGACACGACTCGTGGCACGTATCGGTGACGGCGGCGACCTGCTGAAGTGCAACTTCTGTGGCAAGAGCCAGAAGCAGGTCAAGAAGCTCATCGCTGGACCCAACGTCTACATCTGCGACGAGTGCATCGAGCTCTGCAACGAGATCATCGAGGAGGAGCTCGCTGAGGGTTCGGAGGTCAGCCTCGAGGAGCTGCCCAAGCCCAAGGAGATCTTCGAGTTCCTCAACTCCTACGTGATCGGCCAGGAGCACGCCAAGAAGTCGCTCGCCGTCGCGGTCTACAACCACTACAAGCGCGTGCAGGCCGGGCTCCAGCCCGTCACGGGCAAGGCGCGCGAGGACGTCGTCGAGGTGGCGAAGTCCAACATCCTCGTCATCGGCCCCACGGGCTGCGGCAAGACCTACCTCGCCCAGACCCTCGCGCGGATGCTCAACGTGCCCTTCGCGATCGCCGACGCCACGGCCCTCACCGAGGCCGGCTACGTCGGTGAGGACGTGGAGAACATCCTCCTCAAGCTGATCCAGGCCGCCGACTACGACGTCAAGAAGGCCGAGACCGGGATCATCTACATCGACGAGATCGACAAGGTGGCCCGCAAGGCGGAGAACCCCTCGATCACGCGCGACGTGTCCGGTGAGGGCGTCCAGCAGGCACTGCTCAAGATGCTGGAGGGCACGACCGCGTCGGTGCCCCCGCAGGGCGGTCGCAAGCACCCGCACCAGGAGTTCATCCAGATCGACACCACCAACATCCTCTTCATCGTGGGTGGTGCCTTCGCCGGCCTCGAGCAGATCATCGAGCAGCGCGTGGGCAAGAAGTCGCTGGGCTTCACCGCCGAGGTGCGCGGAGCCGCCGAGCGCGAGGGCGACGACCTGCTCGCCCAGGTCCGCCCCGAGGACCTCACGAAGTTCGGCCTGATCCCCGAGTTCATCGGGCGTCTCCCGCTCATCGCGAGCGTGAGCAAGCTCGACCGCGAGGCGCTCGTGCAGATCCTCACCGAGCCGCGCAACGCCCTGGTCAAGCAGTACCAGAAGCTCTTCGACCTCGACGGCGTCGAGCTCGAGTTCACCGACGAGGCGATCGACTCCATCGCCGACGCCGCCCTCGAGCGCGGCACCGGTGCCCGCGGCCTGCGCGCGATCATCGAGGAGGTCCTCCTCTACGTGATGTACGACGTGCCGTCGCGCGGCGACGTCGCCAAGGTGATCGTCACCCGCGAGACCGTCGAGGACGACGTCGCCCCGACACTCATCCTGCGCGAGGCCGAGGGCCGCAAGAAGAAGTCGGCCTGACTCCTCCCCGTAGCCTGGATTGACTGGTCTGATCTAGTCATTTCGGACTATTCCGGGTCATCGGCTTTGATCACGCGTCATGACCCGGACACACTGACGTCTCGTCAGCATGTGGGAAGGGGAACCGGTGGGGGTTGACCAGAAGCGGCCGCTCGTGGGGTTCGCTCTCGTTGCCGTGCTCTGTGCGGTCCTGATGACCCTGTCCATCGGCCGGGGCTGGGCACTCGAGGACCTGTTCCAGCCCGCCAGGCCCATCGCTGCAGTCGTCGAGCCGCCGGTCGAGACCTCGCCGGCGACCGCGGAGCCCGCCCCGGTGAGCCTGCCGGCCGAGCTGAGCGCGCAGCCGGTCGGTGCGCCGGAGCCGTCCACGGCTCCCGCAGCCACGCCCGCCGCCACCCTGAAGGCGCCGAAGGCGCCTCCTGCCGCGGTCTCCGTGCCCGCCAGCCCGTCACCGACCGCCGCGGCGGACAGGGACCAGCGCAAGGCTGAGCGTGAGGCTGCGAAGGCGGACCGCAAGGCTGAGCGTGAGGCTGCGAAGGCGGAGCGCAAGGCGGAGCGCGACGCCGCGAAGGCGGACCGCAAGGCGCAGCGTGAGGCGGCGAAGGCACAGCGCAAGGCTGAGCGTGAGGCTGCGAAGGCGCAGCGCAAGGCTGAGCGTGAGGCTGCGAAGGCCGAGCGCAAGGCGCAGCGTGAGGCTGCGAAGGCGGACCGGAAGGCGCAGCGTGAGGCTGCGAAGGCGCAGCGCAAGGCCGAGCGTGAGGCTGCCAAGGCGGAGCGCGACGCCGCGAAGGCGGACCGCAAGGCTGAGCGCGACGCCGCAAAGGGCGCCCGCTCGCACCGCTGAGCGACGCCCGTCCCCGGAAACGCCCGACGGCGGTGCCCCAGCCACGTCCCGAGGTCTCGGGAGGTGGCTCAGGCACCGCTCGTGGCGTTCAGGGGCCGGGTCAGTCCTCGGTCGGGGCGAGCTCGGCGGTGACCCGCAGCTCGGTGGCCGACTCGTCGGCGACGAAGACGAGGTCGCCGACGATCGTGCCGACGGCACGCAGGTCGTCCTGCGCCTGCTGCGCCGCCTCGACGAGTGCCGCAGGCCCGGTGATCTCCACCCGCGACAGTGGGGCGCGCATCTTGGCCTTGGCCTGCGACTTCGCGCCACGGATGCCGGTGAGCGCGCTGGCCACGGCGTCGAGCACCAGCGGCTGCGCCGCGGCTGCCGAGCCGAGGTCGGCCGCGGTGGGCCAGGCGGCGTGGTGGATGGACCCCTCCTGCCACCACGACCAGACCTCCTCGGTGGCGTACGGCAGGAACGGTGCGAGCAGTCGCAGCTGGGTGTGCAGCGCGATCGCGAGCGTGGCCTTGGCCGACTCGGTCGCAGCACCGCCGTCGGTGTCGTAGGCGCGCTCCTTGACCAGCTCGAGGTAGTCGTCGCAGAACTCCCAGAAGAACTTCTCGGTCACCTCGAGCGCGGTGGTGTAGTCATAGGCGTCGAAGGCCTCCGTCGCCCGGCGCACCACGATCTCGAGGCCGCCGAGGAGCGCGCAGTCGACGGGCGCGCTGACGGCGCTCGGGACGATCGCGGTGGCGCCGACGTTGCCCAGGACGAACTTGGAGGCGTTGAGCACCTTCATCGCCAGGCGGCGCCCGATCTTCATCTGGGACTCGTCGAACGGCGAGTCCATGCCGGGACGACCGATCGCGGCACGCCAGCGCACCGCGTCGGCGCCGTACTTGTCGAGGATGTCGGTCGGGACGACGACGTTGCCCTTCGACTTCGACATCTTCTTGCGGTCGGGGTCGACGATGAAGCCGGAGATCATCGCGTGCGACCACGGCACCACCTGGTGCTCGAAGTCGGAGCGGACGACGCGGGAGAACAGCCAGGTGCGGATGATGTCGTGCGCCTGGGTGGCCAGGTCGTAGGGGAAGACCCGGGAGAACAGGTCGTCGTCGACACCCCACATGCCCGCGATCTGCGGCGTGAGGGACGAGGTCGCCCAGGTGTCCATCACGTCGGGGTCGCCGACGAAGCCGCCGGGCTTGCCGCGCTGGTCCTCGGTGTAGCCCTCCGGCGCCTGCGTGGACGGGTCGACCGGGAGCTGGTCCTCCGACGGCATCAGCGGGTGGTCGTGGTCGGGCTCGCCGTCGGCGTCGAGGGGGTACCAGACCGGGAACGGGATGCCGAAGAAGCGCTGACGCGAGACCAGCCAGTCGCCGTTGAGGCCGCCGACCCAGTTGTCGTAGCGGTGCTTCATGTGGGTCGGGATCCAGGTGATCTCCTCCCCGCGCACCAGCATCTCCTTGCGCAGCGCCGCGTCCCGGCCGCCGTTCTTGATGTACCACTGGCGGGTCGCGACGATCTCGAGCGGCTTGTCGCCCTTCTCGTAGAAGTTCGCCATCCGCTGGGTCGCCTTGGGCTCACCGTCGAGGTCGCCGGACCCGCGGAGCAGGCCGACCATCGCCTCGCGGGCGCTGAACGTCGTCTTGCCCGCCATCTCGGCGTACGCCGTCGC
Organism: Nocardioides lacusdianchii; assembly: GCF_020102855.1. GTDB lineage: Bacteria > Actinomycetota > Actinomycetes > Propionibacteriales > Nocardioidaceae > Nocardioides > Nocardioides lacusdianchii. The sequence goes on from NZ_JADHZD010000022.1 coordinate 41,792, forward strand.
GGCCGCCTCGGAGCCCAACCACTCGGGCGTCTCGCGCAGCAGCCGCCCGTCGCGCCCGACCACGGTGCGGACCGGGAGGTCCAGCTCGCGCCACCACATGACGTCGGTGAGGTCACCGAAGGTGCAGCACATCGCGATGCCGGCGCCCTTGTCGGGCTCGGCCGCGTGGTGCGCCAGCACCGGGATCTCGACGCCGAAGACCGGCGAGGTGACAGTGGTGCCGAAGACGTCCTGGTAGCGCTCGTCGTCGGGGTGCGCGATCAGCGCCACGACGCTCGGGATCAGCTCGGGGCGGGTGGTCTCGATGTGGACCGGGCTGCCGTCCGGCTTGTGGAACGCCACGCGGTGGTAGGCACCCGGGTAGTCACGCGCCTCGAGCTCGGCCTGGGCCACCGCGGTCTGGAAGGTGACGTCCCACAGCGTCGGCGCCTCGGAGAGGTAGGCCTCGCCGCGGGCGTAGTTGCGCAGGAACGCGCGCTGGCTGACCGTGCGCGAGTGGTCGCCGATCGTCGTGTAGGTCGGGTTCCACTGGACCGAGAGGCCGAGCTGGCGCCACAGCGCCTCGAAGGCCTTCTCGTCCTCGACGACGAGCTGCTCGCACAGCTCGATGAAGTTGGGCCGGCTGATCGGCACCTGCTTCTTCGGGTCCGGCTTCTCCGGCGGGGTGAAGTCTGCGTCGTAGGGCAGGGCGGGGTCGCAGCGCACGCCGAAGTAGTTCTGCACGCGGCGCTCGGTCGGCAGGCCGTTGTCGTCCCAGCCGATGGGGTAGAAGACGGCCTTGCCCTGCATGCGCTGGTAGCGCGCGATGAGGTCGGTGTGGCTGTAGGAGTAGACGTGGCCGACGTGCAGCGAGCCGCTGACGGTCGGGGGCGGGGTGTCGATGGAGTAGACGTTCTCCCGCGGCTGGGTGCGGTCGAAGGCGTAGGTGTCGTTGTCGGCCCACGCCCGGGACCACTTGTCCTCCAGGCCCTCCAGCGCCGGACGCTCGGGTACGACGACGGCACGCTGGTCGGTGCTCGTGGTCGCGTCCGGGGTCTGGGTGGGGTTCTCAGTCATGCCGGGAGTCTATTGACGGGCCTCCGGCCTGCGAAAACGAGTATCACCCCGGCAGCTCCGGTCGTTAGCGTCGCGCCATGGAGCTGGAGTTCTTCGACACCCCACGACCCTTCCTCGACGCGGCCGGCGGGCTGCTCGCCCAGGACCCGGTCCTCGGCAGCGTGATCGCCAGCGTGAGCGAGCGGACCGCCCGCGAGCTGGCCGACGGCCACGACTCCTGGGCCGGGGTGGACGCCCCCTTCGCCCGCTGGTGGGTCGCCGTGCGCGACGACGCCGGGACGGTGGTCTCGGCCGCCATGCGCACCGCCCCCTTCCGGCCGCACCCGACCTTCGCGATGCCGATGGACGAGGAGGCCGCCCGGGCGCTGGCCGCGGCGCTGCACGAGCGCGGGGAGCTCCTCGGCGGGGCCAACGGAGCCCTTCCCGGCGCCGCCACACTGGCGCGGGAGACGGCCCGGCTGGCCGGGGGAGAGGTGGTCACCGACAAGGCGACCCGGCTGTGGGAGGCCACCTCGGTCGAGGTGCCGCCCGCGCCGGAGGGCCGGCTGCGGCAGGCCACCGAGGACGACGCCGAGCTGGTGCTGTCGTGGTTCGAGGCGTTCCACGCCGAGGCTGACGCGCAGGCCGGCCGCGAGCCCGACCCCACCTCGGGGGAGCACAACACGCTCGACAGCGTCCTGGTCCGGATCCGCGAGGGCGTCGAGTGGCTGTGGGAGCTCCCGGGCGGGACCGTCGCCCACCTCAGCGGCGCGGGGCTGCCGTCGTACGGCGTCTCCCGGATCGGGCCGGTCTTCACGCCCCGCGAGCACCGCGGGCACGGCATCGCGTCCCACGTCGTCGGCGAGCTCACCCGCCGGGGCCTCGAGGCCGGGCACCGGATGTGCCTGTTCACCGACCTGGCCAACCCGACGTCCAACAAGATCTACAGCGGCCTCGGCTACGCCCCGGTGGTCGACATGGCCGAGCACGTCGTGCGGATCTGAGCCCTCGGGCGCGCGGCCCTAGACTCGGGGCGAGATGACTGACCCCCACGCCCCGCCCCACGCAGCCCCCGCCGACGCCCCGCGGCTCGCCCAGACCTTCGACGAGGTCGAGGACGCGCTGCTGTCGCGCTGGCCCGAGACCCGACTCGAGCCGAGCCTGGACCGCATCCAGGCGTTCACCGAGCTCCTCGGCGAGCCCCAGCGCAGCTTCCGTGCGGTGCACCTGACCGGCACGAACGGCAAGACCAGCACCAGCCGGATGATCGAGACGCTCCTGCGGGCCCTCGACCTGCGCACCGGTCGCTTCACCTCCCCGCACCTGGAGCGGATGAGCGAGCGGATCAGCATCGACGGCGAGCCCCTCGACGACGAGGCCTTCGTGCGGGCCTTCAACGAGGTCGCCCCCTACACCCACCTCGTCGACGCCGACCAGGACCACCCGCTCAGCTTCTTCGAGACCATCGTCGCGATGGCCTTCGCCGCCTTCGCCGACGCGCCCGTCGACGTCGCGGTGGTCGAGGTCGGGATGGGTGGCAGCTGGGACGCCACCAACGTCGTCGACGCCGACGTGGCCGTCGTGCTCCCGGTGGCGGTCGACCACGCCAAGTACCTCGGCGACGACCCCGTCGCCATCGCACGCGAGAAGGCCGGGATCATCAAGCCCGGCTCGGTCGCCGTGCTCGCCGAGCAGACCCCCGAGGTCGCCGCCGTCCTCCTCGAGCGCGCGGCCGAGGTCGGCGCGACCGTCGCCCGCGAGGGCGTCGAGTTCGGCGTCCTGTCCCGCACGCCCGCCGTCGGCGGCCAGATGGTGTCGTTGCAGGGCCTGCGGGGGGCGTACGACGACGTGTTCCTGCCGCTCTACGGCGCCCACCAGGCGCAGAACGCCGCCGTCGCCCTGGCCGCGGTCGAGGCCTTCGCCGGCAGCGGTGAGCTCGACGAGGACCTGGTCCGCGCCGCGTTCGCCGAGGTGACCTCCCCGGGCCGACTGGAGATCATCCGACGCAGCCCCACCATCGTCCTCGACGCCGCCCACAACCCCCACGGCGCCGAGGCCCTCGCCGCCGCGCTGGAGGACTCGTTCGCCTTCAGCCCGCTGGTCGGCGTGATGGGCGTGATGGAGGACAAGGACCACGAGGGACTGCTGAACGTGCTGGAGCCGCACCTCGCCTACCTGGTCTGCACGCAGAACTCGACCCCGCGCTCGATGTCGGCCGCAGCGCTCGGCAGGGCCGCGGTCGAGGTCTTCGGCGAGGACCGGGTCAGCGTGGTGCCTGACCTGTCCGACGCCATCGAGCGCGGCGCCACCCTCGCCGAGGCGGGGGAGGCGATCGATGTCTCGATCGGCTCCGGCGCCGTGCTCGTCACGGGGTCGGTGGTCACGGTCGGCGAGGCGCGCAGCCTGCTGAAGGGACGACGATGAGCGACACCGCACCCGACACCGCACCGGACTCCGCGCCCGACCCTGCCACCACGCAGCGCTCACCGCGGCGCGGCATGTGCGCGGCGGTCCTCAGCCTCGAGGCGATCACCCTCGGGCTGACCACGCCCGTGATGATCACCATCGCCGGCGTCGCCGCCGGCACCGCGGTCACCATCGGCCTCGGCCTCGCCGTGGTGTGCCTGCTGCTGGCCGGGATGCTGCGCGCCGAGTGGGCCTACCTCGCCGGCTACGCCGTCCAGGTCGGCGCGATCGCGCTGGGCTTCGTGGTGCCGGTGATGTTCGGCCTCGGTCTCGTCTTCGCCATGCTCTGGGCCGCCGCCGACGGTCTGGGCCGCAAGATCGAGCGCGAGCGCGCCGCGGCGTGGGCGGCGTACCGCGCCGAGCAGGGCTAGCCCCCACCCGTCGGCCCGGCCTCGCTAGGCTGCGGCCATGACCGACGTCCAGCGCTCCCTCGTCCTCGTCAAGCCCGATGGCGTACGCCGTGGCCTCTCGGGCGAGGTCCTCCGCCGGATCGAGGCCAAGGGCTACACGCTCGCGGCCGTCGAGCTCCGCACCGCGACCCCCGAGATCCTCGCCGAGCACTACGCCGAGCACGAGGGCAAGCCGTTCTACGCCCCGCTCGTGGAGTTCATGCTCTCCGGGCCGGTCCTCGCCATCGTCATCGAGGGTGAGCGCTGCATCGAGGGCTTCCGCTCCCTCGCCGGTGCCACCGACCCGACCGTCGCCGCCCCCGGCACGATCCGCGGCGACCTCGGCCGCGACTGGGGCGTGGCGGTCCAGCAGAACCTCGTGCACGGCTCCGACTCCCCGGAGTCGGCGGCGCGCGAGATCGGGATCTGGTTTCCCGAGCTCACGGACTGACGCGAGCTCGCTCGCGGTCAGCCCGTGAGCGAGGCATCTTTCACCTGAGTCCCACCTGCCCCGCGCGTGTCCTGCCGGGAACGGGCGACGCTGCTCCTTAACCTGAGTCAGGGTCGGCGGGAGGGCTGCTGACCCCTCTTCCCGGCACGACCGACCCGAGGGCACAGCGGCATGGCACTGAACAGAAGGACCGGCGGCCTCATCGGCCGCGACATGGCCGTCGACCTCGGCACGGCCAACACGCTGGTCTACGTCCGCGGCAAGGGCATCGTGCTCGACGAGCCGTCGGTCGTCGCGATGAACACCACGACGGGCGAGGTCCTCGCCGTCGGCCACGAGGCCAAGCGGATGATCGGGCGCACCCCTGACAACATCGCCGCCATCCGCCCCCTCAAGGACGGCGTCATCGCCGACTTCGAGGCGACCGAGCAGATGCTGCGCTACTTCATCCACCAGGTGCACCGTCGCCGCTACTTCGCCAAGCCCCGCATGGTCATCTGCGTGCCCAGCGGCATCACCGCCGTCGAGCAGCGCGCGGTCAAGGAGGCCGGCTACCAGGCCGGCGCCCGCAAGGTCTACATCGTCGAGGAGCCGATGGCTGCCGCGATCGGCGCCGGGCTCCCGGTCCACGAGGCGACCGGCAACATGGTCGTCGACGTCGGTGGCGGCACCACCGAGGTGGCCGTGATCAGCCTCGGCGGCATCGTCACCAGCCTCTCGGTGCGCACGGCGGGCGACGACCTCGACCAGGCGATCATCGCGTGGATGAAGAAGGAGTACTCCCTCATGCTGGGGGAGCGCACCGCCGAGGAGATGAAGATGACCCTCGGGTCGGCCTTCCCGCTCCCCACCGAGCCCGATGCCGAGATCCGCGGCCGCGACATGGTCTCCGGCCTGCCGCGCACCGTCGTCGTCTCCAGCTCCGAGCTGCGCCAGGCGCTCGAGGAGCCGCTGCACAACATCATCGACGCCGTCCGCGCCACCCTCGACCAGACGCCGCCCGAGCTGGCCGGCGACATCATGGACCGCGGGATCGTGCTCACCGGCGGAGGTGCGATGCTCCGCGGCCTCGACGAGCGGCTGCGCCACGAGACCGGCATGCCCGTCCACGTCGCCGAGGACCCGCTCTCGTCGGTCGCCTACGGCGCCGGCAAGTGCGTGGAGGAGTTCGAGGCGCTCCAGCAGGTGCTCGTGTCGGACCCGAGGCGCTTCTGATGGCTGCCTGGGGGGGACACGACGGCCGGGAGCGCCGCTGGAAGGGCCTCGACCGGCTCGAGTCGCGCAACCGCGCCCCGCGCTCGCTGCTGGTCGCCCTCGTGCTGGCCAGCATCACGCTCATCACGCTCGACGTCTCGGGCGGCGGCGACTCGCCGCTGGAGCCGGCTCGCCGCGTGGTCGGGGAGGCCCTCGGCCCCGCCGAGTCCGCCGCAGCCACCGCCGTACGCCCCTTCACCGCGGTGCCGGACTGGTTCCGCAGCAAGGGCGACCTCGCCGAGGAGGTGCGCGAGCTGGAGGCCAGCAACGCCGAGCTCCGCGGCCAGGTCGAGCTGGCCGGTTTCGACCGCAACCGCCTCGAGCAGTACGACGGCCTCACCGCCGCCGCGGCCGACCTGGGCTCGGCCCTCGTCCCGGCCCGCGTCGTGGCGATGGGGCCGCGCCAGTCGCAGAGCCTCACCGTCACCATCGACGCCGGCTCGGCCGCCGGGCTCGGCCCGGACATGACGGTCGTCAACGACGACGGCCTCGTCGGCCGGGTGCTCCGGGTCACCCGCAGCACCGCGACCGTGCTCCTGGTCATCGACCCCGACTCCACGGTCGGCGGTCGCGTCGGCTCGAGCATGGAGATCGGCTTCGTCACCGGGAGCGGCTCGCTGGACCAGGAGACCGGGCTCGACCTGCGCCTGGTCGACGACGCCTCCGTCCCGGCCCGCGGCGACACGGTCGTGACGTGGGGGAGCACCACCGGCCCCTACGCGCCCGGCGTGCCGATCGGCACGATCACCGACGTCTACAGCTCGCTTCGCGAGGCGTCGCAGCGCGCGGTCGTCAAGCCCTTCGTCGACTTCTCCGCCCTCGACGTGGTGGGCGTGATGGTGCCCAGCGGCTCCGAGAGCGACCGCGCCGTCATCGAGGCGGACGGGAGCCTGCGATGACCCAGCTGCGCTGGCTCGCCGCGCTCGGCGCGGTGCTCCTCGCCCTCGTCGTGCAGGTCTCCCTCTTCCCGCACCTGGCGTGGCACGGGATCGTGCCCAACCTCTGCCTGCTGGTCGTGGTCGCGGCGGCGCTGACCGTCGAGGCGCCGTTCGCGCTGGTCCTCGGCTTCACCGCCGGCCTCGTGCTCGACCTCGCCCCGCCGGCCGACCACGTCGCCGGGCGGTGGGCGCTGGCCCTGACCATCGCCGCCTTCCTCGCCGCGCGCGTGCGCCAGGACGTACGCCCCAGCGCGCTCGACGTGGTGGGCACCGTCGCGGCCGCGTCCTTCGCCGCCACGTCGATCTTCGCCCTCTCCGGGATCCTGCTCGACGACCCGGCGATGTCGGTCGCGGGGCTGCTCGAGGTCGTGCTGGTCGCCCTCGTGTGGGACGTGCTGCTCACGCCCTTCGTGCTGCCGCCGCTGATGAAGCTCTTCTCCCGCCTCGGTCCCCAGTGGGCGACCACGTGAGCCCGTCGAGCCAGCGCAGCCGGCTGCGCCTCGTCGTGGTGCAGGTGCTGGCCTTCTCGCTGTTCGCCACGCTCTTCGTCCGGCTCTACTACCTCCAGGTCATCGGCGGCGAGTCCTACCAGGCCCAGGCCGCCGACCAGTCGGTGCGCGACATCGTCGTCCAGCCGCAGCGTGGCCTCATCGTCGACAGCCAGGGCCGCCCGCTCGTGGCCAACCGGACCTCGTGGGTGATCTCGCTCGACCGGACCCTGCTCGGCAAGCTCGAGGAGCGCCAGCGCACCGAGCTGGTGCGCCGCGTGGCCGTCGCCGTGGAGACCGACCCCGCGGACGTGGAGGCGAGCCTGCTCACATGCGGGGACCCCGGCAGCGTGCCCGAGGTGTGCTGGAACGGCTCGCCCTACCAGCCCGTCCCGGTCGCGACCGACGTCTCCAAGGACGTGGCGCTGCGGGTGCTCGAGCAGCCCGAGGACTACCCGGGCGTCCTCGCCGAGCAGCAGAGCGTGCGGTCCTACCCGCGCCCCTTCGGGATCAACCTCGCCCACGTCCTGGGCTACCTCAGCCCCGTCACCGAGGACGAGTACGACCTCGCCGCCGAGCGCGACGACCGCTCGCTCAACGGCGCCTCCGTCGTCGGGCGCGCCGGTGTCGAGAAGCAGTACGACGAGTGGTTGCGCGGCCTGCCCGGCTACCGCCGCGTCGCGGTCGACTCGATGGGCCGCGTGCTGGGCGACGACTCGATCGTCGAGAGCACCCCCGGCGACACCCTCGTCACCTCGATCGACGCGAAGGTGCAGTCGGTCGTGGAGCGCCAGCTCGCGGAGCGGATCGCCTTCCAGCGCACCCAGCTCGACTCGGTGACCGGGCGGAAGTTCGCCGCGGACTCCGGTGCCGCGGTGGTCCTCGACGCGAAGACCGGTCGGGTCATCGCGATGGCCAGCCAGCCGACGTACGACCCCGACGTGTGGACCGGCGGCATCAGCGAGTCCCAGCTCGCCCGTCTCTACTCCGAGGAGGCCGGCACCCCGCTGCTCTCGCGCGTCACGCAGGGCCAGTTCGCCCCCGGCTCGACGTGGAAGCCCTTCATGACCGCCGGCGCGCTGACCAACGGCTACGCGATGGACACCTCGCTCCCGTGCTCCTCGGGCTTCCAGGTCGGCAACCGGGTCTTCAAGAACTACGAGTCCGGCGCCTACGGCAACATCGGCTTCGCCAAGGCGCTCGAGGTCTCCTGCAACACGTTCTTCTACCGCATCGGATACGACTTCTGGCAGCGCTACGGCAGCGACCCCGCCGACATCGGCGCGCGCGACCCGCTGGTGGAGGAGGCCAAGGAGTTCGGCTTCGGCTCCCGCACCGGGATCGACCTGCCCGGCGAGGCGCCCGGCCGCATCGCCGACCGACACTGGAAGCAGGACTACTACGAGTCGCAGAAGGACTACTACTGCGAGCTCAGCAGCAAGCCGCAGACCGACGACACCAGCGACTTCGTCTACAAGTTCGCTCGCGAGTTCTGCCTCGAGGGCAACCTCTACCGCGCCGGCGACGCCGTGAACTTCTCCATCGGCCAGGGCGACACGATCGTCACCCCGCTGCAGCTCGCCCGCGCCTACGGCGCGCTGAGCAACGGCGGCATCCTCTGGGAGCCGACCGTCGCCAAGGCGATCGTCAGCCCCGAGGGCGAGGTGCTGCGCCGCATCGCGCCGCGCAAGTCCGGTCGCGTCGACGTCCCGCAGAAGTACCTCGACTACATCGACGGTGCCCTCGAGAGCGTCTCGCGCGTCGGCACGATGGCGTGGAAGCTCGGAGGCTTCCCCATCGACGAGGTCACGATCCGCGCCAAGACCGGCTCCGCGGAGGTCTACGGCAAGCAGTCGACCGGCTGGGTCGCGTCCTACTCCGAGGACTACGTCGTGGTCATGATGATCAGCCAGGGCGGCACCGGGTCGGGCTCCACCGGCGACGGCATCCGCGCGATCTGGGAGGCGCTCTACGGCATCGAGGGCGAGACCGTGCGGCCCGCCCGCGCCGCCACCCCCGGGACCGTGCCGCCCGCCCGGCTGCCGCAGTTCCTCGACGACGGCTCGATCATGCCGCCGGCCGTGAAGCCGTGAGCAGGGAGTGACACCGTGACCGTCCTGACCAACCGTCCCGCCACGCGTCCCGGGCGCCTGGGCCCGTCCTCGGGGATGCGGGCCCCCGGCCTCGACTGGCTGCTGCTGGGCGCCGCCCTGGCCCTCGTCACGCTGGGCACGCTGCTCGTCTGGTCCGCCACCACCACGCGCGCGGACCTCACCGACGGCGACCCCGACGCCTACCTGCGCAAGCAGCTCGTCAACGTCGCGATCGGGCTGGTGCTGATGGTGGCCGTCGTGGCCACCGACCACCGCTGGGTGCGCATCCTCGCGCCCCTGGCGTACGTCGCCAGCGTGGGCGGCCTCGTGATGGTGCTGGTCGCCGGCTCGACCATCAACGGCTCGCGCTCGTGGCTCCAGGTCGGCGGCATGTCGATCCAGCCCTCGGAGTTCGCCAAGCTCGCCGTGGTCATCGGCATGGCCCTCGTCGTCGCCGAGCGCACCGAGCGTCGCTGGGGCCGCGGCGTGGGCAGCCTCGAGGTGGTGGCGATGCTCGCCATCGCCGGGATCCCGGCCGTCCTGATCCTGCTCCAGCCCGACCTCGGCACCATGCTCGTGCTCACCGCCACCGTCTTCGGGGTCCTCGCCGTGGCCGGCGCCTCCCGGCGCTGGCTGGTCGGCCTCACCCTCGCCGGGGCCGGAGGAGCGATCGCCGCGGTCTCGATGGGGGTGCTCAAGCCCTACCAGGTCGACCGCTTCCTGGCCTTCACGGACCCGACGCTCGACCCGCGCGGCGCCGGCTACAACACCGAGCAGGCCCGCATCGCCGTCGGCAACGGCGGCCTGTTCGGGCAGGGGCTCTTCGACGGCTCGCAGACCCGGTCGGGCTTCGTGCCCGAGCAGCACACCGACTTCATCTTCACCGTCGCCGGAGAGGAGCTCGGCCTGGTCGGTGCGGGGATCCTGATCCTGCTGCTGGCGGTCGTCATCTGGCGCGCGCTCGCGATCTCGGCGCAGGCCGGCGACCTCTTCGGCCGCGTGGCCGCGGCCGGCATCGCCTGCTGGTGGGGCTTCCAGGGCTTCCAGAACATCGGCATGTGCCTGGGCATTATGCCCGTCACGGGCGTGCCGCTGCCGTTCGTCTCCTACGGCGGCAGCTCCCTCTTCGCCGGCATGCTGGCCCTCGGGCTGCTGCAGAACATCCACCTGCGCTCGGCCGGCGCGGTGCCGACCCGGCTGCTCCCCGCACCCCGCTGAGTAGGCCGCGCCGGGCGCGGCGACGTACCCTTGCCGACTGAGGCGACGTGCCGTCCTGCGGCGGCGCTCGCACCCTGCCTCCCTGTTCCCCATCCCCGATCGAGGTGTTCCCGAGCATGTCAGTCGCGTCGGTCTTCCCGCGCCTGGAGGGCAAGCTGCCGTCGGTGCAGAAGCCCATCCAGTACGTCGGCGGCGAGCTCAACTCCGTCGTCAAGGACTGGGACTGCGCCGCCAGCTCCGAGACGGGCGGCCCCACCGTGCGGTGGGCGCTGATGTACCCCGACGCCTACGAGGTCGGCCTGCCCAACCAGGGCGTGCAGATCCTCTACGAGGTGCTCAACGAGCGCGACTGGATCCTCGCCGAGCGCACCTACTCGGTGTGGCCCGACATGGAGCAGGTGATGCGCACCGGTGACGAGCAGGGCCCGATCCCGCAGTTCACCGTGGACAGCCACCGTCCCGTCGGTGCCTTCGACCTGTTCGGCCTGAGCTTCTCCACCGAGCTCGGCTACACCAACATGCTCAACGCCCTCGACCTCGCCGGCATCCCGCTGCACGCCGCCGACCGGACCGAGGACGACCCCGTCGTCATCGCCGGCGGCCACGCCGCCTTCAACCCCGAGCCGATCGCCGACTTCGTCGACGCCGCGGTGCTCGGCGACGGCGAGGAGGTCGTGCTCGCGATCTCCGACGTCGTGCGCGAGTGGAAGTCCGAGGACCGTCCCGGCGGTCGCGAGGAGCTGCTGCGCCGCCTCGCGGTGACCGGCAACATCTACGTCCCGCGCTTCTACGACGTCGCCTACGCCGCCGACGGCTCGATCGAGGCCGTGGTGCCCAACCGCCCGGGCATCCCGTTCCGGGTGCGCAAGCACACGCTGATGGACCTCGACCAGTGGCCCTACCCGGCCAACCCGCTCGTGCCGCTGGCCGAGACCGTGCACGAGCGCTTCTCGGTCGAGATCTTCCGCGGCTGCACCCGCGGCTGCCGCTTCTGCCAGGCCGGCATGATCACCCGCCCGGTGCGCGAGCGCTCCATCGAGACCATCGGCGCGATGGTCGAGAACGGCATCCGCAAGTCCGGCTTCGAGGAGGTCGGCCTGCTGTCGCTGTCCAGCGCCGACCACACCGAGATCGGGGAGGTCGCCAAGGACCTCGCCGACCGCTACGAGGGCACCAACGTCTCCCTGTCGCTGCCCAGCACGCGTGTCGACGCCTTCAACATCACCCTCGCCAACGAGTTCTCCCGCAATGGTCGCCGCTCGGGCCTGACGTTCGCGCCCGAGGGCGGCTCGGAGCGGATGCGCAAGGTCATCAACAAGATGGTCAGCGAGGAGGACCTGATCCGCACGGTCGCGGCGGCGTACTCCCACGGCTGGCGCCAGGTGAAGCTCTACTTCATGGTCGGCCTGCCCACCGAGACCGACGAGGACGTGCTGCAGGTCGCCGAGCTCGCCAAGCGCGTGATCGCCACCGGCCGCGAGGTCTCGGGCCGCAACGACATCCGCTGCACCGTCTCGATCGGCGGCTTCGTGCCCAAGCCGCACACGCCCTTCCAGTGGGCGGCACAGCTCGACCACGAGGCGACCGACGCGCGGCTGAAGAAGCTGCGCGACACCGTGCGCGACGACAAGTTGTTCGCCCGCGCCATCGGCTTCCGCTACCACGACGGCAAGCCCGGCATCGTCGAGGGACTGCTCTCGCGCGGCGACCGCCGCGTCGGGCGGGTCATCGAGGAGGTCTGGCGCGACGGCGGCCGCTTCGACGGCTGGAGCGAGCACTTCTCCTACGACCGCTGGATGGAGGCCGCCGGACGCGGTCTCGCCGGCACGGGCGTCGACGTCGACTGGTACACCACCCGCGAGCGCGACTACGACGAGGTGCTGCCCTGGGAGCACCTCGACTCCGGCCTCGACAAGGACTGGCTGTGGGGTGACTGGGAGGACGCCCTCGCGGCCGCCGACGGCGCCGACATCGAGATCGAGGACTGCCGCTGGACCCCGTGCTACGACTGCGGGGTCTGCCCGGAGATGGGCACCGAGATCCAGGTCGGCCCCACGGGCCAGAGGCTGCTTCCGCTCTCGGTGGTCTGACGCCGCGCACCGGCATCGTGCCGACCGGCTGACCCGCCCCGTTGGGATAGCCTGACGCGCGCACGCAGCAGGCCCGCGCACACACGCGCAGCACCACGGAGGAGACAGGGTGACCCAGGACGCGACGCCGCCGACCGGCGACGGGAGCGAGCTCGAGCGGCTCCGCGAGGAGGTCGCCGAGGCCCGGCACCACCTGCTCACCGTGCAGGACCACATCGTGGGCCTCGAGGCCGAGAACGGCCGCCTCAACCGCGACCTCATCCGCGTCACCGCCGAGCTGCGCCAGCTGCGCAAGCGCGTGAAGAACCTCACCGGCCAGCGCGACGACCTGCGCACGAAGCTCCAGGACGTCCGCACCCGCCTGGAGCGCAACCGCGCCCGGGTCGCGCAGCTCGAGGGCTCCCGCAGCGGCGGCGGCCCGTCGCTGGCCCGCCGCGCCGCGCGTCGGGTGCGGAGCGCCCTGCGGTGAGCCCGCGCCGCAGCGCCACCCCGCGCTTCTCGATCGTCACGCCCGTCTACGACCCGCCGATCGACGTGCTCAAGGAGTGCATCGAGTCGGTCCTCGCCCAGGACTTCCAGGACTGGGAGCTCATCATGGTCGACGACTTCTCCACCCAGGCCGCCGTGCCGACGGTGATCGGCCACTACGCCCAGCAGGACCCGCGGATCACCCTCATCGAGCGCGACGTCAACGGCCACATCGTCGCGGCCTCCAACGACGGGGTGGACGCGGCGCGGGGCGAGTTCATCGCCCTGCTCGACCACGACGACCTCCTCGTGCCGCACGCTCTGTCGCGCGTCGTCGAGGCCATCGACCGCCACGACGACGTCGACTACCTCTACACCGACGAGGACAAGGTCACCGCGGACGGCACGACCTACGGCGCCTTCGCCAAGCCCGACTGGTCGCCCGAGCGCCTGCGCGGCCAGATGTACACCTCCCACCTCTCGGTGCTGCGCACCAGCCTGGTCCGCGAGGTCGGCGGCTTCCGCGAGGGCTTCGAGGGCTCCCAGGACCACGACCTCGTGCTGCGCGTCACCGAGCGCGCGCGCCGGGTCGTCCACGTCCCGGAGGTGCTCTACCACTGGCGCGCCGTCGAGGGCTCGACCGCGGTCGACATCGAGGCCAAGCCGTACGCCGAGACCGCCGGGATCCGCGCCGTGCAGGAGCACCTCGACCGGGTCGGCATCGACGCCGAGGCCGGCCCGGGCGCGGAGCCGGGCCGCTACGTCGTACGCCGTCGCCTCGCGCCCGAGCGCACCGTCTCCGTCGTCATCCCCACCGCCGGCCAGTCCGCCCTGGTGCGCGGCCGGCGCGCGGTGCTGGTGGTCGAGGCGGTCCGCTCGCTGCTGGAGCGCACCGACCACGACCGGGTGGAGGTCGTCGTCGTGCACGACACCCCGACGCCGCCCGCGGTGCTCGACGAGCTCCGGGCGATCGCGCGGGAGCGGCTCGTGCTGGTGCCCTTCGACCGCCCCTTCAACTTCAGCGAGAAGGTCAACGTCGGCGTCTGCCACGCCTCCGGCGACCGGCTGGTCTTCCTCAACGACGACATCGAGGCGATCTCCCAGGGCTGGCTCGAGCAGCTCGTCGCCCCGCTCGACGAGCCGGACGTGGGGCTGACCGGGGCCAAGCTCTACTTCGGCGACCAGACCGTCCAGCACGCCGGCCACGCCTACTACAACGCCGGCTACCACCACCCGTTCAAGTTCTGGACCCGCGACGAGGTCGGCCCCTTCGGCGAGCTCGTGGTCAACCGCGAGGTCACCGGGGTGACGGCCGCGTGTGCGGCGATGCGCCGTGACACGTTCTTCGCCATCGGCGGGTTCAGCGAGACGCTGCCGGGCAACTTCAACGACGTCGACCTCTGCTACAAGGTCCGCGCCGCGGGCCTGCGCACGCTCTTCATCGCCACCAGCGAGCTCCACCACTACGAGTCGCAGACCCGCGAGGCGCGCGTGCAGGAGTGGGAGCGGCTCGCGGTCGTCTCCCGCTGGGGCGTCCCCGACGAGGACGCCTTCACCCCGCGGGCCGTCGCGATGCCGAACCTGCGTCGCATCCAGCAGCTGCCCGACGAGCTGTTCTCCCAGCCCTGAGGCGGCGTCCGCTCAGCGGGAGCGGCGCCCCAGCCAGGGCTGCAGGGCCTGCGTGAGCGGCTCGGCGACGGCGTCCCACGCCCAGCGCCGGTGCGCGAGCTCGGCCGCCGGCGTGACGCGGTCGGCGTACGCCTGCGCGTCCCGCGCGAGGTCGACGGCCTCGCGCAGCGCGCCGTCCCACTCGTGCGCCTTGGCCAGCCGGCCGGTCACGCCGTCGTCGATCGCCTCGTCGAGCGAGGGGGTGTGCGAGGCCACGGTCCACGTGCCGACCGCGGCAGCCTCGAAGAACTTGAGGTCGGACTTGCAGATGTTGAACGGCGTGTGGGACAGCGGGGCGATGTTGACCTCGACCTCCGCGATCGAGCGCTGGAGCTCGACGTAGTGCATGAACTTCTGGAACTCCACGCGCTCGCGGTGCGGCTCGAGGGCGCCGAGGTCGTCGAGGTAGCCGACGATGCGCACCGACACGTCGTCGTCCTCGTCGAGCAGCCGGGCCAGCGCGGGGCTGGCGATGGCGAAGTCGCGCACGTGCGACGGCGTACCGCTGAAGTAGCCGACCGTGACCGGTCCGCTGCGCCGGAAGCCGCCGGCGACCTTGGCGTCGAGCAGCTCGCGGGAGTAGGCCTGCTGGGTGCGGTTCATGACGTTGGGCACGACGGCCGCGCCGTCCGAGACGTAGGGCGCAAGCCGGCTGGCGAGCAGCGAGTTGGTGGTCGTGGCGGCACGGCAGGCCCCGAGGGAGGCGTTGAGGCGGCCCATGTAGGCGAACCAGACGTCCCACTCGGCGTGGACGTCCTGGTCCTTGCCGAGCGAGCTCATCACCAGCTCGGCGAAGCCGACGTCGAAGACGAGGTCGTCGCAGTCGAAGACCAGGGGCACGTCGTGCGCCTCGGCCTTCTGGACTAGCTGTGATGCCCAGGCACGTTGGTCGAGAACGTGTGACGACACGATCTGATGTCGTAGATGGGTGAAGGCCTCCCGATGTGGAGTGGAACTGTCTAAGGAACCGCTTCACACCCAGGAGGCCTTCGTGT
>NZ_JADHZD010000023.1 GCF_020102855.1 Nocardioides lacusdianchii
CCGGGGCCTCCTATGCCTGTGGATAGGTCGAGCAGGCCACTCCTGCCCGACAACCCACGTACATGCATGTGAGAGGCCCCGGCCCGCAACCCCCTCACGCCGAGGCGGTCACGTCATACCGTCTGACGCGAAGCCTGTCGCCCACGGCTGCGCTTGGCTACGGTGAGGTCACGTCACCGTGCACGACCGGACGAGAGGTGCCCCGATGAAGATCAACGACGTCATCCACGCCAAGTCGCAGCAGGCCGTGGTGACCATCAGCCCCGACGCCACCGTGCGCGAGCTCGTCGCGCTGCTCGCCGAGCACAACGTCGGCGCCCTCGTGGTGAGCGACGACGGCGAGCGCGTCTCCGGCATCGTCAGCGAGCGCGACGTCGTACGCCGCCTGCACGCCGACGACGCCGTCCTGGACGCCCCAGTGAGCATGATCATGACCGAGGACGTACGCACCTGCGCCGGCACCGACGGCCTCACCGACCTCATGCAGACGATGACCGAGCACCGCATCCGGCACGTCCCGGTGGTGGCCGACGGACGGCTGACCGGCATCATCTCCATCGGTGACGTGGTCAAGAGCCGCATCGGCGAGCTCGAGTTCGAGCGCGACCAGCTCGACCACTACGTCCACCAGACCTGACACCCGACTGATTGGAAACACAGTGAGCCAGAAGCCCGACGTCGACCCGCACATGGGCGAGGTGCCCGCCGACCTCGAGGTCACCGACCTCGTCGAGGGCGACGGCACCGAGGCCACGTCCGGCTCGACCGTCTCGGTCCACTACGTCGGCGTCGCCCACTCCACGGGCGAGGAGTTCGACGCGTCCTACAACCGCGGCACGCCGCTGCAGTTCCGCCTCGGCATCGGCCAGGTCATCTCCGGCTGGGACACCGGCGTGCAGGGCATGAAGGTGGGCGGTCGCCGTCGCCTCGTCATCCCGCCGCACCTCGGCTACGGCGACCGCGGAGCGGGCGGCGTGATCAAGCCCGGCGAGACGCTGATCTTCGTGGTGGACCTGCTCGAGGTCCGCTGACCCCACCCGCGTACGCACCCACGCCGGGCGGCTCCCTCACCCCTGGGCGTCGTGGACCAGGATCGCGACCTGCACCCGGTTCTCCACGCCCAGCTTGGTGAAGAGCCGCCCGACGTGCGTCTTGACCGTCGGCACGCCCATGTAGAGCTCGGCGGCGATGTCGGCGTTGCTCAGCCCGCGCGCGACCCCCTCGGCCACGTCGCGCTCGCGCTCGGTGAGCGCGGCCAGGGCCGCCTGCGCCGAGCGCGCGCGCTCGTGCACCTCCGTCGCCGGGTCGGTGCGCGTCACGGCAGCGATCAGCTGCGCGGTGACGCTCGGGGAGAGCATCGGGTGGCCCGCCGCGACGGTGCGGACGGCCTCGACCAGGCGCGCCGGCGGCGTGTCCTTGAGGAGGAACCCCGCGGCTCCGGCCCGCAGCGCGCGCAGCACCATGTCGTCGGTGTCGAAGGTCGTCAGCACGATGATCTTCAGGTCGGGGTGGTGCGCCAGCAGCTCGGTGGTGGCGCTGAGCCCGTCGCGCACGGGCATGCGGATGTCCATCAGCACCACGTCGGCGTCCGACGCCGGCACCACCCGCAGGGCCTCCTCGCCGTCGCCGGCCTCGGCGACGACCACGAGGTCGGAGTCGCCTCCCAGCATCATGCCGAGCGCGGCGCGCACCATCGGGTCGTCGTCGACGACCGCGAGCCGGACCGGACCGTCGTCGCTGGCTGACCTCACGAGTCCCACGGTATCCACGCCCGCACCGCGTAGCCCCCGGTGGTGTCGGTGCCGTGGCTGATCCGGCCACCGGCCAGCGTCGCCCGCTCCTGCAGGCCCAGCAGTCCCAGCCCCGAGGCCGGCAGCGACGGCGTCACCACCGGGCCGACCGGCGCCGCGTTGCGCACGCCGACGACCAGGCCGTCCTCGGCCGTTCCCGCCACGTCCACGGTCACCGCCGTGCCGGGCGCGTGCTTGCGGGCGTTGGTGAGCGCCTCCTGCACGATCCGGTAGGCGGTGCGGCCGACGCCGGGCGGGACCTCGCCCTCGATGCGACGGGAGAGACGTACGCGCATCCCGCCGGCCGCCTCCTCCGCCACCAGCGCGGCGAGGTCGTCGAGGCCGGGCTGGGGCCGCTCCGGTGCGGCGTCGGCCGGCTGGAGCGGGTCCCGGAGCACGCCGAGGACAGCGCGCAGGTCCGTGAGGGCCCGGTGCGCGTTGTCCTCGATCGACCGGGCGGCACTCGCCTGCTCCTCGGCCGAGAGGTCGGTGCGGAACCCGAGGGCACCGGCGTGCATCGCGACCAGCGAGATGCGGTGGGCCAGCACGTCGTGCATCTCGCGGGCGATCTTCGTGCGCTCGGCCGCCTGCGCCTGGGCGACCCGGGCCCGCTGCTCGCGCTCCGCGGTCAGCGCGCGCTCGCGGTAGGAGTCGACCAGCTGGCGCTGCGAGCCCATCGCGTAGCCCGTCGCGACGAGGATCCCGACGACGAGGGCCCCGAAGGCGATCGAGGCCCACAGCGGCAGCGTGTCCTGGGCGATGCCGATCCGCTCCTGCACGACGCCGGCCAGCACGTTGAGCGGTCCCACCACCGCGACCAGGCGCCACCGCCGGTGCGAGGCGATGGACCCGAGGATCCACGACCCGGGCCCTGCGCTCGAGGCGGAGACGCACGAGAAGACCAGCAGCACACCGGCCACCAGCGCCGGCCTGCGGTGGCGCCAACGGATGAGGACGAAGGAGAGCAGCCCCAGGACCGGGTCGCCGACGAGGAACCACGTCACAGCGGCCTGCGGGGTGCGCTCGCTCGCGCCGACCAGCGGGATCACCCAGACGCTGAGGCTGATGAACAGGGCGAGGGCGTAGCGCCAGGTCGCTGCGAAGCGGCCGGTTCCCCTCTCCATGGACCGAGGCTAGGACACCGCAGGACCACGGCGCGTCCGACCAAGGTGTCGCACCGGGACCGAGGTCGATACCGGGGTCGGACCCCGTCGACCCCTGGGCCCGATGCCCCAGGCACCGGTCACGGCCGAGGGTGGAGCCATGATCACAGTCGAGAACCTCACCAAGCGCTACGGCGGCTTCACCGCCGTCGACGACATCTCCTTCGAGGTGCGCCCCGGGAGCGTCGTCGGCTTCCTCGGCCCCAACGGTGCCGGCAAGTCCACGGCGATGCGGATGATGACCGGCCTGACGCCACCCACGTCGGGCCGGGCCACGATCCTGGGCCAGACCTACCGCGAGCTGCACAACCCGGGCCGCCAGGTCGGCGTCATGCTCGACGCCTCGGCGCAGCACCCCGGCCGTACGGGCCGCGAGGTGCTCCGCGTGGCCGCCGTCTCGGTCGGCGTCTCGAAGTCCCGCGTCGAGGAGGTGCTCGCCCTGGTCGGCCTCACCGACGAGGAGGCGGGCCGCCGGGTGCGCAACTACTCCCTCGGCATGCGCCAGCGGCTCGGCATCGCCGCCGCCCTCCTCGGTGAGCCGCAGGTGCTCGTCCTGGACGAGCCGGCCAACGGCCTCGACCCGCAGGGCATCCACTGGATGCGCGGGCTCCTGCGCCGCTTCGCCGACGGCGGCGGCACGGTGCTGCTGTCGAGCCACCTGCTCCACGAGGTGCAGATCGTCGCCGACGACCTCGTGATGATCGGCCGCGGCCGGATCGTCGCGATGGGCTCGAAGGAGGAGCTGCTGGCTCGGGGCGGCACGACCGTCCAGTCCACCGACGACGCCCGCCTGGCCCGGCTGCTGGAGGCGGCCGACGTACCGGTCTCCCGCACCGGTTCCGGCCTGGTGGTCGACGCCGAGGCACGCGTGGTGGGCGAGCTCGCCGCCCGCGAGTCCGTCGTGCTCCTCGAGCTGCGCTCCGGCGGTTCCGAGGGCCTCGAAGAGATGTTCCTCGGCCTCACGGCCGCCACGTCCCGCGAAGGAGACGCAGCATGAGCACCGACACCACCCGATCCGCTGCCCCCGCCGTCGGTGGAGGCACCGGCGACGCACCCACCGCCACCGCCCTGGAGGGCCGTCCGGGCGTGCCATTCGCCCGGACGTTCCGGGCCGAGCTGCGCAAGATGGTCGACACCCGCGCCGGTCGCTGGATGGTCATCGTGATGGCCGCCGTCAGCGTCCTCATCCTGGCGGGCTTCGTGATCTGGGGTCCCGCCGAGGACGCGTCCTTCCACGGCCTCCTGGAGCTCTCGACGCTGCCGCTGGCGTTGCTGCTGCCGATCATCGGCATCATGGCCGCCACGGCCGAGTGGTCGCAGCGCACCGGGCTGGTCACCTTCGTGCTCGAGCCGCGCCGGGGACGGGTGGTGGTCGCCAAGGCCCTGGCCGCCCTCGTCCTCGCGGCCGTCGTCCTCGCAGCCGCGGTCGCGGCGTCAGCCGTGGCGAACGTCGTCGGTGGCACCGGTGAGTGGGACCTCACCGCCGCGACCGGCGGTGGCCTGACGCTCGCACTGCTGATCTTCACCCTGCAGGGCGTGGCCTTCGGCCTGCTGTTCCTCAACACGCCGGTCGCGATCGTGTCCGTGCTCGTCCTGCCGACCGTGTGGTCGATCGCGTCGATGGCCGTCTCCTCGCTGGAGGACGCCGCACGCTGGCTGAACCTCGACCTGGTGACCCAGCCGCTCTTCGCCGGCGAGATGGCCGGCCGGGACTGGGCGCAGCTCGCCACGTCGAGTGCGGTGTGGGTGCTGCTGCCGTTGGCGGTCGGGACCTACCGCGTCCTCCATCGTGAGGTGAAGTAGCCGGGGGGCCTCACCTCACCCCGGTCGCCACCGACTCCTCACACGAGTCACCAGGGGACGTCGATCTCGACCTCTCCGGTGGCGACCCTGGCCGCCAGCGGTCCCAGCGTGACCACGTCACCCGGGACGAGCTGGCGGCCCCGTCGCGTCTCGACCTCGTCGTTGACCCTCACGGCGCCGTCGGCGATCACCGGCTTGGCCTCCGCGCCCGTCTCGACGAGGTTGGCGAGCTTGAGGAACTGGCCGAGCCGGATCGACTCGTCGCGGATCGGGACGTCGATCGGCACGGGTCGGTCGTCGGCAGCCATGGGCCCAGTCAACCAGTAGACCTAGGGTGGACCACCGTGCGGACACGAACCCTGCTCACCGTCCTGGTCCTGGGGCTGCTGGCCCCCCTGCTCACGCTCGGCGCGCCCACCCAGGCCCGCGAGGCGGCACAGCCCGGTAAGAGCGGGTGCGAGGCGCGCGGCGGCATCGAGGTGTGCTTCACGTCCCCGCCCACGCGGCGCAACGACCCGACCGTGCTGGCCCGGCCCGCCCGGCTCTTCGACACCGCCGGCCCCGGAGACACGATCCGGATCGCCATGTTCCGCTGGGACATCGAGCCACCCACCGACGCGATCCTCGCCGCCCAGCGACGGGGCGCCACCGTGCTCCTCGTCGGCGACGACGACCTGCGGCTCAACAGGCAGGGCCGGCGGCTGATCACCACGCTCGAGGAGCAGGACCCCGGGCGGACCAACGTGACGATCTGCCGGGGTGCCTGCCTGCCCTGGCGCGCCAAGGGCCCCTTCCCGGACAGCCAGAACGTCCAGCACCTGAAGTTCTACGTCACCGACATCGGCGGGGTGCAGTCGTTCATCACGTCCTCGGCCAACCTCGAGGACCGGCAGTACCGGCAGTACAACTCCTTCCTCAAGATCGACGATCCCGGCCTGCACCAGTTCGGCCTCGACTACTTCGCCCGCCTCCAGGCGCAGAGCCTGAAGGTCGACGGGGTGCGCTGGAGCGACCGGCAGAAGGTGTGGCGCAGCGGTGACACGACCGCGGCCGTCTACCCCAGCCGCGACGACCTGCTGCTCTCCACCCTGCGCGACCTCTCCTGCACGCGGGGCGCCCGCGACGTGTCGGCGATGTTCGCGGTGATCCAGCGTGCCGACGTACGCAACCAGCTCGCGCGGCTGTCACGGTCGGGGTGCCGGGTCCGGATCGTCACCTCGCGCAACACCATCGAGAACTGGCTGGAGCAGCCGCTCGCGGCGGGCGACATCCCCGACGCGCGCGTGCGGACGGTGCTGACCCACGACAAGATGCTCGCCGTGCACGCGAAGTTCCGCGGTCGGGCCACGCACCTGGTCGTGACCGGCACGTCCAACACCACGTGCGGCGGCCTGCTCTACAACGACGAGGTGATGCTGCGCATCGTCGGCAACCGGTGGCTGCACGGGCAGTACCTCGCGCACTTCGACGACGCGTACGCCCGCGCGTGGCAGGGCCGCTCGCAGGTCATGCCGGTGATGAAGCCCTGTCGTTGATCAGGGCTGCGGCCGAGGCCCTGCCGGCTCAGTGCACGGCCAGGCTGAGGGCGTGGATGAGCACGCCCACCAGTCCGCCCACGATCGTGCCGTTGATCCGGATGAACTGCAGGTCGCGGCCCACGTGCAGCTCGATGCGGCGCGCGGCCTCCTTGCCGTCCCACCGCTCGATCGTGTGGGTGATCACGGTCGTGAGCTCGGCGCCGTAGCGCTCGACGGCGAAGACCGTCAGGTCGGCCGCCATCCGGTCGAGGCGCTCACGCAGCGCGGCGTCGTCGCGGAGTCGCCCGGCGAACGCGCTCAGCTCGTCGAGCAGGCGCTGCCGCACCGCACCCTGCGGGTCCTGGATCGAGCCGAGCAGCGCCGAGCGCATGGCCTTCCACAGCGAGATCGCGGTCGTGACGACCTGCGGGTGGTCGAGCAGGCGCTCCTTGAGGCCCTCGGTGCGGCGCTGGGTCTCGGCGTCGTTGAGCAGGTCGTGGGCGAGCTGGCCGAGCATCGAGTCCAGCGCCTCGCGGGCCCGGTGGTGCGGGTCGTCGCGGATGTCCTCGAGCCAGGCGAGGGCCTGCACGTGCAAGCGGGAGGTGACCGCGTCGTTGAGCTTGGGCGGGGCCCACCACGGGGCGCGCTCCTCGAGCACCCGCGTGAAGGTCTCGGGATTGTCGACCAGCCAGCTGTGCAGCTCGTCGACGGCGAGGTCGACCAGCCCGTGGTGGAGGTCGTCACGCAGCACCTCCATGAGCGTCGTGCCCAGCAAGGGCGAGATCGGCTCCTCGCGGAAGCGCGGCACGAGTGCCTGCGTGACCAGGTCGGCGACGTGGTCGTCGCGCACCTTGCCCAGCGCGATGGCCGCCACCTCGGCGAACTCGTCGACCACGCGACGGGCGTGTGCCTCCTCGCCGAGCCAGTCACCGACGCGCGCCGAGATCGTCGCGGCGGCGACGCGCTCGCGGATGATGTCCTCCTGCAGGAAGTTCTCCCCCACGAACTCCTCGAGGCCCTTGCCCAGCTCGTCCTTGCGCTTGGGCACCAGCGCGGTGTGCGGGATCGGCAGTCCGAGCGGGTGCTTGAAGAGCGCCGTCACCGCGAACCAGTCGGCGATGGCGCCGACCATCGACGCCTCGGCGCCGGCGTTGACGAAGCCCCAGAACCCATCGCGCCCCAACGTGGCGACGTACACGCAGGCGGCCAGGACGAGCAGCCCGACGGCGACCGTACGCATCTGTCGCAGGCCGCGTCGGCGCGCCTCGTCGGCGCCCGGATCGGGGGTGATGAGGGAGACGCGGGGCTGCGGGGCAGGGGGTGCGGCGGTGGCCTGGTCGGGCATGCGGACCATCCTCCCCGACCGTGCCAGAATGCCGCGCATGCCTCGCACCGTGATCACCTTCGGAACGTTCGACGTGTTCCATGTCGGGCACCTGCGGGTGCTGGAGCGGGCCGCGGCGCTCGGCGACCGCCTCGTCGTCGGCGTCTCCGCCGACGCGCTCAACGAGCGCAAGAAGGGCCGCGCGCCGATCTTCAGCGAGCGCGAGCGCCTCGCCATCGTCGGGGCGCTCAAGGTGGTCGACGAGGTCTTCGTCGAGGAGAGCCTGGAGCAGAAGCGCGACTACATCGTGGAGCACGGCGCGGACGTGCTCGTGATGGGCGACGACTGGGCGGGCAAGTTCGACGAGCTCTCCGACGCCTGCGAGGTCGTCTACCTCGAGCGCACGCCCGCGATCTCCACGACCGCGATCATCGAGCACATCGCCGACCTCTGAGCCGTGCCGGGCGTCCACCGGGCGCGGGGCGCCCGGAGCGTTAGGCTCGTCCACGAGATGACAACCACGAGGGGAACCATGCGCAGAATCGTCACGACCGCAGTGGCCATGGCACTGGTGGGTGGCGCGGCGCTGTCCGCCCCCGCCGTCGCTGCCGACAAGGACCGACGACCGGCCGGCAAGGCCACCACCGCTGTCCAGCAGCAGACCAAGGCGCTCGAGAAGGCTGCCGACAAGGCGCTGGAGCACGGCCTCGGTCTCGCGCCCGGCGCGGTGCCGGAGGTCTCGGACGCCACGGCCCCCGAGACGCTCGCGACCGCGCGTCGGGTGCTGTCGGGCGGCGCGACGCGTCGCGACCCGTCCGCGACGATCGCCCTGCGCGACCTGTTCATGAAGCGCTCGCAGCTGCGGGGCGAGGACCTGCGCGGGGCCAACGCCCTGCTCGCGCGTCCGACCGACGGTGCCGGCGACAACCAGGGCTTCGGCTACACCGTCCCCGAGGCGGCACCCCTGTGCAACACCCGCATGTGCCTGCACTACGTGCCGACCGGCGCCGACGCACCGCCGTCGGTCGACTGGGCAGCCCAGAACCTCGCGACGATGGACTCCGTCTGGTCGACGATCGTCGACGGCCTCGGCTACCGCGCGCCGCTGGGTGACCGCGCCGAGGGCGGCAACGCGCTCTTCGACGTCTACCTCAAGGACCTCGGCACCGGCCTCTACGGCTTCTGCGCCCCCGAGATCCGGGTCAAGAAGCGCACCGCCTCGGGCTACTGCGTGCTCGACAACGACTACGCCCAGGCGCAGTTCCCGTCCGGCACCCCCATCGACAACCTGGCGGTCACCGCCGGGCACGAGTTCTTCCACGCCGTCCAGTTCGCCTACGACTACGCCGAGGACCCGTGGATGATGGAGTCGACGGCGACCTGGATGGAGGAGCGGATCGCCTCGCAGGTCAACGACAACCGGCAGTACTTCCCGACCAGCCAGATCTACGCGCCCTACGTCCCGCTCGACACCTTCAGCCGCACGTCCAGCTACCAGTACGGCAACTGGGTGTTCTGGGAGTACCTCACCAACCAGTACGGGATCGGTCTGGTCAAGAAGGCCTGGAAGCAGGCGGGCTCGCTGAAGTCCGACGGCGGCAAGAGCTCCATCCCGGCGCTGCAGCGGATCCTGCGCGGCAAGGGCGGGCTGACGAAGGTCTACGCGAAGTTCGCGGCCGGCAACCTCATCCCCGCGCTCAACTACCCCGAGGGCGCCGAGTACCCGGCCCCCAGGGTGCGTGGGGCGAAGGCGCTGTCCCGCAACAAGCGCGGGAAGCGCTTCGCCACGCGGATCAATCACCTGTCGTCGGCGTCCTACGTCTACGTCCCCGGCAAGGGCCTCGGGGCGAAGAAGTGGAAGCTCTCCCTCCGGGTCGCCGGGCCGGTCAAGCGCACCTCCCCCGCGGCCGTGGTGGTCACCTACACCACTGACGGCAAGCGCAAGGTCAAGCTCGTCCGCCTCAACCGGGGTGGCGACGGCCGCACCAAGGTGGCCTTCAGCAGCCGCTCGGTGGCCGCGGTGTCGGTGACCCTGGTCAACGCCTCCACGCGCTACCGCTGCAACCAGCGGACGCTGCTGGCCTGCGGCGGTCGTCCGCTCGACGACCGGGGCCGCTTCGCGGTGACGGGTCGCGTCACGAAGCGCTGAGCCTCACACCCTGATCGACAGCAGGGCGTGGAGCGCGGCGACGCACTCCGCGACCAGCTGGGACAACGAGACCGGGCGTTCGCCGGTCGGCACTGCCGACCAGGTGAGCGCCCGGTCCTCTGTGTACGCCCACCACGCGCGTACGACGGCACGCTGGCGCTCCTCGATGCCGAGCGCCTGCACCACCCGGTCGGTGCTGCCCTCGCGCACGGAGTCCATCACCTCGCTCACCCGCGGGTCGGCGACGCCGTGCCCGTGGACGAGCGCGAGGTAGAAGTCGCGGCGCCGCTCGATCTGCTCGACCATCAGCCGGGTCGCCTGCTCCACCTGCTCGGCCCCGGACAGCGCCTCGTCGGGAGCGGTGGTGCGCAGGATGCGCCGACCGGCCGCGGAGATGCAGGCGAGGTAGAAGTCGGTCTTGGTCGGGAAGTAGTGGAAGAGCAACCCGCGCGAGATGCCCGCCTCCCCCGCGATGTCGTCCATCGAGAGGTCCTGGATCGGCGTCTCGACGATCTTGGCCAGCCCGATGCCGACGAGCTGGCGGCGCCGGTCGGGCGCGCTCAGACGCCGGCGTACGGGCGGGGCGACGGGCGCTGCGGATCCTTCGGACACGCTGTTGAGCATTGCTCAACAGTGTGCGAAGGTCAACGTCATGGACTTCTCCCTCTCCCCCCGCGCCGCGGACCTGCGGGCCCGGGTGCACGCCTTCGTCAGCGACGAGATCGAGCCGATCGAGGCCGAGGCGCACCGGCGCATCACCCGGCTGCGCGAGTCGGGCGGCGACAGCTGGACCCCAGACCCGGTGATCGGCGAGCTGCAGGCGAAGGCCCGCGCGCAGGGCCTGTGGAACCTCTTCCTGCCGGCCGCGCACGCCGGTCGCTACGCCGCCGATTTCGGCACCGACGGCGGCGAGGGCCTCTCCAACGTCGACTACGCCGCGGTGGCGGAGGTGATGGGCCGCTCGTTCCTGGCGCCCATCGTCTTCAACTCCAACGCCCCCGACACCGGCAACATGGAGGTGCTCCTCAAGTACGGCACCGACGCCCAGCGCGAGCAGTGGCTCGAGCCGCTCCTGCGCGCGGAGATCCGCAGCGCCTTCTGCATGACCGAGCCCGAGGTGGCGTCCTCCGACGCCACCAACATGGCCGCCACGGCGACGGTCGAGGGCGACGAGGTCGTCATCAACGGTCGCAAGTGGTGGTCCACCGGCGTCGGCAACCCCGACTGCAAGGTCTTCGTCTTCATGGGTCTCTCCGACCCCGATGCCGACCGCCACTCGCGGCACACGATGGTGCTGGTCCCCCGCGACGCCGCCGGGGTGAAGGTCGAGCGGATGCTCACCACGATGGGCTACTACGACGAGCCGCTCGGCCACGGCGAGGTCTCCTTCGACGACGTGCGGGTGCCGCTGTCCAACGTCCTGCTCGGCCCCGGTCGCGCCTTCGAGATCGCACAGGGACGCCTCGGCCCCGGCCGGGTCCACCACTGCATGCGCGCCATCGGCCTCGCCGAACGCGCCCTCGAGCTGGCCTGCGCCCGCGCCGTGTCGCGCACCGCCTTCGGCAAGCCGATCGCCAACCTCGGCGGCAACCGCGAGCGCATCGCCGACGCCCGCATCGCGATCAACCGCTCCCGCCTGCTGGTCATGCACGCCGCGTGGCTGCTCGACCAGGGCATGAGCCGCGAGGCCTACTCCGCGGTCAGCGAGATCAAGGTCGAGGTGCCCAACATGGCGCTCGACGTCATCGACATGGCCATCCAGCTGCACGGCGGCGCAGGCATGTCCGACGACTTCCCCCTCGCCGCGGCGTGGGTCGGCGCGCGGACCCTGCGCCTGGCCGACGGGCCCGACGAGGTGCACCGCAACGTCATCGCCAAGATCGAGCTCGGGAAGCACACCGCATGAGCCGGGTCCTGGTCACGGGTGCCGCCTCCGGCCTCGGCGCGGCTCTCGTCACTGCCTTCCGTGCCCGTGGTGACGAGGTGCTTGCCACCGACCGTGTGGAAGCCGACGGCATCGACCTCGTCCTCGACATCACCTCGGACGACGACTGGGCCGCAGCCCTCGACGCCGTGCGCGCTCGCTGGGGCGGCCTCGACGTGCTGGTCAACAACGCCGGCGTCGCCGGCGGCGGGCGGGTCGACCGCTGCACTCTCGAGGAGTGGCAGTGGATCACCGACATCAACCTCTTCGGCCTGGTCCGCGGCACGCGCACGTTCACGCCGATGCTCAAGGAGCAGGGGTCCGGCCACCTCGTCAACGTCGCCTCGCTCGCCGGCCTCGTGCACCCGGCCGGGATGGGCTCCTACAACGCCACGAAGGCCGCCGTGGTGGCGTTCACCGAGACCTGCGGCCACGAGCTGGCGGCGTACGGCATCCGCGCGAGCGTGGTGTGCCCGTCCTACTTCCGCACCAACCTGATGGACTCCATGCAGGGCTCCGACGAGCTCGTGGGACGTGTGGTGGGCGGACTGGTCGAGCGCTCGCGGGTCACCGCCGACGACATCGCTGCGGCCGTGCTGGCCGGGATGAACGCGGGCGAGGACGTGATCGTTCCCGACGAGGCCGCACGGCAGGCCTACTTCCTCAAGTGGGCCGACCGGCCCGCCTACGACGCCGTCATGCGCGACCAGGCGGCGAAGCTGCTCCTTCGAGACGCCTTGTCCCTCGGCTCCTCAGGAACCGGGGCGCCTGCGGGAGAGGCCGACTCGTGAGCGCCGTGCCCGGCGCCCGCGCGGTGCGCGAGGAGGACGCCTTCGACGTGGCCAGGGTGTCCGCATGGCTGCGCGAGCACGCCGCAACCCCCGAGGGACTGGACGGCGAGCCGTCGGTGCAGCAGTTCACGGGCGGGGCGTCCAACCTGACCTACCTGCTGCGCTTCCCGTCCGGTCGCGACCTCATCGTCCGCCGCGCGCCGAAGGGCACGAAGGCCAGGGGTGCGCACGACATGCACCGCGAGTACGTCATCCAGTCGGCGCTGGCACCGGTCTTCGACTACGTCGCGCCGATGGTCGCCTTCTGCGACGACCCCGACGTGGTCGGCGGCGACTTCTACGCCATGGACCGCATCGCCGGTGTGATCCCCCGCAGCGAGTGGCCGGCCGACGTGCCGCTGTCACCGGAGCAGGCGCGCGCGCTCTGCCTCGACGCTGTCGACGTGCTCGCCGAGCTGCACGGCATCGACCCCGGGGCCGCCGGGCTCTCCGACCTCGGCAAGGGCGCGGGCTACGTCCGCCGCCAGGTCGAGGGCTGGTCGACGCGCTACCGCAACGCCCGCACCGACGACGTGCCCGACCTCGAGCAGGTCATGGCGTGGCTCGACGCGCACCAGCCCGACGACGTGGCCACGTGCGTGATCCACAACGACTTCAAGCTCGACAACCTGGTGCTCGACGCCGACGACGTGACGCGGGTCGTCGGGGTGCTGGACTGGGAGATGGCGACCCTCGGCGACCCGCTGATGGACCTCGCGGGCTCGATGGCCTACTGGGTCCAGGCCGACGACACCGAGGAGTTCCAGATGATGCGGCGGGTGCCCACGCACCTGCCCGGCATGCTGACCCGCGACGAGTTCGTGGCGGCGTACGCCGAGCGCACCGGCAGGTCGGTGAGCCCCGAGCAGTGGCGCTTCTACGAGGTCTTCGGGCTCTTCCGGATGGCCGTCATCGCCCAGCAGATCTACTACCGCTTCTTCCACGGGCAGACGACCAACGAGATGTACGCCCTCTTCGGGCCGGCCGTGCAGATCATCGGGCGCCGGCTCGACGGGCTGATCGCCCGGTGAGCCGCATCCTCCTGGTCCGGCACGGCCAGGCGTCCTTCGGTGCGGCCGACTACGACAACTTGTCGCCGACCGGGCACGAGCAGTCGCGCGTCCTGGGCGCCGCCCTCGCAGCGCGCGGCATCACCGCTGACGTCGTGGTGGCGGGCGAGATGAAGCGGCACGCCCAGACAGCCGACGCGGTCCTCGAGGGTGCGCGCTGGGGCACGCGCGTGGACCTCGACGCCGGGTGGAACGAGTTCGACCACGTCCAGGTGCTCGCGGTCCACGACCAGCCGACGACCGTGGAGGGCGAGTCCGAGAAGGTCGCCTTCCAGCGCTGGTTCACCGAGGCCACGCTCCGCTGGACCTCCGGTGAGCACGACGAGGCCTACGACGAGTCGTTCGGTGCCTTCACCTCCCGAGTGGAGGCCGCCCTCGACCGGCTCGTGGCCGCGCTGCCCCGCAGCGGCACCGCGGTCGTGCTGACCAGCGGCGGCCCGATCGCGTGGGCAGCCGCGTCGTTGCTGGCCGACGGCGACCGGTCCCGCACGGACCTCTGGCTCCGGCTCAACCCGGTGTCGATCAACACCGGCACCTCGACCGTCGTGTGCGGCGCGAGCGGCACGACGCTCGTCACCTTCAACGCCGCCGACCACCTCTCCCCCGACCTGCTCACCTACCGCTGACTCCTCAGGAGACCACCATGTCGACCATCCTCATCACCGGCGCCAGCAGCGGCCTGGGCGCCGAGATGGCCCGCCAGCTCGCCGCCCTCGGCCACGACCTCGCGCTGTGCGCACGGCGTACGGACCGGCTCGACGAGCTCGCCGTCGAGATCACCACCGCCCACCCGCAGGCCCGCGTCGGCATCAAGGCGCTCGACGTCACCGACCACGACGCCGTCTTCCGGGTCTTCGAAGAGTTCCGCGAGGAGCTCGGCGGCATCGACAAGGTCGTGGTCAACGCCGGGCTCGGCAAGGGCCAGCCCCTCGGCACCGGGCGCTTCGACGCGAACCGGGAGACCGCGGAGACCAACTTCATCGGCGCGCTCGCCCAGACCGAGGCCGCGGCCCAGATCTTCCGGGCGCAGAACTCCGGCCACCTGGTGATGGTCTCGAGCTTCTCCGCGCTGCGCGGGATGCCGAAGAACATCACGACGTACGCCGCCACGAAGGCCGCGGTCGCGCACCTCGCCGAGGGCTTCCGCGCCGACGTGCACGGGACCCCGATCAAGGTGACCGTCCTCTACCCGGGCTACATCGTCTCGGAGATGTCCGGCACCTCGGCGAAGACCCCGCTCATGGCCTCGACCGAGAAGGGCGTGCGCGCCATGGTCGAGGCGATCGAGAAGGAGAAGAAGTCCGCCGTCGTGCCGGCCTGGCCCTGGGTGCCGCTCGGGTTCGCCATCAAGCGGGTGCCGGTGGGAGTGCTGCGGAAGATGAGCTAGGCGTCACGCGTCCGGCCGCCGAGCTCCCGCTCGTACTGCAGCAGCTCGGGACAGGGCGCGAAGGTGCTGAGGCTCCGCTCCCCGGTGGGTGTCCACCCCAGGCGCTCGTAGAACCGGCGACCGCGCTCGTTGCCGGTGAAGACGCGCAGCCACGCCCTCGTCACGCCGGCGGAGCGCATCCGTTCGAGGACGGCGTCGTGGGCAGCCTGCGCCGCTCCCGTGCCCCAGCGCTCGAACGCGATGCCGAAGTGCATGAGCTCGTCCCCGCGCAGGGCAGCGCAGCCGATCAGCTCGTCCCCGTCACCGTCCCTGACCACCAGGCACTCGATGTCGGAGGACGCGATCTCCTCGAGCCAGCGACGGGCGATCGCCTCGCGGGGGAAGGGGAACTCGTCCTGGGGGAAGACCGCTGCCAGGCCGATCACCGCCCCTGCCTCCTGGGCCTCGATCACGGCCGGCACGTCGGGTGGCGTCATCGCTCGCAGCGAGACCTGGCGAGTCACGTCGACCTGCCGAGGCTCACCAGGCGGTAGAGGTTGTAGACCAGGTAGGGCTTGTCGAGCGGTTGCTCGAGCACCAGTCGCCGGACGTGCTGCGCGCCCGAGTCCCTGTGCCACCCGCCGATGCTGCACATGTCGTCCCACTCGTCCGGAGTCATCACGACCTCGACGACCCGGGTCGATCCATCGCCATTCGTGAGCACCACGCTGAGACCCTCGGGGTCCCGTTCGGTCACGGACCCGATGGTGGCGAGGACGTCGACCAGGTGGTCCCACCACATGTCGACCCCGCGCTCCATCCGGGAAGGATCGCACAGAGGTCCGGCGTCATCGCTGCCAGAATGGCCGCATGGTCCTGACTGTGTGGGTGGCCGAGTGGGTCCTCGACGAGGACCGGCGCACCCTGCGTGTCGGCGAGACGCTGACGGAGTGGCTGACCTTCACCGACGTCGAGCGACTGCCTCGCGTCCCTCCCGAGTGTGTCCAGTCGATCCGTGGTGTCGCGCGAGCACTCCCGCGCTGGCCGGGGACCGAGGACGGGCATCATCCCGCCTCCATCAGCGTGGACGGCGCGACGCTCTACTGGGACGCACCACGCCCGGTCGACGGCCCGGTGGAGATCACGGGCGTCGTCTCGCTGAACAACATCGACGCACCCGACGGCTTCCCCGTCACGCGCGGTGCCATCCGTCGCGTCCGGATGGAGTGGCAGGCGACAGGCACCGGGACGGACGGGAAGCGCGTCTCCCTTCCGCCGGGCGCGTCGAGCCACTACGAGGACGTGCCTGTCAGCTACCTGCCGGGGTACGACGACGGTCCCGGGCCCGGGTTCCCACTCGATCCTGCGGCCATCTCTGCTCAGGCACTCCGGTGGAGCGGTTGCCTCGTCGACGTCGAGCCGGACGCGCCCGTGGCGTCGACCGGCGAGACGCCCTGAGAGCATCGGCTCCGTGAAGATCGGGCTGATCGGCGACCTGGAGGGCGAGGTCGACGCAGCTGTCGACTGCCTGAGGCTGCTCGGCGAGCGCGGCGACATCGACGTGGCCTGCCAGCTGGGCGACCTCCGGTTCGGCTACGGCCCGGACCCCGAGGGATACCTCGACACCGTCGAGTCGCTGTGCGCCGAATACGGGATCGAGCTGCAGTGCATCACCGGGAACCACGAGAACTGGGACCTGCTCGACGCACTCTGGGCCGAGGCGCGATGGCAGGACGGCGACGGCACCCTGCGGCCGATCGCAGTGCGCGATCACATCTCGATGCTCCCCAGAGGGTTCCGCTGGGAGCTGGGCGGCCGTTCGTTCGTCGCTCTCGGAAGTGCCCCGTCGGTGAACCGCGGGCTGCTGACCGAGGGCGTCGACTGGTGGCCCACCGAGGTGCTCCGGGAGGAGCACGTGCAGGCGACGACCGCGGGCGGCCACGCCGACGTCATGCTGACCCACGACAGCCCTGCCCCGCCCTACTGCACCACCACTGTCGCCGACATCATGGCCGGCAACCCGATGGGCTGGCCCGACGACGTGCTGGCGTACGCCGCCGACGGCATCGACAAGGTCACGCGGGCTGTGCTGGGCGTTCGGCCCAGGCTCCTCGCCCACGGCCACTTCCACGTCGCAGGCGAGGCAGACGTACGGCTTCCGGGTGCCGACCACGACACGACCATCTGGTCGCTGGCGGCTCGCCAGGATCCCGGCAACGTCCGGGTGCTGGACCTGGACACGCTCACCGACGCTGCGGAGAACGCGACGGCGTGATCGGCACGCGCGGTCCGCCCCAGTGGCAGATCCGGACGCTTCACTCCCCCCGCTCCGAGAAAGGGAGGCTCGGGTCGTCGTTGCCGCTGAACTCCGAGACGATGACCGCGTCCCACGCCCGTACGATGCGGGCGGCTTGTGCTCGGTGGAAGCCAGACCAGTGAGCAACACGTTGTTCTGGTAGTCGGAGACGACGAATCGCCAGCGATCGAGATCGTCGACGCGGGACAGCGTCGCCCAGAAGTGCCCCGACAGCTCATCCGGGAAGTGGTCGGCCGGAGGATTTTCCACGTGGTGACTCTACGACGAGCCGGAGCGCGTTCGATCCCAGAGAATCCGCGCCAGGACCAGCTCGGACGTCACCCGCAGAGCGCCTCGCCGTGCTCGACCAACGGTTCCAGGCTCATTCGTCCTTGCGGTCGGGACGGGTCGGGCGACCAGACCTCAACGAAGCTGGTCGACACCCCACGCGTTCCCGTCGTGCGGTTGATCGCGTCGGTGCGCCCGTCGACCTGGACGGAGACGAATCCTTCCTGGCAGGTGAGCAGGACCGAGTCGACAGTCAGCGGCCACCCGCTGCCCACGTCGCGGCGGTGGACCTCGCTCGTCTCACCGGCCTACGTCCTCCTGGCGTAGGTGACCTTGTTGTCGGCGTGGATGGTCATCGCGTAGCGGGAGTCGTGTGCCAGTCGGTGATGTCGCGGGCACAGGAGCCGGCCGTTGGCGAGGTCGGTGAGTCCGGATCGGGACCAGGGGTCGTCGTGGTGGGCGTGGCACCCGGAAGCGGAGGTCTCGCATCCGCGTGCGGTGCAGCCACCGTCGCGCAGCCCGAGCGCGATGCGCTGGGACTTGGTGAAGAGCCGAGCCGCGCGCCCCATGTCCAGGGGCACGGACTTCGAGTCAAGGACGACCGGGATGATCCCGGCCTCGCAGGCCAGGCGCCGCGCCTGGCCCGCGGACATCCGCGACCCTTCGTCCAGCAACGCGGTAGCGGTCTCGCCCAGCAGCTGCTCGATCGTCATGGTGACCACGACGGTGGCGTTGACGCCTGCGGTCTGCGGGGTCGCGTCGACCGGGTAGCGCTCGACGTACTCGATGAGCGCCTCCCCCAGACGGCGGCGCAGCGGCTTCCACTCGCCTGTCTCGTCGCGGAGCTCGTCTTCCGTGTGGCGGGCCGGGTTGGCCAGCGCCAGCAGGTGGCGCTTCAGCATGGCGCCCACGTGGGACGGCACGACGAAGGACCCGCGACAGCGACCCTCCCCGTCGTCCGACATGGTGAAGTCCACCAACGACGCGGCCCGGCGCTCCTCCGCCTCCAGCACGGCTGCCTCGTGCGACTCGCCCACCTCGGGGGCGACCACGTCGAGGATCCGCTTCCCGATCTGCCGCAGCTCCCGGGCGTCGTGCTGGGCGGCCAGGTCGAGGAGCACCGCCTCGGCCCGCTGCCGCGTGTCAGCATCGACGCGGGACGGGAGCGCGTCGACCGCTTCCACCACCACCCGCGCCTGCGCCGCACGCAACCCACCACCCGACAGCGCCGCCCCCACGGCAGGGTGCTGCTCGCAGCCCCGCCCGAGCGCAAGCACTCGTCGGGCCTCGGCCCGGGTCGTACGGGTCTGCACCGCCAGCCACGCCGCCGCATCCCGCAGCCCGTGCGCCTCAGCCACATCATCCGACGCGGCAAGGAGCCGCGCAGTCACGGCATCGAGCTGGGAGCGAACCTCCGTCAACGCCACCAGCGCCACCTGCTTGTCCTCGGTCGTCATGAACGCCGGCTCCACCGACGCCACGCCCTTGAGCGCAGCACCGAGGTCGTCGGCACACTCGATGATCGGATGCACCAGCCACCTCCTCGCACGCACTCACAGTTCACCGCCCTGGTCGGGCGGAGCGGAGAGGCATGACTGGTGGCACCGTTGCCAGGTCGTCACCCGAGAGCCCTGGAGGCACCCCGCCAGCACCACGACGGGTTCTATGGATGACTGTCCCGATCCCGGGATTCCCGTCACCTCAGACGAGGGATCCGTTCCGGACCGGCGTGCTCACGCCATCGTACACCTGTTCGAATACGCATGCAAGCACTTCAGGTGTCTGTCCCGGACGACTCCCCCGGCGCCTCACGGTCGACAGGCATGCACTGGCCCAGCGTGATCGCCTTGTACTTCGCGAACTCGGGCGAGGACCGTGCGGCCTCGGGATAGGCCCCGGCATCCAGCGCCGCGTAGTAGCGGACCGCCCCGACCAGCTGGCGCGCCTCCGTGGACCCGTCGTCCTGCGCCTCGGCCAGTGGCACCGCAGCCTCGAAGTGCTCCACTGTCCCGTCGTAGTCACCGAGGTTGAAGGCATCGATGCCGGTCCGCACCTCCTCGCACGCCTGGCTGTCGACAACAGGGACGTCGGGCGCAGGTGCGGCCTGACCGGCACCCGGGTCACTCCCGCTCGGCTCGCCGACGGTGGTGCAGCCGGCCGAGAGCGCGACGACGGCGACCGCGGTCGCCACGACTCCTGCCCTCACCCGCTCGAGGCTAGCCCGCCGCGCGAAGCGGGTCCGCCAGCAGCAGCCGCGTCCACAGGTCGCCCAGGCGCCTGGCGTAGGTGTCGGCCGACCAACCGCGCGCCATCGTGAGGGCGTAGTGCTCCGGGGAGTTGGTCGTCCACAGCAGGTCGGCGACCTCGTCATCGTCGAGGTCGTCCCTCAGGTCGCCCGTGGCACGCAGGTCGACGGCGAGCTTCAGCATGTTGGCCCGACGACGCTCACCGATGCTGTCGCGCAGCTCCGCGCAGTCCGGCTCGGTCAGGGCTGCCTGCGCCAGCGAGTCGAAGAGCGGCGCGACCCGCGGCATCACGCGGCCCAGCGCGTCGGCGTACGTCTCGAGCTTGGCGCGCGCCCCCTCGGCGGCCAGCACCGCCTGCACGTAGTCACGCTGCTCGGCGACCACGGGCTCGCCCGTGCCGGCGAGCGCCATGTCGATCACCGCCAGCAGGAGCTGCGGCTTGCGACCGACGCTGCGGTAGACGGTGTCGACGTTGACGCCGGCGCTCGTTGCGATCCCGGCGACAGCGGTCGCCGCGTAGCCCCGCTCGACGAAGTGCTCGCGCGCGGCGCGCAGCACCGCGGTCCGCGTCGCCGCCGCCTGCTCGGCACGGCGCCCGGAGCGGTAGGACCTCTTGACCTGTTCGACCACGAGTCGTAGCGTACATTCATCCGAAGTCGCTTCGGGTGAATCGAGGTCGTGTCATGACGGACTCCACCACCGCCACGGGCGTCGTCGTACGCCGTCCCGGCGAGGGCCCTGCGACCTGGGCGATGGGCTCGCTCTTCGAGCACCTCGTCGGCGCTGCGGAGACCAGTGGCCGGCTCGGCGTCTCCCTCGTGACGCAGCCGCCCGGCATCGCCACTCCCCTGCACCGCCACACCCGGGAGGCAGAGGCCTTCCTCGTCCTCGAGGGACGGGTGAGCTACCGCGCGGGCGAGGAGACCCACGAGCTGGACGACGGATGCTTCATCTGGCTGCCGCAGTCGGTGCCGCACGCCTTCCGCATCCGCGGGACGTCGCCGGCGCGGTTCGTCGCGTTCACCGCCCCGGGCGGGCTGATGGGTCTCTACGACGAGGTCGGCATCCCGGCGCTTGAGCGGCGCCTCCCGGGCGAGGACGGACTGCCGCCAGAGGTCGAGCTGCCGAGGTGGGCCGAGGTCGGTCCGCGCTACGGGCTGGAAGTCGTGGGGCCGGGCATCCCCGAGTAGGGCTTCCCCCTCCGAACTGGAGCCTCACCCCCGAAGCTTCGGGGGTGAGGCTCCAGGATCCCCGGGTACCCGGGGATCGCGACCGTGGAGCCAGACCTCAGCCCGTCGGCGGCTCTGGCTCGCGGGTGATGTGCATGGCGGCCTCCTCGGCCGAGGCGCCGGCGCCGTCGATGCCGACGTCGAGGGCGACCTCCTGCTTGTCGACGTCCTCGCCCAGACCCTCGTCGGGCTGGACCAGACGGCCGCTGCGCTCGTCCGCCTCGTCGAGGCCGAGCTGCTCGTCGAGGGCGTTCTCGTCCTCGCGGTCGGTGGTGTCCTCGGCCTCGGCCTCGGCGTACGGGTCGGGCTCGGGCTCCTCCTCGGCGAGCTTCTCGTCGAGGGACTCGCCCTGGAGGCGCTCGGCCTCGGTCGGGTAGTCCTCATAGCCCTTGGGGGCCCGGTCCGGCGGCGAGTAGCCGCGGTCCAGCACGTCCTCGAGGTCGCCGTCGTCCAGCGTGTCCCCGGGCTGCAGCTGGTCCTCGTCGTCGACCGACATGTCGCCGTAGATTTCGCGATCTTCGCTCATGCCTCCTGCCTACCGGCCGAGGCCCGGCGGGACAAGGGCCGAGGGTCCCCAGCAGGTCCGCAGGGGTGGGACTCAGCCCAGCTCGCGCTCCAGCGCGTCGGTGAGCAGCGCGACCAGCGCCTCGGTCTGGATGTTGGCCGAGGACGAGACCTCCTCGTCGGAGCCGTCGAGCGCCCGCGCCGCGAGCCCGGCCTTGGAGTCGATGAGCTCCGCGATCCGGGTGTCGATGGTCTGCGCGGCGATGATCCGCCACGCCGTGACCGGGTCGCTCTGGCCGATGCGGTGCACGCGGTCGATGGCCTGGGTCTGCTCGGCATCGGTCCACGACAGCTCGGCCAGCACCACGTTGGACGCGACCTGGAGGTTGACGCCCACGCCGGCAGCGGCGAGCGAGCAGACGATGACCTGCACGTCGGGGTCGTTGACGAACGACTCGATCGCGCGCTCGCGCGCCTTGGGCGACTGGTCGCCACGGATCGAGGCGTGCTTGAGCCCGCGCCGGGTGAAGGTCTCCTCGGCGATGTCCATGACGTCGACGTGGCGGGCGAAGAAGACCACCTTGCCGACGTTGCGCGCCAGCTGGGCGGCGTAGTCGGCGGCGAGGCCGGCCTTCGCGCGGCCGATCCGGCGGAACATCGAGAAGACGTTCTCCCCGCCCGTGCCGGAGTCCATCTCCTCGCGCTCCCACGTCGCGACGCGGCGTACGAGCTCGTGGTCGATGCCGTCGACGACGGAGCCCGTACGCCGGGTCTCGAGCGCAGCCTTGTAGCGCTGGACGAGCCTGCGGGCGAGCTCCTGCTCCGCTCCACGGATCGAGCGGGTGTCCTCGTCGTCGAGCTCGACGGGGATGTCGGCGATGCGGCGGGCCGGGATGTCCGAGGCGACGTCGACCTTGCGACGACGCACGATGCCCTGGTCGATGACGGCCTTGCGCGCCGCGGGGTAGAACGGCGGGTCCGCCGGCGTCAGGTCGGTCTCCTCGAGCGCCTCCATCAGCCGGGCCATCGGCATCGTGTCGTCGATCCAGCCCAGGAACTGCCAGATCGCGCGGAAGTCCTCGATGTCGTTGATCAGCGGGGTGCCGGTGAGCGCCATCAGCAGCGGGCGGGCGGTGCGCGCGCGCAGCCGCTCGGACAGCTCGAGCACGTGGCGCGAGCGCTGCGAGGTCTTGTTCTTGATGAAGTGGGCCTCGTCGACGACCATCCCGCGGAAGCCGAAGTCACCGAGCCAGCCGACGTGGCGGTCGAGGATCTCGTAGTTGACGATGATGACGTCGGCGAAGGCGTCGACACGGTCGCCATCGCCGTGGATCACGGTGGCGCGGCGGCGCGGGGTCCAGCGCTCGGTCTCGCGCGCCCAGTTGGTCTTGACGACGTTGGGGCACACGACGAGCAGCGGGAAGGCGTCGGCGGCCTGCGCGGCGAGGAGCGCCTGCGCGGTCTTGCCGAGGCCGGGCTCGTCGGCGAGCAGGAAGGTGCGGTGGCCCTCGGCGGCCGAGGCGATGAGCCGGGCCTGGTGGGGCATCAGCTCGAGCTTGCCGGGAGCGTTGAGGGAGGTGGCCTCGGGCAGGTCCATGCACGAGGAGGCGCCGCCGAGCTCGAAGGAGCGGAACAGCGGGCCGAGCAGCTCCCACGTCGCCAGCCGCCCGTGCACGCGACGGCGCTCGCGGCCGATGCCGAAGTCGGGCACGAGGAACGGGTTGGCGAGCTGGTGCTGCACGACCGACTGCGGGACGACGCGGCGCTCACCGAGGCCGGGGCCGGCCTCGTCGTCGGGCTTGGGCTCCTCGGGGACGACCTCGACCCCGGCTTTGCGCAGCATCTCCAGGCGCAGGTCACGGGCGCTGTCGGTGACGACCGCGTCCTCCGAGAGCAGCGCGAAGAGCGAGGGGTCGCGGGTGGCGGTCTTGGCCAGGATCGTCGCGATGCCGTCGAGGCGCTTGAGCTCGTCGGCCTTCTGGGCGTCGGTCAGCTCGGACGAGGCGCGTACGTCGCCACGGTGCTCGCGCACCAGCAGCGCGACCACCTGGAACCGCACCCGCTGCCCCGGGGCGAGCGGGCCGCGCTGGACGGCGGACTCGAGCTCGCGCACGGCGCGCGCCAGCACGGGGACGATGCCCTCGTTGTCCTTGTGACGGGCATGCGCAGGGGTGCGACGACCGCCGCGTGAGCGCTGGCGCTGGGCCAAGGGGTCCTCCCGGACTTGGGTACGCGTCGCAGCAAGGGCGAGCCCGGCTGCGGCTCTGCCCGCACGCCACGGCGTGGAGGTGTGGAGCGGGCGTCAGGTGCGCGGTGGCCGGCGGATCGGGGGTGATCACAGCGGCACGGCGTCTGGAACGCTGCGACCACTGTAGCCCCAGCCCGGTCGTTGTCGGCAAATGTCTGGGGATCAGCGCGCCGGGCGGTGGTCGACGATGCGACGCATCTTCCCGACCGAGCGCTCGATCGAGGCCACGTCGACCACGTCCACGGTCACGCTGACACCGATCGACGCCTTGATCCTGCGGGCGAGCTCGGCCTCGGCGGCTGCCACCTCGTCCGGCGTGGTGTGCTCGCGGCGCTCGACCCGGACGGTGAGGGTGTCGAGGTTGCCGCTCCGGTCGAGGTGGCACTGGAAGTGCGGCGACAGCGCCGGCAGCCCGAGGACGATCTCCTCGATCTGGGTCGGGAAGAGGTTCACCCCGCGCAGGATGATCATGTCGTCGGTGCGGCCGGTGATCTTCTCCATCCGCCGCATCGTGCGGGCCGTGCCCGGCAGCAGCCGGGTGAGGTCGCGGGTGCGGTAGCGGATGACCGGCATGGCCTGCTTGGTGAGCGTGGTGAACACCAGCTCCCCCTCCTCGCCGTCGGGCAGCACCTCGCCCGTCACCGGATCGATGATCTCGGGGTAGAAGTGGTCCTCCCACACGTGCAGGCCGTCCTTGGTCTCCACGCACTCGCTCGCCACGCCGGGACCGATCACCTCGGACAGGCCGTAGATGTCGACGGCGTGCATGTCGGTGCGCTCCTCCATCTCGCGGCGCATGTCGTTGGTCCACGGCTCGGCACCGAAGATCCCGACCTTGAGCGAGGTCGAGCGCGGGTCGACGCCCTGCGCCTCCATCTCGTCGATGATCGAGAGCATGTAGGACGGCGTCACCATGATCACGTCGGGCTCGAAGTCCACGATCAGCTGCACCTGGCGCTGCGTCATGCCTCCGGAGACCGGCACCACCGTGCAGCCGAGGCGCTCGGCCCCGGCGTGGGCGCCGAGTCCGCCGGTGAAGAGCCCGTAGCCGTAGGCGTTGTGCAGCACCATCCCGCGGCGCCCGCCGGCCGCGCGGATCGAGCGGGCCACGACGTCTGCCCACATGTCGAGGTCGTCGCGGGTGTAGCCGACCACGGTCGGCTTGCCGGTCGTGCCGCTGGAGGCGTGGAGGCGTACGACGTCCTCGCGCGGCACCGCGAACATGCCGAACGGGTAGTTGTCGCGCAGCGTCGCCTTGGTCGTGAACGGCAGCCGGGCCAGGTCGGCCAGCGACCCGATGTCGTCCGGGCCGACGCCGGCCTCGTCGAAGGCGCGGCTGTAGTGGGGGACGTGGTCGTAGGCGTGGCGCACCGACCACCGGAGCCGCTCGAGCTGCAGGGCGCGCAGGTCCTCCAGCGGAGCGGTCTCGATCCGGTCGAGGTCGCCGGGCCGGGGTGTCAGGTCGAGCACGGTGTGGTCCTCCGGGTCGCGGGCGTGTCGGGGGTGTGGGTCGTGGGAAGGTGTCCGGCATGGCAGAGAGGTCGGAGGGCGCGTCGCGTCGGGGACGCCCCGGCCACGACCAGCAGGCCGTGGTGCGGGTGGCGGTCGACCTCTTCAACCGGCAGGGCTACGACGCCACGAGCGTGGGCGACGTGGCCCGGGAGCTGGGGCTGACGAAGTCGGCGATCTACCACCACGTGCCGAGCAAGGAGCACCTGCTCCAGAGCGCCGTGGACGAGGCCCTCGACGCCCTGACCGCGGCGCTCGACGCCGTGTCGACCACCGACGGCCTCGACGCCGAGCAGCGCCTGCGCGCCGCCGTACGCAACAGCGTGACAGTGCTGGTCGACCACCTGCCCGCGGTGACCCTGCTGCTGCGGGTGCACGGCAACACCCCGGTCGAGAAGGCGGCGCTCGCGCGCCGGCGGGGCATCGACGAGCGGCTGGCCGACATGGTCCGCGACGCGGTCGACGAGGGCGTGCTCCGCGACGACCTCGACCCGCTCGTGATCAGCCGGCTGCTCTTCGGGATGGTGAACTCGCTGGTCGAGTGGGTGCGCCCCGGCGTGGAGGCGGCACCGCTGACCGACGCGGTGGTGGCGCTGGCCTTCGACGGGCTCACCCACGGGGCGCAATCCCCCGGTCCGCGCCCCTCGGATCAGGCAGGGTCCGGCTCCGGCCGCGGAACTCCGCGATGACCTCGCCTGCCTCGGGGTCGTCGGCGCGCACCGTGACGTCGTAGATCCCCGACCGGCCGCGGCGCGAGACCTCGCGCGCCTCCGCGTGCAGGACCTGGCCGAGGCGACCCGGCTGGAGGA
Organism: Nocardioides lacusdianchii; assembly: GCF_020102855.1. GTDB lineage: Bacteria > Actinomycetota > Actinomycetes > Propionibacteriales > Nocardioidaceae > Nocardioides > Nocardioides lacusdianchii. The sequence goes on from NZ_JADHZD010000023.1 coordinate 26,066, forward strand.
AGTCGATCGAGAACCCCGCTGCCACCGTCACCGGCCCGTGGGAGTTGCAGGCCAGCGCGAAGGCGGAGTCGGCCAGGCTGGCGATCACCCCGCCGTGGCAGAGGTCGTGGCCGTTGACCATGTCAGGCCGCACGAGCATCGACACCCGCGCGCGACCGGGCGCCACCTCGACCGCCTGCATGCCGAGCATCGCGCTGGCCGCGTCGTCGGCCCACATCCCCATCGCCGCGTCGTGCACGTCGGCCTAGGCGTCGAAGTCGACGGTGACGGCGTCGCCGAGCGGGAAGCTCTGGCAGGTCAGCACGAAGCCGGCCTCGACCTCGGCGGGCTCGAGCGCGTAGTTGCGGCGCATGTCGACCTCGCCCTCGACCACCTTCGCGCGGCAGGTGCCGCACACGCCGCCCTTGCAGGCGAAGGGCAAGTCCGAGCGCGTGGCCTGGGCGCTGTCGAGGATGCTCTGGTCCTGCGGCAGCGCCGCCGTGGCCGAGAGGCCGTCGAGCACCACCGTGACGTCGGTGGTCGCGCCCTCGCGCACCGCGACGGGACGGTGGAGCTCCGGCGGCGGGGCGTCGACGTAGAACAGCTCGGCGTGCACGCGGTCGTCGGCGACGCCGAGCTCGCGCAGCACGTCGCGCGCCTGCTCGACCATGGCGTACGGCCCGCACAGCCAGACGTGGTCGAACCGGCCGACCGGCAGCAGCGAGGTGAGGATGCGCCGGATCCGGTCGGCGTCGAGCCGGCCGGAGAACAGCTCGACGTCGCGCGGCTCGCGCGACAGCACGTGCACCAGCTGGAGGCGCGCGCCGTGGGAGTTCTTGAGGTCGCCGAGCTCCTCGGAGAACATCACCGAGGAGGTGGTGCGGTTGCCGTAGACCAGCGCCACCTCGGCGTCGCCGCCCGCGAGCAGCGACCCCGCGATCGACAGCATCGGGGTGATCCCCGAGCCCGCGGCGAGGCACAGGTGCCGCCCACCGGTGGCGGGATCGACGGTGAAGCTGCCGGTCGGGACCTGCACGTCGACCTCGTCACCGGGGCGGACGTCGCGGACCAGCCAGCGGGAGAACAACCCGTCCGGGATCTCACGCACCCCGATGCGGGGAGCCGCGCCCGCGGGCGCGCAGATCGAGTAGGTGCGGCGCTCCTCGCGCCCGTCGATCGTGCGGCGCAGGGTCAGCGACTGCCCCGGCGCGAAGTCGTACTCCCCCGCCAGGCCCGCCGGCACGTCGAAGGTGATCGCCGCGGAGTCGTCGGTCAGCGGCTCGACGCGCGCGACCGTGAGCGTGTGGAACGCGGCCGATCGCGTACGCCGTGGGGTGTCGAGGACCGTCATCAGATCTCCTTGACGTGCTCGAAGGGCTCCGCGCACGCGGTGCAGCGGTAGAGGGCCTTGCAGGCGGTGGCGCCGAACTCCGAGGTCAGCTCCACCTCGGTCGACGAGCAGCGCGGGCACGCGAGGTCGCGGCGCACGGGCAGGAGCGTCAGGGGGACGGGACCGGCGCGGTGGGGCGTGGGACCGGGAGCGGAGAGACCGTGGTCGCGCAGCGCCTGCCGGCCGCGGTCGGTGATCCAGTCGCTCGACCACGCCGGGGACAGCGAGACCTCCACCGTGGCGGTGTAGCCGGCATCGGCGAGGCGGTGGACCAGGTCGTCGCGCATCGTGGCCATCGCCGGGCAGCCGGAGTAGGTGGGCGTGATCGTGACGGTGACGCGACTCCCCTCCTCGCGCACCCCGCGCAGCACGCCGAGGTCCTCGAGGGTCAGCATCGGCATCTCGGGGTCGGTGACCGACGCGGCGACCTCACGCGCGCGCACGCTCACCACCGGCCCGTGGGGTGGGCGCGGGCCACGACCTGCATCTCGGCGAGCATCCGCGACAGCGCCTCGGAGTGCAGGCCGTCGCGTCCGGTGCGACCGCGTACGCCGGCCAGCGGCTGGCCGTCGGGACGGTCGACCTCGCTCACGGCGAGCACCTGCTCGAGCACCACCTCGACCGCGCTGGCCACGGAGTCCGGGGCGACGCCGACGCCGGCCTCGGCCACGGACTGCTCGACGGGGTGCGTGGTGAGGAGCTCGGGGTAGAGGGGCCACAGCTCGCGCAGCGCCGCCTCGAGGCGTCGGCGGGACTCGTCCGTGCCCTGGGCGAGGGTGAGGAACCAGCGGCCGGCGTAGTCGCGGTGGTAGGCCAGCTCCTTGACGCCCTTGACCGCGATGGCGGAGAGCACCGGGTCGCGGCTGGAGGCGAGCTGCTCGAGGAGCGCGAGCCGCACGCTGGAGAAGAGCAGCAGCCGCACGACCGTGTGCGCGAAGTCGCCGTTGGGGACCTCGGCCAGCCGGACGTTGCGGAAGTCACCGGCCTCGCGGAAGAACGCCAGCGCGTCCTCGGCAGGGACCGGCGAGCCCTCGGGCAGCGCGGGCACGACGGCGGGGTCGGCAGCTGCGGCCCGTGCGAGCAGGAGCCGCGCCTGGCCCAGGAGGTCGAGCGCGGTGTTGGCCAGCGCGATGTCCTCCTCGAGGTCGGGGGCACGGCTGCACCACTCCGAGAGCCGGTGCGACATCACGAGCGCGTCGTCGCCGAGCATCAGGCAGTAGGCCGCCAGGGCCGCGGGGTCGACGTCGGCGGGGACCGTGGTGTCGACCCCGGCCAGCGGGTCCTCGAAGTCTGTGCCGAAGGCCCACTGGGAGGAGTCTCCGGCGACCTCGTGGTGCTCGAGCAGGCCGTCGTAGGCGCTCCCGGCGGACACGTTGGGGTCGGGGGTGAGGTGCGACATCGGGTTCCTCACATGTGGGGGACGTCGTCGGGGATGGAGTAGAAGGTCGGGTGGCGGTAGACCTTGTCGCCGCTGGGAGCGAACATCGGGTCCTTCTCGTCCGGGCTGGACGCGGCGACGTGGCGCGCCTGCACGACCCAGACGCTGACGCCCTCGTTGCGGCGGGTGTAGACGTCGCGGGCGTGGCGCAGCGCCATCTCGTCGTCGGCGGCGTGCAGCGAGCCGACGTGGACGTGGTTGAGGCCGCGCTTGCCGCGCACGAACACCTCGTAGAGCGGCCACTCGCGCTCCGAGCCGTGCCCCGGCTTCGCCGCGGGGACACCCTGGAGCGGGACCGCGCCGTGGCCGCCCTCGGTGGTGAAGTCCTGCCCGCTCACGCGCGCGCCGCCTCTCGCTGGCGGTCGGCGAAGGCCAGGGCCGCCTCGCGGACCCAGGCGCCGTCCTCGTGGGCCGTGCGGCGGTGCGCGATGCGCTGGGCGTTGCAGGGACCGTTTCCCTTCACGACCTGCATGAACTCGTCCCAGTCGGGCTCGCCGAAGTCGTGGTGGCCGCGCTCGGCGTTCCACTTCAGGTCCGGGTCGGGGAAGGTGACCCCGAGGGCCTCGGCCTGCGGCACGGACATGTCGACGAAGCGCTGGCGCAGGTCGTCGTTGGTGTTGCGCTTGATCCCCCACGCCATCGACTGGGCGGTGTTGGGCGAGTCCTCGTCGGGCGGGCCGAACATCATCAGAGCCGGCCACCAGAACCGGTTCACCGACTCCTGCACCATCGCGCGCTGCTCCTCGGTGCCCTGCATCATCGTCATCAGCAGCTCGTAGCCCTGGCGCTGGTGGAAGGACTCCTCCTTGCACACCCGGATCATGGCGCGGCCGTAGGGACCGTAGGACGTGCGGCACAGCGGGACCTGGTTGCAGATCGCCGCACCGTCGACCAGCCAGCCGATCGTGCCGACGTCGGCGTACGACAGCGTCGGGTAGTTGAAGATCGAGGAGTACTTCTGGCGGCCCTCGATGAGCATCTCGGTCAGCTCGCCGCGCGAGACGCCAAGGGTCTCGGCCGCGGAGTAGAGGTAGAGCCCGTGGCCGGCCTCGTCCTGAACCTTGGCCAGCAGGATCGCCTTGCGGCGCAGGCTCGGGGCTCGGGTGATCCAGTTGCCCTCCGGCTGCATGCCGATGATCTCGCTGTGCGCGTGCTGGGCGATCTGGCGCACGAGGGTCTTGCGATAGCCCTCCGGCATCCAGTCGCGGGGCTCGATGCGCTCGCTGCGCGCGATCGTGTCCTCGAAGCGCGCCTCCAGCGCGGACAGCTGGGCGTCGGTCGCCGTGTCGCTCGTGGTCACCGCTCCTCCTCCGGATGGGCTTTACTGACCGAACGGTCTGTATTACTTTTGCACGACGCGCCCCGTGCGTGCAAGCACCGGGGAGCACCCGCGTGCCCCGCCCCTCCCCCGGACCCGATGGAGCCGTCGTGACCCGTTTGCTCGAGAGCTACGCCGCAGGACGCTGGTTCACCTCCTCCGCCGAGGGCGACCCGCTGCTCGACGCCTCCACGGGCGAGGAGGTCGCGCGCATCTCCAGCTCCGGCCTCGACCTCGGCGCGATGGCCCACCACGCCCGCGCCGTGGGCGGCCCCGCGATCCGGGCGCTGACGTTCCACGAGCGCGCCCTGCTCCTCAAGGAGCTCGCGACCCACCTGACGGGTCTCAAGGACGAGCTCTACGAGCTGTCGCTGCGCACCGGCGCGACCCGGCGCGACTCGATGATCGACATCGACGGCGGCTTCGGCACCGTCTTCAGCTACTCCTCCAAGAGCCGCCGCGAGCTCCCCAACGACGTCGTCGTGTGCGACGGCGACCTCGAGCAGCTCGGCCGGACCGGCATCTTCATGGGCCAGCACGTCTACACCTCGCGCCCCGGCGTGGCCGTCCAGATCAATGCCTTCAACTTCCCCGTCTGGGGCATGCTCGAGAAGCTCGCGCCGGCCTTCGTCGCCGGGCTCCCCTCGCTGGTCAAGCCGGCCAGCCAGACGGCGTACCTCACCGAGCTGGTCGTGCGCCGGATCATCGAGTCGGGCCTCCTCCCCGAGGGCTCCCTCCAGCTGCTGTCGGGCTCGGCCGGCGACCTGCTCGACCACCTCGGCGTGCAGGACTCGGTCGCCTTCACCGGCTCGGCGCACACCGCCGGCATCCTGCGCCAGCACCCGTCGGTGCTGCACGGGGGCGTGCAGCTCCAGGTCGAGGCAGACTCGCTCAACTGCTCCGTGCTCGGACCCGACGTGGCCGCCGGCGACCCCGAGTGGGACCTGTTCGTCAAGGGCGTCGTCACCGAGATGACCGCCAAGGCAGGCCAGAAGTGCACGGCCATCCGTCGCGTCATCGTGCCGTCGGCGGTCGCCGACGAGATGACCGAGGCGATCCGGACGAGGCTCGCGTCGGTCACGGTCGGGCACCCGGACGACGAGTCGGTGCGGATGGGTCCGCTCGCCTCGCTCGGCCAGCGCCAGGAGGTCCGCAAGGCCGTCGAAGCACTGCGGTCGTCGTGCGACGTCGTGCTCGACGAGGTCGAGGTCGTCGGCGACGGCCGCGGCGCCTTCATGTCGCCGGTGCTGCTGCGCGCCCGCGCCGGAGCCGTCGAGCCCCACGACGTCGAGCCCTTCGGGCCGGTGTCGACGGTGATGACGTACGACTCGCTCGACGAGGCGATCGCACTGGCCGCGCGCGGCAAGGGCTCGCTCGTCGGTTCGGTCGTGACGCACGACCCGGCCGTCGCCCGCAGCCTCGTCCTCGGCCTGGCTCCGTGGCACGGCCGCATCCTGGTCCTGGACCGTGACGACGCGCCCGAGTCGACCGGCCACGGCTCGCCGCTGCCGATGCTGGTGCACGGCGGCCCCGGTCGCGCGGGTGGCGGCGAGGAGCTCGGCGGCGTACGCGGCGTGCTGCACCACATGCAGCGCTCGGCGATCCAGGCCTCTCCCGACATGCTGACCGCGATCACCGGTCGCTGGACGCGCGGCTCGCAGCGCACGGTCACGCCCGAGCACCCGTTCCGCCACTCGCTGGCCACGCTCGCGGTCGGCGACACGATCGTCTCCGAGCCGCGCGTGATCTCGCTCGAGGACATCGACCACTTCTCGGACTTCACCGGCGACACGTTCTACGCCCACACCGACCCCGAGGCGGCGGCCCAGAACCCGCTGTTCGGCGGGATCGTCGCGCACGGCTACCTCATCGTGTCGATGGCGGCCGGCCTGTTCGTCGACCCTGCGCCGGGGCCCGTGCTGGCGAACTTCGGGGTCGACAACCTCCGCTTCCTCACCCCGGTCAAGGCCGGCGACGCGATCCGGGTGACGCTGACGGTCAAGCAGATCACCCCGCGCTCGTCCGCCGACTACGGCGAGGTCCGCTGGGACGCCCTGGTGGTCAACGGCGACGACGAGCCGGTCGCGACGTACGACGTGCTGACACTGGTGGCGAAGGACGCCTCCTGACGCAGCGGCCGGTATACGTTCGGGCCATGGCGAAGAAGAGCTGGTCCGACATGACCCCGACGCAGAAGAAGATCGTCGTCGCGACGGGGATCGCAGAGATCGCCCTGACCACGTGGTGCCTGCGCGACCTCAAGCAGCGACCCGCGGAGCTGGTGCGCGGACCGAAGGTGCTGTGGGGACCGGCACTGTCGGTGCAGCCCGTGGGCCCGATCGCCTACGTGGTGTGGGGCCGCAGGCGCTGAGGCGTCACCCGGAGTAGGTGACCTCACTGGTCCAGCCGTCGTCGTCACGCGCGACCGCTGCCCAGATCGCGTCGGCGACCCGGTCGGGGGTGAAGGCACCCTCGCGGGCCAGGGCGCCGCGCACCGTCACCGAGACCGCACGGATCCCGTCGGGGGCCAGGGTCTTGTCGAGGCTGTGGACCAGGTTGCGCACGCCGGCCTTCTGCACGCCGAGCGAGGCCGCGCCCTCCCACGGCCGGTCCGCGGCCATGCTGCCGGTGACGCTGATGCGGGCGCCGGACGACAGGTAGGGCCGTGCCGCCTGCACGACGGTCAACAGCGCTCCGACGCCGAGCGCGACGTCCTCGAGCAGCTCGTCGACGGTGAGCTGCAGCGGGTCCTTCTCGCGGAAGGCACTCGGGTTGAAGTGCAGCACGTCGATGCGTCCGGTGTGATCACCGAAGCGGCGTACGGCGTCGCGTGCGGCCTGCTCGTCGGTGACGTCGGCAACCGTGTGGCCGACCGTCGCACCGCGGGCCTCGAGGTCGGGCACGAGCGCGTCGATGACCTCCTGGTCCTGACCGAGGAGCGCCACGTCGTAGCCCTCCTCGGCGAACCGGCGGGCCACCGACCCGCTCACGCCCGGACCGGCTCCGACCACCACGACCACGGGTCTGCTCATGGCACGTTCCTACCGCATCGTCACGGCTTGTGGGGGTGCTCCCCCGTGGGGTCGTCCGGGATGGCGTCAGGTCCCTGGGGGCCCTCGTCGGCCCTGTCGGGATGGGGGTCGGGCTGCCCGGCCACGGAGTCGCCCGAGCTGATCGGCTCCCCGAACTCGGAGGCCGTCTCGGAGACCTGGCCCTCGTTGCCGTCCTGGTCGGTCTTCGGGTCCTGTCCGTCGGTGTTGTCCATGACCACACACAAGCACCGCGCACCTGACGCGGGCTCACCTGAGCGGGTGGTGGACGGCCGCGCCGAGGTGGTTAACGTCGACGCATGACGCGTTTCGGGTACACGTTGATGACCGAGCAGAGCGGCCCGCGAGAGCTGGTGTCCTACGCCGTCTCCGCCGAGCGGGTCGGCTTCGACTTCGAGGTGATGAGCGACCACTACTCGCCCTGGCTCACCGAGCAGGGGCACGCGCCGTACGCCTGGACGGTGCTCGGCGCGGTCGCGCAGGCGACCAGCGACGTCGGACTGATGACGTACGTGACGTGCCCGACCCTGCGCTACCACCCCGCGGTCGTGGCCCAGAAGGCCGCCACGCTGCAGCTCCTGGCCGAGGGACGCTTCACCCTCGGGCTCGGCAGTGGCGAGAACCTCAACGAGCACGTCGTCGGCGAGGGCTGGCCGGCGATCGCCGAGCGGCAGGACATGCTCGCGGAGGCGATCGAGGTGATCCGCGCGCTGCACACCGGCGAGCTCACCGACCACCGGGGCGAGTTCTTCCAGGTGGACTCGGCGCGCATCTGGGACGTCCCCGAGCAGGGCGTCGAGATCGGTGTCGCCGTCGCCGGGGACCGCGCCATCGCACGGTTCGCCCCGCTCGCCGACCACCTCGTGGCGGTCGAGCCGAAGGCCGAGATCGTCGAGTCGTGGAACGACGTCGAGGGCGCAGCCCGCATCGGCAAGGACGCCCGCGCGATCGGTCAGATCCCGATCTGCTGGGACCCCGACGAGGACGCTGCCATGGCGCGGGCGCACGAGCAGTTCCGCTGGTTCGCCGGCGGCTGGTCGGTCAACGCCGACCTCCCCACGCCTGCGGGCTTCTCCGCCGCGACCACCTTCGTGCGACCCGAGGACGTGGCCGGGTCGATCCCGTGCGGACCCGACCTCGATGCGATCGTCGAGGCCGTGTCGGCCTACTGGGAGGCGGGCTTCACCGACGTCGCCCTGGTGCAGGTGGGCGACGAGGGGCAGGACCGCTTCCTCGACGAGGCGGCCGGTCCGCTGCTGGAGAAGCTGCGGGCCGCCGCCCCGTCCTGAGTGACCGCAGCGGCGCTCAGCGCCAGCCGAGGTCCGGCGCGACCTGGGTCAGCACCGTCTCGAGCACGTGGGCGTTGTAGTCGACGCCGAGCTGGTTGGGCACCGTCAGCAGCAGGGTGTCGGCCGCGGCGATCGCCTCGTCGTCGGCGAGCTCCTTGACCAGGATCTCCGGCTCGGCGGCGTACGTCTTGCCGAAGACCGCGCGGAGGTTGGCCTCGATCTGGCCGAACTGGTCGGTGCTGGCGCCCTCGCGGCCGAAGTACATCCGGTCGAGGTCGGTGGTGATCGGCATGATCGAGCGGCTCACCGACACGCGCGGCTCGCCCTCGTGGCCCGCCGCCTTCCACGCATCGCGGTAGACCTCGATCTGCTTGCGCTGCTGGACGTGGAAGGGCTCTCCGGTCTCGTCCGCCTTCAGCGTCGAGCTCATCAGGTGCATGCCCTTCTCCGCCGCCCAGCGCGCGGTGGCGTCGGAGGCGGCGCCCCACCAGATGCGATCGCGCAGGCCCGGCGAGTGCGGCTCGATGCGCAGCAGCCCCGGCGGGTTGGGGAACATCGGGCGCGGGTTGGGCTGGGCGAACCCCTGCCCCTCCAGCACCTGGAGCAGCACCTCGGTGTGGCGGCGCGCCATGTCGGCCTGGTCCTCGCCCTCGGCGGGGGCGTAGCCGAAGTAGCGCCAACCCTCGATGACCTGCTCCGGTGATCCCCGGCTGATGCCGAGCTGGAGCCGGCCGCCGGAGATGAGGTCGGCCGAGCCGGCGTCCTCGGCCATGTAGAGCGGGTTCTCGTAGCGCATGTCGATCACGCCCGTGCCGATCTCGATGCGGCTGGTCCGGGCGCCGACCGCGGCGAGCAGCGGGAAGGGCGAGGCGAGCTGCCGCGCGAAGTGGTGCACGCGGAAGTAGGCGCCGTCCGCGCCCAGCTCCTCGGCCGCGACCGCGAGGTCGATCGACTGCAGGAGCGTGTCGGAGGCCGAGCGCACGGCCGACTGCGGCGAGTCGGTCCAGTGGCCGAAGTTCAGGAACCCGATCTTCTTCATGACTGGTTCAACGCTCAACTTCCCTGGTTGTTCCCGTCGGCGGGGCGGTCGTCCCGGCGTGCGGGGGCCAATAGTCCAGTGACGGATGGCTGTCTCGACGGAGCCTGTACGACCGTTCGTCACTGGACTACCCCCTTGACCTCGAGAGTGACCGATGTGCAATATATTGCATGCCCATCCCGGTCGACGCTCCCCCGATCCGCACCGTCCTGCTGCGCGACACCGTCCACGACCGGCTGCGCGACCTGATCGTGGAGGGCACCCTCGCGCCCGGCGAGGTGGTGCGCGACACCGATCTGGCCGCGCGCCTCGGCGTGAGTCGTACGCCCGTGCGCGAGGCGCTGCTGCGCCTGGGCGAGAGCGGCCTGGTCCGCGCCGCCCCCGGACGTTCCACCGTCGTCGCCGAGATCGACCTCGCCGAGGTGCGCGAGGCGCACGCCGTCGTGGTCGCCATGCACCGCCTCGCCGTCGCCGAGTCGGTCGCCCGGCTCACTGCCGACGACCTCGACCGGATGCGTGCGGCCAACCGTCGCTTCGCCTCAGCCATCGCCGACAGGGACACCGTCGCCGCGCTCGCCGCGGACGACGACTTCCACCAGGTGGCGGTCGACGTCGCCGGCAACCGTGCACTGGCCACGGTGCTCGACCAGTTCAGCCCGGTCGTACGCCGCCTCGAGCTCCGCCGCTTCGCCTCCCACGCCGGCACCGAGTCGGTCGGGCTGCACGACCGGCTGGTCGAGGCGTGCGCGAATGGCGACGCGCAGGCCGCGGCGGACGTGGCCTTCCGCACCTGGCAGAACCTGGCCGACCTGATCCCCGACGCCGACACCCACACCGACCCCGCCTCACAGGAGACCCCGTGATCCTCGAGCAGTTCCCCCGCCACCCGCTGACCTTCGGCCCCTCGCCGGTCCATCACCTGAGGCGGCTCAGCGACCACCTCGCCGCCCGCGGCGGCGGCGCGCAGGTGTGGGCCAAGCGCGAGGACGTCAACAGCGGCCTGGCCTTCGGCGGCAACAAGGTCCGCAAGCTGGAGTACATCGTCCCCGACGTGCTCGCCAGCGGCGCCGACACGCTCGTCTCCATCGGCGGCTTCCAGTCCAACCACACCCGCCAGGTCGCCGCCGTCGCCGCCCACCTCGGCCTCAAGTGCCGCCTGGTGCAGGAGAAGTGGGTGCCGTGGGACGACCCCACCAACACCCAGGTCGGCAACATACTGCTCAGCCGGATGATGGGTGCGGACTCGCGCCTCGACCCGCACGGGTTCGACATCGGCATCCGCGACTCGTGGAAGGACGCGATCCGCAAGGTCGAGGAGTCCGGCGGCACGCCGTACGCCATCCCGGCGGGCGCGAGCGAGCACCGCCTCGGCGGCCTCGGGTTCGCCAACTGGGCCTTCGAGGTCGCCGAGCAGGAGAAGGCGCTCGGCGTCACCTTCGACACGATCGTGGTCTGCACCGTCACCGGCTCGACGCACGCCGGGATGATCGCCGGGTTCGCCGCGCTCGAGGACCTCACCGGCGTACGCCGCCGGGTGATCGGGATCGACGCGAGCGCCACGCTCGAGAAGACCCGCGACCAGGTCGCCCGGATCGCGCGGCACACCGCGGAGCTGATCGAGCTCGGCCGCGACCTGCGCGACGACGAGATCACGGTGCTCGAGGGCTGGGCCGGCGAGCTCTACGGCCTGCCGGTCGACTCGACGATGGAGGCGATGGCCCTCGGCGCGCAGCTCGAGGCGATGATCACCGACCCGGTCTACGAGGGGAAGTCGCTCGCCGGGCTCATCGACCTCGTCGAGTCGCGTGACATCCCGGCCGACTCGCACGTGCTCTACGCGCACCTCGGCGGGCAGCCCGCGATCAACGCCTACCACTCCCTCTGGCCGGCGCAGGGCTGAAGCACTCGCTAGCGTCGGGCACATGCCGGAGCGACCCGTCGACCTGCCCGCCGCCCTGGCCTGGGCCTCGTCCGAGGTCGGGTCCCCGGTCGTCGCCTCCGATCCCCTCGAGGGCGGGCTGACCTCGACGATGCTCGCGCTGCAGCACGCGGACGGCAACGAGTCCGTGCTGCGGCTGATGACCAACGAGCCGTGGCGCACGCACGGTGCCGAGCTCACCGCCCGCGAGCGGGACGCCCAGCTCGCGATGGCGGGCACCCCGGTGCCCGCACCGACCAGCCTGGCCCTCGACGCGGACGGCACCGTGGCGGGCGTCGCCGCGCACCTGATGTCCCGCCTGCCCGGCTCGGCGACGGGCACCCCCGACGACCGGGCGATCCGCGCGATGGCCGACCTGCTCGCGACCGTCCACGCGCAGCGCCCCCCGCACCCGTTCCGCACCTTCCAGTCGTGGGCGTGGGAGGCCAAGCGGGTCGTGCCGGACTGGACCCGCCACCCGCGCGCGTGGGAGCGCGCGTTCGAGGTGCTGGCCGGGCCGGCTCCGGCGTACGAGCCGACGTTCCTCCACCGCGACTTCAGCCACCGCAACCTCCTGTGGTCGGGCGGCGCGATCAGCGGCGTGGTCGACTGGGTGGAGACCTCGACCGGTCCCGCCTGGCTGGACGCGGCGCACGCCGCCTCGAACCTCGCCGTGGCGCACGACGACGAGCGGGCGCTGGCCTTCCTCGAGGCGTACGCCGACGCGGCCGGCGGGTGCGGCGACGCCTACTGGCTCGTCATGGATGCCGTCGGCTTCCTGCCGCCGCCCGGGCGGCCCCCGATGTTCGGGCGACCCGAGCATCTCGCGCGCCTCGACGCCTGGCTGCTCGAGGTCGTCGCGCAGGTCGGCTGAGCGGGCCTCAGCCGAGCGCGAGGTCGACCGCGGCGAGCGCGTGCAGCCGGGTGGTGGCGAAGACGGGTACGTCGACGTCGTCCGCACCGAGCAACAGCTCGATCTCCGTGCAGCCGAGCACAACGCCCTCGGCGCCGGCCTCCACCAGCCTGCCGACCACCTCGACGTAGGCCGCGCGCGAGGGCTCGCGGACGACACCGTGGACGAGCTCGTCGTAGATCACCCGGTGCACCGTCTCGAGGTCCTCGCCCGACGGGACGAGCGCCTCGACCCCGTGGGCGGCCAGGCGGTCGCGCACGAAGGACTGCTCCATCGTGAAGCGGGTGCCGAGCAGCGCGACCCGGCAGAGCCCGGCCGCGCGCGCGGCGGCAGCGGTCACGTCGACGATGTGCACGAGCGGCATCGTGGTCGCAGCCTCGATGGCGTCGGCGACCTTGTGCATCGTGTTGGTGCAGAGCACGAGGCACTCCGCACCCGCCGCCTCGAGCGCCGCCGCCTCGCCCGCGAGCAGGTCCCCGGCAGCGGCCCAGTCCCCCGCGGCCTGCATCGCCTCGACCTCCGCGAAGTCCACCGACGACATCACGACGCGCGCCGAGTGGTAGCCGCCGAGACGCTCGCGCACCGCCTCGTTGACGATCGCGTAGTAGAGCGCCGAGCTCTCCCAGCTCATCCCGCCGAGCAGGCCGATCTTCCGCATCGCGTGCGCCATGGCGGCCATTGAACACCCGTCCGCTGTCGGCCCCCGGGTCTAGCGTGGCGCCCATGGCAGCACCGCTGATCACGACCGACGGATTCCGGGTCTTCCCGGCCACCCACGCCCGCTTCGACGACGTCCGCACGATGATCGGCCCGAAGAACCCCACCTCCAACGTCTGCTGGTGCCTGAGCCACCGCATCCCGGCCAAGGACAACCGGGAGCTCGCAGGCCAGGCGCGCGCCGACTTCGTCGAGGCACTGACCCGCCGGCGCACCAAGCCCGGCGTGCTGGCCTACGACGGCGACGAGGTCGTCGGGTGGGCCGCGGTCGCGCCGCGTGCCGACCTGCCGTTCGCCCGCTCCACGAAGATCCCGCACGTCGACGACCTGCCGGCGTGGTCGGTGTGGTGCCTCCGGGTGCGCCCCGGGCACCGCGGCCGCGGCATCTCGCACGTGCTGCTCGAGGGTGCGGTGGCCTACGCCGCCCACCAGGGGGCACCGGTCGTCGAGGGCTACCCGGTCGACAACCGTGGCGAGAAGGTCGACCTGACGATGGCCTACGTCGGCACCCGCGCGCTCTTCGAGGACGCCGGCTTCACCCTCGCCGCGGAGACCACCGCGACCTCCGGCGGCTTCCCCCGGGTCGTCGTCCGACGCACCCCCTGAACACGCCGAGGGCCGCCGGCTCGCCTCCGGCGACCACCGTTGCTACCTTTGTCCAGTAAGTCACTGCATTAATGTCACTGGAGGTCGGGATGGGGACGAACGAGGGCGACTGTCGGGTCGTGGTGGTCGGCGCAGGGGCCGGGGGCACGCTGGTCGCGACCCACCTCGTGACCGCCCTGTCGTCGCGCTTCAGCGTCGAGCTGGTCGACCCGGCACCGACGACGGGCCGCGGTCAGGCCTACTCCACCACCGACGAGCGCCACCTGCTCAACGTCCCGGCCTCGGGGATGAGCGCCTTCCCGCGCGACCCCGAGCACTTCCTGCGCTGGCTGCGCACCCACCACGACCCGGGCTTCCAGCCCCAGGACTTCGCCCCCCGCGCCGTCTTCGGCCGCTATCTCGAGGGGCTGCTCACGGCGGCGTCGGAGTTCCCCGGCAACGCCCGACTCGTACGCCGTCACGCCGACGTCGTGGACGTCGCCGGCTCCGGGACCGGATTCGTCGTCGAGCTGTCCGACGGTGAGCTCCTCGAGGCCCGGGCGGTTGTGCTGGCCACGGGCAGCCGACCCGGCACGCGCTGGGCTCCTGGGGAGCTCGCAGCCGACCCTCGGCTCGTCACCGACCCGTGGACGCAGGGGATCCCCGAGTCCGGCGACGTGCTGCTGCTGGGCGCGGGGCTGACCATGGTGGACCTCGCCATCAGCGCCGACCGTCCCGGCCGCACGCTCCACGTGGTCTCCCGCACCGACGCCGTGCCGCAGCCGCACGTGCTCCCGACGACTCCCCCGGTGTCGCCTCCGCCCGGGGTGACGCGCACCGAGGGCCTCGACGCGCTGCGGGCGACCCTCGGCGACCACGTCGCCCAGACGGTGGCGACGACCGGCGACTGGCGGGCCGCGATCGACGGCCTCCGCCCGGTCACCGCGCAGCTGTGGCGCGGGCTGTCGGAGTCCGACAAGCGACGCTTCCTCACCGAGGACGCCCGCAGGTGGGACGTGCACCGCCACCGGATGGCACCGATGACCGCACGTCGCCTCGGCGCGGTCACCGACTCGGGTCGCCTGGTCCGGCACCGCGGCATCATCGCGGCCGTACGCCCCGCGGACGACGCGCTGCACGTCACCCTCGACGACGGCACGGAGATGGCCGTGGCGGCGGTGGTCAACTGCACCGGTCCCGTCGGCTCCATCACCGCCGACCCGCTCCTGACGCGTCTGGCCCGCACCGGCCTGGTGCGCCCCGGTCCGGCCGGCCTGGGCATCGACACCGCGGACGACGGCCGGGTCCTGGGCACCCTGCCGGCCACCCGACCGTTCCTCGCCGTCGGCTCGCTGCGACGCGGCAACCTGTGGGAGTCCACGGCGATGCCCGAGATCCGCGAGCAGGCCTACGACGTCGCACGCTCGGTCGCGCGCGCCCTGCACGGCGAGTCCCGCCGACGCCCGGTCGACCCCTACGGCCTCACCCTCTCCACCGACCGGCGCGCCGCCCGTCGCTACAACGCCGCGCTCGGCCGCCTGCTGCGCCTCCAGGACGGCGCGGAGGAGGGCCTGCGACAGGCGGTGGAGGCCGATCCCGGCTTCGTGCAGGCGCACGCCGCGCTGGCGCTCCTCGGGCACGAGTGGGGCACGAACACCCACTGGCGCGCCTCACTGCGGGCCGCGCACCGCGCCGCTGCCGGGCGTCACCTCGACGACCGCGAGAGCTCCTTCCTCGACGCGGTGACCACCCGACTGCGCTCCGACGAGCCGACCGGCGCCGCGGCCCTGCTGCGACACGTACGCCTCTTCCCCCGCGACGCGCTCGCCGTCAGCGTCGCGGTGCCGACCGTCGCCTTCGGCGGCCTCACCAGCGGCGCGCAGACCGCCGAGCTGGTCGAGTCGCTGGGCCGCTCCTACGGTGACGACTGGTGGTACGCCGGCCAGCTGGCGTTCGTGCGGCAGGACCAGGAGCGCTGGGCCGAGGCCGAGGACCTCTCGTCCTACGCGCTGTCGGTGGAGCCCGCCTCCGGGCACGCCGTCCACGCCCGGGCCCACGTGTTCTACGAGACCGGGCAGCACTCCGCCGGGCTGGCCTGGCTCGACGAGTGGATCCGCACCCGGGGTCCGGAGGCCAACCACCGCTCGCACTTCTCGTGGCACGCGGCCCTGCACGAGCTGATGCAGGACGACGTCGACGCCGTACGCCGTCGCTACGCCCGCGAGCTCGCACCGCCGGCCGTGGGCGGCAGCCGGGTCGTCGTCGACAGCGGGGCGCTGCTGTGGCGCGGCCGGGTGACCGGCGCGTGGACCGACGACCTGGCCGTCACCGACGTCCGTGCCGCGGCGCCCGAGGAGTGGCTGGTCGCGCCGACGACGCCGTTCGCGGCCATGCACGCTGCTGTGCTGCTGGCCGGGACCGGCGACGCCGCGGGACTGGCCGGGCTGGCAGCGCACGCGTCCGCGAGCGAGGACCGGGTGCTGCGCGACGTCGTCACTCCGCTGTGCCACGGGCTGGCGCAGGTCGTCGCCGAGCGGTGGAACGCCGCCGCCGCGACGCTGACGGGCGTGGTCGGCTCGATGGAGCCGCTCGGCGGCAGCCGAGCGCAGCGCGAGGTCGTGGAGGACACCCTCGTGCACGCGCTCGCGATGGCCGGGCGGACCGGCGAGGCGGCCGACCTCCTCGACGTACGCCTCTCACGACGCGCGTCGGCCCTCGACGCGAGGCGCCGAGCTGCCCTCACGAAGACAGCCGTCAGGCGGTGACCGGCCGGGCGTCCGCCCTCTCCCGCGGCGGGAGCGACAGCCGCAGGACCTTGTGCCACGCGCTCGCGACCTGTCGCAGCAGCGGCCTGCTGTGGTACACCAGCCCGTGCCGCTCGAAGAGCTCGCGCACCGGACCGGCGACCTCGCGGTAGCGGTTGCTCGGGAGGTCGGGGAACACATGGTGCTCGATCTGGTGCGAGAGGTTGCCGCAGAGCACGTGCAGCAGCCACGGGCCCGAGATGTCGGCCGAGCCGAGCATCTGGCGCACGTACCACCGTCCGCGGGTCTCCGCCTCGTCGACCTCGGCGACCTCGAACGTCTCCACCCCCTCGGGGAAGTGGCCGCACATGATGACCGAGTGGCTCCACACGTTGCGGGCCAGGTTGGCGACGACGTTGGCGGTCAGGGTGGTGCGCGAGGACCGCGTCGGGGCGGACAGCAGCGGGTGCAGCACGTAGTCCCGGAAGGCCGAGCGCGCTGCACGACGCCCGGTGGTGCGCATCTCCTCCTTCTTCTCCGGCGAGAAGCCCTCGCGCCGGCGCAGGGCCTCACCGAGGTCCAGGTCATAGGTCGCGATGCCGTACTCGAAGATGCACGCGTTGACCAGGTTCAGCAACGGCTGCACGAGGTGGCGCGGCTCCCACTGCTGGGCCTCGTCGACGCGCATGATGCCGTAGCCCAGGTCGTTGTCCATGCCGATCACGTTGGTGTTCACGTGGTGGCGGTCGTTGTGGGCCCGCTTCCACTGCGCGGGCGCCGAGGCGTAGTCCCAGTCCCACGTCGAGGAGTGGATCCGCGGGTCGCGCATCCAGTCCCACTGCCCGTGCAGCACGTTGTGCCCGATCTCCATGTTGTCGAGCACCTTCGCCAGGGTGAGCGAGGCCGTGCCCAGCCACCACGCCGTACGGCTGCGGCTGCCCAGCAGCACCACCCGCCCGGCTACCTCGAGGCTCCTCTGCACCGCGATCATCCGACGGATGTACGCCGCGTCGCGGGTGCCGCGGTCGGCCAGCACCTCCTCGCGCAGGACGTCCAGGGTGCGGCCGATCTCCTCCACCTCGTCGTCGGTGAGGTCGGCGTAGGAGCGTCGGACCGGGGAGTGCTGCAGGAAGGCCATCGCTCCCAGTGCCCCACGGGCACGGATGCCATGCATCGTCGGAATTGCCTCCGAAGGGGTGGGGTGCGACGCGATCCGCTGGGTACCGAACGTGCATGACCCACCAGACCGACCACGACCAGGACGCAGATCCGCCGTCGCCGGACGGGCAGGAACCCGATCAGGACCAGCTCCAGCCGGATTCCGAGCCGGCCAGCGATCCCGATCCCGATCCGGGCACAGGCACCACCACCACCCACTCCGAGGAGGACGCATGACGACCTACGGAAATGACCCCCTGAGCACGACCGGCACCACTGGCACGACCGATCTCGGCGGCTACGACGCGACCGGCTACAGCTCCGGCGCCGCTGGCTCCACCGGAACCAGTGGCACGACCGACAAGGCCAAGGAGACGGCCTCCACCGCGGCCGACCAGGGCAAGCAGGTGGCCGGCACCGCCAAGGACGAGGCGCTCAACGTCGCCGGCACTGCCGCCGAGCAGGCCCGCAACGTCGTGGGCGAGGCGAAGCAGCAGGTCACCACGCAGCTGAGCGACCAGGCGACCACCGGCCGCGACAAGCTGTCGGAGACCCTCCGCACCCTCGGTGACGACCTGCAGCAGATGGCGCAGGGGCAGGGCCCGTCGCAGGGCATGGCGACCGACCTCGCCCAGGAGGTCTCCGACCGCGTCCGCGCGCTCGGCAGCCACCTGGAGAGCCGCGAGCCCGCGCAGCTCCTCGACGACGCCCGCGACTTCGCGCGGCGCCGGCCCGGCACCTTCCTGCTCGGCGCGCTCGCTGCGGGGGTCGTGGCCGGACGTATGTTCCGCGCGACCGCCGATGGTGCGGCCGCGGCATCCCTCGCCGAGTCCGGTGGCAGCGGGACCGGCACCGGGACGTACGGCGCGACCTACGGCACGGGCGTCGGCACGGGCGTCGGGACGGGTCCGATGGCCACGCCCGTCCAGCCCGCCCCGCGCACGGGTGACCACGACGGCCCGGCGACGACCGCGCCGACGCTCAACACCCCGTCGAGCCTGGACCCGACCACGTCGGACTCCTACGGCCAGCGCACCCAGGACCCGCTGTGACGGGCGCCATGGGGACCGAACCGATGAGCGGTTCGCACATCGCCGGGGCGAGCACCGGGACCGGTGACAGCCGCAGCCTGGGCGAGATCGTCGGCGACCTGAGCAACGACCTGACCACCTTGGTCAAGCAGGAGCTCGAGCTGGCGCGCACCGAGATGAAGGAAGAGGCGACCAAGGCCGGGAAGGGTGCCGGGATGCTCGGCGGTGCCGGCATCGCCGGCCTGCTCGCGTTGATCCTCGGATCCTTCGCCCTCGCCTACCTGCTCGACAACTGGATGCCCGTCGAGCTGGCGTTCCTGATCGTCACGATCCTGTGGGCGATCGTCGGCGCCGTCCTCGCGGCCCGGGGCCGCAAGGAGCTCAAGAACGCACACCCGCAGCTGCCGGAGACGCAGCAGACACTCAAGGAGGACGCAGCATGGGCCAGAGCACAGAAGAACTGAGGGCAGAGATCGAGCAGACGCGTCAGTCGATGACGACCGACGTCGACGCGCTGCAGGACCGGATGAGCCCGTCGGCCATCGTCGAACGGCGCAAGCAGGCGGCCCGCAGCCGGGTGCTCGGCGTCCGCGACAAGGTCATGGGCACCGCCCACGGCGTCGGCTCCTCGACGTCCGGCACGGCCGGGTCCGCGAAGGACTCCGCCGCCGGCGCCGTCGACTCCGTCAAGGGCACGGCCCACGACACCGTCAGCACCGCGCAGGACAAGGTGCAGGGCGCGCCCCTGGCCGCCGGACTGGTCGCCTTCGGTGCCGGAGTGATCGTGTCGGCGCTGATCCCCGCGTCCGAGAAGGAGGCGGTGGCCGCAGGCCACGTCGTCGACGCCGCCAAGGAGCACGGCCAGCCGGTCGTGGACCAGGCGCGGTCGGTGGCCCAGGACGTCGCCGCCGAGGTGAAGGACACGGCGACGCAGGCCGCCCAGGAGGTCAAGGACAGCGCCTCTGACAGCGCCGCCACGGTGAAGTCGGAAGGACAGTCGGGCGTGGACGAGGTCCGCTCCCAGACCAGCTCCTGAGCCTCCGGCTCACTTCCCGAGCCGGTCCGTCCCCGAGGGGCGGGCCGGCTCGTGCGTCGTGGCCCACGCCACTGTCTGCGAATCGCGCAGCGGGGTACGTGCGTGTGTACTGACTGTTCGTCGACGAGAGGATCACCGTGAACCCCACCAGCCTGGTCTCAGGAGTCATCACGCTCCCCGCCCACGTCGCCGCGGCCGCGGCCGGCACGGCGGCCGGCCTTGCCACCTCAGGCGCACGCACGACGATCCGCGTGCTCGGCTGGGCCGTCGGCCGCGTGACCGGACCGTCCCCACAGCAGTCGTCGTGGGCGGCCAGCACGGACGTGCCGCCGGCGAGACGCCGCACCCTCGACACCGACGTCGCCATGGCAGAGGTGCCCATCGCCGAGGCGACCCCCACGAAGCCCCCGGCCCGCAAGGGACCGGCCAGCAAGAAGGCCCCGGCCCGGAAGAAGGCTCCGTCGAAGAAGGCAGCCGTGATGGCACCCGCGCTCGGACTGACGGAGGCGGAGGCGGAGGACGTCCTCCGCACGCCCTCGGGCATCCCTGCCGCAGGCGACGCGACGAACCCGGACACCACCGAGACCGACCTGCACCAGCCGGGCACCGAGCCCTTGATGGACCCCGCCACGGTGAAGGCCGTGAAGAGCGAGTCCGACGTGCTGCGCCGGGCCGCGGACACCGACAAGGGCTGACCGGGCGTCGGTCCGGCGCCCTATCCTCGGGACATGCACCGCATCTTCACCACGAGCGTCGCCTCGGTCTACCCCCACTACGTGGCGAAGGCCGAGCGCAAGGGACGCACGCGGGCGGAGGTCGACGAGGTGATCGGGTGGCTGACCGGCTTCGACGCCGCCACGCTGGCCGAGCACCTCGAGCAGGGCACCACCTTCGCGGACTTCTTCGACCAGGCGCAGCTCAACCCCCACGTCGACCAGATCACCGGGTCCGTGTGCGGGGTGAAGGTGCAGGAGGTCGAAGACCCGCTCATGCGCCGGATCCGCTACCTCGACAAGCTCGTCGACGAGCTGGCCAAGGGCCGCCCGATGGAGAAGGTGCTGCGCGGCTGAGTGTGCGGGTGCCCGTCGGTGGGTACCCCGCAGCATGGACGTCGCAGCACACCGGCCCCCTCCTCCCCTCCAGTGGCGCCAGCACACCGTCGTCGGCGACGGTGTCGAGCTCGCCGTGCACGAGGTCGGCGACCCGACCGCACCACCGGTCGTGCTGGTCCACGGATACCCCGACACCCACCTCCTCTGGACGCGCCTGGCACGCCACCTCTCCCACGAGCTGCGCGTCATCGCCTACGACACGCGCGGGCAGGGACTCTCACCCACCCGGGCGCCTGACCCCGCCTTCGCACTCCCCCGTCTCGCTGCCGACCTCATGGCCGTGCTGGACGACGCCTCCCCGGACCGACCGGTCCACGTGGTGGGGCACGACTGGGGATCGGTCCAGGCGTGGGAGGCCGTCTGCGAGCCCGGGGCCGAGCACCGGATCGCGTCCTTCACCTCCATCAGCGGGCCGAACCTGGACCACGTGGCCGCCTGGATGCGGGGGACGCTCCAGCGCCCGACCCCCGGTCGTGTCGCAGGAGTGGCGAGCCAGGTGGTGTCGTCCTCCTACGTCCCCCTCCTGGTCTCTCCACTCGCTCCGCCCGTGCTGCGGCTCGTCGGTGACCGCGACGCCGTGTCGGGCCTGCGCTACTACCGCGGCAACCTCGGTGCGGCAACCCGTCGCCCGCGTGAGCGACGTACGTCCGTGCCGGTGCTGCAGCTCGAGCTCACCCGCGACCTCGCCATCCGTCACGGTGCCCTCGCCGCGAGCGACCCGTGGTGCCACGACCTCCGACGGGTGAGCCTCCCCGCCGGGCACTGGGCCCCCCGCACCCACCCCGGGGTGGTCGCACGCGAGGTGCGCAGGCACGTGCTCGATGCCGAGCGGAGGACGTGACCGACCGGTGACGTCGGGCGTCACTCCTCGCCGCGCTGGCGACGCAGCCAGGTGATCGGGTCGCCGTCGTCGACCGCGACGCCGAGACCGCGCAGCAGGTGGCGGGCCAGCTGGCGTCGCGCGGCGGCGTACGTCACCACGTGGGCGAAGACGCTCGCCATCACGAAGCTCTCCGGTGGGTCGCAGAGGGCGTCGACGAGCCGGTCGTCCCACGCTCCCCGACTGTCGAGGTCGCGCACGGTCGCCAGCCAGCGCTGTGCCACCACGTCGTGGCGCGCGAGCAGGCCGGCGGCGCTGGTGTCGCCGCCCTGCGGGAGGTCCGCGCCCTCGATCGCGGCCAGCCAGATCTCCTTCGTCGCGACCAGGTGCTCGAGCAGCTCGGCCAGCGTCTCGTCACTGCCGTCGAACCCGAGCACCTGCAGGCCCGGGAGGCGGGTCGCGGCGTAGTCCTCGGGCGCGACCCCCTGAGCGAGGTCGACCAGGTGCCGGGTGTCGTCGAGGTCGTGGCGGACGAGGTGCTCGGTGATCGGGTTCATCGCGTGCTCCGTGGACTGGACCCACAAGGACATGGGCGGGTGGAAGTGGATGCCGTTGGGCGCCGGCAGCCAGTGACCGGCTGCCGGCGTGCTCGGCGGATGACCGAAGGCGCGGGAATAGGCGCGGGCGAAGCCCTCCACCGACTCGTAGCCCGCCTCGAAGGCGGCCTCGGTGACGCTCGTGCCGCCCGCGATGCGCCACGCCGCGCGCTCGAGGACCACCCGGCGCCGCATCGCCACCGGGGGCTCCCCCGCGTCGCGCCGCAGCAGGCGGTTGAAGTGGTGGGGCGAGGCGTGCGCACGCGACGCCATGTCGGCGAGCGTGGCGTCCTCCCCGTCGAGGACGGCGTCGAGGAGCTCGCGGAGGCGATCACGACGTGGCGCGTTCATGCGGCCCAGTCTGCGACAGCACACACCCGTGGCACCCGACCGGAATTGCCGTGTGGTCCGGACTCAGCCGGGGGGCACCTCGAGCACCACGCTCCGCACGGGGTTGTCGAACTCGGTGGTGCGCAGGGAGACCTGCACCTTCCAGTCGCCGCCGGTCGGCAGCACGACCTCGCCGGCGTAGACGCCCGGCCCCTGGTTGGTCAGGGCCACCTCGCCGAGGTCGACCTCCTCGGTCGACAGGCTCACCCCCCGGGTCACTGGTCAAGCGGTTGAACGTGTGTCCATGTATGCGAACTCGCGCTACCATCGTCGGAGCGGGGCAGGGGGTCCCGTCCGCCGGTCCGGTCAAGTCCGCGGCGCGGGCCCTCGACCTGCTCGACGAGATCGCGGCCAACGGGCCCGGCACCCAGCTCCAGCTCTCGACGCGGCTGAGCATCCCCAAGAGCAGCCTGCACGCGCTCCTGCGCACCATGGTCGACCGCGGCTGGCTGCAGACCGACCCGACCGGCAGCGTCTACCAGCTCGGCATCCACTCCCTCGTGGTCAGCTCCGCCTACCTCGACGGCGACCCGGTCCTCGCCCGCGCGGCGTCGGTCCTCGACGAGGTCAACGCGACCACCGGCGAGACCGTCCACCTCGGCCGCCTCGACGGCTCCGACGTCATCTACACCGCCAAGCGCGAGTCGATCCACCCGCTGCGCATGCACTCCGCGGTCGGGCGGCGGCTGCCGGCGTACGCCACCTCGCTGGGCCGCGCGCTGCTCGCCGAGCTGCCGCTGGAGCAGCGCCGCGACATGGTGCCGGAGTCGATCGCCGCGATCACCCCCAACACCACCACCGACAAGGACGCCGTCCTCGAGATCATCGAGCGCGCCGTCGTGCAGGGCTACGCCACCGAGAGCGAGGAGTCCTGCATGGGCGTGCGCTGCTTCGGCGTGGCGCTGCCCTTCGGCCCGCAGGCGGTCGACGCGCTCAGCGTGGCCGTGCCGATCAGCCGCCTCGACAACGGTCGCGAGGACCTCATCATCGAGACCCTGCTGAGCGTGCGCGCCCGCGTCGCCGCCGTCAACGGCAACAGCCTGGTGCGCTGATCACCGCTCGGTGAGCCGCTCCAGCACCGCGCGCAGCGGCGCCCACCCGTCGCGGCCGCGGCGCGTGACGGCGTACGCCCTCAGCACCAGGCCCGGGTCGCGCAGCCGGATGACGCTCACCCCGCGCCGCGACGTCCGTCCCCGCGGGAGCAGGCCGACTCCCCCGCCCGCGACCACGAGGTCGTCGACCAGCTCGAGGGAGTCGATGCGGTGGACCACGCGCGGGGTGAAGCCGGCGCGCGAGGCGAGGGTGCGCAGCGCGTCCTCGTCGGCGGTGTTGCGGGAGTTCACGATCCAGTCCCGGTCGGCGAGGTCGGCCAGGGTCAGACCGCGATCGCGCGTGGGCACGCCGACACCCCACTCGACACGCCACAGCGGCACGACCTCGTGGTCCTCGCGCCATGCGGCCGGGGCGAGGTCGTAGTCGTAGACCAGGGCGAGGTCGACCTCGTCGCGCGCCAGCAGGTCGAAGGCCTCGAGCGGCTCGTGCTCGTGGATGCGCACCTCGATGCCGGGGTGCCGCACGCGCAGGTCGTCGACCGCCGGCAGCAGCGAGCGCCGGACGGCGGAGGCGAACCCCGCCACGCGCAGCGTCCCCCGCGGCTCGGCCGATGGATCGAGGTCGAGCCGCGCGGCGTCGACGGCGGCCAGGATCGCCACCGCGTGCTCGGCCAGCCGTCGTCCGGCCGGGGTCAGCCGGACGCGACGGCCGTCGGGCTCCAGCAGGGCCACGCCTGCGTCACGGGCCAGCGCGGCGATCCCCTGCGAGACGCTCGACGTCGTGGTGCCGAGGGCGTCGGCGACCTCGTGCATCGACCCGAGCCGGGAGAGCTCGAGCAGCATCGTCAGGCGGCGCACGTCCACGCCGGATTGTCGCGCCCTGCTGAACGGTCTGTCCAGCAAAGTCACGTGGACGCGAACGATTGGGCTGGCCTTCACTGGACCCATGACCCCCTCCCCCGCCCGCTCGGGCGCCTCGATGGCCGTCGTCGCCATGCTCTGCGTCCAGCTGGGGCTCGCCGCTTCCGTCGGGCTCATCGACGACCTCGGCTCCTCGGGTGCGGCGTGGCTTCGCCTGGCCTGGGCGGGCGTCCTGATGCTGGTGCTGGTCCGACCACGCCTGCGCGACTACACCCGTGAGGCCCTGGTCGCCGCGACCGCCCTGGGCGTGGCCACCGGCGCGGTGACGCTCTTCTTCATGGCCGCGATCGCCCGCCTGCCCCTGGGCACCGCCAGCGCGCTGGAGTTCCTCGGCCCCCTGTCCATCGCCGTGGTGCGCTCGCGGGGCGCCGGCCGGGCGTGGGCCCTGCTGGCAGCCGCTGGCGTGGTGTGCCTGACCCAGCCCTGGTCGGGCGAGGCCGATCCCGTGGGTGTCGGCTTCGCCCTCGCGGCGGCCGTGTGCTGGGCGGCGTACATCCTGCTGACGCAGCGCGTGGGCGACGCCGTCACCGGGCTCGGCGGCCTGGCGATCTCGATGCCCGTGGCGGCACTCGTCGCCACGCTCGTCGCGGGGCCGGGCGTGGTCGGCGACCTGACCCCGGAGCTGCTGCTGGCCGGCCTGGGCCTCGCGGTCCTGCTGCCGGTCGTGCCGTTCGCCCTCGAGCTGCTGGCGCTGCGCCGGCTCACGGCGGGCGCCTTCGGCACGCTGATGGCCCTGGAGCCGGCCTTCGCCCTCACGATCGGACTCGTGGTGCTGAGCCAGGTGCCGGACGCGCTGGCCGTGGTGGGCGTGGCCCTCGTCGTCGTCGCGGGCATCGGTGCCGAGCGCAGCGGAGCGCGTACGGCTCCGGACGCCGTCGGCGCGGAGACGGGCCGCGGCGCACCCGCACCGGCCTGACCGCGGGGGTACGGCGTGGATGCCCTGGACCAGACCCCGTGAGCGAGGACGTGTGAGCGCAGCACCCCCGTCGGGTCCCGTCCGCGAGCGCTCGACGCGCCAGTTCCGTGCGGTCCGTGACGAGCTGCGGCGCAGCAGCGACTTCCGCAGCGCGCAGGACATCCACGCGGCCGTCCGCGCCGGTGGGACATCGGTGGGACTCGCCACGGTCTACCGCGCCCTCCAGACGCTCGTCGACACGCAGCAAGCAGACGTGCTGCGCGGCGAGGGCAACGAGGCGCGCTACCGCGCCTGCGGCGAGAGCCACCACCACCACCTGGTGTGCCGCTCCTGCGGCACGACCGTAGAGATCAGCGGGCCGGCCGTCGAGAGGTGGGCCGACGACACCGCCGCGCAGCACGGCTTCAGCGACGTCAGCCACACCCTCGAACTCTTCGGCACCTGCTCGGCCTGCCGGACCGGCGCCGGCGACTAGCCCCGACCCGCCCGGCAGGCCGCGCGTCCAGCACGAACGACGAAGGCCCGGACCATCTGGTCCGGGCCTTCGTCTCTTTGTAGCGGGGGCAGTGTGCTGGCTCAGGACATAGGAAACCCATGTCTCACGACATAGGAAACTCGATGCTGGCCTGTGTCGAAGGCAAGGCTGGTCATCACCGCGATCGAGACCGAGGGCATCACCCAGGCTGAGGCC
>NZ_JADHZD010000024.1 GCF_020102855.1 Nocardioides lacusdianchii
GTCGCGGCCAAGCTGAACCGCCGCCCCCGCAAGACCCTGAGCTGGCAAACTCCCGCACAAGCCCTCGACGACCTACTGTCGAACCCACCAAAACCAACCGGTGTTGCATCCACCGCTTGAATCCACCGCTGGTCGACGTCGAGGCGCCGCTCGGCACCTTCCTCGCCTCCGGCGTGCTGTCGCTGGGCGACCAGCTCGGCCCGCTGCTGTGGCAGCTCCCGCCGAACCTCGGCTTCCACCCCGACCGTCTCGCCGCGTTCTTCGACCTGCTGCCGCGCACCACCTCCGCCGCGTCGGCGTACGCCGCTGCGCACCACGACGCGTCGAAGCTCAAGGAGCCAGCCGACACCGCGACGCCGGTCGACCGGCCGATGCAGCACGTGCTCGAGGTGCGGCACCCGTCCTTCCGCACGCCGGAGTTCTGCGAGCTCCTGCGCGCGCACGGGATCGGGATGGTCGTGGCCGACTCCGCGGGCACCTGGCCGATGTTCGACGAGGTGACCAGCGACGTGGCCTACGTCCGCCTCCACGGCGACACCGAGCTCTACGCGAGCGGCTACTCCCCCGCCGCCCTCGACCGGTGGGCCGACAGGGTGCGGGCGTGGGACACCGACGGGCTCGACGTGTTCGTCTACTTCGACAACGACGCCAAGGTGCACGCGCCCTCCGACGCGATGGCGCTGCAGGAGCGGTTGGGGATCGGGCCCGTGGGGAACGACCTGCATGCGCAGACCCACCGGGCCCCTGCAGATCGTTCCCCACGTCACTCCAGCGACCGGTAGTGCTCGAGCATGATCGCCTCGAGTGCCGCCTCGTCCTCGTCCGGCAGCGGCGGCGCGGGGACGAAGGCGCCCACGCGCCACCGTCTCTGGTCCTGGGGCAGCCACAGCGCTCTCCCACGGGCTGAGGACATCCGCTCGCGCCAGACGCGCTCGGAGTCGCCTGCCACGAGGACGAAACCCTCCAGCCCGACACCCCGCAGCGCGTCCGCCCGCGCCTCGTCACGACGCTGGCGCTCGCGACTGCGGTGTGACGCACCGTTGTACTCGCCATAGGTTCCGGACTCGACCTCCAGCAGGTCGACGACGGCGATCACCCGGCCGGACAGGTCCAGCACCTCGCGGTTCATGAGCGGTCGGGGAAACCCGACGTCGGACTCCCAGACCTGCAGCATCTCGGACTCGCGCGGCGACCGGCACTCGCCGCACGCCCGCTCGAGGGCGTACGCCGCTGCTGCGGGCAGGCGTCGCACCGAGGCGACCTGACGCAGCCCTTCGAGGTCGACGACACGCGCTGCGAGGGCCATGTCGACCATCACCCCGGCTGCGCGTGCAGACGCCGTTCGCCTCAGCTCGTGCAGCAGAGCGAGGTCACCGGGAGCGCATGGCATGCCGTACCGCCCGACCGGGTCGGGCAGCCGGCCCCGCGTGCGCTCGACCAGGACCCCCGGGCCGCGGATGCGGGACGTGTGCGGCAGCAGTACCGGCACTGGCCGTGGCGTCCGCCCGGCGAGGCCGTCGAAGTAGGCGGCGCCGGCCAGCCGGAGCGCGGCCCAGCCCGTGACCATCCCGCGCCCGGGAAGGCGCACCGCTGCTTCGAGGACGCGTTGCTCGACCGTCTGCGACACGTCGGCGGGGACCACGAGGCCGTGACTGCTGGTGCGCCACGACGGGCCGGCAGCGGTGCCACGGCGTGGCCCGGAGTCACCGTCCGGGTCGACCCGGACCGGACGCACCAGTCCGACCGGCGCGGGGCAGCAGGGATGGAAGTCGTCCACGCAGGGCACCTGCCCCGTCGCGGACGGCGTACGCGCACGTGCCGGCGGCTGTGGACAACAGCATGGGGAACGAACTGCAGGCTGGACGAGCGATTCGACCTGCGAGTGGTTCCCCAGCCGTCGACGTCAGGGGACGGCGTACGTCACTCGCGCTTGCGCGCCGCCACGATGACGAGCGCGACCCCGAAGCCCGCGAGCACCGGGCCGAGGGTGGCCCAGATCGTCTGGTCGGTCATCGCGCTGCCCTCGATGTAGCCGAGGCCCTGGAAGGTCCAGATCGCGCCCATCACCACCATCAGCGCGCCCAGCGCGATCCCGAGCGCACGCATCAGGTGAGCTCGCGCTTGAGGATCTTGCCCGTCGCGGTCATCGGCATCTGGTCGACGAACTGCACGATGCGGGGGTACTTGTAGCCCGCCATCTGCTCCTTGCCCCACCCTACGAGCTCGTCCTCGGTGACGGTGGCGCCGTCGTTGCGGATCACGACGGCCTTGATCTCCTCGCCGTGGCTCTCGTGGGGCACGCCGATGACGGCGGCCAGCGAGACGTCGGGGTGGGTCAGCAGGACCTCCTCGATCTCGCGCGGGTAGACGTTGTAGCCGCCGCGGATGATCATGTCCTTGGACCGGTCGACGATGTAGAACCAGCCGTCGGCGTCCTTGCGGCCCAGGTCGCCGGAGCGGAACCAGCCGTCGACGATGGCCTCGGCGGTGGCGTCCGGGCGGCCGTAGTAGCCCTTCATGATGTTCGGGCCCTTGATCGCGATCTCGCCGACCATGTTCTCGGGGTCGTCGCCGTCCTCAAGGTCCTCACGGACGCCCGGCTCGGGGTTGATGAGCTTCATCTCGACGCCCGTGATCGGCCTACCGATGGAGCCGACGCGGGCCGGCTCGCCCCACACCGAGAAGCTGGCGACGGGCGAGGTCTCGGAGAGGCCGTAGCCCTCGAGGATGGTCACGCCGAAGCGGCGCTCGAACTCCTTGTGCACCTCGACCGGCAACGCGGACCCGCCGGCGGCGGCGACGCGCAGGGTGTCGGCGAGCTTCTTGACGTCGACGCCGGAGTCGTCGAGCGCGCCGAGCAGTCCCCAGTACATCGTCGGGACACCGGCGAAGAACGTGACGTCCTCCTTGTCCATCAGCGCCAGCGCCGGGCCGGCCTCGAAGCGCGGCAGCAGCACGACCGTGCCGCCGAAGGCGAAGCCGGCGTTCATGATCACGGTCTGGCCGAATGAGTGGAAGAGCGGCAGGACGCACAGCAGCGTGTCGGGGTTGTCGGCGTCGGCACCGAAGATCGACGCGCCTGCGAGCGCGTTGGAGATCATGTTGCGGTGCATCAGCTCGGCGCCCTTGGGCTGCCCGGTGGTGCCGGAGGTGTAGAGGATGACGGCGGTGTCGTCGTCACCGACCTCGCGGGTCTCGAAGGTCGGCGCCTGGCCCTGCAGCGCCTGTCCCAGCGTCTGGGTGCCCTCGACCGGGGACTCGGCGGACGGGTCGGCGGTGATCATGAAGAAGTGCTCGCAGCCCGCGGCCTGCTCGAAGCCCGCGTGGCCCTCGGCGCCGATGGGCAGGTCGGGGGTGCCCTGGAAGCAGAAGTAGGCCTTCGCGTCCGAGTCGTCGAGGTGGTAGGCCACCTCGCGGCCCTTGAGCAGGACGTTGAGCGGCACCACGGTCGCGCCGGCCTTGAGGATGCCGTAGTAGACGATCGGGAAGTAGGGCAGGTTCGGGCAGCTCAGCGCCACCTTGTCGCCCGGCTCGATGCCGCGCGACACCAGCAGGTTGGCCACCTGATTGGCGGCGCCGTCCACCTGGGCGTAGGTGAGCCGCGTGTCGCCCAGCACGACCGCCGTACGGTCCGGGTGGGCCTGGGCAGAGCCTTCGAGCAGCGAGGAGAGGTTCGACATGCGGCCAACCTACTCAGCGGTCGTGACGGCCGTCACCCGTCGTCTCGCGAGCGGGCGATGATCCGTCCCGCCTTGCGGAGATCGGCGGCGATCGCCGCCGATCCCAGGAGGCCGGCCGCGACGGCCGGGACCGCCCAGGCGCCGCGTCCCTCAACTGTGCCGTCGGCCTTCACCCGGCAGCCGCCGGTCACGTCGATGAAATGCAACGTCAGCGTGGCGCTCACCCCGCGCCAGGTCCCGCGCTCGGTCCAGACCCGGAACGGCACGAGCTCGGTGGTCTCCATGTGGGGGCGTACGCCGACCGAGGTGGTCTCGCGCCAGGCCTGGCCGAGGTGCGGCTCCTCGTCCGCGGGCACCTCGACCGAGCGCAGGGACGACTGCCACTCGGGCCGGTTGCGCGGGTCGCAGAGGTAGCGGAAGGCCGCCTCCGCCGTCACCGGGAGCTCGACGGTTGCGGAGATCGCCCGGGTGGTCAGAACGACTCCCCGGTCAGGAGCTCGTACGCGTCGACGTACCTCGCCCGGGTGCGCTCGACGACCGCGTCCGGCAGCGGCGGCGGCGCCTCGCCCGAGGTCCGGTCCCAGCCGGACTCGGTGGTGAGCCAGTCGCGCACGATCTGCTTGTCGTACGACGCCTGGGCGCGGCCCGGCTGCCAGTCGGCCGCCGGCCAGAAGCGTGAGCTGTCGGGGGTGAGGACCTCGTCGGCGAGGATCGTCGTGCCGTCCGGGCGACGGCCGAACTCCAGCTTGGTGTCGGCCAGGATGATGCCGCGCTCGAGCGCCTGGGCGTGCGCCTTGCCGTAGACCTCCATGGTCAGCATCCGCAGCTCGGCGGCCGCGTCGTCGCCGATGGTCTCGACCACGGACTCGTAGTCGACGTTCTCGTCGTGGTCGCCGAGCTCGGCCTTGGTGGCCGGGGTGAAGATCGGCTCCGGGAGGCGGCTGCCGTCCTGGAGCCCGGCGGGCAGCGCGATGCCGCAGACCCCGCCGCTGCGGTGGTAGTCGAGCAGCCCCGAGCCGGTGAGGTAGCCGCGTGCCACGCACTCGACCGGGAACATCTCGAGCTCCTCGCAGATGACCGCGCGCCCGGCGACGGAGGCGGGGACGTCGGTCGACACGACGTGGTTGCCGACGAGCCCGGCGAGCTGGTCGAACCACCACAGCGACATCCGCGTGAGGATCTCGCCCTTGTCAGGGATCGTGGAGTCGAGGACGAAGTCGTAGGCCGAGATGCGGTCACTGGCCACCATCAGCAGCCGGCCGGCGTGCTCGCCGGCGTCGATGCGGTAGAGGTCGCGCACCTTCCCGGAGTGGACGTGGGTGGTGCCCTCGATCGCAGGGGCTTCGGGGATCTTGAGGTCGGCCACGCGGCCAGCCTAGTGCTGGTCAGCGGTGCAACCACCACGACATCCGCCGCGTGATCCACGGCAGGAAGACGTAGGTCATCAGAGGCGTCATCACCGTGGTCACCAGGACGACGCGCGCCACCAGCGCCCAGTCGGCGATGGTCTGCGACGCCACCGCGTTGGCGGCCAGGCTGAGCGGGAGGAAGACCAGGTAGATGACGATCATCTGCTTCCACCGCGGCGGGGCCGCCGGGGCGGCGCTCAGCAGCTCGACCGACGCCGGCTCGTCGAACCAGCCCTCGATGCCCGTACGCCGCTCACGGCGCGACTCCTCGACGTCGCCGGCAGCCGCCTCGAGCCACCACGCGCGCTGTGGGGAGGCCTCCCAGGCGGCCAGCGCTTCGGCGTCGGCGAAGCGGTAGAGCATGTGCCAGTCGGCCGAGTCGGTGCTCGGCCGGACCCAGCCCGAGCCGAGGAACCCGTCGAACTTCTCCGCCATCGACGTGCCCGCCTGCATCCAGGCCAGCATCTGGGTGGTGTGCGAGGGGTCGACGTGACGGGTGACGGACACGGTGACGGGGGCGCTCATGGGCTCCAGTGTCGGGCGCAGCGGGGTGCGGGGTGAAGCCGGCGGCGACGAGATCCCGGCCACGTCGGGGGCCGCACCTGCCCGGTCAGTAGGCGACGTCGAAGGAGGTCGCGTCCGACGGAGCGGCCTCGCGCACCGCGACGTCGGCGACCCTCGCCATCGATGGACCGGTCCGGCACCACGCGACGAGCGCGTCGACGGCGTCGTCCTCGCCCTCGGCGTGCAGGAGCACGGAGCCGTCAGGCTCGTTGCGGACCCAGCCGGTCACGCCGAGCCGCTGCGCCTGCTCCTGGGTGTACCAGCGGAACGACACGCCCTGCACCCGTCCGGTCACCCGCGCCTGGACTGCCTTCACGGGGACATCCTGCCTCGACGCGTGGGGGCGGGTGCAAGGCTGGCGGCCGTGAGCCAGGACGAGCAGCAGCGCACCGCGCGCGACGGGACGGACGGCGAGACGGCGTACGAGCCCGACCCGCGGCGCTGGCGCGTGCTCGCGGTGTCGCTCGTGGTCGGTTTCATGTCGCTGCTCGACGTCACGATCGTCAACGTCGCGGTCCCCTCGATCCGCGCCGGGCTGGACACCAGCGCGGCCACCATCCAGTGGGTGGTCTCGGGCTACGCGCTCGCCTTCGGCATGACGCTCGTCGCGGGCGGTCGCCTCGGCGACGCGCACGGCCGGCGCCGGATGATGACGATCGGGCTGGTCGGCTTCATCGTCTCCAGCCTGGCGGTCGGTCTGGCGCCCAACGCGGCGGCGATCGTCGTCGCCCGGCTCGTCCAGGGCGCCAGCGCGGGGCTGCTGACGCCGCAGAACTCGGGGCTGATCCAGCAGCTCTTCCGCGGCGAGGAGAGAGGCCGCGCCTTCGGGATGTTCGGCTTCACCGTGGCCGTCGCCTCCGCGGCCGGTCCCCTGATCGGCGGCGCGCTGATCGCCCTCCTCGGCGAGGAGAACGGCTGGCGCTCGCTCTTCCTCATCAACGTCCCGATCGGCCTGGTCGCGCTGGTGCTGATCCGCCGCCTCGTGCCCGACAACGACGCCGGCGCCGCGGCCGAGAAGGACCCCCGCGTCGACCTCGTCGGCGCGCTGCTGCTCGGCCTCGCGGTGCTGTCGGTCCTCTACCCGCTGATCAGCCTCGAGGGCGGCGCCAGCCTGCCGCTGCTCGGGCTGCTCGCCTTCCCGGTGCTGGCGTGGGCGTTCGTGCGGTGGGAGCGCGAGACCGTACGCCGGGAGCGACCGCCGCTGCTCGACGTCTCGCTGCTGCGCGGGCTGCCGGGCTACGCCAACGGCCTGCTGGTCGGCACCCTCTACTTCACCGGCTTCACCGGCATCTTCCTCGTGCTGTCGGTGCACCTCCAGGAGGGCGAGGGCTTCTCCCCGCTCGGGGCGGCGCTGCTGATGACGCCCTTCGCGGTCGGTGCGGCGACCACCTCACCGCTCGCGGGCCGGCTGGTGGGTCGGATCGGGCGCCGCGTCACGCTGGTCGCGCTCGGCGTGATGATGACGGGCACCGCCCTCGCCGCCGTGCTGGTGACCCAGCCGTCCGACCGGCTGTGGTGGACGCTCGCTCCGGCGATGTTCCTCGCCGGTGTCGGCGGCGGCGGCGTCATCTCCCCCAACTTCACCCTCACCCTCGCCGAGGTCCCGCCCCGGATGGGCGGCGCCGCCGGCGGCGCGCTGCAGACCGGCCAGCGGATCGGGTCCGCGCTGGGCGCGGCGCTGTTGATGACGGTCTACCTCGCGGTCGACTCCGTCGCGTCCGCGCCGGTGGCCGCCCGGGCGGCGCTCCTCGCGGCGCTCGTGGTGCTGGCCGCGGCCCTCGCCGCGGCCGTACGTTCCTGGCGGCGCGGGGACTAGAGGATCGCGCCCGGCACGTACGCCGCTGCGCCGGGGTGACGGGCCGCGAGCGCCTCGACCCGGGCGACGACCGCACGGGTCTGGGCCACGGCGGCGCCGGTGAACTCGATCGGGTCGGCGACGAGCGCCTCGATCTGCTCGCGGGTCAGCCCGAGCCGCTCGTCGGCGGCGAGCTTGGCGAACACGTCGTTGTCGGCCTGCCCGGCTCGCATCGCCAGCGCGGTCCCGACGGCCGCCTCCTTGATCGCCTCGTGCGCGGCCTCGCGCCCGACGCCGTTGCGGACCGCGGCCATGAGCACCTTGGTCGTGGTGAGGAAGGGGAGGTAGCGGTCGAGCTCGCGCTGGATGACGGCCGGGAAGGCGCCGAACTCGTCGAGCACGGTGAGGAAGGTCTGGAAGAGCCCTTCGGTGGCGAAGAACGCGTCGGGCAGTGCGACACGGCGCACGACCGAGCAGGAGACGTCGCCCTCGTTCCACTGGTCGCCGGCGAGCTCGCTGACCATCGACAGGTGGCCGCGCAGGATGACCGCGAGGCCGTTGACCCGCTCGCAGGAGCGGGTGTTCATCTTGTGGGGCATCGCCGAGGAGCCGACCTGGCCCTCCTTGAAGCCCTCGGTGACCAGCTCGTGGCCGGCCATCAGCCGGACCGTGGTCGCGAGGTTGGAGGGACCGCTGACGAGCTGCACCAGCGCGGCGACGACGTCGAAGTCGAGCGAGCGGGGATAGACCTGACCGACGCTGGTCAGGGTCTGCTCGAAGCCGAGGTGCGCGGCGACCCGCTGCTCAAGGTCGTCGAGCAAGGCGTCGTCACCGTCGAGCAGGTCGAGCATGTCCTGGGAGGTGCCCATCGGGCCCTTGATGCCACGCAGGGGGTAGCGCGCGAGCAGCTCCTCGATCCGCTGCACGCCGATGAGCATCTCGTCGGCGATGCTCGCGAAGCGCTTGCCCAGCGTGGTGGCCTGCGCGGCGACGTTGTGCGAGCGGCCGGCCATCACGGTGGCCTCGTGCTCGGCAGCGAGCCGGCCGAGGCGGACCAGCGCGGCGACGGCACGGTCTCGCACCACCTCGAGCGAGCGGCGTACCTGCAGCTGCTCGACGTTCTCGGTGAGGTCGCGCGAGGTCATGCCCTTGTGGATGTGCTCGTGCCCGGCCAGCGCGGAGAACTCCTCGATGCGGGCCTTCACGTCGTGGCGGGTGACGCGCTCACGGGCGGCGATGGAGTCGAGGTCGACCCGGTCGACGACCGACTCGTAGGCCTCGACGACGCCGTCGGGCACGTCGATGCCGAGGTCGCGCTGGGCCCTGAGCACTGCGATCCAGAGCTGCCGCTCGAGGACGATCTTGTGCTCGGGCGACCAGATCTCGGCGAGGTCGGCTCCGGCGTAGCGGGTGGCCAGGACGTTGGGGACGCTCACGGCTCAGATCATCCCACCCTGCGGCGTCCAGCCGTCCCACGGTGCCCACCAGCGCTCGTCGCGGTCGAGCAGGCCGGCGACGAGGTCGGCCTCGGCGAGGACCGCGAGCAGCTCGTCCTGGGTGATCCGACCGGACGCCAGCGAGGGCGCGAGATCCTGCACGTCCTTCCACTGCCAGCCGCCGTCGGGGGCGATGACGATGTCGAGCTGGAGGTCGTTGACCTCGATGCCGTCGTCGGTGCGCACGACGGGGGTCTCGAAGTTGACGTACCAACCGACGAACGCGCCGTCGGCGTCGAAGAACCGCCACACCGAGTACCAGTCGCCCTCGCGCCGCATCTTCAGCACGGTCGTGCCGCGCCAGGCGTCGAGGTGCCCCCACGGGTGGGGGACGGGGTGCTCGGGGAACGCCATCGGCGTGCCGTCGGCCCGGACGCTGACGAGGACCCCGTCGTCGCTGACCACCCGCTCGTCCCACGACGCCCACTCGGCGCCGTGCAGCACCTCGCGGACGCGGAGCGCTGCGCCGGCGGCGTACGGCTCAGCCACGGGAGGCGGCACCCTCGACGACACCGAGCGGCTCCGCGGCGATGTCGCGGCGCCACTGGGCGCCCGGGAAGCTGACCGACGAGATGCCTTCGTACGCCTTCGCGCGGGCGTCGGCGACGTCCGAGCCGGTCGCGCGCACCGCGAGCACCCGGCCGCCGGCGGTCACCAGCCCAGCGTCGGTCCGCGCAG
Source organism: Nocardioides lacusdianchii (assembly GCF_020102855.1). GTDB lineage: Bacteria > Actinomycetota > Actinomycetes > Propionibacteriales > Nocardioidaceae > Nocardioides > Nocardioides lacusdianchii. The sequence continues at coordinate 9,623 of NZ_JADHZD010000024.1, forward strand.
TGCCGGCGTGGATCACGTCGACGTCGGTCTCGACGGCCAGGGTCTCGGTGCCGACGATGACGTCGCCGCTCCTCGAGCCCTCGGGGTAGCCCGCACTGGCCATCACGACCGACACCGCCGCGCCGTCGGCGAACGTCGGCTCCGGCGCCGTGGACAGGTCGCCGTCGGCAGCGGCGCGCAGCAACGTGCCGAACGGCGAGGTCAGCAGCGCGAGCACGGGCTGGATGTCGGGGTCGCCGAAGCGACAGTTGAACTCGATGACCTTCGGACCCGCGTCGGTCAGCGCGAGGCCGACGTAGAGGCAGCCGACGAAGGGAGCGCCGCGCTGCTGCATCTCGGCGAGCGTCGGCCCCACGACCTCGGCCATCACGGTGTCGACGATGCCGTCGGGCAGCCACGTCAGCGGGGCGTAGGACCCCATGCCGCCCGTGTTGGGGCCGCGGCCGCCGTCGAAGATGCGCTTGAAGTCCTGGGCCGGCAGCAGCGGGCGGCCGACGGTGCCGTCGCAGACGACGAAGATCGAGAACTCCGGACCGTCGAGGAACTCCTCCACCACGACCCGGTCGCAGGCGGCCGCGTGGGCGAGCGCCTCGGAGCGGTCGGTGGTGACCACCACGCCCTTGCCCGCGGCGAGCGCGTCGTCCTTCACGACGTACGGCGCACCGAAGGCGTCCAGCGCCGCCGCGACCTCCTCGGTCGTGGTGCACGTGCGCGAGCCGGCGGTCGGCACGCCCGCGGCTGCCATGACCTCCTTGGAGAAGGTCTTCGACCCCTCCAGCAGGGCCGCGGCGCGGGACGGACCGAAGACGGCGATGCCGGCGTCGCGTACGGCGTCGGCGACACCCGCGACCAGCGGGGCCTCCGGCCCGACGACCACCAGGTCCGCGCCGATCGACGTCGCGAGCGCGGTGACGGCGTCGCCGTCCATCAGGTCGACGGGGTGGAGCGTGGCGACCTCGCCGATGCCGGGGTTGCCGGGGGCGGCGTGCACCTCCGTCACCGCCGGGTCGCGGGAGAGGGCCAGGGCCAGGGCGTGCTCGCGTCCGCCGGTGCCGACGACGAGGACCCTCACCCGTGCACCACCACGGTCTGCTCCCGGCCGGGGCCAACGCCGACGCCCCAGATCTTCGCGCCCGAGATCTCCTCGAGGGCCCGGACGTAGGCCTGCGCGTTGGCGGGGAGGTCCTCGAAGCTGCGGCACCCGGAGATGTCGCTCTTCCAGCCGTCGAAGTACTCGTAGACCGGCTTCGCGTGGTGGAACTCGGTCTGCGTCATCGGCATCTCGTCGACGCGCTTGCCGTCGATCTCGTAGGCCACGCAGACCGGGATGCGGTCCCACGCGCCGAGGATGTCGAGCTTGGTGAGGAAGAACTCGGTGAGGCCGTTGACCCGGCTCGCGTAGCGCGCGACGACCGCGTCGTACCAGCCGCAGCGGCGGGTGCGCCCGGTCGAGACGCCGATCTCGCCGCCGAGCTTCTGCAGCTGGACGCCGTCCTCGTCGAAGAGCTCGGTCGGGAAGGGACCGGCCCCGACGCGCGTCGTGTAGGCCTTGATGACGCCGATGACGCGGTCGATGCGGGTCGGACCGACCCCAGCGCCGACGCAGACGCCGCCCGCGACGGGGTTCGAGGACGTGACGAACGGATAGGTGCCGTGGTCGACGTCGAGCATGGTGGCCTGGGCGCCCTCGAAGAGCACCGTCTGGCCGGCGTCGAGCGCCTGGTTGAGCAGGAGCGAGGTGTCGCACACCATCGGCTGCAGGCGGTCGGCGTAGGAGAGCAGCTCCTCGACGACGGCGTCGACCTCGATGGCGCGCCGGTTGTAGACCTTGGTCAGCAGGTGGTTGCGCACGTCGAGCGCCGCCTCCACCTTCTGGGTCAGGATCTTCTCGTCGAAGAGGTCCGCGATGCGTACGCCGACCCGGTTGATCTTGTCGGCGTAGGCGGGGCCGATGCCGCGCCCGGTGGTGCCGATCTGGTTCTTGCCCAGGAAGCGCTCGGTGACCTTGTCGATCGTCGCGTGGTAGCTGGCGATCACGTGGGCGTTGGCGCTCACCTTGAGGTCGGCCACCTCCACGCCGCGGGCGACGAGGCCGTCGAGCTCGCGGAACAGCGCCTCCGGCGAGACGACCACGCCACCGGCGATCACCGAGGTGGCGCCCGGCGTCAGGATCCCGCTGGGCAGCAGGTGCGTGGCGTACTTCTCGCCGTTGATCACGATGGTGTGACCGGCGTTGTGGCCGCCGCTGGTGCGGACCACGAAGTCGATCGGGTCGGTGGTGGCGAGCAGGTCGGTGGCCTTGCCCTTGCCCTCGTCGCCCCACTGGGCGCCGAGCACGACGATTGCGGGCATCTCAGCCCTCCTCTGTCTTAGGCAGAAATGAGAACAGCCCCGGCACAAGGCATCGGGGCTCTTGCGGAGCCACGCTACCGCACCTCGGACTGGGCGCCGTGGACTAGTGTCCGCCTCGTGCGCTCACTCCTCGTCATCACCAACGCCGATGCCGGGACCTCCGACGAGGAGCGCCTGGCCACTGCCCTCGCCATCCTGCGCGAGGACGCCTCCGTCGAGGTCACCAAGACCTCCAACCCGGGCGAGCTCGACGGCGTGCTGCACCGCGCCGGCGGCCGCACCGTCGTCGTCGCCGGCGGCGACGGCAGCATGCACGCGGTCGTGAAGGCCCTCCACAAGCGCCACGAGCTGGCCGAGGCCACCCTGGCCCTGTTGCCGATGGGCACCGGCAACGACTTCGCCCGCGGCAACCAGATCCCCCTGGAGATCGAGGACGCCGCCCGTCTGGTGCTGACCGGCGAGGCCCGCCCGGTCGACCTGCTCGTCGACGAGGTCGGCAACATCGTCGTCAACAACGTCCACGTCGGCGTCGGCGCCCAGGCCAGCCGCAAGGGCCACAAGTGGAAGACCCGCCTCGGCGCGGTCGGTGTGGGCAGGGTCAACCTCGGCAAGCTCGGCTACCCGATCGGCGCCGCGCTGTCGGCCTTCCACCCGCCGAGCTGGCGGATGCGCGTGGAGATCGACGGCCGGGTCGTCAACGACGTGGACCGCCCCGTCCTGATGGTCGCGATCGGCAACGGCGGCAACGTCGGCGGCGGCACCGAGCTCAACCCCGACGCCGACACCGAGGACGGGCGCCTCGACGTGATGATCAGCCGTGCGGTGAAGCCACTCGCCAAGATCGGCTACGTCGCTCGCCTGCGTACGGGCGACCACGACGAGCGCGACGACGTGGTGACCCTGCGCGGACGCACGGTCAAGGTCAGCGGCGACGAGTTCTGGCTGTCGGCCGACGGCGAGATCTCCGGTCCCGAGCGCAGCCGGAGCTGGCGCCTCGAGCCGGCGGCGTACCGTCTCATCCTGCCTGCCTGACGCTCCTGCCGCGGCTCAGAGCCAGCCGCGGCGCACGGCCTCCACGCCTGCCTGGAAGCGCGTGTCGACGCCGAGCTCGGTCATCAGTGCCGAGATCCGGCGGCGCACCGTGCGCAGGCCGATCCCGAGCTTGCGGGCGATCACCTCGTCGGTGACGCCCGCCATCAGCTGCTCGAGGAGGAACTGGCGCTCGTCCGGGCGCCCCTGGCCCGACTCCAGCTCGGGGACGGGGGCGGCCCGCGCCCACAGCAGCTCGAACCAGAGCGTGAGCGCCGAGACGATGGAGCGCTGCCGCACGTGGATGCGCGGTTCGTCGGCGTAGCCGAGCGGCTCGGGCAGCACCGCGTGCGCGTCGCCGAGGATGAACATCCTGGTCGGCAGCTCGGACATCACCCGCACCTGCTCGCCGAGCTGGGCACGCGTGCGCAGGGCGTCGGGCGCCTCGGTCAGGGCGCGCACGGGGTAGATCGCGCGGGACCGGCGTCCCGTCGCCATCGCCTCGGCGAGGACCGTGCTCACCCGCGACTCACGCGGCATCGCCCACGCGTCCGGCCGCAGCCAGAGCATGTCGCCGCGGCTGGTGCGGAGCATGAGCTGGAGCAGCTCCAGCGGGTTGCCACCCGAGCTCAGCTCCCCGTCGAGTGGGCGGATCTCCGTGAGGTCGTCCTCGTCGGGCCGGGTCGCGGCGGCGACCAGGTGCGGCACCGCGTTCGCGAGCTCGCGGAGCCGCGCCGCGGAGGTCGCTGCCTGCTGCGACTCCTTGCGCACCAGCTCGGACAGCACCTCCGCCAGAGGGGGTACGACGAGCCGCTCGCCGTCGAGGGCCACCAGCCCGCGCTCCTGCAGCGGCGCCAGCGCACGGAGCAGGCCCTCGGGCCGCTCCTGGACCAGGCGGGCGACGCCGACGAGCGTGTGGCCCGAGACCGGGACCAGGCGGAAGTAGAGCTGCTCGGCGTCGCGGGCGAGCCCGAGCGCCGCGAGCACGGAGGAGGGGTCACCGGCCATAGCTGGCAGTTTAGTGCCAGCGGCACTCGCGACCCATCTGGCAGCGACCGGCCACTCCATACTGAGTCGACCAGTCGCGTGCGGGGGTGTGCGGCCAGGTCAGCTCCTTGGGAGCACAGCGCCGGAGTCGCCTCGGGGGACGGCTCCGGCGCTTCCCATGTCCACCGATAGCCTTGGCGCCATGGCACGAGGTGGACGTCAGGGACAGGGTGAGCCGGTCGACTGGGTGACGCGCGCGGCGGACGACGCCGTACGCCACGCCGGTGAGGGCAACCTGGTGACGGTCGCCTCGGGCGCCTCGCCGAGCGGTCCGATCCACCTGGGCAACCTGCGCGAGTTCATCACGCCCCACTTCGTCGCCGAGGAGCTGCGCCGACGCGGCGAGCCGGTGCGTCACCTCCACTCGTGGGACGACTTCGACCGCTTCCGCAAGGTCCCCGCCGGCGTGCCGGCCGAGTGGGCCGACCACATCGGGCGCCCCCTCACCGCGGTGCCCGACCCGTGGGAGTGCCACCCGAGCTGGGCCGAGCACTTCAAGGCACCCCTGCAGGACGCGCTGCGCGAGCTCGGCGTGGAGATGGAGGAGATCTCCCAGACCGAGATGTACACCTCCGGCGCCTACCGCCAGCAGGTCCTCGAGGCCGTGGCGCGCCGTGACGACATCGAGGCGGTGCTGGCCAAGCACCGCACCAAGAAGGTGAGCGCCGGCGAGGACGCCTCCGCGCAGGAGGCGGCCGACCTCGCCGACTCGGTCGCCAACGAGGACGCCGACGAGGCGACCGCTGGCGGCTCCCCCGACTCGATCGCCCGCTTCCCCTACCGCCCCTACTGCCGCGAGTGCGGCCGCGACACCGTCACCACGACGGCGTACGACGAGGCCACCACGACCCTGTCCTACACCTGCTCCTCCTGCGGCCACGACGGCACCACCGACCTGTCGAGCGACAACGACGGCAAGCTCGTGTGGAAGGTCGACTGGCCGATGCGCTGGGCCTACGAGAAGGTCAACTTCGAGCCGGCCGGTCGCGACCACATGACGCCCGGGTCGTCCTACACCGTCGGCACCGAGATCGCCCCCTCGATCTTCGACTGGCGCGCGCCCGCCCGCGTGATCTACGCCTTCGTCGGGTTCGCCGGCGTGCAGAAGATGTCCTCGTCGGCCGGCGGCGTGCCCACCGCGACCGACGCGCTGCGGATCCTCGAGGCGCCGATGCTGCGCTGGCTCTACGTCCGCCGCGCCCCCACGCAGGCCTTCGACATCGACTTCGGCCCCGCCGTCGTGCGCCTCTACGACGAGTGGGACGCGCTCGGCCGCAAGGCCGCCGACCCCGCCAAGGCCGACGTGGCCACGCTGGCCTGGCACCGGGCGTCCGAGACGGCGTCCGCCGGCCGCCTGCCCACCCCGGCGGTCCCCGTGCCGTTCCGCACCCTCTCCTCGGTCGCCGACGTGACCGCGGGATCGGCCGAGCTCATCTCGCGGATCGTGGAGTCCTCGGGCTTCCCGCACGACTCGGTCGCCGACCTCGAGCCGCGGCTGTCCAAGGCCATGCAGTGGACGGTCGAGCACGTGCCCTCCGACGAGCGGACCACGGTGCGCGAGACGCCCGACACCGAGCGGCTGGCCTCGCTGAGCGAGGACGAGGAGCTGTGGCTGCGGATCTTCCTCGACCGGCTGCCCGAGGACGGCGACCTCGACGCGGTCACCTCGGTCGTCTACGGCGTGCCGAAGGTCGCCCGAGGGCTCGGCTTCGAGGATGCACCCACGGACCAGGTGAAGGCCGACCAGAAGGACTTCTTCCGGCTGCTCTACAACCTGCTGGTCGACGCCGACCGCGGCCCGCGCCTGCCGACGCTGGTGCTGGCGCTCGGACCGGAGAAGGTACGCCGGCTGCTCGGCGCCTGAGCCGTTTCAGGTCGGGCGACCTCCGGCACGGGGCCGGTTGAGCGGACCACGGTCCGCTCAACCACCGGCATGCCGTACGTCAGGCGTCCACGACGGCTTCCCAGTCGGGCCCACAGGGCAGACCAAGGCCAGCATCCGTCCACACATCGACGTCGACGTGGGCTGTCCACAGCGCGTACCTGGCGTACTGGTGGACCGCGCCGCGCATGACCAACCTCGACGTCATGAGACCTTCACTCGTCCCTGCGGCCGACCGACAGCACGGCATCTTCTCGCGCAGCCAGGCCTTGGGCGCCGGCTACACCGAGCGCGAGATCAAGGCGCTCACACGACCCGACGGAGAATGGGCCGTGGTGCGCATGGGCGTCTACTGTCAGCGCGACTTCTTGGAGCCCTTGGATGCGCGAGCCCGATGGCTGCTCAAGGACCGGGCCGCCGTTCTGTCCAGCCGGCGACCGGCCGTGCTGAGCCACGACTCTGCGGCGAGGCTGTTGCAGCTCGACACACTCGATCCGCCATCGGCAGCGAGCCACCTCACCCTCCACGGGCTGCGCGGCACGCGCACCAACAGTGGGCTGACCCGGCATCGCGACCTCCAACCGCTGTGCGTCGAGCGCGTCGACGACCTGGTCGCCACGTCGTACGCACGGACAGCAATCGACATCGCCCGCTGGCACGGTTATCGACACGGTTTGGTCGCGATCGACTCAGCGCGGTGGCTCGGAGTGCCGGAGGCAGACTTCGCGGCCGAGCTCGACCGCATGAGGCACCACCCCCACATCGCCCGCGCACATGCTGCACTCGCCGACTCCGACGACGGAGCCGAGTCCGTGCTCGAGTCCCTCGGTCGCGAGCTCGTGGCCTCGCTCGGGATCGGTGAGGTGCAGACCCAGTTCGCGATACGTCTCACTGGCGGACGGGTGGTCTGGTGCGACATACGCGTCGGGTGCCACCTGTTCGAGTGCGAGGGCATGCTGAAGCTGATCCCCGCCGACCGCGGTGGTGTGGCGTCGGAGACGCCGGAGGCAGTGGTCTGGAAGCAACAGGCCCGCCGGACGGACATCTGCTCCGAGGGGTTCGGAATGTCACGCATCGTCTGGGCCGACTGCTTCGGCTCCGGTCGGGACAGGGCTCGCGAACGCCTGCGGAAGGAGTACGAGGTCACCGAGGCCAGGTTCGGGCGGACGCCTGCGCCTCACCTCCTCGAGTTCGCGGAGGCGAACCCGCGGAGGCCCACGTCACGGCTCTGGACACCGGGGATCGGCAGGGCGGCTTGAGGAGCGGCGCCGCGGGCTGGGACCCCGACGTGGACGCTTGACGTACGGCATGGCGCGCGTCGAGCGGACCCTGGTCCGCTCGAGCCGGGATCTGGACCCGGACCACCGCCCGAGCGGGCCGGTCAGCTGCGGAAGCTGACCGGCTCGCCGAGGTAACGCTCGAGGTCGGCGCGTACGTCGTCGCTGATCGGCCAGGCCGACTGCGCGGCGTGGTCACACAGGACGTTGACGCACTCCCAGACCGCCGCCGGGGCGCCACCCGCCTCGACCCGCAGCTCCGCCGCGACCGTGAAGGACGACCGGCCGACCCGCGTCACCCAGAGAGAGGCCAGGAACGGCTGGTAGGGCACGAAGCGCATCTCGCCGTGGTACTCGATGGCCTGGGACGCGACCAGCTCCGAGACGCCGTCCCCCACCGCGTGCAGCAACCCGGTCGCGCCCTCGGGCAGGCCCGGCAGGTGCGCGAAGCGCAGGAACTCGTAGCGCGCCTCGTCGAGCACGCGTACGGCCTCGACGTTGTCGACGTGCCCGGCGAGGTTGATGTCGCGGTAGCGCGCCTGGATCTCGGTGGTGAAGGTCTGGCCCATGACCGAAGTGTGTCGGACGCACGCCTAGGGTTGGGCCATGACCTCCGGACCCTTCGGCGGCGACCTGATGGCCGGTCCCCCGCCCACCCTCCTTCCCGCCGACCCCGCCGACGCCGAGCTGGCCGGTGGCGAGGCCCCCGCCGCGGTCGTACGCCGCCACCCGGAGTCGCCCGCCGCCTGGGCCGCGATGGCCGCCGAGGCCCAGCAGGCCGGCGCCGACGACGTCACCGTCTACGCCTACTCCCGCGTCGGCTACCACCGCTCGCTCGACCAGCTGCGCCGCAACGGCTGGAAGGGCCACGGCCCCGTGCCGTGGGAGCACGAGCCCAACCGTGGCTTCCTGCGCTCGCTCGCCCTCCTCGCCATCGCTGCGCGCGCCATCGGCGAGACCGCCGAGTGGGAGCGCTGCTCGACCTTCCTGCGCGACTCCAGCCCGGCGGCGGCGGACGACTTGCTCTGACCGCTCGTCGCGCGAGATCGACCGCTGGTCGAGCCACCCCCACGGAGGGGTGACGGCCGTCACGGCGCCGGTAAGGTCTCGCGGGTGAATTCCGGGAACACACCTCCACAGTCGCGCCCTGAAGACCCGGGCGTCCCCCCGACCGACAAGGGCAAGATGGCGCTCGCCGCCGTCCTGCTCCTCATCCCCATCGTCGTGCTCCTCTGGGTGCCGCACTACGCGAAGGTCGAGCCGACGCTGCTCGGCTTCCCGTTCTTCTTCTGGTACCAGTTCCTCTGGGTCTTCATCTGCTCCGCCCTGACCTGGACGGCCTACAAGCTCACGCTGTCGGCCCGCGGGAAGACCACGCACAAGGTCGGTGGGGACCGATGACGCCCCAGCTGACGGTGATGGCCGCCGAGACCGACGGCATCAACGGCGTCGCCCTGTCCGTGCTCATCGCCCTGTTCGCACTGGTGACGATCGCCGGCTTCATGGCCAGCCGCTTCAAGCGCGCCGACTCGCTGGAGTCGCTCGAGGAGTGGGGACTGGGCGGGCGCAAGTTCGGCACCTGGATCACATGGTTCCTGCTGGGTGGCGACCTCTACACGGCGTACACGTTCGTCGCCGTCCCGGCCGCGATGTTCGCCACCGGTGCGGTCGCGGGCTTCTTCGCCGTGCCCTACACGATCGTGCTCTATCCGATCATCTTCATCTTCATGGCGCGGCTGTGGTCGGTGAGCCACCGCCACGGCTACGTCACCACGGCCGACTTCGTGCGTGGCAGGTACGACGACCGCGGGCTGTCGCTCGCCGTCGCGGTCACCGGCTTCGTGGCCACCATGCCCTACATCGCGCTCCAGCTCGTCGGCATTCAGGCGGTGCTGGAGGTGGCCGGGCTCGGCGGCGGCGACAACATCATCGAGAAGGACGCGCCGCTCTTCATCGCCTTCGCGCTGCTCGCCGCCTACACCTACTCCAGCGGCCTGCGCGCGCCCGCGGTGATCGCGTTCGTCAAGGACATCCTCATCTACCTCGTCATCATCGTGGCGATCATCTACCTACCGGGTCAGGTCGGCGGCTGGGAGGCGATCTTCGGGGCGGCCGAGGACAAGATGGCCGCCACCAACGAGGCCACCGGCGGACCCACCGGGTCGTTCATCCCCGGCGCCGGCCAGGGCTGGGCGTACGCCACCCTGGCGCTGGGCTCCGCGCTGGCGCTGTTCATGTACCCGCACTCGATCACCGCGTCGCTGTCGTCGAACTCGCGCAACACGATCCGTCGCAACGCCGCGATCCTGCCGGCGTACTCCTTCGTGCTCGGCCTGCTGGCCCTGCTCGGCTGGGTCGCCATCGCCGCAGGCACGCAGCCGATCGGCCTCGACGGCGAGCCCAACGCGCAGCTGGTGATCCCGCAGCTGTTCGAGGACATGTTCCCGGCGTGGTTCGCAGGTGTCGCCTTCGCCGCGATCGCGATCGGCGCGCTCGTGCCGGCCGCGATCATGTCGATCGCCGCGGCCAACACCTTCAGCCGCAACATCTACAAGGAGTGGCTCAAGAAGGACGCCACCCCCGCGCAGGAGGCCAAGGTCTCGAAGCTGATGTCGCTGCTGGTGAAGGCGTTCGCGCTGATCTTCGTGCTCACCCTCGACAAGCAGAACGCGATCAACTTCCAGCTCCTCGGCGGCATCTGGATGCTCCAGACGTTCCCGGTGATCGTGTTCAGCCTCTTCACGCGGTGGTTCCACCGCTACGGCCTGCTCGTCGGCTGGGCCGTCGGCATGGTCTACGGAACCGTCGGGGCCTACAACGTGAAGAACCCCGTCACCGGGAAGGCCTTCGGCGGCTCGCTCGACAACATCCCCGGCATCGGCGAGATGGGCTACATCGCGATGACGGCCTTCGTCATCAACGTGGCCATCGCGGCCGTGCTGACGGTGGCGCTGCGGGCGGCGAAGGTGTCCAACGGTCGCGATGAGACGATCCCGTTCGACTACTTCGCCGACGCCGACGACCCGCGGGTGCAGAAGGACCTCGTCGAGCACAGCTCGCACGAGACGCCGTACGGCGACCCGGACGACATCCCGGGCAACGCGCCGGCGCGCTGACGGCGTACGCCCCCGGACGGCACTCGAGCGGTGCCCCACCCACATTCCGCATCACGCGGAGGTGGGTGGGGCACCGCTCGGTTCGTGTCGGTGCAGTCAGCCGGCGAGCGAGGTGCCCGCGGAGCGCAGGTTCTGGCACGCCTCCACGATGCGGGCGGCCATGCCGTTCTCGGCGGCCTTGCCCCAGGCGCGGGGGTCGTACTGCTTCTTGTTGCCGACCTCGCCGTCGACCTTCAGCACGCCGTCGTAGTGGGCGAACATGTGGGCCGCGACGGGGCGGGTGAAGGCGTACTGGGTGTCGGTGTCGACGTTCATCTTGATGACGCCGAAGTCGACCGCGTCGCTGATCTCCTGCGCGCTCGAGCCGGAGCCACCGTGGAAGACCAGGTCGAAGGGGCGGGCGTCGGAGCCCTGGCCCAGCTCGGAGGCGGCGGCCTCCTGCGCGGTCTTGAGGATCTCCGGGCGCAGCTTGACGTTGCCGGGCTTGTAGACGCCGTGCACGTTGCCGAAGGTGAGGGCGGTCATGTAGCGACCACGCTCGCCGGCGCCGAGCGCCTTGATCGTGGCGATCGCGTCCTCGGGCGTGGTGTAGAGCTGGTCGTTGATCTCGTTGGCCACGCCGTCCTCCTCGCCGCCCACGACGCCGACCTCGATCTCGAGGATGATCCGGGCCGCGGCGCACCTGGCGAGCAGCTCCTCGGCGATCTGGAGGTTCTCCTCCAGCGGCACCGCGGAGCCGTCCCACATGTGCGACTGGAAGAGCGGGGCCTCGCCGCGCGCGACGCGCTCGGCGGAGATGTCGAGCAGCGGGCGGACGAAGCCGTCGAGCTTGTCCTTGGGGCAGTGGTCGGTGTGCAGCGCGATGTTGACGGGGTAGTTCTTCGCGACCTCGGCGGCGTAGGCGGCGAAGGCCACCGAGCCGGACACCATGTCCTTCACGGACGGGCCGGAGAGGTACTCCGCACCGCCGGTGGACACCTGGATGATGCCGTCGGAGCCGGCGTCGGCGAAGCCCTTCAGCGCGGCGTTGAGCGTCTGGGAGGACGACACGTTGATGGCCGGGTAGGCGAAGGACTTGGCCTTCGCGGCGTCCAGCATCTGCGCGTAGACCTCGGGGGTGGCGATGGGCATCGGCGGTTCTCCTCAGAAGGGGTCCTACAGGCGCTCCCAACCCTAGTGGCTACTGATCGGTCGGGAATTTCGTGAGGCCCCGTCTCAGCACGTGACAACCGATCACGCCCCGGCTCCATGGACACCGAGATCGACTGGCAGCGGGAGCTGGACTCGTCGTTCGGCAGCGGAGCCGACGTGCCGGCCGGGCACTACGTCGCAGCCGGCCACCGGGCCGTACGCCGTCGCAGGGCGGTGTCCGTCGCGATCGTGGTGGCCATGACGGTGGGCGCCGGCGCCGCCTGGGGCGGCCCGGGCACGACGCCGCGCGGCGACGCGCCGGTCGCCACGCAGCCCGCGAGCCCTCACCCCGACGACCCGACCGAGAAGTCCGAGGACGCGGCGCAGCGCAAGCGCTCGCTCACACGGATGCGGGACATGGCGCGCAACCAGGCCGTGCAGTTCGACAACCCGGTCGCCCTGACCCAGGACGGTGAGCTGGTCCTCGCACCCGGCGAGGGGCCCGTGCTGGAGGAGGTGCCGAACCCCATGGGGTACACCGCCGCCCAGGGCCATTCGGTCGGGGTCCGTGTCATGAAGGACGGCAAGGAGCAGTACGGCTTCCTCACCGTCTATCCCAACAGCTCGTCGGCGACAATGGTCTGGAAGACCGGCGACTTCGCCGGCTGGCTCGCCCAGGCGGTGCGGAGCCAGTCGACCCTCGACGTCGCGAACGGCGTCACTCCCGCCAGCGGTGACATCAGCGGGATGCCATGGCTGGCACTCTCGCCCGGCGGCGAGATCGAGGCCGCACGTCCGGGCGTGGTGATCGTGGAGCTGCGCACCGACGTGGACCTGGGCGGGAACTTCGGCCAGGGCGCGACCCGCGCCGGCGTCGTACGACTCCTGGTGGACGGGCGCAGCGAGTTCGCGGCCTTCACGGTGTGGGACGACGAACTCAACATCGAACCAGCCGGCGGCACCTTCGAGTCGATGAGCGCGTTCATCACCTGGGCGACCGCTCAGTACGCCACCGGCGACGGCATGCGATGAGGAGCGCCGACCGCGACGCGGCCTTCAGCGACTTCGTCGCCGCCCGGCAGACCCACCTGCGCCGCATCGCGTACGCCCTCTGCGGCGACTGGCACCGCGCCGACGACCTGCTGCAGACCGCCCTCACCAAGCTGTACGTCGCCTGGCCGCGGATCCGCCACGAGGGCAACGAGGAGGCCTACTGCCGCCAGATCATGGTGCGGGCCAACATCGACGAGTCCCGCCGGCCGTGGCGGCGCGAACGGCCCAGCGAGCACCTGCCCGAGATGGCTGCGGAGGGGCCGACCTCGACCGAGGAACGCTCGGCGCTCTTCGACGCCCTGCAGGCACTGCCGGAGCAGCAGCGCAAGGTGGTCGTGCTGCGCCACTGGCTCGGGCTGTCGGTGCGCGAGACGGCTGCCGAGCTCGGCATCGTCGAGGGGACGGTGAAGAGCCACAGCAGCCGCGGGCTGGCCGCGCTCGAGGCGGTGCTGGCGCCGCAGCGGCACGGCTGAGCCATCTGCCCTCCGGAGGGGGCGGAACTGCACCCGCACGGGTATGGCGTCTGCGCTGCGTCAGGCCTAGGTTGACGCCCATGACCCGACGACTCGGATGGGGCGCCGCCCTCACCGGACTCCTCACCGCGACGATCACCCTCGCGGGCGGCCAGTCGGCCACAGCAGCCGACCCCCTGTTCCAGGCCCCGGTCGTGGGCCAGTGCTTCGACATGGATTCCGCCGAGCTCGCCTCGGCGGCCTACACCGAGGCCCCGGTCGACTGCGCGGCTACCCACACCTCCACCACCATCGCGGTGGCCGTGCTCCCCGACGGCCTCGCCTACGAGAGCCGCGCACTGGCACGGTTCGCCCTCGAGACCTGCGTGCCCGTGCAGCGCAAGGTGCTCGGCACCAGCATCCGCGGCCTGCGCCTGACGGCGTACACGCTCGGCTACTTCGGTCCCACCCCCGAGCAGCAGGCGGCCGGCGCGCGGTGGCTGCGCTGCGACCTCGTGCTGGGCAGCCCCGACGACCTGCAGCCGCTGCCCGCGAAGCTCCGGGTGGGCTCCTACCCGTTCGAGAAGTCGGTCTCGCGCTGCCTGGCCGGCCGCGACTTCGATCTCACCGTCTGCTCGGCGAAGCACACCTACCGCGCCACGGCCGCGATCACCATCAAGGCGGACCGGTTCCCCAGCGAGAAGGCGTGGAAGCGCATCGGCACGAAGCGCTGCCGCACCGCGGTCACCTCGCGGACCTACCGCTTCGGCTGGCCGTCGAAGGTGGCGTGGAAGGCCGGCGACCACACGCTTCTCTGCTACTCCAAGACGCGCCGCTAGGCGCACCACGAGGACCCGCGGTCGGGTCCGGGGTGCCGTGGGGACATCCCGGCCCCGGCCGCGCTCGGCCAGGCAGGACTACCCGCGCCAGGCGTCGGCGCTGCCGAGGTCGGCGTACGCCCTGACCCAGCTGTGCATCGCGATCGCCGCGGCGGAGCTGGCGTTGATCGAGCGGGTGGAGCCGAACTGCGCGATCGAGAAGGTCCCGTCACAGACCTCGCGCGCCGACTCCGACAGCCCGGGTCCCTCCTGGCCGAAGAGGAAGCAGACCCGGCGCGGGAGCTCCATCGTCTCGAGGTGCTCGCTGCCCGGGAGGTTGTCGATGCCGAGCAGGCGCACGGGCTGCTCGAGCCCGTGGAGGTACGCCGCCAGCGCCGCGGCGTCCGGGTGGTGGCGCACGTGCTGGTAGCGGTCGGTCACCATCGCGCCGCGCCGGTTCCAGCGGCGGTTGCCGACGATGTGGACCTCGGCGGCGAGGAAGGCGTTGGCGGTGCGCACGATCGTGCCGATGTTGAAGTCGTGCTGCCAGTTCTCGATCGCGACGTGGAAGCCGTGCCGGCGCGTGTCGAGGTCGGCGACGATGGCCTCCATCGTCCAGTAGCGGTAGCGGTCGACGACGTTGCGGCGGTCGCCCTCGCGCAGCAGGTCGGGGTCCCACCGCTCGCCCTCGGGCCACGGGCCCTCCCACGGGCCGACGCCCACCTCGGGCGCGCCGTGGGGCATCGGGTCGTAGGGCGCCCGCTCCTGCGGCTCCTCACCCACGACGGCTCAGTCCGTCGGCGAGGAGGAGCGGCGGCGCAGCGAGCGGACCCGCAGCAGCACCCACCACGCCACGGCCGCGGCGACCGTGACGATGACGAGCTTCTGGAAGGTGCCGGCGTAGGTCTCGACCACGTGCCACTGCTCGCCGAGGTAGTAGCCGGAGAGGACGAAGATCGTGTTCCAGATGGCGCTGCCGGCGAGCGTCAGGCCGAGGAACTGCCAGATCGGCATCCGCTCGATCCCGGCAGGCACCGAGATCAGGCTGCGGAAGATCGGCACCATCCGGCCGAAGAAGACCGCCTTGCGACCGTGGCGGGCGAACCACTCCTCGGTGCGTTCGAGGTCCGAGGTCTTGGTCAGCGGGAGCCGCTCCCAGACCCAGTACATCCGGTCGCGACCGAACAGCACGCCCAGGGCGTAGAGCAGCGAGGCGCCCACCACCGAGCCGACGGTCGTCCAGATCAGGGCCTCGGCGAGGGTGAAGGAGCCCTGGCTGGCGGTGAAGCCGGCCAGCGGCAGGATGACCTCGCTGGGCAGCGGCGGGAAGAGGTTCTCCGCCGCGATGACCACGGCCGCGCCGACGGGCCCGAGGCGCTCCATGAGGTCGACGGCCCAGCCGGCGACGCCGTCGAGCTCAGCACCGGGTTGGGCAGCGAGGAGGCGGGAAAGCACCCCGTGACCCTAGATCACGGGTCCGCGGAGTCAGCCAACGGCGCGTACGGCGTCGAGGTCGGCGCGGGTCAGCACCGACCGGATCTCGAGCCCGACGTCGGCCAACGGGTCGTCGCCCTCGGGCGAGCGGTCGATGGCGCACACCACGACCTCGACGACCGCGCCGAGCTCGCGCAGCGCGCGGGTCGCGTCGCGGACCGCGCCACCGGTGGTGATGACGTCCTCGATGAGAGTGACCCGCCGTCCGGACACGTCCGGGCCCTCGGCGAGCTTCGCGGTGCCGTACTCCTTGGCCTGCTTGCGCACGAACAGCGCGGGCAGGCGGGTGCGGGCGCTGACCATGGTGGCGATCGGCACGCCGCCGAGCTCGAGGCCGCCGAGGAGCTCGGTGTCCTCGGGCAGCAGGTCGACCATCTGCGCGGCGACCCGGTCCAGCAGGGCCGGCTGCGCCTCGAAGAGGTACTTGTCGAAGTAGGTGTCCGCGACCTGCCCGGAGCGGAGGGTGAACTCCCCCGTGAGGCGGCAGGTGGCGTCGATGTCGGCGGCGAGGGTGGGGTCGGTGCTCACGCCCCCGACCCTAGCGACGCCGCTGGGTAGCGTGGGGGCGTGCCCACTGCGAACCCGCTCTCCCGACGCCTGGCCCACATCCCGCCCACCGTCTTCAGCGAGATGTCGGCGCTCGCGCTGCGCACCGGTGCGGTCAACCTGGGGCAGGGCTTCCCCGACGTCGACGGTCCGCGGTCGGTGGTGGAGGCGGCCGAGCGGGCCCTGGAGGAGGGCGCCAACCAGTACGCCCCCGGCATCGGCGTGCCGTCGCTGCGCGCCGCGATCGCCCGGCACCAGCAGCGCCACTACGGCCTCGAGGTCGACCCCGACCGCGAGGTGGTCGTGACGACCGGCTGCACCGAGGCGGTCGCTGCCGCCCTGCTCGGCCTCGTCGACCCCGGCGACGAGGTGGTCGTGCTCGAGCCCTACTACGACTCCTACGTCGCGATGCTCGACATGTGCGGCGCCGTCAGGCGCGCGGTGACGCTGCGGTCGCCGGCCTTCCGGCCCGACCTCGACGAGCTGCGGGCCGCGGTCACCGACCGCACCAAGGCCATCCTGCTCAACACCCCGCACAACCCGACCGGGACCGTGCTCACCCGCGACGAGCTGCAGGTCGTGGCCGACCTCGCGATCGCGCACGACGTGCTCGTGATCACCGACGAGGTCTACGAGCACCTCGTCTTCGACGGCCACTCGCACGTCCCGATCGCCACGCTGCCGGGGATGTGGGAGCGCACGCTGACGCTCTCGAGCGCCGGCAAGTCGTGGTCCTTCACCGGCTGGAAGGTCGGCTGGGCCACCGGCCCCGCGCCGCTCGTGGGCGCGGTGCTCGCGGCCAAGCAGTGGCTCACCTTCACCTCGGGCTCGCCCCTGCAGCCCGCCGTCGCGCACGCGCTCGACCACGAGCCCGACTGGCCGATCGAGCTCGCCCGGGACCTGCAGTCGCGTCGCGACCTGCTGTGTGAGGGCCTCACCGCGGCCGGGCTCGCGCCCCGCGTGCCCGAGGGCACCTACTTCACGACCACCGACATCTCGCACCTCGGCTGGGCCGACGGCCGCGAGTTCTGCCTCGCGCTGCCCGAGCGCGCCGGCGTGGTCGCGATCCCCACGCAGGGGTTCCACGACGACGCCGACGCCGGTCGGCAGCTGGTGCGCTGGGCCTTCTGCAAGCAGCCCGACGTCATCGCCGAGGGCGTACGCCGCCTCGCAGCGGCCGACCTCGCGCGCTGACGCCGGGCGGCGCGGGCCTCAGCGGCCGGGGTAGTCCTTCGGCGGGTAGTCCGACCCGCTCGACGGCGGCTGGCCGTAGGGGTTGTCGGACGACGGCGGCTGGCCGTAGGGGTTGTCGGACGACGGCGGCTGGCCGTAGGGGTTGTCGGCCCGCGGCGCCTCGGGCGCCGGCTGGGTGCCGTACGGGTTGGAGCCGTAGGCGCCGTCGCCCTGGCTGCCGGTGCCGTAGGGGTCGGTGCCGTAACCGGTGGCGGGGTAGCCGGCGGAGGGGTAGCCACCGCCGGGGTGGCCGC
The DNA here is from genome assembly GCF_020102855.1 of Nocardioides lacusdianchii. Taxonomy (GTDB): domain Bacteria; phylum Actinomycetota; class Actinomycetes; order Propionibacteriales; family Nocardioidaceae; genus Nocardioides; species Nocardioides lacusdianchii. The sequence goes on from NZ_JADHZD010000024.1 coordinate 27,307, forward strand.
CGCCGGAGCCCTTGCGGGCGAACCAGTCGCCGGCGCCGCCGACGAAGAGCAGCACGATGGTGGCCACGGAGGCGATCAGGGTGATGGCCGAGATGCCGCTGGTGATGCCGAGCAGCGACAGCAGCGCGACGACCGAGCTGGAGATGACCAGCAGGATGCGCGCCACGTTGGAGCGGCGGAGGACGAAGACCGCGAGCACGAGCGCGATGACCGCCCAGACGACGAGGCCCAGGATGAAGGCGACGAGGACGCCGACCGCGGCGTCGGCGTCGATCCCCGCGTCCTGGAACTCCGGGACGCGCTCCATCTCGGTGATCACCTGGTCACGGGCGACCAGCAGGGCGAGACCTGCGAAGCCGAAGAGCACCGCGGTCAGGCCCGAGAAGACGATCGTGATCCAGGCCGCTGCCGTGACGGTGCCGGGACGTCGGTCGCCCTGCACCGGCGGCGCGCCGTAGGACGGCTGCTGTCCGTAGGGGGACGACTGTCCCTGCTGGCCGTACGGGTCTTGCTGGCCGTACGGCGTGTGGGTCGGCCCGGGCTCCTGGTCGCTCATGGGGCTATCTCACCACGAGCTCGGTGGTCGGCGCAGGGCGCGAGGCTCAGCGCGCGTCGACCGCGAACCAGCGCCGCACCTCGACCCGGCGCAGGCACAGGACGGTCGCCACCGCCGCGGCGGCCGGGATCAGGGTGAGGGGCGTGCTGAGCACCAGGGCGAAGCACGCACCGGCGCTGAAGGCGGCGCTGACGATCAGCCCGCGGCGCGCCCAGTCACGGCGCGCCATCGCGAAGCCGGCCAGCACCAGCGCGACCGTGCACCACGCGACGAACCCGCCGGCCAGCGCCAGGACGGTGCCGCGCAGCTGCTCGAGGCTCAGTCCGTCCTCGACGACCTGCGGCTGCTGCTCCTCGATCACGCTCATCAGGAAGTCCGGGGACAGCCCGGCGATCGCGATCCACAGCAGCGACAGGCTGAGCAGGCCGCCCGCGGTCACGACGGTGATCACGAAGGCCGCCACCATCGCGCCGGGACGCTCGTGCAGCAGCTGCTGCTGCCGAGCGGCGGGCGGGGCGGGGCGGTCGTCGCCACCGCGCCGGGCGAGCGGCTGGCCGTAGGGCGAGTGGGTCGCGGTGTCGGGCTGGCCGAAGGGCCGCGTGGCCGGCGGGGGCGTCGACGGCCCGCCCGGCTGCGTGGACCGGGCGTCGGGCGCACCGACGCTGGTCGGCGTACGCCAGGGGTCGGCCGCGCGGTCGGCGCCCTTGCCCTTGTCCTTGCCCTTGTCCTTCTCGGGCGCGGGCGCCGGGGGCGTCCAGCGGCCGGTGGCGAACCACTCGCGTGCGGGGGCCATCCAGAGCATCGCGGCACCGGCCGCGACGAAGGAGCCGGCCAGCCCGCCGGCGGCGAGGCCGGTGACGAAGACCGGGATCGCGAAGATCGTGAGCCCCAGCCGCGCGGAGCGGTCGGGCTTGCGGACGTACCAGCCCAGGATGCCGGTGGCGCAGGCGGCGGCCGCAGCGACCATGCAGGCGTAGCGGAGCAGGTCCGAGGCGCTGCTGACGTCGAGGCCGAGGGAGGAGAACGGCGACTCGGCGAGGACGTCGCGGATCGACTCCTGCGTCTCCAGGGAGCCGATCGTGGAGACCTGCTCCCAGGCGGTGACCAGCACCATGAACGAGGCGAACATGACGATGCCCGACGCAAGGGTGACCTGGGGCGGACGCTGCTCGGTGGGCTTGCTCACCCCTCCATTGTCCCCAGTGGCCCCCAAGAGCCCTCATCGCGGTCGCGCGCGGGCGGTGCGGGGTTTCTCAGGGTCGCCCTCAGGGACGGACGGGGCCTCGTCCCCGATGCGCGCGACACCCCGGCGCCGCGAGGCTCGACCCATGATCAGCGTCGAGTCCCTCACCAAGCAGTACGGCCGCTTCACGGCCGTCGACCACGTGTCCTTCACAGCCGCTCCCGGCCGCGTCACCGGATTCCTCGGCCCCAACGGCGCCGGCAAGTCCACCACCATGCGCGTCATGGTCGGCCTCACCCGTCCGACCAGCGGTCGCGTGACCATCGGCGGTCGCGACTACCGCGAGCTGGCCAACCCCGGCCTGGAGGTCGGCGTCCTCCTCGACGCCTCCGCCCAGCACGCCGGCCGCAGCGGTCGCGAGATCCTCGCCATCGCCCAGCAGACGATGGGGCTGCCCCGCACCCGGGTCGCGGAGACCCTCGCCCGGGTGGGCCTCACCGAGGACGAGGCCGAGCGCCGCGTGCGCAACTACTCCCTCGGCATGCGCCAGCGCCTCGGCCTCGCCACCGCGCTCATCGGCGACCCCGACGTGCTCATCCTCGACGAGCCCGCCAACGGCCTCGACCCGGCCGGCATCCGATGGATGCGCGACCTGCTGCGCGGCTTCTCCGACGACGGCGGCACCGTGCTGCTGTCCTCGCACCTGCTGCACGAGATCGAGGTCATCGCCGACGACCTCGTCGTCATCGGCCAGGGCCGCATCGTGGCCCAGGGCACCAAGGCCGAGCTGCTGGCCGGAGCCGGCACGATCGTGCGCACCCACGACACCGACGTCCTCGCCCGGGCGCTGACCGAGGCCGGGCTCGTCGCCCACCCCGTCGACGGCGGACTGCGCGTCGACGCCGAACCCGAGACCGTGGGCGAGGTCGCGCTGCGCGCCGCCGTACCCCTCCGTGAGCTGCGCGGCGCCGACGGCGCCGGCCTGGAGGAGATGTTCCTCGAGCTCACCGCCGACACCGCCCGTGAAGGAGCAGCAGCATGACCACCGCAACCGCCACCCCGATCCCGACGACTCCGCCCGACGAGCGGCCCGCCCGCGCCACCCGCGCCATCGCTCCCATCCCGCTCACCCGCCTGATGGGCGTCGAGCTGCGCAAGATGTTCGACACCCGCGCCGGCTTCTGGCTGATGGCGAGCGTCGGCATCGTGTCGGTGCTCGCCACCGCGGCCGTGATCATCTGGGCACCCGACTCCGCCATCGACCAGGAGACCTTCTCCAGCGCGATCGGCTTCCCGCTGTCGGTGATCCTGCCGATCATCGGCCTGCTGTCGGTGACGAGCGAGTACAGCCAGCGCACCGGCCTGACGACGTACACCCTCGTCCCCTGGCGGGGTCGGGTGATCACCGCGAAGATGCTGGTCACCCTCGCCATCGGCGTCGCCTCGATGTTCCTCGCGCTGGCCGTCGGTGCCGTCGGCAACCTCGTCGGGTCGGCGATCACCGGGCTCGACCCGGTCTGGAACGTCACGGTCACCGAGTTCGGCCAGATCGTGCTGGCCAACGTCCTCGGGATGCTCATCGGCTTCACCCTCGGCGTGCTGATGCGCAGCTCGGCCGCGGCGATCGTGGGCTACTTCGTCTACTCCCTCGTCCTGCCCGCCGCCCTCGGCACGCTGGCCGCCTTCCAGGAGTGGTTCCGCGACCTGCAGCCGTGGGTCGACGTCAACTACGCCACCACGCGTCTCTTCGACTCCTCGATGACGGCGGAGTACTGGCAGCAGCTCGGCGTCACGACGCTCGTGTGGCTGTGGATCCCGCTGGCCATCGGCCTCCGCGCGGTGCTGCGCGCCGAGGTGAAGTAGCGCGGCTCTGACAGGCTGGGCGCCATGCATCCCGACGCCTGGCTGGTCGTCATCGACCCGCAGCGCATCTTCGCTGACGCCTCGAGCCCGTGGGGCTCCCCGATGTTCCCCGCCATCGTCGATCCCGTACGCCGAATCGCCACCGCGGCGGGTCGGCGTACGGTCGTGACCCGGTGGGTGCCCGCCGCCGAGCCGCGGGGCAGCTGGGCGGCGTACCTCGAGGCCTGGCCGTTCGCGGACGTGCCCGAGGACGACCCGCTGCTCGAGCTGGTGCCTGAGGCGCAGGGGCTGGGGAGCGAGGTCGTCTCGCTCCCGACCTTCGGCAAGTGGGGCCCGGCCCTCGAAGCGGTCACCGGCCCGACACCGCACCTGGTGCTGGCGGGGGTGTCGACCGACTGCTGCGTCGTCTCTACCGCCCTGGCCGCCGCCGACGCCGGCGCCACGATCACGGTGGTGACCGACGCCTGTGCCGGCTCGACCCCGGACAACCACCGCGCGGCCATGGACGTGATGTCGCTCTACCCGCCGCAGATCACGCTCGCCACCACGGACGAGGTCCTCGCGTGAGCCGGGTGATCCACACCGGCCAGGCCCTGGTCGACGTGGTCGTGGAGGTGCCCGACCTGCCGGTGCGCGGCCAGAACGTGATGGCCGCATCGGCCACCGACTATGCAGGCGGAGCCGTCACCGTGCTCGTCGCGGCCGCCCGGTTCGGCGCCGCGTGCGTGCACGCCGGAGCGCACGGGACCGGCCCGCACGGCGACCTGGTCCGCGCGGCGCTGGACTCGGAGGGCATCGCCGTCTCCGCCCCGGCCGTCGCCGCTCTCGACACCGGCATCTGCGTCGTCATGGTCGAGCCGAGCGCGGAGCGCACCTTCGTCACGACGCTCGGCGCCGAGCGCGAGATCAGCGTGGAGTCCCTGGCCACCTCCGCCCCGCGCGCCGGTGACCTCGTGTGCGTCACCGGCTTCTCGCTGGCCCTCGACCGCACCCGCGACCCGTTGCTCGCCTGGCTGCCGACGCTCGACCCGGACGTCGTCGTCGTGCTCGACCCGGGCGCGGCCTTCGCCGAGCTGCCGACCGACGTGCGCGCGGCGATGCTCGAGGTGACCGACGTGTGGTCGAGCAACGCCGAGGAGGCCGAGGGCTTGCTGCGCGCGGCCGGCAGGCCGGTCCCCGAGGACCTGGCCGGCCTCACGACGGCCGTCGCCCCGCTGCTGCGCGGCGACGCCGTCGCCATCGTCCGCGACGGCCCCGAGGGCTGCGCGGTGCACGTGGACGGCGAGACGACCGACGTGCCGGGGTTCCCGCAGAAGCCGCTCGACACCAACGGCGCGGGCGACACCCACACCGGCGCCCTCCTGGCCGAGGTCGCCGCCGGCACGCCCTGGGTGGAGGGGTGCCGCCGGGCCAACGCTGCCGCTGCGATCAAGGTGACCCGGCGCGGGCCGGAGTCGGCCCCGACGGCGACCGAGGTCGACGAGTTCCTGGCTGGGGTGGTCGCATGAGCGCCGACGTCCTCCTCGTCGGCGCCGGCGACCTCGGTGCCGAGGTCGGCCTGCGCCTGGCCGCACTCGGCCACGACGTGCTGGCCCTGCGCCGCAACGCAGCGAAGGTGCCGGCACCGCTGGTCGGCCGGGCCGTCGACCTGACCCGCGAGGCGCCCGACCTGTCCGACGTACGCCCCCGCTTCGTGGTCGTCGCGCTGACCGCCCGACCGCGCTCGGAGGAGTCCTACCGCGCGACCTACGTCGACGGCATGGCCCGCGCCCTCGACGCGCTCGCCGAGCCGCCCGAGCGGGCGGTGCTGGTGTCGTCCACCGCGGTCCACGGCAGCCGCGACCTGCCCGAACTCGAGGACGAGACCGCCCCCACCGCACCGGCCGACGGTCCCGGGCGGATGCTCGTCGCCGCCGAGGACGCCTTCCACGAGCGGCTTCCGCACGGCACGGTGCTGCGCCTCTCGGGGCTGTACGGCGGCAGCAGCACGCGGCTGCTCGACCAGGTCCGCGAGGGCCGGATCGACGATCCCCACCGCTGGACCAACCGCATCCACCGCGGCGACGCGGCCGCTGCCGTGGTCCACCTGCTCACGATGGCGCAGACCCCGGAGCGGCTCTACCTCGGCACCGACGACGAACCCGCCCAGCTCGGCGACGTCGCCGCCCACCTGGCCGGTCTCCTCGGTGCGCCCGCTCCCCCGGCCGCGGACCCGGCGCAGGGCCACGGCAAGCGGCTGTCCAACGCCCGGCTCCGCGCGACCGGCTGGGCGCCGGCGCTGCCGTCCTACCGCGAGGGCTACGCCGGCGCGACGGAGGAGTGAGGGATCGTCAGAAGATCACGGCGTCGATGGTCTTCTTCAGCGCGCTCGGCTGAGAGGGCCGCTTCGGCGCCGTCTTCTTCGCCTCGAGCATGGCCTCGCCGATCTCCTGGAGGGTCTTGCGCCCGAGGCCCTCACGGACCTTCGGGAACCAGTCCTGCTCCTCCTCGTCCATGTGGTGCGTGACGTTCTCGATGAGGATGGTGGTCTTGGCGTCGAAGCGCTCGTCGCTGGGCTTCATGGACGAGAGCTCCACGACCAGGACGTCGGCGACATGGTGCTCCTCGTAGGACTCGAGCACGTCGTCCTCGAGCTCGGGGAGCAGCTCCCGCACGCGGGGGTACATGACCTCGTTCTCGATGTAGGTGTGCTGCGTGAGCAGCTCGATCATCTTGTCGACGAGCTGTCCCTTGCGCTTCTCGGCGTTGTCGCCGGCTGCCTGGAAGTCCTTGAAGACCTTGCGGATCTGCTGGTGGTCGTCCTTGAGCAGGACGATGGCGTCATTCGACATGTGGGCGTGCCTCCCGGCCTCGGTCGTGCGTGTGCGGCTCAGTACCCGTCGGGGCGCGGGACAACGCCCCGCACCCCGCGCCCTGCGTCACATCGTGACCGGGTTGCCCCCGGTCACCGCGATGACCTCGCCGGTGATGTAGCTCGACTCGGCAGAGGCGAGGAAGACGAACGCCGTCGCCACCTCGGCCGGCTGGCCGGCGCGGCCGAGCGGGGTGTCCTCGCCGAACGAGGCGACCTTGTCGTCCGGCATCGTCGCCGGGATGAGCGGCGTCCAGATCGGGCCGGGCGCGACCGAGTTCACCCGGATGCCGTCGTCGGCGACCGAGCGCGCCAGGCCGCGCGTGAAGTTCACGATCGCGGCCTTGGTGGAGGCGTAGTCGAGCAGCGCGGGCGACGGCTGCGAGGACTGGATGGACGAGGTGTTGATGATCGACGACCCGGCCCTCATGTGCGGCAGCGCCATCCGGCACAGCCAGAACATGGCGTAGACGTTGGTGCGCATCACCCGGTCGAGCTGCTCGGTGGTGATGTCGGCGATCCCGCCCGGCTGGGCCATCTGGTAGGCCGCGTTGTTCACCAGGACGTCGATGCGGCCGAACTCGTCGACCGCCCTGTCGACGAGCGCCTGGCACGCCTCCTCCCGGACGAGGTCGGTCGGCACCAGCACGGCCCGGCGCCCCGCGTCCTCGACGAGGCGTGCGGTCTCGCGGGCGTCGTCGTCCTCCCCCTCGAGGTAGGCGATCACCACGTCCGCGCCCTCGCGCGCGAAGGCCAGTGCGACCGCGCGGCCGATGCCGGAGTCACCACCGGTGATGACGGCCACCTGGTCCAGCAACCGGTCGTGGCCGACGTACGACTCTTCGCCGTGGTCGGGCTTCTCGTCCATCTCCCGGGTCACGGAGTCCTCGTCGCCGGGGCGGGGCAGCTCCTCGCCCTCGGTGTCGGGCTGCGCGTGCGCGCGGGTGGGGTCCTGCCGGCTCTGGTCGTCGTTGCTCACGTCGCGTCCTTCCTCGGGGGCGTTCGGACCCCGTCCGTACCCGCACCCGTGCCACCGATGCGCCCGCCGTGGGCTCGACGATGATGGGCCCGTGCAGATCTCCCGTGCCGACTTCGGCGACCCACGGCTGTCCGCCTTCCTGCAGGCGCACCTCGACGACATGGAGCCCACCGCGCCGCCGGAGAGCCGGCACGCGCTCGACCTGTCGGCGCTCCGCCAGCCGCACGTGCGGCTGTGGGTGGCGATCGACGGCGAAGAACTGGTCGGCACCGCGGCCCTGGCGGGGCTGGGGCCGCACCACGAGGAGCTCAAGAGCATGCGCACCGAGCCCCGGCTCCGCGGCCGTGGCGTCGCGTCGCGTCTGCTCGCCCACCTCCTCGACGACGCCCGCTCGCGGGGTGTCGAGCGGGTCTCGCTGGAGACGGGGAGCATGGAGTTCTTCGCGCCGGCGCGGGCGTTCTACGCGCGCGCCGGGTTCGTGTGGTGCCCGCCGTTCGGCGACTACGTCGAGGACCCGCTGAGCACCTTCATGACGCTCGGGCTCAGCGCTCTGCGCTGACGTGGTCGTTGGCCACCGCGCCGGCCCAGACGGGCAGCGTGACCGTCACGGTGGTGCCTCGACCGCGTTCGGAGTCGACCTCGATGGTGCCGGAGTGCCGCTTGACGATGCGGGCCACGATCGCCAGGCCCAGGCCGGTGCCCGGGCGCGAGAGGGCTTCGGGGTTGGTGGAGCGGAAGAACTCGCGGAAGAGCTGCTCCTGGTCGTGGGCGGAGATGCCGATCCCGGTGTCCTCCACCGTCGTGACCACCGCGCCGTCACGCAGCTCCACCCGTACGGCGACCCGGCCGCCGGGGTCGGAGTACTTGATGGCGTTGCCGACCAGGTTGGAGAACAGCTGGAAGAGCTCCTCCGGCTCACCCCGCACCACGACGGCTTCGGCGGGGAGGTCCGGCTCGCAGACGACCTGCGCCGCGCTCGCGGCGGCGTGGCACTCCTGGTGGACGTCGCGCAGCACCCGGCGCAGGTCCACGTCGATCGGGTCGAACTCCCGGTGGGGGTCGGCCATCTGCGCCATGGTGAGCATGTCCTCGATGACCGCGCGCATCCGGGACGCGCCCCGCGAGGCGGCCTGCACCGAGCGCCGTGCCTCGGGGTCGAGGGGCCCGACCTCGAGCAGCTCGAGGTTGGCGCTCATCGAGAAGAGCGGGTTGCGCAGCTCGTGCCCGAGGGTGTTGACCACCTCGACCCGATAGCTGTCGAGACGGCGCAGCCGGTCGACGACGGCGCGCTCGAGGGCGAGCTGGCGAGCGTTGGCGACCGCGCGGCCCAGGTCGTGGCCGATCTCGCGGGCAGTGTCGAGCTCGACGTCGGTCCACTGCCGGGTTTCCGAGACCCGGGTGAGGACGAGGAAGCCGACGCACTCGGGACCCACCCCCAACGGCACGAACAGCACCGAGCCGATCCCGATGCGGTCCAGGACGCCCAGCAGCCGCTCGGCGTCCTCCGGAGGGAGGCCGGGCTGGGCCGCGTGCAGGCGGGAGAAGGGGGCGACGTACTGCTCGGTCCAGTAGCGGTGGGCGAGGCGCACGACGACGTCGTCGATCTCCGCGAAGGACGGCACGACGTAGGCGTCACCCAACGTGTACGACGTCGTGGTGGCCCCGCCGGCGGGGTCGAAGGCGGTGAGCCACATCCCGACCGCGTCGAAGCAGGACACCACCGCGTGGCGGCAGGCCCCGAGCACGAGCTCGAGGGTCGGCTCGCCCAGGGCCTTGCGCACGATCGCGCGCGCCTCGCCGGCGAGTCGGACCCGCTCGGAGAGCTCCTCGCGCTCGAGCGCGAGCAGGACCAGCGTCCGCGCCACACCGGCGTACTGGGTGAGCACCTCGAGCTTCTCCGGGCCCGGCAGCCGACCGTCGCGCGGGCTGTCGACCGAGAGCAGGCCGCGCAGCCGGCCCTGGTCGTCGAAGATGGGTGCGGCGAGGAGGTCGAGCGGATGCCAGGCGTCCTCGCCGTCGAGCGGGGTCACGTCGGGGATGTGGCTGTAGGCCAGGGCCTCGGCGCTCGCGCGGTCGTGCGGGACGAAGCGCCACACGCCCCACTCGTCCGCGCCGGCGAGGTCGTCCTCGATCGACTGCAGTGGCACCTGCGTGCCGACGAAGCCGTCCGCGACCCCGGCGGCGGCCACGACCTCGAAGTGGTGGTCGCGGCGCAGCGTCAGGGAGGACTGCTCGAACCCGGCGAGGGTGGCGACGCTCTCGACGAGGACCTGGAGGTGCTCACGAGTCTGGTCGTCGACCCACGTCGCAGCCGCCACGCGGCGCTCGCCTCGTGTGTCGTCCGACATCGCACCCCCTGCCATCGGCGCGGAACAGGACGACCATAAGCCTCAGGCGGCGCAGAGCGCAGGGAAACCCTGACTAGTCCACCCGTCAGGCGGTGACGACCGCGCGGTACACGGACCGCCGCGCAGGAGGATCGCGCCAGGCGGCCTCCGGAGGTTCACCCTCCGGGGCAGGATGGCCAACGCCCCCACCCCAAGGAGTGCGCATGAACGACCTTCTCGCCCGCCTGCGGTCCGCCGTCGGCGACGACCACGTGCTGACCGCGCCGGACGACGTGGCGGCACACGTCGTCGACTGGACCGGCACCCACCGCGGGCGTGCGCTCGCGGTGGTCCGACCCGGGGCGACGGCCGAGGTGGCCGAGGTCGTGCGCGCGTGCGCGGAGACGCGTACGCCTCTCGTCCCGCAGGGCGGCAACACCGGGCTGGTCGGCGGCGGGGTGCCCGACGGCTCCGGGACCGCGGTCGTGCTCTCGCTCGGCCGGATGCGGACCGTGCGCGACGTCGATCCGGTCGCCGGGACGATCACCGTCGACGCCGGGGTGGTGCTCGCCGACGTGCAGGCCGCGGCCGCAGCCGCCGACCGCCTCTTCCCGATGTCGCTCGGCTCGGAGGGCAGCTGCACGATCGGCGGCAACCTCGCCACCAACGCCGGCGGCACAGCAGTGCTCCGCTACGGCATGACGCGCGAGCTGGTGCTCGGTCTCGAGGTCGTGCTGCCCGACGGCCGCGTCTGGGACGGACTGCGGGGCCTGCGCAAGGACAACACGGGCTACGACCTCACCCAGCTCTTCGTCGGTTCCGAGGGGACGCTCGGGGTGATCACCGGCGCCGTCCTACGGCTCTTCCCGGCGACGCCCCGGCACGCGACCGCGTGGGTCGCGGTGCCGTCCGTCGCGACTGCGGTGTCACTGCTCGGCACCGCGCAGGAGCACTCCGGGGTGCACCTGTCGACCTTCGAGATCGCCAACCGGCAGGCGGTCGACCTCGTCCTCGCGCACCTGCCCGGAGCCGTCGACCCGCTCGCAGCGCCGAGCGAGTGGTACGTCCTGCTCGAGCTCGCCGGGTCGGCCTCCGACGACGGTCTCGACGCGACGCTCGAGGCCCTGCTCGGCGAAGCGGTCGAGGCTGGGACGGCGAGCGACGCGGCCGTCGCCGGCAGTCCCGCTCAGCGGAGCGCACTGTGGTCGCTGCGCGAGGGGATCTCGGAGGTGCAGAAGGTCGAGGGCGCCACCCTCAAGCACGACGTCACCCTGCCGATCGCCGACCTCGCGAGGTGGACCGATGCGATGGGCCCGGTGCTGCAGGAGGTCCTGCCCGGGGTCCGGCCGGTGACCTACGGCCACGTCGGCGACGGCAACCTCCACTACAACCTCAACGCGCCGGTCGGTCGCGACGACGACCTCCGTGCGGCGGCCGGCGACCTCACGACGGCGATCCACGACGCGGTCGCCGCGGCGCACGGCTCCATCAGCGCCGAGCACGGCCTGGGGCGCAGCAAGGCGGCGGCAGCGGCGGCGTACAAGTCGGACGTGGAGGTCGACCTGATGCGCGCGGTGAAGCGAGCCCTCGACCCCCACGACCTGATGAACCCGGGCGTGCTGCTGACCGCTCCGTAGGCTGGCCTCCATGAAGGCCCAGACACTCGGTCGCGTCCTGCTCGGCGGCTTCATGGTCACCGCCGGCGTCCTCCACCTCACCACCCAGCGCGAGGAGTTCCGCGCGCAGGTGCCCGACTGGTTCCCGGTCGACGAGGACCTCACGGTGCTCGGCTCCGGGGTCGTCGAGATCGGGCTCGGCGCGGCGTTCGTCGCGCTGCCGCGCCACCGCCGCACGATCGGCATGCTGCTGGCCGCCTTCTTCGTCGCGATCTTCCCCGGCAACATCGCGCAGTACGTCGAGGGCACCGACGCGTTCGGTCTCGACACCGACCGGGCCCGGCTCGTGCGCCTGTTCTTCCAGCCGGTGCTGGTGCTGTGGGCGCTGTGGGGCGGAGGCCTGCTCGGGGACCGGTCGCGCACGGACCGTGACCTGCCTGCACACTCCTCCTGAGACCGACCCCGCGCTGCTGGTTTGGCGCGCGCCCACGGGGGGCACGAGGGGTCCGACACGAAAGAGGGGGACCCACCATGCCCACCACCAGGAGCTGGGCCGGCGTCGCCGGCCTGTGCGCGCTCGCGCTGGCCGCGACGACCGCACCCGCCACGACCGCAGCCGCCGCGGACGACCAGGACACCCGCAGCGTCGAGCTGCTCACCGCGCCCTCGGCGCGCACCACCACGGAGACCGACGGCGAGCGCTCGCGGCCGGTCCGCATCGACACCGCCGCGCTGGACGACGTACGCGCCGGCGACCGCCTCGCGCTGACGCTCTTCGACGGCACCACCGTCACCGCGTCGATCGACGGTCGCGACACCAGCGGCGACGCCACCACGTGGACCGGCGGGCTCGTCGGCGACGGCGGCACCTTCACCGCCGCGGAGGTCGACGGGGTGGTGCACCTCAGCATCGCCTCCGCCGAGCACGGCACCTTCGAGGTCAGCCGCGTCCGCGGCGGCAGCTACGAGGTGACCGAGGTCGCCCCGCTGCCCACCGGCGACGACGCCGTGGTGCCGAAGCCCGGGGCCGGGCACGCCGACCACGCCGACCACGCCGATGAGGGGTCGGCCCGGGTCCCGAGCACGACCGGCGCCCCCGTCGCCGGGGCGGACGCCCCGTCGGTGATCGACGTCGCGATCGTCTACCCCGCCTCGCTGCCCGCGTGGTTCGGGCCCGCGGAGATGCAGGCGCAGTTCGCGCTCGGCATCGCCCAGACCAACCAGGGCCTCGCCGCCTCGGGCGTCGGCACCCAGGTGCGACTGGTGGGCACCCGCCAGGTCGCCGCCACCCAGGCCTCGACGCTGCTGGCCAACTACAACTCGCTCCAGACCCCCGGCGACGGCGTCTTCGACGAGGCGCAGGCGCTGCGCGAGGAGACCCACGCCGACCTCGTCAGCCTGTGGCTCGGCGGCCAGTACCCCGCCGGATCCTCGTGCGGCCTGGGCTCGCTCGGCGGCACCCAGCCGAAGACCGACGCCGAGCGCGGCGCGTGGACGGTGATGTACGGCGACCGGTGCGCCACGGGCAACCTCACCTTCGCCCACGAGATCGGCCACAACCTCAGCGCCGACCACGACGCCGGCGCCTCGTCGCCGCCGTACGGCTACAAGCCCTACGCGCGCGGCTACGTCGACCTCGACGCCCAAACCACGACGATCATGGCCTACAACGACCAGTGCACCCGGGCCGGCTTCAGCTGCACCCGCATCACGCACTTCTCCAACCCCAACGTCGCCCTGAACGGACGCGTGACCGGCACGCCGGCCGACAACAACGCACAGGCCGTTGCCGAGCAGGCCGCCGCCGTCGCGGGCTACCGACAGTCCCAGATCTACCCGGGCGCGGTGTCCGTCACCGGCCGGGCGCGCTACCGCGGCACGGCCGTCGCGAGCTCGACCCCGTGGGCACCGGCGGTGTCGCTGGGCTACCAGTGGTTCCTCGACGGCGTACCCGTCCCCGGCGCCACCACCAGCGCCGTGCGGTTCTCGCGGCGCGACATCGGCCGCACCGTGTCGGTGCAGGTCGTCGGCGCCGCCCCCTACTACGCCTCGGTCGCCACGATGAGCGCGCCGGTCGTGGTGGGCAAGGCGCTCTTCCGGACCAAGCGGCCCAAGCTCCGTGGCGTGCCGCGCGCCGGGCGGCTGCTGTCGGTGTCGGTCAAGGGCTGGAAGCCCAAGCCGAAGCAGAAGAGCGTCAAGGTGCGCTACCAGTGGCTGAAGAACGGCAAGAAGATCAAGGGCGCGAAGAAGGCGACCTACCGGGTGCGCGCCAAGGACCGCGGCAAGAAGATCTCGGTCCGCGTCACCGCGAAGAAGAAGGCGTACGACAAGGCCGTGCGGTCGTCGAAGAAGGTGAAGATCCGGCGCTGACCGCCTCGTGCCGGGCGGGTCAGAGGGTCGGCAGCCAGCTGACCCGCCCGGCGAGGGCGGCGTAGCCCACGAAGGCGCCCACGTCGAGCAGGGTGTGGGCGACGACGAACGGCATCACCCGTCCCCAGCGGCGGAAGAGCCAGCCGAAGAGCAGCCCCATCGCGAGGTTGCCGACGAAGCCGCCGAGGCCCTGGTAGAGGTGGTAGCTGCCGCGCAGCAGGGCCGCCAGCCCGATGGCTGCGGTGTCGCCGAAGCCGAGCTGGCGCAACCGCACGATCACGAAGCCGAGGACGATGTACTCCTCCACGACGGCCGCCTCGACGGCCGCCAGCACCAGCACCGGCACCTGCCACCACTGTCCCGGCAGCGACTGCGCGACGACGGTCAGGTTGGTGCCGAGGGCAAAGGTCGCAAGATAGAACACCACCCCCACCGAGCCGACGCCCGCCGCGAGCCACGCCCCGCGACCCCAGTCCCGCCACGTGCTCCAGCCGCCGTCGCGCGCCCAGACGTCCTTGAGGCGGCTTCCCGACCGGACGAGGAGGTACGCCGCCAGCGCCACCGGGACGAGCGCGAACCCGATCCTCAGCAGCTGGTAGGTCAGGTCGAGCCACGGCCGGTCGGGGGCGAGCGAGTTGTTGAGGTTCGCGGCCTGCGAGGACAACGGACCCGGTGCGGTGAGCGCCGAGACGATGCTGACGATGCTGTAGACGGCCGACCGGCCGAGCGAGAGCAGCAGCACGATCGCCAGCTCGGTCCACAGCAGCGCCCGCGCCAGGTCGGGCACGCCGCCGGGGACCGGGGTGTCGCGCAACCGCCACCACGGGCGTACGTCGTCGGCGGTGGCACTCACGCGCCCCAGCATCCCCCACGCCGCAACCGGCGTCGGCGGGCCGCGCGCGCTGTAACGCCGGGCGGATTCAGCCGGTCGTTGCACCACGATTGATTTGGTGTCCGCAGAGTAGCTCTTCGAGTCGCTGGGCTGGGGTGGCCCAGCCCAGCGTCTTGCGTGGTCGGGTGTTGAGCTTCC
>NZ_JADHZD010000025.1 GCF_020102855.1 Nocardioides lacusdianchii
ACCGGGGCCTCCTATGCCTGTGGATAGGTCGAGCAGGCCACTCCTGCCCGACAACCCACGTACATGCATGTGAGAGGCCCCGGCCCGCAACCCCCTCACGCCGAGGCGGTCACGTCATACCGTCTGAGGACGGTGCACCTCAGGCGTTCGTGATGCAGGTCCCCGCTCCCGGGCGGGGACCTTCGTCATCCCCGACCTGCGGGTGCGGTCAGGCCACGACGGTGGTGATCGGCATCGAGGAGTCGGCCGGGAGGTCCAGCAGCGAGGGCGTACGTCCTCGGGCGACGAGCTCGGCACCCAGAGCGGCGACCATGGCGCCGTTGTCGGTGCAGAGACCGGGGCGCGGCACCCGGACGCGGATGCCCGCGGCCGCGGCGCGCTCCTCGGCCATGGCGCGCAGCCGGCTGTTGGCCGCGACCCCTCCGCCGATGAGGATGTCCTCGATCCCGCGGCTGGTGGCGGCGTCGATGGCCTTGCGGGTCAGCACGTCGCAGACGGCCTCCTGGAAGGACGCCGCCACGTCGGCGACGTCGATCGGCGTGCCGGCCCGCTGCTGGGCCTCGACCCAGCGCGCCACGGCGGTCTTGAGGCCGGAGAAGGAGAAGTCGAAGCGGTGGCGCTCGAGGTCCTTGCGGCTGGTGAGGCCACGCGGGAAGTCGATGGCCACGCTGTTGCCGCTGCGGGCCTGCTTGTCGATGTGGGGACCGCCGGGGAACGGCAGGCCCAGCAGGCGGGCGACCTTGTCGAAGGCCTCGCCGGCCGCGTCGTCGATGGTGGACCCCATCGGCTCGACGCCGACGGTGACGTCGGTGACCTCGAGCAGGCTGGAGTGGCCGCCGGAGACGAGCATGGCCAGGCACGGCTCGGGCAGCGGCCCGTGCTCGAGCTGGTCGACCGCGACGTGCGCGGCGAGGTGGTTGACGCCGTAGATCGGCTTGCCCAGCCCGAGGGCGAGCGCCTTCGCGCTCGCGACGCCGACCAGCAGCGCCCCGGCCAGCCCGGGACCGCTGGTGACGGCGACCGCGTCGATGTCGCTCAACGAGATCCCGGCCGTCTCCGCGGCACGCTCGATCGTGGGGACCATCGCCTCGAGGTGGGCCCGGCTCGCGACCTCCGGGACGACGCCGCCGAAGCGGGCGTGCTCCTCGACGCTGCTCGCAACGGTGTCGGCGAGCAGCGTGTGGCCCCGCACGATGCCGACGCCGGTCTCGTCGCAGGAGGTCTCGATCCCCAGGACCAGCGGCTCGTCAGTCATGCGCGGTCGCCGTCTGCGCGCGGGCGGCACCGGGCAGCCAGCGGCACATCACCAGCGCCTCGGACCCGTCGCGGTAGTAGTGGGGGCGTACGTCGATGACGCTGAACTGACGGGCGACGTAGAAGCCGAGCGCCTCGGCGTTGGTGACGCTCACCTCCAGCAGCATCCGGGAGGCGTCCTCGGTGTCCACGAGGAGCTCGTCGAGCAGCCGCGAGGCCACGCCGCCGCGCCGGGCTCCGGGGCGTACGCCGATGCGCAGCAGGTCGACGATGTCGCCCGCCGTCATCGTCACGGCGTAGCCCGAGAGGTCGTCGGCGACCACGAACCGGCGGCCGGGACCCTCGATCTCCTCACGGATCAGGCTCTCGCTCCACGCGTCGGCACCGAAGAGCTCCTGCTCGAGGGCGACGAGGGCCGGGAGGTCGGCCAGGGAGGCGGGACGGATCACGAGACAGGCTTTCTGGGTGCGCCCGCGACCGCGTCGGGGCGTCGCAGGTAGAGGGGTTCGGGGTCGAGCAATCCTACGAGCTCCGAGCTGACTCCCGCTGCCAACCAGCCGGCACTCGGGCGGTCCGGGGCGATGACGTGCGGGAAATGGTCGGGGTAGAGCAGCGGTCCCGCGCCGGCGACCGGGGCGTCGGTGGCGACCCCGGCGGGCCGGGTGACGACCGGGCCCTCCAGACGGCGGCCATCGACGTCGTAGGAGGCGAGGTAGACCTCCTTGCGCCGAGCGTCGGTGGCGACGAGGAAGCTGCCGGCGGCAGCCCCGGTGCCGACGACCTCGAGCGCGATCGCGTCGAGCGAGCACACGCCGTAGACCGGGATGTCCAGGACGAAGCCGAGCGTGCGGGCGGTGACCACACCGACGCGCAGGCCCGTGAAGGGGCCCGGACCGACGCCGACGGCGACGGCGGTGAGGTCCTGGCGCACGATGCCGGCCTCGGCCATGGCGCGCTCGATGAGCGGCGCGAGGTGCTCGCCGTGCTTCATCGGCACTGACGACGAGTGCTCGACCAGCACCCGCTCGCCGTCGTGGAGGGCGACGGTCACCAGCGGGGTCGCGGTGTCGAAGGCGAGGAGCACGGCGTCGAGGTTACTGGCCCGCGACCCAGCGCAGGCAAACGCGGCGCGGATCGAGCTCGTCGTCGGGCGTCTCGCCCACGGCCCGCTCGATGACGACCTCGAGCCGGGACTCGGCCAGCGCCTCGGCGAGGCCGGCTCCCCACTCGACGACGGTGACGGCCTCGTCCAGCGACGCGTCGAGGTCCAGGTCGTCGAGCTCGTCGAGGCCACCGAGCCGGTAGGCGTCGACGTGCACGAGGTCCGGGCCCCCGACGAGCGAGGGGTGGACGCGCGAGATCACGAAGGTCGGGGACGTCACGCCGCCGCGGACCTGCAGGCCGGTGCCCAGGCCCTGGGTGAAGGTCGTCTTGCCCGCCCCCAGCTCGCCGGTGAGCACGACGAGGTCCCCTGCGGCGAAGCTGCGTCCCACCCGCTCCCCCAGCTCGCGCATCGTCTCGGCGTCCGGGGCGTCGAACTCGGTCGGCAGGGTCAGGGCGAGCGTGACGTAGGGGCTGGAGCGGCTCGTCTCGACGAAGCCGTGGCGCTCCCAGAAGGCGACGGTCACCGGCAGCTCCTCGCGAGCCACCACGACCACGGCCGGGCGACCGAGCGCAGCGTCGCGGGCCGCCTCGACGAGGGCCGTCGCGACGCCGCGGCCCTGGGCGGACGGCAGCACCCCGAAGCGCCGCAGCACCAGCCCGTCGGGCGCCACGTCGAGGATCGCGCAGCCCACCGGCTCCCCGTCGAGGGTCGCGAGCAGGCCGCCGCGGCGCGCCAGCATCCGGGCGATCGAGTCGACGTCCTCCGCGAGCGCGTCCGCGGGCGGGTCGAGGACGGGCCGGTCACCGAAGGCACCCTGCACCACGGCCAGCACGTCGGCCGCGGCCTCGGCACCCACCCGGCGTACGTCGAGGCTCATCGCGCCGCTCCGGCCTGGGCCAGCGAGATCAGGTCGTCCAGCTCGGCGGTGACCTCCTTGTGGCGCTCGAGCACCACCATGTGGCCCGCGCCCTCGCACTCCAGCAGGCTGGACCCGGGGATCCGGCTGTGCAGCTTGCGGCTGTGCCCGACCGAGGTGATCTTGTCCTCGGTGCCGCAGATGATCGCGGTGGGCACGCGGCTCAGCGCCTCGAGGTGGTCGAAGTTGTCGAGCGTCGCGAAGGCGGGATAGAAGTCGGCGACCACCGCGAAGGGCGTCGCGTTGAGCATCGAGTAGACGAACTCGACGTAGGAGACGGGGACCTCGTCGGTGCCGAAGGCGTAGCGGTCGGTGAAGACGTCGGCCACGGCGTGGCCCCACGAGCGAGCCAGGTCGACGACCCGGTGGCCACGGTCGAGGGTGCGGACCGCCCGGCCGACGAACCGGCCGCCGAGGCCCAGCGGCAGCATCGGGAAGAGGATGCGACCGGGATCCAGCCCGCCGGCCGTGGTGGAGATCAGAGCAGCGCCGAGGACCTTGTCGCCGAAGAGGTCCGGGTGGTGCTCGGCGAGGGAGATCACGCTCATGCCTCCCATCGAGTGGCCCACCACGACGCACCTGCCGGGGACGGTGTCCTCGATGACGCGCCGCAGGTCGTGGCCGAGCTGCTCGATGGTGCAGTGGTCCTCGTCGGACCGCCCCGAGCGGCCGTGGCTGCGCTGGTCGTAGAAGACGGTGCGGACCTGGCCGCGGTAGGCCGCGCGCTGGAAGTGCCAGCAGTCGAGGTTGAGGGAGTAGCCGTGGACGAAGACGAGGGTCAGGTCGTCGTCGGCCGGGGCGGGCGCGCCGAAGTCGGCCGGGTCGTCGAACTCGACGTGCAGGTCGACCGCGTCGTCGGTGACGACCACCCGGCGGGGGCTGCGCAGCTCGCCGAACTCGACCCGTTCGCCGGCGGCGCGGTTGCCGATGATCCGGTTCTGGCGGGCGATGCCGACCGCGCCCGCGGCAGCGGCAAGGCCGGCAGCACCGACCACGGTGCCGAAGATCCGTCCCTTGATGCTCACCTGGCGTGTCCTCCTGGGGTCGCGTCGCTGTCGACGTGGCGGCGGACCAGCCTGCCGCCGATGCGCGTGACGATCTCGTAGTTGATGGTGTCGACCGCCTCGGCCCAGTCCTGCGCCGTCGGCTCGCCGCGGTCGCCGGGGCCGAAGAGCACCACCTCCGTTCCGGGGGGCGGCAGCTCGCCGCCGAGGTCGACGACGAGCTGGTCCATGCAGACGCGGCCGCGGACGGGACGGCGTACGCCGTCCACCCAGGCCTCGGCGGCGTTCCCCGCCGCGCGCGGGACGCCCTCGCCGTAGCCCGCGGGCACCAGCCCGACGGTGGTGTCCTCCTCAGCGCGCCAGGTGTGCCCGTAGGACACGCCGTCGCCGGCAGCGATCTCCTTGCTCATCACCAGGCGGGCGCGCACGGTCATCGCCGGGCGCAGCCCGATCGCCGGACTGGCGCCGGGTGCCGGGTCGAGGCCGTAGGCAGCGATGCCGCAGCGGACCAGGTCGAAGCGGGCCGAGGGGCGCAGGATCGCGGCGGCGGAGTTGGCCAGGTGGGTGACCCCGGGCTCGAGGCCGGCGGACGCGGCGAGCGACAGCGCGTCGCGGAAGGCGTCCTCCTGGGCGTCGTTGGCGGGGTGGTCGGGCTCGTCGCTCGCCGCGAGGTGCGACCAGATGCCCGTGACGGTGATCCGGCCCTCGCGCTCGAGGTCGCTCGCCACGGCGAACAGGTCCTGCCAGAGCGCACGCGGAGCACCACCGCGCGAGAGGCCGGTGTCGACCTTGAGCTGCACGCGCGCTCCGCCGACGGCGGCGATCTCCTCCAGCTCCGCTCGCGAGTAGGCGGTGACCTCGACGTCGGCCGCGACGGCGGCGGCGAAGTCGTCGCCCGGGGCGCTGAGCCAGCACAGCAGCGGTCCGCGGTCCCCCGCCGCACGCAGGGCGAGCGCCTCGTCGATCGTCGCGACGCCGAGCCAGTCGGCCCCGGCCGCGCGCGCCGCACCGGCGACCTCCACCATGCCGTGGCCGTAGCCGTCGGCCTTGACCACGACCATCAGCTGCACCGGCGCCGCACCGGCGACGACGTCCTTGAGGACCCGCACGTTGTGGCGGACCGCGGCGAGGTCGACCACGATCTCGCCGCGCGGGGGCACGGGATCGCTCATGCCTCGATCATCCCAGCCCGGACAGGACGTCGCGCACGAGACGAGGGATCTGGACGGCGACCCGGCCCGCGGTCAGCGGACCACCGGACGACGCCTCGGTCGCCGCGGCCCCGTGCACCCACGAGCCGACCGACGCGGCGTCGTACGCCTCGAGTCCCGCCGCCAGCAGCGCACCGACCAGCCCGGCGAGGACGTCGCCGGCACCGGCGGTGGCCAGCCACGGCACCCCCGTGGTGGTGACGCGGACGCGTCCGGCGGGATCGGCGACGAGCGTGTGGTGGCCCTTGAGCAGCACGACGCAGTCCCACCGGCGGGCGGCGTCGCGCGCGAAGCCGAGCGGCGCGGCCTCGACCTCGGCGCGCTCCACGCCGAGCATCGCGGCCAGCTCGCCGGCGTGCGGGGTGAGGACGGAGCCGGGCAGCGGTCCGTCGACATGCCGCAGCGCGTCGGCGTCCACCACCAGGGGTACGCCGTCGCCGCGGGCCTCGGCGAGCATCGCGCCTGCGTCGTCTCCCCCGCCCGGACCGACGACCCACGCCTGCACCCGGCCCGCACCGACGACCTCCGGGTGCGCGCTGCGCACCGTGTGGGCGATGTCCTCGGGCCCGACGTAGCGGACCATGCCGACGAGGCCGGTGTTCGCACCGGACACCGCGAGCAGCGCGGCGCCGGGGTAGGTGCCCGAGCCGGCGCGTACGCCGACGACGCCGCGGGTGTACTTGTGCGCGACCCGGTCGGGGCGCGGCAGAAGCGCGCGCACGTCGTCGGGCTGGAGCGCCTCGACGGCGGGTGCGACGAGCTCGTCGGGGTCGAGGCCGAGGTCCAGCAGGTGCAGGGCACCGCAGGCCGTGGCCGCCGGGTCGACGAGGTGGGCCACCTTGTGGGTGCCGAAGGTGACGGTGAGGTCGGCACTCACGTGCGGGCCGTCGACCCGGCCGGTGTCGACGTCCACGCCGGACGGCACGTCGACCGCGACGACGGGCACGCCGGCGAGGCGCTCGAGAGCTGCGACCGCGGCAGGCGCGAGGCCCGGACGACCGCCGATCCCGACGATGCCGTCGACGACCAGGTCCGGGGACAGGTCGAGGTCGGCGGGCTCGCTGGTGGCCCGGCCGCCGGCTGCGCGCAGCGCGCGGAGACCGGACTCGTGGGCGCGGTCGGCCAGCAGCAGCGCCTCGACCTGCGCCCCGCGGGCGGCCAGGCGGGCGCCGGCCCAGAGCGCGTCTCCCCCGTTGTCGCCCGGGCCGACGAGCAGCAGCAACCGACGGCCGTAGGCGCCGCCCAGCACGTCGACGATCGCCGCAGCCAGCCCGGCGGCGGCACGCTGCATCAGGGCGCCGTCGGCCAGGCGCGCCATCGCGGCGGCCTCGGCACGGCGTACGTCCTCCACGGCGTGGGCGCGCAGCACGGCCCTAGCCCTCCAGCACCACGACCGCCGAGGCGATGCCGGCGTCGTGGGACAGCGAGACGTGGACGTGGGCGACGCCGAGCTGCTCGGCACGGGCGGCGACCGTCCCGCGGATCTCGAAGCGCGGCCGCCCGGTCTCCTCCGAGACGATCTCGGCGTCGTGCCAGGCCATCCCGACCGGCGCGCCGAGGGCCTTGGCCATCGCCTCCTTCGCCGCGAACCGCGCCGCCAGGGACGCGGGCGGGCGGGTGGCCTCGTCCGCGGTGAAGAGCCGGTCGCGCAGGGCAGGGGTGCGCTCGAGGGACTGCACGAAGCGGTCGATGTCGACCACGTCGATGCCCACGCCGATGACCGGCATAACGCTCCTTTCCGGGGTCCCCGCGAGAAGGCGAGAGAAGCGCGTTCTCGTGGGGTGGTGTCTACTCGACCGTGACGGACTTGGCGAGGTTGCGCGGCTGGTCGACGTCGTGGCCGAGCTGGGTGGCGAGCTCGCACGCGAAGAGCTGCAGCGGCACCACCGCGACCAGCGGCTGGAGCAGCACCGGCACCTGGGGCAGCGTGATCAGCACGTCGGCGTAGGGGACGATCGTGGTGTCGCCCTCCTCGGCCAGGCACAGCGTGCGGGCGCCACGGGCGCGCACCTCCTGGATGCCGCTGAGCATCTTGTCGTGGAGCTGGTCGCGTCCGCGCGGCGGCACGACGCACAGGATCGGCAGGCCCTCCTCGACCAGCGCGATCGGGCCGTGCTTGAGCTCTCCGGCAGCGAAGCCCTCGGCGTGGAGGTAGGCGATCTCCTTGAGCTTCAGCGCACCCTCGAGCGCCACCGGGTAGCCCGCGTGGCGGCCCAGGAAGAGCACCGAGCGGCTGCCGACGTGGTCGCGCGCCAGGCCGTAGACCTGCTCGGCCTTGTCGAGGACGGTCTGGATGTGCTCGGGCATCTGGTCGAGCTGGTCCATGACCTGCGAGATCTCGTCGCCGAAGCGGGTGCCCTTGACCTGCGCGAGGTAGAGCGCGAGGAGGTAGCAGGCGACGAGCTGGGTCAGGAAGCCCTTGGTCGAGGCGACACCGATCTCGGGGCCGGCGTGGGTGTAGATCACGCCGTCGGACTCGCGCGGGATGGTCGAGCCGTTGGTGTTGCAGATCGACAGCACCTTCGAGCGCTGCTCGCGGGCGTGGCGGATCGCCTGCAGGGTGTCGGCGGTCTCGCCGGACTGGCTGATCGCGACGACGAGGGTGTCGCTGGTGAGGATCGGGTCGCGGTAGCGGAACTCGCTCGCGAGCTCGACCTCCACCGGGATGCGGCACCAGTGCTCGATGGCGTACTTGGCCACCATGCCGGCGTAGAACGACGTGCCGGCCGCGATGATGATGATCTTGTCGACGTCGCGCAGGTCCTGGTCGGACAGCCGCATCTCGTCGAGCTGGAGCAACCCGTCGGTGCCGCGACGGCCCAGCAGCGAGTCTGCGACGGCGCGCGGCTGCTCGAAGATCTCCTTGCGCATGAACCAGTCGTGGCCGTCCTTCTCGGCGGCCGACAGGTCCCAGTCGACGTGGTAGCGGCGGCCCTCGGCGGGGGTGCCGTCGAAGCCGGAGACGCTCACGCCCTCGCGGGTGATGGTGACGACCTGGTCCTGGTCCAGCTCCATCGCCTCGCGGGTGTGCTCGATGAAGGCCGCGACGTCGGAGCCGAGGAAGTTCTCGCCCTCGCCGATGCCGACGACCAGGGGCGAGTTGCGGCGCGCGGCCACGACGCGGTCGGGGTCGTGGGCATCGATGGCGACCAGGGTGAAGGCGCCGCGGAGTCCGCGGCACACGTTCTGCATCGCGACGGTCAGGTCGACGCCGGTCTCGAGCTGCTCCTCGAGCAGGTGCGCGGCGATCTCGGTGTCGGTGTCGGAGGCCATCTCGACGCCCTCGGACTCGAGGCGACCCCGGAGCTCGGCGAAGTTCTCGATGATGCCGTTGTGCACGAGCGCGACCCGGCGCGCGCGACCCAGGTGGGGGTGGGCGTTGCGGTCGGTCGGCGGGCCGTGGGTGGCCCAGCGGGTGTGCCCGATGCCGGTGGTGACCTGCGGCAGCGGCGACTCGGCGATGGCCTTCTCGAGGTTGGCCAGCTTGCCGGCGCGCTTGTCGGACACGATCGCTCCCGCCTCGATCAGCGCGATCCCTGCGGAGTCGTAGCCCCGGTACTCCAGCCGCCTGAGGCCCTCGATCACCACGCCCTCGGCGGGCTTGTCACCTACATATCCGACGATTCCGCACATGGCCGGGGAGTCTATCGGCAGGGCGCTGCACGGCTGCGCGCCGCCGCGGTGCCACAATCGCACCCATGTCCGAGGTCCTGGAGCCGCACGGCGGCTCCGGCCACGGCGGCAACCACGCCGGCGAGGTCTCCCCCTACGTCGAGCTCGAGCGTGCCGCGTGGGCCCAGCTCGCCGGCACGACCGAGACCAGCCTGACCCCCGACGAAGTCACCCGCCTCCGCGGCCTCGGCGACCAGCTCGACCTGCGCGAGATCGAGCAGGTCTACCTGCCGCTGTCGCGACTGCTCAGCCTCTACGTCGCGGCCAACTCCCGGCTCCACCGCGAGCAGGAGGAGTTCCTGCACCGCGTCACCCCGCCGCGTACGCCGTTCGTGATCGGCCTCGCCGGCTCGGTCGCCGTCGGCAAGTCCACCACCGCCCGCGTGCTGCAGCAGATGCTGGCGCACTGGCCCGAGCACCCCAACGTCGCGCTCGTCACCACCGACGGCTTCCTGCTCCCCAACGCCGAGCTCGAGCGCCGCGGCCTGCTGCACCGCAAGGGCTTCCCGGAGTCGTACGACCGCCGCGCGCTGCTCAAGTTCGTCATCGACATCAAGTCCGGGCGCGACGAGGTCGAGGCCCCGATCTACTCCCACCTCGTCTACGACGTGCTGCCCGACGAGCGGGTCGTGGTCAAGCGCCCCGACATCGTCATCGTCGAGGGCCTCAACGTGCTCCAGCCCGCGCGGGTGCGCGAGGACGGCCGCACCGGCCTGGCCGTGAGCGACTTCTTCGACTTCTCCGTCTACGTCGACGCCGGGCTCGCCGACATCAAGCGGTGGTACGTCGACCGCTTCCTGCGCCTGCGCGAGACCGCCTTCCGCGACCCGGCGTCCTACTTCCGCAAGTACGCCGCGCTCTCGCACGACGAGGCCGTCGACCAGGCCACCCGCATCTGGGACTCGATCAACGAGCCCAACCTCGTCCAGAACGTCGCCCCCACCCGCTCGCGCGCCAACCTGGTGCTGCGCAAGGACGCCGACCACTCGGTGCGCTACGTCCGCCTGCGCAAGCTCTGAGGCGTACGCCGCTGCCGCGCGCGCGGCGTCCTGCTCCGCGCACCGCTGCGCTGGCGCAACGTCATGGCGGGTGGTCGTCCGGGCGACCACCCGCCATGACGTACGGACATGCGGTCATGCGGCCGACCGCCACCCACCGGCGCGGAGTCCGCGCTCGACCTGCTCGAAGAAGTCGTCGGCAGCCACGCGCAGTCCTAGGAGGGGCAGACGGAGCACGGTCGCTCCGGCGAGCGCGACGTCGTTCTGCCGCAGCGCGTCCGGGACGACCGTCGTGGCCCACGAGTGGTGGATCCCGTCGATCTCGACCACCAGGGCGAAGTCGTCCCAGCACACGTCGAGGTAGTAGCGCCCGTCCTTGCCTCGCCTGACTGTCTGGCGGGTCGGCTCGGGGAAGCCGCGACGGCGGCACTCGCGAGCGAAGTCGAGCTCACCCAGCGACCTGGCGCCGCCGACGAGGTCGAGCACCACGTCGTGCATCAACGGGCGTCGCTGGTCGCGGCGTACGTCGAGGAGCGCCTGCCCCAGCAGCGTCGCCGTTGTGAGGCCCTGCTGGACCGGCATGGTGAGCAGGAGCGCGGCCTGCTTGTCGCTGGCCGCCCACATGGCGGCGCGCACCGCCGCCACGGGCACCCTGGTCCGGGGCACTCCTGACGGGGCCCGGTCGTCGGCCGACCACCGCCGGGTCCGTCGGATGTCGAGACCTGTGCCGACCAACGGCTTGACGCCACGCGGCACCGAGACTCGCCGGCTCGCCACGTCGTAGTTCTGCAGCCCGGACGCAACGAGGGACGCCTCTGCGTCGAGCAGGGCTCGGTCGCCACCCTCGAAGACGGCTGCCCAGTCGAGGCCCTCTTCGGAGACAGGACCGGTGTGCAGGCAGAGGGAGCGCGACCAGACGCGTTGCCAGCGATGGGCCCGGACCTGCGCCCGCACCTCTCCGCGCGTGAGGCCCGCGTCGTACGCCTGGCGCCGCGACACCACACCTCCTTGGCGATCAGCCAGACGGGTGACCCGCCGCCGGGCCATCGAGCTGCGCCTCTTCGGAACCTCGTGCTCCATCCCGCCAGCGTGGAGCGACGTCGGTCCTCGTTCGACCCCGTCGTGCCCGGCCTGTGGAGGACGGCGGTGAGCGCAGGACTGTGGACGTCTTCTGGCCCGGGACCGCAAGGCCCCGGCTGGGCGACGTCATGGCGGGTGGTCGTTCGAGCGACCACCCGCCATGACGTCCGCTCTGCCGAGCCGGGGCCGCCGGCTCAGGCGGTGGCGGCGGTGAAGCGCTGGCGGCGGTGCTGCGGCTGCTCGATCTCGTCGACGAGCACGACGGCGTAGTCCTCGGCGCTGATGAAGTCGCCGGCCGGGGTGTCGAGCGCGGTGGCGTACGACCCGGTGCGCTCGCCGGGCGCGATCACCGGCGCGGGGCTGACGAAGGTCCAGTCGAGCGACTCCGGCGCGGCGCGGAAGAGGTCGAGGGCGGCGGCACCGGAGGTGGCCTCGGCCTTGTACTCCTCGGGGAAGCCGTCGGTGTCGAGGAGCGGGGTGCCGTCGGGGGTCAGCAGCGAGCCGGCGCCGCCGACGAAGAGGACGCGCGCCTCCCCCGCCTGCTCGATGAGGGTGGAGACGGCAGCGAGCCAGGGCTCGTGCGACTCGCCGGTGCGGCTGGGACCGGTGGCGGAGACGACGACGTCGTGGGACTGCGCTGCGGTGTGTACGGCGTCGGCGTCGGCCAGGTCGCCGCCGGTCGAGCGGCTCAGCGCGGTGACCTCGTGGCCGCGGGCGGTGGCCTCGGCCGCGATGCGCGAGCCGACCATGCCGGTGGCGCCGAACAGGGCGATCTTCATGAGGGTTCCTTCGGTCGTGGGTGACGGAGTTGACAGTAACCATTGGTAACCAAGCACTTCAACGTGCTATAAGTACCTTGTGGTAACCATGGACCGCGGTGACGCCTTCGACCCCGACTGCCCGACCCGCGTGGTCCTCGACCGCATCGGCGACAAGTGGACCGTGCTGGTCATCGGCGCGCTGCGCGACGGGTCGCTGCGCTTCAGCGAGGTCCGCGCACGGGTAGGCGGTGTGGCGCCCAAGGTGCTCACCCAGACGCTGCGCGCGATGGAGCGCGACGGCCTGCTGACCCGCACCGTCCACGCCCAGGTGCCGCCACGGGTGGACTACGAGCTCACCGCGCTCGGCGCGTCGCTGACGGGGCCGATCGCGACCCTGACCGACTGGGCCGAGACCCACCTCGGCCAGATCCTCGCCTCGCGCCGAGGCTACGACGACGCGGCCGAGGCACGCTGAGCTCACAGCTTCTTCTGCAGCTCCAGCAGCGTCTCGATCGTGCGATAGCCGAGGGCGTCGTTGACGGCGTTCATGTGGGTGTTCACCTCGGCGTTGGAGGTGTCGAGGGTGAGCAGCCCGGGGTACGCCGCCAGCGCCAGGTCGTGCGTCGCCAGCTTGAGCGCCAGCCCCAGCCGGTGCCCGCGGTGGGCCGGGTCGACGATCGTGATCCCGACCTGCGCGTGCTCGTGGTCGGTGTCGTCGACACGTACGTCGGACACGCCGGCCACCTCGCCGTCGGGCGCGACCGCGAGGGCGGTGTGCACGTGACGGCCGGTCGCGACCTGTCGCTGCTCGGCGTCGCGGATGCGTTCGACGCTCCACTCCGAGTCCTCGAGGTCGAGGTCGCCGAGCGGGATCTCCGACAGCAGCATGCCGAGCAGGCGTCCGAAGGACTCGACGTGCTCGTCGGGGCAGACCGTGTCGAAGGTGACGATGCGGTGCCCGCTCGGGTCGACGGTGAGCGCCGCGCGCCGCTCGCGGTAGTCGGCGAGCGTGAGCTCCTTGATCGACTCCCGACTGGCAACAGCGAAGCCACGCGCCGCCGCGAACGCCTCGGCCGGCGCGGTGCCGCCCGGCGGCAGGTAGGCCTCGCCCGTCAGCGTCGTACGCCCGTGCCCGGCGGCGAGGACCTCGACCTCCGCCAGGAGGGCCGAGCCGATCCCCTGCCTGCGGCGCGCGACGTCGACGTAGACCGCGGAGCCGGCGAGGTGGAGGTTGTCGCGCGAGGGCAGGATCGCCATGCCGGCACCCACCATCTCGCGGCCGTCGATGGCACTGAGCAGGGTCACGTCGCGCTCGGGGTTGGGCGCGGGCAGCGAGACCCGGCTCTGCTCCCACAGCGGCCACGGCTTGCCCGGACGGTCCGCGGTGGCGTCGTGCCCCACCTGCCACCAGGCGCGGAGCGCAGCCTCGTTGCGCGGGTTGATCTGCTCGATGTCGACAGCCACGCCGCGACGGTAGCGGCGGGCCGCACGGCCGTCACCCCGATATCGCTCAGAGCGTGAGCTGGGCCT
Source organism: Nocardioides lacusdianchii (assembly GCF_020102855.1). Classification (GTDB taxonomy): domain Bacteria; phylum Actinomycetota; class Actinomycetes; order Propionibacteriales; family Nocardioidaceae; genus Nocardioides; species Nocardioides lacusdianchii. The sequence goes on from NZ_JADHZD010000025.1 coordinate 13,532, forward strand.
TCACCACGTCGGCGAGACGCGTCGCGACGCCCTGTGCCTCGTCATGGGTGGGCGCCTCGACCATCACGCGCACGATCGGCTCGGTGCCCGAGGGGCGCAGCAGGATCCGGCCCCGGTCGCCCAGCACCGCCTCCTCCTCGGCCACCGCGGCAGCAAGCACGGCGTCCTCGTCGGCACGGGACTTGTCGACCCCGCCGACGTTGAGCAGCACCTGCGGCAGCCGGGTCATCACCGACGCGAGGTCGGCGAGCGAGCGGCCGGTGGTGGCCATCCGCTCCATCACGTGGAGCGTGGTGAGGATGCCGTCGCCGGTCGTGGCGTGGTCGCTGAGGATGACGTGGCCGGACTGCTCCCCACCGAGGGAGTAGCCGGAGACCTTCATCGCCTCGAGGACGTAGCGGTCACCGACCTTCGTCTGGCGTACGCCGACGTCGTTGGCGCGCAGCGCCTGCACGAAGCCGAGGTTGCTCATCACCGTGGCGACGACGGTGTCCTTGGCCAGGCGGCCCTGGTCGCGCAGCGAGAGGGCGAGGATCGCGAGGATCTGGTCGCCGTCGACGATGTTGCCGTCGGCGTCGACCGCCAGGCACCGGTCGGCGTCGCCGTCGAGCGCGAAGCCGGCGTGGGCGCCGTGCTCGAGGACCGCGGCCTGGAGCGAGCCCATGTGGGTCGAGCCGCAGTCGTCGTTGATGTTCAGGCCGTCGGGGTCGGCGTGGATCGCGATGACCGTCGCACCAGCGTCCTCCAGTGCCCGCGGGCCGGCCGCGTGCGCGGCGCCCTCGGCGCAGTCGAGGACGACCTTCAGCCCGACGAGCGGGTGGGTGATCGTGCTCTCGAGGTGGGCGGCGTACTCCGCCACCGCGGTGTCGTAGGTCGTGACCCGGCCGACGCGACCGCCGGTGGGCCGCTCCCACGGCTCACCCATGCGGCGCTCGATCGCGATCTCGATCGCGTCGTCGAGCTTGTGGCCGCCACGGGCGAGGAACTTGATGCCGTTGTCGGGCATGGGGTTGTGCGAGGCGGACAGCATCACGCCGAGGTCGGCACCGAGCCGGTCAGTCATGTAGGCCACGCCGGGGGTGGGCAGCACGCCGAGCAGGAGCACGTCGACCCCCGCCGAGGCGAGGCCCGCGACGACCGCCGCCTCGAGGAACTGCCCGGAGATGCGCGTGTCCCGACCCACCACGGCGAGGGGGCGATGGCCCTCGAACTCGCCGCGGTCGGCCAGGACGTGTGCGGCACAGACGGAGAGGTCCAGGGCCAGCTCTGCCGTGAGATCGGCGTTCGCCAGGCCCCGGACCCCGTCCGTGCCGAAGAGTCGCGTCAAGGAACGAGACCCTGGGAGATCAGCGCTTGCTGAACTGCGAGGCCTTGCGGGCCTTCTTGAGACCGGCCTTCTTGCGCTCCACGACGCGGGCGTCGCGGGTCAGCAGACCGGCCTTCTTCAGCGCCGGGCGGTTGGCCTCGATGTCGATCGCGTTGAGCGAGCGCGCCACGCCGAGGCGCAGGGCGCCGGCCTGGCCGGCGTTGCCGCCGCCGTGGATGCGGGCGATCACGTCGAAGCGACCCTCGAGCTGCAGCTCCACGAACGGCTCGTTCGCGATCTGCTGGTGCAGCTTGTTGGGGAAGTAGTTGTCGAGCGTGCGGCCGTTGATGGTCCACTCGCCGGTGCCCGGGACGATGCGGACGCGGGCGACGGCCTCCTTGCGACGGCCGGTGGCCGCGCCGGGGGCGATGGTGGCCGGACGGGCCGGGGTGTCGGCGGACGCGTCGCTCTCGGACGTGTAGGCAACGCCCTCGGAGTCGGTCTCGAAGGTCTCCTCGACCTCGGTGGTGTTCTCAGTCATCTGTGAGTCCTCAGTCGTCACTGGGAGATCTGCGTGATCTCGAAGGGAGTGGCCTGCTGGGCCAGGTGCGGGTGGTCGGGGCCGGGGTAGACCTTGAGCTTCTTCAGCATCTGGCGACCGAGCTTGTTCTTGGGGAGCATGCCCCACACGGCGTTCTCGATGGCCTTGCGGGCGTCCTTCTCGAGGAGCTCGCCGAAGGGCGTGGCCGAGAGGCCGCCCGGGTAGCCGGAGTGGCGGTAGGCCATCTTGGTGGTCTTCTTGGTCCCCGACAGCGACACCTTGGAGGCGTTCACGATGATGACGAAGTCGCCCATGTCCATGTGAGGAGCAAAGGTCGGCTTGTGCTTGCCGCGGAGGAGGTTCGCGGTCTGGACGGCGAGGCGGCCCAGGACCACGTCGGTGGCGTCGATGACGAGCCACTCACGCTGGATGTCAGCGGGCTTGGGGCTGTACGTGCGCACGGCTATGTCCCGTTCTGGTTCGTTGGACCCGCTCCTCGATCGAGGAACGGATGTGGAGCCACGACTTCTGACGAACACGGCCCGGTTCGCTCCCCACACCAGTGGGGATGACGTCGGATCTGCACCCACCCCCGGAGAGGGTGGACGCGGCAGGAGTCGCGACCAGCAAGAGTACGGCGCTGTGCGCGGGAGGGTCAAAACGTCGCAGCGGGGTCGTCCGGGCATGATGGCGCGGTGCGCAACGGCGGCGTCTCCTTCTGGTGGCAGCAGGTCGGCCTGCCCGAGCCCACGGACCGGCTGCGCGGCGACGCCACCTGCGACGTGGCCGTCGTGGGCGGCGGCCTGACCGGCCTGTGGACCGCCCACTACCTCCACAAGGCCGACCCCACCCTCGACATCCGCGTCGTCGAGGCCGAGTTCGCCGGCTTCGGGGCCTCGGGGCGCAACGGCGGCTGGCTCTCCAGCGAGCTGCCGGGCAGCGCCAGGGCGTACGCCGACGCGGCGGGCGAGGACGGTGTGGCGCGGCTGCGCGCGGCGGTGCGCGCCACCGTCGACGAGGTGGTCGGCGTCGCCGCCCGTGAGGGGATCGACGCCGACATCGTGCGCAGCGGGGTGCTGATGGTCGCGCGCTCCGAGGCGCAGCGCCAGCGGCTCGGTGGCGAGCTCACCGCCGGGCAGGTGGCCGAGCGGATCCGGGTCTCCGGTGCCGTCGCGGGCCACTTCGACCCCGACTGCGCGCGGGTCCAGCCCGCGAGGCTGGTGGCCGGCCTGGCGCGCGTGGTGCGCGAGCGCGGCGTACGCATCCACGAGGCGACCCGCGCGGTCGCGGTCGAGCCGGGCGCGGTCCACACCGAGCACGGCACGCTCCGCGCACCCGTGGTGCTGCGCTGCCTGGAGGGCTTCACCGCCGGACTGGCCGGACACCGGCGCGAGTGGCTGCCGATGAACTCCGCGATCGTCGTGACCGAGCCACTGACTCCTGCACAGTGGCAGGAGATCGGATGGTCGGGCAAGGAGCTGCTCGGCGACGAGGCCCACGCCTACTGCTACGCCCAGCGCACCGCGGACGGCCGCATCGCGATGGGCGGGCGGGGCGTCCCCTACCGCTTCGGCTCGCGCACCGACGTCGACGGCCGCACCCAGGACTGGACGGTCGAGTCGTTGCGCTCGACGTTGACCTCGCTGTTCCCCTCGCTCGCCGGCGTCGGGCTCGACCACGCCTGGTGCGGCGTGCTGGGCGTGCCGCGTGACTGGAGCGCCAGCGTGGCGTACGACCCCGCGACCGGTCTCGGCCACGCCGGCGGCTACGTCGGCTCGGGCCTCACCGCCACCAACCTCGCCGGCCGCACGCTGCGCGACCTGGTGCTCGGCCACGACACCGACCTCACCCGCCTGCCGTGGACGGGGCACCGGGTCCGCAGGTGGGAGCCGGAGCCGCTGCGGTGGGCCGGCGTGCACGCGCTCTACCGCCTCTACCGCGCCGCCGACCGGCGCGAGGACGCAGGCCTGGCGCGCACCAGCATGATCGCCCGGGCGGCGGACCGGGTGGCCGGTCGCTGAACCGGGTCGTGGACACCGGTTCGCGCTCGCCAGCGGACCGCGGATAGGTTGTTGGGACCCCAAACGTACAAAGACGTATGAACAGGAGCCGACGTGACCGACGTAGCGGCCAAGGATTCCCTGACTGTCACCGACAACCGGACCGGTCAGAAGTACGACATCGCGATCACCGACAACACGATCGCGGCCAAGGACCTGGGACAGATCCGTCTCACTGACGAGGAGCCCGGTCTGGCGACCTATGACCCCGGCTTCGTGAACACCGCCTCGTGCCGCTCGGCCGTCACGTTCATCGACGGCGACAAGGGCATCCTCGAGTACCGCGGCTACCCGATCGAGCAGCTCGCGGAGAAGTCCAACTTCCTCGAGGTGGCCTACCTCCTCATCCACGGCTCGCTGCCCTCCAAGGAGGAGTACGACGCCTGGGTGCACGAGATCACCTACCACACGTTCGTGCACGAGAACGTGAAGTCGTTCATGCACGGCTTCCGCTACGACGCCCACCCGATGGGCATGCTGATGGCCTCGGTCGGCGCGCTGTCGACGTTCTACCCCGACGCCCGCAACATCAGCGACGCGGACAACCGCCACATGCAGATCGTCCGCATGATCGCGAAGATGCCGACCCTCGGCGCGTGGTCGTTCCGCCACGCCCAGGGCAAGCCGTTCGTCTACCCCGACAACGACCTCGGCTACACCGCCAACTTCCTCTCGATGCTCTTCAAGATGAGCGAGCAGAAGTTCGAGGCCGACCCGCGCCTGGTCAAGGCCCTCGACGTGCTCTTCATCCTGCACGCCGACCACGAGCAGAACTGCTCGACCAACGCGGTCCGCTCCGTCGGCTCCTCGCAGGTCGACCCCTACTCGGCCGTCGCGGCCGGCGTCGGCGCGCTCTACGGCCCGCTCCACGGTGGTGCCAACGAGGCCGTCCTGCGGATGCTCAAGCGCATCGGCTCGAAGGAGAACATCCCCGCCTTCATCGAGGGCGTGAAGAACGGCAACGAGCGCCTCATGGGCTTCGGCCACCGGGTCTACAAGAACTTCGACCCGCGCGCCACGATCATCAAGAAGGCCTGCGACGACGTCTTTGAGGTCACCGGGGTCAACCCGCTCCTCGAGATCGCCAAGGAGCTGGAGAAGATCGCGCTCGAGGACGAGTACTTCGTCAAGCGCAAGCTCTACCCCAACGTGGACTTCTACTCCGGCCTCATCTACGAGGCCTTCCAGTTCCCGCCGGAGATGTTCACCGTGCTCTTCGCCATCGGCCGTACGCCGGGCTGGCTGGCGCAGTGGGCCGAGCTGGTGCAGGACAAGGACCAGAAGATCGCGCGTCCCAAGCAGATCTACACCGGCGACCGCCAGCTCGACTTCGTCGCCGCCTCCGAGCGCTGGGCCTGAGCGTCTGGCGCGCGACCGGGATGCCCCAGCTGGGGCTCCTCTCGGTCGCGGGCTTCGCCGGCTACGCCGCACTCCTCGCGGTCGGCCCGTCGTGGGCGATCCACGGCGGGGCGACCGAGGCGGGTGCCGGCCTCGTCAACGGCGTGCTCCTCGGCGCCACGGTCCTGGCCCAGCTGGCCGTGCCCCGCGCCCTGACCACGTGGGGCACCCGGGGCGTGCTCGTCGCCGGGCTGCTGCTCCTCGGCCTGCCTGCGCCGGCGTACCTGCTCTCCGACACCCTCCCCTGGGTGCTGGCGCTCTCCGCGCTGCGCGGGATCGGCTTCGGGATCCTCACGGTCACCGGCTCGGCCGCAGCCGCCCGTCTCGTCGATCCCTCACGACGCGGCGCCGCCATCGGTGCCTACGGCCTGGCGGTCGCCCTTCCCTCGCTCGTGCTGCTCCCGGCCTCGGTCCCCCTGGCCGACGCGCTCGGCTTCGCGTGGGTCTTCTGGATCGCTGCGCTGCCTGTCGTCGGGATCCCCGCGGCGTGGGGCCTGGGCACCGTCCTCCGCGGCCTCGGGCACGACCGACCTGCCACGGCTGCACCGACCGGCCGGCCGGACCGTCGCCTGCTCCTCGCCGTCCTGGCCCCCACGGTCGTCCTCTTCGCCGTCACCATGGCCGGCGGCAGCCTGGTCACCTTCGCTCCCCTGCTCGCGGATCCGACGGTGGCGATGGCGCTGCTGCTGGGGATGGGCCTGACCGCCGCGCTGGCGCGCTGGCTCGTCGGGGCGCTGGCGGACCGCCACGGCGTACGTCCGTTCCTCGCACCGCTGCTGCTCCTGGCGGCGGCGTCCATGGCGGGGTGCGCCTGGGCGGTGGCGCAGGGAAGTCCCGCCGCGCTCGTCGTGGCTGCGACCGTCCTGGGCGTGTCCTACGGCGCGCTCCAGAACCTCACCCTCGTGGCGGCCTTCGCAGCCGCGGGCCCGACCCGCATCCCCGCCGCCAGTGCGTGCTGGAACATCGGCTTCGACGCGGGTACGGCGTCGGGAGCGGTGGTCGCGGGCGCCCTGGCTGCGTCCTTCTCCTTCCCGGTGGCCCTCTCGGCCATGGCCGCCACCTCGCTCGCCGCCGTGCTGGCGGCCGTCCTCCCCGGCCGGACGCTCAGCGCTCGAGGACCGCGGTCGTCCGAGCCGGCACGGTGACAGCGTCCGCGGCGACCGTGCTGCCCTTGACCACGGCGTCGCCACCGTTGGCCTGCACGTCGTGGAGCGTCCAGCCCGCGCCGGTCCCGGCGACCGTGGTGGTCTCCGGAGTGGCGTTGATGACGACCAGCACCCCGTCGCGGTCCGGGTCGGCGTCGGTGCCGGCGGTGTCGTCGACGAGCATCGCGACCACCCCCGGCTCGGCGTCGAGGAAGGACACCTTCGTCTGCACGGCCTCCGCGCTGCCGAGGCGGAAGAGCCGTGACGACATCCGGATCCGCAGCAGGTCCTGGGCGCGGGCGTGGGCCTCGTCCATCGCCGCGCTCCCCGGGTCGAGCGCGGGGTCGGCGAGCAGCGGGCGCATGTAGTCCCACTTGTCCTCGTTGTCCGCGCGCAGCGGCAGGCCGGAGCCGAAGGTGTTGTCGCGCCGCTGCCAGTCGATCCGGTTGAACCAGTCGCCGGAGTCGTAGGAGTTGCGGTCCAGGCTCTTGGAGCGGAGCAGGTCGGTGCCGGCGTGCCAGAAGACCACGCCCTGGGAGAGGGCCACCGTCGAGAGGGAGACCGTGTTCATCCGCACGCGGTCGGCCATCGACGTACCGGTGGGGAGCTTGAAGGCCAGCGAGTCGTAGAGGGTCTCGTTGTCGTGGGCGTCGACGTAGGTGACGGTCTCCGACGGGTCTGCGGCGTAGCCGGCGGGCTGGCCGTTGTAGTCGACCTCGGAGCCCACCACCTCCTCGCCGGTCGAGGACCGGAAGCGGAAGTCGGCGAGGTTGCCGGCGAGCCCGAGCTTCACGAGGTCCTGCTGGTGCAGCAGCTCCTCGCGCTGCTCGTCGGCGGTGCCGTTGACCTCGGCGCCGTTGGGGTCGGTGAACAGGCCCGAGCCGAAGCCCTGCACGCGCGGGTCCTCGTCGAAGGGCCCTCCCCCGCGCACGGCGTCGCGCAGCCGGTCGCTGAAGGACCCGATGCCGGTGCCGGCGAGGTTGCGCTGGGTGGCCTGGGTGAAGCGGGCGTCGTCGGCGACCTCGCCGAAGTTCCAGCCCTCGCCGTAGAGGTAGATCGCCTTGCCGTCGACGCCGTCGCGCTTGACGGTCAGCCCGTCGAGCGCGGCGCGCAGGCGGGTCATGTTGTCGAGCGAGTGGTGGCCCATCAGGTCGAAGCGGAAGCCGTTGACCTTGTAGTCGCGCGCCCAGGTGAGCACCGAGTCGATCATCAGCTTCTCCATCATGCGGTGCTCGGTCGCGGTGTTGGCGCAGCACGTGGAGGTCTCGACCGCGCCCTTGGCGTCGAGGCGGTGGTAGTAGCCCGGCACGATCCGGTCGAGCACCGACTTCGGGTCCTGCCCGCTGGCCGCGGTGTGGTTGTAGACCACGTCCATCACGACCTGGAGCCCGGAGCCGTTGAGGCCCTGGACCATCCGGCGGAACTCGACGGTGCGGCGGGTGCCCTCGGGATCGGTGGCGTACGACCCCTCGGGCGCGGTGTAGTGCAGCGGGTCGTAGCCCCAGTTGAAGCCGTCGCCCGGGCGCACCGCCTCGACGCATTCCTGCTGCTTCTCGGAGTCGCGCGGCAGCGAGGCCAGGTCGCAGGCAGGGACCTGCTGCGCCGAGCGGCGCTCCTCGATCGTGGCGATGTCGAAGACCGGCAGCAGGTGCACGGTGTTGAGCCCGGCGTCGGCGAGGCGGCGCAGGTGCTGCATGCCGGCGGACCCGTCGCGGGTGAAGGCGAGGTAGGTGCCTCGCTCCGCCGCCGGCACCGTCTCGTCGCCGATGGAGAAGTCGCGCACGTGCAGCTCGTAGACGTTGCGGTCCTCGGGCTGCGCGATCGCCGGCGGCGTGGTCCGCGACCAGCCGGCCGGGGCCAGGGCCGGGTCGGCCAGGTCGACGAGGAGGGACTGCTCGGAGTTGGTGGTCAGCGCCACCGAGTAGGGGTCGGTGACGCGGTTGGTGACGACCTCGCCGGCGGCGGGTGACCAGACCTTCACGTCGAAGGCGTACGCCGCACCCCGCCACGACGCCGGACCGCTGACGGTCCAGGTGCCGTCGCGCTGGCGCCTCATCTCGACGCGCCGTCCGGCGACCACCGCGGCGACGTCCTGCGCGGTCGGTGCCCACAGCGACAGCGTCGGCCGGTTGCCGCGCCAGGTGGGCCCGAGGTCGGCGTCAGCGGCGTCGGCGTACACGTCGTCGAGGACGCCCGGCACCTGCACGCCGGTGGCGTCGCGCAATGCTCCCGAGGAGTCGTACGCCGCGACCGCGAGCTGCCCGGTGAGGATCTCCGGGACCCGGCGCGCCGCCGCCCGGTCGAGGCGGAACGCCTCGTAGCCGGCGAGGTGCGGGAAGTCGGCGAGCACGTCGGCGGGAAGCCCGGCGGGGTCGTGGGTGAGCGGGACGCTCGACCCGCCGGTGACGGCCTCGGCGTCGACCGCGAGGTCGCCGGCCTGCGACCAGTGCAGCCGGTGGCGGCCACTCGTGTCGGCGACGTCCCACGCGACGAGGTCGCGGCGCAGCCACTGTGCTCGCGCCTGGCCGAGGTCGGGAGCCGCACCGGCACTGCGCGTCGAGACCTGCAGGCGGTGCGTGCTCACGTCGTAAGTGAAGACCACCTCGACCCCTCCGGACGGGACCTCGAACGGGATGTCGGCCCCGTCGCGGACGCCGTCGGCGCCGTAGTTCTCCGCCCATGACAGGCCGTGCGCCACCTTGGTGGCGTAGCTGCCGGCCGGCAGCGTGGCGGTCGCGGTGAAGGTGCCGTCGCCGTCGGGGTCCTGGAGCCAGCCGCGCATGCAGTCGGGCGCCCAGTCCCCCGGGCAGCCCAGCTCGGACTGCATGCTGCCGGCGAGGGTGATGATCGGGCCCTGGGCGTCGCTGGTGACCCAGTGGGAGCGGTGGTCGTAGTAGAAGGTCACGTCGCGCGGGGCGTCGAGGGCGAGCGGGATGTCGGCCCCGCCGCGGACACCGCCGGCACCGTAGTTCTCGTCCCACGTGCCGTCGATGGCCGCCTTGTAGGCGTAGTCGCCGGCCGGCAGCGCGACCGTGCGCTTCCACACCTGGTCGTCGGCGTCCAGCGCCATCTGGGCCTCCGCGCAGTCGGGCTGCCAGTCGCCCGGGCAGCCCATCTCGGAGTTGTGGCTGCCGGGCACCGACACGGCCGCGGGCTGGGTGACCGGTCCGCCGTTGCCGCCGCCACCGGGGGTCGGCTCCGCCTCGGGCTCGCCGACCGTCGCCCACGACGAGGCGACCGAGAGGTTGCCGCTGCTGTCGCGCAGGACCGCGCGGTACTCCAGCAGCGTGCCCTTCGGCATCGCGGTGACGTCGTGGAAGACGCGATAGGGCGCGTTGTCGTCGGTGCCGAGCGGCGTCCAGCCGTCCGCGCCCACGGGCCGCCAGGCGACCGTGACCTGGTTGAAGCCGCCGTCGGGGACCCCGACGGTGATCGGCGCACGGCCGCCGACGACGCCACCGGCCGAGGGCTTCTCGAGGTGGATCGCCGGGGCGTCCTTGCGCCTGGGCAGCGTGCCCGACGCGCGCCACACCGTCGCTGACAGCGGCGGCACCGTGATCGTCGTACGCCCCTCGGCGTCGGTGCGCAGCGACGCCTTCGACGCCGGCCAGACCTGCTTGAAGCCCGCGCGGGCCATCTCGGTGCCGACGGTCACGGTCTTCGCGGTGGTCGCGTTGTTGAGGGCCACCACGAACTCGCGGCGCTCCTCGGCGTCGATGCGGCTGAAGGCGTAGACGCCCGCGCCGTTGGAGGCGTAGCGGTGCAGCTGGGCGCCGTCGGCGAGCGCCGGATAGGTGCGGCGCAGCCGGGCCAGGTCGCGGATCGTGGCGTAGAGCGGGTGCGAGGTGTCGTAGTTGGCCTCAGCCGTGGTGGCGTCGGTGCCGATGAGGTCGTTGTCGTTGTAGGACCCGACCTTGCTGGGAAACATGTCCTCGCGGGCGTCCTTGTCGCCGCCGTCGCCGACGAAGCCCTGCTCGTCGCCGTAGTAGACGACCGGCTGGCCGCGGGTGAGGTACATCAGGGAGTGCGCGAGGCGGTCGCGCTCGAGCACCGCGTCACCGCCCTGCAGGAAGGTGCCGATGCGCCCCATGTCGTGGTTGCCGAGGAAGGTGGGCGAGGCGTACGCGTTGGAGTCGGCGTCGGTGTAGAAGTCGTCGGCTGCGTAGAAGTCGCGCAGCCGGGTCGTCGCACCGCCCTTGGCGAAGCCGAGGCCGACGTCCTGAAAGCCGAAGTCGAGCGTGGCGTCGAGGCGACCGGTGGTGCTGAACTGCGACAGGTAGGCCGGGTTGGCGTCGTAGACCTCGCCGAAGGCGAAGAAGTCGTCGTTGCCGACCGACGCGGCGTGCTCGCGGATGGCCGGGGCGAACTCCTGCCAGAACTCCATGTTGACGTGCTTGGCGGTGTCGATGCGGAAGCCGTCGATGCCCAGGTCGACCCAGGCGCGGTAGATGTCGGTCATCCCGTCCACGACGTCCGGCTGCTCGGTGAAGAGGTCGTCGAGGCCGACGAAGTCGCCGTAGGTCGAGGACTCGCCGGCGAAGGTCGAGTCGCCGCGGTTGTGGTAGTTCGTCGGGTCGTTGAGCCAGGCCGGCACCTTCACCGTCCGGTCGGCCTCGGAGCGGAAGGTCGGGGTGTAGGGGAACGACGTCGCGGCGTCGAGCTCGGGGAAGTCCTCGGTGCCGGCGAAGTCACGGTCGTCGAAGGCGTTGCCGGCGGCGTCGCGGTAGGGCTCGGCGTCCTTGCCGACGTAGCCGTACTGCTTCTCCTCGTAGTCGATGACGTCCGCGGTGTGGTTGGTGATGATGTCGAAGAAGACCTTGATGCCGCGCCCGTGCGCCTTGTCGATGAACGCGTCGAGCTCGGCGTTGGTGCCGAAGTGCGGGTCGATCCGGGTGAAGTCGGTGACCCAGTAGCCGTGGTAGCCGGCGCTCGCGTCGGCGCCGGCGCCCTGCACGGGCCGGTTCTGGAAGCTGGGGGTCAGCCAGATGGCGGTGGTGCCGAGCCCCTCGATGTAGTCGAGCCGGTCGGAGAGGCCCTGGATGTCGCCGCCGTGGAAGAAGCCCTTGTCGGTCGGGTCCAGGCCGGTGGCCATCCGGTCGCCCGACAGCCCGCCGGCGTCGTTGTCGGGGTCGCCGTTGGCGAACCGGTCAGCCATCACGAAGTAGAAGTTCTCTCGCGTCAGCGGACCGCGCAACGAGGTGCCGGCGAGCTCGCGGTCCGCAGCCGTCGGGCTCGCGGAGGGTCGCTCGGCGGGCTCGACGGCGAGGCGGTGGCTGGCATCGTCGTAGCTGAAACGCAGCCGTGCGGGGTGCTCCAGCACGAGCGGCAGGTCGGCGCCGCCGGCCTCTCCCCCGGCGCCGTAGTTCTCCTCCCACGAGCCGTCGAGGGCGACCTTCCAGGCGTACGTCCCGGCCGGCACCTCGGCCTCCAGCACCCAGCTCCCGTCGTCGGCCTGCGTCAGCCCGGACTCGGTGCAGGCGGGCGCCCAGTCGGCGGCGCAGCCGAGCTCGTCCTGGAGGCTGCCCACGAGGGTGACCGTCGTCGGCGGGCCCTCCCGGTGCTCGGCGTTGGCTGACGGTGGCAGCACCACCAGCGAGGTGAGGGCGGTGGCGAGGCCCGCGAGGACGACGCCGGCGCGTGCGGAGGGGCGGGACAGGGGACGGCGCACTGGTGGCTCCCGAAGGTGAAGGTCGATCGACGTGGCGGGCGTCACAGTAGGCCCCCCGTGGCAGGTCTTGCAATGCCTGCAAGATCTTTCACAACGGCTGCGCGGTGACTGGGGCGGATCTTGCAGAACTGCCCGGGAAATCCTCGGCGCTCGGGGGGTGCGCCCTCACTACACTCACCGGCACGACACCACAGGGGAGGCGTTGGTGGGCGAGGTCGGCGCGCACACTCTCGGGTCGGTGCTGCGTGCCATGCGGGAGGCCGCCGGGCTGTCGCAGGAGGAGCTGGCCGAGCGGGCCACGCTCAGTCCGCACGCCATCAGCGCCCTCGAACGCGGGACCCGCACCCGTCCCTACCCCCACACGCTGCGCGCGCTGGCCGCTGCGCTCGAGCTCGACGACGACCAGCGCACGACCCTGCTGGCCGCGGTGCCCCCGCGATCCGCGCGCGCAGCGCCGGGCACCGCCCCCGCTCGTTCCTCGCGCGCCCTGCCCACGCCCGCCACGCCGCTCATCGGGCGCGACGACGACGTGGCCCGCATCGGCGACCTGCTCAGGTCCAGCCGGCTGGTGACCCTGAGCGGACCCGGCGGGGTGGGCAAGACCCGCCTCGCCCTGGCTGCGGCGACCGCGGTGCAGGAGCGCTACGCCGACGGCGTACGTCTCGTGGAGCTCGCGCCACTGCTCGAGGTCGACCAGGTGCTGCCGGCCGTCGCGGAGGCGGTCGGCGCGGTCCGTGACCCCGGCCGGCCCGTGGCCGACGACCTCGTCGACCGGCTGCGCGGGCAGGACCTGCTGCTCGTGCTCGACAACGTCGAGCACCTCCTCGACGCCGCGCCGCACGTCGCCGCCCTGGTCGAGGCGGTGCCGGACCTCACCGTGCTGACGACCAGCCGCGCCCCGCTGCGGGTGCGCGGCGAGACGGAGTACGCCGTTGACCCGCTGGAGGTGCGCGACCTCCCCGACGGGTCGCCCTCGCCCGCCGCCACGCTGCTCCTGGACCGTGCCCAGCGGGTCAGCCCCGGATGGGGCTCCGAGCCCCACGAGGCGGCGACGGTCACCGCCACCTGCCAGCGGCTCGCCGGGCTCCCGCTCGCGCTCGAGCTCGCTGCGGCGCGGGCCCGGCTGCTCGACCCTGGCTCGTTGCTCGCCCGGCTCGACACCGCCCTCGAGGCGGGACCCCGCGACCTGCCTCCGCGCCAGCGCACCATGCGCGCGACCCTGGACTGGAGCCACGGGCTCCTCGACGGCCCCAGCCGCCGGCTGCTCCGGCTGATGGGCGCCTTCGCGGACGGGACCAGCCTCGCGGACCTCGAGTCCGTGGCAGCGGCGTGCGGCATCGACGGGACCGACGTGGTGCGCGACCTGGAGGTGCTCGTCGAGCACTCCCTGGTGGTGGCCGAGCCCAGCGGCCGGATGCGCCTGCTGGAACCGGTGGCGCAGTACGCCCGCCACCTGCTCCACGAGGCGGGCGAGTGGGAGCAGTCCGTCGCCGCCCACGCAGCCCACTACCTCCGGGTCGCCGAGGCCAACCACTCGAGCTACCGCGACGGCGGCCAGGTCGCCGCCCTGACCCGCATCGACCTCGAGCACGCCAACCTCACCGCCGCAGCAGAGCGCTCGCTGGCCCTCGGCGACCCCGAGACGCCGGCGAGGATGGCGTGGGAGCTCTGGCTCTACTGGTGGCTGCGAGGCCAGCACGACCACGGCCGGCGCTTCGCCGAGACCGCCCTGCGCCACAGCGCCGACCTGCCGGACGAGGTGCACGCCCGGGCCGCCCTCGCCGCAGCCACGATGGCCTTCGCGATGGACGACGTGGAGGCAGCGAGCGCCTGGTGGGTCCGGGCCCACGCCCATGGCGGCGACGACCCCGCGATCCTCGCCAACGCGGTCGCCGGCGAGGGCCTCGCAGCGCTCGTCGCCGGTGACCTCGCGGTGGCCCGCGACCGCTTCGAGGAGGCGATGGGCCACTCCGAGCGCGGGGGCGCCGAGGTCCAGTGGACCTGGGGGCTCACGCACGTCTGGCTCGGCACGGTGGCCCTGCTCGAGGGCGATCCCGACGAGGCGGTGCGGCTGATCGAGGCCGGCCTGGAGTCGGCGCGCGGCCGCGAGGACCGGCTGTCGTCCTACATCGCCCTCTACAACCTCTTCCAGGTCGAGCTCGGCCGTGGCGACCACGAGGCCGCGCGGGGCCACCTCGAGGAGAGCACCCGGCTCTCCCTCGAGACCGGCGACCAGGCCAACCTCGCCTACCTCCTCGACGCCGGCGCCGTGCTGGCGGCCGCCACCGGGCAGCACGCGCGGGTGCCGCTGCTGCTGGGTGCGGCGCAGGCCATCCGCGAGACCCAAGGCGCCCACGGCTACGGCTACTACCGCCCCGACCCCGCAGCCATCCTCGCGGCCGCCGACGCCGCGCGCCTCCACCTCGGCGCCGACCGCTACGACGACGCGCTGGACACCGGGCGCGGGCTCGCGCCCGAGAGCGCAGCGTCGATGCTCGGCGCCCCCGGCTGATCCGCGCCGGTCCGGCCGACCGGGCGACCCGCACACCACTCGTACACCTGCTGCTGTCCGTGGTCCGCAGGCCCGCGCGGTCCGAAGGTGGTGCCACGGCACGACACCGTGCCCCGACACCACAGCAGGAGCCGCCATGAGCAGCACGCTCGACCAGACCACCACGACCACCGAGGCGTCCTCGGCGCCGCGGTCCGACCCGGCCGGTCGCGGCTGGGTCCTCGCCGGGCTCGGCGCCGGCGTCCTCGGCATCGCCGGCGCCATCGCCAGCGGGACGGTGGACGCCGTCTACGACCCGGACCTCTCGGGCGACGCCGCCGCGATCACCGAGCGCCTGTCCGAGCAGGTGCCGCAGGTCATCGCCTTCCACACCGCGACGATGCTGTCCTGCGTCCTGCTGGTCGTCTTCGCCGCTGGCCTGCACCGTCAGCTGAGCGCGCGCACCGCCGCCGAGAGCCTGGTTCCCGGCATCGCGGTCGCGGGCCTCGGGCTCGTGGCCGTCGCGCAGCTGCTCGGCGCGGGCCTGACCACGGAGTTCGCCTTCGGCCTCGCCGAGGACCCCGGGCTCCTGGTGCCGGAGACGGCGGTCTTCTTCAACCACTGGATCGGCACCATCCCGTGGCTGTGGGGCGGCGCGGGCCTGAGCGGCCTGGCGCTCGCGAGCGCGGCACTGCGCCAGGGGGCGTACGCCCGGTGGCTGGGCTGGGTGAGCCTCGTGCTGGGCGGCATCACCGCCCTGTTCCTGGTCAGCCCGCTGCAGTACATGGCGGGGATGACCGGTCCGCTGTGGCTGGTCGTGGTGGCGGCCGGGCTGCTCCGGTCGACGCGGGCGGCGTGAGGTGACGACGACCGCCCCGGACCTGAGGGTCGTCGCGGGGACCGACCTCGACTTCGCGACGTACGTCGCCGCGCGGCGACCCGTGCTGCTGCGCTGGGCGTGGTCGGTCACCGGTGACCCGCACACGGCCGAGGACGTCCTCCAGGCCTCCCTCGTGCGGGTGCTGGCCCGGTGGGACAGCCTGCGCGACAAGGGTGCCGCCGACGCCTACCTCCGGCGCACCATCGTGCGCCAGCACGTCAGCTGGCACCGCCAGCCGTGGCGCCACGGCGAGGTGAGCACGGCGCACGTGCCGGACCGGGCCGGCACGCCCGGTCCGGAGGAGGCCGGGACGGGCGAGCTGTGGGCCCTGGTGCGCGAGCTGCCCGCGCAGCAGCGCGCCACGGTCGTGCTGCGCTACTACGAGCAGCTCAGCGTCGCCGAGACCGCAGCCGTGCTCGGGTGCTCGACCGGCACCGTCAAGTCCAACACCCACCGCGCGCTCGCCGCGCTCCGCCGGCGTGCCGACTGCGCCATGCTCGCCGGATGACCCGGGAGGAACCCGTGACCGACCAGACGCCCGACCCGTGGCTGCCGGACGACTTCGTCCACCCGACCCGCGTCGAGGTCCCCTTCGGCCACCACCTGCGCCCCATCCACCCCGACGACACCGACCTCGACATGGTCGCGGTGATGGGGTCGCGGGAGCGGCTGTGGCGGATCTACGGCGCGGCCTGGGGCTGGCCACCGGCCGACATGACCCACGAGGACGACCGCGCCGACCTGGCCCGCCACGCGGCCGAGATGGAGACCCACGAATCCTTCAACTACGCGCTCTTCGACACCGACGAGACGGCACTGCTGGGCTGCGTCTACATCGATCCTCCTGGGGTTCCGGGCTCGGACGCCGAGATCTCGTGGTGGGTCGTCGACGAGTGCGTCGGCACCGAGCTCGAGCAGGCGCTCGACGAGCTCGTGCCGCAGTGGATCGCGCGGGACTGGCCCCTGGAGCACCCGAGGTACGCCCTGCGCGACGCGCGCTGACAGATCTGGGTGCCTTCCCAGCGCGTTCTCAGGGCATCCACAGGGTCGCGGCGCAGGCTCGAGGCATGAGCGACGCATCCACACCCCAGCACGACCCCCAGCACTCCCCCCAGCCGTCCCCGTGGGGCACCCCCGCTCCCCCGCCCGCCCTGCAGCGTGAGCCGCAGCGCGAGCCCCGCAAGCGGCGTACGGGCCTGGCGGCGGCGGTCGTCGCGACCTCGCTCCTCGTGGGCGGCGGTGCCGGCGTCGGCGGCGCGGCCCTGTGGGACGTGACCCGCGACGACGCCGCGACCTCCGTGCCGGCCGGCTCCGTCTCCACCTCCCCGGTGTCGCAGACCGAGGCTCCGGCCCCCGAAGGATCGGTGGAGGCCGTCGCGCAGGAGGTGCTGCCGAGCGTGGTGAAGATCGACGTGGCCGGCGCGCAGGGCACGGGGTCCGGCTCGGGCATCGTCCTCACCGCCGACGGCACCATCCTCACCAACAACCACGTGGTCGAGGGGGCGCTGGACGGCGGCGCGATCCGGGTCTCCTTCGACGACGGCACCAGCACCGAGGCCGAGATCCTCGGCACCGACCCGCTCACCGACACCGCGGTGATCCAGGCAGCCGGCGTCTCGGACCTCACGCCCGCGACGATCGGCAAGTCGGCCAACCTCGGCGTCGGGGAGGGCGTCGTCGCGATCGGCTCGCCCTTCGGGCTGGACGCCACCGTCACCAGCGGCATCGTGAGCGCGCTGGACCGCCCGGTCAACGTGGGCTCCGACGACGAGGGCAACTCCACGACCTACCCCGCGATCCAGACCGACGCGGCGATCAACCCGGGCAACTCCGGCGGTCCGCTCGTCGACATGACCGGGGCCGTCGTCGGGATCAACTCCTCGATCCGCACCGCGGCGTCGCAGTCGCCGTACGGCCAGTCGGGCCAGGCGGGCTCGATCGGCCTCGGCTTCGCCATCCCGATCGACGAGGTCATGCCGATCGTGGACCAGATGGCCAAGGGCGAGACGCCCACCCACGCACGCCTCGGCATCCGGATCACCGACGACGAGGCGGGCGCGCGGATCGAGGACGTCACGGCCGGGTCCACGGCCGAGGTGGCCGGCATCGAGCCCGGCGACGTGATCACCTCGATCGACGACCGGCGCATCACGGGCGCCGACTCGCTCGTCGCGACCATCCGCTCCTACCGTCCCGGCGACGAGGTCACGGTGACGTGGCTCCGCGACGGTGAGGAGCAGGAGGCGAGCGTGACCCTCGACAGCGACGCCACCGAGGGCTGAGCGCCCGGCGCTCCCGTCCCGGCGCGCGGGGCGGGAGTGCGTGCGTGGACCGGTTACCGGTGGGTCGACATGATGGGGGCACCGACCGACCGGAGGAGTCGCATGCAGCTCGAGCTCAGCCCCGCCGACGCGGAGTTCCGCGCACGGATGAGGGAGTTCTTCACCACCAAGGTGCCCCAGGAGATCCGCGACACCGTCCTGGAGGGTCGCCACCTCACCCGCGACCAGATCGTGGAGAGCCAGCGCGTGCTCAACGCCGAGGGCCTGGCGGTCCCACACTGGCCGACCGAGTGGGGCGGCCAGGACTGGACCGACCTCCAGCGCCACCTGTGGCACGAGGAGATGCAGCGCGCCGGCGTGCCCATCCCGCTGGCCTTCAACGCCTCGATGATCGGCCCGGTCATCGCCCAGTTCGGCACCGAGGAGCAGAAGAAGCGGTTCCTCCCCGACACCGCCAACCTCGACATCTGGTGGTCGCAGGGCTTCTCCGAGCCCGACGCCGGCTCCGACCTGGCCAGCCTGCGCACGACCGCGGTGCGCGACGGTGACGACTGGGTCGTCAACGGCCAGAAGACCTGGACCACGCTCGGCCAGCACGGCGACTGGATCTTCACCCTCGTGCGCACCGACCCCGAGGTGAAGAAGCAGGCCGGCATCTCGATGCTCCTCATCGACATGACCACCCCCGGCGTCGAGGTCCGCCCGATCGAGCTCATCGACGGCGGCCACGAGGTCAACGAGGTGTGGTTCACCGACGTCCGCGTGCCCGGCGACCTGCTGGTCGGCGAGCCCGGCCAGGGCTGGACGATCGCCAAGTTCCTGCTCGGCAACGAGCGCGTCGGCGTCGCCCCGGTCGGCGCCACCAAGCGGGCCCTCGCGAGCCTCAAGACCACGGCCGCGGCCCAGATGGACGACCCGATGGTGCGCGCCCGCGTCGCCGAGCTGGAGAACCAGCTCCTCGCCCTCGAGCTCACCGCCCTGCGTGTGGTGGCGCACTCGGCCGGCGGCGAGCCGCACCCGGCGTCCTCGGTCCTCAAGCTCCGCGGCACCGAGCTCCAGCAGGCGGTGAGCGAGCTCGCCCTCGACCTCGCCGGACCGGCCTCGCTGGCCTCGCGCGCCGACGAGGACTCCCCGCAGGACGGCTGGGCCCGCCGCTCGGCCCCGACCTACCTCAACCTCCGCAAGGCGTCGATCTACGGCGGGTCCAACGAGATCCAGCGCCAGATCATCAGCCGCACGATCCTGGGACTGTGACATGGACTTCACCTACGACGACGAGCAGCAGGCACTGCGCGAGGCCGTGCGCGGCCTCCTCGCGACGGCGTACGCCGACCACGACGCGCGGCGCCGCACGGTGGCCGAGGAGCCGGGCTTCGACCGCGCCCTGTGGGGCCGGCTGGCCGAGATGGGCGTCCTCGGGCTGCCCTTCGCCGAGGAGCACGGCGGCGTCGGCGCCGGGCCGGTCGAGATCGGCATCGTGTGCCAGGAGCTGGGCCGGGTGCTCGCGCCCGAGCCCTACCTCGCCAGCGTGGTGCACGCCGGGGGCCTGGTCGCCGCCCTCGGCTCGCCCGAGCAGAAGGCCGACCTGCTGGGCCGGCTGAGCGCCGGTGAGGTCGTGTTGGCCGCGGCCGACACCTCGCCCGGCGGGCGCTGGGCCTCGCGCGCGGACGGCGTACGCGCCTCCGTCTCCGGTGACGCGTGGACGCTCGACGGCGTCGCTGACCCGGTCGTCGCCGGCGAGTCCGCCGACGTCATCATCGTGACGGCCGCGCTGCCCGACGACGGCGGCACCGGGGTGTTCGTGGTCGACGCTGCCGACGTCGAGCGCACCGGCTACGCCACGGCCGACCTGACGCGCGCGGCCTCGGTGCGCTTCACGGGCAGCGCCGCCACGCCGCTCGGCGCACCCGGTCGCGACCTCGCTCCGAGCATCGCCACCATCAGCGACCTGACCCGGATCATGGGCGCCAACCAGGCGCTCGGCGTCATGCAGAGCCAGGTGCGCGCGACGTCCGACTACCTCAAGAGCCGCAAGCAGTTCGGGGTCACGCTCAACACCTTCCAGGCGCTCACCTTCCGCGCCGCCGACATGTACGTCTCGCTCGAGCTCGCCCACAGCATGGTCGACTGGGCGACGATGACGATCGCCGGCGGGGACCGCGGGGTCGTGGCCGAGGCCGCCGACCGGGTCGGGCTCCAGGTGAGCCGCGCCGGGCGCCACATCGGGCAGGAGGCGATCCAGCTCCACGGCGGCATCGGCATGACCGCCGAGTACGCCGTCGGCGTCGGCACCGCCCACCTCGAGGTGCTCGACCAGTGGCTCGGCAACGCGCCGCACCACCTGTCGCGGCTCGCCGGTCGGGTCACCGACCACGAGCTGGTGGAGGCGCTCTGATGGACCTGTCCCTCAGCGAGGAGCAGCAGGCCTTCCGTGACCTCGCACGCGACTTCCTCGAGCGCGAGGCCGTCCCCCACCGCATGCAGTGGGACCACGACGAGTCGGTCGACCTCGCGATCGTGCCGAAGATGGCCGAGCTCGGCTTCTTCGGCCTGACCATCCCCGAGGAGTACGGCGGGGTCGGCGGCGACTACGTCACCTACTCGCTCGCCATGGAGGAGCTCGGCCGCGCCGACTCCGCCCTGCGCGGCATCGTGTCGGTGAGCAGCGGGCTGGTCGGCAAGTCGATCCTCTTCCACGGCAGCGAGGAGCAGAAGCAGGAGTGGCTGCCGCAGCTCGCCGCCGCGACGAAGCTCGGCTGCTTCGGGCTGACCGAGCCCGGCACCGGCTCCGACGCCGGCAACCTCACCTCGCGCGCGACGCGCGACGGCTCGGACTGGGTGATCACCGGGCAGAAGCTCTTCATCACCAACGGCACCTGGGCCGACGTGGCGCTGGTCTTCGCCCGCACCAGCGACGACGGCCCGCGCGGGGTGACGGCGTTCCTGGTGCCGACCGACTCCCCCGGCTTCGAGGCCCGCGAGATCAAGCACAAGCTCGGGCTGCGCGGCCAGGCGACCGCCGAGCTGTTCCTGCACGACGTACGCGTCCCGGACTCCGCCCGCCTCGGCGAGGTCGGGCAGGGCTTCAAGATCGCCATGGGCACCCTCGACAAGGGCCGCCTCGCGGTCGCGTCGGGCTGCGTCGGCATCGTGCAGGGCTGCCTGGAGGCGTCGGTGGCGTACGCCACCCAGCGCACGCAGTTCGGCAAGCCGATCGCGTCGTTCCAGCTCGTGCAGGACCTCATCGCCGACATCTCGCTCGACGCCGACGCCGCCCGGCTCCTCGCGTGGCGCTGCGCCGACCTGATCGACCGGGGCGAGCCCTACGGCGTGGCCGCCTCGAAAGCCAAGCTCTTCGCCTCCGAGGCGGCAGTGCGCGCGGCCAACAACGCGATCCAGGTGCACGGCGGCGCGGGCTACGTCGACGACTTCCCGGTCGCGAAGTACCTCCGCGACGCCCGCGTGATGACGCTCTACGAAGGCACCTCGCAGATCCAGAAGCTGCTCATCGGCCGAGCCGAGACGGGGATCAGCGCCTTCGGTTGAGCCGCCCCTGCAGTCGGAGTCCCCGGCTACCCGGGGATCGCCACCGTTGTGCGGTGGCCATGGTGCGGCTGCCGCACCATGACGACCGCACAACGCCGCGAAGGTGAGCCGGCCCGCCGCTAGAGTCAGCGCATGCGCGTGGTCGGGGGGCTGTCCTGGGTGGTCGGCCTCGGCGCGGCCGCGATCGCCATCGCGCTCACCTCGCCCGGCGACGTTGCTCCCGCGGAGCCCGGTGAGGCGGCGGTGCCGCGCGACCTCGCGGCGTACTCCCACCTGACCGGCAGCGTCACGTCCTCCGCGCCGGGCGCCGCCGTGGCGCTGTTCCAGCACGGCTGGGGCGTCGAGCTCTTCGACTTCCCGCAGGCTGTCGTGCTGGGTGCCGGCGGGGACGCCTACCGTCGCGTGGACGCGGCCGAGGATCGCGCGAGCGCTGCCTCGCAGGGCGACCCGGCCCCGATGCTGCTCTCTCCCGACGGCACGAAGGTGGCCGTCGGCGACCACGAGACCGCCGACCCCGACGTGGTGGTCGTCGACCTCCTCACCGGTGAGGCGACCAGCCACTCGCTGCCGACCGGCCAGAGCGTGCTGCCCGTGGCCTGGTCGCGCGACGGCACGACGCTGGCGCACCTGCTGTCCCCCGAGCCGACGAACCCCTACACCGGCGAGCGCATCGCCGGCGAGGTCGGCGTGCTCGACCTCGGCGACGACTCCACCGACCTCCTCCCCGGCGACGACGTCACCGCGGTCGCCTTCTCCCCCGGCGGGACGGAGCTGGCCGTCGAGCGTGCAGGAACCTCCTTCACCGACGCCCGGATCTCGGTCGTCGACCTCGCCGGCGGCGGCACCCGGGACCTCGGGACCGTCGGGGCGCTCGCCGGCCCGGCCGCCTGGTCCCCCGACGGACAGCTGCTCGCGACGACCACGCTGGAGCCCTCGGGCGCCCCGGCGGGCGCCCCGGACCCCGGGATGCCGACGGGGCTCGCCTTCGTCGACCCGTCCGCTCCCTCCAGTGGCGCGGACGTGCCGGACCCGATGGAGCTGCCGCTCGCGGAGGCGGGGCGCGTGCTCGGCTGGACCGACGCGGGCGAGGTCGTGGCGCTGCTCGAGGTCGCCGGCGACGACCCGTGCTGCGCGGAGGCGTACGACCTCTCCCGCGTCCCGCTCGACGGAGCCGCACCACAGCCGCTCATGCGGATCAGCGACCTCGGGAGCTACGGCGTGGGCCGCTTCCAGCTGGCCTCGGCCACCGTCGGCGACCTCCAGGTCGTCACGCCCGGCGAGGTCGACCGCGGCCCGTGGCCGCCGCCGTGGCTGCGCGGAGGACTCGCGCTGCTGGTCGGGCTGCTGGTCTGGCTCGTCTCGCGCTGGGTGCTGCGGCTTACGTCGCCCGACCCCGTCACGGACCCGCCGCGATGATGCGGCGCGCCTCCTCCACATCGAGGTCGTAGGGCCCGATCCGGGTCAGCACCCACGACGCGCCCCGGTCGAGCCAGGGCGCCGGGTCCTGCTCGGGCTGGAGGTCGACCACCACGTCGAAGCCCGGCGCGGGCGCGTGTCCGGCGAGCGCGGTCGTCACCTCGTCAAGGTCGTCGGGACCGGCGAGGCCGATGACGAAGAAGCCGTCGTGGCGTGCCGCCCGGCGCAGCGGGGCCCTGTTGCCGAAGCGCCCGGCCAGCCAGATCGGCACCGCCGGCGCGGGCCGGAAGCGTACGCCGTGTGCCGCGTGGTGCTCGCCCGCGACCTCGACGACCTCCCCGCCGAGCAGCCCGGTCAGCACCGCGAGCCCCTCGTCCAGCATCGCACCTCGCACCTTGGGGTCCGCCTCGTCGCCGAAGGCGCTGAACTCACCCACCCAGTCGTCGCCCAGACCGAGACCGAGGACGAACCGCCCGCCCGAGAGCACTGCCAGGCTGGCGGCCTGCCGGGCCAGTACCTGCGGCCGGCGTCGTGGCAGCGGCGTGACTATGGGCCCGAGGACCATCCGCTCGGTCAGCATGGCCACGGCCGCGAGGCAGGTCCACGGGTCGGCGATCTCGGTGACGCGGTCGCCGTAGAGCAGGTGGTCCCACACGAAGAAGCCGTCCCAGCCGGCCGCCTCCGCCTCGGCGGCCAGGTCGCCGACGAGGCGTGGGTCGGCGAGGGCGTCGAAGGGGGCGACGAAGAGGCCGCGGCGCGTGGTCATGACGTCGATCGTGCCGCACCGCGCGAGCGCCGCATCCGGCGCTCCCGCGGCTCGTCCGCGGGCCAGTCGTCGGGGACACCGAGGTCGGCGAAGCCGGCCCGCTCGTAGGCCGTGATCGCCGGCGCGTTGTCGTCGCGCACCATCAGCTCGGTGTCGTGGTCCTGCGCCGCGGCCCACGCGACGACCTCGTCGACGAGCCGTCCTGCGAGGCCGGTGCCGCGGTGATCGGGCGCGACCCACATCGAGATGAGCTCCACGTGGTCGTCCGCCGGGACGCCGGACACGACCCCGACCGGGCGCCCCGCCTCCCGTGCGACGACCGTCAGGGGTACGTCGGTGAGGCGCGCGCGCCACCGCTCCTCGGTCGCGTCGACCCATTCGGCGTGCCGGGAGCCGAAGGCGCCCGGCGCGTCGGCGAGCGAGGCGAGGCGTACGTCGCGGAACTCGCGCCAGTCGTCGGGTCCGAGGCGGTCGAGGTCAGGTGCAGGCATGCGCGCGAGCCTAGACACCCTTAGCGCGGGCCCGTCGCCTTGTGCGGTCACCGTGGGGCGGGATCCACACCACGGTGACTTGGGCTCAAGGGCTGGATGCAACACCTCTGATCTGAGGGGTGTCCTGTGCGTCGCAGCCGTGTGTGTCCGATGTCGGTCCGGGTGGAGTTCTGGGCGCTGGTCCGTGAGGGTCTGACCGTCGCCG